>NZ_UWPJ01000005.1 GCF_900606115.1 Pigmentiphaga humi
TCGCTGGCCCGGCGGCGGCTGCCCCGCGGGGCCACGTGTTCGGCGTTGAGCCGCTCCAGGGTGGCGAAGTCGGCCTGGGCGACCCATTCCTGGCGCACCATGCCTTGCAGCAGTTCGGCCATCATGGCCGGATGGGAAAAGAGGCTGCGGTAGGCGCTGTCGTGGCGGGACACGGAAGACTCGGCGGAAAGGCATGCGGCGGAAGCACGACTCTACCCATCCTCGATCCGTTGCGAAGCTAGGCGAAATTGTCCTGCAGGATAGTTTCGTCATACCTGCTTCCGCGGCATGGGGTCCGGCAGGACAGGCCTCGCGCTTGTCCGACCATCCTGCGCGTGCTCCGCGCGTTCGCCATCGCCTCGCGGTCAGGCCACTCTTTGCAGCAGCAGCCCCTTCAGGTACTCGCCTTCGGGATGGGTCATGCGCATCGGATGGTCGATGCCGGCCGCCAGTCGTTCCAGCAGGACGAACTCGAGGCCGGAGTCGATGGCCGCGCCGGCCACGATCTTCTGGAACAGGTCCACGCCGATCGCGCCCGAGCAGGAAAAGGCCAGCAGGTAGCCGCCCGGCTTGACCAGCTTCATGCCCTTCAGATTGACGTCCTTGTAGGCCCTCGCGGCTTTGTCCACATGATGGGCCGAGGGCGCGAACTTGGGCGGGTCGAGCACGACGATGTCGAACATCCGGCCTTCGGCCGCCAGCGCCTTCTGCGCATCGGCCACTTTGGAGACCCGGCATTCGAAAGCGGCTTCGGGCAAGCCGTTGCGCACGGCATTGCGCGCCGCCATAGCCAGGGCATCGGCCGAGGAATCGACCGATACGGCATGGGCAGCGCCCGCCCTCAGGGCTGCCAGCGAAAAGCCGCCGGTATAAGAGAAGCAATTCAGCACCGCGGCGCCCGGTCCGACCCGGGCCGCCAGTTCCGCCACCCGGCGGCGGCTTTCGCGCTGGTCCAGGTAGAAACCGGTCTTGTGGCCGCGGGCCACGTCCACGCCATAGCGCACGCCGTCTTCGACGATCTCGACCTCGGCGGGCGGCTCGGTTCCCCGCAGCACGCCGGTACGGGGAGCCAGGCCTTCGCGTTCGCGCGCGGCGGCGTCGGAACGCTCGTAGACGTCGGCGCAACCGGTGGCGGCCGCCAGCGCGTCGATCAGGGCTTCGCGCCAGCGTTCCACGCCCGCGGCCAGGAACTGCACGACCAGTTGTCCGGCATAGCGGTCGGCCACGAAGCCGGGCAGGGCGTCGGCCTCGCCGAACACCAGCCGGACGGCGTCGGTGCGCGCCGCCAGGCTGGCACGGCGCGCGACCGCATCGTGCACGCGCGCCGTCATCCAGGCCGCGTCGATCCGCTCGTCTTCGTGAAAGCTCCAGCAGCGCACGCGGATCTGCGAGTCCGGGCTGAAGGCGCCCCAGGCGAGGAAATTCCCGCGGCTGTCGACCACGCGCACGGTATCGCCCGCGAGGGGCCGGCCGACGGCCTGCGCCACGGCGGTGGCGTAGACCCAGGGATGGCGCCGCAGCAGGGACTTTTCCTTGCCGGGCTTCAGGACGATGTCGCTCATGGAAAATTTCTTGATTGGAGTTGTGCAGGGAGTGCGCCGGGCTAGTCCGGTTTTTTGCCGTCGGGCAGCGCAGCCGAAGGCGTAGCGTGGGGGTTTTTTTTGTCGCGTCCCGCGCGGGGATGGGCCTTGTCGTAGACCTTGGCCAGGTGCTGGAAATCCAGCCGGGTATAGATCTGGGTAGTGGAGATGTTGGCGTGCCCCAGCATTTCCTGCACGGCGCGCAAATCCTCGGCGGACTGCAGCACGTGGCTGGCGAAGCTGTGGCGCAGCACGTGCGGATGCACGTGGGTCGGCACGCCGGCGGACTGGCCGCGCCGCGCCAACTGGGCCTGCACCACACGGGTGGAGACGCGGCGGCCGCGCAGGCCCAGGAACAGCGCATGGACATCCGCGCCCGCCGCCGCGGCCAGCACCGGCCGAGCCTCCAGCCAGGCGCGCAAGGCCGTGCAGGCCTGGCTGCCGACCGGCACGATGCGGCGCTTGCCGCCTTTGCCCAGCACGCTGACTTCGGCCTGCTCCAGGTCCAGCCAGCTCGCGGATTCGTAGCCGGCGGCGCGTACGTAGGCGGTATCCAATCCCACCAGCTCGGCCAGGCGCAGGCCGCTGGAGTAGAACAGTTCGAACATGGCCGTGTCGCGCAAGGCGATGGCGCAGCGCTGCGCGTCGGTCTGGCCGCGCTGCTCGCCGGCCTGCGGTGGTTCGTGGTCGAGCAGCGCCTGGGTCTGATCCACCGACAAGGCCTTGGGCAGGCCGCGCGGCACCTTGGGCCCGCGCACGCCCGCCGCCGGATTGGCCGCCATGCCCGCGCGCGGCGCCCACCACTGGTAGAACCCCCGCCAGGTGGCCAGGATGCGCGCCAGGCTGCGCGGGCTCAAGCCCTGCGCATGCAGCAAGCCCAAATAGCGCCGCACATGGCCCTGCGACACATGTTCGAGCGGCAGCCCGTCCGCCAATTCGACCAGCCAGCCCAGGTCGCGCCGATAGGCAGCCAACGTATGGACCGAATACCGCCGCCCCGATTCCAGATGCCCCAGCCATTCCCCCATGGCTGGAATGAGCGCCCCCCCTGCGCGCTCCGTATCCCAGCCAGGGCGCAGCGGATCCGGCTCCGCCGGTCCGCCAGCGCCGCCCCCTGGGGGGCGCGCGGAGCGCGTAGGGGGGGGCTTCATTACAATAGGCGGGAGAGCGCCGCGCTGGCCAGTTCGCCGATGCGCGACAGGAAGGCGGTGCCCATGGAAGGCGTGAACCGCTCGGCATCGGGCGAGGCCAGCACCAGCAGGCCGAAAGCCTCGGGCGCGATGCCGATGCGCAATGGGATCAGGGCCATCGAACGCACTTCGCGCTCCAGCCAGCCGGCCGCCTCGAAGCCCGAGTTGGGGCCGCAGTACGGCGACATCAGGCCATTGGCGAAGGCCTTGGCGTCGGCCGAGACCTCGGCGCGCCACGGCGCCTGCGCATCGGCTTCGACACCCGATTCGCCCCAGATCCGCAAAGTCACGTCGGGCACGCTGAACGTCTCGGCCAGCCCCGCCGTCACGAGCCCGGGCAGCTCCAGCGGATCGCGCGCCTTGAGCAGGCTGCGGCTCCAGAGCAGCA
This sequence comes from Pigmentiphaga humi, assembly GCF_900606115.1. Taxonomy (GTDB): domain Bacteria; phylum Pseudomonadota; class Gammaproteobacteria; order Burkholderiales; family Burkholderiaceae_B; genus Pigmentiphaga; species Pigmentiphaga humi. Next base: position 3,159 of record NZ_UWPJ01000005.1, read on the forward strand.
GGCGATCGGAAATATGCTCGTTCTCGGAAGCCGCACGAACCAGTTCCGACACGCGCTGCTCCATGCTCCGCGTCCGCTCGCGCAGCGTCAGCACCTGGCGCTCGGCCAGCGATACCGCCCGTCCCTCGTGCGGATGCGGCACCTTCATGATGGCGAACAGCTCGGCGTGGCGATCGAAGAAATCGTGATTTTCCCGCAGGTATTGCGCGACTTCGTTGGCGTCCATGGATCTTCCGGAATATGTCGTTGCGTATGGCCAGGGCCGGGCGGCCCGCAGCGCGGTCAGCCCAGCAGGCGATCGATGTCTATCGTGCCTTCGAACACGGTGACGGCCGGGCCGGTCATCAGCAGTTGTTCGCCGTCCCAGGCGATGGTCAGTACGCCGCCGCGGGTCTGCACCCGCACCGGCGAGTCGAGCAGGCCGCGGCGGATGCCGGCGGCCACCGCCGCGCACGCGCCCGTGCCGCAGGCCAGGGTTTCGCCCGCGCCGCGCTCGTACACGCGCAGGCGGATGTCGTGGCGATCGACGATTTGCATGAAGCCGGCGTTGACCCGGCGCGGGAAGCGCGGATGGCTCTCGACGCGGGGTCCGATTCCGGCGACCGGCGCGGTGTCGACGTTATCGACCACCTGCACCGCATGCGGATTGGAAATGCCGACCACCGACACCCACACCGTTTTCTCCGGCTCGCCGGGCACCGACACGTCGAGCGGCCACAGGCTGTCCTGCCCGTCGGGACGCGGCGTCAGGCCGGTCGGATCGAACGGCACGGCGGCCGGTTCGAAGCTGGTGCGGCCCATGTCCACGCTGACTTCGCCGTCGTCCTGCTCGTTCAACACGATGATGCCGGTGCAGATCTCGGCGCGCACCGGGTTGCGGTCGGTCAGCCCTTGCTCGTGCACGAAGCGCACGAAGCAGCGCGCGCCGTTGCCGCAATGCTCGACCTCGCCGCCGTCGGCGTTGAAGATGCGATAGCGGAAATCCGCATCGGCGCGCGTGGGCCGCTCCACCAGCAGAATCTGGTCGGCGCCGATGCCGAACTGCCGATGCGCGAGCTTGCGCGCGCGCTCGGCAGTCAGCCTAATCTCTTGCCGCACGCCGTCCAGGACGATGAAATCGTTGCCCGCGCCGTGCATTTTGGTGAAGTGCCAAGTCATGGATGGATTATATCGCTCCCCCATCGCCCGAAGCCTCGCGTGCCGGGCCGCCAAGGCTTGGTATCCTGGCGATCCGCCGCTTTACTGGAATTTGCCACTATGGCCAGGATCGTCCCCGACGGTTGGCGCGAGGTCAGCGCCACCGGCGCCGCCCGACGCGAAATCGAGACCCTGGCGGTGCTCGAACGGGGGCTGCCCGATTCGTACACCGTCTACCACGCCGTCCATTGGACCAACGTGGAGCGCGGCTTCTCGGTATACGGCGACATCGACTTCGCCGTCGTCAATGCCGCAGGCGACCTGCTGCTGGTGGAGCAATTGAGCGGTTTCCTGGAAGAAACGCCGGAAGGCCTGTTCAAGAAATACCCCAGCCACAGCACCAACGTGCCGGTGCAGATCGGCCGCCAGCTGGCGGTGCTGCGCGGCCGGCTCGCGCGCCGGCCGCACCTGGACGCGGTCCGGGTCGAGTACCTGCTTTATTGTCCCGACTACACGGTGCGCCATCCCGAGACCGCGGGACTGGCGGCCGAACGCATCGTCGACGCCAGCGAGCGCGACCGGCTGTGCGCCGTGATCCAGCTGGCGCTGCCGCAGGCCGCGGCGACGCCGGCGGCAGCGCCAGTCAAACGCTTCCTGGACGACATCATCCAGCTCGAGCCGGACGCCAATGCGCTGATCGGCCAGGCCCGCGCCATGGTGACCCGGATCTCGGGCGGCCTGGCCCATTGGGCGCGGCGGCTGGAGTTCGAGCCGTTCCGGCTGCGCGTGGTAGGTACGGCGGGCTCGGGCAAGACCCAGCTGTCGCAAGCCGAATTCCGCGCGGCGATCGACGCCGGCCGCCGGCCGCTGTACGTCTGCTTCAACCGGCCGCTGGCCGATCATTTCAACAGCATCGCGCCCGAAGGCGGCCTGGCCTGCACCTTCCACACGCTGTGCGACAAGGTCCTGCACGCCGCCGGCCAGCCGGTCGATTTCACCGGTCCGGACGCCTTCGCCACCCTCGTGGCGCGCGCGGCCCGCGAACAGGTGCCCGACTCGCTGCGCTTCGACACCATCATCGTCGACGAAGGCCAGGACTTCACCGACGAATGGCGCGACCAGGTGCTGCGCCACGCGCGTCCCCACGCCCGCATGATCTGGCTCGAAGACCCGATGCAGAACCTGTATGGCAAGCCGCCCGTGCACCTGCCGGGGTGGGTCGCGCTGCGCGCCGACCGCAACTACCGCAGCCCGCGCAGCATCATCAAGCTGCTGAACCGGCTCGTGCCGGACGCGCAGCGCATCGAAGCGCGCGGCCCCATTGCGGCCGGCGGCCTGCATGTGCAGGTCTACGGCAATGAAGCGGAACTGCTGGCCCAGACCAAGAAGGCCATCTCGCAATGCCTCGCCGCGGGCTTCCAGCGCTCGGACATCGCCGTGGTCAGCTTTCGCGGGCGCGACAGTTCCGCGCTGCTGAGCCAGCCGCAACTCGGTCCGCATGCCATGCGCACCTTCACCGGCCGCTACGACCTGTTCGGCAAGCCCGAGTTCTCGGCCGGGGAAGTGCTCATGGACTCGGTCTACCGCTTCAAGGGGCAGGCCGCGCCGGCCGTCGTATTTACCGAGGTGGACTTCGACCAGCTCGACGAACGTACGGCGCGCAAGCTGTTCGTAGGCGCGACCCGGGCCATGCTGCGGCTGGAGCTGGTCGTCTCGCAGCACGCGATGGAACACGGGCTGGGGGCGCTGCTGCAGGACGCAGCGTAACCCCCGCCCGCCCCTCCGAAGCAGCCCTGCGCGCCCGCGCCGGCGGCCGCTTCGGAAAACCGTAACAAATCACTCGTTTTGTTTCCGCTCTCCGCCGCCGGCAGAGGGCCGTCGGCGTAGAATGATCTGCCACTTTTCCGGGATTCCACATGCGTCAAGAAAATGCCACGATCATTCGCTTCCTGGAACAGAAACAGGACGAAATAGTGCAGGGCTGGGCAACCGAGTACGCGGCGATCGCGCAAGGCTCGCGCCGCACGGCGGCGTCCCTGCAAGGCGAACAAGCCGAACTCTACGGCCATCTGCTGCGCGCACTGCGCGAGGACGGCGATGCCGCCGATTTCGAAAACGCGACCTGGGCCGAACTGCGCGACAGCCTGGCCCGCCTGTCCGCCTCGCGCGCCGCGCAAAGCAGCACCGCGGCCGATACCAGCGCCTTCGTCCTGTCGCTCAAGCGTCCGCTGTTCGACCTGCTGCAACGCGAAGAACTCGGCAAGAATGAGCAGATCCAGGCCTTGTGGAATATTTCGGCCATCGTGGACCGCATGGCGCAATGGACCCTCGCCGTCTACCAGCAAACGCGCGAAGACATCATCTCGCGCCAGCAGGACGAACTGCTCGAACTGTCGACGCCCGTCATCAAGCTGTGGGAAGGCGTGCTGGCCGTTCCCATCATCGGCACGCTGGACAGCAGCCGCGCCCAGATGGTCATGGAATCGCTGCTCGAACGCATCGTGCAGACCGGCTCGGAACTGGCCATCATCGACATCACCGGCGTTCCCACCGTCGACACGCTGGTCGCCCAGCACTTGCTCAAGACCGTCACCGCGCTGCGCCTGATGGGCGCCGAGAGCATCATCAGCGGCATCCGGCCCCAGATCGCCCAGACCATCGTGCACCTGGGCATAGACCTGCAAGGCATCGCCACCAAGGCCACCCTGGCCGATGCCCTGGCCGTCGCGCTGCGCATGACCGGGCATACCATCGCCCGCGTCCAGGATTGAGCCGCCCATGGATAGAATCCCTATCCTGCGGATGGGCGCCATCCTGCTGGTGACCATCCAGGTCGAGATGCACGATCAGACCGCCCTGCAGTTGCAGGACGACCTGGCGTCGCGCATCGTCGACACCGGCGCATCGGGGGTGCTGATCGATATCTCGGCGCTGACCATGGTCGATTCCTTCATCGGCCGCATGCTGATCGGCATCTCGGGCATCTCGCGGCTGCTGGACGCCCAGACCGTCGTGGTGGGCATCCAGCCCGCGGTCGCCATCACCCTGGTCGAACTGGGACTGTCGCTCGACGGCGTGCGCACCGCGCTGAATGTCGAGCGCGGCATGCAGATCCTGCAGGCCGCTGACAAGGGGCGCCCAATTGGCCGATGACGACACCTCCGGCAGCATGCCGCTGCACGACGAGCGCGACGTCGTGCTCAGCCGGCAGACGGTGCGCCGGCTGGCAGCCGACCTGAAGTTCTCGCTGGTGGATCAGACCAAGCTCATCACGGCCGCGAGCGAACTGGCGCGCAACGCCATCGTCTACGGCCGCGGCGGCGACATGCGCTGGGAGATCCTGACGAACGGCCTGCGCAAGGGATTGCGCCTGCACTTCGAGGACAGCGGTCCGGGCATACCCGACATCCAGCTGGCCATGACCGACGGCTGGACATCCGGCGCCGGACTGGGCATGGGCCTGTCCGGCAGCAAGCGCCTGGTCCACGAATTCGACATCGACTCGAGGCTTGGCGAGGGCACGCGCGTCTCCATCACGCGCTGGAAATGACATGAGGCCCCATGCCGTCTTTCCGGTGACGGACGCCAGCCGGGTCGGAGAGGCGCGGCGCTGGGCCGTGGCCGAAGCCGTCGCGCAAGGCGCGGACGACGTGCTGGCCGGACAGGTCGCGCTGGTCGTCACCGAACTGGGCTCGAACCTGGTCAAGCACGCCCGCCAGGGCCGGCTGCTGATGGGGCTGGCCGACCTGGGCGGGGGCATCTGCCTCGATATCCTGTCGATGGACGAAGGCCCCGGGATAAGCGATGCGGCAGCATGCGTGCGCGACGGCTACTCCACCGCCGGGACGCTCGGAGGCGGCCTGGGCGCGATCCGCCGCCTCGCCCACGTCTTCGACCTGCATTCCAGCGCCGCGGAGGGCACGATCGTGTTCGCCCGCTTCCACATCTCGGGCACGCCGACGGCCGGATTCATCGCAGCGGGACTGTGCGTAGCCGCTCCCGGCGAACGGGTCAGCGGCGACGGCTGGCGCGTTCTTGCCGATGGCCGCGGCGTGCGGGCCGTCCTGGCAGACGGCCTGGGTCACGGCATCGAGGCCGCCAAGGCATCGGATGCGGCGCTGGACTGCTTTGCGGAACAAGCCTGGAGCGGCCCCGCCTCCTATCTGACCCGCGCCCATGCGGCGCTGCGAACCACCCGCGGCGCGGCGGCCGCGGCCCTGGATGCGGACGCCGGCTCCCGGGAGGTCCGCTACGCGAGCATAGGCAACGTCACCGCGCGCTTCGTTTCGGGGCTGTACGACAAATCCCTGGTCTCGCAGAACGGCACGGTCGGCCTGCAGATCCGCACCGTCGCCGAACAGCGCGCGGCCTGGCCGCCGCATGCGGTGCTGGTCCTGTACTCCGACGGCATCACGTCGCGCTGGACGCTGGACGGACAGCCCGACATCCTGCACCACCATCCGGCCATCATCGCCGCTTTCATCCTGCGCGGGTACACGCGGGGCCGGGACGACACCACCCTCATCGTCATACGGCTACAGGAGCATTGAATGGAGCCTCTCGAGACCCCCGGCCTGCGAGCGGCCCTGGATGCCAAGACGGCGGAATGCGACGCCTTGCGCACCGAGCTGGAGCAAACCAACCGCGGCGTGCTGGCGCTCTATGCGGAGCTGGACACCCAGGCCGAGCAATTGCGCCAGGCCACGGAACTGAAAAGCCGCTTCCTCGCGTACATGAGCCACGAGTTCCGCACCCCCATCGTGTCGATCCAGAGCATCGCCCGGCTTCTGGCGGATCGCGTGGATGGCCCGCTGACCGAGGAACAGGCCAGGCAGGTCCGGTTCATCCAGTCCACCACCGCGGAATTTTCCGACATGGTCGACGACCTGCTCGACCTGGCGAAGATGGAGGCCGGCCGCATCGACATCTCGCCGGCGTGGTTCGACCTGGTCGACCTGTTCAGCGCGCTGCGGGGCATGTTCAAGCCGGTGCTGACCAACCAGGAGGTCGCCCTGATTTTCGAGGAGCCTTCCGGACTTCCGCCCTTGTTCAGCGACGACCGGAAGCTGTCGCAGATCCTGCGCAACTACATTTCCAATGCGCTGAAATTCACGCCTCGCGGCGAGGTCCGCGTGTCGGCCCGCAATGAAGGCAACGGCACCGCCACCTTCGCCGTCGCGGACACCGGCATCGGCATTCCCCAAGAATTGCAAGGCGCCGTCTTCCACGACTTCGTCCAGATCGACTCGCCGTTGCAGAAGCGTTTCCGCGGCACGGGGCTGGGGCTGGCGCTGAGCAAACGCCTGGCCGAGGCCCTGGGCGGTTCGGTGAGTTTCCAGAGCGAACCGGGCAAAGGCTCGGTCTTTCGCGCCACGGTGCCGATGCGATTGAAGCCGGACCGCGATGCTGCCGGAGGTCCGGAACATGGCTGACCACGCATCCGCGGTCTACACCGTGCTGGTAGTCGACGACAATCCCGTCACGCGCTATGCGACCGCGCGGACGCTGCGTACGGCGGGCTTCGGCACCGCGGAGGCCGAGACCGGCGCCCAGGCCCTGCAGCTCGCCCAGTCGGGCATCTCGGCCGTCGTGCTGGACGTGCACCTGCCCGACATGAACGGCTTCGAGGTCTGTCGCGCGCTGCGCGCCCAGCCCGACTCCGCCAGCCTGCCGGTCGTGCACCTGTCCGCCGCTCACGTCCGCGATACCGACAAGGTCCAGGGACTGGAGGCAGGCGCCAATGCCTACCTGACCCACCCGGCCGAGCCGGCCGTATTGCTGGCCACCGTGGCCGCCCTGCTGCGCGCCCGCGATGCGGAACTGGCAATGCGCCAAAGCGAGGCGCGCTTTCGCGCCATCTACAACCAGGCAGTGGGCGGCATCTGCCTGCTCGATCCGCAGGGCCGGCTCGCCGAGGTCAACCCTGCGCTCCTGTCGCTGCTGGACCGCACCGCCGCACAGCTTCTGAATCACGAAGTAGCGCAGTTCGCTCCGGCCGAATGGGCGGAACGCGTACGCACCGCCACCCGCACCGTGCATCCATCGGGGTGGCAGGGCACGCTGCCGCTGCTGGACAGCGGCGGCGCGGTCGTCCATCTCGAATGGAACATCTCGGCGCCGCTGGACAACGGCACCAAGGTGGCGGTGATCTCCAACGTGACCGAACGCGTGCAGCTCGAAGCCCACCGCGAAAAGCTGCTGGAACGCGAACAGGCGGCGCGCAGCAGCATCGAGCGCCTGAACCGGATGAAGGACGACTTCATCGCCATCCTGTCGCACGAATTGCGCACGCCGCTGAACGCGATCGCCATGTGGACCCAGTTCCTGGGCCTGCGCGCCAAGACGCCCGAGACCCGGCGCGGCATCGAAAGCATCGACCACAACATCAAGCTGCAGCAGCGGCTCATATCCGACCTGGTGGACGTCTCCATGCTCAACGTCGGCAAGATGACGCTGGAGCGCAGCATGGCCGATCCGCTGGAGGTGGCGCGCGAAGCCGTGCAGAGCGTTCAGCCGCTGGTCGAGAAGAAGCACGTGCGCCTCACCCTGGACCTGCCGCCGGACGGCGGCCGCAAGTTCTGGCTCGACGCAGACCGGTTGCAGCAGATACTGTGGAATCTTCTGTCCAACGCCATCAAGTTCTCGCCCGACCACGGCGAAGTCGTGCTGTCGGCCACCCTGGCCCACGACGAACTGGCGTTGTCGGTGCGCGACCAGGGCAAGGGCATTTCCGCCGATTTCCTTCCCCACGTGTTCGACCGCTTCACGCAGGACGCCTCGCCCAACAACCGCAAGCACGGCGGCCTGGGACTCGGCCTGTCCATCGTGCGGCACCTGGCCGAACTGCATGGCGGCACGGCATCGGTCTACAGCGCCGGCGAAGGTCTGGGCGCCACCTTCTCCATCCGTCTGCCCGCGCTGGATGCGCCCTCCGGCGCCGCACGCAGCGAACAGCCCGACGAACCGGCACCGGACATCCGGGCCGACACGCATCGGCACCTCGCCAACCTGGACATCCTGGTCGTGGAGGACGATGACGACGCCCGGGAGGTGCTGAGCATCCTGCTGCAGGAGCGCGGCGCCAGGCCCCGCATGGCGGTCAGCTACGAAGACGCCTGGACGCAATTGAACCAGCGCCGGCCGGACCTGCTGATCAGCGACATCGGGCTGCCCGGCAAAGACGGCTACCAGCTATTGCGCGACCTGCGCCAGCAGGAGCGCGAGGCAGGCCGCGTCCGCCTGCCCACGGTCGCGCTGACCGCATTTTCCCGCCAGCAGGATCTGCAGATGGCGATGGAGGTCGGCTTCGATGCCCATTGCGCCAAACCCATCCGGGTCCGCTCGCTGATGACGGCCATCCAGGATGCGCTGGGAAGGTCGGCCACGCCGCAGTAATGCGGCCCTCGGCGCACGCCCTATTCCGTCACCTTGATTCCGGCCCGCTGGATCACCCTGCTCCACTTTTCCCCGTCGCTGCGGATCAGCGTGGCGAACTCCTCGGGCGTGTTGGCCACGACGTCGCCGCCCAGCGAGGTCATGACCTGCCGCTTGACTTCGGGCTTGGCCAGGACTTTGGCCAGCGCGGCGTGCAATGTCTGCACCATGGCGGCCGGCGTGCCCTTGGGCGCCACCAGCCCGTACCAGACGCTGGCCTCGAAGCCGGGCACCCCGCTCTCGGCCACGGTGGGGATGTCGGGGTAGCCGGACAGGCGCTTGTCCGAGGTCACCGCCAAGGCCCGCGCCTTGCCTGCCTGGACCATGGGCATGACATCGTTGCCGAACACCATCTGGATCACGCCCGCGGCCAGTTCGTTGTTGCGCGTGGCGGTCGCCTTGTAGGGCACGTGCACGGTCTGCACGCCCGCCATGTCGTTGAACAGTTCGGCCGCCAGGTGCGACGAGGTGCCGTTGCCCGACGAGCCGACGTTGAGCTTGCGCGGCTCGCGCTTGGCCAGCGCCACCAGTTCCGGCACGGTGGCGGCCGGCACGCCGGCGTTGACCGCCAGGAAGAACGGGGTCGAGGCCACGACGGTGACGGGCTCGAAATCCTGCACCGCGTCGTAGCGCAGCTGGCCGTACAGATAAGGGTTGATCGACAGCGTCGTCACGGTGGCCATCAGCAGGGTGTAGCCGTCGCCGGGCGAGCGCGCGACCTGCTCGGCCGCGAGCATGGTGCTGGCGCCCGGCCGGTTTTCGACGATGACCGTCTGGTGCAGCTCATGGCCCAGGCGATCGGCGACGATGCGCGAAAGCTGGTCGGCCGCCCCGCCGGGCGCATGGGCGCAGATGATGCGCAGAGGCTTGTCGGGATACGCCGCCGCCGCGGGCAGCGCCGCGAACGAGAACACACACACGGAAAGCAGGCAGGCTCGCCTGGCGAGAAAAGCGCGGACCGTCATAATCGGTGTCTCCGGAATGGTTGTTATCGGGGCAACCCGCCTGGGAGGGTCAGCCCCTAATGTGTTGAAGAAGCGATGCGGGCACAATCCATTTAATCTCATGGGAGTGTGAGTTTTCATCACAAACAATGCGCCGTTTACCCCCCTTGAACGCCATACGCGCCTTCGAAGCCGCCGCCAGGCACCTGAGCTTCACCAAGGCCGCCAGTGAGCTTTGCGTCACGCACGGCGCGGTCAGCCGGCAGGTCGCGGCGCTCGAACACCATCTGGGCCTGCTGCTGTTCCGCCGGCTCAACCACCAGGTGCAGCTCACCGACGAAGGCTGCACGCTGCTGGCCGAGGTCGGCCCGGCGCTCGACCGCATCGCCCTGTCCACTTACGCGCTGACGCGCAAGGCCGGCCGGGTGGTGCTGGCGATCAATGCCCCACCCACGTTCACGATGAAATGGCTGCTTCCGCGCATGTCGGGCTTCCAGCGCCAGCATCCCGAAGTGGAGCTGCGCCTGACCACCAGCATCGCGCCGGTGGAGTCCATGGCGCTGCCCGAGCTCGATGCGGTGATCCGCCGTCTGCCCGTGCCGCTGGCCCGCTTCGACAGCCGCGAATTCCTGCGCACCAACCTCGTGGCGGTGTGCGCGCCCGAGATCCTGGAACGCGCGCCCATCCGCGGCGGACATGACTTGGCTCGGCACACGCTGATCAACGCGTCCACGCATCCGCATGCCTGGGAACAATGGTTCGCCGCGGCCGGCCTGGAAGCCGTGACGCCGGCCGGGCTGCTGATGTTCGAAGAAATGTATTTCGCCCAGCAGGCCGCGGTCGATGGGCTGGGCATCGCGCTGGTCCCGGAGCCGCTGGCGATCGACGACATTGCCGCGGGACGGCTGGAGGCGCCGCTGGGCGCGCCGCGCGTCTACGATCCGAGCTACTACCTGATCGCATCGCCGCACACCACGCACCGCGCGCTGCTGGACGACTTCACCGATTGGCTGTGCGAGCAGGGCGACGAATCCGACCGCCTCTGCGTCGAGGTGCTGGGCGCGCGCCACCGCCGCTGAGGCCGCCCGCATCGGCCCTGGCGCGGGCGTCCGGAACCGCTACGCGCTCTCGGGCGGTTCGCGATAGGGCGCGACCTGCTTGCTCATCTGCCAGATCTTGCGCGCCGACGGCACGGCGCGCTCTTCGAGCAGATGGCCGACCAGGCCGCCGGCGCGCGACACCACCGAATAACAGCGCATCGCCTCGATCGGAATGCCGATCTCCAGGAACAGCGCGCCCATCGCGCCGGTGGCGTTGATGGTGAGGTGGCGGCCGTAGACGCGATCGACCACGGCGCTCAGTTGCTCCAATAGCGCCACGTAGCGGCCGGCCAGGCCGGCCTCGCGCGCGACCTGCAGCAGCCGCGGCGTGCGCGGATCGTCGGGTTTGTGCGTGGCGTGGCCGAAACCCGGCACCGGCAGGCGCTGGCTTCTCAACTGGCCGACCCGCGTCTCCATGGCCTGCTCCAGCCCCTCGGCCGGCGCCGCGGCCTCGATCTCCAGCAACAGGCGCGCGCAATTCTCGGTCGTGCCGGCGAACACGCTGCCGATGGCCAGCAGCCCGCTCGCCACCGCCACCTGGGGCTCCTCCGGCACGCTATCGGCCATCAGGCGCGCAATCACGGCGCTGGGCGTCAGCCCATGCTCCATCAGCGTCACCAGGCACGCATCCAGCACCCGCACCTGCCCCGCCTGCGGCATGCGTCCGCAAGTCAGGAAATACAGCATCTCGGTAAAGCTGCAATGCCCCACCAACTCATTGACGAGGTCCTTGCCCCGCACCCGCACCGACGTCGCATCCGAGTATCCCGTATGCGTATAAGGCCCCTCAGCAGCTTGGTCAGCCATCGCGACTCCCTCATGTACCTTCAACCTCCCCATTATCCACGCCCTAACCCACCAAGCGCGTTGGGTTTGACCCAGGGCACAGCGGATCCGGCTTTGCCGGTCCGCAAGTAGAGCCCCTTGAGGGGCGCGCGTAAGCGCGTAGGGGGGGCTAAACCAATTTGGCGTAGCCCACCAAGGTCTTGCCGAACTGCGATTCGCACTGCGCCTGGCCGTCGTCGTCGATCGAGACCTTCAGTTCGTCGCCCGGGCAGACCGGCGCGATGAACTTGACCGAGATCTCGCCGCGATAATGCCAGTCCTTGCCGTACTTGCGCGCGGCCAGGTCGGCCACGTAGCCCAGGTACATCAGGCCATGCCCGAGCGTGCCGCGAAAGCCGCGCTCGCGCGCATAGTCGTCGTCGTAGTGCAGGATGTCGTTGTCGCCGTTGAGGCGGCCGTAGGCGTCGAACATTTCCTGGGTCTGCGGGATGGTGCGTTCCATGGCGTCCTCATTCGGGAAAAGCGGAGGTGTGTACGATGCTGGTCAGCTTCTGGCCGTCGGCGCGCCGGAACTCGACCGAATAGCAGATGTACTTGCGGCCCTTCTTCTCGTACTTGTCTTCGAGCCGGCCCGAGCCGATGACCTCGGTCTCTTCGTCGGCCCAGATCGGGTGATGAAAAGAGAAGGTATTGCCTATCATGATGCCGCCCTGCTGCGGCGGATACTTGCGGTACATCACCGCCATCAGATAGACCGCCACCACGTTGGGCGGCGCGGCGCGCCGGCCGTCGATCACGTAGGCCCCGGGCGTGCCGCTCACCACCGAGAGATATTCGTCGATCACCTCCGGCGTGATGGTGAAGTGCAGTTCGGGAAACTCCGCGCCGATCTGCCAATCCTTGAACAGGGCGGCGGGCAGATCCCCTTCGCGGGGCTTGACTTCGCTGGGTCGCGTCATGCTGGTCCTCCTTCGGAAATGACACGCTGTTGAACGAGCTGGTCGATGGCGGCATCGTCGTAGCCGCACAGGCGCCGGAGCGTGGCGCGCGAATCCGCGCCCAGCGCCGGGGGATAGGACAGGGGCTCGGCCCCCGCGTACTTGAACGGATTGCCCAGGAAGCGCATGGTCCGGCCCGAATGCGGATGCCCGATCTCCTCGACCATGGCGCGCAGCCGGGCCAGCGGCTGCTCGACCGCGTCGGCCACGCTGTTCACCGGCGCCGCCGGCACGCGCGAGGCGAACAGGTGTTCGGCCCAGTCGGTCGAGGCGCGCGCGGCGAATACTTCGTTCAGGATGGCGGTCAGCGCCTCGACGTTCTCCACCCTGTCCTTGGCCAGCCGGAAGCGCGGATCCTCGGCCAAGTCGGTGCGGCCGATGGCTGCGCAAAAGGTCTGCCAGAACTGCTGGCCGGTAGGCGAGACCGCGATGAAGCGGCCGTCCAGGCAGGGATAGATGTCGCTGGGCGCGATGACCGGGTGGCGCGCGCCGTTGGCGGTGGGCACCTCGCCCGACAGGAAATAGTTCTGCGCCTGCCAGGTCAGCAGCGCGAGCTGGCAATCCAGCAGCGAGACCTGCACCAGGTCGCCGCGGCCCGACTTGAGCGCCTTGAGCATGCCGCCCACGCAGGCCAGCGCCAGGTACAACCCGCCGGCCAGGTCGGCGATCTGGTAGCCCACCCGCACCGGCCGGCCGCCGGGCTCGCCGGTCACGCTCATCAGGCCGCTGAGCGCCTGGACGATCAGGTCGAAGGCCGGGGCGCTGGCATACGGCGGCTGGTCATGCAGGCCGATCAGCTGGGCGATGCAGAGCTTGGGATTGATGGACAACAAGGTGTCGCGGTCCAGCCCCAGCCGCTTGGGCACGTCGGGCGCGAAACCGTAGAGCACGGCATCGCTGCGCCGCACCAGGTCGTAGAACACCTCGCGGCCCTGGGGGTGCTTGAGGTCCAGCGCCAGGCTGGACTTGCCGCGGTTGACCGACAGGAAAAATCCCGGATCGCCCTCGAACTCCATGGCATGCCGCGATACCTGGCGGGACAGGTCTCCTTCGAGCGGCTCGATCTTGATGACCTCGGCGCCGAGTTGCGCCAGCAACTGGCCGGCGAACGGGCCGCCGAGCACCCAGGTCAAATCCAGGACAGTGAATGATGAAAGCATGCTCTCTCCGTGGTCCGGCGCGATGGCTTGCCGGTGGAGAGATCATGCGCACGGCGCGAGCCGCGCTCAATCGAATAAGTCGGGGAGGACTGTGAGGAAAACTCACAAGACAACGCGCTGCCCGACCCAGGGCGCAGCGGCTGGGGGTCCACCATGCCGGGCGCGCGTCAGCGCATAGGGGGAGGCTCCCCTTTTGGGGCCTTGTAGCGGTTGTAGCCCCACAGGTATTGCTCGGGGCAGCGGCGGATCATGGCCTCCATGCCGGCATTGACCCAGGTCGCCTGATCCTCGGCGGTCTCGGGCACGGGCCCGGGCAGCCGCGCAAAATGGATCTTCCAGCCTTGGGCGCCGGACAGGCGCTCGGCCGCCACCAGCACCACCGCCGCCCCGGTCTGGGCCGCCAGGCGCCCCGGCAGCACCATGCTGAAAGCCGGCTTGCCGAAAAACGGCGCCCAGACACCTTCGCCGTTGCCGGGAACCTGGTCGGGCAGGATGCCGATGGCTTCGCCCCTCCGCAGCGCGCGCACCAATTGGCGCACCCCCTGCAGGTTGGCGGGCGCGGTGTCGAGATTGGGGCCGCGCCGGCCCCCTTCCACCAATTGCGCCATCCAGGCCTTGCGCGGCGGGCGGTACAGCACGGTAATCGGGCCGCCACGATGCGCGCAGTAGCGCGCCGCCACTTCGAAACAGCCCAGGTGCGGCGTCAGGAGCAGGATGCCCTTGCCTTCGTCGTGCGCCTGCTGCACGACGTCCCAGTCGTCGGAGCGGCACTGGGCCAGAGCCTGGTCGGGTTTGAACCAGACGCGCGGGATCTCCAGCGCGCCCTCGCCGGCGGACTCGGCGGCGCGGCGGGCGAATTCCTCGTCCCGGTAGCCGGCCAGCGCGGCATTGGCGCGCAGCCGCTCGGCATATTCGGCGGAGCTTCGGTAGACCACCCGCCCCAGCATCCGGCCCATTCCATGCAGCCACCCGAGCGGCAGCCGCGCCAGCAATCGATAAAGCGTCAATAACATGCGGAAACCCCCTGCTCTCCGTATTTTCCCCTAAAATGGAAGAGATCGCCGAGTTAACAGACAACTTGCGGGGCGATCGCGGTGCCGGGTTTTTCCGGTGCGCGCATAAATGCCGCTAAAGCGTCGCTGCTCGCAACAGGTCCTGGACCCTACGTGCAACACGCCGCGGAACCGATAGCCGGCGTGTGCGCCGGTCAGCTTTCAAAGGACTATCGAGTGGCAAACAACTCTTACCTCTTCACTTCGGAATCCGTCTCCGAAGGTCACCCCGACAAAGTCGCCGACCAGATCTCGGACGCCATCCTGGACGCCATCCTGGAGCAGGACCCGACGTCGCGCGTCGCGGCCGAAACGCTCTGCAATACCGGCCTGGTGGTGCTGGCCGGCGAAATCACCACGCGCGCCAACGTCGACTACATCCAGGTCGCGCGCGACACCATCAAGCGCATCGGCTACGACAATACCGACTACGGTATCGACTACAAGGGCTGCGCGGTACTGGTCGCCTACGACAAGCAATCGCCCGACATCGCCCAGGGCGTGGATCGCGCCTCGGACGACTACCTGAACCAGGGCGCCGGCGACCAGGGCCTGATGTTCGGCTATGCGTGCAGCGAAACGTCCGACCTGATGCCCGCGCCGATCTGGTATTCGCACCGCCTGGTGCAGCGCCAGAGCGAACTGCGCAAGGACGGCCGGCTGCCGTGGCTGCGCCCCGACGCCAAGTCGCAGGTCACGTTCCGCTACGCCGACGGCAAGCCGGTCGAGGTCGACACCGTGGTGCTGTCCACGCAGCACTCGCCCGAGGTCAGCCAGGAAACCATCCGCGAAGCCGTCATCGAAGAGATCATCAAGAAGACCTTCCCCGAAGGCCTCGTCACCGACAAGACCCGCTACCTGGTCAACCCCACCGGCCGCTTCGTCATCGGCGGCCCGCAGGGCGACTGCGGGCTGACCGGGCGCAAGATCATCGTCGACACCTATGGCGGCGCATGCCCGCACGGCGGCGGCGCGTTCTCGGGCAAGGACCCCTCCAAGGTAGACCGCTCGGCAGCCTATGCCGCGCGCTACGTGGCCAAGAACATCGTCGCCGCCGGCCTGGCCACGCGCGCGCAGATCCAGGTCAGCTACGCCATCGGCGTGGCCGAGCCGATCAACATCACGGTGGATACCTACGGCACCGGCGTCATCCCCGACGAGCAGATCGCCAGGCTGGTGCGCGAGCACTTCGACCTGCGTCCCAAGGGCATCGTCAACATGCTGGACCTGCTGCGCCCGATCTACCAGAAGTCGGCCGCCTACGGCCACTTCGGCCGCTCGGAGCCGGAGTTCAGCTGGGAAGCCACCGACAAGGCCGCGCTGCTGCGGTCGACCGCGCGCTGATCGAGGACGGGACCCCACCAGTTCAACACTACGGTGCGCTCAACCGATCACCCGAGCCACAGCCTGGGCAATGGCAAGCATCCGGCGATCCTGCCCAGGCTTTCCCATCAGCATCATGCCGATCGGCGCCTGGGCCCTGCCACGCGGCATCGGCAGCGATATCGCGCAGGTATTGAAGGCATTCGCCGGCGACGTATTACGCAGCAACAGCCGATTGACTCGATAGAACTCGTCCGTGTCCTCCAGCGAGTCGATGCGGGGAGCCACCATGGGAACGGTGGGCATAGCCAGAATGTCGTAGTCGGCCATCTCCCGGAGGTAGGCGGTACGCAGCTCCTCCCTACGCCGCAACAACCAGCAATAATCTGCCGCCGAGCACGCCGCGCCAGCCGTCAGCCGGCGGAGCACGAGCGGATCGTAATCTGCGCCACGGTCGACGAGCAGATCGCGATGCCAGGCGAAGGCTTCCACGGCAACGATTCCACCATGCGCGGCCAGTTCATTCAAACGATCGAACGAGGCCAGGCGCAAGTCGGCAAGCTGCGCACCCGACCGTAGCAGCGCAGCGCGGCACTGCATGAAAGCGTCGGAGACCTCCTCGTCGAGTTCGTCCTGCGCCAAGCCAAGAGGAATACCGATGCGCACGCTGCCCAATGCGACGGCCTCCAACGGCGCGGGCGTCTCGCCACGCAGCACCTGGTCGAGCAAGTCGCAACAGTCCACCGAACGGCACAGCGACCCCACGGCGTCGTAGCTCCTGGAAAGCGGCACCATGCCTGCGTCCGGTATGGCGCCAGCGGTAGGTTTAAAGCCGACCAGCCCGCACAATGCCGCCGGAATGCGGCAGGAACCTCCCGTATCGGTGCCGATGGATGCGACCGCCATACCGTCGGCGACGGCTACGGCCGCTCCTGAAGACGAGCCCCCGGGGATACGGCCGACCGACCGGTCCCAGGGATTGCGGGGCGTTCCGTAGTGGGGGTTGATTCCTACACCCGTAAACGCGAACTCCGACATGTTGGTACGGCCGACAATAACGGCTCCCGCATCTTTCAAACGCGCCACCACCGGGCTGTCCTGAATCGCGGGACCGCGATCGAGCACACGCGATCCGGCTCGGGTTGTTTCCCCTTCGACATCGAACAAATCCTTGACGGACACAGGTATGCCGGACAAAGGCCCGCCCTTGCCATCTCGAATGAGGCGATCGGCGGCCTCCGCCTGGGCCATGGCCCGGACGCTCGGCCCGCCGATGAACGCCCTCGGCCCCTCGCCGGCAGGATCGTGGATGCGGTCGATACATGCGCCGGCCAGCTCAAGGCTGGAGCATTGCCTTGCACGCAACAGCGCCCCGAATCCGCGAATGGTATTCGGCATGGCTAAGCTGGATCGTAGTAGTGGATTTCCAGCAGCAGGCACCCGCCCGTCGACTTGAAGGGCCCATGCCAGGCCCCGGGAGGACGCACGGCATAGGTGTAGCCAGCAAAGGGCGTGCCGCCGCTTCCATCCGCATCATTTCCAACGGTTAAATCGCCGGAAACCAGGAATACCTCTTCCCAATAGTCGTGGACGATTGCCTCACTGGTGTGGAAACCCGGAGGAAAACGCAGCAGCCGCGTCCGGCTGCCCAGCTTGTTCAGCTCGTCCAGCGAGCCGGACAGGATTTTCTCGACGGCGCCCGAGGCCGGATCGTAGCCCGCCGGCAGTCGCCAGCCATCGCTCATATCGAGCGTATGGAATTCATTGTGAACCTTGGTCACGGCCATTCAGCTCTCCTGGAAAGGTAGCCAACGCGTCTCGTAGTCGAGCACGAGACCGCGTTCGTGGATCGGATCGCGCAACTCCATCCTGAGGCGCTGCCGAGGACGGATGCCTCCGAGTGCCGCGAACGTGCCGCCGAACATGAGCGTGCCGGGGCCAATCTCGCCATGGCCCTGCTCGACGTAGGCCCGGGCCGTCTGCCGGGGATCGAGCATGCCGGCAAGAGTGCCTTCCTGGTACAGCGTGAGACCCGCGCCGTCGTCGACCCAGGAACGCAACTCGAGCGCATCCCAATGGTCGGCGACTTCCTCGTATGCCCACAGCGCACTCGCCACCGGCTTGGGACAGATCTGTTTGGAGACAGGAATCGAGTAAGTCTCGACATGGCGATCCGTATGGTCCGAACCCAATCCGACCCACCAGGCGCCGGCTTCGTCCACGACGATGATGAACTCGGCCTCTCCGCTCGACTGGTCGCCAATGCAATCGATGCTGGATGCTGTAGACAGCAACTCCAGCCCGACGCGATAGAAGCACGGGGTGGCGCGCGGGGGCGCCACGCCCAGGGAGGCTAGTTCCCAGATGTGTTCCCGCACCTTGGCCGGATCCCTTCCAGTCCAGCCGGCGATCACCACGCGACACAGGTCGAGCGTGCGGAATTCCGACCGTCCCGCACGGATCAATTCAAACCGCATGGATCTCAAACTCACCTCCTTTGCCTGCTTCGTTCTGTCCCGCGGGAAACGCCGCCACGAGACACTCAATGTTCGAATGTTCAATATCGAGAATGCACGAAGCAAGTTCTTGCACCTTGTCCGTATCGGCGCCCAGCCCATGAACGACGCAATCTTCGAATTTCCGTCTGACCGCGTTGACGGAAAGCGGGCGAGCGGGACTGCCGGGCATCGTGTCGCGGGATAACTCGATCTCTCCGCCATCCCGCAGAAATACCTTCAAACGCGCCGGCCCCGTGGCGTTGACGGGGATGCCCGGGTCGACGAACGCGTCGATGCGAGCCGCCAGCGACGCCACACGCTCGTCACGGATAGCCTCGTCCGAGAAAGAAGCGAGGCTCACGCCGCCGTCGATGATGGCTCGGGCGAGGTTATAGGCGGCATTGAACTGGGCATGAACCTGGGATCCAAGTTCCGGATCGTACTTACCCTGGACCGTGCTGTAGTTGACCTCGCCCAGATATATCTGCACGCGCTCAATAGCCTCGGGGTCGAGCTTTTCGGCATGTAATCGAGTACCCATGTCGATCACCGTATGATTGCAGCGGCAGCCCGGATACGGTTTCATGCTGAACTCGCTGACGTACCATCGCGTTCCCAGGCCGGCCTGCAATCTTGAGGCGTCCGCTCGCCCGTCCAGGTACAGCCGAAACAGGCCGTCCCTCCCCTCCAGGGCGCGGTGAGGTCCCGTCACGCCGTCCGCGGCGAGAAAGGCAGACAGCACACCTGATCGCGCAGCGAAGCCCGGCCCCAGGCGCTTGGCGAGGGTCTGGTCCGTTCGCGCCTGGCCATTGCCGCTGGCCTGGTGGTAAGCAAGCCCCACGGCGTTCGCCAAGCCGTCGGCATCCAGCCCGAGGATCTTTCCGGCGGCCATTGCAGAGGCCAGCGTACCGAAGGTTACAGTCGGCATCCAGCCGCGCTCGAAACTCTCCATGCAGGCATCGCCGAGACGCGCATGGAATTCCACGCCGCAGGCGACGGCTTCCAATATCGCCTCGCCCGAAACATTGCCCAGGTCCTCGGCGGTCGCCAGCACCGCAGGAACGACACAACAATACGAATGGACTCGAGTGGGATCGTGTTGGTCGTCGAAGTCCAATGCATGCGCAGCGGCGGCATTCACCATGGCTGCGGACGGAGGAGAAACCCGACGGCCCCGCCCCAGGACGGTCGCGCTGCCCGATGACTCCCATCTCGCGAGGCGCCGGGCAAGTTCCTCGACGCCGGGAGCGAAGACGCCGGCCGCCACAGTGCCGATAGAGTCCAGCAGGAACAGCTTGAGTCGGGCCATGACATCGTCAGGAATGTCGTCGAAGCGAAGCGCCGCGAAGCTGCCGCAGACGGCTTTGCCGAAACCCTCTGCGGGCGAAAAACTGGACTGCATCATTGCTTGTCGATCTTGGCCGTACGAATGACATTCGCCCATTTCTCGATGTCTTTCTTCAGGAACGAGGAAAACTCCTCGGGCGTGCTGCCATTCGCCATCACTCCCATCTTGACGAACTTCTGCTTGAGTTCCGCATCGTCCAGCGCCAGCCGCACCGCCGAGTTCAGTTTTGTCACGATCTGCGGTGGCACCCCTGCCGGAGCCATCACTCCCCACCAGGTGCCGAACTCATAACCAGGCGCTCCGGCCTCCGCTGAGGTGGGCAGGTCGGGAAGCAACTCATTCCTTGCGGAGGAGGCGATGGCCAAGGCGCGCACATTGCTGGCCTGCCGCAACGGCAAGTATTCCAGCAGACTGATGAACCCGGCCTGGACCTCGCCAGCCCTCAAGGCAGTCGTCACCCCCGCAGAGCCTTTGTAGGGGATATGGGACAGGTCTGTTTTGGTAACCACTTTGAAAAGCTCCGCAGCCAGATGCGTGGGGGAGCCCAGTCCGCCGCTACCGTAGTTGAACTTGCCGGGATTCGCGTTCGCAACGTCCACCAATTCCTTTAGGTTTTTGGCAGGCAAATCCGTGTTGACGGCAACCAGATAGGGGCCGATTCCTACCAGCGATATCGGCGTGAAGTCCTTGATGGCGTCGTAGGGAATGCTCTTATAAAGGCTGGCGTTTACGGAATTGGGTCCGAGGCTGCCCATCAGCAGCGTGTAGCCATCCGGCGCGGAACGGGCGACCTGATCGGTGCCGATCAGTCCGGCGGCGCCAGCCCGGTTGTCCACGATGACGGAAACACGCAGCACCTCGGCCAGCTTCTGGGAAAGGAGCCGCGCTACGGCATCAACTCCCCCTCCGGCTGGCCAGGGCACCACCATTCGAATGGGACGCGAGGGATAGGACTCCTCGGCATGCGCGGCGAATCCCATCGTGGTTGCGAAGAGCCCGGCGACCAGCAAAGTACTGCGACGTGTCAGATTCATGATGACCTCCCGTTTGATGCAGAATACTTTTCGGGCCGGCCTATAGCCATAGACTGCCAAGCAACTAAGAATTGCCTAACGAGCAACCATGGATTTCTCAACAATAGCCATATTCGTGCAGGTGGCGGACCATCTGAGCCTATCCGAAGCCGCGTCGCGCCTCGGCCTGACGGCATCCGGCGTCAGCCGCGCGCTGACCCGGCTCGAAAGCCGGGTGGGAGTGAAGCTGATGACCAGATCGCCACGAGGGGTCAAACTGACTTCGGATGGCGCGGAATTCCACGTGCGCTGCAGACAATTGCTCGCCGACATGGAAATGGCTGTCTCGACCGTCAGCAAGGGACGGACTACGCCGCGCGGGCGATTGCGGCTGCAGTGCCCCGTCGGCTTCGGCAAGCACGTCGTCATCCCAGCCCTGCCGGCCTTCATGCAGCGCTATCCCGAACTGGTGATCGATCTCCAGTTGGACGACAGGCAATACGATCTGACGAAAGAAAATATCGACGTCGCGATCCGCGTCGGACACGTGAGGGATACCAAGCTCGTCGCCAAGCGGCTTTGCCGCACCCGATTCATCACTTGCGCTTCGCCGGATTACCTGGCTCGCCATGGCGAACCGAGCTCACCGGCCGAGCTATCCGGCCACCGATGCATTGGGTACTTCAACGCACAAACGGGCCGATACAGAGAATGGGGCTATGTCGAAGACGCAGTCGAGCGCTGGCGCCCCGTGCACGGACCGATCAATATAAGCACCGCGGACGGTCTGCTCGACGCGGCCTTGAACGGCTGCGGCATCGCGACGATGACGACGTTCGTGGCGGCGCAATCGGTTGCCTCCGGCCATCTGGTCATCGTGCTCAAGAACTATACGACGGTAGGGCCGGATATTTCGATCGTCTATCCTCCGCAGAACCGGACGTCGGCTCCCGCCCGCGCGTTGATCAACTTCCTGGTCGACTTGGTTCCTAAACAACCGCTCTGGGAACAAATGATCAATGACGCGCTCGGCGCCTCGCCTCGAAGACGCGTGCGCGATCAATGACCTCCCCTGGCCTTGAGTCGGCGTACCCGGCTCGCACCGCCCGAACGCAAGGATCAGTTTTATCCTTCCGCGATGATCCGGTGGACGGCGCCGGCAATCGCGAGCAGGCGCCGTTCGCTGCCTTTCCGGCCGACCAGTTGAATGCCCACCGGCATGCCGGTCGGGCCTGTCATGCCCGGCACGTTCACGCACGGCAGGCCAAGCAGCGTCCACACGCGGCTGTGGACCGGATCGCCGGCTGGCGGTGCTCGCCCGCGACCAGACGACGCGCCTGACCGTCGGCGCGCCGCCCACGGCGTGCGCGCACCTGATCGTGCCCCTCATCGCGGAGTTCGAGAAAGCCAATCCGCGCGTTCACGTCCACGTGGTCGATACGGACCTCGGCAACATCGACAGGCTGGTGCAGGCCGGCAGCATCGACATCGGCCTGGGCATGTTCGTCAGGCCGACCGGATCGATCCGGACCAGTCTTTTCAAATTCACTCTCGTCCTGGCGTCGGCCGCGCCGCGCTTCCAGATCGGACGCACGCCCAAACGCTGGGCCGACCTGGTCGACGCGCCGCTGATCGGATTGCCCGCCGACTACCCGTTCCAGCAGATCGTGGCCGGCCATCTGGCGGAAGCCGGCCGCTCCCAAGGCCCGCGCGACCTGGTCAATTTCATCGATACACAGATCAGCATGGCCGCCGCCGGCCGCGGGGTCGCGATCATCCCCACCACGGCGATCAACTCGTGCCGGAACTGGCCCGTCAAGCTCGAGCCGATCGTCGATCCGACCGTGGAAATGGACTATTTCGAACTGCGGGATAAAGCCAGGGTGCTGCCCCCCTGCGCGGATGCGTTCACCAGCTTCCTACGGGAAAGCGTGCCCAGGCTATTGGCGCCGTTCAAGACGCCCCGCCGCGCATCCGCCTCCTGATCGAATAAGCATCCTTCTTTTTGTTCGTTTGCCGCGCCGGCCCGCTCGCCTAGGATGGCAGGGCCGACTGCGCAGCGGCTCGTCCTGCGCGTTCCTGTCGCCGGCGCCATCGGCATGGCCGCCGGCCATCGCAACATGGCCCCCACTTTGTTTCGTTTCCTGACGCGCCTGGGCGCAGCCCTGGTCCTGGGCGCCGCCGCCTCCGCATCGTTTGCCCAGCAACCGTATCCCGACAAACCGATCCGTCTCGTCGTGCCTTACCCGCCGGGCGGCACGGCCGACATTCTGGGACGCCTGCTGGCCGAGCGCCTTCCGCCCGAGCTGGGGCAAACGGTACTGGTCGAGAACCGCGCCGGCGGCGGCACCGCCATCGGCGCGCGCTATGTGGCCGCCGCGCCCGCCGACGGCTACACGCTGTTCGTCGGCACCAGCACCTCGCATGCGATCAACCCGGCCTTGCAGGCCGACATCGGCTACGACCCCGTACGGGACTTCACGGCGGTGGCGGCGATCGCGGAGGTGCCCTACGTCATCGTCTCCCATCCCAAGCGGGGATTCCGCATCCTGAAGGACCTGGTGGCCTACGCCCGCGCCCATCCCGGCGAGCTGAACTATTCCTCGGCGGGCACCGGCTCGTCCAACCACCTTGGCGGCGAGCTGCTGGGCTCGGTCGAGCGCATCCGGATCACCCACATTCCCTACAAGGGCAGCGCCCCCGCGCTGAACGACCTGCTGGCCGGACAGGTCGACTTCATGTTCGATCTGGCGCCGACGGCGCAGCAGCACATCCGCGCCGGCAAGCTGACGCCGCTCGCCGTCACCGCCGCGCAGCGCAGCGCCGTGCTGCCCGACGTGCCGACCGCCGCCGAAGCCGGCGTCCCCGGTGCTCAGATCACCGCATGGTTCGGCATTTTCGCGCCCGCGCGGCTGCCCGCCGAGATCCGGCAGCGGCTGGCGCAGGCGCTCTCGGCCGTGCTGGCCCAGCCCGACACGCGCAAGCGCCTGGCCGACCTGGGCACCGAGTCCATGACCCAGCAGGGCGCCGCGTTCCAGTCCTTCGTCGCGCAGGACTATGCGCATTGGAAAAACCTGGTCGCACAGGCCGGCATCAAGGCGGACTGAGAGAAACCATGTCCGACCGCACGCTACACCTGGCCGCTTTCGCGGCCGCCGGTCCCGTATCCGGCAACCACGGCGGATGGCGCTACCCGGGGGCCGACCTCGACCTGCTGTCCGCCGGCTACTACCGCAAGCTGGGCCGCAAGCTCGAGGCCGCGCGCTTCGACCTGCTGTTCATCGCCGACATCCTCGCCATTCCCACGCGCCTGGAGAACAGCCTCGACAGCCAGCTGCGCTACGGCGCGCTGGGCGCGCTGCGCCTGGAGCCGCTGTCGGTGCTGTCGCTGATCGCCGGCCATACCGAACACCTGGGCCTGGCGGCAACGATATCCACCACGTATTTCGAGCCCTACGACGTGGCGCGTTCGCTGGCCACGCTGGACCACTTGAGCGGCGGCCGCGCCGCCTGGAATATCGTCACTTCTTTCCAGCACGCCGAGGCGCGCAACTTCGGCCGCGAGGACCATATCAGCCACGACGAACGCTACGATCGCGCGGACGAATTCCTGGAAGTGGCCTGCAAGCTGTGGAACAGCTGGGAGGACGGCGCGCTGGTGCGCGATGCCGCCGCCCCCTTGTTCGCCGACCCGTCCAAGGTCCGCCCCATCGACCACCGCGGCCGCTGGTTCCAGGTGGAAGGCCCGCTGAACGTGAGCCGGCCGCCGCAGGGCCGGCCGGTCTTCGTCCAGGCCGGCGCGTCGAGCCGCGGCAAGGATTTCGCCGCCCGCTGGACCGACGTCATCTTCGTCACGCATGCCTCGCTCGAATCGGCGCAGGCCTTCTACCGGGAGATGAAACAGCGCGCCGCGGCGCAGGGCCGCGACCCGGACGGACTGAAGATATTGCCCGGCATCGCGCCGCTGACGGGAGAAACCGGCGAGATCGCCCGGGCCAAGGATGCGCTGTTGACGGACCTGGCGGACGCGAAGGCCGGCCTGTCCACCCTGGCCTACCACCTGGACATCGATTTGTCACGGTTCCCGCAGGACACGCCGCTGCCCGAGATCGAGCAGCCGGGCATCCACGGACATTACAAGGAAGTGGCCGAACTCACCCGCAAGCACGGCATGTCGCTGGCGCAGATCGGCAAGCAGTACGCCATCAAGACGAACCGCGATTTCATCGGCGGCTACAAGGAAGTCGCCGACCGGATCGAGCAATGGTTCACGCAATCCGCCTGCGACGGCTTCATGATCCAGATCCCGTATCTGTTCGGCGGCCTGGACGACTTCGCCAATCTCGTCGTGCCTGAGCTGCAGCGCCGCGGCCTGTTCCGCACGGACTACGAAGGCACGACGCTGCGCGACCGGCTCGGCCTGCCCCGGCCCTAAGGCGGCGGTGCGCCGCCGCAGCCGCAACGCCAGCCTTACCCATCAGCAGGAGTTTTTCATGCCCAACCAAGCCCTAGCGACCACCACCGGCCAGCCCGGCACCTGGCTGCTCCGTTCCCGCCACAACTACCTGGTGTCCGGCGCCACGCCCGAACGCGGCGGGACCGGCGAACCGTGGCTGGCCGGAGAACTGCTGGTGGCGGCACTGGCCAGCTGCGCGACCTCGATCGTGGCCGACGCCGCCGCCGGCCGCGGCCTGGCGCTGCACTACCTGAGCGTCTCGGCCAGCTCGGAACGCGACCCGGACGAGCCCGGCCGGTACGCTGCCATCACGCTGGCGTTCGACCTGGAGGGGCCGAGCCGGCAAGAGGCCGAAGCCCTGGTGGCCGAATTCCAGGCCACCTGCCCGATCTACGGCACGCTGTCGCGCGGCGCCCCGGTGCGCGTCGACATCCGGACGACCGAATGATGAGTCGGCCACGGGCCGCGCAAGGGCAGCCCCGGGCTCCGTTCAACGCGCCGCGTCGCCCCAGCGGTAGACCTGGGTCAGGTCGTCCAGCCTGCGCTTGAGTTCCGGATCGAGCGCGTAGTCGGCCGCGGCCAGCGTATCGGCCAGTTGCTCGGGCCGGCTGGCCCCCAGCAGCGGCGCGGTGATCGCAGGATTGGCGAGCACCCAGGCGATGGCCAGTGTCGTCAGCGGCACGCCCGCTTCGCGCGCGATTTCCTGCAAGGCGTCCACCGTATCGAAGTAGCGGTCGGACCAGTAGCGCTCCTGATAGCGTTCGGCCGCATTGCCCAGGGTGAAGCGCGTGCCCTCGGTCGGCGCGCCGCGGCGATGCTTGCCGGTCAGCAGCCCGCCGGCCAGGGGGTTGTAGGGAATCACGCCCAAGCCCTCTTCCTGCGCCAGCGGCAGCAGCTCGCGCTCGATCTCCCGAAACAGCAGGCTATAGCGCGGCTGCACCGAAACGAAGCGGACCAGTCCGTGCAGCTCCGAGCGGCCGATCGCCCGGGCCAGGCGATAGGCGAGGAAATTGGAGACGCCGACATACCGGGCCCGGCCGGAACGCACGATCGTGTCCAGCGCCTCCAGGGTCTCGTCGAGCGGCGTGTTCGCATCGTCGCCATGCAGCTGGTAGAGATCGACGTAATCGGTCTGCAGGCGCTCGAGCGAGCCATCGACCGCGGCCAGCAGGTGCTTGCGCGACGCTCCCTGGTCCCAGGGATGCGGGCCGACCCGGCCGAACGCCTTGGTCGCCACGACCAGGCCTTCGCGCCTGCCGGGGACGGCGCGCAGCCAGCGGCCGAGAATCTCCTCGGTGGCGCCGACGGTTCGCAACCCGCCTCCCAGCGGATAGACGTCGGCGGTATCGAGGAAGTTGATGCCGCCCTCGACCGCCTTGTCGAGGATCCGGCAAGCGGCGGATTCGTCGGTCTGCAGGCCGAAGGTCATGGTGCCGAGCGCCAGGCGGCTCACGGTCAGGCCGGTACGGCCGAGGCGAGTGGTGGTCAGTGTCATCTGCGCGCCGCTGAAAAAAATGGGGAAACGTCTATGCTAGAACAGCATGCCGGCCGGGGGAACAAGCGATTTCGAATAAACACCTGCCGCGGCGGGAAATGCGCCGTTCAGCCCGGACTTTGCCGCCCGAAAGCGCCATGGACTTGTTTTGCACCGGTCGATGAATCTCTTGCATGCAGCCGGCCCGCTGCCGATGATGGCCGCTTGTCGATTTTTCCCGAGACATCCATGCAGATCGATTTTCTCGGCATGCAGGCCTTCCTCTGCATCGTCGAGCACGGCGGTTTCCTGCCGGCCGCCACGCACCTGAATCTTTCTCAAACGGCGGTCAGCCATCGCCTGCGCAAGCTGGAGGACAGCCTGGGCATGAAGCTGCTGACGCGCACCACGCGCAGCATCACGCTGACCGACGCCGGCCGCGCACTGCTGCCGCGGGTGCGCAGCGCCATGCAGGAGCTCGAGCGTTCCTACGACACGGTCAGGCAGCACACTCTGGATGCGCCGCCCTGGCTGGTGGTCGGCTGCCTGCCGACGCTGGCGATATCGCAGCTCGCACCCGTGCTGCGGGCCTTTGCCCGGCGCTATCCCGAAGTCGCGGTGCGCATCATGGACGACTCCATCAGCGAAATCGCCGAACACGTGCACAACGGCGCCGCCGCCTTCGGCGTATCGCTGGCCAGCTCCAACCGCTACGGCCTGGACATGGAAGTTTTCGCGCAAGAGCCTTTCGTGCTGGCCTGCCCGCCCGATCATCCGCTGGCGCGGTCCCGCTGCGTGGAGTGGGAACAGCTGCGCGGCGAAACCCTGATACGGATCAGCCTGCCGGCGGGCAACGCCGCCACCATCGACGACGCGCTGGGCGAGCGCCGGCTCTCGTTCCGCTGGATCTACGAGACTCAGCACACCTCGATCGCCCTGGATCTGGTGGCCAACGGGCTGGGGCTGACCATCGTTCCGGCCCTGAGCGCCCGCAACGTGCCCGGCATCCGCACCTGCGCGCTGCAAGCGCCGCACGTGGCGCGCGAACTGGCCATCGTGACGCGACGCGGCGCTCGGCTGGCGCCGCCCGCGCAGGCGATGCGCGAACTGCTGGCGGAAGGCATCCGGCGCAATCTTGCGGACCTCGATGAATACGGCGCATGAATCCGCCAAACAATTCATTTGTCCCGGCCGTGCCCCCTGCATAGACTGGCTCCCTGCAATAAAGGCCCTCCGCGCCGAGCGCGCAGGCCAGGGCCGTTTCGCAAGGAGACGCACATGCACCACCCCCGCCGCCGGCTGCTCGCACGAGCGCCCGCATGCCTGGCCCTGGCCGCCCTGCTCGCTTTGCCCATGGCGGGCCCGGCCGGCGCCCAGTCGGGCAGCTTTCCCAGCCAGCCCCTGCGCATGATCATTCCCTTCGGCGTGGGCGGGCTCGCCGACATCTCCATGCGCCTGGTCGCCCAGCGACTTTCCGACCGGCTGGGCCAGCAGGTGATCGTGGAGAACAAGCCCGGCGCGGGCGGCGTGGTCGCCGCCAACGCCGTCCTGACCGCGCCGCGCGACGGCTATACGCTGGCGGTGTTCGCCAACGGCACCGCCATCAGCAAAACCCTGTTCAAGCTGCCTTTCGACGCCGAGAAAGACTTCACGCCTATCTCGACGGCGGCCTATTTCGACCTGGTGCTGCTCACCAAGGCCCAGGGCAAATACCCCACCCTGGCATCGCTATTGGAAGCAGGCAAGCAGCGCCAGATCGTCCTTGGCACGATCAATCCGGGCAGCACGCAACACTTGTCGGCCGAACTGTTCAAGTCCATGTCCGGCATCCAGGCCATGACCGTGCCGTTCAAGAGCACGCCTGAAGTGCTCACGGCCCTGCTGCGCGGCGACATCGACGTCATGTTCGAGTCCTATGCGGCGCTCAAGGGCGCCATCGATTCGGGCCAGGTCACGGCGGTCGCGGCGACCGGCCACAAGCGCTCGAGCTGGCTCCCCAAGGTCCCGACCGTCACGGAAAGCGGCGTGCCCGGCTACGAGGTGGAAGGCTGGAACGCGCTGTTCGCGCCCGCCGGCACGCCGCCGGACCGCGTCGCCCGTCTGAACGCGGCCGTCAACCAGGTGCTGCAGGAACCCGACATCCGCAAGCGGCTCGAATCGCTCGGCACCGAAGCGCGGGGCAGCACCCCGGCCGAACTGGGGCAGGTGCTGCGGCGCGACGTCGAAAAATGGGCCGGCGTGATCCGCCAGGCCGGCATCCCCGTACAACAGAACTAGCAGGAGCCCGCTTCGTGACGTTTTCTTCCCCTTCTGCCGGCCCGCTGCTGGTCGACGCCCACGTGCACGTCTTCACGCGCGACATGCCGCTGGTGCCCAATCCGCGCCACACGCCCGGCTACAGCTTTACCGTGGAGCAGTTGCTGGAAACCATGGACGCGCACGGCGTGCAATTCGCCGTCATCGCCGCCGCCAGCCCATGGGGCGACTACAACGACTACGTGATCGAGTCGCTGCGCAAATCGCCGCGGCTGCGCGGTACCGTCATCGTCGACCCCGGCATCGAAAGGCTGATCCTCGAAGACATGCACGCGGCGGGCGTGCGGGGCGTGCGCCTGCCTTTCATCAGCATGCGCGAACTGCCCGATCTCGATTCGTGGAACTACCGCAAGTTCCTGCGGCGCCTGGCGGACCTCGACTGGCACGTGCACCTGCACATCGAGGGGCCGCGCATCCCCGAAGTGCTGCCCGCGCTGGAAGCCTCCGGTGTGAAGATCGTCATCGACCACATCGGCCGGCCCGGCCCCGAGGACAGCTGGCGCGGCGCGGGCTTCCAGGCCATGATCCGGTCGGTGCAGTCCGGGCGCGCGTGGGTCAAGATGTCGGGCGCCTACCGGCTCGGCTCCCATGCCCGCGAATGCGCGCAGGTATTGTGCAAGGAAGCCGGCACCGACCGCCTGATGTGGGCCAGCGACTGCCCCTTCGTGGGAGCGGAATCCACCATGAGCTACCAGGCAGCCATAGACTGGCTCGCGGACACCGTCCCCGATCCCGACGCGCGCCGCCGGATTTTTGCCGACAACGCCTTGCGTTTCTATTTTTCCTGAAACGGCGCGGTGTCCGCCGCCCCGGCCTACTCGCCGGCTACGCCCGCTCGTCCTCGACCATTTGCGCCAGCATCCGTGCCGCCATCACGGGAGCATGGTCGATGCGCAGCGAGACCAATTGACGCAGGCCCGTTTCCTCCTGGGCGCGCTGCATGGCCAGCTCGATTTCCAGGTCCTCCTGGTAGGTCCGTTCGAGCGCCGCGCGCAGCATCGCCGCCGCCTGATCGTCGCCCACTTGATAGTTGCGCACGTGCATCCAGAAGAAATGCGTGCTGGACGCCGTCTCGGGGGTCAGGAACTTATAGCTGTAGGTGCGCAGCCCCGCGCAGAGCTGCTCGTCGGTATCGCGCGGCGCGCCGGCGGGCAGCACGATGGTTTCCACGCGCGAAGTCGAGGGCAGGTGGAAATAGAAGAATTGCCCGCGGTCGACCGGGACGTCGCCCACGTTCAGGCGCCGCCGGTCGTGCGGCGACGGCGAGGTGTTCTCCAGCCATCGATACGCGACGATGTAATCGTCGGTGCGCTCGGTGGCGACCGGCTGTTCGCCGGCCAGCGGGTTGCCGATGGTGCCCGAGTGCAGGAAGGTGGTGTGGGCCGGGTCCATCAGATTTTCGATGATGTTGACGTAGTTGGACGGATGGCGTTGGTAGCCCCCGTCGATCACGTCCCAGCCCGCCTGCCCGTGCTTGGAGATGGAAAACAGCCGCACAGGGTCGGCACGCTCGGCCTCCCCCATCCAGATCCAGACCACGCCATAGCGCTCCACCACCGGAAAGCTGCGCGTGCTCGCCTTGGGTGGAATCGTGGCCTGGCCGGGAATGTGCACGCAGCGGCCGCCGCCATCGAATTGCAGGCCGTGGTAGGTGCACTGCAGCCTGCCTTCCACACAGGTCCCCATGGACAGGGGCACGAGCCGATGCGGGCAGCGATCGGCCAGCGCCGCGACGCTGCCGTCGGCCTGGCGGAACAGCACCACCGGCTCGTCCAGCAGGCGGCGGCCCAGCGGTCCGGCGCCGATCTCGCTGCTCCAGGCGGCGGCGTACCAGTGGTTGAGGACATAGTTCCCCATGGCGGATCTCCTGTTCAAGTCGGCGGGGCGAACCCGTCCCGCCTCTGGCGAGAGTGTAAAAATGATGCCGCCCAGAGATAATCCACCTCATCAAGAAAATACTATTGCCATGCCGGCATAATCCTATCGTTTCCGGTTCTCTTCCCGCTATTTCGACGCGGTCAACCATGAGTCATTGGGCAGGTATCGAAGAGTTCTACACCGTCGCGCAGGGACGCAGCTTCACCCAGGCGGCACGGCGCCTGGGCCTGTCCGCCTCGCAGGTCAGCCGCGAAGTGGCGCGCCTGGAGGACCGCCTGGGCCAGCGCTTGCTGTACCGGTCGACCCGGCGCGTCAGCCTGACCGAAGCCGGCGAGCGTTTTTTCGTGCGCTGCAGGCAGCTGCTGGAAGATCGCGACGAGGCGCTTGCGGCGATATTGGACGAATCGGCCCTGCTGCAGGGCACGCTGCGCATGACGTGCTCGGAGCGCTTCATCGTGCCGATGATCAATCGCTTCATGCTGTCGCATCCGCAGTTGAAGGTCGATGTGCTGCTGTGGAATGAACATCTGGACCTGGTTGACGAAGGCATGGATCTGGCGATCCGCTTCGGCCAGTTGAGCGATTCGCGGCTGGTGGCGAGCCGGCTGGGGTCCCGCACGCGCTACCTGTGCGCCGCGCCCGCCTACATCGAGGCGCGCGGCGCGCCGCGCACGCTGGAGGAACTGGACAGCCACGACAGCATCTGCGGCGCGGACGAATTCTGGCACTTCACGCTCGCGGGGCAGCCGTGCGCCTACCGGCCCAGCGGCCGCTTCCGCTGCAACAGCGGCTATGCCGTGATCGACGCGGTGCGCCTGGGACTGGGCCTATGCCAGCTTCCCGACTTCTACGTCGAAGAACACCTGCGCGCCGGCACTCTGGTGGAATTGCTGGCCGCGCACCGTCCGCAAGAAGAGGCGGTCTGGGCAGTCTATCCGCATCGGCGCCACGTGCCGCGGAAGGTCAGGCTGGCGGTGGAACACTTGCAACGGGAGTTCGAGGCGCGCAAGCCGCCGGCCCTGCCAGGGCTGCCCATCGGCGGCGGACGCCCGGCCCGCCGGCGCAGGACGGCCTGACATCGGGCCAGGCCGGCAGCCGGCCCCATCGGCGCTACACTGGCCCGGTATGACCGACAAGCCCGACCTCCCCGTAGCGCCCCCGCCCCCCGAGACCGCCGATTCGCCTTGCGTCGCCGTGTGCTCCACGCTGTTCGACGACATCTGCCGCGGCTGCGGCAGGACCACCATGGAAGTGGCGAACTGGGTGTTCCTGAGCCCCGAGGAAAAGCAGGTGGTGTGGAAACGCATACGGGCGCAGGGCTATCCGCGGCGCAAGGGCTGACGGTACCGCGCCCCGCGGTCATGACTGTCTTGGCCGTGTCACATCCGGGCGGCTAAATGTCGGCATCGCACCGACATCCGGCCGCCCATGCGCATCGTTCTCGTCTCGGATGCCTGGCATCCCCAGGTCAATGGCGTCGTCCATACCTGGACCTACATGCAGCAGGTCCTGACGGCCTGGGGGCATGAACTCCTGATCGTCAGCCCGGCCGGCAGCCGCACCGTCCCGACGCCTTCCGAGCCCGACGTGCGCCTGTGCATCGAGCCGCGCCGCCACCTGCTGCGCACGCTCGACGGCCGCGAGCCGGACACGCTGCACATCGCCACCGAGGGCCCGCTGGGCCTGGCGGCCCGCCGGCTGGCGCGGCAGCGCGGCTGGCACCATACGACCTCGTTCCACACCATGTTCCCGGACTACCTGCAGGCGCGCCTGGGCATTCCGGCCAGCCTGACCTGGCGGTTCATGCGCTGGTTCCACCGGCCCTCGCAGCGCGTGCTGGTGCCCACGCCCACGGTGCGCGACAAGCTGGCCGCACACGGCCTGCGCAATCTGCACGTCTGGGCGCGCGGCGTCGATACCGAGGCTTTCCGGCCCGGCAAGCGCGAGCCGCTGCCCTATCCCGGCCCTGTCTTCCTGAGCGTGGGTCGGCTGGCGAAAGAAAAGAACCTGGACGCCTTCCTGTCGCTGGACCTGCCCGGCACCAAGCTGGTGGTGGGCGGCGGGCCGGACGAGGCCCGGCTGCGCCGCAAGTATCCGGACACGGTGTTCGCGGGCATGACGCCCCACGATCGATTGGCGCGCTATTACGCGGCCGCCGACGTATTCGTCTTTCCCAGCCTGACCGACACCTTCGGCCTGGTCATGCTCGAAGCGATCGCATGCGGCACGCCGGTCGCGGCCTACCGCAGCGAAGCGCCGCTGGCCGTCGTGCGCGAAGGACTCACCGGCATCCTGCACGAAGACCTGCGCCAGGCCTGCCTGCGGGCGCTCGAACTGCCCCGTGAAGCGGTCCGGCAGGAAGCCTTGCGGCACGGCTGGACCGCGATCGCGCACCGGCTGCTGGAATTGCAGGTTCCGGCGAACCCGGCGCTGGCCCGCGAGGAACTGGACTGGTATCCGCAAGGGGCGGCCTGACGCCCGGGCCCGCATCCCGCGGCAAATTCCGGTTGCATCCTGTCCGCCGCACCCGCATCCGGGGCCGCCACGGCGGGCCGGAACCCGCTACAATGCCTTCGACCTGAGGAGCGTTGCGACGACCGGCATTTCTTGCCCGGCCGCCAGGCTCAGGTTACGGATCGGTCGAGCCGCGCACCAGGCGCGCCGCCGCTCCCCGGCAACGGCGCTCGCCCCTGATCCTGCCTGTGCAGGCCGTGCGGCGAGCCTTCCGCTCATGCCGCGGCGTCACAGGACAAGCAACCTGGAGCCCCCATGAACGCTGTACCTCAAGACACCTCCACCGACTACCGCATCGCCGACATCGCCCTGGCCGCCTGGGGCCGCCGCGAAATCGGCATCGCCGAGACCGAGATGCCGGGCCTGATGGCGATCCGCGAAGAATTCGCCGCCATCCAGCCGCTCAAGGGCGCCCGCATCGCCGGCAGCCTGCACATGACCATCCAGACCGCCGTGCTGATCGAAACGCTCAAGGCGCTCGGCGCGGACGTGCGCTGGGCCTCGTGCAACATCTTCTCGACGCAGGACCACGCCGCCGCCGCCATCGCCGCCTCGGGCACGCCGGTGTTCGCGGTCAAGGGCGAATCGCTGGCCGACTACTGGGACTACACCCACCAGATCTTCGAATGGCCGGCCGGCGCCCATGCCAACATGATCCTGGACGACGGCGGCGACGCCACGCTGCTGCTGCACCTGGGCAGCAAGGCCGAGCAGGATCCCTCCGTGCTGGCCAAGCCGGGCAGCGAGGAAGAGACCGCGCTGTTCGCCTCGATCCGCGCCACGCTGGCGCGCGATCCCAAGTGGTATTCCACCCGCCTGGCGCAGATCAAGGGCGTGACCGAGGAAACCACCACCGGCGTGCACCGCCTCTACCAGATGTCCAAGAAGGGCGAGCTGGCCTTCGCGGCGATCAACGTCAACGACTCGGTCACCAAGTCCAAGTTCGACAACCTGTACGGCTGCCGCGAGTCGCTGGTGGACGGCATCAAGCGCGCCACAGACGTCATGGTGGCGGGCAAGGTCGCGGTGGTGTGCGGCTACGGCGACGTGGGCAAGGGCTGCGCCCAGGCACTGGCCGCGCTGCGCGCCCAGGTGTGGGTGACCGAGGTCGATCCCATCTGCGCGCTGCAAGCCGCGATGGAAGGCTACAAGGTCGTGACCATGGAATACGCGGCCGACAAGGCCGACATCTTCGTCACCGCCACCGGCAACTACCACGTGATCACGCACGAGCACCTGGTCGCGATGAAGGACGAGGCCATCGTCTGCAACATCGGCCACTTCGACAACGAGATCGACGTCGCTTCGCTCAAGCAATACCAGTGGGAAGAGATCAAGCCGCAGGTCGACCACATCGTCCTGCCCTCGGGCAAGCGCATCATCCTGCTGGCCCAGGGCCGGCTGGTGAACCTGGGCTGCGCCACCGGCCATCCCTCGTTCGTGATGTCGTCCTCGTTCGCCAACCAGACCATCGCCCAGATCGAGCTGTGGAGCCATAACGAGAAGTACACCCGGGGCCAGGTCTACGTGCTGCCCAAGCACCTGGACGAGAAGGTCGCCAAGCTGCACCTGAAGAAGCTGGGCGTCCAGCTCACGCAGCTGCGTGCCGACCAGGCCGCCTACATCAACGTGCCGGTCGAGGGCCCGTACAAGCCCGAACACTACCGCTACTGACCGCTTCCTCCCGCCCCGCCCATCCCGGATCGCGGGGCACCCCCACCTGGCTAGGAGTGTGCAATGACGCTGTTACTGATCTGGTTGCTCAATGCGGTGGCGCTGCTGGTCGTGGCCTACCTGCTGCCCGGCATCACCGTTGCCAGCTTCGGCTCGGCGCTGGTCGCCGCGCTGGTGCTGGGCCTGCTGAACTCGCTGGTCAAGCCGGTGCTGGTGCTGCTCACGCTGCCCATCACCGTGGTCACGCTGGGCCTGTTCCTGCTGGTGCTCAATGCCCTGCTGTTCTGGTTCGCCGGCTCCATCTTGAAGGGCTTCCAGGTCAACGGTTTCTGGTGGGCGGTCATCGGCGCGGTCCTCTACAGTCTGATCTCGGGCCTGTTGTCGGCCATCGTGCCCAACTGACCCTTCTTTCAACAGGTTTCCTCACGTGAGTTCGTCCGTTCCCTACGGCGCGGCGCCGGCCGACGCCGCGCCCGTCTTCAGCCTGGAATTCTTCCCGCCGCGCGATGCCGCGGCGCAGGACAGGCTGGTTCGCAGCGCCCAGCAGCTCCATGGCCTGCGACCGCATTTCGCCAGCGTCACCTTCGGCGCCGGTGGCTCCACCCGCGACGGCACCATGCTGGCCGTGGACATTCTGCAAAAGCTGGGCTACCAGGTCGCCCCGCATTTGTCCTGCATAGGCTCCACCAAAGAGAGCCTGCGCGAGATCCTCGCCGCCTACCGGCAGGCCGGCATCCGGCGCCTGGTGGCGCTGCGCGGCGACATGCCCTCGGGCATGGGCGACATGGGCGAGCTGCGCTACGCCCGCGACCTGGTCGATTTCGTGCGCCGCGAAACCGGCGACTGGTTCCACATCGAAGTGGCGGCGTACCCGGAAATGCATCCGCAGGCCTCGGGCCCGGATGCCGACCTGGAACACTTCGTCGAGAAAATGCGAGCCGGGGCGAACAGCGCCATCACGCAATATTTCTTCAACGCCGACGCCTATTTCGACTTCGTCGACCGCGCCACGGCCAAGGGCGTGCTGGCGCCCATCGTGCCGGGCATCATGCCCATCACGAACTACACGCAGCTGGCGCGCTTCTCCGACATGTGCGGCGCCGAGATCCCGCGCTGGATCAAGCTGCGCCTGGCTTCGTACGGCGACGACAAAGCCTCCCTCCGCGCCTTCGGCCACGACGTGGTGGCGGGCCTGTGCCAGGACCTGCTCGACGGCGGCGCGCCCGGCCTGCACTTCTACACCATGAACCAGGCCGAGGCGACGCTGGCGATCTGGAAAGAGGTGGGTCCCCCCCCTACGCGCTGACGCGCGCCCCCCAGGGGGGCGGCACTGGCGGACCGGCGGAGCCGGATCCACTGTGCCCTGGGTCGAGACATTCGCTTGCGTGGGACTAAGCAGCGCGTAGAGGGAGGCCCTCCTCCGTAATGATGTCGTCCAGCCGTATGTCGTGCGGCTCGGGCGCGTGTTCGCCGGCTTGCAGGCGGCTGCAGGCATAGGCGACGCCCAGCGCCAGTACCGGGCCGGCGGCGCGCAGCGACGCCAGGGTTCGGTCGTAGTAGCCGCCGCCGTAGCCGATGCGATCCCCTTCCGCGGTGAAACCCAACGTGGGCACCAGCACGATGCGAGGCACGCGGACCGGCGTGCCCTGAGGCTCGGGAATACGGTAGGCGCCCGGCGCCATCGCGGTATCCGGGGTCCAGGCACGGAACACGAGCGGCGCCGCGATGGCCTCCACCACGGGCAGCGCCAGTTGCAGGCGCGGATCGACCGCCCAGCCGTGCAGCGCCGGCCGCAGGTCTGGCTCGCCGCCTATGGGCCAGAACGCGGACAGCACCACGGGCTCGCCGCCCCATGCGCTGCGGGCCAGGCCCTCGTGTATCCTGGCCTGCAGCAGCGCAACGATGCGGGCGTCGGCGCGAGCGCGCGCATCCGGCGCCATGGCGGCCCGCCGCGCCCGCAGCCGGGCTCGCAGCCCCTCGCCTTGCGGCCGCGCCGGCGTGGCATCCTGGCCCGCCGCCCTGTCTTCTCTGGGTTTTCCCGATGCTATGCTTGACGTCATGGCTACACTAGCTCTGCTTTCCAGAATGCGGATTACAGCATTTGCCGCCGTGCTGGCAAGTGCTGCGATGAGCACCGCGTGTGCCCAGGTCTCCGCGCCGCCCGCCGACGACGCCCTGATCGCCGCCCGCACCGCCGCGCAAACCGGCAATTGGGACACCCTGCGCGCCCTGGTGCCGCGCGTGCAGGGCCACGTGCTGGCCGCCTATCCGCAATACTGGTGGCTGCGCCAGCAGTTGAACGATACGCGCAAGCCGCTGCCCGAAGTCGAGCTGAACGAATTCGTCGACGCCCACCGGGGCACCTACCTGGCCGAGCGCCTGCGCGGCGAATGGCTGCTCGCGGCCTATCGCCAGGCCGACTACGCCACGGTGCGCACGCTGGCCGACACCACCGTCACCACCCCGCAGGCCGATTGCGCCATCCTGGCGGCCATGCAGGCGCGCGGCCAGCGCGTCACCGCGCGCCAGGCCATCGAGAAATTCCAGCCGGGCGACGTCTGCTGGGCGCTGTACGACCGGCTCCAGGCCGACGGCGTCCTGCAATGGCAGGATTTCTCCACGCAGATGCGCGACATGCTGGAAACCAATGCGCTCGCCAACGCCAAGCGCATGGCGCGCTACGTGTTCGAGCCGGCCCAGTTGAAGACGCTCAACGCCGCGCTGGACCAGCCCATGGCCTGGCTGGCGCGGCAGAATCCGCTGCCGCGCGACCGCGCGGCGCGCGAACTGATCGTGGTCGCGCTCAGCCGGCTGGGCCGCAACGACCTTCAGGTCGGCTACGAGTATTTCCAGCGCAACTGGGCCCGGCAACTGCCTGCCGACGACGCGAACTGGGTGCGCAACCAGTTCGCGCTGCTCGCGTCGTTCAAGCTCGATCCGGTCGCAGTGGAATGGTACCGGGCCGGCGAAGGCGGCACGCTGACCGAATACAACCAGGCCTGGCGCGCGCGCATGGTGCTGCGCCAGCAGCCGGTGGACTGGCGCGCGCTGAACCGCTATATCGAGCAGATGCCGCCCGCGCTGCGCGACGACCCCACCTGGGTCTACTGGCACGCCCGCGGCCTGGTCGCGCTGGGCGCCGTGCAGCAAGGCCAGGAGGAGTTCCGCAGCATCGCCGGCCAGTTCAACTTCTACGGGCAGCTGGCCGCGGAAGAACTGGGCATATCGACCACGATCCCCACCTCCGCCGCGCCGGTCACGCCCGAAGAACTGGCCCGGGCGCAATACGATCCGGCCCTGCAGCGCGCCATCGCGCTGCTGCGACTGGGCTGGCGCACCGAGGGCGTGCGCGAGTGGAACCATGCGCTGCGGGGGATGAACGATCGCCAGTTGCTGGCGACGGCCCAGCTCGCCCACCGCGACAACCTCTACGACCGCGCCGTCAACACTGCCGAGCGCACCCGCGACCAGCACGATTTCAACCTGCGCTTCCTGACGCCGTTCCGCGACCAACTGGTGGACAAGGCCGGCGAGATCGGCGTGGATCCGACCTGGGTGTACGGCCTGATCCGCCAGGAGTCCCGCTTCGTCATGAACGCCCGCTCCAGCGTCGGCGCCTCGGGCCTGATGCAATTGATGCCCGCCACCGCCAAATGGGTGGCCAAGCGCATCGGCATGACCGAATACGGCCACCATCGGGTCAACGACATGGACACCAACCTGACCCTGGGCACCAGCTACCTGCGCATCGTGCTGGACGATCTGGGCGGGTCGCCGCTGCTCGCCTCGGCCGGCTACAACGCCGGGCCGCGCCGTCCGCACACCTGGCGCTCGACGCTGCCCGGGCCGGTGGAAGGCGCCATCTTCGCCGAGACCATCCCGTTCACCGAGACCCGCGACTACGTGAAGAAGGTGCTGTCGAACGCCACGTACTACGCGGCCCTGTTCACCGGCCAACCCCAGTCGCTCAAGGCGCGGCTGGGCGTGGTCGCTCCGCAGATGGCGGAGACCACCACCATTCCTTGAGAGGCAGAGCTACGCCATGAACATGATTCATTCCCGCGTCCTGGTGCTGGGCGGCTCGGGCTTCATCGGCAGCCACCTGGTGGCTCGCCTGGCCGCGCAAGGCCGCAAGCTGCTGGTGCCGACCCGACGCTACATCAGCGCCCGCCACCTGCTGCCCCTGCCGACCGTGGACATCGTCGAGGCCGATCTGTTCGACGACGCGGCGCTGGACCGCCTGGTGCAAGGGCGCGACGCCGTCGTCAACCTGGTGGGCGTACTGCACGGCGACTCGGGCACGCCCTATGGCAAGACCTTCCGCAAGCTGCACGTCGAACTGCCCGAGCGGGTGGCCCGCGCCTGCGTGGCCCATCGCGTGCCCCGGCTGCTGCACATGAGCGCGCTGGGCGCGGACTCCGGCGGCTCCAGCATGTACCGGCGCTCCAAGGGCGACGGCGAGGCCGCCGTGCACCGCGTATTCGACGCCTGGCCCGAAGGAGAACTGACCGTGTTCCGGCCCTCGGTGGTGTTCGGACCGGAAGACCGCTTCCTGAACACGTTCGCCGCCCTGGCGCGATGCTTCCCGGTGCTGCCGGTGGCGGCCAGTTCGACGCGGCTGCAGCCCATCTACGTGGGCGACCTGACGCAAGCCATGGCCAATGCGCTGGACGACTACCGCACCTACGGCAGGACGTATTCGCTGGCCGGCCCGCAGGCCTACACGCTGAAAGACCTGATCGAAAAAGCCGCGGCCTGGAGCGGCCGCTCGCGCCGGGTGCTGCCGCTGCCCATGGGACTGGGCAGGCTGCAGGCCGCCTTCATGGAGATGCTGCCCGGCGCGCCGCTGATCTCGCGCGACAATCTCGACACCCTCAAGAGCGACAACGTGCTGGACGAACCGCTGGCGCCCGAGCTGGACGTGCACCCGACCGCGCTCGAAGCCATCGCGCCCGACTACCTCGGGCCGCGCGAACACACCCGCTATGACCGCTTCAGAAGAAGGTGACCCACCCTACCCGCTCACGCGGGCCCTCCCGGGGGCGGCACTGGCGGACCGGCAGAGCCGGATCCGCTGTGCCCTGGATGGAAATCAACGCGTTTTTTGGAGAGGCAGTGCAAGAAAGTAGGCGCGATGACCCGGCGACCGAAGGCCTGGAGGTCTATGTCGTGGGCGGGGCGGTGCGCGATGCCTTGCTGGGGCTGCCTGCGGGGGATCGCGATTGGGTGGTCGTGGGCGCTACGCCGGAGCAGATGTCGGCGCGCGGCTTCGTGCCGGTGGGCGGCGATTTTCCCGTGTTCCTGCATCCCGTCACGCGCGAGGAGTACGCGCTGGCGCGCACCGAGCGCAAATCGGGGCGGGGCTACAAGGGATTCACGTTTCATACCGGCGCCGACGTCACGCTGGAAGACGACCTGGGGCGGCGCGACCTGACCATCAACGCCATCGCCCGGACGCCGGACGGCCAACTGGTCGACCCTTACGGCGGACAGGCCGATCTGCGCGCCAGGCGCTTCCGGCACGTCGGCGCCGCCTTCGCCGAAGACCCGGTGCGCATCCTGCGGCTGGCGCGCTTCGCGGCGCGCTTCCACGACTTCACGGTCGTTCCCGAGACCCTGGAACTGTGCCGCCGCATGGCCGCCGACGGCGAAGTCGACGCGCTGGTGCCCGAACGTGTCTGGCGCGAGCTGTCGCGCGGACTGATGCAGGAGCGGCCGTCCCGCATGCTGCAAGTGCTGGCCGACACCGACGCCCTGTCCCGCATCGCGCCGGGCCTCGCGGTGGACGGCAAATTGCTGGACATCCTGGACGAAGCCGCCGATGCCGGGCTGCCGCTGGCCTCGCGCTATGCGCTGCTGTGCTCGGACAGCGCCGATCCGGCCGGCCTGGGCAAGCGGCTGCGGGCCTCGAACGACTGCAACGACATGGCCCGGCTGCTGCAACAGGTCCTGGCCGACTTGCCGCGCGCGGGCAAGGATCCGGAGCGCGTGCTGGCCTTGCTGGAACGCACGGACGCCCTGCGCAAACCCGAGCGCTTCGAACAACTGCTCCATGCTGCGCGGCGGCGGATACCGGTGGACGTGGACGACTGGCTCGCCGCGCGCGACGCGGTCAAGGCCGTCGATGCCGGCGCCATCGCGGCCCGGCACGCCGGCCAACCCGAGGGCATCCGCGAAGCCGTACGAGCCGCCCGCCTGGCCGCCCTGGCTCCGTGAGAGACCTCTTAAGCCTTTTTTAAGTTCGCATGGCTAGCATGGCCGGACTGCCTTCCACGAGCACCGGCCATGTCTGCAGACACCTCCTCATCCGCCCAGGCCCCGCTTTCCCCGAACGACATCCGCGGCCGGCTGCGTCTGCGCGCCACGTGGCGCTTGCTCAAGCCCTATTGGGTCTCCGAGGATCGCAAGGCGGCGCTGGGCCTGCTCGCCCTGGTCGTCGGGCTGAACCTGGCCCTGGTGGCGGCCAACGTCTGGCTAACCAACTGGAATCGCGTCTTCTACAACGCACTGGAGGTGCGCGATTTCGCGGCGTTCAAGCTGCAGCTGGCGCACTTCTGCGCGATCGCGGCGGCGTTCATCGTCATCGCCATCATGAAGCAGTACTACACCATGATGCTGGAGATGCGCTGGCGCACCTGGCTGACCGGCCAATGGCTGCGCCGCTGGACGACGGGGCAGGCGTATTACCGGGTCGAACAGACGCACGGCGCCGACAACCCCGACCAGCGCATCGCCGAGGACCTGCGCACGCTGGCCGGCAGCAGCCTGACCCTGTCGCTGGGACTGCTCAATTCCGTGGTGACGCTGTTGTCCTTCGTCACCCTGCTGTGGATGATATCCGGGCCGCTGGTGTTCGCGCTGGGCGGCCGGACCATCGCCATCCCCGGCTACATGGTGTGGTTCGCGGTGTTGTACGCCGCCGCCGGTTCATGGCTGACCCACAAGATAGGCAAGCCGCTGATCGGCCTGAGTTTCCGCCAGGAACAGACCGAGGCCGACTTCCGCTACGCGCTGATGCGGCTGCGGGAGAATGCCGAGGGCATCGCGCTGTACGGCGGCGAGCCCGCCGAGCGGGCGGGGCTGCACGGCGCGTTCGGCCACATACGCGAGAACTGGCGCGGACTGATGATCTATACGCGCCGGCTGGTCTTCGTCAATTCCGGCTACGGCCAGATCGCCATCGTCTTTCCGCTGATCGTGGCCGCGCCGAATTATTTCTCGGGCGCCATCACGCTGGGCGTGCTGATGCAGATCGCCTCCGCATTCGGACAAGTACAGGGCGCGCTGTCCTGGTTCGTGGACGGCTATGCCTCGCTGGTGAACTGGCAGGCGGCCGCCAACCGCCTGCTCGACTTCGGCTCGGCGCTGCAATCGGCCGAAACCGAGCACGGCATGCGCGATGGCGAGCATGGCATCGCGGTGACGGAACGCGCCGGTTCCACCGCGCCCGGCGCCATCGAGGCCGCCGGACTGGTGCTGGCGCTGCCCGGCCAAGGCGGCGGGCGCACGCTGACGGCGCCCTTCTCCATGACCGTGCGACCGGGCGAGCGGCTGCTGGTCACGGGCCCGTCCGGAGCCGGCAAGAGCGTGCTGTTCCGCGCCATGGCCGGCATCTGGCCCTACGGCGGCGGCAGCATCGCGGTGCCCGCCGGCGCGCGCACCCTGTTCCTGCCGCAGCGCAGCTACATCCCCGCGGGCACCCTGGCCGCCGCCCTGAACTACCCGTCGCCGCCCGGCACTCACGGCGGCGCGGCGCTGGCCGACCTGCTGCGCGACTGCCGGTTGGACCGGCTGACGGACAAGCTGCAGGAGCGCGACAATTGGGCGATGCGCCTGTCGCCCGGCGAGCAACAGCGCCTGGCCTTCGCCCGCGCCATCCTGCAGCAGCCGGACTATCTGTTCCTGGACGAGGCCACCTCGGCGCTGGACGAAGAAACCGAGGCCGCCCTGTACGCGCTGCTGGTCGAACGCCTGCCCCGGGCGGCCATCGTCAGCATCGCCCACCGCAGCACGGTGGCGCGTTGGCATGACCGCCACCTGCGCTACCGGCCGGTCCGCGAGCCGGGTTCGGAGCCGCGCTACCTGCCCACGGAGGAAAGCATGCCGGCAGGCATGCGCGCCTGATTCAATATCCCCGCCGCCAGTCCAGCCCCCGAAGCGGTTCGCCTGCTTCATGGCGGGCAATCCTGCCGGCGATCTGCGCCACGCTCTCGTCCACCAGGGACAGTGCCGAGATGTGCGGCGTGATGTCGATACGGGGATGGCGCCAGAACGGATGGTCTTGCGGCAGCGGCTCTTCGCGGAACACGTCAAGCGCCGCGCGGGCGAGCTTGCCGCGGGCGAGCGCCTCCAGCAGGTCCGTATCGACGAGGTGAGGACCGCGGGCCAGGTTCACCACGTAGCCGCCCTCGGCCATGGCGTCGAACACCCGGGCCGACAGCACGCCTGCGGTGGCGGGCGTGTCGGGCAGGAGATTGACCAGCATGCGCGCGCCGGAGGCGAAACGGATCAGCGCGTCGGGTCCGGCGTAGGTCTCGATTCCCGGCACCGACCGCTCGGTGCGGCTGTAGAGCCGCAGCGGAAACCCTTGCGCCGCCAGCGCTTGCGCCACCGGCAGGCCGAGCTGGCCGGCGCCGAGCACGCCTATCGTGAACGCCTCGGCCCGGTAGGGCTCCAGCGGCCGCCATACCCGCTCGCGCGCCTGCTCCTCATACGCATCGAAGCGGCGCTGGTAGCGCAGCGCGCAGTAGAGCGCGTACTCCGCCATCTGCCGCGCCATGCCCGCATCCTCCAGGCGCACCACCGGCACGCGATGCGTGACGAGGCCGGGATGCTCGCGCATGGCTGCGAGCAAGGCGTCCACGCCCGCGCCGAGGTTGAAGACGGCCTTCAGGCCGGGCCGGTCGGCCAGCGCCTGCTCGGGCGCTTTCCAGTACAGCAGGTAATCGGCGGGCGCATCGTCGCCCGGCTGCCAACTGCGCACCCGCGCCGCCGGCAGCGCCTCGCGCAGCGCAAGCAGCCAGGGCGCCTCGTCCACGCCGGCCGTTGCCAAGAGAATGTCCATGATGCCCCGCCTCGCCGGATTGCAAGAACAGCAGTGAGCATAGGCCGCGCGCCCGGACGCGGCAAACGGCTCGCGCGGACTACAGCGTGTGGCTGCGGTCGCCCCGGGCGAACCCGATCAACGGCTCGTCCACGCCGCGTCCTACCGCCAGCACCTTGAACAGTTCGCCCATCTCGGCCGGCGACAGCAGCTTCTGCACGGGGGCGACGGCCTGCGCATAGGCCGCCGCGTCGGCCGGGTCCATGCGCGCGAGCAAGTCCATCAGGCCGGCATTCATCAGGAAATTGGCTTGCGAGGCATAGCCCAGCACCTCCAGTCCACCCTCGACCGCCGCTTCCGCCATGGCGGTGAAATCGACGTGGGCGGTGATGTCCTGCACGCCCACGGCAACGAACGGGTCGGCATGGGCGACGTGCCGCAGGTGGCACATCAGCGTGCCCTCCGCGCGCTGGGGATGGTAGTACTCGGCGCGCGCGAAGCCGTAGTCGATCAGCAGCGCCGCGCCCGCCTTCAGCCATGTGCCCATGCCGCGCACGAAGGCCTCGCCC
Organism: Pigmentiphaga humi; assembly: GCF_900606115.1. Taxonomy (GTDB): domain Bacteria; phylum Pseudomonadota; class Gammaproteobacteria; order Burkholderiales; family Burkholderiaceae_B; genus Pigmentiphaga; species Pigmentiphaga humi. The sequence goes on from NZ_UWPJ01000005.1 coordinate 47,876, forward strand.
TGCTGGTTGACCTCGGATACGTAGCCCGGCAGGGGCGGCATGCGAGCCGCGACGAGGCGGGCCAGGTCGGCCGGCGCGGCGCGGTCCTGCCAGACGAATTGGCCGCCTTCCCCCAGCGCGACGCCGCGCTCGAGCAAGCTCGCCTCGCCCCAGCGGAACAGCCGCACCGGCATGGCGTCCAGCACCTCGTTGGCGACCACGCAGCCGGTGAAGGACACCGGCAGGGCATCCAGCCATTCGACCCGGTCTCCATACGGCGCCAGCCGCGCGCGCTGACGCTCGCGCAGGTCGGCGGAGACTTCGACGATGCGGTAGCGCACGCGCAGGCCCAGTTCGTCCAGTTCCGCCAGCAACCCGTCGGCCAGCGCGCCCGTGCCGGCGCCGAATTCCAGCACCTCGGCGCCGCCGCACGCCTGCAGCACCTGGGCCGCCTGCCGTGCCAGGGTGCGCGCGAACAGCGGCGTCAATTCGGGCGCGGTCACGAAATCGCCCGAAGGCGCCCGGCCGCCTTCCGCGAGCTTGGCGCTGCCGGCAGCGTAATAGCCCAGGCCGGGCGCGTACAAGGCCTGTTCCATCCAGCGGTCGAACGGCAGCCAGCCGCCGGCGGCGCGGATCTGCGCGGCCAGGTGGTCGGCGACGCGGTCGGCGTGCGCGCGGGCCAGGGGATCGAGTTCGGGAAGATTCTTCATGGGAAGGGATTTTCCCACGGTGGCATGGCTTGCTCCGGCTTCAGCAGGCTCCGGGGGAATGATCGCTTGAGATTCACTAGACGGGAATCCCGTTATTTCTTGCCTCTCGATTATTTGTTAGTACAATAATTCACATGGATCGTATCTTACCTGGGACGAAGACAAGCGCAAGAAAAACCTGGAAAAGCACGGGTTGGACTTCGCTGATGCGCCTGGGTTTTGGATAGCGATATCAGGTTGGACATTGCCGTTGTACGCAATGGCGAGCATCGCACTCAGTCTTTCGCCTACGTGTTCGACCAATTAATGGTGCTAACGCTGGTGCATATGGGTCGTGATAACACAACGCGTGTGATCAGTTTCCGCCCCGCCGGCAAGGAAGAATCGGAGGAATATCATGCCTGGCTCGAAGACCCGGACTAATCGTGAGAAAGCCCTGCTTGCCATGAAACAACCGCCCGCGGGTGGCTATTTCGTATGGGACGGCAAAGATGAAGATGAGCGTCCGCTGACCAAGCAGGAAATGGAAGCGGGGATAGCGGAAGCCCGTGCACGCCGTGGTCGGCCGGCTGGCAGCAACAAATCGGCAACCACCATCCGGTTTGACGAAGAAGTATTGGCCGCCTTCCGAGCCACCGGCAGGGGCTGGCAAACACGGATGAACAACGCCCTCAAGGACTGGCTCAAGACGCATTCGCCCAACTAGGACTTGGCCATCCCGCCCTTGCTAAAATCCCCGCTTTGCCGTTTCCCCGGACCCGACTCGCCATGAGCGACGCGCGCCCTGCCTCCATCCGTCCCGTCGTCCTGGTCACCGGCGCCGCCCGCCGCATCGGCCGCGAGATCGCGCTGGCGTTCGCGCGGGCGGGATGGGACGTGGCGGTGCACTATTCGACCTCGCGCGACGCCGCGCAGGAGACGCGCGAGGCGCTGCAGGCGCTGGGCGCGCGCGCGGAGCTGTTCGCCTGCGACCTGGCCGACCCCGCCGCCGCCGAGACGCTGGTGCCGGCCGTGCAGGCGGCGTTCGGGCAGGTGGACGCGCTGGTGAACAATGCGTCCACGTTCGAATACGACGACGTGGCCTCGTTCGGCCCGGCGATGCTGCAGGCCCACTTCCTGCCCAACCTGGTGGCGCCGGTGATCCTGGCGCGGGCGCTGGCGGCCGACGTGGCCCGGCGCGGCGCGCCGGCGCGCGGCGCGGTGGTCAACCTGCTGGACCAGAAACTCTGGAACTACAACCCGGACTTCTTTTCCTACACCTTGAGCAAGGCCGGGCTGGAAGCGGCCACGACCATGCTGGCGCAGGCGCTGGCGCCGGCCGTGCGGGTGGTGGGCGTGGCGCCCGGGCTGACCATGATCAGCCACCTGCAGACGCCGCAGCAGTTCGCCCAGACCCACGCGATGGCCCCGCTGGGCCATGCCAGCCGTCCCGAAGACATCGCCCAGGCCGTGCTGTTCGCGGCGCAGAACGCGTCGATCACGGGCACGACGCTGCTGGTGGACGGCGGGCAGCACCTGGTCGGTTTCGACCGCGATTTCAGCATGATGAACCCGCCGGCGGACGCCATTGCCGCCGGCCAGAAGACTTGAGCACAACCATGGGCACACGCCGCATTTTCTTCAACCGCCTGGCCATCGATGCGCAGATAGGCATACTGGACCACGAGCGTGGCGCCACGCAGCCCTTGCACGTCGATGCCGAGATCGACCTGCAAGGCGTGGACAAGCCCGACCACGACGGCATCCAGGAAGTGCTGGACTACCGCCGCCTGCGCGAATGCATCATCGACGAATGCACGCGCGCCCACGTGAACCTGCTCGAGACGCTGTGCGACCGGCTGGCCCAGCGGCTGCTCGACCAGTTCGCCGAGATCGCCAGCGTGCGCCTGCGCGTGGCCAAGCCGCAGGCTTTCGCGGACTGCGCGGCGGTAGGCATCGAAGTCACCGCGAACCGAATGGCAGTTCCCCCCCCTACGCGCTGACGCGCGCCCCCCCGGGGGGGCTCTACTTGCGGACCGGCAAAGCCGGATCCGCTGTGCCCGGGGTGAGCACCGTTGTAGGCGGTTTGAAGCCGCCGTACCCTTCGGGGGAGGTTTTGGATGAAAGAAGATATGAATGCCGTCGTTTCACTTGCCACGAGCACTCCCGAGGCGGGCCGGGCGCGGCTGAAGCTCGAGCGCGAGCGCAACAAGCTGGAAAAGCGCCTGATGCGCGAGACCGGCCGGGCGATCGGCGATTTCAACATGATCGAGCCGGGCGACCGCGTGATGGTCTGTCTGTCGGGCGGCAAGGATTCCTACGGGATGCTGGACCTGCTGCTCAAGCTGCGCGAGCGCGCGCCCATCGACTTCGACATCGTCGCGGTAAACCTGGACCAGAAGCAGCCGGGCTTTCCCGACGACGTGCTGCCGCGCTACCTGGCGGGGTTGGGCGTGCCTTTCCACATCGAGACGCAGGATACCTATTCCATCGTCACCCGGGTGATCCCCGAAGGCAAGACGATGTGCTCGCTCTGTTCGCGGCTGCGCCGCGGCATCCTGTACCGCGTCGCCGACGAGCTCAAGGCCACCAAGATCGCGCTGGGCCACCATCGCGACGACATCCTCGCCACCTTCTTCCTGAACCTGTTCTACGGCGGGCAATTGAAGAGCATGCCGCCCAAGCTGGTCTCGGACGACGGCCGCCACACCGTGATCCGGCCGCTGGCCTACGTCAAGGAAGACGACCTGGTGGCCTACGCCGAATGGAAGGCCTTCCCCATCATTCCGTGCAACCTGTGCGGCTCGCAGGAAAACCTGAAGCGCCAGGAGGCCGGCCGGATGATAGACGAGTGGGAGCGGGCCTTTCCGGGCCGCGTGGAGAACATCTTCAACGCACTGTCGCGCGTGACGCCCTCGCACCTGCTCGACCGGGATTTGTTCGATTTCGCCAGCCTGCGGCCCACGGGCGTGCCGGATCCGAACGGCGACACGGCCTTCGACCACGTCGATCCCGAACCGTCGGCTCCGGCCTGCCGCGACGACGCGAACGACGGCATGGCCGAGCACACCGTGCGCTTCCTGCGCCACGGCGCCGCGCATTGAACATCGCGCCGGTCCTGCAGGCGCGCGGCGTCGGACGCCGTTTTCCCAACGGCGTCGAGGCGCTGGCGCCGCTGGACCTGGACGTGCGCGCCGGCGAATTCGTCACGCTGCTCGGGCCGTCCGGCTGCGGCAAGACCACCTTGCTGCGCATCTGCGCCGGCCTGGATGCGCCGACCTGCGGGACATTGCGCCGGGAGGTCGACGACTCCCGGCTTTCCTATGTATTCCAGGACGCCACGCTGATGCCCTGGGCCTCGGTGGCGGCCAACGTGCGCCTGCCGCTGGACCTGGAGCGCCGCGGCGGCAAGCCTGAGCGGCGCGCGCGCGTCATGCAGGCGCTGGAGCGGGTCGGGCTGGCCGATTTCGCCGGCGCGCTGCCGCGCGAGCTGTCGGGCGGCATGCGCATGCGCGTCTCGATCGCCAGGGCCCTGGTGACCGAACCCGCGCTGCTGCTGATGGACGAACCCTTCGGCGCGCTCGACGACATCACGCGCCAGCACCTGGACGACGAGTTGCTGGCGCTTGCCGCCGCGCAAGGCCTGACCGTGGTGTTCGTGACCCACAGCATTTTCGAGGCGGTCTACCTGTCGGACCGCGTGATCGTGATGTCGCGCCGGCCTGGGCGCATCGTCGCCGACATCGCCATCGAGGCAACGCGCCGCGATGCGGCCTTCCGCGTGTCGCCCCAGTTCGCGATGCAGGCCGCGCGGCTGCAGGCGGCGCTGGTGGAGGGACAGCGATGATCCGCTCCCTTCCCCATCCGGCCACGCCGGGGGAGCGCGCATGAGCAGGAGCCTGCGCCTGGTCGCCCCGCTCATCGTCGCGCTGATCGTGGTTGCGCTGTGGCACGGCCTGGTGCGCGCCTTCGACGTGCCCGTCTACCTGGTGCCGTCGCCGGTGGACGTGGCCCGCACGCTGGTGCAGGACTGGGGGCTGCTATCCGCCTCGCTGTGGGTCACGCTGCAGATCACCGCGCTGGCGCTGCTGGCCGCCACGGCGCTGGGCGTGCTGCTGGCCTTCCTGTTCGTGCAGAGCCGCGTAATCGAGGCCAGCCTGTTCCCGTACGCGGTGCTGCTGCAGGTCACGCCCATCGTGGCGGTGGCCCCGCTCATCATCATCTGGGTCGAGAACACCCTGATGGCGCTGACGCTGTGCGCCACCATCGTGGCGATCTTCCCCATCATCAGCAACACCGTGCTGGGGCTGCGCAGCATCGACCCCGGCCTGCTCGATTTCTTCCGGCTCAAGCGCGCCGGACGCTGGCAGATCCTGTGGCGGCTGCGGCTGCCCTCCGCCCTGCCCGCCTTCTTCGGCGGGCTGCGCATCGCCTGCGGGCTGGCGCTGATCGGCGCGGTGGTGGCCGAATTCGTCGCCGGCACCGGCGGCTCGCAGACCGGCCTGGCCTACCAGATCCTGCAGGCCGGCTACCAGATCAACATCCCGCGCCTGTTCGCAGCGCTCTTGCTCATCACCGCGGCGGGGGTAATACTCTTTGCCGCGATGACGCTGCTGTCGCGGGCCGTGCTGGCGCGCTGGTCCGACGATCTCTGACCGGCCGGCGCGGCCTGTCTTTCCTGCTACGGAGCCCCCACCATGCGTTCTACCCGCCGTTCCTTCAACCTCTCGCTGTTGGCGGCCGCATTGGCGCTGGGCGCCGCCGGCCAGGCCCAGGCCCAGGCGCCCGCGCGCATCGTGTTCGGCTCCAACTGGTACGCCCAGGCCGAGCACGGCGGCTTCTACCAGGCCGTGGCCGAAGGCATCTACAAGAAACACGGCCTGGACGTGACCATCAAGATGGGCGGCCCGCAGGTCAACGTCCTGCAATTGCTGCTGGCCGGCCAGTACGACCTGGCCATGGGCGACGACCTGCAGACCTACAAGGGCGTGGAGCAGGGGCTGCCGCTGGTCACCATCGCCACCACGTTCCAGCAGTCGCCCACGGTGCTGGTGTCGCACCCGGGCCCCAAGACCCTGGCCGATCTCAAGGGCAAGACACTGTTCATCGGCCAGGCCAGCGAGACCACCTTCTGGCCCTGGCTCAAGACCAAGTACGGCTTCACCGAGGCGCAGAAGAAGCCCTACACCTTCTCGGTCCAGCCCTTCCTGGTCGACAAGAACTCGGCGACGCAAGGCTACCTCGCCTCCGAGCCCTATACCGTCCAGACCCAGGGCGGCTTCACCCCCACCGTGTTCCTGCTGGGCGCCGAAGGCTACCCGCCCTATGCGCAGACCCTGGTCACCACCAAGGCCGCGCTGGCCGCCAAGCAGGACGCGCTGCGCCGCTTCGTCCTGGCCAGCGCCGAAGGCTGGAAGAGCTACCTGAAGAATCCCGCGCCCGGCAACGCGCTGATCCGCAAGGACAATCCGCAGATGGCCCAGGCCCTGCTGGACTACGGCGTCAAGGCGCTGCGCGACGCGCAGGTAGTCGACGGCGGCGACGCCCGCACGCGCGGCCTGCTGACCATGACCGACGCGCGCTGGAAGCAGACCTACGATTTCATGGTCCAGGAAAAGCTGCTCGACCCCAAGGTCGACTACAAGGCGGCATTCACCACCGAGATCGTCGACCAGGTAAAGGTGCTGCCCTAGGGCGGCGCCCTCCCAGGCCGACCATGCATAGCGACGAACAGGAGTGCTTCTACCAGGTCGCCTTGTGCCGCGGCCTGCGCAAGGCCTCCGAACGGCTGGACCTGGCGCCCTCCGTGGTGAGGCGGCACATCGGCCGCCTCGAGGCCGAACTGCAGATCAAGCTGTTCGACCGCAACAGCCGCAGCATGACGCTGACGCCGGCCGGCGAGATCTACCTGAACTATGTCGAGGGCCTGCGCGAAGGCAAGCGGCTGGTGCTGGAAGAACTCGACGCGCTCAAGGGCTTGCGCACCGGGCACGTGCGCCTGCGCAGCATCGAAGGCTACGCCGCCGAACTGGCCGCCGCCACGATAGGCGAGTTCCGCCAGCAGTATCCCGGCATCACCTTCGAACTGGCCATGGACGGCAGCGACGAGATCCTGGCCGCCATCGAAACCGGCCAGGCCGACATCGGCATCGCGCTCTCGCCGCGCGCCTCCCATGGCGTGGAATGCGCGGCGCGGATCGCCGCGCCGCTGTGCGCCGTGGTCTGGCCGGGGCACCCGCTGGCCGGGCGCGCCTCGGTCGCGCTGGCCGAACTGCTGGACTATCCCATGGCGCTGCCCGCCACCGATACCGGCGTGCGGCACCTGATCGACGCCGTGGCCCGGATCGAGAAGCTGCACCTGGCGCCGGTGCTGGTCACCAGCTCGATCGCGGCGATGCAGACCTTCGTATGCGGCCACGGCGGCGTCGCCATCCTGCTGAGCGTGTCCCTGCGCCAGCACCAGGCCGCCGGGCAACTGGTCGGCATTCCGCTGTCCGACCCGCTGCTGGGCCGCACCACGATCGATGTCTGCGTGCTGGGCCGACGCCGCCTGGCGCCCGCGGTCAACGCCTACCTGCGCCACCTGCGCGCCCACCTCGACGGTCGGGCGCGCTAGCGTTCAATCCAGCTTCACGCCGGCGCGCTTGATGAAGCCGGCCCACTTCTCGGTGTCCTTGCGCACGAAGGCGGCCAGTTCGGCGGGCGTGCTGGTCGCCAGATCGGCGCCCTGCTCCGAGAGGCGGCGCATGACTTCCGGCGTCTTCAGGCTGGCCACCACGCTGTCGTGCAAGGTCTTGACCACCGGCTCGGGGATGCCGGCCGGCCCCATCACGGCGTACCAGAGCGAGGCGTCGAACCCGGGCAGGCCCGCCTCGGCCAGAGTCGGCAGTTCGGGCAGCACCTGGGAGCGCGCGGAGGTGGTCACGCCTATGGCGCGCAGCGCGCCGCTGCGGATGTGCGGCAGCATGGTGGGCAGACTCTCGAAGGCCATCTGTACGCGCCCGGCCAGCAAGTCAACCACGGCCGGCGCCGTGCCCTTGTAGGGAACGTGCGCGGTTTCGACGCCGGCAAGCTGGTTGAACATGACGCCCGACAAGTGCTGGATGGAGCCCGCGCCCACCGACGAATAGTTCAGCTGGTTGGGATGCGCCTTGGCGTAGGCGATCAGTTCCTTGAGGTTGGCGGCGGGAACCGAGGGATGGACCACCAGCACGTTGGCCACGGTCGCCACCAGCGTGATGGGCGTGAAGTCCTTGACCGGATCGTAGCTGAGCTTGCTGTAGATCGCCGGCGCGGTGGCATGCGTCGCCGCGCTGGCCAGCGTCAGGGTATAGCCGTCGGGCGCGGCGCGCGCGACCTGGGCCGTGCCTATGGTGCCGGTGGCGCCGGGCCGGTTCTCCACGACCACGGTCTGGCCCAGCCGGGACGACAATTGCTCAGCCAGCGCACGCGAGAGAATGTCGTTGCCGCCGCCGGCGGTCCACGGCGAAACCCAGGTGATCGGCCGCGACGGATAGGCCTGCGCCTGGGCATGGGCCGCCTGCCCGCCCGGCAGCCCGGCGATGGACAGGAAGAGGGCGAAGAGCTTCTTTGCGGAGTTCATGGATAGCTTCCTTTGGGTCTCAATCATCGGTCAACGCGCGCCGCACGAAGTCCAGGCGGTCCTGTCCGAAGAACAGTTCGCCGTCGACCACGAAACTCGGCACGCCGAATATCCCGCCGGCCAGCGCCTTGCGGGTATGGGCGTCGAACGAGGCCTGGCACTCCGCGCCGGCGCCGTCCGCCACCAACTCCTTGCCCGGATACCCCGCCTCGTCGGCGATCCGCGCCAACGCGGCCGGGTCGGATATGTCCAGGTCGCGCACCCACACGCCCGCCAGGACGGCCTGCGCCAGCGGCCAGGGCGGCAGGCCCGCGCGCTCGGCGGCCAGCACCGTGCCGGCGGCCAGCGATTCGTCCACCGGATGGTGGCGCGGCTGTTCGCTGATCGGCATGCCGAGGTAGCGCGACCAGCGCCGCCGCTCGACGGCGCGGTATTCGCGCCGCGCGGGGGAAAGCGCCGCCAGCGGCGTGCCGCCGGTCTCGCGGAATACGCGCAAGAGGTCGATGGGGCGGTAGGCCACGTTCGCATGCGCCTGCTGCGCGATCTCGTGCAAGCGCGGCCCCGCCATGTACACCCAGGGCGACAACAGCGAGAAATAAAAGGTCACGGTCTTGCTCATGCGGTCTCCTCTTCGCGTGCCGCGCGGGCCAGCAGCACGGCATCCAGCGCCGCGGCTCCCTTCCCCGCCTCGAAGACCCGCAAGGGGTTGATGTCTATGGATTCGAGCCGGTCGGCATGCACGCCGGCGAATACCGACAGGCGGACGATGGCGTCGGCCAGCGCCTCCAGGTCCGCGCGCGGCCGGCCGCGCGCGCCGTCCAGCAAGGGGAAGGCCTTCAGTTCCCGCACCATGGCGCGGGCCGCGTCGTGGTCCACCGGCGCGATGCGCAGCGCGACGTCGTCCAGCAGCTCGGCATAGATGCCGCCCATGCCTACCATGACCACGGGCCCGAAGACCGGATCGCGCTGCACGCCCAATATCATCTCCACGCCCGGGGGCGCCATCGGCGCCAGCAGCATGCCGTCCAGGCGGGCCTGCGGCGCGGCTTGCGCCACCCGTCCGGCGATGGCGTCCCAGGCGGCGCGCAGGCCGGCCTCGTCGGCGATGCCCAGCTCCACCGCGCCCAGTTCGCTCTTGTGGACGATGTCCGCCGACAAGGCCTTGAGCACCACCGGATAGCCGAGTTCGCGCGCCGCGCGGCAAGCCTCGTCGGGGTCGGCCACCGCCCGCTCCGGCAGCATCGGTATGCCCGCCTGCGCCAGGGCCTGCTTGGCCGCATGTTCGTTGCCCGTCGTCAGTTCCGCCATGTGCGCGAGCCTGGGCAACTTCGTGCGGTCCACCGGACCGGCGCTGGGCTGCGACAGGACGTGCAGCGCCGCCAGCGCCTCGATGGCGCGCGAGGCGTCGTCGATCACCAGATAGCCGCGCTCGGCCAGGGTGTCCTGCAGCGCGGGCGGCGCCAGCATGGACAGGACCAGCGCGAGATCGGGAAACTCCTGCCGCAGCTCGGTGAAGATGTCGATGATGGGCTGCTGCAGCGGCGGTGAATACGGCATCGCCGTCAGGAAGAACACCACGGCCTCGTAGCGCCCCTCGCTCAGCATGGTGCGCACGAAGCGGCGGAACAGCGCCATGTCGCTCCAGATCTGCGCCGTGCCGTCGACCGGGTTGCGCACCGCCGCCAGCGGCAGCAGCGCGCGCAGCGTGTCCTGCGCCGGCTGGGGCAGCGGCGCCAGCTCCAGCCCTTGCCGCTCGGCCACGTCGGCCATCAGCACGCCCACCCCGCCCGACACCGTGAACACGCCGACCTTGCCTTGCGGCATGCGCTTGCCGCTGCCGGCCGCATAGGCCGCGTCGAAGAACGATTCGATCGAATCGGCGCGGTAGACGCCATACTGCCGAAACAGGCTGTCGTAGACCCGGTCGTTGCCGGCGAGCGCGCCGGTGTGGGATTGCGCCGCGGCCTTGCCGACGTCGGAGCTGCCCGCCTTGACCATGACGACGCGCTTGCCGCGCTCGCGCGCCAGCGCCAGCGCGGCCACCAGCTTGCCGGGGCTGCGGCAGCCTTCCATGTAGCCCATGATGACGTCGGTCTGGTCGTCGCCGGCGAAGTAGGCGATGCAGTCGGCCATCTCCACGTCGCACTCGTTGCCCGTGGTGACCCACGCCCCCAGCGGCAGGCCGCGGCGGTTGGCCATCACCAGCGCCTGGCCGCCGAACGCGCCGCTCTGGCTGACCAGCGCGGTGCGGCCCAGCCGCGGCAGCCCCAGGTCCACCATGAAGGCGAAGCTGGCGATCATGCCGATGCGGAAGTTCATGACGCCCATGCAATTGGGGCCGATGATGCGCATGCCGCTGTCGCGCGCCAGCGCCGACAGCCGCGCCTGCATGGCGGCCCCTTCCGGCCCGGTTTCCGCGAAACCCGCGCTGAAGATCGTCATGGCCCTGACGCCGCGCTCAGCGCAGGCGGCGGCGGCGTCCAGCACGGCCGAGGCCGGCAGCGCGACGATGGCGTGATCGACGCCCCGCGGCAGCTCGCCCACGCTGCGCAGCGCCGGCAGGCCCTGGATCTCGCCGCCCTTGGGATTGACCGGATGGATCGTGCCCGCATAGCCGTGCGACTTGAGGAATTTGATCGGGCGGCCGCCGATCTTGAGCGGATCGCCCGACGCGCCCAGCACCGCGACCGATGCGGGCGCGAACAGCGGGTCCAGAGCATGGGCCGCCGCGAGGCGGTCCGGCGAATCAGTGTTGCCCGGCATAGTGCAGGGGACCTCCATGTAAAGCGGGAAAACCGCAATCCTTGACGGCGATGGCATCGATGAACTCGGCGCGCGTGGCCAAGCCCTCGGCCAGGCAGCTCCGGGCGATGCCGACCCAGCGCGCGAATGGCGGACGGGTATCGTCCGCGGCCTGCAAGAACCGGGCGGCGATCGCGCGGCGCGCATCCGGACCGGGCGCGTCGTCGGCCTTGGCCAGCGCGCGCTCGGCGAAGAACAGGTGGATCAGGGATTGCGCCTGGCTGCCGCCGGCCAGGCGCGCGAAGCATTCGCGTTCTGCCTGCATGCCGTCTTCGAACGCCAGCCGCGCGGCCGCCAGGATCAGATCCACGGCCTCCCCGCCGGCCTGCCGCTCCGGAAAGCACGCGGCCGCGACCCGGCAATACTGCTCGCGCAGGCCGTCCCGGGCCGGCGCCACGGCCAGTTGCGCCGTGCGCCGCCATGGCAGGACGCCCGCCGCGATGGCGCGGGCCCGGCGGCAGGCAGCAGCAACGGGCGACGCGGCCAGCATGGCCGGCGCGTCCTCGCCTTCCCCCGACGCCGCGATCTCGTCGAGCAGCCCTCGTTCGCGCGCCGTCGGCGCATCCCAGGCCTGGGCCCGGATCACCATGTCGAGCGCGTTCTCCAGCCCCACCAGGCGCGGCAGGCGCTGCGTCCCGCCCGCGCCGGGCACCAGCCCCAGGTTCAGTTCCGGCAGCATCAATACACTGTCGCCGGCGCCCACGCGCGCGTGGCACGCCATGGACAACAGCACGCCGCCGCCTATGCACCGGCCATGCAAGGCCGCCACCACGGGCTTGGAGAAAGTCTCGACGCGGCGCGCGAGCGCCGCCATGCCGACCGTGCCGGGCGCATCGGGCCGGCCGATCTCGCGTATGTCGCCGCCGCCGGAAAACATGCGGCCGCAACCGGCGATCACGACGGCGGCAATACCGCGATCCTGCTCGGCCCGCGACAGCGCCTGGTCGAGCGCCGCCCGCTGCGCGGCTCCCAAAGCATTGACCGGAGGATGGTCGATGCCCAGGATCGCGACGTCGCCGCTAACAATGAAGTGAACGAAGGGAGATTGCATCCGGCCGCCGTGAGAAAACCATGGCGGCCATTCTGAAGACGACGGATACGCGGAACAATCGCGCGCGGGGGAACACTACGTTCCGCTGGGGGCAACGGTGCGGCAAGCCTCGGCTTCGGCCGATCAGGCCAAGGCCTCGATCACGGCCTGCGGGTTGCGTTCAATCACGTTGAGCAGCACCAGGGCGGGACCGCGCGGGGTACGGTCGCCTCGCTCCCAGTGTCGTAGAGTCGCCGTCGAAAAACCGAAGCGCGCGGCAAATTGCTCCTGGGTCATGCCCACCTTGGCGCGCACGGCTTTTACGTCGATCTCGCGGGGGCGATGCACACGCACGCCGCGCTCATCTCCTTTGGCGTGGGCGATGGCTTCCCGCAGTCCCTGCTTGATGCCTTCGAATGCCTCGTTCATGATGACCTTCCTTTCCAGATGCCGATCAAGATGGCGACCAAGTCCGCCAACTCATTGCGTTCGGCCTTGGTCAGATTGGCTCTATCGCCCTTGGCAAATAGTGTCAGCAGATACAAAGGCATACGGTCGTCGTGGTAGGTAGTAATAGATAACACGTACGCCTCCACTCTTGCCTTGCCCGCCGCGGCGCCAGCGCAGCTTGCGCACGCCGCCGGCGCCTTCCAGAATTGTTCCTGCCTTGGGATGCTCGGCCAGATAGCCAATCAATGCAAGGCGCTCTTCCCTGCTCAAAAGCTTGTCGGCCAATCGAATATACGTAGGCAACTCCGCAATGCTGTGCAGACCTTGCTCGTGGCTCATTGTAATCCAATGGATTAGTCCATCAAAGATGAACCAACCTTACCCTCGCCTAACCACCGGGCGATGAGCATCGGGATAGAGAGATCCCACGTAGTTACCGCAATCTTCGAAGACTCACCCAACTTGCAGCGTATGCATGAAGGGCGGCCCTTCAGCGCGCAGGCTCGATCTTCGCGATCACCTGGTCCAGGTAGTCGCCGTCCGCTTCCTTGGACAGCACCCGCACCGGCAGCCAGTCCTGGCCAGGGGCGAGCCAGACCTCGATTTTCTGGCCGTCGTCGTGGTCGCGCTCGCGGGTGAGGTGGATGGTGTCCAGTTCGCCCATGGGCGTGGACAGTTTCTCCCTGCCGGCGACGCGGAAGCGCCAGTTGTCGGAGCGGCTGGAGCCCGCCACCCGGAATGGCAGCACCTTGCCGTCGGCGAAGGCGCCGCTGTCGGCCCGGCCCATGGCCGACAGCTGCAGCAGCACCGACATGCGGTCCTGCGTGCCGGCCTGCAGAGGCTCTTCGTTGCCGCTGGGCAGGCGCAGCCGGCCGGCGGCGGCATCGAATTCGGCCACCTTGACGCGCTTGTTGCGGGTCTCCTGGTAGCGCGCCGGCTGCAGGCCGTTCGGGCCCACCGTGCCGGTGCTTTCCCAGACGAAGCTGAAAAACATGAAGCTGCCGCGGTTGACGATCTTGTAGTCGTCGCCGCTGCGCTGCCAGTCGAGCGTGCTGTCGACGTTGATCTTGAAGCCCTTGGCCAGGGCCCCGAGCTTGTAGGTCAGCAAGGCGGCGGAAGGCGGCGACATGTTGTCGGCGGCGTGCAGGGGCAGCGCCGCCGCGGCGAACGCGATCAGTGCGCCGCCGCGCAACAGCGCGCGGCGAGCGGAAAGAAAAGGAGGATTCATGATGGGAATGGCGCCAGGGCCCGTTCACGCTGAAAGAAGCCTCGCACAAGCCGGAGGGCCAGGGGTCGGCACGATCTCCCTATCGTAACGGAGCGCCGGCGGCCGGCCTGCCACCGTCGGTAAGCGACTGCTACGCGGACCGCTCCGGAGGGCCCGACGGCTCATGTTACTGTTCGGCCATAGTCCCCATTTTTCCACCCGCCATGAAACTCGCCTCCTTCCGCGACGGCTCGCGCGACGGCCAGTTGATCGTCGTCTCGCGCGACCTGCGCACCGCCCACTTCGCCACCGACGCCGCGCCCACGCTGCAGCGCGCGCTGGACGACTGGAATTTCATCGCGCCGCAGCTGCAGGACCTGTACGACGCCTTGAACGCGGGCCGCGCGGCACGGCCGTTCGAGTTCTCGCCCGCGCAATGCGCCGCGCCGCTGCCGCGCGCCTACCAATGGGCCGACGGCTCGGCCTACGTCAACCACGTCGAGCTGGTGCGCAAGGCCCGCCGTGCCGAGATGCCGGAAACCTTCTGGACCGACCCGCTGATGTACCAGGGCGGCAGCGACGACTTCCTCGGCCCCACCGACGACATCGTCTGCGGCAGCGAAGCCTTCGGCATCGACTTCGAAGCCGAAGTCGCGGTCGTCACCGGCGACGTGCCCATGGGCGCGACGCCGGCCGAGGCCGCCGACGGCATACGGCTGCTGATGCTGGCCAACGACGTGTCGCTGCGCAACCTGATCCCCAACGAACTGGCCAAAGGCTTCGGCTTCTTCCAGAGCAAGCCCGCCACGGCCTTTTCGCCGGTGGCGATCACGCCCGACGAACTGGGCCCGGCCTGGCGCGACGGCATGGTGCACCTGCCGCTGGTGATCACCTGGAACGGCCAGGTGGTGGGCCGCCCGCACGCCGGCACCGACATGGTGTTCAACTTCCCCCGCTTGATCTCGCATCTCTGCAAGACGCGCAATTGCCGCGCCGGCAGCATCGTCGGCTCGGGCACCGTCTCCAACAAGGATGCCGGCGCGGGTTATGCCTGCATCGCCGAGAAGCGCTGCCTGGAGACCATCGCCACGGGCTCGGCCAGCACCGGATTCATGAAATTCGGCGACACTATCCATATCGAAATGCTCGACGAATCCGGTGCCAGCCTGTTCGGCGCCATCGACCAGGCCGTTGCCATTCCCACCAGCGTATAGCGTCCCAAGGAACCCGCCATGGCATCCCAATCCGGCAATCCCTTCGCCTCCGGCAACCCGTTCGGCATCCCGGGCCTGCAGCTTCCCGGCGATAGCGGCAACATCGCCAACCCCGTGCTGCAAAGCATGGAGATGATGCGGCAGGCCTGGACCAGCCTGGGCGCGCTGTCGCATACCGTGCCGGCTTCCCCCGCCGCCGGCATCGACGAGCTGGATCGCCGCATCACCGACCTGCGTGCGGTGGAGAACTGGCTCAACCTGAACCTGACCATGCTGCGCGGAACCATCCAGGGGCTGGAAGTACAGCGCGCCACGATTTCCACGCTGCGCTCGTTCGCCCAGACCGCCAGCCAGGCCTACGGCGTCGGCGCGGGCAGCGACGCGGCGCCCTCGCCGCTGGAGGTCGTGCTGGGCCTGCGCCGCGCGCCGGCCGATGCCCAGCCGGCCCAGGCCGCCGCGGCGCCGTCGCCCGAACCCGCGCCCGAGGCTGGCGCCGCCTCCGGCGGCAGCGCCCCGGCAGGCGGCGAAGACGCCAAGACCAGCGATGCGCCGTCGGCCGCCTTGTGGTGGAACATGATGCAGGACCAGTTCAACCGCATGACCGCCGCCGCCTCGGCTTCGATGCCCAGCACCCCCGCTGCCGCCAAGCCGGCGGCAGCGGCCAAGCCTGCGCGCGCCCGCAAGGCCCCGGCCAAGCGCGCCGGCAAAACAGCTACTGCCGCGCGCAAGGGCAAGGCCCCGTCATGAGCGGGCAGTTCCCCTGGGCCCACGCCACCCATCCGGACTGGCGCATGTCGGCATCCTTGTGCCTGGCCCAGATCGAGCAAGCCAGCCGCAGCGGCGCCGGCGCCGCCGCGACGCTGGGCTTTCTGTACCTGACCGACCACCATGCCGCCGAGGCCGGCGAAATCCTGGCTTTTCTGCGCGAGCGCACCGGCGTGACGCACTGGACCGGCGCGATCGGCGTCGGCATCGCCGCCGGCATGGCCGAATACATCGACGAACCAGCCATGGCGCTGATGCTGGCGGACTTCGCGCCGGACGATTTCCAGGTCTTTTCCGGCGCGGCGCGGCCGCCCGGCCCGCAGGCGCGCACGCCCGACGGCCGGCGCGCGGCCTGGACCGCGCTGGTCCATGCCGACTCCGCCACGCCCGACCTGCCCGACCTGATCCAAGACATGTGCGGCAAGCTCGCCGGCGCGACCGTGTTCGGCGGCGTATCGAGCAGCCGCCATCCCCAGGCGATGATCGCCGACACGGTGCTGTCGGGCGGACTGTCCGGCGTGGTCTTCTCGGAAAACGTCGCCGTCGCCAGCCGGGTCAGCCAGAGCTGCCGACCCATCGGTCCGGCGCACCGCATTACCGAATCGTCCGGGCGCCGCTTGAACCGGCTCGACGGCGAACCGGCGCTGGACGTGCTGCTGCACGACATGGGCATGCCGGAGGGCCTGCCTCCGGCGCGCGCCGCCGCGCCGGGCCAGCCCTCGGCGGCGATCCAGATGCTGCAAGGCACGTTCGTCGGCATGGGCAGCGGCCAGGCTTTCGCGCATGGCGACTACCAGATCCGCCCGCTGATCGGCGTCGATCCGCGCGCCGGGGCGCTGGCCATCGGCACCGACCTCGAAGAGGCGGACCACGTGGTGTTCTGCCGCCGCGACCGCGGCGCGGCCCAGGCCGACCTGATCCGCGCGTGCACCGCGCTGCGCGAGACCATCGAATCCGCGCACGGCGGCATGGACCGGGTGCGCGGCGCGCTCTATATTTCTTGTCTGGGCCGTACCGGCACGCTGTTCGGCGGCCCATCGGCCGAGATGCATCTGGTCCAGCAGCAGCTCGGCGACTTGCCGCTGATCGGCCTGTACGCCAACGGCGAGATCTTCAAGGACCGTTTATATTGGTACGCGGGCGTACTGGCCGTCTTTCTCTGACGCCGCACCCGCCGGGAGCCGCACCATGAAGCATGCCAGCCGCCTGCAAGCCGTCCCGCATTCCATCGCGCTGCGCCGCGCCGCCCTCCTGGGCGCGGCCCTGGCCACCGCCGCCGCGCTCGGCTGGACGCGCCCCGCCGCTGCCGCCGGGCCGGATCGGCCGGCCGCGTCCGGCTGCCCCGCCATGCTGGACGTCAGCTTCCCGCGCCTGCAGGACGAGGCGCCGCAGAACCTGTGCCAGTATCGCGGCAAGGTCCTGCTGGTGGTCAATACCGCCAGCTATTGCGGCTACACCCGCCAGTACGAAGGACTCGAGCAGCTCTACGCCAAGTACCGCGACCGCGGCCTGGTGGTGCTGGCCTTCCCCTCGAACGACTTCTCGCAGGAACCGGGCTCCAAGGAGCAGATCGCCGAGCTTTGCTTCAATACCTATGGGGTGAAGTTTCCGATCTTTTCCAAGACCGCGGTGTCGGGCAAGGACGCCAACCCGCTGTTCGCCACGCTGGCCCGCAGCACGGGGCAGCCGCCCAAGTGGAATTTCCACAAATACCTGGTCGGCCGCGACGGCAGTCCGGTGGCGGCCTTCCCCAGCGCGGTCGAGCCCAACGATGGCCGGCTGACGCGCGAAATCGAGAAGCTGCTCGCAGGCTGAGCCGCCAGCGCCGCCCTAGCTCGTCATTCGCCGGCCAGCATCGCGGCGGCCAGCGCCAGGCGCGCGCGCGCCGCCTCGTCGTTCGCCTGGCGCGCCGGCGCCTTGGCCGCCAGTTCCATGCAATCCCGCGCCAGGCCCTTGAGCCGGGCGCGCGCCTTGTCGCGCTGCGCGGGGCTGGCCATGTTGAACAGGTCAGCGGTCAGTTGGCTGCGCGCCTGTTCGTCCATGCGATGGCGCTCCAGCAACGCGGGAGCCGCGGGGGTTTCCAGGTCGGCGAAGAATGCCTTCAGGCGGGTGGCCGCCTGCGGCCCGGACCGGTTGCCGGCGGCCTGCTCCAGGATGCCGACGAAAGCCTGCTGGCGTGCCTGCCGGACGCCCAGCCGCCAGGACGCGTCGAGCGGACGCGCATCGACCCATTGCTCGATGCGCGCATGCTGGGCCTCGTCCAGCCGGCCCAGCCAGAATTCATAGCGTTCGGTGGTCTGGCCGATACGGCGCTTGCGCACCGCCGCCGGCCGAGCGTCCAGGAAATCCTCGCGGAAATCTTCGTTGCTCTCGGCGATACGCGCCAGCAGCCGCTTGCGCTGCTCCGGCCCGGCCTGCGCCAGCACGTCGGCGAACTCGTCCGCCACCTGCCCGCCCAGCACCAGCAGCCGTTGCGTGACGCGCCGCTGCAGGGCCAGCAGCTCGGCGGCCTGCAGCGGCGCCGGATCGGCAAGCCGGCGTTCCGCCTCGTTCAGGATGGCCGCATAGCGCGGCAGCTCTTCGCGCCGATGCCAGGCCAGCACCCGGTGCATGCGCTCATGGGCGGATGCGCGCAGCGGATCGGCCAGGTCGAACCAGTCGTCCATGCGCATCGCCAGCAGTTTGTCGGCATGGTCGTAGCCCAGCCTGATCGCGCTGCAAGCGCTCAACAGGCCCAGCACGACGACGATGAGTACACTTCGAATCATCTGTTTGCCTCGCAACTGCCTTAAACTGCCACGCTTTCCACACCACTCGACGGAGTAGTTCCGCAATGCTCAACATCGTGATCCTGGCCGCGGGCTTGGGCAAACGCATGAAGTCCGATCTTCCCAAGGTGCTGCACGGCCTGGCCGGACGCCCCATGCTGACCCATGTGCTGAACGCCGCCCGGACTCTGGATCCCGATCGGGTGGTCGTCGTGGTCGGCCATGGCGCCGAGACGGTCCGGCGCCACTATGCGGGCGATGCGGCGCTCAGCTTCGTTTTACAACAACCCCAGCTCGGCACGGGCCACGCTGTGCAACAAGCCGTACCAGAGCTGGCCAGCGGCGGCGGGAACGACGTCACCCTGGTGCTGTACGGCGACGTGCCGCTGGTCGGCGGCGCCACGCTGGCGCGGCTGCTGGCGGCGCA
This sequence comes from Pigmentiphaga humi, assembly GCF_900606115.1. Taxonomy (GTDB): domain Bacteria; phylum Pseudomonadota; class Gammaproteobacteria; order Burkholderiales; family Burkholderiaceae_B; genus Pigmentiphaga; species Pigmentiphaga humi. The sequence goes on from NZ_UWPJ01000005.1 coordinate 66,810, forward strand.
GGCGTCCCAACCGGACGCCGTGGCGGTGCTCACCGTCGAATTGCCCGACGCCGCCGGCTACGGCCGCATCGTGCGCGAAGCCGGCGGTGCCATTGTCCGCGTGGTCGAGCACAAAGACGCCAGCGCCGAAGAACTGGCCATCCGCGAGGTCAACACCGGCATCCTGGCCGTGCCCACGGCCTCGCTCAAGCGCTGGCTGGCGGCGCTGCGCAACGACAACGCCCAGGGCGAGTATTACCTGACCGACATCATCGCCATGGCGGTCGCGGACGGCGCGCCGGTGCTGTCCGCCGCGCCCGACCACGACTGGGAAACCCTTGGCGTCAACAGCCGCGTCCAGCAGGCGGAACTGGAACGCATCTACCAGCGCGCCCAGGCCGGGCTCCAGCTCGAAGCCGGCGTCACGCTGGCCGATCCGGCGCGCTTCGACGTGCGCGGCACGCTCGCCTGCGGCCGCGACGTTTTCATCGACGTCGGCTGCGTGTTCGAGGGAACGGTGGAACTGGCCGACGGCGTGAGCGTGGGCCCCCACTGCGTGCTGCGCGACGTGCGCATAGGCGCGGGCACGACGATCGCGGCTTTCAGCCACCTCGACGGCGCCAGCGTGGGCGCGGACGGCCGCATCGGCCCCTACGCGCGGCTGCGGCCCGGCACCACGCTGGCCGACGACGCTCACGTCGGCAACTTCGTCGAAATCAAGAACAGCAGCTTCGGCCCGGGCTCCAAGGCCAACCACCTGAGCTACGTGGGCGATGCCACCGTAGGCGCGCGCGTGAACATCGGCGCCGGCACCATTACCTGCAACTACGATGGCGTGAACAAACACCGCACCATCATCGGCGACGACGTGTTCATCGGCTCGGACACGCAATTGGTCGCCCCGGTGACCGTGGGCGCGGGCGCCACGCTGGGCGCCGGCACCACCCTGACCAAGGATGCGCCGGGCGACAAGCTGACGCTGTCGCGCGCGCCGCAGAAGTCGCTCGACACCTGGCAGCGTCCGGCGAAAAAGACCTAGCTGCCGCAGACATCCGACGACAGGCCGCGTCCCCTGGTTCCGGGGGCCGGCGATCCGCACGGGAAGCTATGCGCCGCACCCGAACCCGTTGCACAATGTAACCGGATTTTTTCGGGAATCTGATGATGCGGCAGCCCGCTGGTTCGACACGCGCATGGCCGATCCGGGTCGTTATCGCGGGCATCACGGTAACGGCGATGATGTTCGTCGCGGTGACGCTGATCACGCTGAGCGGATACGGCTTCCGGACGGTATTGCTGGATACGGCGGCCGTGGTGGCGCGCGATACCGGCCAGATCGTCGCGGAGCGCATCCACAGAATGCTCGGACCGGGCACCGCCTCGCTGCGCATGCTCACTTTCGACCCGATAACGGACGCCAGCCGGCTCGAAGACCGCCTGGCGCGACGCGGCGTCCTGATGACCGAGCTGGCCGACAATCCGCTGGTCTCGGCGATCCTCGTCGGCTACGAGAATGGCGACTACGTGCGAGTCAGCCCGCTCGATAGGCGGGACATCCGGCAGAGCGTGCAGGCGCCGCCTCAGGCCGACTACATGGTACAGACCGTCACCCACGGGCCGGACGGCACGCGCACGGCAGACGCCTTTTTCTACGATGACGGGCACGAATTGGTGCTGCACCGGGCCGAGCCCGGCTACCTGATCGATCCTCGGCAGCGGCCCTGGTACGCCAAGGCCATCGATACGGTCAGTCCGGTCACGTCCGGACCGTATGTCTTCTTCTCGACCGGCGAGGTCGGCATCACCCTGTCCAGACTGGCCCAGGGCGGCCGCGCCGTAGTGGCGCTGGACGTCACCTTGAAGGACCTGGGAACCAGGCTGGACGAACTCCGGATGACGCCCAGCGCCGAACTCGCCCTGGTGGACGCGCAAGGCGCGGTGGTCGGCTACCACGACATGGACGCGGTGCTGGTGCGCCAGCCCGGCTCCGGCGAACTCGGGGTGCGAACGCTGGAAACGCTGGCGATCGAACCGCTTTCGCGGCTGCTCGGCGTCGCCGAGGAAGGCAAGGCGGTGCCCTACCATGCCGCCGGCAGGGAATGGTTCGGGATCGTGCAGCCGATCGACGGCATCGCCGGCATGGACCTGCGGCTGCTGATGACGGCGCCCACCGGCGAGCTCCTGGGCGACCTGGAGCGCTTTCGCACGCGCATGGTCCTGATCTCCATCGCCTTGATCCTGCTGTGCTTCCCGCTGGGCTGGCAAGTCGGCAGCGCGGTGGGCCAGGCGCTCGAACGCCTGACCGCGCAAGCCAAGCCGATGTCCCATTTCGATTTCCGCCGCAGCAAGGCGCCGGCGCCGTCCAGGCTGAGCGAAATCGACGCGCTCAACTGGGTAATGGACAACGTCGCCGGGGCGGTGGAGGCGTTCCTGTCGATCAGCCGCGTGCTGGGCGCCGAGCCGCGCATCGAAACCATGCTCACCCAGGTGCTCGAGCACCTGGTCAGCGCTACGCGCAGCCTGGGCGGAGCCGTCTATCTGCGGCATCCGGGCGGCGACGCGCTGACACGGGTGGCTGCCGTCGGCGACCAGGAAACCCTGCCGGAGCTTCGGCAAGCGTCCGCCGATCCGGCGCGCGAAAGCGCCCGGGGCAGCCGGGACGACGCGCGCCACACCGAATTCGAGCTGCGCGGCCGCCGCGGCACCCTGGAAGGCGTGCTCGTACTGGCGCACCTGCCGGACCAGGAACACACCGCGCCGGAGTTCCTCGCATTCACGAACCGCTTGACCGGCATGCTCGCCGTGGCCATCGAAACCCGCCAGTTGATCGAGGCGCAGCAGAACCTGCTGGAAGCGATGATCCGCATCCTGGCCGACGCCATCGACGCCAAGAGTCCCTACACCGGCGGCCACTGCGAACGCGTCCCGCGCCTGGCCACGATGCTGGTCGACCGCATGGCGGCGGAAAACAGCGGACCGTATGCCGGCTTCCATCTCGACGAAGACGGGCGCTATGCCTTCTACCTCGGTTCATGGCTGCATGACTGCGGCAAGGTCACCAGTCCCGAGCACATCGTGGACAAGGCGACCAAGCTGGAAGTCATCTACAACCGCATCCACGAGATCCGCATGCGCTTCGAAGTGCTGTGGCGCGATGCCGACATAGACTACCTGCAAGCGCGGCTGGCCGGCCAGGACGAACAGGCCGCGGCGGCGCGCCGCGATGCGCGGCGCGCCGAACTGCTGGACGATTTCCGCTTCGTCGCCGCGTCCAACATCGGCGGCGAGTTCCTGCCGGACGCGGCCATCGAGCGCCTGCACCGCATCGGTGCGCAAACCTGGCAGCGCCACTTCGACGACAGCCTCGGCCTGTCCGCGCAGGAAAGCAGCCGGCTGGCGCAGAGCCGGCCGATGCCGCCGGAACTGCCTGCCTCCGAGCAGTTGCTGGCCGACAAGCCGGAACATAGGGTGCAGTGGGAAGAGGCGCGCCGGCCGCCCGTCGAGCGCGGCGACCCGCGCAACGTGCATGGCTTCGACATGACGCTTCCGGCGCACCGACAGCACATGGGCGAACTGCACAATCTCGCCATCCGGCGCGGCACGCTGACCGACGAGGACCGCTTCGCGGTCAACGACCATATCGTGCAGACGCTGATCATGCTCAAGGGAATGCCGTGGCCGCAGCACCTGGCGCGGGTCCCGGACATCGCCGCCAACCATCACGAGAAAATGGACGGCACCGGCTACCCGCGCCGGCTGCGCGGCGAAGACCTGCCGGTCACGGAGCGCGTCATGGCGCTGGTCGATGTCTTCGAAGCGCTGACGGCGGCGGACCGCCCCTACAAGCCGCCCAAGACCTTGTCCGAGTCGCTCGGCATCATGGCCGCCATGTGCCGCGGCCGCCACCTCGATACCGAGCTGTACCAGTACTTCCTGCGCAGCCGCGTCTGGCTGGACTATGCCCGGCAGTTCATCGATCCGGGCCAGATCGACGACGTCGACATCGAGGCGCTCGCCCGCGCCGCGCAGCCGGAGCCTGCGTCATGACCGCGCTCCCGGAGCCGCCATCCCGCCGGCGCGCCGTCAGAGCGCGACCCGGGTATCGAATTTGCTCCGGTGCACCGAGAAAAAAGTCCGCACGTTGCGCACGTTGCGCTGCGCCGTGAAAGCGCGGTGCACGAGCTCGTGATAGGCCGCCATGTCCGGCACCTGCACCACCAGCACGAAATCGGGTCCGGTCGAGACGCGATAGCACTGCGTAACGGCGCGCTCGCCCGCCATGGCGGCTTCGAAGTCGGCGAGCCGCTCGGCCGCCTGCACGTCGAGAGTGACTTCGACGATGCCAGTCAGCCCCGCGCCCACCTTCTCCGGCGAAACAATGGCCACCTGCTTCTCGATCACCCCGGCCTCGACCAGGCGGCGCACCCGGCGCAGGCAGGTGGGCGCGGACACATGCACGCGGCCGGCCAGTTCCTGGTTGGTCAGCGTGGCATCGTTCTGAAGGATGGCCAGGATGCGCCGATCGATCTCATCCAGCTCTTCCATATTCACGCATCAGAAATTTGTGGAAATATATTCTCTATCTTTGTCATTTTATTTCATTACCGTTTTTTTATGAAATAAAAGACAAAAACATATCGAAAATAGATTCTACATTTCACGCTGAAAAGCCGAAAATTCGCGCATCTTCTTTACCGCCTGGCACCGCATCGCCAGGCAGCGAGCTTTGGGGGCGTTTCCCCCGTTCCTTTTCCATAGGGCAGACTCATCATGTGTGGCATTGTTGGCGCCGTCGCCAAGCGCGACATCGTTCCGGTCCTGATCGAAGGCCTCAAGCGCCTGGAATACCGGGGCTATGACTCGTGCGGCGTGGCCGTGCACCTGGACGGCGAACTGCGCCGCACGCGCAGCACCTCGCGCGTAGCCGAGCTGGAAGCGCAGATCGCCAGCGAGACACTGGGCGGCTACACCGGCATCGCCCACACCCGCTGGGCCACCCATGGCGTGCCGGCCACCAACAACGCCCACCCGCACTTCTCGCCCGACCGCAACGGCCGCGCGCACGTCGCGCTGGTACACAACGGCATCATCGAGAACCACGAGGAACTGCGCGCCGAACTGCAAGCCGCCGGCTACGAATTCGAGAGCCAGACCGACACCGAAGTCATCGCCCACCTGCTCAACCACCTCTACGACGGCGACCTGTTCGCCGCCATGCAACAGACCGTCAAGCGCCTGCAGGGCGCCTATGCCATCGCCGCCTTCTGCCGCGACGAACCGCATCGCGTGGTCGGCGCGCGCCACGGCTCGCCGCTGATCGTCGGCGTAGGCGAGAACGAGAACTTCCTCGCCTCGGACGCGATGGCGCTCACCGGCACAACCAGCAACATCATCTACCTGGAAGACGGCGACGTCGTCGATCTCCAGATCGACCGCATCTGGATCGTCGACGTGGACGGCCAGCCGGCCGACCGGCCCGTGCGCTCCGTAGTGGCCCACACCACCGCGGCCGATCTCGGACCCTATCGCCACTACATGCAGAAAGAGATCTTCGAACAGCCGCGCGCCATCGGCGACACGCTGCTCGACGTCGAAACGGTCGGTCCCGAGCTGTTCGGCGCAGAGGGCGCAGACGTCTTCGGCGACATCGACTCGGTGCTGATCCTCGCATGCGGCACCAGCTACTACGCCGGCCTGACCTCCAAATACTGGATCGAAGCCATTGCGCAGGTTCCGGTCGCCGTCGAGATCGCCAGCGAGTACCGCTACCGTACCAGCGTACCCAACCCGCGCACGCTGGTGGTCACCATTTCGCAGTCGGGCGAGACCGCCGACACGCTGGCCGCGCTCAAGCACGCACAGAAACAGGGGATGAAGCAGACTCTGACGATCTGCAACGTCGCCACCAGCGCCATGGTGCGCGAATGCAAGCTCGCTTTCCTCACCCGAGCGGGCGTGGAAATCGGCGTCGCCTCGACCAAGGCCTTCACCACCCAGCTGGTGGGCCTGTTCCTGCTGGCCATGACCCTGGCCAAGACCAAGGGCCGGCTGCCCGAAGAACAGGAAGCCGACCTGATCCGCTCGCTGCGCCACCTGCCCGTGGCGATCCAGGCCGTGCTGGCGCTGGAGCCCCAGATCATTTCCTGGGCCGAGGAGTTCGTGCGCAAGGAAGACGCCCTGTTCCTGGGCCGCGGCATGCACTATCCGATCGCCCTGGAGGGCGCGCTCAAGCTCAAGGAAATCAGCTACATCCACGCCGAGGCCTACCCCGCCGGCGAACTCAAGCATGGCCCGCTGGCCCTGGTGACGGACCAGATGCCCGTGATTACGGTGGCGCCCCAGGACGCGCTGCTCAAGAAGCTGCAGTCCAACATGCAGGAAGTTCGCGCGCGCGGCGGCCAGTTGTACGTATTCGCCGATGCCGGCAGCAACATCCGCAGCGAACCGGGCGTCCACGTAATCCGCATGCCCGAGCACTACGGCTGGCTCTCGCCCATCCTGCACGTGGTGCCGATGCAGTTGCTGGCTTACCACACCGCATGCGCGCGCGGCACCGACGTGGACAAGCCGCGCAACCTGGCCAAGAGCGTGACGGTGGAGTAGCGCGAGCCGTTGCAGCACGGACATTCGCACCGATGGGCGGCCGCCGCCCCGGTGCAATCCGGCCCTGCGGCAAGGGCGTTGCAAATTGGCCCCAACCGGTTAGTGCATCGCACAAAACAGCTGGAAGTGGTAGAATAACGACAGTCGTCCTTATTGCGGACACACTATTTCCACAGCATCCAGCCATCCCACCCGTACCCGGGGCGCGTGCCTTTCCCGCCCCCACGGCGGCGCATCCTCCACGCTCCTCCGGCCTTCTGGGCCTCGCAAAGAGCGAGCTTGCGGAGCGCGCCACGAGACCAGGCTGGCCTCCATGCCGGCAGGCTCGGCTACGGGGGGATGTCCACGAACTGCCGCGCGGCAGTCCAGAAGGCGCCGCGCGCCTTCGCCGCTCCACATTGCCACCGTCCGGGCGCCGGCTTGGCGATACGCGTTCGCACCTGCCGTCCCGCTTTCCCACCGCGCCCAGGAGAATGGTCACATGGCCAAAGAAGAACTCATTGAAATGCATGGCGTCGTCAACGAAGTCCTGCCGGATTCGCGCTTTCGCGTGAAGCTGGACAACGGCCACGAGCTGGTCGCCTACACCGGCGGCAAAATGCGCAAGCACCACATCCGCATCCTGGCCGGCGACAATGTTTCGCTGGAAATGTCGCCCTACGACCTGAGCAAGGGCCGCATCACCTTCCGTCACCTGGACAAGCGCGGCGCGGGCACGCCGCCTCCCGGCGGGTATCGCTCGCGCCGCTGATCCGCGGCATGCCGTAGCCGGAACGCGCGCTCAGTGCACGCTCGCCGGCTGGAACGGTCCGCCCGCGGCCAGCCATGCGGTGGCATCCTGCGGCGTGAGCGGCCGCGAGAACAGATAACCCTGAATCACCGGGCAGCCCTGCCTGGCCAGCCACCGGCGCTGGTCTTCACGCTCCACACCCTCGGCCACCACGGTCAGGCCAAGGTTGCGTCCCATGCCGATCACCGTTGCCACCAGGGATTGATGGCGGCTTTCTTCCAGGCATTTGCGGATGAAGCTGCGATCGACCTTGAGTTCGGTCACCGGCAGATTGATCAGGTTGGCCAGGCTCGAGAATCCGGTGCCGAAATCGTCCACCGACAATCCCACCTCGAGCGCGCGCAGCGCATGGATGTTGCCCATCATCTCGGGCGTGAGCGCCACCATGGTGCTCTCGGTAAGCTCCAGGGTAAGGCTGTCGCCGCGCAGCGCGAACTCCTGCAGCAGTTCCTCGATGTACGCGGTCAGACTGCCGCTGCGAAAATTGACCGGCGACAGATTGACCGAGATCTTCGGCACCTCCAGCCCCTCGGCGCGCCATTGCGCCAGTTGCCGGCACACCTCGCGCAATGCCCAGCGCCCGAGATCCTCGATCAACCCGAATTCCTCGGCCAGGCCGATGAACTTGGCGGGCGAGACGACGCCGAATGTCTCGTCCTGCCAGCGCGCGAGCGCCTCCATGCCATGCAGCAGCCCATCGGCAACGCCGACTTGCGGCTGGTAGGCCAGCGTCAGCCTTTCCCCCGCAATGGCGCGCTTGAGCGCCGCCGTCAGCAATACCCGCTCTTGCACGGCGCCGTTCATCGCCGGATTGAAGAACTGGTAACTGGCCCCGCCCGCCTCCTTGGCGCGGTGCATGGCCTGTTTGGCGTTGGCCAGCAGCGCATTGCCCTCGCGCCCGTTCTCGGGATAGAGACTGATTCCCACGCTGGCGCTCAGGCTCAACGCGAGTCCGTCGATCTCGACCGCGCAGCTCACGCATTGCAGGAGGCGCTGCGCCACCACGGAGGCGCGGCGCGCGTTGCAGTCGCGCGCCACGAGCACGAACTGGTCGCCTTCGGTACGGCTCAGGAAATCTCCCGGTTCGAGCATCTCCTGCAGGCGGTTGGCCATGGTGACCAGCACGGAATCCCCCGTGGCGTGCTCCAGGGCATCGTTGATGTCCTTGAAGCGGTCCAGCCCGAGTACGAAGCAGCCGATGGGACGGAGCGCCGCGGTCGCCAGCAGGTCATCGACGTAACGCGACAGGTTGTGGAGATTGGGCAGGCCGGTAAGCGAATCGAACTTCACCAGCCGTTCGGTGCTCAAGCGATGTTCTTCGCGCTCGATGGCCAGGGCGCACAGGTGCGCGCAGACTTCGATGATGCGCTCGTGCAGCGCCGTGGGCTCGCGCGGCTCGGTCGCATAGAAAGCGAACGTGCCCGCCACGCTGCCGTCGCGCCGTTTGATCGGGTACGACCAGCATGCCCGCAGGCCGTGCGCCAGGGCGACGTCGGCGTGGCGCGCCCATAGGGGGTCGTGCTCGATGTCCGCGGCGATCACCTGCGTGCCGCGCACGGCCGCGGTGCCGCAACTGCCCGCCCCCTCGTCGATGGGCAGGCCGTCGACCAGGACGTTGTAGCCGGCGGGCAGGTAGGCCACCGCCCAGGAGCGCAGCTTCCCTTCCTGGTCGACCCGCAGAATGGAGGGCAGCACGTCGCGGGCAGCCTCGCGGGCCTGCCGGCACAGGTACGCGCCCAATTGCGCGAACGGCAGGCTGCTGTTGAGCGCGGCCAGTACGTTGCGTTCCAGGTCGCGCACCACGCGTTCCTCGGTGATGTCGTAGAGCACGTCCACCGAATAGCCGTTCAGCCTGTCCTGCTCGCCGTCGGCGATGGGCGAACTGGAGATGCGCACCCATATCTCGTGCCCGTCCTTGCAGCGCGCGCGCTGTTCGGCGAGCACGCGCTCCCGCCCCCAGGGCAGGGCAACGAAACGCTCCAGCTCGTCTCGGTGCAGGATCGGCCCGCTGAGCAGCGGAATGGGTTCCTTGCCCAGCATTTCATGGGCTTCGTAGCCGAGCAGATCGGTAAAGGCGCGGTTGACGCGGACGATACGGCGCTGCGCATCGAGCACCAGAATGGGGCGATCGGAACAATCGACCGCCATTTGCAGCAGGCGCTTTTCCTCGCGCTGGGCGATTTCCTCGGAAACGTCGCGGGCGAAGGCGATGCGGTAGTCCCGGCCCGCACACGAAACACGCCACATCGCCACGTTGGCCCAGGCGGGCTGGCCATCCTTGCGTTCGAGCCTGACGTCGCTGCCTACGCTGGCGGCATGCCGGCCGGCGGCTCCGATCTCGAGCAGCGGCATGTCGGCGGGAAACAGCGTGCCCGCCGGCTGCCCCAGCATCTCGCCGCGGCCACACCCCCACAGCCGCTCCGCGGCGTCATTGAAGAACAAGACCTCGCCGGCTTCTCCGACCAGCACCGAGGCGACGGTCGACTGTTCCAGCGCGGCTATCAACGTATCTCCGATCGCAACGCCCAACTTTTCCATGCCTGGCCTCCTTTGGTCCTGGTGGGGCGTTCGGCGGCAAACCCTGGCTCGTGCACATCGACCTGCTCTAGCATGCATTCTAATGCGATCGATCGTTACATTGCAGCAGCGACTGCGTCAGTAACGTCATAGACATGAAAGCAGCGCGATGGGCCGCTATTCCGGCACGGCCGTGCTCGCTATCCGGCCCGGCGCGGCCTGCCTGGCCGCCCGCTCCGACACCCGCCGCGACAGTTCGCGGGTGGACGGGATGCGCAGGCTGCGCGCATCGGCGCGCGCCTCGTCCTGCGCCAGGTTGGCGATGATGCTGAGCAGCACCTTGCGCGCCACCTCGATCTCGCCGGCTGCAAGCCCTTGCACGCCGATGCCGTTCACCTCTTCCGCCAGCGGAATCAGCACGTTCTCGAGCTGGCGGCCTCGCTCGGTCAGGTAGACGTGGATGTTTTTCTTGTTGCCCGGCCGGTGGCGGCGCTCGACATAGCCCAGAGCCTCCATCGCCTTGAGCGCGCTGTAGGTAGTGGGCTCCATGACGCCGGCCTGGTCGCTCAGGTCGCGCTGAGTCAGGCCGTCCTGCACCCACAGAATGCGCAGGAACGCCCAGTGGCCGAACGAGACGTGGTGTTCGTTGAGCCGCATCTGCAAGGCGCGGATGAACGCCCGGGTGGCGTCCTTGACGAGATGCGCGAGCCGGTCGCCCGGCGCAGCGCTCTGCCAGTGCTCCAGGATCTTGCGGGTGTCTTCGGGGGAACTCATGGTGTGGGGAAAGCCGGTGCAGAGACCAATGATACCCGGGTAAGCCCGGATGGGACCGCCTCTTGAAAAATACTTAGCGCTTTAATATTCTCTCATCTTAGAGATCTAATTAAATTGCCGGGCGATATCCGCGACGGCGAGCACTGGCGCCGGGACAGGCGCACCGACCAAGGAGACGACATGAACTTTTGCATCCACGGCGGCCTGCGCCGCGCGCTCGCCTCGCTGGCCCCGGCGGCGGCGGCCGGCCTGCTGGCCTGTACATCGCTGCCCGCATCGGCCGAAGACCTGGCCGACTATCCTTCGCGCCCCGTGCGCTTCATCGTCCCCTACGCCACCGGCGGCCTGCCCGATACCGTGGCGCGCATCGTCGGCCAGCGGCTCACCGAAAGCACCGGCAAATCCTTCGTGGTCGAGAACAAGCCCGGCGCCAACGGCGTGGTCGCGGCGCAGGCCATGATGGGCAGCCCGCACGACGGCTACACCTTCCTGGTGACGGACGGCTCGATGATGTCGATCAACCCGTCCATCTACAAAGACCTGTCCTACGAGCCCAACCGCGACTTCATGCCGGTATCGCTGGTCGCCACCTCGCCGCTGTTCATCGCTGCGCGGCCGGACTTCCCCGCCAATACGCTGCAGGAGTTCGTCGAGCTCGCCAAGAAGGACGGCTCGCGCATCACCTACGGCTCGTCGGGCGTGGGCAGCAGCCACCACCTGACCATGGAGGCGATGCGCAGCGCGCTCGACCTGCGCCTGGACCACGTGCCGTTCCGCGGCTCCGGCCAGGCCGTTCCGGCGCTGGTGGGCAAGCAGGTGGACCTGGTGGTGGCGGCGCTGCCCTCGCTCTCGGGTTTCGCCCAGAAGGGCCAGGCCAAGATCCTGGCCACCAATTCGCTCAAGCGTTCGGCGCTGGCCCCCGACGTGCCGGCCATCTCGGAAGTCATTCCCGATTTCAACTTCGCCGTCACGGTCGGCGTGCTCGCCCCCAGCGGCACGCCGCCGCAGATCGTGCAGAAGATCAGCGACGCAGTCGCGAAGGCCGTCCGGCAGCCGGAGGTCGTCAAACAGTTGCAGGGCCTGGGCATAGAACCCGTGGGCGGTTCGCCGGCCGCCTACCGGCAGGCCATCGACGAGGAAACGCGCCGCTACGTGGGTGCGATCAAGGCTGCGGGTATATAGGGCCCCCCCTACGCGCTTACGCGCGCCCCCCGGGGGGCGGCACTGGCGGACCGGCGGAGCCGGATCCGCTGTGCCCTGGGGACTCAACGCGCTTCGTGGGTTGATTCGATTGCTGGATTGGGAAGCAGGGAAAAGAAATGTGCTGTAGAGAAGGAGAGCAGTATGTTGTCGCGCGAGAAGAATGAGCGGTTGTGCCGCGTGGAGGGCGAGGCGCCGATGGGGGCGTTGATGCGCCGGTTCTGGCTGCCGGTTTGCCTGGCCGAGGAAGTGGCCGAGCCGGACGGCGCGCCGGTTCATGCGCGCCTGCTCGGCCGGGATCTGGTGGTGTTCCGGGACAGCGAGGGCCGCGTCGGCGTGCTGGACGAGAAATGCCCGCACCGGCGCGTCTCGCTGGTCTACGGGCGCAACGAGGAAGGCGGCCTGCGCTGTCTCTACCACGGCTGGAAGATCGACGTGCAGGGCCGGGTGCTGGAGATGGCCTCCGAGCCCGCGGCCACGCCCATGCTGTCCAAGGTCCGCACCACGGCCTACCCGGTACAGGAATGGGGCGGCATGGTATGGACCTTCCTGGGCAAGGAAGAAGATGCTCCGGCGTTCACCCCTCCGCCATGGGCGCCGACGCGCGACACCAAGGTCGCCATCGCCAAGATCCTGCTGCCCTGCAACTGGGCCCAGATACTGGAAGGCGCGATCGACTCGGCGCACAGCTCCAGCCTGCATTCGTCGGACTTCGTGCCGGCCAAGGTCGCGGGCGCGGAGGCGACCGCGAAGAACTGGCTGCGCCCCAGTACCGACAAGGCGCCGCGCATGCAGGTGGACCGCACTTCCTACGGCTTCCGCTACGCGGCGATCCGCCGCCCCATCGAAGACGCCGACACCCAGGACTACGTGCGCTCGACCGTATTCGTCGCGCCCTTCACCGTGCTGGTGCCGCCCAACAACCTCTACAACGTCGCCAACGTCAACGTGCCGATGGACGATACCTCCACGGCCTTCTATTTCCTGGCCTGGGGCCATCCGGCCAAGACGCCCGACACCGAGACCTGGCGCCGCTTCCTGGGCGCGCAGACCGGCGCCGACCTCGACGAACGCTATCGCCCGCGGCGCAACCACGAGAATCGCTTCTGGCAGGACCGCCAAGCGATGAAGGCGGGCAATTTCACCGGGATCACCGGCTTTCCCAACCAGGACATCGCCATGTGGGTGACCATGGGGCCGCTGGCCGACCGCTCGGAGGAACGGCTGGGCTCCAGCGACCTGGCCATCGTCGAGTTCCGGCGCCGCATGCTGTCGGCGCTGGACGAATTCGCGGCGGGCGCCGAACCGGTCGCGCTGGGCGGCAATACGGTTTCGCCCGAAGTCTGTTCCTTCCAGGCCATCGTGCCCAAATCGATAGACTGGCGGGCGTACCGCGCCCGCTACGTTTGGGACGACCTGCCGGACGGCCGCCAGCTGGAAAGCAACTACCAGACGGGCATGCGCTGAAACCGGCGCGTCCCGCCGCTGCGCCCTCCCCGGCGCACCTACTTTCCCAAGGAGATTCCGCATGCCCCCACAGCTGCGACTGGGCATAGCCGGCCTGGGCCGCGCCTTTTCGCTGATGCTGCCCACCTTCCTGGCCGACGCCCGCGTCGCGTTGGCGGCCGCCTGCGACCCGCGCGCCACGGCGCGCGAGCAGTTCGCGCGCGACTTCGGCGCGCCGGTGCACGAAGACGTCGAGGCGCTGGCCGCCGACCCATCCATCGACGCGATCTACATTGCCAGCCCGCACCAGTTCCATGCCCGCCACACCGAGATTGCCGCCGCCCACGGCAAGCACGTGCTGGTGGAAAAACCGATGGCGCTGAGCCTGGACGAATGCGACCGGATGATCGCCGCGTGCGAGCGCGCCGGCGTATGCCTGATCGTGGGCCACTGTCACAGCTTCGACCTGCCCTACCTCAAAACGCGCGAGTTGATAGACCGCGGCGAGTTCGGCGCGGTGCGCATGATCCACGCGCTGAACTACACCGACTACCTGTACCGTCCACGCCGGCCCGAGGAACTCGATACGGCCGAGGGCGGCGGCGCGGTGTTCAGCCAGGCGGCCCACCAGGTGGACATCGTCAGGCTGCTGGCCGGCTCGCGCCCCACCGTGCTGCGCGCGGCGCTGGGCAGCTGGGATCCGCGCCGGCCGACCGAAGGCGCCTATTCGGCCATGCTGTGGTTCGAGTCCGGCGCCTATGCCTCGCTTTCCTATAGCGGCTACGGGCATTTCGATTCCGACGAATGGATGGACTGGACCGGCGAGATGGGCAACCGCAGATCGCCCGAGGACTACGGCGGCGCGCGCCGCAAACTGGCCGCGGCCGCCTCGCCGGAGGAAGAGGCCCGGGCCAAGGCCGCCGCGACCTATGGCGGTCCGGCCTACCGGGCGCCCGCTGCCGACGAGGCGCGCCGGCGCTACCAGCACTTCGGACCCATCATCGTGTCGTGCGAACGGGCCGATCTGCGGCCCATGGCGGACGGCATCCTGGTCTATGGCGACGAACAGCGCCGCCGCGTCCCGCTGTCGGCGCCGGCCGTGCCGCGGCACGAGGTGATCGACGAATGGGTGGACGCCATCCGCCTCGGCGTCGCGCCGCGCCACGATGGCCGGTGGGCCAAGGGCACGCTGGAGATCTGCCTGGCGATGCTGGATTCGGGCGCGCGCCGGGCCGATGTGGCGTTGCGCCATCAGCCTGCCTGACCCGTCCCCGCCGGTCTTGCCGCGGCATGGCAGGTTGTGCCTATAATTGAGTGAGAATCATTTTCATCAACACATAGGCCGATGCCGCCGGCATCCATGACTCCCTCACAGCCCCATCCCCAGGACACCGTACATCGGCTATACCGTGAACACCATGCCTGGCTGGTGCAGCTGCTGCGCCGCAAGCTGGGCGACATGGAGCATGCCGCGGACCTGGCGCACGACACGTTCGAACGCATCATGCGGGCCGACCTGGGTCCGGTGGTGGCGGCGCCCCGTGCTTACCTCACCACGGTCGCCCAGCGCCTGGCGGCCAGCCATTTCCGCCGGGCCGCCGTGAGCCGGGCCTTCCAGGAAGCGCTCGCGGCCCGTCCGGAGGCCATCGCGCCGTCACCCGAACAGCAGCTGCAATTCCAGCAGTCGCTGCTGGCCGTCCTGGACGTTCTCGACGGACTGCCGCTGCGCACCCGCCGGATCTTCCTGCTCGCGCAGTTCGACGGCCTGCCGCACAACGAGATCGCGCAACAGCTGGGCATCACGCCCAACGCCGTGCAAAAGGCGGTCGCGCGCGCCCTGGAGCACTGCTATCTCGCCATCTACCCGTCCGCCGCGTGAGCCCGCCTCGCCGATGAACGACAGCACGGCGCCCGACGGCCAACCCGAACTGGCCGCCATCCGCCAAGCGGCGCGCTGGCTGGCGCGGCTGCAGGCGGATCGGTCGCCGGCCGCCCTCGAAGCCTGTCTGGACTGGCGTCGCGCGCGGCCGGAACACGAGCTCGCATGGCAACGCATGAACGCGCTTTCCAGCCAGTTCAGCGCGCGCGGCACGCCCATGGACCCGGCGGTGGCCAGCGACACCCTGCATCGCGCCACGGCTCGGGACGGCCGCCGGCGCAACCTGAAACGGCTGCTGGGCATCACCGGCGCCAGCGCGCTGGCCTGGTCGCTCGGCGGCGAACGGGCGGTGCGCGTCCAACTCGCCGACTACCGCACCGCGACCGGAGAACGGTCGCACCACGTCCTGCCCGACGGCACCCGGCTGGCGCTCAATACCGGCAGCGCCGTCGACATCCGCTTCGATGACGCGCAGCGTTCGGTCGTGCTGCGCGCCGGCGAGATCCACGTCCAGACCGCCGCCGACCGCCTGGGCCGGCCGTTCCGGGTGCAGACGCGCGCAGGGACGCTGGCGCCGGTGGGCACGCGCTTCCTGGTCCGCGAACTCGACGACGGCGGGGCGGTCCGGCTCGGCGTACTGGAAGGCGCCGTCGATATCCGGCCCGACCACGGCAGCGTCCGCATCGCGGCGGGCCGGCAGGCCGATTTTTCCGCGCGCGCCATCGATGCGTCCGTCGCGCTCGGCCGGTCGGCCGCCGCCTGGCTCAACGGCATGCTGGTGGCGGACCGCATGCCGCTGCGGGCGTTCCTGCACGAACTGGGCCGCTACCGTCCAGGCATCCTGGCCTGTGACGATGCCGTCGCGCAGCTGCCCGTCGTCGGCGCGTTCTCCATCGACGATACCGACGCCTCGCTGGCCCTGCTGGCGCAGACGCTGCCGCTGCGCCTGGCGCGGCACACCCGCTATTGGGTGCGCGTGCTGCCCGCCTGAGCGGAATGCCGCGCCAAGGCGCGGACCGCCGGAAAACTTGTAACAGAAACGGCGGATCCCGCGGCCTCGTGCGTAAAGACAGGTAAGCGCCGTGCGCGGCGCATGCCCTTTCCACCTCCGATCCAGGAGCGCGTTCGACATGCCCCGCCTCGCCGGCCCTCTTTCCGCAGCCCTACACAGACGCCTGCGCCCCGCCGCTTTTGCCGCTCGCCTCGGCCTGGGCGCGCTGGTCCTTGCCCATGCGGCCGGCACGCCGACCTGGGCGCAGGCCGACGTCCAGGCCCGGCGCCATTATGCGATCGAAGCCGGCAGCCTGAACGAAGTGCTGGGCCGCTTCGGCGAACTGGCCGGCGTCATGATCGCCGCCGATCCGGCCTTGACCTTCGATGCGCGCAGCCCCGGCCTGCGCGGAAACTACACCGTTGCCGAAGGCCTGGAAAAGCTGCTGTCCGACCGCGGCCTCGAAGCCGTGCCCGCCGGAGGCGGCTATCGGCTGCAACGCAGGCCGCCTCCCCCCGTACCGGCGCCCGCGCCGCTGGCGCCGGTGCTGGTGGTGGGCCTGCGCGACAAGACCGAGGACGCCCACCATGCGGCGGCATCGGAGCACGTCATCACGCGCGAACAGATGGATCGCGTCCAGGCCACGTCGGCGCGCGACATCTTTGCCGAGACCCCTGGCGTGTGGGTCATGAACGGACGCCAGAACCCGTCGCTGAACGTCAACATCCGCGGCCTGCAGGACTCCACCCGCATCAACATGATGGTCGACGGCGCGCGCCAGGGCTTGCAGATCGTCAGCGGCCACAGCGGCGTCAACCAGTTCGTGTTCGTCGACCCCGAACTGCTGGCCGACGTTTCGATCGCCAAGGGGCCGACTTCCGGCGCCCACGGGGCGGCCCAGATCGGCGGCGTGGTCGACCTGCGCACCCTCGAGGCCGACGACTTGCTGCGCGACGGCCAGACCCAGGCTTTCCGCGTACGCGGCACCGTCGGCAACAGCGGCTACGGCGCCTCCGGCAGCGCCGCCGCGGCGTTCCGGCTCGACGAGCGCTGGGATCTCGCCACCGCCGTCAGCCGGCGCCGTTCGGACGACTATAAAGCGGGCACCAGCGACCCCGGCCTGTACAGCGTGGACGGCACGCTGGACCGCAGCCGCGTGCGGCCGGGCGACGAAGTCTACGGCACCTCGCAAGACCTGTGGTCGGGCCTGTTCAAGGCCGGCCTGCGGCTCGACGGCGGACACCAGATCAAGCTGGGCGCGACCTACTACGAGAATACCTATGGTCAGCAAGGCGCCAACCGCGCGCTCGCCAGCAACGACCCCGACCGCACGGGCACCGACGGCGGGCCGCCGCGCGGCCGCATGCAGACGCGCGGCCGCGACAACCAGGCCCGCGCGACCACCTACACCGCGAAGTACTCGTGGACGCCCGCCGGCAACCCGTGGATAGACCTGCGCGCCAACCTGTGGCGCTCGTCCACCCACGTGCGGCGCCCCGAGTACGACACCGCGTACAAGACGACGAGCTGGGGCATGGAGCTCTACAACACCAGCCGCTTCGACGTGCCCGTGCTGGGCAGCGCGCGCCTGACCTACGGGACCGAATACTTCGAGGACGACGGCGGCACCGAGTCGCTCAAGACCGACCTGACGCGCAATCCCGATGTCGCGATCAACGCATGGGCCGGCGAACTGACCGGTTCCGGCAAGCGCCGCGTGGGCAGCCTGTTCACCGAGCTTACGCTGATGCACGGCGACTGGCTGGAAGTGACCGGCGGCCTGCGCCGCGACATCTACAACATGCAGGGCGACGGCTACTACATGAGCCCGGTATCCGGCCAGGGCAAGGCGTTCTTCACGCTGAAGAACCGCGAGACCCACGTCAGTCCGCGGCTGACGCTGGCGGTCATGCCCGCCTCGGGCGTGCAGCTTTATGCCGCCTACCACGAAGGATTCCGCCCGCCGGCCATTGCCGAGGCCATGCTCAGCGGCACGCACGGCAACGTGCTGCAGTTCAACCCCAATCCCAACCTCAAGCCCGAGTACGCGCGCAACCGCGAGCTGGGCGCCAGCTTCACCTTCGACGGCGTGCTGAGCGCCAGGGACAAGCTGCGGGCCAAGGCCGCGTACTTCGCCAACCGCGTGGACGGCTTCATCGACTACGGCGAAGTCAGCAACTACCTCGGCACCTACACCACTTTCGTCAACCTGGACCGCGCCTATTTCCAGGGAACGGAATGGTCGCTGTCCTACGACAACGGCAGCGCGTTCCTGCAGGCCAGCTACACCTACTTCAGCGTGCTGCGCTTCTGCACGGCGGGCGTATGCAGCGACAACGTCGGCGGCATCATGGGTTCGCCCTTCATCCCGTCGAAGGAAAAAATGGCGCTCACCGCGGGCGTCCGGCTGTTCGACCGCGCCGTCACGCTGGGCGCGCGCGTGCGGCGCGACGGCCGCCGCGCCGCCGCCAACGACGACTCCGCGGGCTTCGGCAACGTCCAGACCTTCTGGCCCGCCTACACCGTCTACGACCTGTTCGGCAGCGTGCAGTTGAACCGCTCCACCCAGCTCGGATTCAGCATCGAGAACCTGCGCGACACCTACTACATCGACGCGCTCGGCTCCGATCTGGTGCCCGGGCCGGGCCGCGTGTTCAAAGCGCTGCTGACGATGAACTTCTAGCCCGGATCCGCCCCATGCCCATCTTCACGACCTTCGCTTCGCGCCGGCTCGGCGGCGCGCGCCATGCCGCCGCGGCCGCCCTCCTCGCCTTCGCCGCCAGCGGCACCGCGCATGCCGCGGCCACCAGCGTCGAAGCCATCCACGACTTCGCCGGCCAGGAACTGGGCGAGCGTCCCGCCATGCTCATCGCCGGACCGGACGGCAAGCTGTACGGCAGCACCGGCAGCCGCTCCAGCGGCAACGGCGCCAACTTCGGCACCGTGTTCCGCATCGACCGCGACGGCGGCAACTACCAGGTCCTGCATCAGTTCCAGCATGCCTACCGCAGCGCCTACAGCACGGCCATCGAGCTGGTGGCCGGCAGCGACGGCAATCTCTATGGCTATTCCTCGCTGACCGGAACCGAGACGGCCGCGACCGCCGTCAACAACATGGGCATGCTGTTCAGGATCGCGCCCGCCAGCGGCGCGGTCAGTGTGCTGTACGCCTTCCCGGCCGCCGAGGCCGACCCTTATTTCAACAACAATGCCCCCAATGGCGCCGGCCTGAATCCCAGCGGCCTGGTCGAGCGAGACGGCGTGCTGTACGGGCTGGCGAGCCGGGGCGGCAGCAAGGGCGCCGGCACCGCGTTCAAGTTCGAGCTGGCCAGCGGCACATTCAGTCTGCTGCACACCTTCGGCGTGTCCGACGCCCTGTCGCGGCCGCGCCAATTGCACATCGATTCCCGCGGCCGCCTGATCGGCCTGGCCGGCACGACGCCGTTCGAGCTGTTCCCCACGGGCGGCATCCGCGCCATCGGCGTCGCGCCGCCCGCCGGCGGAACCGGCATAGGCACGCCGTCCCTGCTGCCTCGCGCGGGCGGCGGTTTCTACGGCACGGCCAGCGGCGGCGCCCACCAGACGGGCGCGCTGCTCGCGCTCGATATCGACGCGGCGCCCGCCTACACGGTGCTGCATTCGTTCGACCCCGAGATCAAGGTCAGCAGCAACGACGACGCGACCTACGCCAATCTCGAAGGCCGCAATCCCGACGGGCTGGCCGACGCCGGCGACGGCACGCTGCTGGGCACCGCGACCCAGGGCGGGGCCGCGTCCAACGGCACGATCTTCCGCTTCGCGCCCGACAGCGGACGCCTGGAAATCAAGTACGCCTTTCCCTATACGAAGCCGGTGCAGACCGGCGCGGCCGTGCCCGTCAACGACGTCACGCCCAACGCCACCGGCGCGTTTCCCAAGGGCGCGCTGGTGCGGGGCGACGGCAACGCATGGTTCGGCGTGGCCTCGCACGGCGGCGCGCAGGGATTGGGCACGGTCTACCGGGTCGTCCCGGGCGACGATGACGTGCGGGCGCCGCAGATCGCGCGCTGGGACGCCAACCTGATGTCCACGCACCTGTCGAATACCGGCGGACTGGTCTACCTGTACGCGGAAAGCTGGGACCAGCCCGCGGGAACCGTCTGGCTGGAATCGGGCTTCGTGGCGGCCGTGGACTGGAGCACGCTGGGCGTCACCCAGTGCACCGGAGAAACCACCGTAGAACCGGACGCGGCAAGCGGCCTGGCCAGCGGCGACGGCAGCCGCTACGGCGCCCACCCCATCGAAACGCCCCAGACATGGAGCGGCCCCAAACCCACCTCGGGCCGCTACATCTTCATTCTGCGCAACACCGGCGCGTATGCCTACACGCTGCGCTGCGTCGGCCCGCAGGGAGAAATCCAGCGCACGCTCACCATCGAAGTCAAGCAGGTTCCCCAGGAAGGCGACGACGAGGTTCCCCGCTTCGGCAACGGCGGCGGCTCGGCCGGGCTGGCCACCCTCGCCGGCCTGGCATTGCTGGCCTGGGCGCTGCGCGCCCGCCGCGCGCCGGCGCCGAGCACGCGCGCCGCCATGCGTTCCCGCTCACGAAACTAAGCGCCCAAGTCGCCCTTCGGGGCGACGGCCGGCGAGGCAGTGCCGTTTTTCCCCTTCTCCAAGGAAACCCGATCATGATGCTCACCCGTCTTCACGCCAGCCTGCTTTGCGCCGGACTGCTGGCCGGCGCGAACGCCGCCGGCGCGGCCACCGTCGCGCCTGCCGTATTCACCCACCTGTTCGACACGCCGATACTGGAAAGCGGCCTGACCAGCCGTCCCATGCAGACGCCGGTCCTGATCGGCGGCGTGCTCTGGGGCAACTCGTACAACACCGGCGTCTACCGCTTCGACCCCGCGGCCGCCACGGGCAAGTACACGATGGCTTATCCCGCCGTGGGCTTCGCCGGCACCAACTACCAGATCTCGCAAGGCTCCCAGCGCGGCCAGCTGCTGGCCGTCGGCAGCGTGGTCATCGGCAACAACGAACGCCAGAACAAGCTGTTCCGCTACAGCGCCACGCTGGCGCCAGAATACATCGCCGTCACCGAGAACAAAGGGCTGGCCCTGGCCGGCAACCTGCTGGCCGACGCCGCCGGCAACGTCTACGTGCTGAGCCGCAACGACGGCCAGGGCGCCACGGGCAACGGCTCGATCTGGAAACTGTCGGCCGACCTGACGAGCTTCGCGCCAGTCTATGAATTCGCCTCCGGCGCCGCGCAGCCGCAAGGCGCGTCGCCGGCATGGTTCGCACTGGACGACACCGGCAACTGGTTCTACGGCATCAGCAGCGCGGGCGGCACGGGCGACGCCCCGGCCGGCACCATCTGGCGCGTGCGTACCGATGGCACCGGGTTCGAAGTCCTGCACACCCTGTCTGCGGCCGACGACGGCGCCGGCACCGGCCTGCTGTTCCACGACGGCATGCTGTACGGCGTCAGCGCCAAGGGGCTGTTCCAGCTATCGCCCGCCGACAAGGCCTACACCCCGCTGCACACCTTCGGCGCCGGCGTCGCCGATGACGGCAGCCAGCCCGCGGGCCGGCTGACGCTGGGCGCCGACCACAGCCTGTACGGCGTCACGTGGGCGGGCGGCGCCGCCAACCAGGGCACGGTATTCAGGCTCGTGCTCGATCCCGTGCGCGGCAGCCGGCCGGTCTACGAACAGGTCCACTCCTTCGACCTGGCCACCCGCAACGAAGGCATCGAGCCCTGGGGCCTGATCGCGGACCCGGCCGGCACCACGCTGTACGGCGCGACTTTTCGCGGCGGCGAACGCGGCGAAATCTTCTACGATCCGCCGGAGATCGCCGGCAAGACCCAGGGCAGCCTCTTCAAGCTGACCGTCGCCGCGCCCGCCGCGCCGACCATCGCCCGCTTCCAGTTCAACGGCAGCGGCGCCGACTCCCTCACCGTCGTTCCCGGCGCGGCGCTGGCCGTGAGCTGGCAGGCGACCGACGCCGAACTGTGCAGCGCGGACGGCGCCAACGGCGGCCTCTGGGCCGGCGAAAAAGACGCCTCGGCCGGCACGCACGACGAGACGCTGTCGGCGCCGGCCACGGAAGGCCGGCTCGACTTCACCCTGACGTGCACCGGGCGGGGCGGCTCCGTCAGCGCCTCGCGCACCGTGCTGGTCCAGAAGCCGGTCGAACCGGACAACGGCTCCCAGGGCGGGGGCGGAGGCGGCGGCGCCTTGCAGGCTTGGCTGCTGCTGGCACTGGGGCTGCTTGCGCTTCCTTTCCGGCGCCGCGCCAGGGGATAAAAAAGCCGGCGGTCAGTAGTCGCCGGCCGGCCCCGCCAGGAAATCGCCGACGTAGACCAGGTGTTCGAACGGCAAAGCCTGGCGGGCCGCCACGTCCACCAGCGTGTCCAGCGTGGCGTGCAGGACCTGCTGGCGCGCCGCGTCGCCGGCATGGCAGACGATGGCGGCCGGCGTCCCGCCGGGATAGGCCGCGCGCAGTTCGTCCGCCACGCGCGCCAGATCGGTCTTCATCGTGAACAGCACCAGCGCGCTGCGGCTTTGCGCCAGCACCGGCAGGCGGTCGCTGCCCGCATAGCCGGCATTGGCGTTCTTGCCCAGGCTCAGAATTACCGACTGGCTGGCGCCGCCGCCCGTCACGGCGCAGCCCAGCGCCGCATTGGCCGCGGCGAAGCTCGACACGCCCGGCACCACTTCGGGGGCCAGGTCGCGGAACGCCTCCAGGTAGCCGATCTGCGGACCGTACAGCGTCGGGTCGCCGTAGCTGAGCACCGCCACGCTGCCCCCGGCGGCAATGCAGGCGCGTATGGCCTGGCTGCGCGCGTCCTCTTCCGCCCGGACCTCGGCATCGGCTGCGCGCCGGCGCGCCATCGGGGTATACAGGCCATGGCCCGCTTCCATGAACGCCTTGCCGGCCAATTGGGCGGGATACCGCGCCGGCGCGCCCGCCGGCCCCAGGACCAGTTCCGCCTCGCGCATGACGCGGTCCGCGCGCAAGGTCAGGTGGTCGGCATCGCCTACGCCCAGGCTGACCAGATAGAGCTTGCCGTGTGTCGCCATTGCCGTTCCATCGCTTGAAGTGGGGCAAGTGTATCGCCCGGCTCGCCCCGGACGGACGCGGGCGCCGCCCTACTGCGGATCGAACTGGACGGTGCGGCGGAACGATTCGCGCTCGCCGATCTCGTCGGCCCAGCGGCTCAAGCGTGGACGGGTGGCGCGCCAGGCGAGGTCGCCGAAGCGGAAATCCGCGTGGCCGAGCGCCACGCCGACGCCGATGTGGCCGATGTCGAAAGACCGCTGCGCCAGGACGTCCACGCCGGCCTCCAGCGCGTCCAGCGCCGCCTCGCTCTTGGCGCGGAATGCGGCCAGGTGCGGCTCGGACTGCAGCGCGGGCCCGCGCCGGCGCTCGTTGTTCCACAGGATCAGGATGTCGGTCAGGCCGTTGCCCAGCGCGTGCCAGCGCATGGCCTCCAGGCGCTCGGGGAAATCCTGGGGGATCAGCCGCGCCTTGCGGCTGTGGTGGTCGAGATACTCGCAAATGACCAGCGAGTCGTAGAGGCAGCGGCCGTCGTCGGCCACCAGCGCGGGGATCTTGCCCAGGGGATTGTCGCGCAGCACGTCCGGATTGACGGCGGTCTGGGAAACGATCGACAGCGTCGGCTCGATCGAACCGTCCAGGCCGGTCTCGATGGCGCTGATCATGACTTTGCGCACGTAGGGCGAACGCGTGGACCAATGCAGTTTCATGCTTTTTCCATCAGTGGATAGCGCGGGGCAAGCCCCAGTATATCGGCGCCCCCGCGCCGGCAGGCAAAGCTGGCATGTGCGCAGGGACGAGCGCTCATGGCGAAAAAAAACGCGCTCGTGCGAGCGCGTTCCGGTATTTCGGACAGAACGAACCGGGCCCGCCGCTGCGGCGCGCCCGGTTCATCCTTGCCTCAGCCCAGCTTGGCGATGGCGGCGTTCAGCGTGGAGCTGGGACGCATGGCCTTGCCGGTGGCCTCGACATTGGGACGGAAGTAGCCGCCGATGTCGTTCGGCTTGCCTTGCACCGCACCCAGTTCGGCCACGATCTTGGCTTCGTTGTCGGACATTTCCTTGGCGACGGGCGCGAAGATGGCCTGCAGTTCCTTGTCCTCGGTCTGCTCGGCCAGCGCCTGGGCCCAGTACAGCGCCAGATAGAAGTGGCTGCCGCGGTTGTCCAGGCCGCCGACCTTGCGGGCGGGCGACTTGTCGGTGTCGAGGAACTTGCCGGTGGCCTGGTCGAGCGTCTTGGCCAGTACCTTGGCCTTGCCGTTCTTGTAGGCGTCGGCCAGATGTTCCAGCGAAGCGGCCAGCGCCATGAACTCGCCCAGCGAGTCCCAGCGCAGGAAGCCTTCTTCCAGGAACTGCTGCACGTGCTTGGGCGCAGAACCGCCCGCGCCGGTTTCGAACAGGCCGCCGCCCGCCATCAGCGGGACGATGGACAGCATCTTGGCGCTGGTGCCCAGTTCCATGATGGGGAACAGGTCGGTCAGGTAGTCGCGCAGCACGTTGCCGGTGACCGAGATGGTGTCCTCGCCCTTGCGGATGCGCTCGACCGACAGCTTGGTCGCGTCGACGGGCGACAGGATGCGCAGGTCCAGGCCGCTGGTGTCGTGGTCCTTCAGGTACTTCTCGACCTTGGCGATGATCTGGGCGTCGTGGGCACGGTTCTTGTCCAGCCAGAACACGGCGGGCGTGCCGGTGGCGCGGGCGCGGCTGACGGCCAGCTTGACCCAGTCCTGCACCGGGGCGTCCTTGGTCTGGCACATGCGGAAGATGTCGCCGGCCTCGACCGGCTGCTCCAGCAGCACCTTGCCGGCTTCGTCGACCACGCGCACGGTGCCGTCGGCCGGGATCTGGAAGGTCTTGTCGTGCGAACCGTATTCCTCGGCCGCCTGGGCCATCAGGCCGACGTTGGGGACGGTGCCCATCGTGACCGGGTCGAACGGGCCGTTCTTCTTGCAGTCTTCGATGACGACCTGGTAGATGTCGGCATAGCAGCGGTCCGGGACCACCGCCTTGGCGTCGTGCAGCTGGCCGTCCGGGCCCCACATCTTGCCGGATTCGCGGATCATCGCGGGCATCGAGGCGTCGATGATCACGTCGCTGGGCACGTGCAGGTTGGTGATGCCCTTGTCGGAGTTGACCATGGCCAGTTCGGGGCGCTTGGCGTACTCGGCCTTGATGTCGGCTTCGATCTCGGCCTGCTTGTCGGCCGGGAGTTCCTTGATCTTGGCGTACAGATCGCCCAGGCCGTTGTTCGGGTCGAAGCCGACCTGCTTGAGCGCGTCGGCATGCTTGGCCAGCACGTCGGCGAAGAACACCGAGACCACGTGGCCGAAGACGATGGGGTCGGAGACCTTCATCATGGTGGCCTTCAGGTGCACCGAGAACAGCACGCCCTGCTTCTTGGCGTCCTCGATCTGCGCGGCCAGGAAGCTGCGCAGCGCGTTCTTGCTCATGACCGAGGCGTCGAGAACCTCGCCGGCCTTGACCGCGGTCTTTTCCTTGAGCACCTTGGCGGCGCCGTCCTTGCCGACCAGCTCGATCTTCACGCTGCCGGCGTTCTCGACCAGGGCCGACTTCTCGCTGCCGTAGAAGTCGCCATTGTCCATATGGGACACGTGCGACTTGGAATCGGCGCTCCAGGCGCCCATCTTGTGCGGGTGCTTGCGGGCGTAGTTCTTGACCGACAGCGGCGCGCGGCGGTCGGAGTTGCCTTCGCGCAGGACGGGGTTCACGGCGCTGCCCTTGACCTTGTCGTAGCGGGCCTTGACGTCCTTGTCGGTGTCGTTCTTGACTTCGTCCGGGTAGTCCGGCAGCTTGTAGCCCTTTTGCTGCAGTTCCTTGATCGCGGCCTTGAGCTGCGGGACCGAGGCGCTGATATTGGGCAGCTTGATGATGTTGGCTTCGGGCGTGGTGGCCAGCTGGCCCAGGTAGGCCAGATCGTCCGAAATCTTCTGCTCGTCGGTCAGGTAATCGGGGAACTGCGAAACGATGCGGCCGGCCAGCGAGATGTCGCGGGTCTCGACGGCCACGCCGGCGGAGCGGGTGAAAGCCTGGACGATGGGCAGCAGCGAGTAGGTCGCCAGGGCCGGCGCTTCGTCGGTGAGGGTATAGATGATCTTGGACGCGGTAGTCATGCTGTCTTGATACTCACTCTGGAAATTGGCGGAAACTCTCGAGCTGCTCGGGGTCGTCGACGTGAGCCGGCGCACCGGCGGTGCGCCGCAGGCGAGGCCCTGGGGGCCCGAAGCCGCGGCTTTCAAAATGCAACTCGGGATTTTAGCACCGCAGACGGGAGCCAATCCCGCCTGAGCGCGCGTCAGCCCTCGGTCAGTGCCTTGCGGAAATCCTGATCGGCCAACAGCATTCCGATCAGCTTGCGGTATAGGGCTTCGTATTGGCCGGCCGCGATCGGAATCGCCACCACGCCGACGAAAGGAGAATCCCATGAAGCTTCCGCCCGCAGCGTCCGCTCGAACGTCGCTCTCCCCGCTTCCTGCACGGTGAACCTGCCCGCCAACGTGGCCTTGCCTACGCCCACGGGGGAATCGACCGAGCTTTCCAGCAGCACGCCCGTTACGGTACGCGGCGAATCGGCGGAGAACAGGCCCGCCGCCTTGAGTTCCACGAGCAAAGTCTCGCGCAGATACGCGGCCAACGAACCGTTGAACGGCGATCGAAGAGCGTTGGTCCGAATTTTCACGCCCTCGTCCAGTTCCGCTCGGGCGCGAGGGTCGGCCGCAAATGACCCCACAGAGACGGGAGCCAAGCGGCTGTTGCGCACCAGGAGCTGGTTGTCCATGGAAACCTGCGGCTGCCCCATGTCCATTTGCGCGCAGCCGGCCAGCAGCAGGAGCGCCGCCAGGCCCAGGCTCCGAACCGCGCGACGCCAACCGGCCTCCCGTTCAGTTGAACGCCGGATCATCGGACAGTTCCTTCAGCACATTGCTCAACACCTCCTGCGTCACTTGCCTGATGGCGGCGTCCGCGCTGGCCGCCTTGACCGCACCAGCAGGGGCCGACGCGTTGCCGATCGTAGCGTGGAGCGCATGCCGGGCCGTCTTGACCACGGGAGCCGATTGTCCCGGTGCGAGGTAGCTGGCGGTGCAGATATATCCGTCAGTCACGGCGCTGCCTGCCAGCCCGAAGGTCAGACCGGTCACGAAGCCCTGCGCCGCTGCGTCCTTCGTCACCTCGACATTGTCGATCGTCACGGTAAGCATCGCCAGGTCCGGCCGCGCAACCGACTCCACCGATGAGAACAGGCCGCTATCCTCCACCTGTTTGGCGATCTGGGTCTTCAGATATTCCGTCGCGGCCTTGTTGGGCGCGCCTTTGGTCTGGAATTCGAAGACCAATTGGACAGGCTTGGGAGTTTCCACCCGCTTGAACGCCGTCACCGGCACCTCCTTGGTTGCCGTATCGACGTAGAAGCTCGTGCACCCCGACAATAGCGCCGCAGCCGCCAACATCGGGGCAATAATGGACTTGCCGAACCAGCTACGGATATTCCGACTGTTTTTCATATTTGATGAGCGTCACCGAACTGCGCCATTGCACCGGAGCAGCATTCCCCATGAATGCCATTGGTTCCCCAATGCGGCGCGCCACGCATGCTAGCTCATCCGTAGAATATGGGCGCAGCGAATTAATTGGCCTGCTTATTCGCCCCAGCTGCGCACCGCCACCCGCCATAGCGCCGATGCCTGGCGCGGCCCCAGCGTCCGGTCGCCGAGCGACAGCAGTTGCAGTCCGCCGGCGGCGGCGGGCAGCAGCACGCCGTCCTGCTCGACCGCGACCACCGCGCCGGCGCCCAGCGCGGTGTTGTAGAGCTCGTGCCAGCTGAACAGGCAGACGTAGCCATCGCGCGCCTCGGCCGCCACGACCAGTTGCTTGGACCGCGAACGCGGCAGCGCAGCCATGCCGGCCAGGTCCAGCAGCTTGGCGAGCGGCACGCCGCGCAGCCGGCCGATTTCGCGGATCGGCCGGCCCGAGAAACAGCACACTTGCACCGGGCCGGTCTGGAAATCCGCCAGGCGGACCAGTTCGGCGGCGTCCAGCCGCAGCGTGGACCCCGGCCCCTCGACCACCAGGGAATCCGAGAAATGCCCGCCCCGCAGCCCTCGCTCCCCGGCGCCGCCGTCCGCGGAAGGGGCGCTCTCCGTCGCCCGGCCGCCCCAAGATGGAGAATCCCTGCTCACCAGCCAATCGGACATTCGGGTTCCTTGCGCCGACTGCGCCTAACGTGCAGCCAACTTTCGTTATGTTCTATTAAATATAACGCAGAAATTCCCGCACAAAGTTTGTGCCTATTGATTTCGGGTCCTATACTCATCCCTAGTAATCGACAACCCGCCCGCATTGCCCTCGCCCCCCGGGCGGCAGGCGGACGGGATCTCCACCAACGGGAAAGGAGTGCTTTCATGGTCAGCATGAACCGGCGCCAATTCTTCAAGGTGACAGGAGCCACGCTGGCAGGATCGAGCCTCGCGCTGTTGGGGGTCGCCCCCGACATCGCCCTGGCGGAAGTCCGTCAGTACAAGCTGGCGCGGATGACCGAAACGCGCAATACCTGTCCGTACTGTTCGGTCGCCTGCGGGATTCTGATGTACGGCCTCGGCGACGGGGCCAAGAATGCCGAGGCGAGCATCGTCCACATCGAAGGCGACCCCGACCACCCGGTCAATCGCGGCACCCTCTGTCCGAAGGGGGCTGCGCTGATCGATTTCATCCACAGCCCCAACCGCCTGAAGTTCCCGGAATATCGCGCAGCCGGCTCCGACAAGTGGCAGCGCATTTCCTGGGACGAAGCCCTGACGCGCATCACCGCGCTGATGAAGCAGGACCGCGACGCCAACTTCGTGGCCAAGACGGCCGACGGCAAGACCGTCAACCGCTGGCTGACCACCGGCATGCTGGCCGCGTCGGCCAGCAGCAACGAGGTCGGCTACATCACCCACAAGGTCGTCCGCAGCTTCGGCATTCTCGCATTCGACAACCAGGCGCGTGTCTGACACGGCCCGACGGTGGCAGGTCTTGCCCCGACGTTTGGCCGTGGAGCGATGACGAACCATTGGGTCGACATCAAGAACGCGGATCTGGTCCTGATCATGGGCGGCAATGCCGCCGAGGCGCACCCCTGCGGCTTCAAGTGGGTCACGGAGGCGAAGGCGCACAACAAGGCGAAGCTGATCGTCGTGGATCCGCGCTTCACGCGCTCGGCATCCGTGGCGGACTACTACGCGCCCATACGCACCGGGACGGACATCATCTTCCTGGGCGGCGTGATCCGCTACCTGCTGGAGAACGACAAGATCCAGCACGAGTACGTGAAGAACTACACGGACTTCTCGTTCATCGTGCGCGAAGACTTCTCGTTCGACGAAGGCCTGTACTCGGGGTACAACGCCGAGAAGCGCAGCTATGACAAATCGAGCTGGGACTACGAGCGCGGCGAGGACGGCTACGTCCGCACCGACCCCACGCTGGAGAACCCGCGCACTGTCTACCAGCTGCTGAAGAAGCACTATTCGCGCTACACGCCCGAGACCGTCGAACGCATCTGCGGCACGCCCAAGGACAAGTTCCTGCGCGTGTGCGAAATGATGGCCTCCACCGCCGGCACCGACCGCGCGATGACGATCCTCTACGCCCTGGGCTGGACCCAGCATTCGATCGGCTCGCAGATCATCCGCACCGGCGCGATGCTGCAGCTGCTGCTGGGCAACATCGGCGTGGCCGGCGGCGGCATGAACGCGCTGCGCGGCCACTCCAACATCCAGGGCCTGACCGATCTGGGGCTGATGTCCAACCTGCTGCCGGGCTACCTGACGTTGCCCAACGAGCCGGAACAGGACTTCGACGCCTACATCGCGGCGCGCACGCAAAAGCCGCTTCGCCCCAACCAGCTCAGCTATTGGCAGAACTACAAGAAGTTCCACGTCAGCCTGATGAAGGCCTGGTGGGGCGATGCCGTCTCGGCCGAGAACAACTGGGGCTACGACTACCTGCCCAAGCTCGACAAGCTGTACGACATGCTGCAGGCCTACGACCTGATGCAGCAGGGCAAGATGAACGGCTACATCTGCCAGGGCTTCAACCCGCTGGCCGCGGCGCCGAACAAGGCCAAGCTGACCGAGGCGTTCTCCAAGCTCAAGTTCCTCGTCATCATGGACCCGCTGGCCACCGAGACCTCGGAATTCTGGCGCAACTACGGCGAGCACAACGACGTCGATCCCGCCAAGATCCAGACGGAAGTCTTCCGCCTGCCCACCACCTGCTTCGCCGAGGAAGAAGGCGCGCTGGTCAACTCCGGGCGCTGGCTGCAATGGCACTGGAAGGGCGCCGAGCCCCCGGGCGAGGCCCTCAGCGACATCGAAATCATGTCGCGGCTCTTCCTGCGCCTGCGCGAGCAGTACCGCAAGGAAGGCGGCGCCTATCCCGATCCCGTCGTGAACCTGTCCTGGCCCTACGCCACGCCGGCCAGCCCGACCGCGGCCGAACTGGCCAAGGAATATTCGGGCAGGGCGCTCCAGGACCTGGCCGACCCCAACGACCCGACCAAGATGCTGCGCAAGGCGGGCGCGCCGCTCGCCGGCTTCGGCGAGCTGCGCGACGACGGCTCCACCATCAGCGGCTGCTGGATCTACGCCGGCGCCTGGGGCCCGACCGGCAACCTGATGGCGCGCCGCGACAACGCGGATCCGACCGGCATCGGCCAGACGCTGAACTGGGCCTGGGCCTGGCCGGCCAACCGCCGGGTGCTGTACAACCGCGCCTCCTGCGACCTCGAAGGCAAGCCTTACGACCCCAGGCGCAGGCTGGTCTGGTGGAACGGCAAGGCCTGGGCCGGCGCCGACGTGCCCGACTACAAGGCCGACGAGGATCCCGCCAAGGGCATGGGCCCCTTCATCATGAACCCCGAGGGCGTGGCGCGCTTCTTCGCGCGCGGCGGCATGACCGAAGGCCCCTTCCCCGAACACTACGAACCCTTCGAGAACCCGCTGGGCTACAACCCGCTCTACCCGAAGGCCCAAGGCGTCACCAGCAACCCGGCGGCGCGCGTGTTCAAGGGCGACCTGGCAGCCATGGGCAAGGTGCAGGATTTCCCGTACGTGGCCACCACGTACCGCCTGACCGAGCACTTCCACTACTGGACCAAGAACGTGCGGCTCAACGCCATCCTGCAGCCGGAACAGTTCGTCGAGATCGGCGAATCGCTGGCCAGGGAGCTGGGCATCGCCAACGGGTCCCAGGTCAAGGTCTCGTCCAACCGCGGCTACATCAAGGCCGTCGCGCTGGTCACCAAGCGGATCAAGGCCCTCACGGTCGAAGGCAAGACCGTGCACCAGGTCGGCATTCCCATCCACTGGGGTTTCGTGGGCATTGCCAAGCCAGGCTTCCTGACCAACACCCTGACCCCCTTCGTGGGCGACGGCAACAGCCAGACACCGGAATTCAAGTCGTTCCTGGTGAAGGTGGAAAAGGTATAGGAGCAAGGCCATGTCACTGCAATCCCTGGACATCAAACGCCGCTCGGCCACCACCACGCCGCCGCCCGGCGTGCGCGAGCCGTCCGTCGGCGGCGTCGCCAAGCTGATCGACGTCTCCAAGTGCATAGGCTGCAAGGCCTGCCAGACGGCCTGTATGGAGTGGAACGACCTGCGCGACGAAGTCGGCACCAACGTGGGCGTCTACGACAACCCCGCCGACCTGACCGAGCACTCGTGGACGGTCATGCGCTTCTCGGAGTACGAGAACGACAAGGGCGACCTGGAGTGGCTGATCCGCAAGGACGGCTGCATGCACTGCGAAGACCCCGGCTGCCTGAAGGCCTGTCCGGCGCCGGGCGCCATCGTCCAATACAACAACGGCATCGTCGACTTCCACGAAGAGCACTGCATCGGCTGCGGCTACTGCATCACCGGGTGCCCGTTCAACATCCCGCGCATTTCCCAGAAGGACCACAAGGCCTACAAATGCACGCTCTGTTCCGACCGCGTCGCGGTCGGGCAGGAGCCCGCCTGCGTCAAGACCTGTCCCACCGGCGCCATCGTGTTCGGCACCAAGGAAGACATGAAACAGCACGCGGCCGAACGCATCGACGACCTGAAATCGCGCGGCTTCGACAACGCCGGGCTGTACGACCCGGCCGGGGTCGGCGGCACCCACGTCATGTACGTGCTGCACCATGCCGACAAGCCGACGCTGTACAACGGCCTGCCGGAAAACCCGCAGATCAGCCCGATGGTCGCGCTGTGGAAGGGGCTGGCCAAGCCCCTGGGCGTGGCGGTGATGGCCTTCACCGCGCTGGCAGGCTTCTTCCACTACATCCGCATCGGCCCGAACGAAACGGACGAGGAAGACGAACGCAGGGCCCGAGAGGAGATGCGCCATGAATGAACATGACCGCAAATACGGCTGGATCCAGCGCTACACCGCCAACGAGCGGACCAACCACTGGATCACCGCCATCACCTTCGTGTTGCTGGCCCTGTCGGGGCTGGCCCTGTTCCACCCGGCCTTCTACTGGTTGACCAACCTGTTCGGCGGCGGCCCGTGGACGCGCATCCTGCACCCCTTCGTCGGCGTGGTGATGTTCGTCAGCTTCGCGATCTTCGCGATGCACATGTTCCGCGACAACTTGCTGACCCGGAACGACCGCCAGTGGCTCAGGCAGATGCCCGACGTGCTCAACAACCGCGAAGACAGGCTGCCCGAAGTCGGCAAGTACAACGCCGGCCAGAAGCTGCTGTTTTACGTGCTGATCCTGAGCATGATCGGCCTGCTGCTCACCGGCATCGTGATGTGGCGCGCCTACTTCTCCTTCATGTTCCCGATCTGGCTGATCCGCCTGGCCTCGGTGCTCCATGCGCTGTGCGGCCTGGTCCTGATCTGCTCCATCATCGTGCACATCTACGCCGCCATCTGGGTCAAGGGCTCGATGCGCGCCATGACCCGCGGCACGGTGTCGCCCGGCTGGGCATGGAAGCACCACCGGGCCTGGTTTAGGAGGCTCCCCCCTACGCGCTGACGCGCGCCCCCCAAGGGGGCGAAGCGGGTGGACCGGCAGAGCCGGATCCACCGCTTCCTGGATCTGGGGACCGACATTGCCGACTTGGGCGGTGTCAGTCAAGGTGGGCGTGATGCTCACACCCCACACTACCGTGGCAGTGTTCATGCGCTATGTTCATACCGATGATGATCGGGTGCGCCAAGCTGCCAGTTGGTGAGAGTCGAAGCAGAACCTGCAGCAGATGCGGGCGTTCTTTCTGACCTGGTCAATTCGCCAGACAGTGTCTGGCGAATCTTCGTCATTGTCCGTGACGCAAGCGTATCCCCCGACTGCGGTTTCCCAGACGATATCTTTTCCGCTCCGAGTTGCCGCCGGCCCGGCTGCGACCGGTCTTAAGAACCCGGTACGCCCCCCGCCTGGGGTATCCTTTCCCCATATAGATACAAGACACACCCCGCCCCGAACGAACAGTCGAGGGCGCACCCGGAGCCAAGCCTTGCAGCGCATCCTCTCCAAGGGCGAAATCGAATCGCTGGACCACACCGCCATTCCCCGGGTCCGCATGCCCGGCCGCGAAACCGTGTTCGCCACCCGCGCAACGCGGCTGCGCCAGCTCGCTCAAGGCCACCCCGTAGGCGGCTACCTCACCCTCATGGCCGAACTGGTCGACGCCCAGCACGCCGTGCTCGCCCGCTGCGACATGCCCGGCGCCGTCCCCGAGCTCATCGAACGCGCCCAGGCCCACGGCATGCCGCCCCTGCAAGCCGCCGGCTGGCCGCGCGACCCCTCCTGGACCGGCCTGCTGCGCGAACTCCTGCAGCACCTCGACCATAACGACAAAGTGCCCGAAGAGGCCCGCCGCATCGCCGCCGACCTGCTGCGCCGGCTCGACCAGGAGACCGGCGCCATCGAAAGCCTGGCCGACGCCGTCCTGGGCGCCGGCGGGGACATCGACGGCGCCGCCGCCCCCTTCGTCATGGGCGCGCTGCAGGTCTACTGGACCGATCTCGCCATCCGCTTCCCGCCCGGGCATCTGCCCGTCGTCAGCCCCTTCGGCCTGTGCCCGCTGTGCGGCAGCCTGCCGGTCGCCAGCGTCGTGCGCGTCGGCGGCCAATATGCCGGCTACCGCTACCTGTGCTGCGAACTGTGCTCCACCGAATGGCACATGGTGCGCGTCACCTGTTCCCACTGCGAAGATACCAAGACCGTGGCCTACCACAACGTCGACGGCGGACCGGAGGGCATCAAGGCCGAATCCTGCGACAACTGCCACACCTACCGGAAAATTTTCTACCAGGAAAAAGACCTGTACGTCGAGCCCGTGGCCGACGACCTCGCCAGCCTCACGCTGGACGTGCTGATGGGCGAAGCGGGCTATGCGCGCGCCAGCGGCAACCCCCTGCTCTGGCAAGGCGGCGATGACTGAGTCCGCGGTACCGGCGCCTGCCGCGCCGGGCGACATCCCCTCCCTGGACCGGCTGCTCGGCTCCCCCGACATGCAGCCCGCCCTGGATGCCTACGGCCGCACCCGCGTCGTCGCCACGCTGCGCGCCCACCTCGACGATCTGCGCGCCCAGGCGCGCGCCGGCACCCTGGCCGCCGGCGAAGTGACCGCATCCGCCATCGCGCAGGCCTCCCGGCGCATTCTCGACCAGGCCTCCCGGCCGCGGCTGCGGACGGTCTACAACCTCACCGGCACCATTTTGCACACCAACCTCGGCCGCGCGCTGCTGCCCGACGCCGCGGTGGAATCCGTCATGCGCGCGCTGCGCGCGCCGGCCAACCTGGAATTCGACCTCGACACCGGTGCGCGCGGCGACCGCGACGACCTCGTCGAAGACCTGCTGCGCGAACTGACCGGCGCCGAAGCCGCCACCGTCGTCAACAACAACGCCGCCGCCGTCCTGCTCATGCTCAACGCGCTGGCGGACCGTCGCGAAGCCATCGTCTCGCGCGGCGAACTGGTCGAGATCGGCGGCGCCTTCCGCATTCCCGACATCATGAAGCGCGCCGGGGCGCGTCTGGTCGAGGTGGGCACCACCAACCGCACCCACCCCTTGGACTACGAACAGGCCATCACGCCGCGCACCGCCATGCTGATGAAAGTCCACTGCAGCAACTATGCGGTCACCGGCTTCACCAAAAGCGTCGCCGCCAGAGACGTTGCGGCCATCGCCCACGCGCACGGCCTGCCCCTGACCGTAGACCTGGGCAGCGGCACGCTGCTGGACCTGACCCAGTGGGGACTGCCGCGCGAAGAAACCGTGCGCGAAACCATCGAGGCAGGCGCGGACCTCGTCACCTTCAGCGGCGACAAACTGCTGGGCGGGCCGCAAGCCGGACTGCTTGTGGGCCGCGCCGACCTAATCCGCAAGATCAAGAAGAATCCCCTCAAACGCGCGCTGCGCGTGGGCAAGCTCACCCTGGCCGCGCTCGAACCGGTGCTGGCGCTGTATCGCAGCCCGGAATTCCTGCCCGAGCGGCTGACCACGCTGCGCTTGTTCACCCGCCCGACGGCGCGCATCCAGGCGGCCGCCGAACGCCTGTGTCCGGTCGTGCAACAGGCGGCGGGTGCGGACTACGACGTCCAGGCCGCTCCCATGTCCAGCCAGATCGGCAGCGGCGCCATGCCCACCGACCAGTTGCCCAGCTACGGCCTGCGCATCCGCCACGCCGGCAAGGGCCGCCCCGGCCGCCACCTCGCCCGGCTCGAGCAACGGCTGCGCGAACTGCCCCGCCCCGTCATCGGACGGCAGGGCGACGACGCCCTGTGGCTGGACCTGCGCTGCCTGGAAGAACACGACGAAGCCGAGTTCACCACGCAATTCCAGACATGATCATCGGCACTGCGGGCCACATCGACCATGGCAAGACGACGCTGGTCAAGGCGCTGACCGGCGTGGATACCGACCGCCTCAAGGAAGAGAAGGTGCGCGGGATATCCATCGAGCTGGGCTACGCCTATACGCCGCTGGCCAGCGGCGACGTACTGGGCTTCATCGACGTGCCCGGCCACGAGAAGCTGGTGCACACCATGGCCGCGGGCGCGAGCGGGGTGGATTTCGGGCTGCTGGTCGTGGCCGCCGACGACGGCGTGATGCCGCAGACGCGCGAGCACCTGGCCATCCTGCAGTTGCTGGGCGTCGCGCGCGGCGCGATCGCGCTGACCAAGGCCGATCGCTGTGACGCCGGCCGCCTGCGCGCGGTCGAGCAAGAGATCGCCGGCCTCGTGGCAGGCACCTTCCTGCAGGATGCCCCCATCCATGCCACCCGCGCCACCGAACCCGGCGACCCCGGCACCGCCCGCCTGAAGGCGTATCTGGACGAGGCCGCCGCGGCCATGCCGGCGCGCCGCGCGGAGGGCTTGTTCAGGCTGGCGGTGGACCGGGTGTTCTCGCTGGCCGGCCACGGCACCGTGGCCACGGGCACCGTGCATGCCGGCCGCGTGCGGGTCGGCGACGAACTGCGGCTCATGCCTGCCGGCACGCCCGTCCGCGTGCGCGGCATCCATGCGCAGAACCGTCCCAGCCAGGAAGGCGTGGCCGGACAGCGCTGCGCACTCAACCTGGCCGGCGTCGGCAAGGACGACCTCGCGCGCGGCGACTGGATCGCCGATGCGCGCTGCTTTCTGCCCACCACCCGCGTGGACGTGGACCTGTCCTGGCTGGAAAGCGCAGACGGCCCTTTGCGCGGCTGGGCGCCGCTACACGTGCACCTGGGCGCGGCCCACCACGTCGTCCACGCGGTACCGCTGGCGCCCGACACGCTCGCGCCCGGCCAGCGCGGCCGGGTACAACTGGTGTTCGAACGGCCGGTATGCGCCGTGCCGGGCGATCGCTTCATCGTCCGCAATGCCCAGGCCAGCCGCACCGTGGGCGGCGGCCGGGTGCTGGACCCCGGCGCGCCCGACCGCAAACGGCGTTCGCCCCAGCGGCTCGCCTGGCTGGACGCCATGGAAGACTGGCTGGCCGGACGCGGCATCGGCCCCTTGCTGGCGCAGGCGCGCGGGGGCCTGGGCCAACAGGCGCTGGAACGCCTGACCGGCCTGCCGGCGCAGGCCGTCTCCCTGCCCGAGGATGCGCGATGGGTGGCCCCCGCCGCGCAGGCGCAATCGCGCACGCTCATCGATGCGCGCCTGTGGCGGGAGCTGGGCGAACACGTGCTCGGCCGGCTCGACGCCTACCACGCGCAGACCCCCGACGAACCGGGCCTGGAGGCGGGCCGGCTGCGCCGCATGTGCGCGCCCGCCATGAACGAGGCGCTATGGCAGGCGCTCGTGGAGAGCCTGCTGGCGCAAGGCCTGGCGGTCCGCAACGGCCCCTGGCTGCATCGGCCGCAGCACGCTGTCGGCCTGGACGCGGGAGAGGAAGACCTGGCCGCGCGGCTGCTGCCGCTGCTGGCCGAAGGGCGCTACGATCCGCCCTGGGTGCGCGACCTGGCGCACCTCACCGGTACGTCCGAAGAACGCGTGCGCCACGTATTGCGCAAGCTGCTGCGCCAAGGGCGCGTGGTCCAAGTGGTGCAAGACCTGTTCTATCACCCGGAACGCATGGCCGAACTGGCGGCGCAGGCCGCCCGCCTGGCCCGGGAACACGGCGGCGCCCATGCCACGCATTTTCGCGACGCCACCGGCCTGGGCCGCAAGCGCGCGATCCAGATCCTGGAATATTTCGACCGCACCGGCTATACGCGCCGACAAGGGGACCTGCACCTCATGAGGTGACCTGTCCATGAAACCGGCATGCGCCATCCGGCGGGTCCGGCTATCATAGGCGCCTCTCTCGAGAGGAAGGCATGCGTGCCCGGTGGCACGGCTGGGCTTCAAACCCAGTTGGGGGCGTCAGACGTTCCCAGGTAGGTTCGACTCCTGCTGTCTTCCGCCGTATTGTCCCCCCCTACGCGCTTACGCGCGCCCCCCAGGGGGCGGCACTGGCGGACTGGCAGAGCCAGATCCGCTGTGCCCTGGGTCGGGCGGTGGCATTCCTCCTCGGTACTGCATACAGTAGACGCCATGACACACACCTCATCCGAACAAACTCCGCGCCTGACTTCGCTCTCGCATGGCGGCGGCTGTGGGTGCAAGATCGCGCCCGGCGTGCTGTCGGCGCTGCTGGCGCGCCACGCGCCGGCGGCGCCTTACGCCAATCTGCTGGTCGGCACGGAAACCGCCGACGATGCCGCGGTCTATCGCCTGAACGACGAACAGGCGCTGATCGCCACCACCGATTTCTTCATGCCCATCGTCGACGATCCCTACGATTTCGGGCGCATCGCGGCGACCAACGCGCTGTCCGACGTCTATGCCATGGGCGGCACGCCCATCATGGCGCTGGCCATCGTCGGCATGCCGATCAACGTGCTGCCGCACGAGACCATCGCCGCGATCCTGCGCGGCGGCGAATCGGTTTGCGCCGAAGCCGGGATCCCGGTGGCCGGCGGCCACTCCATCGACTCGGTCGAGCCCATCTACGGCCTGGCCGCCATGGGCCTGGTCCATCCCGGCCGCATCAAGCGCAACGCCGATGCCAAGGCGGGCGACGTGCTCATCCTGGGCAAGCCGCTGGGCGTGGGCGTGCTGTCCGCGGCACTCAAGAAGAACCTGCTCGACGCCGACGGCTACGCTGCCATGCTGGCCGCCACCACGCTCCTGAACCGGCCGGGCGCGGCGCTGGCGAAGCTGGACGGCGTCCATGCGATGACCGACGTCACGGGCTTCGGCCTGCTGGGCCACGCGCTGGAAATGGCGCGCGGCGCCGGCCTGGCCGCGCGCCTGGACCTGGACGCGCTGCCCTGGCTCGCGCAGGTTCGGGAGTTCGCGCGCCAGGGCGTCGTCACCGGCGCGTCCGGACGCAACTGGGCCTCGTACGGCGAGGGAGTCGAACTGGGCGCGCGGGTGGACGACGCCAGCCGCGCGCTGCTCACCGATCCGCAGACCTCCGGCGGCCTGCTGGTGGCCTGCGCGCCCGACACCGCGCGCCAGGTCCTGGATATTTTCCGTGAACAAGGCTTCGACCGGGCCTGCATCGTCGGCGAAATGGCGCAAGGCGCGCCGCAAGTCCGCGTGGAATGAGAGCGGCGGGCGGCGTTCCTTCCGCAGGAACATGCCGCCCGAAAGCCGATTTGCGCGACAATGCGGACTGTCGCCCCTCCAGCCTTTCCCTTCCCGCCCGATGACCCCGCCTAGCAGCGACCCTCCCTTTCTTCTCCGAACGATCGCCATTCCGGCCTACGGTCCCGCGGTGCTCTATGGCGTGGCCAACGGCGCCATCCTCCCCGTCATCGCGCTGAGCGCGCGCGAACTGGGCGCTTCGGTGGCGATGGCCGGCTTCATCGTCTCGCTGATCGGCATCGGCTCCATGGTCAGCAACATTCCGGCGGCGCTGCTCACTTCGCGCTACGGCGAGCGGCGCTCCATGGTGGGCGCGGCGCTGTTCAGCGTGCTCTCGCTGCTGCTCTGCATCTTCTCGATCCACACCTGGATGCTCGCGCTGGGCGTGTTCCTGGTCGGCATGGCGGCGTCGGTGTTCCTGCTCGCCCGGCAGACCTACCTGATCGACGCCGTGCCCTCGCACCTGCGCGCGCGGGCCCTGTCCACGCTGGGCGGCACCAACCGCATCGGCACGTTCATCGGTCCGTTCGCGGGGGCCGCGATGATCCACTACTCCGGGCTGGACGGCGGCTACTGGGTGGCCGTGGCCGCCATGATGGGCGCCGGCTGGATCGCCCATCGCGCGCCCGACTTCGGCGAGGCGAACCGCTCCGCGCAGCCGCAGGCCAAGCCGCGCGTGGTGGACATCGCGCGCAGCCATGGCAAGGTTTTCCTGACGCTCGGGCTGGGCATCCTGCTGGTGAGCGCGCTGCGCGCATCGCGCCAGGTCGTGGTGCCGCTGTGGGCGGACCACCTGGGCATGACCGCCGCGGCCACCTCCATCGTGTACGGACTGGTGGCCGCCGTCGACATGTCGGTGTTCTACCCGGCAGGCACGGTAATGGACCGCCACGGCCGGTTCTGGGTGGCGCTGCCTTCGGTGCTGCTGATGGGCCTGGCGCTGGTGGCCATCTCGCTGACCCATGACCTGACCGCCTTCCTGGTCTTCTCGCTGGTGCTGGGCTTTGCCAACGGCATCAGTTCCGGCATCGTGATGACGCTGGGGGCCGATGCCTCGCCCAAGCAGGGCCGCACCGAATTCCTCGGTATATGGCGCCTGATCGCCGACGTAGGCAACAGTCTGGGGCCGGTCATTCTTTCCGCCATCACCGCCGTGGCCTCGCTGGCTGCCGGCGTGGCCGCCGTCGGATCGCTGGGCTTGGCCGCCGCGGCGGTTTTCTGGCGCTGGCTGCCGCGCAAGCCCATTCGCCAACGCAGTTGAACACGCAGGCGGCAACGGCGCACAACCCGACGCCGCTGGTTACAACAAGCATCAACAGGCTTGGATAGACTCGAGCCTGGATCCTTTCCACCTTTGCCCAGAGCGTCCCATGGACGTAAGAAAGCGCGTCGAAGAGCCCGATGCGGGCGCGCCTTCCGCGCCCGGCGCCGCTCCC
Organism: Pigmentiphaga humi; assembly: GCF_900606115.1. Lineage (GTDB taxonomy): Bacteria > Pseudomonadota > Gammaproteobacteria > Burkholderiales > Burkholderiaceae_B > Pigmentiphaga > Pigmentiphaga humi. The sequence goes on from NZ_UWPJ01000005.1 coordinate 107,589, forward strand.
ACCATAGACTTCCGGCTGCTGGTCAACAGCATCGAGGACTATGCCATTTTCATGCTGGATCCAGGCGGGTACGTCACCACCTGGAATGCCGGCGCACGCAAGATCAAAGGCTACGCGCCGGATGAAATCCTGGGCCGGCACTTCTCCGTGTTCTATCCGGAAGACGCCATCGCCCGCAACTGGCCGCAGCAGGAACTCGAGCAGGCCGCCGCCCGCGGCCGCCTGGAGGACGAGGGCTGGCGCGTGCGCAAGGACGGCAGCACCTTCTGGGCCAACGTCGTCATTACCGCGCTCTACGACGATGCGGGCGTCTTGCAGGGGTACGCCAAGGTCACGCGCGACATGAGCGAGCGCAAGCGCCTGGAAGAATTGGAACTGACCAACCGGCGCATGAGCGAATTCCTGGCCACGCTGGGCCACGAACTGCGCAACCCCCTGGCGCCGGTGCGCAACGCCATCGGCATCCTGCGCCTGCAGCCGGCCCCGACGCCCATCGTGGCGCATTGCCGCGACATGATCGACCGCCAGGTCGGCCACCTCGCGCGCCTGGTGGACGACCTGCTGGACATCGGCCGCATCACTTCCGGCAAAATCGAACTACGGCTGGAAACGGTCGATCTGCGCGACGCGATCGAGCGCAGCATCGAGGGAGTGCGCTTCCACACCGACGCCCGCGGACAGCGCCTGGTTGCCCACATGGGCACCGCGCCGACCCATGTGCGGGGAGATCTGACGCGGCTGGTACAGGTCGTGCAGAACGTGCTGCACAATGCCTCGAAGTTTTCCTCCGCAGGCAGCCTCATCCACGTCACGCTGGTCCAGCGCCGCCGCTCCGCCGTGATAACGGTGCGCGACCAGGGGCGCGGCATCCCCGCGCATGCGCTGGAAACCATTTTCCAGCCGTTCACCCAGGAAAGCCCCCAGCTCAACCCGACGGAAAGCGGGCTGGGCATCGGATTGACCCTGTGCCGCTCGCTGGTGCGTATGCACGGCGGCGCGATTTCCGCCGCGAGCGGCGGACCCGGCCTGGGCAGCACGTTCACGATCCACCTGCCCCTGGCCGAACCCGAGCGCCTGTCCGCCCCCAGTGCTCCGACTGCCGCCGTGCAACGGATACCCCTGCGCGTGCTGGTGCTGGACGACAACCGCGATTCGGCCGACAGCCTGGCCATGCTGCTGGAGATCCAGGGCCACGACGCCCGGCCCCTCTACGATGCCGAAGCGGCGCTGCAACTGGCGCCCGAGTTCCTGCCGCAGCTCGTCTTCATCGACCTGGCCATGCCGGTCATGGACGGCTTCGCCGCCCTGCGGGCGTTCAAGGCCCTGCCGCAGCTCGCCGGAACGATGTTCGTGGCGCTGACCGGCTATGGTCAACAGGACGACCGGGCACGCACCGCAGAGGCCGGCTTCGACAGGCATCTGGTCAAGCCGCTGGACATCTCCCTGCTCGACGAGATGCTCGATGCCGCCGCGGCCCAGCCGTGCCAGGAATCCGCTCGGCACGCCGGCGCGGCGCCGGGTTAGACGCCGCCGCTCACCGGCGCACGGCGGGCGCGCCCGCCCTCCACGTCAGCCGACCACGTGCAGGTAGTGCCGGTGGCGCTCGTACTGGTCGAGCATGTCGCTGATCACGGCCTCCCGGCTCCAGCCCATGATGTCGTAGTCCTGTCCGCCTTCGCGCAGGTGGACTTCGGCGCGGAAGTACTTGCGGCGCTCGGTATCGTTGGCTTCGTCGGCGGTCAGGCTGGGCCGCTCGTACGAGTGCGGCCGCACGCCATAGGAAAAATCGAGCGCGTCGGGGTGCGTCACCTCCAGGATCATGCCGCCCTCCTCCTCGTCGCGCACCTCCGCGGTATAGCCGAGCCGGCGCATTTCTTCGCATACCGCGTCCATGGCCGGCCGCACCACGTCGGCGATATAGCGCGCCACGTGGGCGCGGCGCGGCATCATCACCATATTGCGCAGCCGCGATTGCCAGGAATCGCCGCGGCCCTGCGGTGCCGACAGCGCCAGCGCCTGGTAGCGGATGCGGCGCTTGGTCGCGTCCAGCTTGAGCGCCTTGAACATACCCCACAACGCCACCAGCAGGATCGCCGAAAACGGCAGCGCGCTGGCGATGGTGGCGGTCTGCAGCGCCTGCAGGCCATCGGCCAGCAGCAGCGCCACCGCGACCACGCCGGTCAGCACCGACCAGAAGATGCGCTGCCAGACAGGCGACGCCTCCGCGCCGCCGGAGGCCAGCAAATCCATGACGAGCGCCCCGGAATCGGCCGAGGTGACGAAGAACACCAGCACCATGGCCACCGCGAACAGGGAAATGATGGCGCCGCCCGGGTAATGCTCCAGGAAGGCGAACAGCGCCAGCGAACTGTCGCCGCGCACCGCTTCGGCCAGGCTGTCCAGGTGATCGAACAGCACCAGGTGGATGGCGGAGCCGCCGAACACGGTCATCCACATCAGCGTGAAGCCCGCAGGCACCAGCAGCACGCCCATCACGAATTCGCGCAGCGTGCGGCCGCGCGAAATGCGCGCGATGAACAGCCCGACGAATGGCGACCACGCGATCCACCAGCCCCAGTAGAACAGCGTCCAGCCGCCGATCCAGTCGGTGGGCTGGTAGGCGTAGAGATTGAAGGTCTTGGCCACGATGTCCGACAGGTAGCCGCCGACGTTCTGCAGGAAGCTCTGCAGCAGGAAGATGGTCGGCCCCACCGCGAACACGAAGGCCATCAGCAGCACGGCCAGGTAGAGGTTGGCCTCGGACAGAATGCGGATGCCGCGGTCCAGGCCGCTGGCCACCGACAGCGTGGCCAGCCCGCAGGCGATCGCGATCAGGATGATCTGCGGCACCGTGCCCACCGGAATGCCGAACAGGTGGTTCAGCCCGCTGTTGATCTGGGCCACGCCCAGGCCGAGCGAGGTCGCCACCCCGAACACCGTGCTGATGATCGCAAAGATGTCGACGGCGGCGCCTATCGGCCCGTGGATGCGCTCGCCGATCAGCGGATAGAGCGCCGAGCGCAAGGTCAGCGGCAGGCCGTGCCGATAGCTGAAATACGCCAGGATCATGCCCACCACGGCATAGATGGACCAGGCGTGCAGCCCCCAGTGGAAGAAGGTGATCTTCATGGCTTCGCGCGCCGCCACTACCGAGCCCGGCTCGCCCACCGGCGGCGCGATCAGGTGCATGACCGGCTCGGCCACGCCGAAGAACATCAGCCCGATGCCCATGCCGGCGGCGAACAGCATGGCGAACCAGGTGAAGTTGCGGTAGTCCGGTTCGCTGTGGTCCGGTCCCAGGCGGATGTCGCCATAGCGGCTCACGGCCACGAACACCACCGCCAGCAGGATGATGGCGACCGTCAGGATGTAGAACCAGCTCACGTTGACGAGGATCCAGCGCTGGACCGCGTCGAAGACGGCCTGCACGGCCGTCGGCACGGCGATCGCGCATCCGACCAGCGCCAGGATGAACGCCGCCGACGTGAAGAAGACCGGGCGGTCTATGGTTGTTCTCATATTGTTCTCCTATGCGTGATCCCGCCAGCGTACCGCGGGCCGGACAACCGTATTGTTCCATTCGCATAGGGCCTGGATCAAACGCACGGGCGCGCGCCCCGCCCCACGGCGTCCTAGATCTTCAAGAACATGAACGCGCTCATCAGGATTCCCACCAGCACCACCACGGCGCGCATCGCCGCGACAGGTACGCGCCGCGCCAGCCGCGCCCCGAGAAAACCGCCTGCCGTCGCGCCGATGGCCATGACGCCCGCCTCGCGCCACTCGACCAGTCCGCCCGCCACGTATACCGCGGCCGCCACGACGGTCAGCACCCCGGAAAGCAGATTCTTGAGCCCATTGATGGCGCTGAAATCGCTGCGTTTCGACATGCCGAACAAGGCCAGCAGCATGATGCCCATGCCGCCGTTGAAATAGCCGCCGTACAGGCTCACGACAAACAGGCCCGCCGACGCGGCGCCGGGAGACAGCACCCGCCCGCGCGCCATCCGCAGCATGGCGGGCGCGCACAGGAACAGGGCAGTGGCGAACAGCAGCAACCAGGGTGCCACGAACCGGAAAGCGCCTCCGGACGTCCACAGCAACAGCAGCGCCCCCGCGCCCCCGCCCGCCAGCGCGATGCCCGACAGGACCGCGAGCGAGCCGGGCTCGGACTGCGCGATGTCGCGCCGCAAGGCCCAGGCGCCCGTCAGGTATCCGGGCAGCAGCGCCAGGGTGCCGGTGGCATTGGCCACCGCCGCGGGCATGCCCACGCCGACCAGGGCTGGCAGCGTGAGAAAACTCCCGCCGCCCGCGGCGGCGTTGAGCATGCCCGCGCCGAAGGCGGCCGCCACCAACAACAATACGTCCAACATATCTTTCCGTTATCTGAGCCGCGAGTTCCACAGCGGCGCAACGGCGCGCATGTCTATGCGCGGATCGCGGCCGCTCGCCACGTCGGCGATGACACTTCCCGTCAACGCCGCCAGGCTGAGCCCCAGGTGGCCGTGCCCGTAGGCGAGCAGAACATGGGGCGCGCCCGGCGCCTGGCCCAGAATGGGCCGGCTGTCGGGCACCGACGGTCGCGGGCCGACCCACTCCGACACCGGCTTGGCGTCCAGGCCCTGGACGAACCGCTCCAGTCCGCGGAAGACCGGCGCCGCCCGCGCATGGTCGGCCCTGGCGTCCGCCGTCGTGAATTCCGCGACGCTGGCCATTCTGAGCCCCGCCGCCATCGGCGTCGCGGCGACCTTGCGCTCCACCATCAGCACCGGCGTGCGCAGCGGGCTGCTGCCCGGCGCAAGCATGACGTGATAGCCGCGCTCGGCCACGAGTGGGATGTCCACGCCCAACCCGCGCGCCAGCCGATGCGACCATGCCCCGGCCGCCAGCACCACGCGGTCGGCGGGCAGCCGCCCCTCCTTCGTCTGCACGCCCCGGGCGTCTATCCCGGTCGCCTCGGCGCGAAGGATGCGGCCGCCGCGCGCCTCGATGCGGCCGGCCAGGCGCCGCGCCAGCGCCAGCGTGTCGGTGACGTAGCCCATGCTGGGTATCCAGACGGCGCCGCCGACGTGCTTGGTCAGCGCGGGCTCCATGGCTCGCGCCTGCTCGAGCTCCAGGGTCTCGCACGCCACGCCCAGGCTGCGGCGCAGCGCGTAGGCCGCCTCGGCGGCCCGCAACGCCGCCGCCGAACCGAAGATGTGCAGCGCGCCGGACTGGCGCGCCAGGTCCTCGCCCCCGATGTCGGCCAGCACGGGCCGCCAGGCGTCCCAGGCCTGGGCCATCATCGCCGCCATGGCGAGCGTGCCCACGTGGGCGCGCTCGCCGGTGCCCTGCGCGATGAAGCGGGCGAACCAGGGCAGGTGCCGGAGGACGTATCCGGACCGCACGATCAGCGGACCCTGAGGATCCCGCAGCAGCCGGATCGTCTGCCGAAGAATGCCCGGCGTCGACTGCGGAATGATGGAAGCCGTGGCGATATGGGCGGCGTTGCCGAAGCTCGCGCCTTTCCCGGGTTCGCCGCGATCGATCACCGTCACGTCGTACCCGTCGCGCTGCAGGGCATGGGCACAGGCCAGGCCGACCAAGCCCGCGCCGAGCACCACGACCGAACCGCGCAAAGGGCTGCCCGCTTGCCGCGGCGCGGCGGCGCTTTCCGGCACGGCGTTCACGCGGCCTCCGCGGCGCGATCGCGCAACTCGGCCAGGCTGTCGGCGCGCAAGGCCTGCCACAGCACCCCCGCGGCCACGACGGCCGCATTGCGCAATTGGCCTTCGTCCACCAGCGCTCGGGTGTCGGCGGGCGTCAGCAGCAGGCGCAGGGCGCTGCCGGGCTCGTCGAATCCGGCGATCAGGCGCATCGCGGGAATGCCGCAAGCGGCGAAGTTCGCATGGTCGCTGTTCGCCATCAGCGGCAGGTGGATGCCGACGTCGTTGCCGGCCAGCCCCGCGCCCGCCCGGGCGAACTCTCCCAGGCGTTCGAATCCCGAGGTCAGCGCGGTCAGGCGCGGAGACCCCGCCAGCGAATCGAGGTTGACGTTCAGCGCCATCGCCGCGCGGCGCGGCTCGGGCATGGCCGCCAGCCACTCGCGCGAGCCGTTCAGCGCCCACTCCTCCGCGCTGAACAGGCACACCGTCAGCCCGCGGCGCATGGCATGCATCCGCGGGGCGAAAGCGCGCGCCAGCGCGATCGCCGCCGCCGCGCCCGTGGCGTTGTCCAGCGCGCTTTCGGCCAGCGGGTGTCCGTCGATGTGCGCCGACAGCACCACGCGCTCTTCGGCCCGCTCGGCCTGCCCGCCCGGCAGATCGAGCACCAGGGTGTCGGTGCGGGCCTGCGGCAGGTCTTCCCCCCTGATCGTCAGGCGGACGCGCGCGCCGGCCTTTTGCAAGGCCTGCGCGGCTTCGGCGGAAATGCCCATGGCGGGGATGCCCGGACCGCCCGCGCGGCCCGAGGAGCCCGATACCGGGCCGACGCCGGCCTCGGGCTGGACCACCAGAAAAGCGGCGGCGCCCGCCCGATGCGCGGCGCCGAGCTTGACGCGGCGATGGACCGTCTGGGTGGAAAAAGGATATTCATGCCGGACCATCACCGCGTGGCCGCGGACGGCCTCGCCCGCCGCGGCGATCATGTCCGGCGTACCGCGCCCCAGGTCGAGCACGGGCAGATCGACGCCCGCTTCCGGCGTAAAGGCCGTTCCCAGCAGGGGCACGGCTTCCAGCTGCCTGCCGTCGGGCAGGCTCGTCAGAGAAGCATGGTCGCACCGCCATCCGGCGTAGGCCGTCGGTTCGCGCGACACCGGACCGAACGCCGCCAATTGGCGCTCGCACCACTCCTGGGCGGCGCGCTCGCTCGCGGTACCCGCCATGCGTCCGCCGTGCCGGCACAAGGCCTCGAAATCCGTCCACAGTTCCCGGTCGTTCCGCAGGCGCCGGCCGAGCTCGTCGAACGCCGCGCGCTCCGCGGCAGCGTCCCGCGTCATGCCAGGTGCTCGTCGAGGAAAGCCAGCGTGCGCTGCTGGGCCAGGGCGGCCGATTCCGCATGGTAGAGATCGCGCTGGTCGCAATTGAAACCGTGTCCGGTGGCATAGAAGTGGACGATGGTCGCGGGCGCGACGCGGGCGGGCTCCAGCATTTTCTCCTTGGACACCAAATGGTCGCGCTCGCCCCAATGCAGCATCATGGGAATGCGCGGCGTCGGCTCGAGCACGGTGGGAATGGCGTTGCCGTAGTAAGAGACCGCGCACGCGAATCCCTTTCCGCGCGCCGCCGTCACCCAGGCGGCGGTGCCGCCCCAGCAAAAGCCGACGATGCCCACCTTGCCGGCCTCGGCCACGGCGCGTCCGGCGGCCTCGATGTCCAGGACCGCGCCGTCCCAATCGATCAGCTTCATCAAGGCCTGCCCCTTGCGCACGTCGTCGTCGCCATACCCCAGGTCCAGCCCCGGCTCGACGCGATCGAAGACGCTGGGCGCGATGGCCAGATAGCCCCATTCGGCATACCGGTCGGCCACGCTGCGCATATGGCTGTTCACGCCGAAGATCTCGGGCAGGATGACCACGCCCGCCCGGGACTTGCCCTGCGGCCTGGCCACATAGCCGTCGAATTCGAAACCGTCCGCCGCTGTCAGGCGCATCCGTTCACCGCTCATCTTGCATATCCTCCTTGTTCGAACGAGCACCCGCAGGTGCCGTTCATCAATCCACTTTGATACCGGCTTTCGCGGCCACGTCGCGCCAGGCGGCGAATTCTTTGCTCATCAGGCCGGCGAAGGCCGCCGCGTCGCGCGTCGAGGGCGAGATGCCCAGCGCCGCGAAGCGCTCCACGATGGCAGGATCGCGCATGGCGGCCGTCACCGCCTTCGCGATGCGGGCCGAGATATCGGCGGGCAGCCCCGCCGGCGCGATCACGCCCCACCAGTTCAGGACGTGCACGCCCTGCACTCCCAGGCGGTCGAAGGTGGGAATCTCGGGAAAGTCCTTCAGCGGCTCGGGCGACGCGACGGCCAGCGGCCGCAGGCGGCCGTTCTTGACCAGGGGCATGCCCGACGCGGTGCTGGTGAAGATGGCATCCACCTGCCCGGCGATGGTCTCGTTCATGGCGGGTCCCGAACCACGGTACGGCACGCTGACCAGCGTGGTCTTGGTGCGCAGCTGGAGCAGTTCGGCGGCCAGGTGGCCCAGCGAGCCGGGGCCGGCATTGGCGATATTCACGGGACGATCGTGCGCCTGCTTGAGGAACGACGGCAGGTCGGCCGCGCCCGAGGCCGGCACGAACAGCACCAGCGGCGCGGATCCCACCTGGGCGATGGTGGAGAAATCCTTGGCCACGTCGTAGCCGGGCGACGCATGGCGCACCGCGGCGTTGAGCACCAGGGCCACGTCGGCCAGCATGATGGTGTAGCCGTCGGGCGCGGAGCGCGCCAGCTGCGTGGCGGCGATCGCCGTATTCGCGCCGGCGCGGTTGATGACGACGACCGATACGCCGAGCTGTTTTTGCAGCGCCGGAGCCAGCGCCCTGACGACGATGTCGGAGGCGCCGCCAGGCGCGTACGGCACGACGAACTCGATGGGGCGCGAAGGATAGGGGGAGTCCGCGCGGGCGGGAGCGGAAGCCGCCGCGGCGCAGGCGGCTCCCGCCAGGAAAAGGCGGAGAAGGGAGGAGGCACGCATGTCTTGGACGCCCGAAAGAATAGGAAGCGCCACATTAAGTTCGGGCCCCGGGAGGGTCAAACGAAAACTGGCGGACCCTCATTCCGTCATGGAATGCCACGAATCCAGGTGTTTTTGTATACGCATCTGCGTCGTTTCGGCTTCCGCCAGCATCCAGTCCAGGAACCGGTCGCGCGGCCCGCCGTGGCTGGTGCCGGTGGGCAGCACCGCATGGTAGGCATACCGGGTGCGCACGCATTCGCCCAGCGGCCGCACCAGCCGGCCGTTTTCCAGGTGGTCCAGCACGAGGAACAGCGGGCATATCGCCAGGCCCAGTCCGGCGACCACCGCCGGGATCAGCACGGAGAAACCCTCGAACAGCAGCCCGCTGCCGGCGCGGGGGTTCCACCCCGGCGCGGCGCTCGTGCTCCATTCCCGCCAGTCATAGCCGCGCTGCGCGCGATGCAGCACGGGCAGGCCCTGGAGCTGGCGCAGCGTGGCGCGCGTATCGCCCAACAAGCCGGGGCTGGCCACCAGCGCCATCTCCCGCCCCAACAGGCGCATGGCGCGGGCGTCGGGCCAGCGCCCCGCGCCGACGCGGACTTCGAGGTCGAAGCGTTCGCTCACGGGAGAGAAATCCGGCAGCCGCGGGCGGAGGATCAAGCGCGTTCCCGGCGCGCGCTCGCGAAAGCCCGGCAGGCGCGGGATCAGCCAATACGAGGCGAAGGCCGGCGACGCGGAAATCTCGACCGCGGCGGCGGGGACTTTCTCTCCCGCCACCTCCTGGGCGATGGCCCGGCCCTCCTGGAGCATGGCCATCGCATCGCTCGCGTGCGCGAGATACGCATGGCCCGCGGGCGTGAGCGCCAGCGTTTTTCCCGACCGCACGAACAGCCGGCAGCCGAGCTGCTCCTCCAGCGCCTGGACCTGTTTGCTGACGGCGCTCTGCGTCAGGCACAGCGTATCGGCCGCCCGGGTAAAGCTGTTGCAGCGGGCCACCTCGATGAAGGCGCGCAGGACGGGAATGGAAGGAATGGTCATGGGAACCGGGGGCCGCAGGCAGGCGAGCGGGATGCGCCGCTCTTCATAATATTTGCTTATCGGTAGCGCCGAGAATTCGATTATGCGATCGAGTCCGGCGCGATCCAGAATCGCTCCCAGTCTAATCCAGAGCCACAGCGGAGCATCCGATGCCGGACATCATCGGCGAGTACGTCGACCGACTCGTCACCGTTGAAATGCGCAATCGCGCAATGAACCACAACATCATCGGCGGGATCTACGAGCAGGCGCGCGCGGAGGGCGGCGGCAGGCCGATCAGCGCACGCGCCGCGCAAGCCCTGGTCGATGCCGTGCGGCCCGGCGACCGCGTCCTGATCGTGACCGGCGCGGGCTACGCGCCCGAGGCGCCGAACGGCGAAAGCGACGGACCGCCCGGCGCCGCGGCGCTGGCCCATGCGCTGTTCTGGGGATTGCGGGCCGTGCCGGTCTTCGTGACCGAACCCTGCCATGCCCCGCCGGTAGTGGCCAGCAGCCAGGCCGCCGGCATCATGGTGCGCGACTACGCGCTGTGCCACGACCGCAGGATGGGCGCGGCGCTCGCGGTCTCGCCCGAACGGCAGGAGGAAGTGGCGGCCTGGGCCGCCGGCCTGCTCGACGCCTACCGGCCGAGCGCCATCGTCGCCATCGAGCGGCTGGGACCCAACGAGCACGGGGTGATCCATTACTCCACCGGCGTGCGCCCCGAGGCCTGCATCGACCTCGCGCCGCTTTTCGAGCTGGCCGCGCGGCGCCGCATCCTGTCGATCGGCATCGGCGACAACGGCAACGAGATCGGCTTCGGACGCATCTTCCCGTTCATGAAGGATTTCCATCCCTATGGTCGGCGCTGCCAGTACGAGGGCGGCGTCGGCGTGCCGACCACGGTCGCCACGGACATCTTCTTCCCGGCATCGATATCCAACTGGGGCGCCTACGGCCTGAGCGCCATGCTCGCCTTCCTGTGCGGCCGGCTCGACGTGCTGCATACGCCCGCCGTCGAACGCGAGGTGATCCGGGCCTGCCTGGACGCCGGCGGCTGGGAAATGCGCTATTGCACCTCGCGCTTCATCGTGGACGGCACCGAAGGCGAAAGCTCGATGGCGATCGTCCAGCTCTTGCGCGACATGGTGCGCGTCAACATCGCTTCACCCGACCGTGGGCTGTCCCACGGCGACCTCGACCACTAGATTTTTCTTACCTCAGGAGAGTCCGACATGTCTGCATCGCTCAGACGCATATTTGCCTGCCTGTTCGTTTCGCTCGGCGCCGTCGGCGCGGCCCACGCCCAGGCGCCGGCGTCTTCCGGCCGGCCGCTGCGCATCATCGTTCCCTACGCCTCCGGCGGCCTGGCCGACATCACCGCCCGCCTGCTGTCCGAGCACCTGACCGCGCGGCTGCACCAGCCCGTGGTGGTGGAAAACAAGCCGGGCGCCAACGGCGCGATCGGCACGGCCCAGGTCGCCAAGGCCGCGCCCGACGGCAATACGCTGGTCTACGTCGTCAGCTCCCACGTCTTCGGGCGCGCGCTCATCCCCGACCTGCCGTTCGACCCCATCAAGGACTTCGCGCCCGTCACGCTGGCGACGCGCACGGCGATGGTGCTGGTGGCCTCGCCTTCGCTGCCGGTGAACAACGTGCCGGAACTGGTGGCCTACGTGCGCGCGCGGCCGAACCAGCTCGCCTTCGCCTCGGCGGGCAACGGCAGCAACGTCCACGTCTTCGGCCAATGGTTCGCCGACCTGGCCGGGCTCAAGATGACCCACGTTCCCTACAAGGGCAGCGCGGCCGCCCACATGGACCTCATCGCCGGCCGCACGCAGATCGTGTTCGATACGCTGGGCGCCGTGCAGCCGCACGTGGCCGCGGGCAATCTCAAGATACTGGCCGCGGGCGCGGAAAGGCTCCCGCAATACCCCGACATCCCCACGGTCGCCGAGGCCGGTTACCCCGGATTCCGCGCCGAATCGTGGGGCGCCGTGCTGGCTCCCGCCGGCACGCCGGCCGCGCGCATCGACCAGCTCAATCGCGAGATCGTCGCGGCGCTGAAGCTGCCCGAGGTCCGCAAGCGCCTCGAGGACGCCGGCGCGCAAGTGGTCGGCAGCACGCCCGCCGAGCTGGGCGAAATCCTGGTGACCGAAGAAAAGAAATACGGCGAGCTGATCCGCCGCATGGGGATCCGGCTCGAATGATCCAGGAACCAGGAAGGAGCATGTCCATGAAAGCCGTTTCCCTCTACGCGCCCTACGGCTGGAAGGCGAAGATCGGCCTGATCGTCCCGTCCACCAACACCATCAACGAGCCGGAGTTCTGGCGCATGGCGCCCGATGGAGTCGGCGTGTTCGCGGCCCGCGCCATGCTGTTGGGCAGCATGACGCAGGAATCCTACGTCGCCATGGCCGAGGCGACCCGCTCGGCCGCCGAACAACTGGGCACCGCCGAGGTCGACATCGTCGCCTACGGCTGCACGTCCGGCTCGTTCATGTGCCCGATGTCCGAGCTCGTGGCGGACCTGCGGACGCGCGCCGGCGTGCCGGCGCTCGCCGCCTCGGGCGCGGTCGTCGCGGCGCTGCGGGCGCTGGGCGTACGCAAGGTGGCGGTCGCGACGCCCTATGTGGAGCTCGTCAACCGGCGCGAGCGGGAATTCCTGGAGGAGTACGGCTTCGGCGTAACGTCGCTGCACGGCCTGCAAATGGGAGAAACGCAGGAAGAACGCCGCGGCATCGGACGGGTTCCCCCCGAGGCCATCTACCGGCTGGCCCGCATGGCCGACCGGCCCGAGGCGGACGCCGTCTTCATTTCGTGCACCAATCTGGCCTCGCTCGGCGTAATCGCGGCGCTGGAGCGCGACCTCGGCAAGCCCGTCATCGCCAGCAACCAGGCCTGCTTCTGGGCATGCATGAGGCGCCTCGGCCTGAACGACGCGGTGCCGGGCTACGGCAGCCTGCTCGAGAACTGCCTGGCGCCTATCGACGACTCCGCCTTCGAAGTATGATCGGCGGCATCCGAGCATCGATAATCGCATCGCCACCTTGGCACGTCCGCTGAACTTCCGCCAGCTCGAAGCATTCCGCGCCGTCATGCTGACCGGCAGCATGACGGGCGCCGGACATGCCATGTCCATTTCTCAGCCCGCGGTTTCGCGCCTGATCCACGACCTCGAGCACGAATTGAAGCTGGTGCTGTTCCAGCGCCAGGGCGTGCAAATCATCGCGACCGAGGCGGCGGTGCAGCTATACCGGGAAGTGGAGCGGCACTTCTCGGGTGCCGACCGGATCCGCGAGGCGGCGCGCGCGATCCGGCTGTCGACGACGGGCTACCTGCACGTGGGGACGATGCCGAACCTGGCCTCGCACTGCCTGCCGGAAGCCATCGGCCTGCTGTTGCAGCGCCATCCCGACGTCGTCGTTTCCGTCCATCCCGACAGTTCGATCAACCTCGTTTCCATGCTGCTGCACGCGCAGCTGGACATCGTGTTCGGCGCGCTTCCGCCCGACCCGAACGGACTGGAGCACGACCCCTTTCCCTCTACCCAGGCGGTCTGCGTCATGCCGGCCTCCCACCCGCTCGCGCGCAAGAAGCGGGTCGCGGTCAACGACCTGGACGGACAGGATCTCGTCGCGCTCGGCCAGGCCAGCCGCCAGCGCATCCAGCTCAACAACGCGATGCTGGCGGCCGGGGTGCGGCCCAACATCCGCGTCGAGACCATGCATTCCTCCTCGGTAATCGGCTACGTGAGCCGCGCGATCGGGATCGCGGTCATCGATCCCATCGCCATCATCGGCCACCGGACGCCCAAGGTCGCCATCCGGCCCTTCACGCCCACGATATCGCTGGATTTCTCGGCCGTTTACCGGCGCAACGTGCCCAGGTCGGACGCCGCCACCACACTCACCCGCGTGCTCAAGCAGGTGGTCGCGGACAAACTGGGGGAGATGGAAACCCGGATCCCCCAGGCGGCGGGCCGCCGCCGGACGGGCAAGGTTTAAAATGGGGGCCACTCTTCTTCGATAGACCCCAGTCCAGATCATGTCCGAAGGCTTCACCACCCGTATCCTGCACAGCGACCGCCGCGGCTCGGTCGAGCACGGCGCCCTGCACAAGCCCATGCACACCGCGTCCGCCTTCGGCTACGAAGACGCGCAAACCCTGGTCGACGTGTTCCAGGGCCGCAACCCGGGATATTCGTACGGCCGCCAGGGCAATCCCACCACTGCCGCGCTCGAGACCAAGCTCACCGAGATGGAAGACGGCATCGGCACCGTGTCCTTCTCGACCGGCATGGCCGCCATCGCCGCGGTGCTGACCACGCTGCTGCGCGAGGGCGACCACGTCGTCTCCAGCGGCTTCCTGTTCGGCAATACCAACAGCCTGTTCGCCACCATGAACGGCCTGGGCGTGGACGTGGACTTCGTCGACGCCACCGACGCCGCCAACGTCGAACGGGCGCTGCGGCCCAACACCCGCCTGGTGTTCGTCGAGACCATCGCCAACCCCCGCACCCAGGTGGCCGCGCTGGCCGAGATCGGCGCGCTGTGCAAGGCCCGCGGCGTGCTGTACGTGGTCGACAACACCATGACCTCGCCCTACCTGTTCCGCCCCAAGGCGGTGCAGGCCGACCTGAGCATCAATTCGCTCACCAAGTACATCTGCGGCCACGGCAACGCGCTGGGCGGCGCGGTCACGGACACCGGCCTGTTCGACTGGACCGCCTATCCCAATATCAGCCCGTCGTACCGCGGCATCAAGCCGGCCATGCAGGGCCTGCAGCAGATCAAGAAGAAGGGCCTGCGCGACATGGGCGCGACCCTGGGATCCGAAGCCGCCCATCGCATCGCGGCCGGCGCCGAGACCCTCAGCCTGCGCATGGACCGCGCGTGCGCGACGGCCGACGCGCTGGCCGCGCAGCTCGCCGCCCATCCCAAGGTCAAGCGCGTCTATCACCCGAGCCTGCCTGACCATCCGCAGCACGAACGCGCCCGCGCCCTGTTCAAGCGCGGCGGCGCGCTGCTCAGCTTCGAGCTGCAGGACGGGCTGGATCCGGTGCGTTTCCAGAACCAGTTGCGTGTCGTCATTTCCGCCACCCACCTGGGCGACAACCGCACGCTGGCCATTCCGGTGGCGCAGACCATCTACTGGGAAATGGGCCCGGAACGCCGCCGCGAGATGGACATCGCCGATTCGCTGATCCGCGTCTCGGTCGGCATCGAGGAGCCCGAAGACCTGCTGGCCGACTTCGCCCGGGCCTGCGACGCGGTCTAGCTTCCCGTCCCGGATGCCGGTACGGGCTGGCCGGCAACGCCTTGCCAGCCGCGTATCGCGGCAATGAGCGCGACCGGCCGGTAAGGCTTGCTCACGTGCGCCTGGAAGCCGCTTTCCAACGCGCGGCGCCGATCGTCGTCGCGCGCCAGGGCCGTCACCGCCACGGCGCGCAGCGCCTGCGCATCCAGGCCCATGTCGCGGCGCACCGTCTCCATCAACTGGTAGCCGTCCATGTCCGGCATGCCGACGTCGGCCACCATCACCGCATAGCGGCCCGGCTGCGCCCGCGCCAGTTCTTCGAGCGCGGCATGGGCCGAGGTCACGCCGGTCACCTCGGCGCCATACTCCTGCAGCAGCCGCACCAGGTGTTCGAGCATGTCCGGCTGGTCTTCCACCGCCAGGATGCCGAGTTCCGCCAGGCAGCCGGCGTGCTGCGGTTCGCCCCAGGCTTCGTCGTGCAGGGGTATGTCGCCGACGGCATGTTCATGAACGGGCAGGCTCACCGTAAAGCAGGCGCCCAGCCCTTCGCCCTCGCTTTCGGCCCAGACCTCGCCGCCATGCATCGCCACCAGTTGCTGGACGATCGACAGCCCCAGGCCCAGCCCGCCGTGGCGGCGCGAGATCGAGCCGTCGGCCTGGCGGAAGCGCTCGAACAGATAGGGCAGGAACTCAGGATCGATGCCCACGCCGGTGTCGGCAACCTCGATCTCGAAACGCGCGCCCACGCGGCGCGCGGACACGCCGATACGTCCGCCCGAGGGCGTGAACTTGATCGCGTTGGACAGCAGGTTCCACAGGATCTGCTCCAGCCGCGAGGAGTCGGCCCGCACCAGGCAAACCTCGAAACTGGGCTGGAAAGCCAGGCTGATGCCCTTGCCCTGCATGGACGGGCCGGCCGACTGCACGACCTGGGCGACGTAGGCGAAACCATTGACCGGCGCCAGGTCGAGCTTGACCTTGCCCAGGAAGATCGCGCTCATGTCCAGCATGTCGGAGATCAGCGTGGCCTGGGTATGCGCGCTTTGCAGAATGGTGGACAGCCCCTTGCGCAGCGCCTCGTTGTCCGGGTCGGCGCGTTTGAGCAGCAACTGGCCCCAGCCGACGATTACCGACAGCGGCGTGCGCAGTTCATGGGACAGCGTCGCCAGGAATTCGTCCTTCAGGCGCGTGGCCGTTTCCGCCGCCTGGCGCGCGGCGCGTTCGGCCTCGAGCAGCTGCTCGCGCTGGGCCTCCATGGCATGGCGCGCCGTCACGTCGCTGAAAAGAATGGCCACCGTGGCGTCGCGTGGATCGCCGCAGCGGCAGGCATACACGTCGAACCAACGGCCCATGGCCTGGGCGCAATGGTCGAAGCGCACCGGCTCGCCGGTCAGCGCGACCTGGCCGTAGATCTGGAACCAGTACCGCTCGTGATCGGGCACCAGTTCGCGTATGCGCTTGCCCAGCGCATCGTGCAAGCCCGCCTGCACCACGAAGGCGGGATTGATTTCGAGGAATCGGTAATCGACCGGCTCGCCGTGCTCGAACAGCATCTGCACGACGCAGAAACCCTGGTCGGTGGACTCGAACAACAAGCGGTAGCGGTCCTCGCTGCGCTGCAGGATCCGGGCCGCGGAAGCATCGTCGGCCATCAGGCATTCGGTCCGCGGGGCCGCCGGCTCGCTGGGCTGCATAGCGGATGCTCCTCCTGCGGATCGACGTTGGAAGCGGCAGTGTACCGAGAGCATTCCCGCCTAGTTGTATCAAGGCATGTCGAGCCGGCGGCGCAGGAGATGCTAGGATCGCATCCGCGGCGCGCCGCCCCGCTTTCCGTACCCACCTTGCCTTGACCGATTCCGCCTCCCCCGCCGCGATCCATGCGGTCACGCTGCTGCCGCAGCAATGGACCTTCACCGCAGGCGACCAGGAAAGCCTGGTCGCGGCCGCGCGCCGCGCCGGCATACGCCTGCCCACCATTTGCCGCAACGGCACCTGCCGCACCTGCTTCTCGCGCCTGGAAAGCGGCAGCGTGCGCTACCTGGTGGAGCGGCCCGGACTGAGCGCGCAGGAAAAGGCGGAAGGCTTCATCCTGCCCTGCGTGGCGGTAGCGACGGCGCCCATCGTCATGGTCAATCCGCACGCCGAGCGGCTGGACGGCGCGGCCGGCTGACCGCCGCCGCGGCCGGCGCGCCGCCCTGCAGGAACAGCTCGGCCAGCATCTGGCGCAGCCAGGCATGGCCGGGGTCGCGATGCCAGCGCGCGTGCCAGTACTGGTTGACCGCGTAGCGCTCGATGGCGATCGGCGGCGCATACAGCGCCAGACCTTCCTGCCGCGCGCAGATCTCGCCCAGCAGCCCGGGCACCGTGGCGACCAGGTCGGTCTGCGCGAGCACCGCCGCCAGCCCCAGGTAGCTGGGCAGGCGCAGCACCACCTCGCGCGCCAGCCCGGCCCGGCGGATGGCCTGTTCGACGATCAATTGGCTGGTGGTGGACGGCGATACGTCGATATGTCCCTCGCGCGCGAAATCCTCGGCGGTGAGGACCTTGCCGATGCGCGGATGGCGCAGCGCGGCCACGCACACGAAATCCTGCTCGAACAGGCGCTGGCGATAGAAACCGGCGTCGAGCTGCGGCATGAAACCGATGGAAAGATCGGCCTCGCCTTCCTCCATGCGCGCCGGCGTGTCGGGGCCGATGCGCTGGACCTCGATGCGCGCCGCCGGCGCCGCCTCGCGCAGCCGGTTGACGATGCGCGGCAGCAGCACGATGTGGCTGATGTCCGTCATGCACAGGCGGAACACGCGCGCGGAGGTTGCGGGATCGAAGACAGTGGGCGCCATCAGCGCCTGCATGGCCGCGAGCGCGGCGGCCACCGGCGGCTCCAGTTCCCTGGCGCGGGCCGTGGGCTCCATGCCCGCGCTCGTGCGCACGAACAGCGGATCGTCGAACAGTGCGCGCAGCCTGGCCAGGAAGAAGCTCATGGTGGACTGGCTCATGCCCATGCGCTCGGCCGCCGCCGAGACGCTGCCGGTGCGGCGGATCTCGTCGAACACCCGCAACAGTTTGGTATCGATGTTCTGCAATTTCCTGGCGGCCCGAATCGAAAATATCGATTCAGGCTATCGATGCCGTTCCATGGAGTCAAGCGCGCGGGCTCACTAAGATGGCCGCCATCCCGCTTCAGGAGGAGACATACCATGACGACACCAACCCACCCCACCGCCATCGTGGTCGGCGGCGGCATCGGCGGCCTGGCGGCCGCGCTCGCGCTGGCCCGGGAAGGCGTGGCCGTCGAACTGCTGGAGCAGAGCCCCACCATAGGCGAGATCGGCGCGGGCATCCAGCTCGGCCCCAACGCCTTCGCCGCGCTCGACGCGCTGGGCGCGGGCGAGGCGGCGCGCCGCCGCGCCGTTTTCACCGAACGCCTGATCATGATGGATGCGGTCGATGCCACCGAAATCGGCGGCTTCGAGGTCGGCGAGGCGTTTCGCCAGCGCTTCCGCAATCCCTACGCGGTCATCCACCGGGCCGACATCCACTTGTCCATCCTCGAGGCGGTGCAAGGCCATCCGCTGATCCGCTTCAAGACCTCCACCCGGGTGGCCGCGCTGGAACTGGGCGACGGCAAGGCCACCGTGATCGACCAGCGAGGCGGCCGCCACACCGCCGACGCCGTGGTGGGCGCCGACGGCGTCAAATCGGTCATACGCGACACGGTGATCGGCGACGAAGCGCGCGTGACGGGCCACGTGGTCTATCGCGCCGTGGTCGACGAGGCCGACATGCCGGACGACCTGAAGATCAACGCCCCGGTGGTATGGGCCGGCCCCGACTGCCACCTGGTCCACTATCCGCTGCGCGGCGGCCATCAATACAACCTGGTGGTCACTTTCCACAGCCGCGACGTCGAAGTCTGGGGCGTGCGCGAAGGCAGCAAGGAAGAAGTGCTGTCCTACTTCGAAGGCATCCACCCTCGCCCGCACCAGATGCTGCACCGTCCCACGTCGTGGAAGCGCTGGGCCACCGCCGACCGTGATCCGCAGCCGCGCTGGGGCCGGGGCCGCGCCACCGTGCTGGGCGACGCCGCCCATCCCATGACCCAATACCTCGCCCAGGGCGCCTGCATGGCCCTGGAGGACGCCGCCACCCTGGGCGCCGCGGTGCGCCACACCCAGGGCGATCTGGAAGCGGCCTTCCGTCTCTACGAAAACTCCCGCATCACCCGCACCGCCCGCGTCGTGCTCTCCACCCGCGCCATGGGCACGCTGTACCACGCCAAGGGCGTCGAGCGGCTGGTGCGCAACTCGCTATGGGTCGGCCGCACGCAGGAGCAGTATTACGACGCGATGCAATGGCTGTATGGATGGCGGGTGGAGACCTGCTTGAGTTAAGCCCCCCCCTACGCGCTTCGCGCGCGCCCCGGGGGCAAAACTGGCGGACTGGCGAAGCCAGATCCGCGGTTTTCTGGGGCTATGCGCGCTGCGTTGAAGGGGGGGTCCTCCTGCCCAGCCCGCTCGTTCAGCGGCTGGCGTGGTCCAGCAGGGACAGGGCGTCCGCGTCCAGTTTCAGGTTGGCGGCGGCTTGGAGGGAGTCCAGCTGGGCTTCGGAAGTCGCGCTGGCGATGGGCGCCGTCACCGCCGGCTGGTGCAGCAGCCAGGCCAGGGCCACGGCGGCCTGGGTCGTGCCCAGGCGCGACGAGACCTGGTCCAGCGCCGCCAGGATGGCCATGCCGCGCTCGTTCAGGTAGCCGCCCACGCGGCCGCCGCGGGCCTTGCCTTCCAGGTCGGCGGCGGTGCGGTATTTCCCGCTCAGGAAGCCGCTCGCCAGCGCGTAGTAATTGATCACCGCCAGGCCGTTCCGCTGTACCACCGGCGCAAGATCGGTCTCGAAAGCCTGGCGTTCGACCAGGTTGTATTCGGGCTGTAGCGTGGCGTAGGCCGCCAGGCCGTTAGCCCGGCTCACGTCGAGCGCCTGCTGCAGCCGCGCGCCCGAATAGTTGGAGGCGCCGATGGCGCGCACCTTGCCCGCGCGGACCAGTTTGTCGAACGCCTCGAGCGTGGCTTCCAGCGGCGTGTCCGGATCGTCGCGGTGCGCCTGGTAGAGGTCGATATAGTCGGTCTGCAGGCGCTTGAGCGACCCTTCCACCGACTTGGCGATATAGGCCGGATCCAGCCCGCCCTGGCTGCCCAGCGCCGGCGTCCCGACCTTGGTGGCCAGCACCACGCTGTCGCGCTTGCCCGAGCGCTTGAGCCATTTGCCGATCAGCGCCTCGGACTCGCCGCCCTGGTTGCCCGGCACCCAGCGCGAATAGGCGTCCGCCGTGTCGATGAAATTCATGCCGCGCTCGGCCAGCGCATCCAGGATCCGGAACGACGCCGCCTCGTTCAAGGTCCAGCCGAATACGTTGCCGCCGAAGGCGACGGGAAACACCTGCAGCCCGGTCGTGCCGAGCGGTCGATAAGTCATGGCTGCCTCTGCGGAAAAAGAGTGGAGAACCCCGACGATAGCAGGGAGCGGGGCGCTCGCCCGTCTCCTGCTTTCCTTATGCGGCGGGCGGCGTCTTGATTTCCTTGATCATCTGCTGGCGCCGCTCCATCTCCTGGCGCAGTTCGCGCCGCAACTGCGCCGCCTCGAAGCGCTGGCGCTCTTCCGCGGTCCGCGGCTGGAGCGGCGGAACCGCGGCCGGGACGCCGTCGTCGTCCACCGCCACCATCGTGAAGTAGCAGCTATTGGCGTGGCGCACGGATTTATTGCGGATGTCCTCGGCGACGACCTTGATGCCGATCTCCATGGACGTGCGGCCGGTGTAGTTGACCGATGCATAGAAGGTCACCAGCTCGCCGACGTGGATGGGCTGGCGGAACATGACCTGGTCCACCGACAGCGTGACGACGTAGCGGCCCGCGTACCGGCTGGCACAGGCGTAGGCGACCTGGTCCAGGTACTTGAGAACGGTGCCGCCGTGGACGTTGCCCGAAAAGTTCGCCATGTCGGGCGTCATCAGGATGGTCATGGAAAGCTGGTGCTGGGAATCGTTCATGGCGCACCCGCGCGCGAAATGGGATGCGGAAATTGTAGCCGCCGCGATGGCGTAAGATGGGCCGCTGCGGCCCGGATTCCGGGGCGCTCCCCGCGCCGGCAGGATCCGGTGCCCACAGCAAGGAAGGATCATGACGTCACCGACACTCGCCATCCTACATCCCGGCGCCATGGGCGCCGCCGTCGGCGCCAGCCTGCGCGCGGCCGGCCGCCGCGTGGTGTGGGCCAGCGCGGGCCGCAGCGCCGCCACCGTGCAGCGCGCCCAGGCCGCCGGGCTGGAAGACCTGGGCACCCTGGAAGCGGCGGTCCGCGCCGCCGACATCGTGTTCTCCATCTGCCCGCCGCACAATGCCGTCGACCTGGCGCGCACGGTGGCAGGGCTCGGCTTTCGCGGCATCTATGCCGACGCCAACGCGGTCTCGCCCTCCACCGCGCAGGAGATCCGCGCCGTAGCCGAAGGCGCGGGCGCCCGCTTCCTGGACGGCGGCATCATCGGCCTGCCGCCGCGCAAACCGGGCACCACCCGGCTGTTCCTGGCCGGCCCGGACGCCGCCGCCACGGCGGCGCTGTTCGAGGGCGGCCTGCTGCACGCGGTCGCGCTGGACGGGCCGCCGGGCAGCGCATCGGCGCTGAAGATATGCTTTGCCGCATGGAGCAAGGGCTCGACGGCGCTGCTGGGCGCCATCCGCGCCCTGGCGCGGCACGAAGGGGCCGAGCAGGCGCTGCTCGCGGAATGGGAACGGACCAATCCCGGCCTGGTGGCGCGCTCAGAAGAAATCGCGCAGAAGGCCGAAAAAGCCTGGCGTTGGGTGGGAGAAATGGAAGAAATCGCGGCGACGTTCCGTCAGGCCGGGCTGCCGGACGGCTTCCACCTCGCGGCGGCGGACATCTATACCCGGCTCCAGCCCTACAAGGATGCGGAGCAGGCGCCGCCCATGGATGGCGTGGTGGAGCGGCTGCTCAAATAGCCATCGGCAGGTGGAGGCTGACCAGCAGGCCGCCGCCGGGGCGCAGCGCCGCCTCGGCCCGTCCGCCATGGCGGCGCATCGCGGCAGCGGTGATCGCCAGCCCCAGCCCGGTTCCGCCGCTCTCGCGGTCGCGCGCATCGCCGAGACGGAAGAACGCTTCGAACAGATGCGGCAAGACCGCCGCGGGCACGCCCGGCCCGCGATCGGCCACGGCGATGCGCAGGGTGCCGTCGGCTTGCGTCAGCGTCACGTCCACCTCGCCTCCCCGCGGCGAAAAACGCAGCGCGTTGCGCAAGACATTGTCGAGCGCGCTCGCCAGTTCCGCCCGGTCCGCGCGCACGGCGGCTGCGCTGTCGCAGCCGGCAGCCCGGATCCGGAGTTGCTTGGCCTGCGCCTCGAAACGGGCATTTTCCACCACTTCGCGCACCAGCTCGCCCAGCACGACGTCCTCCATTTCATGCGGCGGCTGGCCGCGCAGCCGGGCGACCTCCAGAATCTGCCCGATCATCTGGTCGAGCCGCTCGCACTCCCGCTCGATGCGGTCGAGCTGCGTCGCCTGGCGCGGTCCGCCGCGGCGCGCCAGGTCGAGCGCGACGCGCAGCCGGGCCAGCGGCGAACGCAATTCGTGCGACACGTCGCGCAGCAGCCGCTCTTTGAGCACCACCAGCCCATGGATGCGATCGGCCATGGTGTTGAAATCGCGCGCCAGCATGCCGAGTTCGTCGCTGCGCCTGTCCAGCCCCGGCTCCGCCCTCGCGGCCAGGTCGCCGAAGGCCAGCTTGCGCACGCCGTCGCGCAGCAGGCCGACCGGGCCGCTGATGTTGCGCGCGAGCAGCCAGCATATCGGGGCGCTCACCGCAAAGCAGAACAGCAGTAAGAACCACGAAGTCTGGGGATGATCGAATACGTCCAGCTCGGAAAGCGCAAAAGGATCGAACAAAAGCTCGTAGCGGGTGCCGTCCTCCAGTACGATCCGCCGAATGTTCCACCAGGATGGGCGATAGGCCGACGCTTCGGACGGCGGCTCGGCGGTCGCCTCGGCACGCTGTTGCGCCTGGGCTATGCGCAAGGGGGCGCGGGCGCGGTAGAAGCCCAACCTGTCGGCGCTCAGCGCCGACAGGGTCTGCCCCGCGATCTCGCGGTCCTGGGTGTCGACGATGTACGCGCCCAGCGCCGGATGGCGCCGATGGAGCCGCAGCACCCATTCGCGCAGGGCCGCCTCGCCCTGGAGCGCCGCGGCGCGCGCCTCGCGCGTGAGATCGTCGGGATTGACGTCGTAGAGCTTCTTGACGTGGTAGGCCAGCACGGTCCCGACGATTGCCATGCCGCCCGCGAGAATCAGCCCCATCGCGATCCAGAACGACAGGAAAATCCTCAGGAACAGGGACTTCACGCCTTGCCCGCCAGCAGCATGTAGCCGAGGTTGCGCAGGCCGCGGATCGCGGGCGCGCCGGCGCCCGCCGCGGCCTGCCGCAGCTTGCGGCGCAGGTTGCTGACATGGGTGTCGAGACTGCGGTCGTAGGCTTCCAGCTGGCGGCCCAGCGCGGCCTCGGTCAGGTGCTCGCGCGTGACCGCCGTGCCGGCATGGCGCATCAGTATCTCCAGGACGCGCAGTTCGGCCGAGGTCAGCGCCAGCGGCCGGCCATCGACGAACGCCTGCTGCACCTGGGGCAGCAGGCGCAGCGGCCCGATCGCCAGGCCGGCCTCGGCCTGCGGCGCGCGGCCGGCCGAGCGGCGCATGACGGCGCGCATGCGCGCCAGCAGCTCGGCGGGGCTGAAAGGCTTGCAGACATAGTCGTCGGCGCCGGACTCCAGCCCCTGGATGCGGTCTTCCTGCGCGCTGCGCGCAGTCATCATGATGACCGGCGTATCGCACGAGCGCCGCACCTGCCTGAGCACCTCGAACCCGGACATGCCCGGCAGCATCACGTCCAGCAGGACCAGGTCGAAGTCGCGCTGCGCCAGCAGGCCGGCCGTTGCCGTTCCATCCTGCGAGAAATGCAGGTCGAAGGGCTCGTCGGCGAAGAATTCGGCCAGCATCTGCGCCAATTCGGCGTCGTCATCGGCCAGCAGGACGGCCGGCTGCGCATGGACCTGCACGGCGTCGGCGGAAAAAGTTCCGCCTGAAGGCAGTCCGCCTGGATGTGGCCTGTACCGCACAGTTCCTCCCTATTTATCCAAAGATAGCCAAAGAAACGTCAAGAAATCCAAAGATCCAAACCTTGATGCCGGATCGTGGTCGCCGGGCAATTATAGTCAATAGCAATCATTCTCATTCATTCCCTCGATACATGCCCGATCCTGGCTTGCGCAGAAACCGGGCAGCTTGCCACAAACCTCCCATGACCCACGACTCCTTCCCGGCGGCACGCATGTCCCGCACCAGCTTATTCGCGTTTTCCACCCTCTGCGCCGCCCTGGCGGCCGGCTTTTCCGCAAACGCCGCGGCCCAGTCCGCCGGCGGCGGCTCGCAAACCCTGGACACCGTGGTGGTGACCGCCTCGGGCTTCGAGCAGGACATCAAGGAAGCGCCCGCCTCGATCAGCGTCATCACGCGCGAAGAACTCGAGCAGGGCGCATTCCGCGACCTGACCGACGCGCTGCGCTCGGTGGAGGGCGTCAGCGTGACCGGCGCGGCGGCGCAGGCCGGCGGCGGCGGGCAGGACATCAGCATCCGCGGCATGCCCGGCGCATATACCCTGATCCTGGTCGACGGCAAGCGCCAGAGCACCCGCGAGGCCCGCACCAACGGCAACGCCGGCTATGAACAGGGCTGGATCCCGCCGCTGGAGGCGATCGACCGCATCGAGGTCATCCGCGGCCCGATGTCCTCGCTGTACGGTTCGGATGCCATGGGCGGCGTGATCAACATCATCACGCGCAAGGTCGCCACCCGCTGGGGCGGCTCGGTCAAGGTCGACGGCACGCTCCAGGAGCGTTCGAGCGCCGGCAATTCCTACGGCACCAATTTCTACCTGAGCGGCCCGATCAAGGAAGACATGCTGGGAATTGCCATCTACGGCGGCTATTTCCACCGATCCGAAGACGCCATCGTCAACGGCTTCAACGGCGCCCGCAACTACAACCTCAACGGCCGCCTGGCGCTGACGCCGACCCGCGACCACGACATCGTGCTGGACTTCGGCCGCGGCCGCCAGGACAGCATTTATCACCGCGACCAGTCCGTCAACGCCACCACCGCCTCCACGCGCAGCATGAACGAGCGCGAGAACGTCTCGCTGACGCATACCGGCCGCTGGGGCCAGTGGGGCACGTCCACCATCAGCCTGGCCCACGAGCAGGCCTTCCGCCGCAACTTCAACCTCGAAACCGACGCGGTGCCGGCCGACCCCAACGTTCTGCGCAACACCGTGCTGGACGGCAAGTGGACGCTGCCGGTCAAGAACCACCTGGTCACCCTGGGCGGCCAATACCGCAAGGAAGCCTTCACCGCCAGCAACTACGTCGGCCGCGAATGCATCCGGACCAATCCGTCCGACCCGTACTATGGCTGCGTCGACGCCAACGGCGATCCGTTCCCCGGCATGCCCAACAACAATAGTTCTTGGCGCGCCGTCAGCGTGGCCGACGCCAAGCTCTCGACCGTCATGAAAGCGGTGTTCATCGAAGATGAATGGCGCGTCACCGACAAGCTCGCCCTGACCGGCGGCCTGCGCCTGGACGACCACGAAGTCTTCGGCCGCGAATGGACGCCCCGCGCCTACGCCGTCTACAACCTGACCGACAACTGGACGCTCAAGGGCGGCGTCTCCAAGGGCTACAAGGCCCCCTCCGCGCGCGACATCCTGCCCGGGTACGCGCTGTCCTCGGGCGGCGGCAACGGCGGCGGCTCCATCGTGATCCGCTCCAACCCCGACCTGCAGCCCGAAACCAGCATCAACCAGGAAATCGGCCTGCAATACGGCGACGGCGGCCGGTTGAGCGGCGGCGTGACGCTGTTCAACAACGATTTCAAGAACAAGATCACCGAAGTGACGCTGCCCGGCGTGCAAGACCCCAACTTCCCGGGCGCCACCATCCGTTCGCGGGTGAACGTGGGCAAGGCCGTCATCCGCGGCGTCGAAGGCAACCTGAAGTGGGCGCTTACCGACACGCTTTCGCTGCGCACTACGTATACCTACCTGCGTTCGAAGATCACCGACGATCCGGTCAACGGCCAGACCGGCCTGCAACTGGCGGGCACGCCCAAGCAGATCTTCAGCGGCACGCTGGAGTGGAAGCCGAACCAGGCCGTGACCGGCTGGACCCGCGTCTGGGCCTACGACAGGCAGATGAAGCTGAACCGCACCAGCGCGGTGCCGACGATGTCGCCGGGATACGTGCAGGTGGACCTGGGCGGCTCGTACCGGGTCAACAAGACCGTCACGCTGCACGCGGCGATCTACAACCTGGCCGACAAGCGCCTGGACTACGACGTCGCCAACCTGTACCTGGACGGCCGCCGCCTGTGGGTGGGGATGAATGTCAACTTCTAACCGCAACGCGGTAACCCCCGGCTACCGGGTGGACATCGCATTGCGCAGCACGGTCGCCATCGCCGGGGGATATTTCCTGGCGCTGGCGGCCGGGCGGCTGGCGGCGCTCGCGCTGCCGCTGACGCCGGTGGACGCCGTCCTGGCGGCCGCCATGCTGGCCTTTGCGGTCTACGCCTGGCTCGCCTTGTGGGCATTCCGCTGCCGCAGCGCCACCAAGCTTTGCATTGTCACGGCCGTGCTCTACGGCCTTTGCCTGGCGCTCGCCCGAGTCGCCGAAGGAATCCTCCAATGAGACCGGACGGCAAGCAGGAAGGACTGCGCCAGTCCATGGCCTGGGCCCATACGTGGTCGGGCCTGGTGCTGGGCTGGCTGCTCTACGCCGTGTTCCTGACCGGCACCCTGAGCTTCTTCCTCGACGAGATCAACCAATGGATGCGGCCCGAGCTGCATCGTTCCGTGGCCGGCCCCGGCACGGCCCAGACGGCCGTCGACGCCATGCAGCGGCTCGCGCCCGACGCCAGCACCTGGACAGTGACGCTGCCGGGCGCGCGCCAGGCCGAGGTCCAGGCCTCCTGGCGGCCGCCGGGCGCCGCACAGGGGCGCGCCGGCATCCAGCGCGCCTACCTCGATGCCGCGACCGGCGACACCATCGAAACGCGCGACACGCGTGCCGGCAACTTCCTGTACCGGTTCCACTTCGAGCTGTACGGGATGCCGCGCATCTGGGGCCGCTGGATCGTCGGCGCGGCGACCATGTTCATGTTCGCGGCCATCATCAGCGGCGTCATCACGCACCGCAAGATCTTCGCGGACTTCTTCACCTTCCGCCGCAACAAGGGACAGCGCAGCTGGCTGGACGCGCACAATGCCACGGCGGTGTTCGCGCTGCCCTTCCACCTGGTGATCACCTTCAGCGGATTGCTGCTGCTGATGGGCACGCTGATGCCATCGCCGCGGGAGGCGCTGTACGGCACCGAGAACGCAGGCCGTTTCATCGCCGAGCTGCGCGGCATGAACGCGAGCGCCGCGCCGGCAGGCGGCGGCGCGGGTGGCCGCGCCGGTCGGAACGGCGGCGCGCCGCAAGCGGTGCAGGCCGACGTCGCCGCCCTGCTGGCCCAGGCCCACGCACGCTGGGACGGTTCGCCGGTGGGCGCCATCGTCATGACCCGCCAGGGCAGCCAGCCCATTCTGGAGCTGCGCGAAGAGCACGGACAAAGCCTCGCCAACCGCGGCCAGCCGCGCCGGCTGCGCTTCGACGGCGTCAGCGGCGGCGAACTGGAATCCCCCGCCACGCCCGCGGTCAGCGCCGTGCGCGCCACCTACAACACCATGGCCAGCCTGCACCTGGGACGCTTCGCCGATCCGATCGTGCGCTGGGCGCTGTTCCTGTCTGGCGTGCTGGGCACGCTGATGGTCGCCACCGGCATGATGCTGTGGGTGTCCAAGCGCCTGCCCGAGCGGGCCAAGCTGGGCCGCACGCCGGCCGGACACCGCCTGGTCGAGGTCCTGAACGTAGCCGCCATCGCCGGCATGGCCGTGGCGACCGCCGCCTACTTCTTCCTCAACCGGCTGCTGCCCACCGGCCTGGCCGGCCGCGCCGACTGGGAGATCAACGGCTTTTTCATCGTCTGGGCCCTGACGCTGGCCCACGCGGCGGTGCGTCCCGACCGGTGCGCCTGGCGCGAGCAGCTGGGCGCCGCCACCGCGCTGTTCGCGGCGATCCCGCTGCTCAATGCCTGGACTGGCGGACAAGGGCTGGCGGCCAGCATCCCGGCCGGGCAGTGGGCGGTGGCCGGCTTCGACCTGGCCGCGCTCCTGACCGGCCTGCTGCTGGCGTGGGCGGCCGTGCGCATAGGCAAGCCCCGTGCCGGCAAACCCGCGCGCCAGCCTGCGCGCGCGCAGGCGCTTGCCCCCGCCGCCGGGGAGGCCGCATCGTGAAACTGTTCGCGCTTGCCGCCCTGCTCTACGCCGCCGTGAGCCTGCTCGCCATGGCGTCCGAACGCTACCGGCACGACATGGCCGGCGGCCGGCCCGCCTCGCCGTGGCTGCGCGCGGCCGGATGGGCACTGCTCGCGCTGGCCGCGCTGCCCGCCGTGTGGGGATGGGGGCCGTCCATCGGCGTGTCCCTGTGGCTGGGCGCGATCGGTCTCGCCGCCTTCTGCTGCACGCTGCTGATCAGCTTCCGGCCCCGCTGGGTGCCGTGGGCCGGACTGGCGGGTTTGCTGCTCGGACTGCCCGGCCTGGCGCTGGCCTGAACCAGGCCGGCCCTAGCCCGCCAGCCACCCGGCGCGCTTGCGCGCCCGCATGCGCTGCTCCACCTCGCCGCAGGCGGTGCGCAGCAATTCCGCAATGGCGCGGATGCGCGGCGCCGTCATTCGCTGCGACAAGGCTGCCGCGCTCAGTGCGCCGACGGGTTGGCCCATGCCGTCGCGGAAATGGTGGCCGACGGCGGTCACGCCCAGGTTGATCGTGCCGTCGATCACTGCCGCGCCGCGTTCGCGCGTCGCGGCGCACGCCTCGGCCAGGGCTTCGGCGCTCAGGTGGCCGAACGCCTCCAGGTTCGGTCCCACGCGCTCGATGATTTCGGCGCGCTCCTCGTCGCCCAGCGCCGCCAGGATCGCCAGCCCGCCGGCGCCGACCCCGAGCGGCCGCCGGCTGCCCACCTCCAGCACCAGCGTCCGGATCGGGAACGAACCTTCGTGCCGGTGCATGCACACCGCGTCGAAGCCGCTGCGTATGACCAGGTAGATCGTGTCTTCGGTCAGCCTGGCCAGCGTATCCATGGCCGGCCCGCACAGATCGCGGATGTCGTGCATCGTCGAACCCGCGACACCCAGCTCGAATGCCAGCGGGCCCAGGCGATAGCGCTTGAGTTCGGGGTGGCGCTCCACCAGGCGCTCTGCGCCCAGCTGTTTCAGGACGCGGTGCACGGAGGGGTGCGGCAGGTCGGCATGGGCGGCGATCTCCGTCAGCGGCAATCCGCGCGATCCGGCCGTGGCCAGCAGCTTGAGTATCAATACGCCCCGCTTGAGGGATCCGGCATCGGAAGAAGACGTAGCAGGCATGTCCGTTAAAAGAACAGTTATTCGGGAAATCCCAAGCGTGCCATAACCGGCGGTGCAGATAAACCGTCACGCAACGGAACACCCCCGGCGCGGCGAGTTCATGTCCGATTAACGGACAAGCCGGCGACGAAACCTCACGGACTCTTTAGAGTTCGGCCCAGGACATCGCTTCGACCTCTTTTCCCCGCGAACTCGCCAGTACATGAACTCGAAAGCATTGAATGGAAAAACCGCCGTCGTCACCGGCGGCAGCAGCGGCATCGGCGCCGCCTGCGCGCAAGCGCTCGCGGCCGAAGGCGCGCGCGTGGCCGTGGGCTACCACACCGGCCGCGAACGCGCCGAGGCGCTGCTGGCCGAACTGCCCGGCCAGGGCCACTTCGCGGTCCGGATCGCGCTCGACGAGATCCACGAGCACGGCCGGATCGCCGAGCAGGTCGGCCGCGAGCTCGGCCGCGTGGACATCCTGGTCAATTCGGCCGGCTACACGCGGCGCATTCCCCACGACGACCTCGACCGCATGGACGCGGCCGCCTTCGGCGAGATCCTGAACGCCAACGCCGTCGGCCCGTTCTCCATCATCCGCGCCTTCCTGCCGCTGCTGCGCCAGAGCGGCGACGGCCTGGTGGTGAACGTCTCCTCGGTGTCGGCCTTCACCGGCTCGGGCAGCAACGTCGCCTACTGCGCCGCCAAGGCCGCGCTGGACACGCTCACCATCTCGATGGCCCGGGCCTTCGGGCCCGAGGTGCGCTGCCTGAGCGTGTCGCCGGCCTCGGTGGACACGCAATTCGTCGCGGGGCGCAGCCGCGAGGAACTGCAGAAGAAAGCGGCGCAGACGCCGCTGGGCCGCGTCGTCACGCCGCAAGACGTGGCGATGGCGGTGCTGGCCTGCGCCACGCACCTGAAGACGGCCACCGGCACGCGCATCGTCATCGACGGCGGACACACGCTGTGACCCCGTCCCCGCAACCCTCGAGGAGCCCCGCCATGCTGTGCAAGAAACTCCACCATGCCGCCTTCCGCTGCAAGGATGCGGCCGAAACCGTCAAGTTCTACACCGAGGTGCTGGGCCTGAAGTTCACGCACGCCATGGGCGAGGACCACGTGCCGTCCACCGGCAAGTACAGCCCGCACGTGCACATCTTCTTCGAAATGGAAGACGGCAGCCACATCGCCTTCTTCGAATGCCCGCTGGACGAGGGCGAGCCCTCCGGACGCGATCCGAAAACGCCCGGCTGGGTCCAGCACTTCGCCTTCGAGGTCGACAGCATGGAAACGCTGCTGCGGGCCAGGCAGGAGCTGCAGGCGAAAGGGTTGAACGTGGTCGGCCCCACCAACCACGACGACTTCATCACGTCGATCTACTTCTTCGACCCGTCCGGCCATCGTCTCGAACTGACCGTGCGCACCTGCCTCGACCCGGTGCGGCTCCGGCATTTCGCCGACGAGGCGCCGCAGGTCCTGGCCCTCTGGAACCAGACCCACGACTGGTCGCAGCGGGAAAAACTATTCGGCGCGCAGTCCGGCTACGCGCGGCAGGACGCCTGAGACGGCCCCGCGCGGTTTCACCCCACCATCCAGAACACGATAGGAGACGACCATGCCTTCCACTTCCCTTATCCGCGCGGCCCTGGCCGCAGCCGCCTTGCTGGCGACCTCTGCCGCGGCCGCCCAGCCGGCCTATCCCGCCAAGCCGATCACCTTGGTGCACGGCTTCGGCGCCGGCGGCAACGCCGACGTCGTGGCGCGCCTGATGGCGCGCAAACTTCAGGAGGCCCTGGGCCAGCCCGTGGTGGTCGAGATCAAGACCGGCGCGGGCGGCGCGATCGCCACCGACTACGCGGCCAAGGCCGCGCCGGACGGCTACACCCTGGTCATGCTCACCGGCGCGCACACGGTCACGGGCGCGCTGCGCAAGAACCTGCCCTACGACTCGGTCAAGGACTTCGCCTTCATCTCGACGGTGTCGTCCTTCCCCTTCGTGGTGGCGGTGCGGGCCGAGCATCCGGCGCGCACGCTCAAGGAATTGCTGGACAGCGCCAAGAAGGGCCAAGTCACCTTCTCGTCGGTGGGCGTGGGATCGACGCAGCACATGGTGGGCGAACTGCTCGGCGCCTCCGCCGGCGTGCCCTTGCAGCATATTCCGTATCGCGGCGGCGGCGCGCCCATCCAGGCCGTGCTGGCGGGCGACGTCGACGTGCTGTCGGACACGCTGACGGTGGCCACGCCGCACATCGAATCGGGCAAGCTGCGCGCGCTGGCGGTGACCAGCGCGGCCGAATGGCCCTCGATGCCCGGCGTGCCGCCGGTCTCGGCCACCCTGCCCGGTTTCGAGGTGCGCTCGTGGCTGGGGCTGGCGGCGCCGGCCGGCACGCCCGAACCCATCGTGCAGCGCTTGAATGCCGAGACGCGCAAGGCCCTGGCCAGCGCCGACGTGCAGCAGGCGCTGGGCCGGGTGGGCAGCCTGGCCACGCCCAGCTCGCCGGCCGAGATGCAGGACCGGGTCCGGACCGAGATCGAACGCTGGAACGGCGTCATCAAGGCCCGCCAGATCTCGGTGGACTGAAACTCAGTTTTCCATGGCGCTGCGCGCCACCTACAATCCAGGGGCGCCGCGGATCCGGCTCCGCCGGTCCGCCAGCGCCGCCCCCTGGGGGCGCGCGTAAGCGCGCAGGTGGGGCTAGATCAGCCCGAGCGATTTCGCCCGCAGCGCCGCCTCGGCGCGCGAGGCGATGTTGAGCTTTTCGTAGATGTGCTTGACGTGGTCGCCCACGGTATAGCGCGAAATGCCGAGCTCCACGCCGATCTCGTTGAGCCGCAGGCCGCGCGCCAGCAGCACCAGCACCTCGTTCTCGCGCGCCGACAGCGGGCTGATCATGGTGGCCGGCTGCTGGCGGAAATGCCCCAGCAGCCGGCGCGCGATCGCCGGCGAGAGCGGCGGCTGACCCTGGGCGATGCCGGTCAGCAGCGCGGCGAGCTGGTCCGGCGGGTGCTCTTTGAGCACGTAGCCCTGGGCGCCCGCCTGGAGCGCCGCGAACAGCTTGCTGTCCTCCCCGGTGATGCTCGACACCACCGCGGTGCAGCGCGGGTGGCGCAGCGTCAGCGTGCCGATCAGCTCGGTGCCGTCGCCGTCCGGCAGCCCGAGGTCCACCAGCGCCAGGTCGGGCACCCGCTCGGCCAGCGCCGCCGCGGCCTGCGCCAGGTCGCACGCCACCCGGACACAGGCCTCGGGAAAGGCCATCGCCACGGCCTCGATCAACAGCGACGCCGCCTCGGGCAGGTCTTCGACGATCAGCACGTCCTTCATGCACCGCCCTCCAGTGCCGGCACGCCGACCGGCGCGCCCGCAAGCGGCAGCGACAGGTGCAGCCTGCAGCCGCTGCCCGTCCGCTCCAGCACCACGCTGCCGCGATACTCGGCCAGGCGCCGCTTCATTCCCGTCAGCCCCAGGCCTACCCCGGCCGTGCCGTCCGGCACCACGGCGGCCTGTCCGGGATCGCCGGCCAGGCGGTCGTCGAGCATGACGATGTCCAGCCCCTGCTCGCCGGCCAGGACCTGCACCGACACCCGTTCCGGCCGGCCGTGTTTGAGCGCATTGGACAAGCCCTCGCGCAAGGCGCGCTCCAGCGTCGCCTTCATGCGCGCCGGAATGGCCGGCTGCGTGTCCGTCCAGCCACGGGCGGACAGCGTGCCCTGCCATTCGAAAGCGACCCCGGCCGCCTCGCAGCGCGCCGCCATCTCCGCACGCCAGTCGGCCAGGGCGTCGGCCAGCGGCAGGCTGCGGCCCTCCAGCGCGGACAGCGTGGTGCGCAGGTCGCCCATGGCGGCCCGCGCCACGTCGGCGGCCACCCCGTCCCCGGCGCGCGAGGCATGGTGGATCAGCATGAGCAGCCGCGCGCCGATGTCGTCGTGCATGTCCTGGGCGATGCGGTGGCGCTCCTCGCGTACGCCGCGCTCGTAGGAATCGCGCCCCTCGCTGGATTTGTGCATCAGGCTGGCGAGCGAATCGGCCAGCTCGGCGTCGCGCGGCGCGAACAGCCTGCGCCCCCGGTCGGCCAGCCGCAGCGTGCGGCCCGCCATGCCGCCGCAGGCGGGCACCCACAGCGCCTGTCCCGACTCCATCAGGCAGGCCGCGGCATCCCCGGGGGCGGCGCCGTCCGCGCGGCGGGTTTCCACCGGATCGAACAAGCTCGCCAGCAGCGCGTCCCAACGTTGTTCCTGCTCCCCCCGCGACGCCGAGAACGCAATGCGGATCAACTCCGGCAAGGTGCTTTCCACCCGCGCTTCGCGCGAACCGGTCAGGCGCCGCCACAGCCACTGCCGGAACGGGAAGTACAGCCAGCCGCACACCAACAGGCTCACGCCCAGCGAAAACGCCGGGTTCCAGCGCATCCAGACGATCAGCGCCACGTCCATCAGCACCACCGCCAGCGCGCCGGCCATCCACAGCAGGATCCGGTAGGCCCAGCGGTCGAGATCGAACAGCCGGTAGCGGCGCAGGCCGAACGCCAGGCCGATGTAGATGATCAGGAAATAGCCGAAGGCGTAGCCCTGGGCGATCGGCGGGAAGAAGCCCAGGACCTTGGAGCCGATCGTGGAGAACACGAACAGCCCGCTGCCCACCAGCATGGACAGCGCCAGCCAGCGCAGCGCGGCGCGGTCGAGCGGCCGGCCCCGGCTGGCGCGCCACTGCACGCCGGCCAGCACCATGGCCCCGACCATCTCGGACAGGATGCCCAGGCGGCTCCAGTTCTGGTCGGGCACCCATTGCAGCGCGTCGGCCGCCCACAGCGCGCCGTAGAACAGCGGCAGCAGCGCCAGCGTCCAGGCCGGCACCAGCCGGCGCGGATAGCTCAGGAACACCGCCAGCAAGGCGCACCCGAACAGGAAGGCGCCGCCGTGGTTCATTGCCGACAGGACGCGGAACAGGCCGCCGTCGAGCGCCAGCTCGCGGCTGCTGTAGACCGCGGCGGGCAGCGCGAATGCCGGGAAGGCGATGCCCGTGAGCGCGAACATCGCCGCGCCCAGGTCGCCCGGCCGCAGCGCCCAGACCCAGCACGCGATCAGGCAGCCGGTGCAGCTGACCACGAGCTGGAACCAGAAGGTCAGCGGCAGCGATGGCAGCGGCCGCGCCTGCGGCGTCCAGGTCGCCTCGCGGACGCTGCCGTCCGCGTCCAGCCAGCTCGCCTGCACCGGCCCGTCGAGCAGACTGCGCAACGCGGACTGGCGCGCGAAGAAGCGATTCATGTCGGCGAACTCGTCGAAGAAATCCGGCTCCTCGATCAGGTCCTGCGCTTCGATCTCCACGCGTCCCTGGCCGTCCGGCCGCGCCAGCGCCAGCCGCGCGGCATCCGGTCCGAGCTGTTGCGCCGGAGCATCGGAGCGGCCGGCAGCCATGATCGCGCCGCCCGGCTCGGCCACGGTGAACGCCACGCCCAGCCAAGGCGTCTGCAGCGCGCCCCAGATGGCCGCGCCGGCGGCGCCCAGGCATAGTGCCAGCGCTGCCAGCAGGAGACGGGCGGGAACAGCCAGGAAACGGGTGGCGAACATGGAGGGCCTGGGGAGCGGAATCGCGGCAGCGTATCGCACGATGATGAACAAAGCCGATGCGCAGTACAAGCCATTGCTGCGTCCGCGGCAACCCCGCATTCGCGGGATTGTGCGGGCCGCAGGCCGCGGGAAGAATTGGCCCACCCGGCGCTCCCCCGGACCAGGAGGGCGCGAGGCTACCTTCCACCCAGCACCCGAGGACCTCCATGATCACGATTCCCTTCGACCTGCCGCGCCTGGCCCGCTACGCCGCGGCAGCTTGTATCGCACTGGCCGTCAGCGCCTGCGGCGGCGGCGACGGTTCGAGCACCCCCGCCGCCGGCAGCGGCGGTTCCGGCGGCTCTGCCGAGACCGTCACCCTCTCCGGCACCGCGGCCACGGGCGCGCCGGTCAAGGGCGGCACCGTCGTGGCCATCAACGCCAACGGCAACACCGTGGAAGCCAAGACCAAGGACAATGGCGACTACGAACTGACGATAGGCTCCGCTCCCCCCTACCTGCTCAAGATCACCACGACCGCCAGCGGTACGCTGTACTCGTTCGCCTCGGCCGGCGGCCGGGCCAACCTGACGCCGCTGACCACGCTGGCGCTGCACGACGCCAACGGGAAAAAGCCGCTGGCCGCGCTGTTCGAAGGCTGGAAGAGCACGCGCCTGGCCGCCGACGCGGTCACCGCTGCCGCCAAGCGGGTCAACGCCAACTTCCAGGCAAGCTATACCGCCCAAGGCGTCGACTACAAGACCTTCGATTTCTTCGGCAGCGCCTTCTCCGCCAACGGCAAGGGCTTCGACGCGGTGCTCGACGGCATCTCGGTTTCACTGAGCTGCTCGACCAATTCCTGCTCGGAAACCATCAAGGTCGGCGATACGGTCTACACCTATAACTTCACGATCGACACCACGGGCATCTCGTTCACGTCCGGCGGCGGCAGCTCCGGCGGCGCGACCTCGACGATCCCGGCCGGATCGACCTGGGACCTGACCCTGTCTGGCACGGCCAGCGGCCAGTCGATCAACCAGACGATCCAGAACATCGAACTCGCCGCGGTGCCGACCTCGGTCGACGGCGCGCAGAGCGCGGTCGCGCAGTTCGGCGGCCAGGGCGGCACGGTGACCACTCCCGACATGACCATCAAGTACAACCTCGGCAGCAGCAGCTACCAAGGCTGCGGCAGCTGCGGCGTGGGCAGCACCATCGTCATGAAGGTCAAGGGCAGCATCACGGTGTCCGGCACGGTCAACGGCTTCCCGGTCAACCAGAGCAGCGACTTCGACTACACCTATACCTATAAACGCGTGAAGTAGGCCCACGAGGTAAGCCCCCCCCTACGCGCTTCGCGCGCCCCCCAGGGGGCGATGCGGGTGGACCGGCGGAGCCGGATCCACCGCATCCTGGGGAACACAAGCGTGCGTAGCGTAGTGTTATGCCCGGCCTGGCAATCCCCCGGAGGCTGGGCTTTTTTTTGCTCGGACGCCCTACGGCAAAAGGTGTCCCCTCGGGGTAGCGTAGTCGAAGACGTAGCGTGGGTTTTTTTACCGCCGGGCCGCCCCAAGGCAAAAACGCCGCTCGGGGGTAACGTAGCCGGAGGCTTGGCGTGGGGGCCTTTTTGTCCGCGGGCAGCTACTAGGCACGTAAGAGGCACGGGTCTTGCTGAGGGAAGTATTTTCAGGAGACTTCCCATGACCAGCCGCCCGTCCGAGCCCGCCGCCAAGCCGGGCACCGTCATACGCGAACGTCCCGCCGATCCCAACTGGCTGGGCGTCGGGTCCGAAGACCCGCCGCGCGAGCGGGTCGAACCTCAAACCGGCGTTGAGCCTGCCGACGTGGGCAGGAAGATGCCGGGTGAAGTGCCGCCCGGGGGCAAGCCTCCATCGCATCCGGGACGCGATCCGGACCTGGCCTGACATCCAGCCTCCTTGCGCACCGAGCCGCGCCCCCAAAGGGGCGGTTCGGTCGCGCCGTCGTGCCTATTCTTCTTCCCCGTTGCGCCGCTCGTTGCCCGCCGCGCCGTCGCTGCGCACTTCCACGTCGGCGCCCTGCTGGCCACGCTGCGCGGGGGTGAAATCGTCGGATCCGGGCAGCGTCCCGGTCCTGGCTTCGCGGCTGGCCTCTGCCGTCCCCTGGTCGAATTCGGTCGTGGCGCCCGGCGGGCCGGGGGGATGGTCCATGTCGGGACGCGGCGCGTCGTCGGAGGAAACATGCTTCGGGCGCGGCGCGCCGGCATTCGGATCTGGAGTGGGTTTCATGGTCGGCTCCTGCTCGATTGGCGCTCCGAGGCAGCAGCTTTCATGCCTGCGCAGCAGTGCGCATCCACAGATGCGCGATCCAGAAAGCGTGACATTTTCATCCCGGGCAACGCACTTGCCGCCCCCGGCATGCGGTGAAATCAGGGCGCGACGATCCAGCAGAGGCAGATCGTTCTTAAATATATGTCTGTGTACTATAGTTTCCTGTACTATAAAAAGGCGTCGTGCGGGTATTCAAGACCAAGGGTGTGAAGCGATTCGCCCGCCGTGAACACATCACCGATGCCAGCCTGAGACTGGCCATCGAACGGGCTCGCCAAGGCGCTATCGACGCAGATCTGGGTAGCGGACTCATCAAACAACGCGTCGCGCGTCCCGGACAAGGCCGCTCCGGTGGGTTTCGTATGGTCGTGGCCTACCGCGAAGCCGATCGGGCGGTATTTTTGTACGGATTTGCCAAGAATGACCGCGAAAACATCAGCGGCGACGAATTGCAAACGTTGCGCACCATCGGGGCAAATTGGCTCGCAGCATCAGCCTCGGTGATTCGGCAAGCGCTGAGCGATGGCGACCTGCAGGAGATTGACGATGACGACGACCAAGCGTAGCCGCCTTTCCAATGAGCTCGTAGAGATGGCGGACGCGCAGCGCCGGTTGGGAATCATGGACCAGGCGACACACGAAAAAATCACCGCTCGCCATCTCGGAACGGCTGCATTGCCGACGGCCGAACCCATCACGGCCCAACAGGTGCGCGAAGTGCGCGAGAACGCCCGCCTGAGCCAAGCAGCACTGGCGCGCTATCTCAACATGACGGCTGGTTATGTATCGCAGCTCGAGCGCGGTGCAACGCAGGCCAAAGGTCCGGCTCTGGCACTGCTGAACATCATCCGGCGCAAGGGAATCGCCGCGCTTTCTTGAGCCGCTGCCCAAAAAGAGTCGGGCAAAATAGAGGCTGGCGGTCCGCCGCCGTTTTCCCGTTTTTCCGGATTGCCCATGCCTGCCATTACCTGCATCGAAGACCTGCGCCAGCTCGCCAGGAAGCGCGTGCCCCGCGCCTTCTACGACTACGCGGACAGCGGTTCCTACACGGAGTGCACTTATCGCGCCAACGCCGACGACCTCGCGGCCATCAAGCTGCGCCAGCGCGTGGCGATCAATGTCGAGGACCGTTCGACCCGCGCCACCATGCTGGGGCAGGAAGTCAGCATGCCGGTGGCGATCTCGCCCACCGGGCTGGCGGGCATGCAGTGGGCCGACGGCGAGATACTGGGCGCGCAGGCGGCCGAAGCGTTCGGCATCCCGTTCACGCTGTCCACCATGAGCATCTGCTCGATCGAGGACGTCGCGGCGGCCACCACCCGGCCGTTCTGGTTCCAGCTCTACGTGATGCGCGACCGCGGGTTCATCGCCGATCTGATCCAGCGCGCCAAGGCCGCGCGCTGCTCGGCGCTGGTGCTGACCCTGGACCTGCAGATCCTCGGCCAGCGCCACAAGGACATCCGCAACGGCATGACCGTGCCGCTGCGGCCCACGCTGGCCAACCTGCTGGACGTGGCCGGCAAGCCCGGCTGGGCGCTGCGCATGCTGGGCGCCAAACGCAAGACCTTCGGCAACCTGGCGGGCTACGTCAAGGACGCCAGCGACATCAACAGCCTGGGCCGCTGGACCGCCCGCCAGTTCGATCCCACGCTGTCGTGGAAGGACGTGGAGTGGATCCGCCAACAATGGGGCGGCAAGCTGATCATGAAGGGCATCCTCGACGCCGAGGACGCGAGCATCGCCGCGTCCTGCGGCGCCGACGCCATCGTGGTGAGCAACCACGGCGGCCGCCAGCTGGACGGCGCGCTGTCCTCGATCGCCGCGCTGCCCGCCGTGGTCGAGGCGGTCGGCCACCAGACCGAGGTGCTGTTCGACGGCGGCGTGCGCAGCGGCCAGGACGTGCTCAAGGCGCTGGCGCTGGGCGCGCGCGGCGCGATGATCGGCCGGGCCTTCCTCTACGGGCTGGGCGCGATGGGCAAGCCCGGCGTGTCGGCCGCGCTCGACATCATCCAGAAAGAGCTCGACGTGAGCATGGCGCTGACCGGCACCCGAACCATCGGCGAGATCGGCCCCCACATCCTGGCCGGCCGCTGAAGGGAAGGCCCGCCACGGTTGCCCTGCGGCGGCAAAGCGCCGGATAATGGCGGCGGTTCGAGGCGCGGCCGGGGGAAGGCCGGCGCTTGCGAGGCCTCCCATCCGCTCTGGAGCATCCCATGAAGGTTTTGTTGTCCGGCCTGGCTGCCGCGCTGCTGCTGGTGGCCGGTTGCGCCACCACCGAAGAAACCAATACGGCCATACGGACGCGCTGGATAGGACAGCCCAGCGACGTGTTCTTTGCCCAATACGGCCCGCCGCAGCGCTCGTACAAGCTCGCCGACGGCAGCGCCGTCTACAACTGGCGCGGCGGCGAGAAGTCCATCCAGCATGCCGCGCAGTACCGCGACGTCCCGCGCGACAAGGATCCCAAGAAGACCGACCGGGTGATGGTCGCTCCGGCGCGCACGGTGGAGCTGTTCTGCGAGCTGCAGATCAACGTCGATGCCGGCGGCCGCATCTCCGCCATCCAGACCCAGCGCGAATCGTCGGGGGCGGGCTTCAGCTTCTCGCGCTGCGCCGAAGTCTTCGAAGGACGCTAGGGCTTTTGCCGCCGGGCCGCCCCAAGGCAAAACGCCCCCTCGGGGGCAGCGAAGCGTGGGGGCCCTTTTTGAGCTCAGAGCACGGGTGCGAACAGCCGCACCACGTGCATGACCACGCGTTGCAGCAGCGGGATGGAGCCCCATTCGCCGCGGTCGACTTCGATCGACTGCGCGAAGTCGGCCAGCAGCATCGCCTCCACGTCCGCGGCGAAGGCCGGACTCACGGTCAGCACCGTCAGTTCGAAATTGAGGCGGAACGAGCGGTTGTCCAGGTTGGCGCTGCCCACCGCGGCGGCGTCCTCGTCGATCAGGATCACCTTCTGGTGCTGGAAGCCGGGCTGATAGCGGTAGACCTTGACCCCGGCGCGCACCGCATCGTAGGTATTGAGCAGCGAAGCCTGATAGACCATGAAATGGTCGGGCCGGCAAGGCAGCAGCACGCGCACGTCCACGCCGCGCAGCACCGCCAGCCGCAGCGCGGACTGCACCGCCGAATCCGGCACGAAGTACGGAGACGTCAGCCAGATGCGCCGCTGCGCGGCGTGGATGGCCTGCACGATGATGAGCGATCCGGTCTCCTGGAGATCGGCCGGACCGCTGTGCAAGGCCAGGCAGCTCATGTCGCCGGGCGCGGATACCGGCGTGCGCAGCGCCGGCATGGACTCGGTCACCCAGTACCAGTCTTCGGCGAACGCGCGCTGCACCTGCGCGACGATGGGCCCGCAGAGCCGGATGTGCGTGTCGCGCCACGGCGATAGCCGCGGATTGTCGCCCAGGTACTCGATGCCGACGTTGTGCCCGCCGACGAAGGCGGTCTGGCCATCGACCACGACGATCTTGCGGTGATTGCGGAAGTTGAGCTGGAAGCGGTTGCTGACGCGGCGTATGGCGAAGGCATGGATCTGCACGCCGCCGGCGCGCAGCGTCTCGACGTACCGGCGCGCCAGCGCATGGCTGCCGATTCCATCGTAGAGGAAGTACACCTTGACCCCCTCGGCCGCGCGCGCCAGCAAGCGGCGCTGCAGTTCCTGCCCCAGCGCGTCGTCGCGCACGATGAAGAACTGCACCAGCACGTAGTGCCTGGCCTCGTCGATGGCCCGGAAGATCGCCTCGAAGGTGGCCGTGCCGTCCTTGAGCAGGCGCACCTCGTTGCCGGCCAGGAAGCGGCGTCCGACCAGTTGGTCCAGGGCCAGGAAGCGGCGCAGTTCCGGCACGGCCGACGCGTCGCGGCGCAAGCCCGCGATGACGTCGGAGCGGTTCAGGTCTGCATCGCTGCGCACCTGGGCGCGCGCCTGGTTGAAGCGGTGCTCGTCCACATAGCCGGCGAAACGGCTGCGGCCGAGGAACAGGTAGGGAATCAGCGTCAGGTAGGGAGCGGAAACCAGCGCCACGGCCCACGCCACCGCCCCCTGCGAGGTACGCGTATTCATGATCGCGTGGCATGCGGCGACGATGCCCAGCACGTGCAGCGCCGCGACTTCCAGACCGATCGACAGCAGTGTTTCCGCCATGCCTGGCCGACCTCCCCCTATGCCGCCCGTAATGTAACTGGCCCGGCCTCAATCTTATCGTCTTCTGCCCCGGGTTTACCCGGAAAGCGTGCCTGGCTAGTCGTCGCGGCCGGGATCGAGCCCCGGAAACAACACTTCGGTGTAGCCGAACTTGGAGAAGTCCTCGATGCGCGAGGGATACAGCCGTCCGATCAGGTGGTCGCATTCATGCTGCACGACCCGCGCGTGGAAGCCCTCGGCCACCCGGTCGATCGGATTGCCCTGCGGATCCAGCCCCTGGTAGCGGATGGACACGTAGCGCGGCACCGCGCCGCGCAGCCCGGGCACCGACAGACAGCCTTCCCACCCTTCCTCGCGCGCTTCGGACAGCGGCGTGATGACCGGATTGAGCAATATGGTGCGCGGTACGGCCGGGGCGTCCGGATAGCGCTCGCTGCTGTCGAAGCCGAAGATGACCAGCTGCAGGTCCACCCCGATCTGCGGCGCGGCCAGCCCCACGCCGCCGGCCGCCTCCATGGTGTCGAACATGTCGGCGATCAACGCATCGAGTTCCGACGTCCCCACCTGCTCCACCGGCTGCGCCACGCGCA
Organism: Pigmentiphaga humi; assembly: GCF_900606115.1. Lineage (GTDB taxonomy): Bacteria > Pseudomonadota > Gammaproteobacteria > Burkholderiales > Burkholderiaceae_B > Pigmentiphaga > Pigmentiphaga humi. The sequence continues at coordinate 149,652 of NZ_UWPJ01000005.1, forward strand.
GCAGCCGGGCATCGCCCATCTTTAAAATTTCACGAATCATTCCGCGCGTCTCTCATGCTGATTTCTTCCGGCACTCATCGCGCCATCATTCATCGTATTGCACCCAGGAAACCGCGGATCTGGCCCTGCCAGTCCGCCGGTTTTGCCCCCTGTGGGGGCATAGGGGGGACGGTCTCTATTGCAGCGGTTGCCCGAGGATGCCTTGCGCCGCCGGGCGGCTCGCCACGCGCTGGTGCCACGCCGCCAGGGCCGGCGTCTCGGGGCGTTCCACCGGCAGCAGGAACCAGCGGTCCACCGCGCAGCCGACGGCAATGTCGCCCATCGTGAAACTCTCGCCGGCGATGAAGGTGCGGCCATCGGCGAACACGCCCTCCAGCAGCAGGAGCAGGCGGCCGACCTGCTCGACCGAGCTGGCGATGGCCTGCGGGTTGCGCTGCGCCTCGGGCGTGCGCACCAGCCCGACGAAAGCCGGACCCATGGCCGGGCCGAACGAGGTGGCCTGCCAGTCCAGCCAGCGGTCGGACAGGCCGCGGGCGCGCGGATCGGCGGGCCATAGCGTGCCGGCTGCGCCGTATCGGGCCGCGAGGTAGCGCACGATGCTGTTGGATTCCCACAGGATGTAGCCGTCGTCGTCCAGGGTCGGAATGCGGCGGTTGGGGTTGAGCGCGCCGTACTCGGGCGTATCGAGCCCGCCGTACGGGCCGCCGACGTCGATGCGTTCGAACTGCAGGCCCAGCTCGCGGGCCGCCCATACCGCCTTGGCCACGTTGATGGAAGTCAGGCGGCCCCAGATGGTCATCATGATGGAAGTCTCCGTATGCGTATCGAGCAACTCGAATGAAGGGGAAGAGAAGGTACTAACTCGGGTCCGCCGTCGGCGGGAGGGCCGCCGCGGCGATGGCATCCAGCACGCCGGGCAATTCGGACAGCACCGGCAGCGCCGCGAACCGCACGGCGGGATGCGCCGCCCGCGCCTCGTCCAGGAGGCGGGCCAGATCGCGCGTCACATGCGCGCCCGCCGCCCAGAATACCGGCAGCACGGCGATCTCGGCCATGCCCTGGCCGGCCAGGCCCGCGATGGCTTCGGGCAGCGTGGGCGACATCAGCTCCAGGAACGCGGCCGCGACCGGCGTGCCGGGATCGCGCGCGCGCAGCGCCTGGGCCAGGTGTTCCATGGGACGCGCCCACTGCGGGTCGCGCGAACCGTGGGCGAACAGGACGACGCCGCGGCGGGCCTCGCGGGCGGACGGCGCGCAGGACGGATTCATGGGCCCTCCCGGTAGCTGGGCATGCAGGAATCCTCCAAGCTTACACGCGCCGCATCAGATCGTTGATGCGCTCGGCGGCGCGGCACAACAGCGGCAGCAGTTCCTGCTGCATCTGCGCGGCCGTGACGCGGTGGGCCTGGCCGCTCAGGTTCAGGGCCGCCACCGTGCGGCCGCTGCGGTCGCGGATGGGCGCGGCGATGGCCACCAGTCCCGTTTCCAGTTCGCGGTCCACCAGCGACCAGCCCTGTTCGCGCACCTGGAGCACGATGCGCTTGAGCTGGACGGGGTCGGTGACGGTCAGCGGCGTATGCGCGCGCAGCTCCGAGCGCGCCAGCACCGCGTCGATCTCCGCGTCGGCCAGCCCGGCCAGCAGCACCCTTCCCATGGCCGAACAATAGGCCGGCAAGCGGCTGCCTATGCCCAGGTTGATGGACATGATGCGGCCGGTGGGAATGCGCAGCACGTAGACGATGTCGGTGCCGTCCAGCACCGTGGCCGAGCAGGATTGATGGGCCTCGTTGGCGAGGTCTTCCATGATGGGCTCGGCCAGGTCCCAGAACGGCATGGAAGTCAGGTAGGCGAAGCCGAGCTCGAGGATGCGCGGCGTCAGCCGGAACAGGCGCCCCTCGGCCGCCACGTAGCCCAGCTGCACCAGGGTCAGCAGGATGCGGCGGGCGCCGGCGCGGGTCAGGCCTGCCGCCTCGGCCACCTCGGTCAGCGTCATGGCGGGCCGGTCGGCATTGAAGGCGCGGATCACCGCCAGCCCACGCGCGAACGACTGCACGTAGGCGTCGCCGGGCTTGACCGCGCCGGCGGCTTCGTCCGCCCCGGCGCGCGCGGGCGGGTGGCCCGCCGCGGCCGTGCCCGCCGGACGGGCGCCGGCCGTGGGAGCTTGCGTCATGCAGCCGGGCTTAGACGAGCTCGAACGCCATGGCCACGGCCTCGCCGCCGCCGATGCACAGCGACGCCACGCCGCGCTTGAGCTGGCGGGCGCGCAGCGCGCCGATCAGCGTGGCGATCAGGCGCGCGCCGCTGGCGCCGATCGGGTGGCCCAGCGCGGTGGCGCCGCCGTTCACGTTGACCTTCTCGTGCGGCAGCTTGTGGTCGGCCATGGCGGCCATGGTCACCACGGCGAAGGCTTCGTTGATCTCGTAGAGATCGACGTCCTCGGGCTTCCAGCCGGTCTTGGCGAACAGATTGGCCATCGCGCCCACCGGCGCGGTGGTGAACCACTGCGGCTCTTGCGAGTGCTGGGCATGGCCGACGACGCGGGCCAGCGGCTTCAGGCCGAGCTTCTCGGCGGTCGAGGCGCGCATCAGCACCAGCGCGGCGGCGCCGTCGGAAATCGACGACGAATTGGCGGCGGTGACGGTGCCGTCCTTCTTGAAGGCCGGCTTGAGCGAGGGAATCTTCTCGGGCATGGCCTTGAACGGCGACTCGTCGCGGGCGATGACCTTTTCGCCCTTGCGGTCGGCGACCGTGACCGGCGCGATTTCCCATTCGAAGCTGCCGCTCTCGATGGCGGCCTTGGCGCGGCGCAGCGACTCCAGCGAGAAGGCGTCCTGCTGTTCGCGGGTGAAACTGTACTTGGCGGCGCAATCCTCGGCGAACACGCCCATGGCGCGGCCGCGGTCGTAGGCGTCTTCCAGGCCGTCCAGCGCCATGTGGTCGTACATGGTGGTGTGGCCGTAGCGATAGCCCTGGCGGGCCTTGGGCAGCAGGTACGGGGCGTTGGTCATGCTCTCCATGCCGCCGGCCACGGCGATGTCGATGCTGCCGGCGACCAACAGGTCGTGCGCCAGCATCGCCGCCTTCATGCCGGAACCGCAGATCTTGTTGAGGGTGGAGCAGCTCACGTTCAGCGGCAGGCCCGCGCCCAGCGCGGCCTGGCGGGCAGGCGCCTGGCCTTGGCCCGCCTGCAGGACGTTGCCCATGATGACTTCCTGAACCTGTTCGGGTTTCAGGCCCGCCCGCTCGACCGCCGCCTTGATCGCGACGGCGCCCAATTGATTGGCGGACAAGCCGGCTAGTTCGCCCAGCATGGCACCCATGGGGGTGCGGGCGACCGATACAACGACTACGGGATCCGACATCTTCGACTCCTGGTTCTGGAATGATCTTCTGGCGGCGTCCGGAAAGCTCCGCCGATCGCGCGTCCGGAACGGCGGCAACGCGCTTGCCGGGCACATGGGTAAACTAGAGCGTCTTCCCCGCAGTCCGGCGGATGAGCGGGGGCCGCGCGCCAGGCAACTGTAACAATAAGTCGCGCGTCCATTTTAGTCCGCCGCAAGCCGGGCCGCACGAGCCGCGCCCGACATCACGAACCAGCCATGAATCCTCTCGAACACCAACTCCAATACCCGCTGGGCGACACCCTGCCGGCGGCCGGCATGGCCTTGGACGTCGCCCCGGGCATACGCTGGGTGCGCATGCCCCTGCCCTTCGCCCTGGACCACATCAACCTCTGGCTGATGCGCGACACCTGGGCGGGCCGCGAAGGCTGGACCATCGTCGATTGCGGCGTGGCCCGCGACGAGGTCAGGACGCTCTGGGAAGAGGTGTTCGCGACCCAGCTCGACGGACTGCCGGTGGTGCGGGTGATCGTCACCCACATGCATCCCGACCACATCGGCCTGGCCCACTGGCTGACCGAGAAATGGAACGCGCCGCTGCAGATGAGCGCGACCGACTTCCTGACCGCCCACCTGTTCGTCGAAGGCCGGGCCATCTCGGGCGGCGAGCGCATGGCGGCGCACTTCGAACGCAACGGCATGACCGACCCGCAGGGCCTGGCCGGCGTGCGCGCCCGCACCCGCTATTATTCGCAGCTCGTGCCGCAGGTGCCGGCCCATTTCGGCCGCATCCTCCACGGCGACACGCTGCGCATCGGCGGCCACGACTGGCAGGCCATCACCGGCTACGGGCACGCGCCCGAGCACATCTCGCTGTACAGCCCCGGCCTGAACATCGTGATTTCCGGCGACATGGTGCTGCCGCGCATTTCCACCAACGTCAGCGTCACCGACATCGACCCGGACAGCAACCCGCTGCAGCTCTACCTGGATTCGCTGGGCGGCTATGGCCACGTCCCGGCCGACGCGCTGGTGCTGCCTTCGCACGGCCGGCCCTTCGTCGGCATCCATACCCGCATCGCCCAGCAGCATGCCCACCATGCCGACCACCTGGAACGCGTCAGGCGGGCCTGTGCCGAGCAGCCCCGTTCCGGCTACGACATCGTGCCGGTGCTGTTCAGGCGCAAGCTCGACCTGCACCAGATGACTTTCGCGCTGGGCGAAGCCATCGCGCATCTGCACATGCTCTATTACCGCGGCGACGTGGTCCGCGAGACGGGAGAAGACGGCATCGTCCGCTTCCGCGCGGCGGGCTAGGGTCCAGGCGGGATACGCCCCCTCACATCTGTACAACCGTGTTGCGGCGCCAGGCCGCGCCACGACCCGGTACTGCTGCTATGCTTGGCGCCGCGCGCCGCAGCACCGTTCCGGCCGCAGGAGTCCCCGATGAAATCCCTCTACAAGTATTTTTTCCGCGGCCTGATCGCCATCCTTCCGCTGGTGCTCACGCTGTACGTGCTCTACGTCATCGTCGCCTGGATGGAATCCCTGGCGCTGGGCGTGCTGCATCCGTTCATCGGCAGCTTCTACTTCCCGGGGATGGGGCTGGTGCTGGCCGTGGCGGCCATCGTCGCGGTCGGCATGATGCTGTCCAAAGAACGCGTACGCCGGCTGATGTCCTACGTGGAATGGCCTTTCACCAGCATCCCGGTGATCAAGAGCATCTATTCCTCGCTCAAGAGCTTCGCCGACTATTTCTCGCCGGCCAACGCGACGCGGGAAAGCGCGCAGCAGGTCGTGATCCTGCGCATGCCCGGCAATGAAATGGAAGTGGTGGGCCTGGTCACCCGCCGCAGCACGGCGGGGCTGCCCGAAGGCTTTCTGCCCGGCGACCGGGTCGCCGTCTACCTGCCGATGGGCTACATGATAGGCGGGTATACCGTGTTCGTGCCCTCCTCCTGGCTCACCCCGATCGACATGTCGGTCGAGGAAGCCATGCGGTCGTCCCTGATCGCCTGGATGGCGCGCACGGAACCGGCGCCTGGAGCGAGCGTGGACGACACCCCTCCCGCCGCTGCGCCGGCCGCGCCCCAGGACCAGGGACGGGCCTAGGGAGCGCTCCGGCCGGCCCTCAGCGGCTCCACGGCAGCGGCGCAGCGTTCGTCCCCCAGTAATAGCTCTTCTGGTTCATGTACTCGAGGATGCCCAGCCGGCCCTTCTCGCGGCCGACGCCGCTCATCTTCACGCCGCCGAACGGCGTGCTGACCGAGAACAGCTTGTAGGTGTTGATCCACACCGTGCCGGTCTGCAGGGCGGCGCCCAGGCGCCAGGCGGCCTTGTAGTCGCTGGTCCAGATGCCCGAGGCCAGGCCGTAGGCGCTGTCGTTGCACTGGGCGATCAGGTCGGCTTCGTCGGTCCAGGGCAGCAGCGCCAGCACCGGGCCGAAGATTTCTTCCTGGCACATGCGCGCCTGATTGGGCAGCCCCTCGATAATGGTCGGCAGGTAATAGCTGCCGCGGTCGTAGATGCCGCCCACGGGCCGCTGCCCGCCCGCCAGCACCTTGCCGCCCTCGTCCACGCCCAGTTGCACGTAGCGCTCCACCGACTCGCGGTGCGAGCGGCTGACCAGCGGACCCATCTGGGTCTGTTCGCTGGCCGGGTCGCCCACGCGAAGCTGGCCTACCGCCGCCACCAGGCGACGCTTGAATTCCTCGTAAACGCTGGCATGCACGAAGGCGCGCGAGCCGGCAATGCACGATTCGCCCGAGGAACTGAAGATGCCGAACAGCACGCCGGCCACGGCATGGTCGAGGTCGGCATCGGCGCAGACGATGGTGGGCGACTTGCCGCCCAGTTCCAGCGACACCGGCATCAGGCGTTCGGCCGCCAGGCGGGCGATGCCCAAACCGACGGTGGTGCCGCCGGTGAAGGCGATGCGGCGGACCAGCGGATGGCGCACCAGCGCATCGCCCACCACCGAGCCCTTGCCGGGCAGCACGCTGATGATGCCGTCGGGCACGCCCGCCTGCTGGGCGATGCGGGCCAGCTCGATGGCCATGCGCGGCGTGATCTCGGCCGGCTTGAACACCACGGCGCAGCCGGCGGCCAGCGCCGGCGCGAGCTTCTGCGCTTCGCTGGCGATGGGCGAGTTCCAGGGCGTGATCGCGCCCACCACGCCCAGCGGCTCGTGCACGCTCATGCTGACGTAGTCGCCGCGCGAAGGCGTGATGCTGTCCTCCAGGGTCTCGGCCGCGGCGGCGAAGAACTGGAAGGTGCCCGCCGCGCTGGCCACCAGCGCGCGCGTCTCGTTGACGGGCTTGCCGTTGTCCAGGCGCTGCAGCTGGGCCAGTTCCTCGGCGCGCGCGCGAATGCCGGCGGCGATGCGGTAAAGGATGCCGGCGCGCTCGTGCGGCTTGAGCCCGGCCCAGGCGGGCTGCAGGCGCGCCCGCTCGGCGGCCTGGACGGCCTCGTCCACGTCCGCGGCGGTGGCCGCGTGCAAGGTGGCGACCTGGCTGCCGTCGGCCGGGTATTCGGTGGCGTACTTCGGACCCGAGGCATTGCGCCAGGCGCCGGCGATGAAAGTCTCGATGTGTTCCATGGAATGGCTCCTAGAATGCCTGGGTGTAGATGGCGAGCGCGTCGCGCTGCGCCAGTTCGCGCGGATTGTTCATCAGCAGCCGGTCCACGGTCATGGCGGCCTCGGCCAGCACCGGCAGGTCGGCTTCGCCCACCCCCACCTCGCGCAGGCGCTGCGGAATCGGCGAACCCTGCACGTGCCCGCGCATGGCCGCGATGAATGCTTGGGCGGCCTCCGCATCGGCGGCATCGCGCAGCGCCGGGTCGAGCGCGCGGCCCAGCTCGGCATACAGATGGCCCGCCGCCGGCAGGTTGAACACCAGCGTGGGCGCCATCACCAGCGCGTTGGCCAATCCGTGCGGTACGTGGAAGTGGCTGCCCAGCGGATGTGCCAGAGCGTGGATGGCAGCTACCGGCGCGTTGGCGAAGGCCATGCCCGCCAGCAGCGAGCCGAGCAGCATGGCCTCGCGCGCCGCGATGTCGCTGCCGTCGGCCACCGCGCGGCCGAGGTGGGCATGCAGCAATTGCAGCGCGCGCACCGCCAACATGTCCGAGATGGGATTCTTCCTGTGCCGCGTCGTATAGGCCTCGATGGCATGGACCATGGCGTCTATCCCGGTCATCGCCGTGGGTCCGGCGGGCAGGGCGGCGGTCAGTTCCGCGTCCAGCACGGCCAGGTCGGGATACAGCAGCGAGCTGATCACGCCGCGCTTCTGGTGATCGGGGGTGGAGACCACCGCGGTGGGCGTCGCCTCCGAGCCGGTGCCCGCCGTGGTCGGGACCTGGATCAGCGGCAGGCGCGGCCCGGCGGCGCGCTGGACGCCATAGATGTCCTCCAGGCGCTGCGGACGCGCAGCCAGCAGCGCGACCAGCTTGGCGGTGTCGAGCGAACTGCCGCCGCCCAGGCCGATCACGCAGTCGGCGCCGTCGTCCCGGGCCGCCTGCGCCGCCTCCAGCACCACGTGCTCGGGCGGATCGGCCTCGACGCGGTCGTAGACCGTAGCGTGCAGGCCGGCGGCGCGCAGGGCTGCGGCCGGCGCCTCGACCAGGCCGGCGCGCACCAGGCCGGGATCGGTCACGATGAAGGCGCGGCGCTGTCCGCCCGCCTGGAGAGTCTGGGCCAGCTTGAGCGCGGCCCCGCGCTCGCAAACGATGCGAGGCGTGGTTTCGAATTGGAAGCTAGGCATGGGGCATCGGCTCCGTCAGGGGCTACACGGCGCGGCTGGAAAAGGCGAACGCCGTCCTCACCGCTCGCGCAGTGATGCAAGTCGATTCGAGGGAAGCGAAGAGAGGGCGGACCGGCGCAACGCCAACCGCCCTCGGGACACGATCAGTCGATCGAGATCTTGGTCTTGGCGATCAGCTCGCCGAAGTTCTTGTACTCGGTGCGCAGCGCGCTGCCGAGCTCCTCGGGCGAGGTGGCCACGCTTTCGAAGCCCATGGCCTGGACCTTCTCGATGGACTCGGGCTTCTTCAGGCTCTTGTTGAACTCCGCGTTCAGGCGCTTGATCACGTCGGCGGGCGTGCCGGCCGGGGCGAACACGCCGTGCCAACCGGTCACCTTCTCCATCTCGGGCAGGCCCAGTTCGCGGAAGGTCGGCACTTCGGGCAGCGCGCTCGAGCGCTTGGGACCGATCACGGCCAACGCGTTGAGCTTGCCCGACTTGACGTGCGCCGCGCTGCCCGAATCGAAGGTGAAATCCACCTGGCCGGCCAGCAGGTCCTGGATGGACGGCGCCAGGCCCTTGTAGGGAACGTGGGCGGCGTGGGTGCCGGTGTCCAGGTTCAGCAGCGCGCCGGCCACGTGCGGGAACGAGCCGTTGCCGGTGGACGAATAGTTCAGCTTGTCGGGATTGGCCTTCATCTTGGCGACCAGGCCCTTCAGGTCGGTCACGCCGACCTTGGGGTTGGCCAGCAGCACCATGTTCAGGCCGGCGGTCATGGCCACCGGCGCGAAATCCTTGACCGGATCGAAAGGCACGTTCTGCATCACGTACGGCCCCAGCGTCAGGGTGCTCGACGCCAGCATCAGCAGCGTGTAGCCGTCGGCGGGGGCGCGGCGCACGTAGTCGGCGGCGATGTTGCCGTTGGCGCCCGGGCGGTTCTCGACCACGAATTGCCGGCCCAGCGATTCGCCCATGTCCTTGGCGACCATGCGCGCGATCGCGTCGATGGTACCGCCGGCCGGCACCGACACCACGATGGTGACCGGCTTGGACGGGAAGGCGTCGGCCGCCGCGGCGACCGACGGAACGAGTGCGGACAGGACCAGCACGGGAAGCAGCTTGCGCATCATCACACTAAACCTCGGGGGTATTGGGATAAGGGGTATATCGGATCGATTGACTCGGGACCGGCGCCGCCTGCCGGCCGGCCCGTCCATATTGAAAATTGTAGGCATCGACGTTATGTGACAATGGGGTTTCTTGTTAACCTCAGGTTAACGATTCGCTCGCTTGCCCCCCATGTCCCGACTGCTCAACAGCCGCCATTTCCAGATCTTCACTACCGTCATGCATAGCCGCGGCATGGCCGAAGCGGCGCTCAAGCTGGGGATTTCCAAGGCGGCCGTGAGCAAGGCCCTGAGCCTGATGGAGCGCGAGACCGGCGTGGCGCTGTTCACGCTGGCGCGCGGCAGGCTGGAACCCACCGCCGCGGCCCGCCGCCTGCTGCCGCGCGCCGAGCAGGCCGCCAAGCACCTGGAATGGGCGCTGGACGAAGCCTACACGCTCGACCAGGGCTCCGCGCGCAGCGTCATCGTGGCGGCGCACGCGCCGCCGCTGATCGCCATCCTGCCCAGCGCCATCCAGCGTTTTCGCCAGACGCACCCCGATGCCAACGTGCACCTGCGCGTAGAGGGGCCGCCCAAGGTGCTGGAGTCGGTCGCCCACCACGAGGTGGACCTGGGCGTCACGAATCCGCCCGCGCCGAATACCGTCAGCGCGGTGGATCTCTGCGAGCGCTACACCATTTCGGAGGAACTGCTGGTCGTGGTCCTGCACCGCCGCCATCCGCTGGTGGCCAAGTCGGTGGTCCGCCCCGCGGATCTGGTCGATCACACGGTGATCGCGCTGCCCGAAGAGTCGCCCACCTCCAGCCTGGTGCGCGCCACCCTGCAGGAAGCCGGGGTCGTCCTGCCCAAGAACATCGTCGCCAGCACGTCGATGGGCGTGTGCGCGCTGGTGCAGCAGAACGTGGGCATCGGCCTGATCAATCCCATGCTGCTGTCCACCGGCATCTTTCCCGACATCGTCACGCGGCCCTTCCGGCCGCGCATCGAGCTGTGGACCGAGATCTACTATTCCTCGATACGGCCGCTGAGCCCCGAGGCGCGCGCGCTGGCCGACTACATCGAAGAAGCCGCCGCCGCGCTGCGCGGCTATAGGCCGATCCCACCCCCTACCCGCTGACGCGGGCCCCCTCGAGGGGGCGGCGCCAGCGGACCGGCGGAGCCGGATCCGCGGCGCCCTGGGTAAAACCCGGCCCGCTTCGCCGCGTCAGCCGCAGTGGATGGCGGTGACGGTGTCGGCGCGGTTCACGGTGACGTTGACGCGCTGGCTGTTGAACTCCATGGTGGCGGCCTGTCCCGGCCGCATCACGCGCGCCGCCTTGGCGCCGGAAAGCTGGCGGGCTTCTTCCGCGAGCACCGAGGTCAGCTTCTGGCCCACCAGGACCTGGGCCGGCTGGGCCGAGCATGCGCCGGCCACCGGCGCGGGCGTGTCGGCCGCGGGGGCCGGCGCGGGCACCGTATTGCAGCCGGCGGCCAGCGCCGCCGACACGATTGCCATGGCTATTCCGTGCTTCATGATTGCTCCTTGCCTTGATCGGGTCCGGCCGGCACCAGCCGCAACAGGGTGATTTCCGACGGCACGCCGAAGCGCGTCGGCGGCCCCCAATAGCCGGACCCGCGATTGATGTACAGCCACATGCGCCCCACGCGGTGCAGGCCCGCGACGAAAGGCTGCTGCAGCGGCACGAAAAAATTCCAGGGCAAGAATTGCCCGCCGTGCGTATGGCCGGAAAGCTGCAGGTCGGCGCCGGCCTCGGCGGCGGCCACGCAGCTGCGCGGCTGGTGGGCCAGCAGCAGCTTCGGCGCGCCGGGCGGCGCGCCCGCCAGCGCCGCGGCCGGATCGCTGCGATGCGCCGGCAGGAAGTGATGCGCGCCGTAGTCGGCGATGCCCGCGACCACCAGCGGCGCGCCGCCGTGGCGCAGCACCGCGTGTTCGTTGAGCAGCACGCGCAGCCCCGCTTCGCGCAGGAAGTCGACCCACGCCTGCGCGCCGGCATAGTACTCGTGGTTGCCGGTGACGAAAAACGTGCCGTGCCGCGAAACCAGCTGCGCCAGCGGCCGCACGTGGTCGGCCAGATCCTCCACGGAACCGTCGACCAGGTCGCCGGTCAGCGCCACCATGTCCGCCTCCAGGCGGTTCACCACGTTCACCATGGCCCGCACCTGGCGCGCGCGTATCGTCGGCCCCACGTGCACGTCGCTGAGCTGGGCGATACGGAAACCGTGGAGTTCGGCCGGCAGCCCCGCCAGGGGCACGTCCACCCGCAGCACCGCCGGCGGCCGGCGCGCCATGAAGAACCCGATGGCGGACATGGCCAGCGCGGCCGCGACGACCGCATAGGCCGAAACCGGCACCAGGCCCGGTCCGCCCCACAGCGAGCCCGAAAGCAGGAATACGCCCGCGCGCGCCAGCAACGCCACGTCGCGCGCCAGGGTCAGCACGAACAGGGAAGAGAACAGGCCCATGCACAGCAGGCCGGCCCACACCGCCAGCCGTGCCCGGCCGCTGCCCGACTGGCGCCGCAGCAGCATGCTGGCCGGCATCAGCACCACCGACGCCAGCAGGAACGCGCCGAGCAGGCCCGCCAGCCACGGCGCCGACAGCAAGGCCGGCACCAGCCGTACGCCAACGTACAGATGCACCAGGCCAATCAGCCCGAAGAACATGGAGCGATGCAGACGGCGCCGCTGGCTCACTGGTGGACCCTCCTGTCGCTGCGCGACTCCTCCCCGGGGGAGAACGCGCTCATCGCCCCGACTCCGCCGCCGCAGCCAAGCGCGCGCTCAGGCCGCTTCGCGCGGCGAGGCGAAGCGGTAGACGGCCAGCGTGCTGCGCCATCCCGGCAGCCAGGATACTTCCCGGCCGTCCGCGAACGTGACGCGCGTCAGGATGCGCAGCCCCAGCTTGGCGGCCAGCGCCTCGAAATCCTTCATGGTGCACAAATGGATGTTGGGCGTGTTGTACCACTGGTAGGGCATCTGCCCGGTCACCGGCATGTGCCCGCGCAGGATCGACAGGCCGTGCGTCCAGTGGCCGAAATTGGGGAAGGACACGATGCCCTCGCGCGCCACTCGCGCCATCTCCAGCAGGATGCGTTCGGTGTTGTGCACCGCCTGCAGCGTCTGCGACAGCACCACGGTATCGAACTGGCCGTCCTCGAACAGCGCCAGTCCGTCTTCCAGGTTCTGCTGGATCACGTTGACGCCCTTGCGCGCGCATTCGATCACGTGCTGGTCGCTGATCTCCACGCCTACGGTGCGCGCCCGGCGGGCATCGCGCAGGTGCGCCAGCAGCGTGCCGTCGCCGCAGCCCAGGTCGAGCACGCGCGAGCCGTCGGCGATCCAGCCGGCGATGCGCGCCAGGTCGGGACGCAGGTTCTGCCTCGTTGCCGTCATGGCGCGCTCCCTTCGCCCAGCCCCAGCTGGCGGGCGATGCGCTCGTAGTAGCCGCGCACCACCGCGTGGTAGCGGCTGTCGTCGAGCAGGAAGGCGTCGTGGCCGTGCGGCGCCTCGATCTCGGCGTAGGTCACGGGCCGGTGGTTGCGCAGCAGCGCCTGCACGATCTCGCGCGAACACGAAGGCGGGAAACGCCAATCGGTCGTGAACGAAGCCAGCAGGAACTCGGCCTGGGCAGGCGCCAGCGCCTTGGCCAGGTCGCCGCCGGTGCGCTTGGCCGGATCGAAGTAATCCAGCGCGCGGGTGATCAGCAGATAGGTATTGGCGTCGAAATAACGCGAGAACTTCTCGCCCTGGTAGCGCAGGTAGGACTCCACCTCGAACTCGACGTCATAGCCATAGCGGAACGCCCCGTCGGCCGAGGGCTCGCGCTGCGCGCGGCCGAATTTCTCGGCCATGTCCTCGCCCGACAGATAGGTGATGTGGCCGATCATGCGCGCCACCGACAGGCCGTTGCGCGGCACCGTGCCATGGGCGTAGAAATCGCCGCCGTGGAATTCCGGGTCGGTGATGATGGCGCGCCGCGCCACCTCGTTGAACGCGATGTTCTGGGCCGACAGCCGCGGCGTGCTGGCGATGACGATGCAATGCGCCAGCCGGTCGGGATAAGTGACGGCCCAGCTCAATGCCTGCATGCCGCCCAGCGATCCGCCCATGATCGCGGCAAAGCGCCGGATGCCGAGCCGGTCGGCCACGCGCGCCTGGGCATGGACCCAGTCCTCGACGGTGACCACCGGGAATGCCGCGCCATACGGGCGCTGCGTGGACGGGTCGATGCTGGCCGGCCCGGTGGAGCCGAAGCACGAACCCAGGTTGTTCACGCCGATCACGAAGAAGCGGTCGGTATCCAGCGGCTTCCCCGGGCCCACCATGTTGTCCCACCAGCCGATATCGGAGGGATCGTCGGCGGCGACGCCCGCCACGTGATGCGAGGCATTGAGCGCATGGCAGACCAGCACGGCATTGGAACGCTCGGCATTGAGCGTGCCGTAGGTCTCGACCGTCAACTGGTACGGCCCGAAGGCGGTGCCGCTGGCGAGCTGCAGCGGCTCATCGAACACCATGCACTGCGGACGGACGACGCCTACGGAACCGGGAAGAAGAGACACTGCGGGAGAAGCATCGATAACGGCGGACGGCGCCGCGTCGAAGGGCTGGGCGGAAGACACGATGGACGGAACTCTTTAGCAGGATTTATCGGGCGCCCGCAAGCGGACCAGGCAAATCGGCGCCAATGAAAGTCTTGGAATTGTAGCACCGCGCCCTCCCGGCCCTGCGGGGGCCCGCGCCTGGCTGCGCTACAGCAAGCCCTGCAGGATGGCCTGCGCCACCGCGGCCTGCTTGTTGTTCACGTTGAGCTTGGCAAAGGCGTTGCCCAGGTGGAAATTCACCGTGCGCTCGCTCACGCCGATGATGTGGGCGGTCTCCCAGCTCGTCTTGCCCACCGAGGCCCAGCGCAGGCATTCGGCTTCGCGCGCCGACAGGCGGGTCCTGGCCTGCGGCGGATCCTCCAGGCGCAAACAGGCGTCGAGCACGAGCGAGGCGGCATGGTGGCACAGGCGCGCCAGGCCGCGCTGCCAGGACAATCGGGCGGCGCCCCGGCCGCGCTCGAACAACAATGCGAAACACGCTGCCGTATCGCCCGGCTCGCGCATCTCGGCCACCAGCAGCAGCAGGGAATGGGCGTCCAGGCGGCGCAATTCTTCCTGGACCCGCCCTTTCGGCAAGTCGTCCACCGTATGCAGGGCGGTCCGGATGGCGCCGCCCACCCCCGGCGCCTGCGGGCGCAGCAATTGCCGGCACGAGTCGCGGAACGCCCGGCACCAGCCCTGCTCGTCCTCGAACAGGCTATGCACTGTGTTCTGCGCCGGCCCGCGCTCGACGATGCCGAGCGCATGATGGATCGCGCCGAAAGCCCGCGAGAAATCCCGTACGACCTGGCCGACTTCCTGGAAAGACGAGGCATCCATGAGCGGGCGCAACGCCCGTAGCGCGCCGACGACCATTTGCTGCTCGTTCCCGGACGGAACCGGCGCGTCGGGGGAAAGCGGCGGAGAAGCGATCGGTGTTCTGGCCATGCCGCCTGTCGTGATGATGTCGCGTAACATTCTATGACAGGTAATGTGGATGCGAAACCATCGATTGACGGGCGTGCACCCATTATGTCCGAGTGCTTTCCCGCCAATGCGCCCGCGGATCGCCGCCCGCCGACGCCCGGATTTACTGGTTCAACAGCGACAGGTCGATTTCCGCGGCACGGTTCAGCGCCGCCGCCACCCTGGTGCGCAGCGCATTGGAATGCGCCCCCAGGATCTCGCGCTTGACGTCCAGCAATTGCTGCGGATGCATCGAGAACTGGGTCAGGCCCAGACCCAGCAGCAGCCGGGTCAATTCGGTGTCGCCGGCCATTTCGCCGCATACCGAGACCGGCTTGCCGGAACGCGCGCCGGCGTTGATGGTGTTGGCCACCAGCCTCAGCACGGCCGGATGCAGCGATTCGTACAGCCCCGCCACGTCGGGATCGGCGCGGTCGATGGCCAGCGTGTACTGGATCAGGTCGTTGGTGCCGATGGAGAGGAAATCGAACGCTTCCACGAAGGGTTCGATGGCGATGGCCACCGCCGGCACCTCCACCATGGCGCCGATCTGGATGTTCTGGCTGCAGGCCTGGCCGCGCACGGTCAGCTCGTGCCTGGCTGCGGCCAGCGCCGTGCAGGCCGCGCGCGCCTCGCGCAGGTGGGCCACCATGGGGATCAGCACCTTGACCGGGCCGTGCGCCGATGCGCGCAGGATGGCGCGCAGCTGCGTGGCGAACAGCTCGGGATGCGCCAGGCAATAGCGGATGCCGCGCAGGCCCAGCGCGGGATTGGTCGCCACCGTGGCCTCGCCGTCCAGTTCTTTGTCGGCGCCGATGTCCAGCGTGCGTATCGTCACCGGCCGGCCCGCCATGGTGCGCACTACCGAGGCATAGGCCTCGTACTGCTCGTCCTCTCCAGGCAGGTCGTTGCGGCCCATGAACAGGAATTCGCTGCGGAACAGGCCGATGCCCTCGGCGCCGGCCTGCATGGCCGCCTCGGCCTCTTCCGGCAGCTCGATGTTGGCCAGCATCGAGACCATCACGCCATCCAGCGTGATCGCCGGCACGTCGCGCAGCGCCGCCAGCGTGGCGCGCTCGCGCGCGTAGTCGGCCTGGCGGGCGCGATACTCGTCGACCACCCGGTCGGGCGGGTTGACCAGCAGCACGCCCTGCTCGCCGTCGACGATCACCACGTCGCCGTCGCGCAGCAGCGGCCGCGCCACGCCTAGCGCCACCACTGCCGGCACGCCCATGCTGCGCGCCACGATCGCCGTGTGCGAAGTCGCCCCGCCCAGGTCGGTGGCGAACGCGGCAAAGCGCGCGCCGCGCAGCTTGAGCATGTCGGCCGGGGAAATGTCGTGCGCCACCACCACCAGCGGGTCGCCATGCTCGGCCAGGGTGGAGGCGCGCAGGCTGCGCGGCTTGCCGTCCGCCTCGGCCAGCGCATGCAGCACGCGCTCGATCACCTGGCGCACGTCGCTGCCGCGCTCGCGCATGTACTCGTCGTCCATTTGCGCGAACTGCTCGGCCAGCGCCTGGCCCTGGGCGGTCAGCGCCCATTCGGCGTTGTAGTGGCGGGTGCGGATGATGCCGAGCGGCTCCTGCGAGATCATCGCGTCCGCCAGGATCATGCCGTGCACCTGCAGGATGGCGCCCAACTCGCGCGGCACGTCGGCCGGCAAGTGGGATTCCAGGTAGGCCAGTTCATCGGCGGCCGCGCGGAAAGCCGCCCGCAGCCGCGCGCATTCGGCTTCGACGTCCTCTTCGGCGATCCGGTAGTGCGAAACCTCGAGCGCCGCCGCGCCGATGACCACGGCCCGCCCGATGGCGTAGCCGCGCGATACGCCCAATCCGTGCAGGGCCAGCATCGAGGTTTCCATGATTACTCGGCCTCTCCGAATTTCTGCGCGAACAGCGCCTCGATCTGGTCCAGCGCCTCCTGGGCGTCTTCGCCGACCGCGTCCACGGTTACCTTGCTACCCATGCCGGCCGCCAGCATCATGACGCCCATGATGCTCTTGGCGTTGACCCGGCGCGCGCCGCGGGCGATGTGGATCTCGCTGCGGAACTTGCTGGCGAGCTGGGTCAGCTTGGCCGATGCCCGCGCGTGCAGGCCCAGCTTGTTGATAACGGCGATGTCGATGCTCGGCATGGTCATGATTCTTCAGGTTCGCCATCGATACGCAGGATGCCCTGCGTGCCTCCGGCCAGCGCGCGCTGCGCCAGGTCGTCTAGGGAAAGATGTCGGTACGGCAGGGTTCGCAGCAGCATCGGGACGTTGACCCCGGAGAGCACCGTCACGGCCGCGCCGCGCCGCGCCGCCGCGCGCGCCGCGCGGCCCGTCTGGTTGGCCGGCGTGGCGCCCACGACGTCGGTCAGCACCAGCACGCCTCCCTCCCCTTCGGCCGACTCGATGCGCGCCAGCACCTCCCGGCACAACTGGTCGGGATCCAGGTCGCTCTGCGCGTCATAGGCCACCACGCCCGGCAGTTCCCCGAAGATATGCGTGGCGCAGGACAGCAGCGAAGAAGCGAGCGGTGCATGCGCCACGATGACTACCCCGGTCATGCGATAGCCGCCTCCGGCCCGGCTACCGCGCGCTCCAGCGCCTGGGCGAACATCGCGCCGACGTCGAATCCCGTTTGTTCGGTAATTTCGCAGAAGGTGGTCGGACTGGTGACGTTGATCTCGGTCACGTAGTCGCCGATCACGTCCAGCCCCACCAGCAGCAGCCCGCGCGCGGCCAGGGTCGGCCCCAGCTCGCGCGCGATCGCCAGGTCGCGTCCGGACAGCGGCCGCGCCTCGCCCCGGCCGCCGGCCGCCAGGTTGCCGCGCGTCTCGCCGGCCTGCGGAATGCGCGCCAGGCAATACGGCACGGGCTCGCCGGCGATCAGCAGCACCCGCTTGTCGCCCTGCAGGATTTCGGGAATATAGCGCTGCGCCATGATGCTGCGGTGACCGTCGTCGGTCAGGGTTTCCAGAATGGCATTCAGGTTACGCTCGGCCGGCGCCAGGCGGAAGATACCGGTTCCCCCCATGCCGTCCAGCGGCTTGACGATGACGTCGTGGTGCTCGGCATGGAAGGCCTTGAGCCGGTCCAGGTCGCGCGTCACCAGCGTGGGCACCGTCAGGTGGGGGAACTCGGCGATCGCCAGCTTCTCGGGGTGGTTGCGGATCGCCGCCCCCGAATTGAACACGCGGGCGCCTTGCGCCTCGGCGCGTTCCAGCAGGTGGGTGGCGTACACGTATTCCATGTCGAACGGCGGATCCTTGCGCATCAGCACCGCGTCGAAGGCGGTGAGCGGGAAGTCGCCGGACGCGCCCTCTTCCCACCAGGCATGGCCGTGCAGGTCGGCGCCCGGCACCAGCGAAACCGGCACCGCGGCCGTGCGCACCGCGCCGTCGATGACGTAGAGATCGCCCTGCAGCGCCACGCTCAGGCTGTGCCCGCGCGCGACCAGCGCGCGCATCATGGCCACGGAAGTGTCCTTGTAGGCCTTCAGGCCGGGGAGCGGATCAACGATGAAAAGTACGTGCATGGATGGCCTTGACTATCCGCAGAATGCGGATGCGGAAAGAGACACCGATTCTAACAAGAGGAAGGTCCCCCCTACGCGCTGGCGCGCGCCCCCCCGGGGCGAGGCGGGTGGACCGGCGGAACCGGATCCACCGCCTCCGGGGTGGGGGCTGGATCCACGGCATTCTGAGTTGGATGTGGCCGGCTCAGTCATGCGGAATCGGGTCTTGACTGCCATCGGCATAGCGGAACGGCTGGGCGAGGGTCCGGTCGTAGACGGGGCGGCCGGCGACGTAGGTGGCGCGCACCGCCCGGTCGTCGCCCAGGGTCATCAGCACGAACAGGCGCTCCATCAGGTCCGCGCAATGGCTCATGCGGAATTTCAAGAGCGGCGTGGCGTGCAGGTCCAGCACCGTCAGGTCGGCTTCGTAGCCGGCTTCGATCGCCCCCAGCCTGTCGTCCAGGTACAGGGCGTGGGCGCCGCCGCGCGTGGCCAGGTAGAAGGCGTGGGCGGCGGTCAGGCGCGTGCGGTTCAGCGCCGCTACCTTGTAGGCCTCGTTCAGCGTCTGCAGCGGCGAGAACGACGTGCCGCCGCCTATGTCGGTCCCCAGCCCCACCCGCACTGGCCGATCGGCCCGCCTGGCCTCGAACAGCTTGAACAGCCCGCTGCCCAGGAACAGGTTGGACGTCGGGCAATGCGCCAGCGCCACGCCGTCGGCATGGCAGGCGCACAATTCGCTTTCCGACAGGTGCACGCCGTGCGCAAAAATCGCGCGCGGCCCCGCCAGCCCGGCCTGGCGGTAGACGTCGAAGTAGTCGCAGCATGCCGGGAACAGACCCTCGACCCAGCCCACCTCGCCCAGGTTTTCGCTCAGGTGCGTTTGCATATAGGTGCCGGGATGCTCGCGCCAGAGCCGCGCCGCCGCTTCCAGCTGAGCCGGCGTCGACGTCGCCGCGAAGCGCGGCGTGACGCAATAGAGCTGCCGGCCGCGCCCATGCCATTTCTCGAGCAAAGCCCGGGATTCCTCGTAGCCGCTCTGCGCGGTGTCCAGCAGCGCGGGAGGCGCGTTCCGGTCCATCATCACCTTGCCGGCGATCATGCGCGTGCCGAAACGCTCCGACGCCTCGAAGAACGCGTCCACCGACTGCGGATGCACCGTGCAATACACCGCCGCCGTCGTCGTTCCCGCCCGCAGCAGCTCGCGCAGGAACAGTCCGCTCACCGCTTCCGCATGCGCGCGGTCGGCGAACTGCTGCTCGGCCACATAGGTGTACTTGTTCAGCCAATCCAGCAATTCCTCGCCGAACGCGCCGATCATCTGCGTCTGCGGATAGTGGATGTGGGTATCGATGAAGCCGGGCAGGATCAGCGCATCGGGATAATGCGCCAGCGGCATCGCCCCCTCCACCCGGCCGCGCAGCCGCGCATAGGGGCCGGCTTCCGCGATGCGGCCATCCTCGATCACCACCAGCGCATCGGGCCAGTGCGTATACGAGGACTGCGGATCCGCCAGGAACGGATCGGCATGGAAACTGAGCATCGCGCCGCGCAGCGCGTGGCGGCCGGGGCCGAAGGGCGGCGTGCTGGCGTGGACCTGGGTGGAACGTGGCGTCATGGGCATCCTCGGACCGGCGGCGGGCCGGACAGCACTTCGGCGATCGTATCGCGCAGCCATTGATTGCCGGGATCATGGTGCGTGCGCTCGTGCCAGAGCAGGCGAATATCCATGACCTCCGCCTTGAAGGGCAGGGGCAGGAACTTCACCCCGGCCAGTTCGCCTTGCAGGAATTGCGTGTGCGCAGGCACGGACATGATGTGGTTGGTACGGCGCACGATGAGCGGACCCGCGAAGATGTTCGGCAGGCGCATCACCGCATTGCGTTGCAGCCTGGCGCGGGCCAGGGCTTTTTCCACGACCCCGGGCCCGCGCCCCGGGGGATCGACCACGATGTGCGTGGCGGCCAGGTATTGCTCCAGTGAAATGGAATCGCGTATGTGCGGATGGTCCGCGCGCACCATGCAGACGTGCTGCGCTTCGAACAGTTTACGGTGGTGAAAGCCGCTGTACAGCGTGGGCAGATAGCCGATGGCCATATCCGCCACGCCGTTGATGAAAGCCTCGGGATAGCCGTCGAACGGCAGGTGCAGCACGTCGATGCCGAGCTGCGGGGCATGCGTGCTCAGGTACTCCTGCAAGGGCGGCAGATAGCTCAATTGTCCGACGTCGGTCAGCAACAGGGTGAAGCGGCGTTCGCTCGTGGCGGCGTCGAAGGGCGTGGCGCTGCTCAGGCTGCTGCGCACCGTCTTGAGGGCCTGCTCCAGCGGCTCGACCATCGCCAGCGCCGCCGCCGTGGGAACCATGCCGCCGCTGGAACGCACGAACAACGCATCCTTGCACAGCGTGCGCAAGCGCGCCAGCGAATGGCTCACGCTCGATTGCGTCAGGTGCAGCTGCTTGCTGGCTTCCGTGACGTTGCGATGCTTGGCGATGGCCAAGAACACCCGGATCAGGTTGAGGTCGAAGTTATCGAGATTCATGGAAACACGCGCTCATTCATGAATTCAAACCATACCCGATATGACAACTATCTGTTGGACTCATATCGAAACGCTCTCTACCATGCGGGCCTATTCGACCACATTGCCGGAGACACACCATGGAACGCCGTTTTTCTCTCGCGCATTTCCTGGGCCGGGCCGCATTTGCCCTGGCCGCCGCTACCACCGCATCGACCAGTTTCAGCCAGCCGGCGGATTGGCCCAAGGGCCCGATCGTCTTCGTGGCGCCGTTCTCGCCCGGCGGCGGCGGGGATTCCCTGACACGCCTGTTCGGCAATGAACTCAACAAGGTCACGGGAACGCCATTCATCGTGGAAAACCGGCCCGGCGCCGGCGGCAACATCGGCACGGCCGCCGTGGCCCGCGCCGCGGCGGACGGCAACACGGTCGTTTTCGGCACCATGGGCACGATGGGCACGAACCACGCGCTCTACAAGAATCCCGGCTTCTCGATCGGCGACTTCGAACCCGTCGCCCTGTTCGGAAGCACCCCGCTCGCGCTGGTCGTCAGCAAGGACTCGCCATTCCGCAAGCCCGCCGACATCATTGCCCATGCCAGGCAGCATCCGGGCGAGCTGAGCTGCGCTTCCGGCGGCAATGGCACGGTTTCCCACCTGGCCTGCGCGCTCCTGCAGCAGATGACCGGCATCGAGCTCAGCCATGTTCCCTACCGCAGCTCATCCGCGGCCTACGTCGACATACGGGCGGGCCGGGTGTCCTTCATGATCGACGTCACGCCCCCGCTCATGCCGCAGATCAAGGACGGCAACCTGCGCGCGCTGGCCGTATCGATGAAGCAGCCGGTCCCCGCCCTGCCCGACGCCCCGCCGCTGGCCGACACGGTGCCGGGCTATGAAATCTTCTCCTGGGACGGCATGTTCGCCCCCAAGGGCACTCCCGCCGCGCGCCTGGACAGGCTGCACGACATCGTGGCCACCGCCGTCGGCAATCCGGAATTCCGCCAGGCCATGAGCGAACGCGGCTACATGCTGGCCGCCATGCCGCGCAAGGAATTCGCGGATTTCGTGAAGAAGGAATCCGTCCGCATGGTCGAACTGGTGCGCAAGATGGGCGTGACGCTGGACTGAACCTCACGACGAAATATCCAACCGAAGACACGCGATTGAAGCTAGACATGAGCACACAAGAAACACGTGAAACGCGGCAGGCGGGCGATCTGACCATCGCCGTGCGCAAAGACATCCGCGTGCCGATGCGCGACGGGGTCGAACTGGCCATCGACGCCTACCATGGCGTGGAGGACAAACCGCGCCCCGCGCTGATCGCGATGAGCGCCTATGGCAAGGAATTGCAGGCGCTGGCCTTGACCATGCCGCCGCAGCGGCGGCCCAGCCCCATGTGGGACGGCTGCATCGAAGCCGGCGATATCGCACGCGTGGTCAAGGAAGACTACGTCCACGTCATCGGCGACATGCGCGGCACGGGCGACTCCGGCGGCGTGATGATCGGGAACTACAACTTCGGCGGCGTCTCGCAGGGGCAGGACCTCTACGACCTCGTCGAGTGGGTGGCCGCGCAGCCGTGGTGCGACGGCAATGTGGGAATGATCGGCATTTCCTACTTCGGCTCCATGCAGGTGCTGGCGGCGGCCGAGCGGCCGCCGCATTTGAAGGCCATATTTGTCAGCGGCGGGCATTTCGATTTCTACGAAACCACCTACCATGGCGGCATCATGTGGTTCATGCCGCGCGCCGCGCGCGAAGGGCGCGGCGGCGACTCCGGCATCGCCCACACCAACGTCAAGTCGCGCATGCAGGAGGTGTACTCGCCCGAGGAGCTGAAAAAGCTCGTCGATGCTCGGCTGCGGGATCCGGACGTGGCCGCCTGGCCCAACCTGCTCCACGTCCTCAAGTACCCCAAGAACCGCGAGTTCTGGTTCGACATCGTCATGAATCAGTTCGACGGCCCCTGGTACGAGGAACGCAACCCCGTCACGCTGGCCAGGAACATCGACATCCCGGTGTACCTGCAGATCAACCAGGGGCGCGGCTGGACGGTGGACGGCCATATCGAACTGTTCGAGGTGCTCAAGGGACCGAAGAAGCTCGACATCGGCCCCTACCCGCCCATGCAGTCGCGCCCCTGGATCGAGGAGCACGACAAGATGTTCCGCTGGTACGACTACTGGCTCAAGGGCAAGGACAACGGCATCATGGACGAACCGGATGTCAGCGTCTATGTCGAGGGCTCGCGCCAGGTGATCGGCGCGCAGCAATGGCCGCCGAAGGAGGTGGACTACCAGCCGCTCTACCTTCGCACGCGCCGCAAGCTCGCGCCCGAGCCCGAGCTCATGGGTCCGGAACACGCGACGCCCGACGGCTTCCACCAGGCGCCGCTCACCGTCACCGACAAGGTCGAGATCCTGTCCTGGAGCACCGAACCGTTCACCGAGGCGGTCGAGATGATAGGCACGGGCGCCGCGCATCTGTTCGTGGCGATCGACCAGGACGACACCAACCTCATCATGCGCGTGTGGGACGAGGTGCCGGGCGGCAAGCGCCAGCTCCTCACCACGGGCTTCCTGAAGGCGTCGCACCGCGAGCTGGACCCGCGCACGACCGAAGGCAATCCTTATCATCCGCACACCCGGGCCGTGCCGGTGACGCCGGGCAAGATCGAAGAGTACGTACTGCGCCTCTACCCCTTCGCCGCGACCCTGCTGCCGGGCCATCGCCTCGTGGTGGAGCTGATGAACGACGAGCCGCTGATCGACGACCACAACGCGCTGCTGCCGCCCGATGCCTACCACCTGCCGGTGGGCCGTCCGGTCACGCACCAGGTCTATCGCGACGCCCTGCATCCATCGAGGCTGGTGCTGCCGTTCACGAAACGCTGAACGCCGGCGCCGCGAGGCCGCGGCCGCTCACAGCCCGCTCGATGCCGCGGCGGGAGACCCCGGCCGCTCGCCGATCTGCTGGCGCCACATCGCGTAGTACAGGCCCTTGCCGGCCAGCAGTTCGTCATGGCTGCCCTGCTCTACGATGCGGCCCTTCTCCAGCACGAAGATGGTGTCGGCCTGCATCACCGTCGATAGCCGGTGCGCGATCATTATCGTGATCTGCGTGCGGCGCTCGCAGATGCGCCGCACCGTCTCGTTGATCTGTTCCTCGGTCAGCGAATCGAGGGCCGAGGTGGCTTCGTCGAAGATCAGCAGCCGCGGCTGGCGGATCAGCGCGCGCGCGATCGACAGGCGCTGTTTCTCGCCGCCGGACAGCTTCATGCCCATCTCGCCTATGGTGGTGTCCAGCCCGGCGGACGACTTCTCGAGCAGGTAGGCGCACGAGGCCTGCTCCATCGCGGCCACCATCTCCTCGTCCGAGGCGTCGGACTTGACCAGTTGCAGGTTCTCGCGGATCGTGCCGGCGAACATGTGCGCTTCCTGCGTCACGAAGCCGATCTGCCGCCGCA
The DNA here is from genome assembly GCF_900606115.1 of Pigmentiphaga humi. Lineage (GTDB taxonomy): Bacteria > Pseudomonadota > Gammaproteobacteria > Burkholderiales > Burkholderiaceae_B > Pigmentiphaga > Pigmentiphaga humi. The sequence goes on from NZ_UWPJ01000005.1 coordinate 173,897, forward strand.
CCCGGTTGAAGCGCAGCGACGTGGTGGGCTGGCCGTTGTAGCGCACGGTGCCCCGGTCCGGGTGGTACAGGCCGACCAGCAGCTTGACCAGGGTGGACTTGCCGGAACCCGACGGCCCCACGAACGCGACGGTCCGGCCCACCTCGACGCCGAAGCTGACGTCCGCCAGCGCCCAATCCGCGGCGCCGTTGTGGCGAAAGCTCACGCCCTCGAACCGCACGTCGTGCAAAGGCCCGACGTCGACCGCGCCGGGCGCGCGCCGCTCCACCGGCTTTTCCATCAAGGCGGCGAAGTTCGACAGCGATGCATCGACCTCCCGGTAGGCCAGGATGATGTTGCCCAGCTCCTGCAAGGGCGCGAAGATCGCCACCGAGATGAACTGCATCGCAATCAACTCGCCCGTGCTCAGCACGTCGCGGAAGATCAGCCACAGCAGCGCGAACAGGATGGACAGCCGCAGGAGGCTCAGCGTCATCCCCTGCAGGAAAGACAGCATCCGTATGCGCTTGACCTTCTCCATCTCCAGCGCGAAGATCGCCATGGTCCGCGCCTGCAGGCGGCGGATCTCGGGATAGGTCAGCCCCAGGCTCTTGATCAGCTCCACGTTGCGCAGCGATTCGGTGATAAACCCCGAATTGCGGTTGGTCTCGCGCACGATGGAGCGCTGCTGGCCCTTGATCTCGCGGCTCAGCAAGCCGGTCAGCCCGCCCAGCACCAGCACGCCGACCAGGAACACGGGCACCAATAGCCAGCTCTTGGCGAACGAATACCACACCAGGAAACCCACGCCCACCACCGCGGCGAACACCGTGTTGACGAAGGTGTTGATGAAGCGCTCGCAATCGGCGCGGACCTTCTGCAGCAGGGACAGGACCTCGCCGCTGCGCAAATCCTCGAACTCCTGGAAGCGCAGCCGCAGCACCTGGCGCAGGCCGTCGTTGAAAAGCTGGGTGCCGAGCTTCTGCACCATGAGGCGGGTCAGGTATTCCTGCACGGCACGCGCCAGGCGGGACAGCACGGCGATCAGCACGGCCAGGCCCAGCAGCGCGAGCACGCCGGTGACGAGTTCGTGTTCGGTCTTGCCGGCGCGATGGACGGCGTACTCGTCGATGATGCGGCCGAAGATGATGGGGTCGACCAGGGCCAGGATCTGCGAGGCGCCGGCCAGCAGCAAGGCCAGCAGGGCCAGGGAGCGATGGGGCTTGAGATAGGTCCACAGGAGGTGCATGGAACGCCTCGGGGGCCTAGATCGACGCGACCAGCAATTCTTCGGCGTTGTTCGGCGGCCGCAGGCCGTCGGCCCTGTCCTTGAAATAGCGCCGGGCCAGATCCGCCGCCGATACGTGGCGAGCCTCGGCGAAGCCCGCTTCGCGGGCCAGGCCGAGGATCTCCGGCGGCCGGAAGAAACTGACGAAGGGCGTGCCGCTCGCCCGCGCGCCCCGCTCCGCCATCTCCAGGCCCGGGCGCACGTCGTCGTCCGCCATGTCCAGCGGCAGCAGGAAGGTCATGACGAAGGTCGAGCCGTGCGCCAGCGCCGCGACCTGCCGCAGCGTCTGCCGGTTCGCCTCGCGCGTCAGGTACATGCTGACGCCGGTGGAAACCACGACGGCCGGCTTGCCGGCGTCGAAACCCGCGGCCTGCAGGCCCTCGCGCCAGGAACCGCCAGCCTCGAAATCCACCGGCACGAAGCGCAGCCAGTCCGGCACGCCCCAGCCGAGTTCGATCAGGCGCCGCCGCTTCCAGGCCTGGGGGCCCGGTTGATCGACCTCGAACACCCGCAGGCGCGAGGCCAGCTCCGGCCGGCGCTGGACGAAGCTATCGAGGCCCGCGCCCAGGATCACGTACTGGTCTACCCGCCCCTGGCCGGCCTGCTCCGCCACCAGGTCTTCGATGTAGCGGGCGCGCGCCACGATAGACGCGCGGAACGGCCGGGTGAACGCAGGATCCATGTCGCCGCGCTGCTCCCAGCCCGCGTCGGGCGCCAGCAGCTGCAGGCCGATCTCGTCCTCGAGCACGTGCGGCGGCGCATCCGCCCGCGCGTGCAGGGCCCGCCACAACGCCACGCGTGCCGCGGTGCTGTCGGGAACCTCGTCGAATCGCTCGGTCATGGTCGTCGGTCCGGAAATGGGCAGGCTCCGGCCATCATAGCCGCGCGCCCGGCGCCGCCTTGTTTCCATCGGCAAGCACGGGCCGCGGCGCAGGCGCCATGACGGCCTGGAGCGTTGCGCGCCCCTGCAGCGCCACGCCTATCTGCCGCAGGCGCTCGACCAGTTGGTCGCGCTGGCGGACGATCTCGTCTTCAGGGCCGCCCAGCCCGATGGCCAGGTCCATCTGGCCCGGCACCGGCGGCAGGGCCATGGCGATGACGTTGCGCCCGGGCACGACCCGCCCCCGGCTTTCGGCCCAACCCCGCTGGCGGCAAACCTCGATGTCGGCCAGCAGTTCGGGCACCGCCACCTTGCAAGCGGGATCGGCCTCCTGCGCATTGGCGCGGCGGGCGATCAGCGAGATCTCGGCATTGCGCAGCCCGGCCAACAGTATCTTGCCCACTGCCGCGCGGCACACCGGCCGCAGGATGCCGGTCGCATAAGGCGGCAGGCCGGTGGTTTCGGCGCACAGCGTCACGATGTAGCGCACGTAGATGCCCTGGCGCATGCCCAGCAGCACCGAATGCCCGAATTCGCGCCGCAGCCCTTCGAGCAATGAGATCAGGCTGCCGTTGCCGAAGATCTCGTCGTGCACCCATGAACCCAGCAGCATCACCCGCAGGGTCGGGTAGTAAGCGCGCGTGGACGGGTCGTAGCGCAGGTAGTCCTGCGCCAGCAGGCTCTTGAGCAGCAGCGAGGTGCTGGACTGCGGATAGCCCAGGCACTGCGACAGTTCCTTGACCGTCGCGGCGGCGTGGGTCTGAGCGAAGAACTCGAAGATTTCCAGCACCCGCCGCGCCGACTTGATCGTCCCTTCCATTGTCTCCACGCCTCGTACCGTCCGGCGTGGCGGCTCGGGGCCACTATTTGCCGGCCGGCGCGGCCGGTTTGATCCAGGGCCGCGCGTTGCCTTCATAGACCGAGGGCCCCAGCCGGAAATGCTGGGCCTCCTGGAAAGTGTAGACCACCGGGACCTCCGGGCTGTAGAGACGGTCCGCCGAAGGCAGCGGGCCATTGCGCGCCACCTGCGAATGCAAGGGCCGGCCCAGTATCTCGGACAGCCGCGCCGACGCATCGACCAGGCGGTCGAGGTCGATGCCCGAGTCCACGCCCAGCACCTGCAGCAACTGGACGAAATCCTCGGTCGGGATCATGCCGGTGGCCTGGCCGTTGCCGCAGTACGGGCACCCGCCTATGCCGCCCAGCGCCGTATCCGCCACCAGGGTGTCGCTGGCGTCGAGCAATTTGAGCGCCTCGTACATGGACAGCATCGCCATGCCCCGGGCGTTGTGCAGATGAAGGTGGAAGATGTCGATGGAGGGAAAGCGCCGCTTGATCGCTTCCAGATCGCCCGCCACCTCCAGCGGGGTGTTCCACGCCATCGGGTCGGCCAGATCCACGCGCCTGACCTCGATGCCGGCCTCCTGCCACGCGTCGACCTGGCGCTGCAGCGTATCCAGCCGCGCCGACTGCGTGAATTTGCCGCTCCAGTTCGATCCCCAGCCGGCGCTCAGCCCGACCGCCGCCTGCGTCGCGCCCGCCGCGCGGGCCTTCTCCACCGGCGCGCGCCAGATCCGCTCCTGCCCCTCCATGGTCTGGTTGGTATTGCGCTGCAGGAATACTTCGCACATGTGCAAATGCGTGGCCGGCAAGGGCTCCACGCTCAGCGGGGGGACATGCCGCTTGCGGTCCTCGCGGCCGCGCTCGTTCAGCGCCAGCGCGAAGAACTCCACGCCCGGCACCGGCCGCAGCCGCTCGACCAGGCGCAGCGTGTCGGCCATCTGCGGACTCCACTTGGGATTGACGAAAGCCCCCACGACGAGGCGCCGTATGCCGGCGCCGACCAGCATCTCCAGCAGTTCCAGCTTTTCGTCGACGGTCACGCCTTCGCGTTCGATCTGCAATCCGTCGCGCAGCGTTTCGTCGGTGATCAACACCTTGGGCCATGCGGTCTTCATCTGTCTGCTCCTATCGATTACGCCATACCGGCTTGCGCTTCTCCAGGCGCGCGCGTATGCCTTCCTTGCGATCCTCGCTCAGGTAGGGATTGGCGCCGGGGTCCTGGCGCAGCGCCGCCGCCACCGGCAGTTCCAGCCCGCGCAGCGCCACGGCCTTGACGCGCCGGACCGAGATCGGCGCATTCTCGGCGATCTTGCGCGCCATCTCCAGCGCTACCGGCAGCACCTCGCTCTCGGCCACCACGCGGTTGAGCAGCCCGATCCGGTGCGCTTCGGCCGCGTCGATATATTCGCCGGTGAACAGCATTTCCAGCGCGATGCCCGGCGCCACCCGCCGGGGCAGCAGCACCGAGCCGAAATTCGCGCCCATGCCGATCTTGGTCTCGGGCAGGCCGAAGCGCGCCCCGGCATGCGAGATGCGCAGATCGCAAGCCAGCGCCAGTTCGAAGCCGCCGGCGACCGCGCTGGCGTTGAGCGCCGCGATGGTGGGCTTCTTCGCTTCCAGCACCACCTCGAACACATTGCGCTCGACCCGGTTCATGGGCGAACGGAAACGCGCCCCGGCCTCGTCGTTGCCGCGCATCTCCTTGAGATCGCCGCCGGCGCAGAACGCCGCATCGCCGGTGCCGGTCAGCACGATGACGCGCACCTCGTCGTCTTCCTCCGCGTCCAGCACCGCCTCGATGACGGCCATCATCAGCGAGCGCGACAAGGCGTTGCGCCGTTCGGGGCGGTTCAACCTCAGCAGCCGCACGTGGCCGTCGGTCGATACGACCAATTCCGCCTCGCCGGCGGCATGGACCTGGTTCATTGCCGTTCCTCCCGTTCGACGCCATGGACGATGCCGTCGCGCAGGGCCGCATCGATTTCATCCTGGCCGAAGCCGCATTCTCTCAGTACCGCGACGGTGTCCTCGCCCAGCCGCGGCGCGGGCCGCGTTTCCGGCCGGTTGCCGCCGGAGAAGGCATTGGGCAGGCCGATCTGCCGGATCGCCCCCTCGCTGGGATGATCCACGCGGGAGACGAAGCCGGCGTCCTCCAGGTGCGGATCGTCGAGCAGGCTTTCCAGCGTGTTGTAGCGCATGGCCGGCACGTCGATGCGCTCGAGGATTTCCAGCCATTCGGCCGAGGTCCTGTCCCGCAGCGCGCTCGCGCGCAGCGAGTAGTAGTCCAGGCTGTTGGCCGTGCGCGCGGCCACGCTGCAAAAGCGCGGATCCGTCTTGAGCTCCGGCCGTCCGATGGCGTCGAAGAAGGCGAAGGCCTGGGCGTCGGTATTGGGGGAAATGGCGATGTAGCCGTCCTTGGTCGGCACCGGCCGGTTGTCGGCATTGAGGATGCGGGCGTCGCCGACCGGGCCGATGGGCGGGTCGAACGTCAGATTGCCCATGTGCTCGCGCATGACGAAGGCCGCCATGGTTTCGAACATCGGCACTTCGATGGACTCGCCCACGCCGGTCCGCGTACGCCGGTACAGCGCGAAGCCGATGGCCTGCGCGGCGATCTGGCCGGTGATGTGGTCGGTCATGACGAAAGGCACGAAGCGGGGTTCGCCGCTCGACGCCTCGAACGCGCCGGCCACGCCGGAGACGCTCTGGATGACGGTGTCGTAGGCGGGGCGTCCCGCATAGCGCCCCTTGCGGCCGAAAGCCAGCACCAGGCAGTGGATGAGCCGGGGATTGACCGCACGCAGCGATTCCCAGTCCAGCCCGAGCTTGTCCAGCGCGCTCGCCCTCATGTTGGTAATGAACACGTCGGCGCTTTCCAGCAGGCGCCGCAATACCGCCCGGCCGCCTTCGGTCTTGAGATCGATGCAGACCGAGCGCTTGTTGCGGTTGAAGTTCATGAACTTGCCGGTCATGCCGCGGTGGCGCGCGCCGCCGCCGAGCTGGCGCATCAGGTCGCCGTCCGGCGCCTCGACCTTGATGACCTCCGCGCCATGGTCGGCCAGCGCCAGCGTGCATGCCGGCCCGACCACGACGGTCGACAGGTCCACCACCCGCACGCCGGCGAGCGGCCCCTGTTCCGCAGTCTTCGTTGCTTCCATGATTTCCTATTCCTGCTTGATGCCGATCTGCCGCACCAGTTCGCCCGACTTCCTGATGTCCGCCAGGAGGAAGCGATTGAACTCGGCGGGAGTATTGCCGACCACTTCCGATCCGTCCGAAGTCAGGCGCGCGCGCACGTCCGGATTCTTGAGCACCTGGGCGATGCCGCGGCTGATCTTATCGAGAATGGCCGGCGGCGTCTTGGCCGAGGCCACCACGCCAAACCAATTGAAGAACTCGTAGTCCTTGACGCCGAGCTCCTGCATGGTGGGCACATCGGGCAGCATCGGCGTGCGCTGCGTGCTGGTGACCGCGAGCGGGCGCAGCTTGCCGGCCTGCATCAATTCCCGGGCGGTGACCTGCGCCACGAAGGCGAAATCGACGTCGCCCGCCGCCACCGCCGCCGCGGCGGGCGCGGCGCCGCGATAGGGCACATGCACGGCCGGCATGCCGGCCGCCAGGCGCAGCATTTCGGCGGTCAGGTGGCCGCCGCTGCCCACGCCCGCCGAACCGTAGTTCAGCGACCGCTTGCGCGATAGCTTGACCAGATCGTCGATGCTGGAAAGCGAGGACGAGGCGCCCACCACCAATGTGAGCGGCGAGGTCACCACCATGGAGACTCCGGCCACATCCTTGTTGGCGTCGTAGGGCAGATCCTTGTAGAGGCTGGGCGCGAGCGTGTAGGACGTATAGACGAACTGCAGCGTGTAGCCATCGGCCGCCGAATTCAGCATGGCGCTGGTGGCCACGATGCCGCTGGCGCCGGTGCGGTTCTCCACCACCACGTTCTGGCCGAGCACTTTTCCCAGCGGCTCGGCGATGATGCGCGCATAGGTGTCGGTCGAGGCGCCGGGCGGCGAGCCCACCAGCAGGCGCAACGGCCGCGACGGGAAATCCGCCGCCGCGTCCGCGGCGGCCGCCGGGCCGCCGAACGTGAGCGAGAGCCCCGCCAGCATGACGCCCAAGGTCTGTTTCAACATGTGTGCCTCCCTGTCGTGTGATTCGCCGCGGCCGGTGCATCGCCGCTGCCGTGGAGCGGATCATAAGAATCCCCCGGCGCCGGGGACAATGCAAAACCGCTCCGTCCGCCGCGAAATCACATATGTGATTTCACCCGCTGCACCGCACCAATCCGGTCCACGGCGGCGGCTGTCGATCTACAGTCCCGATCTCCCCAGCGTGCCTGCCAGGCCGTGACCGGCCGTTCCGTCCGCGCCGGCGCCGAGGTTCTTCCCAGAAAATCTACAGGAGACACCATGCACCGCCACCCCCTATCGTCCGCGCCGCGGTACGCCGCCGCGCTGTTCGCCGCCCTGCTCCTGCCCGTCGCGGCATTCGCCCAGGGTTCCTACCCCGCCAAGCCGGTGCAGATCATCGTCTCGTGGGCGGCCGGCGGCAGCATCGACACCATGGCGCGCGGCTTCGCCCGCGCCATGAGCCAGGAGCTCGGCCAATCGGTCGTGGTGGAGAACCGCGACGGCGCCTCCGGCATGATAGGCACTGCCGCCACGGTGTCCGCTCCGCCCGACGGCTACGTGCTGAACTTCGGCCCCATCACGCCCATCACCAACGCGCTGCACCTGATGAGCAAGCCCGCCTACGGCGTGGACTCGCTCGAGTACGTCTGCCAGGTCTTCGAGAACCGCTTCGCGATCGCCGTCCCGCAGAACTCGCCCTACAAGACCCTGCAGGACTTGTACGCCGCCATCCAGGCCTCGCCGGGCAAGCTGAGCTACGGCCATCTGGGCGTGGGCAGCATCACGCATCTCTCGCTCGAAACGGCAATACAAGGCCGCAACTTCTCGGTCACCGGCGTACCCTACCGTGGCGAGACCCCGATGTTCCTGGACCTGCAGACGGCGCGGCTCGATTTCGGCATCGTCACCGTGGGCAACACCCTGGCCACCTCGCGTCCGGTGCGCATACTGGCCGTCATCAGCGACCGCCGCCACCCCGAAATGCCCGACGTGCCGACGCTCAAGGAACTCGGGCTGCCGTCGCTGCAGCCTGCCCTGGTCGGCCTGATGGCGCCCAAGGGCACGCCCGCGCCGGTGCTGGCGAAGCTGGAGGGAGCGTGCAAGAAGGCCGTGGAGACCGACGTCATGCAATCCGCGGTCAAGATGCTGCGCGACGAGATCGTCTATAAGGACCGCAAGGCTTTCACCGCCAGCGTGATGCGCGACTACGAAGAGAAGGGCACGCTGGTCAAGCGGCTCGCGATCCCGCCGCAGAACTGACGCCGCGCCGGACCAGGCCCGGTCCGGCCGCCTGCCAACCACACCGCGCCCAGGAGGCAAGCATGACCGACGACTCCACCCTGCACGGCCGCTACGTGCAAGGCCCCTTCGATCTTACCGACTGCGTGGACCTGCACGTGCACTCGGCGCCCTGCCTTTTCCCGCGCCTGGGCGACGACCTCGACATGGCACGGCGGGCGCGCGACGCCGGCATGCGGGCCATTGCGCTCAAGAGCCACCACGAAAACACCGTCTCGCGCGCCTACCACGCCCAGACGGCGGTGCCGGGCCTGCAGGTCATCGGCGGCGTCACGCTCAATCAATGCGTGGGCGGCGTCAACCCGGCGGCCGTCGAAGCGGCCTTCATGCTGGGCGGCCGCATCGTCTGGGGGCCGACCGGCCACGCCTGCTACCACGGCACCATCACCGGCGAATTCGGCAAATGGGGCGTGCCGGGCATGGTGCTGCCGGGCAGCGAGCGGGGCGGCGTCACCGTCCTCGGCGCCGACGGCCGGCTGACGCCCGAGATCCTCGACATCCTGGACCTGGTCAAGCAGTACGACGCCCTCTTCTGCACCGCCCACCTCAGCCCCGACGAGATCTCGCTCATCGTCGACCGCTGCGCGCAGATCGGCGCGCGCGTCCTGGTCAACCACATCTATTACTTTCCACGGGTCGACATCGACTATGCCGAGGACATCACCCGGCGGGGCGCCTACGTCGAGTTGTGCTCGACGCTGCTCATCCCGTCGCGGCACCGCAAGGAACTGCGCTACGACTACGAGCTGATGGCCGAGACCATCAAGCGCGTGGGCGCGGCGCGCTGCGTCATGTCCACCGACGGCGGCGGCATGATCTCGGGGCTGTTCCCCGACGAACAATTCCGCATGTTCGGCCAGCGCCTGCAAGGCTACGACGTATCGCTGGGGGACATCTACCGCATGATGCGCGACAACCCCACCGAGCTGGCGGCCCTCACCGACAGGGCGCCGCTCGGCCCGCCCGCGCGCGGAGCGGCGGCATGAACGCGCCCGCCGGGCCGGCCGAAGGGCGCGCGGCGCGCGTGCCGGTCACCGTCCTGACGGGTTTCCTCGGCTCGGGCAAGACCACCCTGCTCAACCGCATCCTGACCGAACGCCACGGCCAGCGCATCGCGGTCATCGAAAACGAGTTCGGACCGGAAAGCATAGACACCGACCTGCTGGTGCGCGAGGCCAGCGAGGAAATCGTCGAAATGAGCAACGGCTGCCTGTGCTGCTCGATGCGCGGCGATCTCGCCCGCGCGCTCGAGGAGCTTGCCCGGCGCCGCGAACAGGGCAGCCTGCGGTTCGAACGCGTCGTCATCGAGACTACCGGCATGGCCGATCCCGGCCCGGTGGCCCAGACGATATTTCTCGAACCCGGCGTAGCGTCCGCCTACCGGCTCGACGCCATTCTGACGGTCGTCGATGCCTGCCACGGCGTGCGCACCCTGGCCGCCCATCCCGAAGCGCGCGCCCAGGTCGGCTATGCCGATCGCCTGCTGGTCTCCAAGGTGGACCTGGTCGACGGCGCCGAACTGCCGCCCCTGGCCGACGCACTCGCGCGCATCAATCCGCGCGTGCCCATTGCCTGGATGCGCCGGGGCCTGACCGACCTCGACGCCCTGCTCGACGTGGGCGCCTTCGATGCCGCGGCGGTGTTGCACGACCATGCGGCGCAAGACCGCCTGCATGGCGATGACCACGGCGATTGCCGCCACCACGGCCACGGCGCCCACGGCCACGCCGTGGCCGCGGCGGCCGCGGAACACACGCCCGACGTCGGCTCCTTCGCCTTCGCCACCGACCGCCCCTTCGACGCGGGCCGCCTGGAACAGTTGCTGTCGGCCCTGGCCGAAGGACTGGGCACCGACCTCTATCGCTGCAAGGGCGTCCTGTGGGTGGCGGGCGAGGCGCGCCAGGTCGTCGTGCAGGCGGTGCAGCTGACGATCGCCATCGACCGGGGGCAGCCATGGGGCGCCGGCCCGCGGCGCAGCCGCCTGGTATTCATCGGGCGCGATCTTCCGGAAGATGCCATTCTCGACAGCCTCGCCCGGTGCCTGGATCCCGGGCCGGCCGAGCTGTCGGAGGCGCTGCCGGATGCCTGCTTCACGTCGTCGAGCCGGGAAGAGTAGGCCCGGCGGCATCCCGGCGCTTGCGCGCGCCCGCCTTGCCGGCGTCTTGCACCGAGGCTTCGAGGCATTCGAACAGGAGCCGGGCGCTGGGAGAAAGAGTGTGCTTGCCGTTCCAGGTAATGCCCACCCGGCCGATCAATGCCGGCATGCGCAGGGGAAGGATGTCCACGAGGTCGGGCGTCGCCGGCGTGTTGGCGACGTGGCCGGCCAGGCAGGCGATGGCGTCGGTGCTCTGCAGGTAGGCCAGGGTCAGATGCACGGACAGGGTCTCGATGTAGTCGTTGGGCATGGGCACCCCGTGGCGCTCCAGCTCGCGCTCAAGCGGATCCCTCAGCAGGGCTCCCCGCGGCGGCAGGACCCAGGGATAGCCCTGCAGGTCGCGCCAGCCGAGATTCTCCTTGCCGACCAGCGGATGCGTACGGCGAACGACGAGCATGACGGGCCGTTCGATCAGGATTTTTTCTTTCAGCTCGTAGTCGGAACGGATCCAGGGCAGCCGGCCGACGACCATGTCCAGATCCCCCTTGCGCAGATCGGGAATCAGGCCGTTGAGGGTGCCTTCCTTGATGCTGACCGTGGTGGCCGGGGAAAGCGCCTTCATCCTGGTCAGCGCCGCGGGCAGCAGCGTGGAGATGACGCCCTGCATCGCGCCGATCGAAACCCTGCCGGACGTTCCCTGCACCAGATCGAGCAGTTCGTCGTTGGCCTGGTGCACCTCTTTCAGGATGTTCTTTGCATAGCGGATCAGGCATTTCCCGTATGCATTGGGGCTCAGCCCCATCGACGTGCGCTCGAACAGGATGACGCCGAGCCCTTTTTCCAGCTCGCTCAGCGCCTTCGACACGGCGGGCTGGGTGACGTGAAGGTGGTCGGCAACCAGCCGAATGCCGTGGAACTGGTCGAGCGCGACGAGCAGCCGGAGGTGGCGGGTCTTCAGATTCGTGCGTAGGTAAGCGTCGAGCTGCACCAAGTTCCGATCCCCCGTATGCCAACCGATCCGCGAAGCGGGCGGCGATAACCAAAAGGTTATCAAAAACACGGTTTTATTCAATGGGTACTCATTCCCCCCCGGTCTCATAATGCGCGGAAGACGCCCCCCGACGGGCGCAAGGAAGCGCCGCGAGGCCGGACTCCGGTCCGGCACGCGGACGACCAACGAGGAGACATGCTATGCAATGGCAGAAACGCAATCGTTCATGGATCTGGAGTGCCCTGGCATTGTTCGCCGCCACGGCGGCGAGCGCCTCGGCGCAGGAAAGAGAGCACGCGTCGTTTCCGTCCCGTGCCCTGACGCTCGTCGTGCCGCTTGCACCGGGAGGCGTGGCGGACATCACCGCGCGCATGGTCGCGCAGAAGGTCAGCGAGAGCGTCGGCCAGAGCGTCGTGGTGGAGAACCGTCCCGGCGCCGCCAGCGCGGTGGCGTCGGTGGCGGTGAAGAACGCCAAGCCCGACGGATATACGCTTTTGCTGAACGGCAACGGCAGCGCGATCAGCGCTTCGCTATTCAAGTCGCTGCCCTACGACGTACAAAAAGACTTCGTCTGCGTCTCGACCATGGGACGCTTCGACCTCGTCGTGCTGGTCGATGCCCAGTCGCGCTTCAAATCGATCGCCGACATCATCGCGTACGCGAAAGCCAATCCGGGCAAACTGAACATCGGCACCGTCACCGCGGGCAGCACGCAGTTCCTGTCCGCAGTGCTCTTCACGTCCATGGCCGGCATACAGGCGCCGGTCGTGCCGTTCAAGTCGACCGCCGAGGTGGTCAACGCCGTGCGCGGCAGCCAGGTCGACCTCGCGTTCGAAATCGTGCCGCCCGTCCTCAGCCAGCTCCGGGCGCACACCATGCGGGCACTGGCCATTACCTCTCCGGAGCGCTTTGCGGGGCTGCCCGAGGTTCCCACGCTGAGCGAAAGCGGCGTGCAAGGTTACGAGGCGTCGTCCTGGAACGGCATTTCGGTGCCGGCTCAAACGCCGCGCCCCATCGTCGACCGCCTGAGCAAAGAGATCAACCTGGCCCTTGCCGATCCCGCGGTCGCGGAAAAGCTCAAAGAACTCGGCATTACGCCGCTCGGAAGCACGTCCGATGAAATGTGCGAGCACATGAAGGCGGAGATCGGGAAGTGGCGGACCGTCATCATGGAGGCGGGCATCCCGCAGCAGTGACGGCGCCACGGCAGCCTCCCGTTTCCTCCCTCGCCGGCCCCCGTATGGAGCACTTCATGCAACAGCGCATACTCGACATCCACCCTCACGTCATCTCGCCGGACACGGACAAGTATCCGCGGGCGCCGCTGGGCGGCAACGCATCGGGGTGGTCCCGCGCAAGACCGGCCACCGCCGAACAGCTGGTCGCGGCAATGGAAGAGGCGGGCGTGGCAGGCGCCGCCATCGTGCAGTCTTCCACCTGCTACGGCTACGACAACGCCTATGTCGCCGATACGGTCGCGGCCCACCCCGACCGCTTCACGGGGGTGTTCTCCATCGACGTGCTGGCCGAGGACGCCCCTCGGCAGATCCGCCACTGGGTGGACCGGAAGCTGTCGGGACTGCGGCTCTTCACGACGGGCAGCACCATGTCGGGACAGGCCGACTGGCTGGCGGACGCGCGGTCGTTTCCCGCATGGGAATGCGCCGCGGAACTGGGCATCCCGGTCTGCGTGCAGATGCGTCCGGAAGGCGTGCCGCAGCTCGAGGTCCTGCTCGAACGTTTTCCCGGCGTCCGCGTGATCCTGGATCACCTGATGTTCGTCGCCATGGACGACGGCCCTCCCTATGCCGCCGCCGGCGTGCTGTTCCGCCTGGCCGAGCACGAGAACGTCTTTCTCAAACTGACGACCAGCTCGGTGCGCAAGGCCGGCACGGCCCCCGCCGCGCCGGACACCTTCTTTCCCGAACTGGTGAAGCATTTCGGCGCCGACCGGATCGCCTGGGGTTCGAATTTCCCGGCATCCGAAGGCAGCTTGAAAGAGATGGTCGGCGAAGCGGTCCGGGCCTTGTCCTGCCTGCCGGACGCCGATCGCGCGCGCATCTTCGGCGGAACCGCCGAAACCCTGTATCCCGCCTTGAGGAATGCGGGAAAGTAAGGACGGCACTGCAATCACGAGGAATTCCCGGGCATGGCACCGATCCCTTCATCCACCACAGGCGCGGACGCCCTGTGCGACACCCTGCTGAACAACGGCATCGACGTCTGTTTTGCCAACCCCGGCACATCGGAGATGCACTTCGTCGCGGCCCTGGACCGCAAGCCGCAGATGCGCTGCATCCTCGGGCTGTTCGAAGGCGTGGTCACGGGGGCTGCGGACGGCTACGCCCGCATGGCCGACAGGCCTGCCGTCACCCTGCTCCACCTCGGGCCGGGGCTGGCCAATGGCCTGGCCAACCTGCACAACGCGCGGCGTGCCCAGACCCCCGTCGTCAACGTCGTCGGGGAACACGCCACCTACCATGTGAAGTTCGACGCACCGCTGACGTCGGACATCGAAGCGCTTGCCGCGCCGATGTCCCATTGGGTCAGGACCATCGCCGCGAGCGACGCGGTCTCGTCCGATGCGGCGGACGCCATCGCCGCCGCGTGCAGCGCGCCCGGCCACATCGCAACGCTGATCCTGCCCGCCGACGTTTCCTGGGGCGACACCAAGGGCGGCAGGGTGGCCAAGGCGAAGATCCCTCCCCCCGCCTCGCCTTCCGGCGACGCCGTGCGCGCGGCCGCCGCGGCGCTGCGCAACGGCAAGAAGACGGTGATCCTGGCAACCGGCAGCGCATTGCGCGCCCGGCCCCTCGAAACCGCCAGCCGCATCGCGCAGGCCAGCGGCGCCCGGCTGCTGGCCCAGCAGGCCAACGGGCGCATGGAGCGCGGCGCCGGCAGGGTGATCGTCGATCGCGTGCCATTCAACGTGGATGCCGCGATCGACGACCTGGCGGGAACCGAGCAGATCGTGCTGGTAGGCAGCCGGGTGCCGGTCGCCTTCTTCGCCTATCCCGGCAAGCCCAGCACCTTGCTGCCGCCCGCATGCCGGATCGTCGAGCTGGCGTCGCCGGACACCGACCTGGTCCAGGCGCTGGACTGGCTGGCCGACGAGCTGGCGATACCGGCCTCGACCCGGCCCCTGCTGGACGCCACGCCGCCGCCGGACCTGCCCACGGGCGCGCTGACGGCCAGGTCGACGATCGTCACGCTGGGCCGCATGCTTCCGGACCACGCGATCGTGTGCGACGAATCGGTAAGCTCGGGCCGCGACCTGTTCGCCTGGACGCGGGGCGCGCCGCCGCATGATTTCCTGCCCATTACCGGCGGCGCCATCGGCCTCGGCCTGCCCCTGTCCATCGGCGCCGCCGTCGCCTGCCCCGGCCGCAAAGTGGTGTGCCTTCAAGCGGACGGCAGCGGCATGTACACCTTGCAGGCGCTGTGGACCCAGGCCCGCGAGCGGCTCGATATCGTGACCGTCATTCTTTCCAATCGCAGCTACGCCATCCTGCACGGCGAACTGCGCAAAGTCGGAGCCGGCACGGCCGGCCGCAATGCGCGCCGGATGCTCGACCTGGACGATCCGGCGCTGGGCTGGGTGAAGCTGGCCAACGGCCTGGGCGTCGAAGCCGCCGCCGTGGACACCGTCGAGGCCTTCGTCGATGTGCTGGGCATGGCGATGAAACGGCCGGGGCCGTTCCTGATCGAAGCCGTCCTGGCGCCAGGGTAAGCGCGCCGGCCCCGCCGGCGCCCGGCCCGGGTCATGCCGTGCCGACAGTCAGGCCGCCGCACACGTACAGGACCTGGCCGGTCACGTATCCGGCCCGGGGATCCATGAACATGGCCACGGCATGGGCGACTTCGTCGGGACGGCCGAAGCGGCCTACCGGTATGGTGGCTTCCAGTTTGCGCGTGCGGGCGTCCCCGGGCGGATTGGCCTCATTGAACAGTTCGGTGGCCACCGGGCCGGGCGCGACCGTGTTCACGGTAATGCCATGCGGCGCCAATTCGAGCGCCCAGGTGCGCCCCATGCCGACGATGCCCGCCTTGGACGCGCTGTACGTGCTGCGGCCGGGCTTGCCCAGCGCCGACCGGCTGCCGATATTGACGACGCGTCCGCGGCCCGCGGCCCGCATGGCGGGCAGCAGCCCCTGCAGCAGAACAAGCGGCGCAATGAGGTTGAGCGCCAGGGTACGCGCCATCTGATCGGCCGAGATGCGTTCGATCTCGTTGACCTCGATCATGCCGGCGTTGTTCACCAGATGCAGCACCTGGCGGCGGGCGGCAAGCCCGTCCACGGCGCGCCGCGTGGCGTCGCCGTCGGCCAGGTCGACAGACACGAAGACTTCGCCCGGCAGCAGCGACGCCGGCGCGCGCCGGCTGAAGTTGAACACCTCGTACCCGTCGTCGATCAGGCGCGCCGCGATGGCGCGCCCTATGCCTCGGCTGGCGCCCGTCACCAGGGCGGCGGGTTTCTCTGCAACAGTTGAATTCACGATGCTGCTCCTGTAGTCCGGCGCGGTTCGAACGCGGGCCGCTTTCTTTTAAAAGTACGTAAATACGTATATTATGTTTTTACGAAGAGAACCACCAGTATGGAGGCAAGCGGAATGACTCGATGGAGACGGCGCCCGGAAGGTTCCACCTGGGGGGACTTCGGACAGGACGACGAATTGGGCCGGCTGAACCTGCTGACGGAAGAGAAGGTGCTCGACGCCGTTGCCGAAGTGCGCGCCGGCAAGGTGTTCTGCCTGTCGCTGCCGCTCGACCTGCCGGGAGGAAACGCGCTGAACGCGCGCCGCCATCCTCCGGTGCTGTCGCCGACGCTGCGCGACGGCGTGCCGTACATGAACTTTCCCATGTCGCGCATGCAGGAATCGGCCATCGACGTGCTGTCGGACGACCAGGTCACGCTGTGCATGCAGTACTCCACGCAATGGGACGGCCTGTGCCACGTCGGCGCATGGTTCGACACGCAAGGCGACGGCGTGCTGCGCCGGGTCTATTACAACGGCTACGAAGCGGGCGTGGACGTGCTCGGCGGCGAGGATGCGGGCGACGGCCATGCCGGGTGCTGCGCAGCCGGCGGCTCGTACGCGCACAAATTGAGCGTACGGCGCTATGCGGAAAAAGGCATGCAGGGCCGCGGCGTGCTGGTCGATCTGGCCCGCCATCTGGGGCCGGGACGCACCGTGGTCGGCCATGACGTGCTCCAGTCCGTCATGCGCGCGACGGGCGTCGAGATCGAGCCGGGCGACATGCTGGTGCTGCGCACGGGTTTTGCCGAGGCCGTCGTCGCCATGGGGGGCGAGCCCGACGTGCACGAACTGGAACGGACCGGCGCGGTGCTGGACGGCGCGGACGCCCTGCTGCTGAACTGGATCAGCGAATCCGGGATCGCCGCGATCTGCGCCGACAACTACGCGGTCGAAGCCTATCCCGCCCGGACTTCCGGCCCGGGCCACTCCATGCTGCCGCTGCACCACCATTGCCTGTTCAAGCTCGGGGTGCCGCTCGCCGAGCTGTGGTATCTGCAGGCGCTGGCCGACTGGCTGCACCAGCACGGCCGCAACCGCTTCCTGCTCACCGCCCCGCCGCTGCGCATGCCCGGCGCGGCGGGCTCGCCCGTCACTCCCATCGCCACCGTATAGCCATGGGCGCATCGCCGGACCATACTTTCGCGCAGCGGCTGGAAGACCTCGTCGCCAGCCGGCCCGATGCCTGCGCGTTGATCGACCGCGGCCAGCGGCTCTCGTTCCGCCAATTGCAGGACCAGGTCCAGGCCCTCGCAGCCGGGCTGGCGGGCGCCGGCATGCGGCCCGGCGACCGCGTGGCATTGTGGCTGCCCAATTGCACGGCCTGGGTGGTGTCCTTCCTCGCCTGCGCGCGGCTGGGCGCCGTGGTGCTGGCCGTCAACACCCGCTTCCGTTCGGCCGAAGTGGCCGACATCCTCGGCCGGGGCAAGGCCGACTGGCTGTTGTTCTGGCCTACCTTCAAGGGCATCGATTTTCCTGCGATCCTGGACGAAGTGCCGTCGGCGAGCACCGCGCGGCTGCGCGGCCTGGTCGCCTGGACAGAGCCGGGCGAACCCCTCGCACCCGCCTGGCGCGGCCATAGGCAGCACGCCTTCCGGCTCCTGGCGGCGGGCGGCGGCGCCGCGCCGGCTGCACAGCCCAACGCCGGCGTCCTATGCTTCACCACTTCCGGCACGACCTCCCTGCCGAAATTCGTCCTGCACGATCAGCGCACCCTATTGCTGCACGGCGATGCAGTAGGACATGCGGCAGGCTACGGCGACGGCAGCTGCGTGCTTGCCAGCGCGCCGTTCTGCGGCGCCTTCGGCTTCGCGACATTGGCGGGCGCCCTGGCCGGCGGCGTGCCCCTGGCGCTCGAACCCGTGTTCAGCGCCGTCTCCTCGGTCCAGGCCATCCGCCGCTACGGCATCACGCATACCTACGCCAATAACGAGGCGCTGATGCACATCCTGCAGGCAGCGTCGCCGGGAGATCTGGCATCGGCCCGGCTATTCGGCTTCGCCAGCTTCGCGCCAGACTCCGGGCAACTGTTCGCGCTGGCCGACGCGGCCGGCCTGCCCCTGGCCGGCCTGTACGGTTCGAGCGAACTGCAGGCCCTGCTGGCCGTGCAGCCGGCGGATGCATCGCAGGGCGACGTCACGCTGCGCCGCCAGCCAGGCGGCGTCCTGGTGCATCCGCGCGCCTTGGTGCGCGCCCGCGATCCGCAAACCGGGGCGCTGCTGCCTCATGGGCAATCCGGAGAGATCGAGATTCGTTCGCCCAGCCTGATGCTCGGCTATCTGGACCAGCCGGAGGAAACGCGCAAGGCGCTGACGCACGACGGCTATTTCCGCACGGGCGATCTGGGCTATACCGTCAGCGTCCGCCAGTTCGTTTTCCAGGCGCGCATGGGCGACTCGCTGAGACTGGCGGGATTCCTCGTCAATCCCGCGGAAATAGAATCGGTGGTCGCGGCGCTGCCCGGCGTGCGGGCCTGCCAGGTGGTCGGGGCGAACCGCCACGGCAAGACCGTCCCCTTCGCCTTCGTCCTGCTGGAGCCGGGATCGGACGCGGACGAGCAGGCATGGCATGCGGCATGCCGGACTAGAATGGCAGGCTTCAAAGTCCCCGCCGGTTTTGCCGTGCTCGACCGGTTCCCCTCGGTGCAAAGCGCCAACTCCGTCAAAATACAGAAAAACAAGCTGCGTGAGCTGGCCGACGCGATATTGCGAGATGCTTCTTCTCCTGCACCCGACCCCTGACCATGTCATCCGATAAGATTTTTTCGCGCAGCCTGCAGCCCCTGTACCTGCAGGCCGCATCGATTTTTCGCGGCAATATACACAACCGCAGCTGGTGTCCCGGAGAGCGGATTCCGCCGCTCGAAGATTTGATGACGACTTACGGCGTATCCCGGGCGACGCTGCGCCAGGCGCTCGGGCTGCTGGAAGCGGAGGGCCTGATTCGCCGGTCGCGCGGAGCGGGCACCTTCGTCAACGAGTCCCTGCCGGAAAAGCCCGTCCTGAGAATTCCCAAGACCTGGGCCGAGACGGTCGAACTGAGCAATCAGCTGGGCACGGTATCGCTGGTGCAGTCCGATGCCGATATGCCGCTGCCGGACGCGCTGGGCGTCCGCTGCGACGCCCGGCGCGGCACGAGCTTCCAGTACCTGCGCCGTGTCCACACCACGGCCTCTGCGCCGTTCTGCTATAGCGAGGTCTACCTGGAAAGCGGGCTGTTTCGCAAGCATCGCGCCCGCATCCAGAAAAGCACCGTGGCGCCGGTGCTGGACCAGTTCTACGGATCGCGCCTGACGGAAGCGCGCCAGGTGCTGAACATTATCGAAGCAGGCAGAGAGTCGGCCGAAGCGCTGCAGATCCCCGTTTCCTCCCCGGTGGTCGAGCTTCGCCGCTGCGCCTGCCTGGGCGACCGGATCGTGTATTACGCCAGACTCGAATTCCCGTTCCACAACATGACCATGGAGTTCGACCTGCTGGCGCATTGACGGACCCGGGGAGGCGCCCGGCAGACAGGCCGCGCGGAGCGGACCGGCAAGGCCTGTGCGCAGCAGGCCTCGCGCGCCGCCGGCTCAGTGCTTGGACACCCCCAGCAGCCCGTCCAGCGTCGCCGCGTCGGCCAGCAGTTCCTGCGCGGATGCCCGGTGCACCACGCTCCCCCGCTCCAGCACGACGGCATCGTGCGTGATGGCGAGGGCCTTGCGGGCGTTCTGCTCCACCAGAATGGCGGACATGCCTTCGTCCCGGATGATTCGCTGCAAGGCGGCCATCAGTTCCTGCACGATGATGGGCGCCAGACCCTCCAGCGGCTCGTCCAGCAGCAGCACGCGCGGATTGAGCATCAGCGCGCGGCCGATGGCGAGCATCTGCTGTTCGCCGCCCGAGAGCTGGTTGCCCATGTTGGCTCGGCGTTCCTGCAGGCGGGGAAACATCGCGTACACCCGCTGCACGTTCCACGGCCCCCGCACCGCGATGGCGGTGAGGTTCTCCTCGACCGTCAGCGACTTGAAGATGTTGCGCTCCTGCGGCACCCAGCCTATTCCGGCCAGGGCGCGCTGGTCGGGGCGCAGCCCGGTGATGTCCCGGCCCGCCAGTTCGATGCGGCCGGCAAAGCGGCGGGTGTGGCCGACGATGGTGTTGATCAGGGTGGTCTTGCCCGTGCCGTTGCGGCCCAGCAGGGCCAGGGCCTGGCCTTCGCCCAGGGTCAGATCGACGCCCATCAGCACCCTGGCCTCGCCGTAGCCTGCGACGATGCCTTCGAGTTTGAGCAGGTCAGCCATGCGCGCCCCCGATGACTTCCTCGCCCAGGTAGACCGCCTTGACGCGCGGATCGCGGGCGATTTCGGCGTTGGCGCCTTCGACGAACAATCCGCCGTTGACCAGCACCGAGATGCGGCTGGCGAAGGAAAATACCAGGTCCATGTCGTGCTCGATCAGCAGGATGGTGACGTCCTCGGGCAGGGCGCCCACGGTATTGAGGATCTCGCGTCGCTCGCCGTCCGGCACGCCGGCCACCGGCTCGTCCAGCAGCAGCACGCGCGGCTTGGCGGCCAGCGCCAGCGCGATTTCCAGCAGGCGCTGCTTGCCGTAAGGCAGCACCGCGGTCTTGCGGTTCATCACGTCCAGCAGGTTGCACTGTTCGAGCAGCTGCGCGCATTCGTCCATGATCTCGCCATGGCGGCCGAGCGCGCGCAGGAAGCGCCAGCCCTGGCCCTCACGTTCGGAGATGGCCACGGCGAGCGACTCGGCCGGCGTCATTTCGGCGAACAGCTGGTTGATCTGGAAAGTCCGCACCAGGCCCCGGCGGGCGCGCGCATGCACCGGCAGGCCGGTGATGTCGTGCCCTTCCAGTTCGATGCGGCCGGCCGTCGGGGTCAGCACCCCGGTGAGCAGGTTGATCAGCGTGGTCTTGCCGGCGCCATTGGGGCCGATCAGCGCCTGGCGGGCGCCGCGTTCGACCGTGAGCGACACGTCGTTGGTGGCGACCAGGCCGCCGAAGCGCTTGGTCAGGTTGAAGGTCTGCAGTACCGTGGTCATGGCTTGGCTCCTTGGCCGCGGCGGAACCAGGTCCAGGGACGGGTCAGCTTTTCATGGCCCACGACAATGATGACGACCAGCAGCAGGCCGATCCAGAACTCCCAATATTGCGGCGTGATCCCGGACAACCAGTCCTGCATGACCTTGAAGATGATGGCGCCGATGATGCCGCCATAGAGATAGCCCACGCCGCCGATCACCAGCATCAGCATCACGTCGGCCGAGCGGTGGAAGGCCAGCACGTCCAGCGACGCGAATCCCGTGGTCTGCGCCAGCAGCGCGCCGGCCACGCCCGCATAGGCAGCCGCCAGCGTATAGACGGCGGCGCGGCGGCGGTTGACGGCCACGCCCATGGCCGCGGCGCGCAGCGGGTTCTGGCGCACCACCTGCAGCGACATGCCGAACGGCGAATGCACGACGATGCGGGCAATGAAGAACAGCACCGCCAGCACGATGATCGAGTAGGTATAGGCGGTGCGGCCGAACAGGTCGAACTCGAAAGTGCCGAAGAGCGGCACCATGGTCACGCCCGTCAGGCCATCCGCGCCGCCCGTCAGCCAGTTGAGCTTGTTGGCGATTTCGTACAGGATCAGCGCGACGCCCAGCGTCACCATCAGGCGGGTCAGGTCCGAGCCGCGCATCACCAGCACGCTGGTCACCAGCCCGAGCAGCGCGCTCAGCGCCGCCGAAATGCCCAGCCCCAGGATGGGATCGATGCCGAAATGCTTGGCCAGCAGCGCGGCGCAGTAGGCGCCCAGTCCGAAGAAGGCGGCATGGCCCAGCGAAACGATGCCTGCGTAGCCGAGGATCAGGTCGAGCGAAACGGCGAACAAGGCCAGGATGGCCAGTTCGTTGAGCAGCAGGAAACCGCTGGGCAGCACGAAGGCCGCGGCAATGGCCACCGCCCAGAAAGCGACCTCGACGGGCCGGATGCGCGACCAGCGCGCGCCGGCGGCGCGCAGCGGCATGGCGGGGGCGGACACGCCGCCCCGGGTTGCGGTCGTGGCTTTCATTACTTGCCTCCCGCCCGGGCGAACAGGCCTTGCGGGCGCCACATCAGCGTGATGATCATGACGCAATAGATGATGAATGCTCCGACAGTGGGGATGTAGTACTTGCCGGCGACGTCGGCCACGCCCAGGAGCAGCGAGGCCAGCAACGGACCGGTGATGGAAGACGTGCCGCCCACCGCCACCACGATCAGGAAATAAATCATGAACTTGACCGGGAAGGTCGGATCCATGCCGAGCAGGTCGGCGCCCAGCGCGCCGCCCAGGCCGGCCAGGCCGGAGCCGAAAGCGAACGTCGACAGAAACACCAGGTTGATGTTGATGCCCAGCCCGCTGGCCGCGCGCGGATCGTCCACCGCCGCGCGCAGGCGGCTGCCGAACCGGGTCTTGCTCAGGATCAGTTGCAGCGCGATCACCAGCACCACGCAGATCGCGATCACGAACAAGCGGTAGTGCCCGATGCCGACGCCGGCCACTACGGAGCGGCCGCTGAGCCACTCCGGCAGGTGCAGCAGCTGCTGCTGCGACCCCATGAAGAAATCGACCGTGGCCATGGCCATGAAGGTCAGCCCGATCGAGAACAGCACCTGGTTCAGGTGCGACTGCCCGTACACCCGCTTATACAGCGTGCGCTCCAGTATCGCGCCCAGCAGCGCCGACACGATGAAGGCCAGCGGCAGGCACAGCAGGAAGGGGACATTCAGGCGCTGCATGGCCAGAACGGTCACGTAGCCGCCCACCATCGCGAACGCCCCGTGCGCCAGGTTGATGAAATTCATCAGGCCCAGCGTCACCGCCAGCCCGCAGGCCAGCACGAATAACAGCATGCCGTAGGCAATGCCGTCAAAAAGAATAGTCAACAAGGGAAGTCCCCCCCTACGCGCTTACGCGCGCCCCCCAGGGGGCGGCACTGGCGGACCGGCAAAGCCGGATCCGCTGTGCCCTGGGTCGGGCGCCGTATCGCGGTTCTGGGTTACAGAAAGCGTTTACTTGATTTTTGCAGGGTCTTTGACGGCTTCGATTTTATCGAAAGGCACGTTGTACAGGCCGCCGTTCACTCGTTCCACCTTGGTGATGTAGACGTTCTGCACCATCTCGCGGGTCTGCGGGTCGAGCATGACCGGACCGCGCGGGCTGTCCCACTTCTGGCCCTTCATGGCCGCCAGCAGCTTGTCGCCGTTGGTGTCGCCCTTGGTGGCTTCGAGCGCCTTGTAGATCAGGTGCATGCCGTCGTAGCCGCCGACGCTGTGGAAGTTCGGACGCATGCCCTTGTTGGCCTTGGCGATGCCGGCCACGTAGGACTTGTTGGCCGGGTTGTCCAGCGCGGCGGAGTAGTGCATGGACGTCACCACGCCCAGCGCCACGTTGCCCATGTCGTTCAACAGATCGTCATCGACCACGTCGCCGGTGCCGATCATCTTGATGCCGGCCTTGTCCAGGCCGCGCTCGGCGAATTGCTTCATGACCACCGACCCCATGCCCGAGGGAACGAACACGAACACGGCGTCCGGCTTGGCGTCGCTCACGCGCTGCAGGAAGGGAGCGAAGTCCGGGTTGTTCACCGGCACGCGCAGTTCTTGCATGACTTCGCCGCCGTTGGCGGTGAAGACTTTCTTGAACGAGTTCTGAGCGTCGATGCCGGGGCCGTAGTCGGCAACCAGGGTCACGACTTTCTTGATGCCGTTCTTGGGCGCCCATTGGGCGATGCCCAGGGTGGCCTGCGGCAGCGTGAAGCCGGAACGCACGACGTAGGGCGACTGCTCGGTGATCATCGCGGTGGCTGCCGCCATCACGACCATGGGAACCTTGGCCTGGGTGGCGATGGGCGTGGTCGACAAGGCCAGCGGCGTCAGGCCGAACCCGGCCAGCACGGCGACCTTGTCGTTCACGACCAGTTCCTGGGCCAGGCGCTTGGTGGTGTCGGCGACGTTGGCGTCGTCCTTGATGATCAGCTCGATCTTCTTGCCGCCGACCGTCGTGCCGTGTTCGGCCATGTAAAGGCGCACGGCGGCTTCGATCTGGCGTCCGGTGGACGCGAACGGGCCGGTCATGGGCAGGATCAGGCCGACCTTGACCACGCTCTGGGCATAGGCCGGCATTGCACTGGTGCCAGCCAGCATCAGCGCGGCGGCAAGTTTGAGCAGACTGCGTTTGTTGTTCATGGTGTCTCCTTGCGTACTCACCTGGTTGAAGTCATTGAAAAGCGCTAACCGCCCGAGCGCGGCATGGCGGCGGTCGTGCCATCGCGCAAACGCTGCACATTACCGCAGGATGCGTCTTCTGATGAGGCGCGCTCCCGGTATCCGTTCGAACATATGCTGATTACGCAATACTGACTGCATATTTCGCAAAGCAATGCGCGCGTGCTCGCGCATGATGGCCTCGGCGCGCGCGCCTTCGCGGTCCTCGATGGCGCTCAGCACCATCCAGTGCTGGTCCTGCGCCACGATCAGGCTGAGCCAGGCTTCCTCGCTATCGGCCTGGGCCTGCAGGAAACCGTTGGGAGAGGCGAACGGCAGGTTGGTGGCGCGCGCGATCTGGCGCTCCAGCACGGCGCTGCCGGGCAGCGCATGCAGCATCTGGTGGAAACGGCGGTTCAGCTCGATGTAGCGCGACAGGTCGGCCACGCTCCGGCCCGATCCCTTCAGCACCGTGTCGATCTCGGCCAGGCAATCGCGCATCGCCTCGATATCGCCGGCGGCCACCCCACGCTCGGCCGCGATGCGCACCGCCAGCCCTTCCATGGTGCCGCGCACCTCGACCGAATCGCGGATCTCCGCCTCGGTGAACGCCTTGACCGCGTAGCCTCCCGAGGGAATGAGCTCGAGCAGGCCTTCATCTTCCAGGCGAGCCATGGCGGCGCGGATGGGGGTGCGGGAAATGCCCAGCCGGTCGGCCACGCTGGGCTCTGACAGCCGGTTGCCCGGCGTCAGTTCGCCGGAGAGGATCAGTTCGCGCAGGCCCAGTTCAGCGGCGGTGGTCTGAGCGCCGCCCGGCTTGGTCCTGGCCTCCGTGGACCGCAGGCTGTTGAAACGGTCGGTGCTCATGGCCGCATGCCACGGCCGACGGCCGGGATACAGAATGCATGAACCCGACCGGCCGGACAGCCTGGTCGGTAAAAGCGGGAATCGCTCATCGTCTCCGTCTTGCCGCGAACTCTGGATACAGACTGTATACAGACTCGACGAAGAACCACAAGCGCTTTCCACCGACTCTAGGGAAACTCCGGGGTCTACGAATGATAGGCGCTTTCACCGTGGCTGGTGATGTCCAGGCCTTCGCGCTCGTCTTCCTCGGACACCCGCAGGCCCAGCAGCGCGTCGGCGATCTTGTAGGCGATCAGGGCGACGATGGTGGTCCATACGATGGTGATGACCACGGCCTCGACCTGCACCCACAGCTGGGACAGGATGGTCATGCCGTCCACGCCCGGGCCGCCCAGGACCTTGGCGTTGAAGACGCCGGTCAGCAGCGCGCCGACGATGCCGCCCACGCCGTGGACGCCGAACACGTCCAGCGAGTCGTCGACCTTCAGCATGCGCTTCAGGCCGGTGACGCCCCACACGCAGATCACGCCGGCGATCAGGCCGATGATGAGCGCGCCGACGGGACCGACCACGCCGGCCGCCGGGGTGATGCCCACCAGGCCGGCGACGGCGCCCGAAGCGGCGCCCAGCATCGAGGGACGGCCCTTGACGGCCCATTCCGTGAAGATCCACGCCAGCACCGCGGCGGCGGTGGCGACCAGGGTGTTCATGAAGGCCAGGGCGGCGACGTTGCCGGCGGTCAGCGCCGAGCCGGCGTTGAAGCCGAACCAGCCCACCCACAGCAGCGACGCGCCGATCATGGTCATCGGCAGGTTGTGCGGCGACAGCGCTTCCTTGCCGAAGCCGATGCGCTTGCCGATCACGTACGCGCCCACCAGGCCCGCCACGCCGGCGTTGATGTGCACCACCGTGCCGCCGGCGAAGTCCAGCGCGCCGCGTGCGAACAGGAAACCCTGGGTTTCGCCGCCGAACCACACCATATGGGCGATGGGAATGTAGGCGAAGGTGAACCACAGCACCATGAACAGCAGCACGGCCGAGAAGCGGGCGCGTTCGGCGAAGGCGCCGACGATCAGCGCGCAAGTGATGCCGGCGAAGGTGGCCTGGAAGGCGGCGAAGCTCATCTCCGGCACCGTGCCCGAGAGCGGGAACTCGCCCGTCTCGGCATCGAACAGGCCCTTCAGGAACAGGCGGTCCAGCCCGCCGAAGAAGGCGTTGCCGTCGGTGAAGGCGAGCGAATAGCCGTAGACGAACCACAGCACCACGATCAGCGAAAACGTGACCATGACCTGCATCAGCACCGACAGCATGTTCTTGCTGCGCACCAGGCCGCCGTAGAACAGCGCCAGGCCGGGAACGACCATCAACAGCACCAGGATGGTGGAGGTGCTCAGCCAGGCTACGTCGGCGCCCACCAGGGCGGGTGCCTCTTCCGCCAGCGCGGGGCCGGCGAACGCGGCCAGCGCCGCGCCAGCGCCGAGCGCCTTGATCATGGAGGAATATTCGTTTTTCATTTGAACCGTCCTATCAGAGGGCGTCTTTGCCGGTTTCGCCGGTCCGGATGCGAATGACTTGTTCGAGCGGGAATACGAAGATCTTGCCGTCGCCGATCTTGCCGGTGCGCGCCGACTCCTCGATGGCTTCGACCACGCGCTCGACCAGGTCGTCTTCCAGCGCGATCTCCACCTTGACCTTGGGCAGGAAATCGACCACGTACTCGGCGCCCCGGTAGAGCTCCGTGTGCCCTTTCTGGCGGCCGAAGCCTTTGATCTCGGTAACGGTGATGCCCTGGACGCCGATGCCGGAGAGGGCTTCGCGCACCTCGTCGAGCTTGAACGGCTTGATGATGGCGGTGATGAGTTTCATGATGAACCCCTCATGTCGTTGAATCGAAATGGCTGACGGGCGGCCGTGCCGCCGCCGTCAGAATGCTTTGCTCAAGCTCAGCACGCCGCCGAAACGGCCGGCATTCTTGCCCCGGTTGGTGACGATCCAGTCCTTCTTGCTGGTGGTGACCAGCGACAGGCCGACGATCCAGCCATCCAGGTCCTTGGTCACGCCGACCTTGTAATCGACGTAGTGATTCAGGCCCGTGGCGTCGTTCTTGAGCTTCTGGTAGCCGACGTGGCCGTTGGCGCCCCAGCCGTCGCCCAGGTCGAAGGCCGCGCCCAGGTCCAGGTAGAAGTTGTTCTTGCTGTCGGGCGCGCCGAAGAAGTCGGTCATGCCGTGCGAATACTTCAGGGTGAACGGACCGTAGCCGACGGCGCCGTACAGCTCGAAGTTGTCGATGGTGCTGCCGTTCAGCTTGGAACCGGGGTAGTAGTAGTACAGGCCGCCCACGTCGAAGGAGAAATCCTCGTAATTGAACTTGTAGCCGCCGTAGAAATCCATCTCGAGGCTGCCGCCGCTGAACAGGCCGCTATCGACGTTGGAGTTCCAGTTGCCCAGGTAGAAGCCGGACTTGTGGGCGAAGTCGAAGCCGCCCTGGAAAGCCGGCTTCAGATTGGTCTGGCTGAAGCCGCGGAACCGGTAGTCGCTGAACAGGCCGGCGTTCCCGCTGAACGTGTAGTCGGGTTCCGGGTCGGCGGCGAAAGCCGTCGAGCTCGCACACATAGCCAGGGCAGTCGCAAGCAAAGTCTTTTTCATGATGCATGTCCGATACGAGGTTGTCCGCCAGCGCGCGAAGGGCGCGCCGGGTCTTGGCGCGGAGCCGAATGCCTATACACAGGCTGCCGGTTGTTACCGAGCATTTCCCGTGCCAGGCCGGAATGCCTCGTGGCGCACCAATGGCCTGCCTCCAGGCCCCACTTCGGTGCGGGAAGCGGTGCGCGCGCACCATCTCGCGGCGCGCGCACGCTTGCGGCTCGGACTACACTGGAGGACGGCAGCCGCTTTCAAGGAAACACGTCATGATCAACCGCAACGACTGGTTCGAAGACCTGCAGAAAAACATCTCCGACCTGATCGCCCGCAGCCCGGCGGCCGATATCGAGCGCAACGTCAAAGGCTTCCTGGGACAGACCTTCACCAGGCTGGATCTGATCACCCGCGAGGAATTCGATATCCAGACCGAGCTGCTGGCCCGGACCCGGGCGAAGGTGGACGCGCTGGAAGCGCAGATGATCGCGCTCGAGGCGCGGCTGATCATGCTGGAAGGCAAGGCCTCCCAGCCGTAGCCATCGGGAAGGAGAGATTGCAGGCGGCGGGGGGCTGCCTGCGCCTCAACCCCGCAGGCGCGGGCTCGGCACGTTCCCGTCCCGCGCGAACGCGACGAACGACGCCAGATAATCGACCGACGCATCCGCCTCCCGCGTGCCCAGGAAGATCTGCTTGGCGATGCCGTCCTTGCCGAGCTTGACGCTGGCCACGGGCAGACGGTCGGCGTATTCCTCGGCGAGCCAGCGCGGCAGCGCCGCCACCCCGCGGTTGCTGGCCACCATCTGCAGGATGATGTCGGTCGTCTCGATGGTCTTGTGCCGGCGCGGCGCCACGCCCGCGGGACGCAGGAACTGGTTGTAGATGTCGAGGCGGTCGGTCTCGACCGGATAGGTGATGAGAGTTTCGTCCAGCAACTGCTCCGGCTCGACGTAGCGCGCGCCGGCCAGGGGATGGCCTTCGGCCACGACCAGCACCTGCTCGTAGTCGAACACCGGGTCGAAGCGCAGGCCCGGACGCTTGAGGGGATCCGGCGTGACGAGCACGTCGATGTCGTAGCCGAACAGCGCGCCGATGCCGCCGAACTGGAACCGCTGCTTGACGTCCACGTCCACGTCGGGCCAGCGCTCCAGGTAGGGCGACACGACCTTGAGCAGCCACTGGTAGCACGGGTGGCACTCCATGCCTATGCGCAAAGTGCCGCGTTCGCCCTCGGCATACTGCTTCATGCGCGCCTCGGCATGCTCGAACTGCGGCAGCAGCCGTTCCGCCAGCGACAGCAGGTACTGCCCGGCCTGGGTCAATCGCAGGCTGCGCCCCTCGCGGTCCCAGATGGGCGTGCCCAGCTGCTGTTCGATCTTCTTGACCGTGTGGCTCAGCGCCGACTGGGTGAGATAGAGCGCGCCGGCGGCCGCGGTCAGCGATCCCTGGCGATGGACTTCGCGGATGATGACCAGGTGTATGCGTTCGAGCATGGTGCGGCACTCCCTGCTTTGTATGAACCAATCTAATGGAACAATGAAATAAGACCATTTTATTTCATTGATCGACCTCTCTATCATCGTGGCCATTCCTGTTTCTTTTTGAATGGCGGCACCCATGGCCACGACCCACAACCTAGGCTTCCCGCGCATCGGCGCGAAGCGCGAACTCAAGTTCGGTCTCGAACGCTACTGGAAAGGCGAATCCTCGCTCGGCGAACTCAAGGCGCTGGGCGCGCAGCTGCGCGCGCGCAACTGGGCCAGCCAGCAGAACCTGGATCTCGTGCCGGTCGGCGATTTCTCGTTCTACGACCAGGTGCTGGACATCAGCTTCACGCTGGGCAACCTGCCGGCGCGCGTGCAAGGCTTCCACGGCGATCCGCTCGACAATTATTTCCGCGTCGCCCGCGGCCGCTCGGCCCGGGGCGCGGACGAACACGCCGCATGCTGCGGCGGCGTGGCCGCCGGCGAGATGACCAAGTGGTTCGACACCAACTACCACTACATCGTCCCCGAGTTCACCGCCGACACGACGTTCACGCTGGACGCGTCGCGCTACGTCGAGCAACTGGCCGAAGCCCGCGCCCAGGGCGTGAAGGCCAAGCCGGTACTGGTCGGCCCGGTCACCTACCTGTGGATAGGCAAGTCCAAGGACGACTCCGACAAGCTCGCGCTGCTGCCGCGCCTGCTGCCGGCCTACGCGCAACTGCTGGCCACGCTGGCCGAACAGGGCGCGGAATGGGTGCAGATCGACGAACCCGTGCTCATCACCGAACTCGCGCCGGAATGGCGCGAGGCGCTGCGCAGCGCGTATGCCGCCCTGGCCGGCGGGCCGGCCAAGCTGCTGCTGGCCACCTACTTCGGCCAATTGCAGGAGAACCTGCCGCTGGTTTGCGAACTGCCGGTGCAGGGCGTGCACCTGGACGCCGTCAACGCGCGCGAGGAAGTCGATGCCCTGGTCGCGCAGCTGCCGGCCGACCGCGTCGTGTCGCTGGGCGTGATCAACGGCCGCAACATCTGGAAGACCGACCTGAACGGCGTGCTGGACTGGCTCGAGCCCGTCGCCCGGCAACTGGGCGAGCGCCTGTGGATCGCCCCCTCGTGCTCGCTGCTGCACGTGCCGGTGGACCTGGCCAGCGAACAGAAGCTCGACGCCGAAGTGAAGTCGTGGCTCGCCTTCGCGCTGCAAAAGCTCGATGAACTGAACGTGCTGGCGCAGGCGCTGCGCAACGGCCGAGACGCCGTCCAGGCCGAACTGTCGGCCAACCGCGCCGCCATCCAGGCCCGCTGCGCCTCGCCGCGCGTGAACGACCCGGCGGTCAAGGCAGCCGTGCAGGCCGTCACCGCCGCCCTAGGCCGGCGCCAGCAACCCTACGCGGTCCGCGCCGCCAAGCAGGCCGAACTGCTGAAGCTGCCGGCATTCCCCACCACCACCATCGGCTCGTTCCCGCAGACCGCCGACATCCGCCGCGCCCGCAGCCAGTACAAGGCGGGCGAGCTGGACGAGGCCGGCTACCGGGCGGCGATGCGCGCCGAGATCGCGCGCAGCGTACGCGAACAGGAAGCGCTGGGGCTGGACGTGCTGGTGCACGGCGAGGCCGAGCGCAACGACATGGTCGAATACTTCGGCGAACAGCTGGACGGCTATGCCTTCAGCCAGTTCGGCTGGGTGCAGTCCTACGGCTCGCGCTGCGTGAAGCCGCCCATCCTGTTCGGCGACATCAGCCGCCCGAAGGCCATGACGGTCGAGTGGATCGAGTACGCGCAGTCGCTCACCGGCAAGCCCATGAAGGGCATGCTGACCGGCCCGGTCACCATCCTCAACTGGTCTTTCGTGCGCGACGACCAGCCGCGCTCGGTGTCGTGCCATCAACTGGCGCTGGCGATCCGCGAAGAAGTGCTGGACCTGGAACGCGCCGGCATCAGCGTGATCCAGATCGACGAGGCCGCGCTGCGCGAAGGCCTGCCGCTGCGCCGCGCGCAATGGCAGGAGTATCTCGACTGGGCGATCGAATCGTTCCGCATCACCGCCAACGGCGTGCGCGACGAAACGCAGATCCACACGCACATGTGCTATTCGGAGTTCAACGACATCATCCAGTCCATCGCCGACATGGATGCCGACGTGATCACCATCGAGACTTCGCGCTCGGACATGGAGCTGCTCGACGCCTTCGACGACTTCAAGTACCCGAACGAGATCGGACCGGGCGTGTACGACATCCACTCGCCCAACATCCCGACCGAGGCGCACATCGTGCAGTTGATGCAGAAGGCCGCCGAGCGCGTACCGGCGCAGCGCCTGTGGGTGAACCCCGACTGCGGCCTGAAGACCCGCCAGTGGGAGGAAGTCATTCCGGCGCTGGCCAACATGGTCGCGGCCGCCAGGACGCTGCGCGGCCAGGCGGCGTAAGAGCCTCGCGCCTGCCGACTGCCGCTCGGGCGGCGGGCGCGATGCATGAACACCGCTAATGGATTCATGAAGTCTAATCAGTAGTCACCACGGGGCCGGCTGCCGATAATGGAAGATTGCGCGCATTGTCGCGATTTTTTCCAAGCATGAAATGAGCCTGCCCCTGAATCCCCCGTTCCGTGCCGACCACGTCGGCAGCTTCCTGCGCCCCGCCTACCTGCTCGACGCGCGCGAGCGCCGCGCCAAGGGCGAGATCACGGCCGAGGAACTGCGGCGCGTCGAAGACCGCGCCATCGCCGAAATCGTCAAATTCCAGGAAGACGTCGGCCTGAAGAGCATCACCGACGGCGAATTCCGCCGCACCTACTTCCACGTCGACTTCCTGCGCCAGCTCGGCGGCGTCTCCAGCGGCGAACCGGTGGCCGTCCAGCGCCCCGACGGCAAGGCCGAACTGGCCCCGCCCGTCATCACGGTCGTGGACAAGGTCCGCCACGTCGCCGACATCCAGCGCGCCGACTTCGAATATCTGCAAAGCCAGCTGGCCCCCGGCAGCGTCGGCAAGGTCGCCATACCCTCGCCCACCATGCTGCACTTCCGCGGCGGCCGTGCCGGCATCAGCGCCCAGCACTACCCCGAGCTGGAGCCCGACTTCTACGACGACGTCGCCCGCGCCTACGGCGACGAACTGAAATCGCTGGCGGCGGCGGGCTGCCGCTACGTGCAGCTCGACGACACCAACCTGGCCTATCTCTGCGACGCCAGAATGCGCGCCGCGGCGACCAGCCGGGGCGACGATCCCGACGAACTGCCGCACCGCTACGCCCGTTTCATCAACAAGGTGGCGGCCTACAAGCCGGAAGGCATGGTGCTCGCCATCCATCTGTGCCGCGGCAACTTCAAGAGCACCTTCGCCGCCAGCGGCGGCTACGAACCGGTGGCCGAGGCGCTGCTGGCCGAAATGGACCTCGACGCCTACTTCCTCGAATACGACGACGACCGCAGCGGCGACTTCCGCCCGCTGCGCTTCCTGCCCAAGGGCAAGATCGCGGTGCTGGGCCTGGTCAGCACCAAGTTCGGCGAGCTGGAAACCAAGGACGACCTCAAGCGCCGCATCGACGAGGCTGCCCGCTACGCCCCCCTCGAACAGCTCGCCCTGTCGCCGCAGTGCGGCTTCGCCAGCACGGTGCACGGCAACGACATCGCGGTGGCGGCCCAGCGCGACAAGCTCAAGCTGGTCCTGGATACGGCGCGCGAAGTCTGGGGCGACGCCTGAGGACAGGACAGGCCATGCCGACGACTCCGACGCACGCACCGCTGCCGCTGCCCGACGGCCAGAACAAGGTGCTGCTGCACTCGTGCTGCGCCCCCTGCTCGGGCGAAGTCATGGAGGCGATGCTCGCGTCGGGCGTCGACTACACGATCTTCTTCTACAACCCGAATATTCATCCGCGCAAGGAATACGACCTTCGCAAGGATGAAAACATTCGTTTTGCGGAGAAATCCGGCATCCCCTTCATCGACGCCGACTACGACCGCGACAACTGGTTCGCCCGCGCGCGCGGCATGGAGAATGAACCGGAGCGCGGCATACGCTGCACCATGTGCTTCGACATGCGTTTCGAGCGCACCGCGCTCTACGCGCATGAGCACGGCTTTCCCGTGATAACCAGTTCGCTGGGCATTTCGCGCTGGAAGAACATGCAGCAGATCAACGACTGCGGCGCACGCGCGGCGGCGCGCTATCCCGGCCTGGCCTATTGGGACTACAACTGGCGCAAGGGCGGCGGTTCGGCGCGCATGATTGAAATCAGCAAGCGCGAGGCGTTCTATCAGCAGGAGTATTGCGGCTGCGCATACTCCTTGCGCGACACCAATCTGCACCGCAAAGCCACCGGCCGCGCGCCGATCCGGATCGGGGTCCAGTACTACGGGCCGGCCGAGGGGGACGGGGAATAGCCGGAAGCGCGTCGGCGCAGGGCGATGCGACAGGCGCCTTCCGCGTTCAATCCAGGCGCACTCCGCTCGCCTTGATCACCGGCGCCAGCCGCTCGATCTCGTTTCTTGCGAAATCCATGACGGCCTCCGGCGGCCCGGGCATGACATCCAAGGCCAGCGCACCCAGTTGGCTGGACACGGCGGGCTCGCGCAGGACGGCATTGAGTTCGTCGTTCAGGCGCCGAACGACGCCGGAAGGCGTCGCGCCAGGCACGATCAGCGCATAGCGCACGGAAAAGTCGAAGTCTTTGTAGCCCAGTTCCCGCAAGGTGGGAACCTCCGGCAAGATGCCGCTGCGCTGGCCGCTCAGCACCGCCAGCGGCCTCAGCCTGCCAGCGGCGATGAAGGGCTTGGCCGAGGCAACCAGGTCGAACACCGAGGCGATGTCGCCGGCTATCAACGCGTTCAGCGCGGGCGGGCTGCCCTTGTAGGGCACGTGCATGAGGTCCGCGCTCGCGCGGGCCTTGAACAGCTCCCCGGCAATGTTCATGGCGGTGCCGTTGCCTGCCGAACCGTAGGCCAGCGAACCTGTGCGGGACGCTTTGACGAATTCGTCCACCGAACGGACCGGCGACTGGGCGTTCACCACCAGCACCAGCGGCGAATAGGCCAGCATGCCGACGCCGGTGAAGTCCTTGCGGGCGTCATAGACCTGGCGATCGTAAAGCAAGGGATAGAGCACCAAGGGAGTGGTGCCGCCCAGCAGCATGGTGTAGCCATCCGGCGGCGAGTCGGCCACGTACTTGGCGGCGATGGCGCCGCCGGCGCCGGGCTTGTTCTCGACGACGACAGGCTGGCCGAGCCGGCGTCCGAGGCCGTCTGCGACGACGCGGCCCAGGATGTCCGCCGCGCCGCCCGGCGTATAGGGCACCACGAGCTTGACCGGCCTGGCCGGAAAGGTCTGCGCCATCGCGGATGTACACAGGGCCGCGGCCGCGCCGACGGCGAACGCGATGCCGCGCAGGCAATTCGGGATCTTCATGTTGTCTCCTTTCTTCGTATGGCGGCCGGTCAACCGCTGGTGGCGGGCACGCCGGGGATGTCGGGGCGCCCCATCTGGAACCGGTCGGTCACGCGTGTGTACATGCCGGCGCCTTCCAGCCGGCCGATCGGGGCCAGCCGCGCGGCATCAACGTAGAACCTGGCCGGATCCACGATGCCTTGGCGGTAATGCATCATGACCACCTCGCCGATCACGAGACGGTTGGGCCGGCGGCCCACTTCGATGATGTCGATCAGCCGGCACTCGAACTGGGCCGGGCACTCCACCAGCCGGGGCGGGCGCACCTTGACCGACGGCGCGGTGCGCAGCCCGGCGAAGTCGATCTCGCTGGTGTCCGGCGGAAAATCCGCCGAACAGACGTTCATCTTCTCCTTCACGCCCTCGTCCACGATATGGACGACGAACTCCGGCACGCGCTCGAGGTTCCGGCCGGTGTCCTTGACCTCCCCGGCGCGCGGCGTCAGGGAGAACATCAGCATGGGCGGATCGACGCCGATCATGTTGAACAGGCTGAAGGGCGCCGCATTGGCCACGCCGTCGGCGCCCAGCGTCGTCACCAGCGCGATGGGACGCGGGATGATGGTGCCGCTCATCAGCTTGTACTGCTGCTTGGGGTCCAGCGCATCCGGATCGAAGGAGGCCATGTCAGCTTCCGGCATGTTCATCGGCCGTCTCCTTGCCTATCGTGAACTTCCAGCCGGCCGCCTCCAGCCGGGACACGGTCTCGGGCCCGAAGCGGGACGCGATCTTCTCCGCCGTGGCGGGATCGCGGTCGATGTCGTCGAACCGGTCGCGTTCGCCCTGCACGATCACGAGCAGGTGCGCATCCTGGTCCGATGCATTCTCGAAGCGGCGCGTGACGCCGGACGGCACCGCGATCAGGTCCAGGTGCTCCAGCACCGTGCTTTCCTCCCCATGGTCGCCCCACTGGATCAGCCATCGGCCGGTCAGGCACATGAAGGTCTCTTGGGTGTGATAGTGCACGTGCAGCCCCGGCCCCTGCCCGGGCGGGCAGGTGACGATGCCCAGCCGGAAGACGCCGGCGTCGCCGCCCTCGACGGCCGGCTTGGGCGAAATCTGCCCGGGCAGCGGACCGGGGGACATAACGTTGAACGTGGCCTTGGCCGTGATCATTTCCATGACCTCTTGAGGCAGGCCCAGTTTTTCCTGGATGCGCGCCTTGGTGGAGACCAGGTCCTTGAACCTGGCGATGCGGTTTTGCATCTCTTCCTGCGTAGGGGTGTATCGCTTCATGATGGAGAAGTTTCCGTAGAAGGTGAATCGAACAGGCGCCGCACTTGCGCCGCCGCCTGCTCCAGGGCAAGGCGCGCCGGCCACAGCGCGGCCGCATGCATGACGAATGCGTGCGGCATGCCCGGAAATTGCACGAGCCGGCAAGGCACCTCCGCGGACTCCAGGCGCGCGGCGAGCGCCTGGGCATCGGCCAGGAGAGGATCCTCCTCGCCGCAGCCCAGCCACACGGAAGGCAGTCCCCGCAAATCCTGGCGCAGCGGGACCGGACCCGGCACGGCCTCGGGATCCGCGCCGCCGAGATAGCTGCGCCAGACCCATAGTGAATAGGGCCTGGCCCCGGCCTTGGGTCCGCCGCAATTCGGATAGAACAGCACGAGGCCGGCCGGCAGCATTTGCCCCTGGTCGCGCAGCGCGAGCGTGGCCGAAAGCGCCAGCGTCGCGCCGGCGGACTCGCCGAAGAATGCCCATGCGCCCGCCCGCAGCCCCAGTTCCGCGCCGTGGCGGCCCAGCCATGCCAGCACGCACAGCACTTCCTCCTGCTGGACGGGATAGCAGTGTTCCGGCGTCCTGCGATAGTCGATGGCCGCGATCGCGCAGCCGGTCAGGACGGCCAGGCGGTGAATGGTGCCCAGGTGCGAGTCGATGCCGCCGGCCCAGAAGCCCGCTCCCCGCAGAAAAACCAGGCACGGCAGGTTTTCCTGGACCCGGGCGGACACCAGCCGCACCGGGATGTCCCCATGCGGTCCGGACACGGTGTGGTCGTCCGACCGGGCCACGTCCGGAACCAGGCGGTTCAGCGCCTGGAAATAGCGCGACTGCTGCTGCCTGGCATCCTCGATGGACATGGCCAGGGGATCGCCGGAGCGTTGCCCTGCCAGTGTCTGCTGCGCCTGCTGGAACGTCCGATACATGGTCGCCGGAAAGTCGTTGATCACGACCGGATTAGACTCCAGCACACTGGCCCATTGCCATAGGCAACCGCTAATCTCTAAAATCACCGTCCATGGATAATATGGATTTCCGGCTGCTGCGCGCCCTGCTCGTCCTGGTCACCGAGAAAAACGTGACCCGCGCGGCAAACCTCCTGGGAATAGGCCAGCCGGCGTTGAGCCAGACCCTCGGCAAGCTGCGCGAGCACTTCAACGACCCCTTGCTCGTCCGCACGCGCGGCGGCATGGTGCCCACCGACCGGGCACGCGAACTGGAGCGATCCGCGCGGCAGATCCTCGCCGAATACGACCGAATGATCTCGCCGGCCGACCACTTCGATCCCGCCACCTCGCGCCGGCGTTTCGTCGTGACCATCCCCGAGTATGCCGAGCACATGCTGATGCCTCCGCTGCTGGAGCGCCTGCGCCGGGAGTCGCCCGACATCCGCATCGAAGTACGCCCTCCCCAGCCGGCCCGGGCCATCGAGCAACTGGAAACGGGCGACCTGGACCTGCGCATCGCCTGGCTGCTGGCGCCTACGCCGACCCTGCGGTCCATGCCCCTGTTCCAGGATCAGGTCGTTTGCCTGGCGAGCCGCGCCCATCCTTCGATTCAAGACAGCCTCACGGTGGACGATTTTCTGGGATGCCCGCACGTGCGTCCGCTGGGCACGGGCAGGCCGACCACGGCCGTCGTGCTGGACGAAGCCTTGGCCCGGGAAGGCCGGAAGTTCGAACGGCCTTTCCTGGTGCAGAACTTCCTGACCATACCCGCCATCGTGTCCCGCACCGACATGCTGGCGACCCTGCCGCGCATGCTCGCCCGGGCATTCGCCGCCCAGTACCCGCTCCAGCTCCTGGAAGTCCCCCTGCGCCTTCCGCGCATCCGCTACGCCGCTTACTGGCATGAACGCAGCCAGAAGGATCCGGGGCATCGCTGGCTGCGGACCATGCTTCAGCAGGCGGCGCGCGAGCTCGCCAGAAAATGAACGCTGCGTATCAGCCGGCGTTCATCATGGATCTACCGCCGGGGATTGCCGCTGCGCGCAACGGGACTGCAGCAACCCAGGCTGGTTTTTCCAGATGCGCCATCATGTGCGCACGACGCCCGAGCGGTAAGCTACGGGCTTCACTTCTTCACGAGAAGCCGAACATGCACCCGCGCGCCCAAGCGTTGATCACCCAGCTCGGCCTGCAGCCCCACCCCGAGGGCGGCTATTACGGCGAGGTCTTCCGCTCCGGGCGGCAAGTGCTGCGCCAGCCCGACGGCCTGGCGCGCAGCGCGCTCACCTCCATCTTCTTCCTGCTGCCGCGCGGCGCGACCAGTTGCTGGCATCGCGTGGCGCATGCGGACGAGGCGTGGCACCACTACGAGGGCGCTCCCGTTGCCCTGCATGTGCTGCTGCCGGGCGCCGCGCAGGCCGAGGCCTGGCTGCTCGGCCCCATCGGCGATGCCCACCCCGGGGCATTGCCCGCGCGGGTCGTTCCAGCCGATGCCTGGCAGGCCGCACGCCCGCTGGGCGACTATGCTTTGGTAGGCTGCACCGTCGGCCCCGGCTTCGACTTCGCCGACTTCGCCATGGCGCGCGACCTGTCCGCCGGCGAGCGGCCCGCGGCGCTCGATCCGGCTTTACTCTGAGGTTCTTCCGGCGCGATCGCTGGCGCGCCCTTTCAGCGCGCCGCACTCCTCAGCTTTTCCGCTGACGTCCGCATACCTGCGGCAATCGCCGCGAACACGTCTTCCGGAAACTCCGCCGGCAGTCGTCCTCCGGTTTCCTCGATCGCGCCTTCGACCCGCGCCAAGGTCTCCTCGAGCAGCTCTTCCATATCCGCCCCATAGCCGCACTCGCGCGCGGTACTGTCGAAATGACGCCGCTGTATTTCCGCCAGCTTGTAGTGCTTGCTCTTGCCCCGCAGAGCCATGGCCAGCTTCAGCTTCTTGTAGTCCAGCTGGCTGGCCCCCTTGCCGATGATCGGCCATGCCGACAACACGTCGTACAAAGGCGTCAGCCGATACCGGCCTTGCGGCAGCAGATGGATGGAGAAGTTCTTGGCGTGCCCATCGGTGGCGGCCAGCAGCCAGAACAGCAGTTGGGCCTGCAAGAGCGTGCGCAGGTCCGCCTCGCGCGTCTCGGAACCCGCCAGGATTGCGGCGATCTCCGTCAATCCCGGCCCGCCGTCCGCCTCATACTTCGCATCGGGCCCGACGCCCAGCGCCTGGCAGAAATCCTCCTGCGGCAGGCGCAGCCAGTAACCGTCTTGGGCAAGGCGGCGATCGAAACGCTCGACGATCAGCACTTTCTGGCTGCCGAACCGGGCGATCTGACACTGGGCCACCGGCAAGCCGAAAGCCCGCAGCAATTCGATGCACAGCCATTCGTTTTCCACCGAAGTGCGCATGTCCGCCTGGCGATTCCCCACCAATCCCAGCGGCAGCTTGAAGATATGCGTCGTGGGGGTAGCGCCCAGCGGATGGCACCAGCGGCCCTCGTGCCAGAGCAGTGCGGTTTTTTCCTGTGCGCCGGCGATCGAGATCCTGAAGTCTTCATTTCCGTCGGATTGGCCGAGCGCCTCGGGCGCCGCCACGGTTCCCTGCAGGATACGTTCGATGCCGGCCTCGTCCAACGGCTCGGCCTCGATGCGGCGAATGTCCGGCGGCAGCGCCCCTTCCGGCAACAATTGGACCGCGCCCACACAATCCCTGCCGATGGCTTCCAGCAATTCGAAGGCGTCCGTGCCGCGCGTGCGAAAGCGTGCCTGAAGGCGCTGCCGTATCCGGTCGCTATCGGGCAGCAAGTTGTCGAAGAAATTGCGGACCGAATCGCCTTTCAGCGCTTCCTGATCCACCGGGATAGGCAGGGAGAGCGACAGCGGACGGCCCGAGGGCGACGCCGCCCACGCCGGATCGTATGAAAACTCGTCTGCGCCCCGGGCCGATACCCGCCATCGACCAACACGGATGCCGTTGGCCCATACGTCCAGAGCACGGGCATGCGCGCGCCGGCCCACGGCTACCACTCGCTCTTGGACGCGGGTGCCTCGGCCTTGTCCTGCAGCAGCAGGTCCAGGCCCAGCAAACCGGCCAATGCCAGCAGTCGGTCGAGGGTGAAGCTCTCCGGCCTGGATTCCAGTTCCGACAGGCGGTTCTGGCTGATGCCCAGCCGGGATGCCACCGCCGCCTGGGACAGTCCCAAGGCTTTGCGCCGGGCAGCCAGCAGGATGCCGACTTGGGAAGGTGTAGAGACTCTAGGCATGATTTCATCGCCATTACCGATGAAATCAGTTTATCGCCAACATCGATAAAATAAAAAATATCGATTTTGCCGATAATTCATGAATATCGGTGTTATCGATAATTTGGAAAACCGCTTTTCGTGGCCCTTGTCCGGCTCCTCAGCATCACGCCGAGCTTATCCATTAGCTCCGCAGCGCTTTCCCGAGCCTTCTGCCGCCGCGCGTCAATTTTTCCTCCTGATAGAAACGATCGAGTTCGCCCATCGTCGCCGGCCTCACTTCGGGCAGCGCAATGCTTGCGAGCGCAATTTGTTCGCCATCCGGCCGCGGCGCTTGCGCACCCATATCACCAGGCCTGTCACGCTCAACGCGGCGACGAACACCCCCATGAACGACATCAGTACGCGCCCCGGCGTGCCCAGCAGCCGGCCGGAGTGAAGCGGCAGCTGGGCCTGCATGAAGACGTCGCCCGCGGTGCCTTGACCCGGCACCTTTTCACCGACGACCGCGCCCGTGTCCCCGTCCAGGTAGAGAACCTCGTTGCCCATGCCGTCGTCATCCCGGTCGTTGTCGGGCGTGAAGAACGCCACGCCATAGATGCCGAAGCGCTGGGCATAGAAGATGGATCCCGCGGGAGCGGTCCAGCCGCGGCGGCGGCCCTCGGCCTCTGCCACTGCGATGGCCTGTTCCCGGCTCAGCAGCGGGTCGGCCAGTTCCCGCTCGCGGCTGCCCTGGCGCGACTGGAATGGCGAGGGCGTCAGCGGCGAGAGCACCGACACCAGCGGCCGCATCACCTGAGTCCCCAGGTTCAGCGACACCGAGGTCACGGCCAGCATCAGCAGCAAACCCCATACCCACACGCCGCCGGAGCGGTGGATATCGAAATTGAGCTTGGCGCCGCCCTGGCGCAGCCGGAAGCTCAGCGACTTGCGCCAGGTGCGCGCACTGGGAAAGGAAATCCAGAGCGCAAGAAAACAGTCGGCGATCCACACCGCCGACACAACCCCCATCAGCCACACCCCGAATTCGATGCCCCAGCCTTTGGGAATGTGCATGGTGTAGTGCAGCTTATAGAGGAAGGGCAGCAGATTCTCGCGCGACAGCGATATGCGTCCCCATTGCC
This sequence comes from Pigmentiphaga humi, assembly GCF_900606115.1. Taxonomy (GTDB): domain Bacteria; phylum Pseudomonadota; class Gammaproteobacteria; order Burkholderiales; family Burkholderiaceae_B; genus Pigmentiphaga; species Pigmentiphaga humi. Next base: position 215,120 of record NZ_UWPJ01000005.1, read on the forward strand.
GGCGGCCCTGGGCCTCGCCGGTGGCCGGGTCCATCGCCAACTGGTTGAAGCCGAGGGCGTATGGCGCGCCGGTGGCGGGATCGATGCGCGCGGCCACGCCCAGCATCGCCGTGTGCCCGGGCTCCAGCGTCAGCGGCAGGAAGCTGACCCGCAGGCGCGGATCGGCTGCCTCGGCGCGGCGCGCCAGTTCCAGGGGCGCAAGCGGCGTATCCGTCGCACCGGAGGCGGCCTGGAACAGTCGGGGATTGGCCCACTCGTCGAGTTCGTGGTCCCAGGCGATCACCGCGCCCGTCAAGCCGGCGATGAACAGGAAACCGGCGATGAACAGGCCGCACCAGCGGTGCAGCACCACCAGCGCGCCACGCATGCCGCCGCGCTTCAAAACCGGTAGCGCGCCGACAGCATCACGTTGCGCGGCTCGCCATAGACGTTGCTGGGGAAACTCGCGCTGCCGGACAGCGCGTTGTAGTACTTCTTGTCGAATACGTTGTTGATGTTGAGCCGCAGGTCCAGCTTTGGTGTGGCCTGCCAGCCCACCACCAGGTCGACCACGACGTAAGCGCTTTGAGTAATGTTGAAGGGGACGCCGCTCGTGGTGCCCTTGTTGTAGATGAAGCCCTGGCGATAGACCGAGCCACCGATGCGCCAGCCCTGCAGGTCACCGGACAGCCGGTACATGGTAGACAGCTTGAACAGGTGCCGTGGCGTGTCGGTGTCGAAGAGCGCGCCTACGTTGCTGGCGGTCGCATCCTTGCGGTAGCGCGCGATGGCCACCGTGTAGCCGGCACCCACCTGCCAGTTGGGCGTGATGGCGCCCTGCACCTCAAACTCCATGCCCTGGCTTCGAACCTCGCCGGCAGCCGAATAGCAGGTGACGGTCGGGTAGTCGGCGCACTGGGTCTGGTCGGCGCTGCGGTAGGCGCGGTTTTTCTGGTCCATGCGGAACACGGCCGCCGAGGCATTCAGCGCGCCGTCGAAGTATTCGCCCTTGATGCCGATTTCGTAGTTGCGGCCCACCACCGGATCCAGCAGCTTGTTGCTGGCATCCCGATAGTTCTGGGGCTTGAAGATGTCGGTATAGCTCGCGTAGATGGCATGCTGATCGTTCAGGTCGTAGACCAGCCCGGCGTACTTCGTCAGATGATTGTTGACGCTGTAGCGGTTATGAGCGCTGACGGAAGGTGTATTGGAGGCGAAGTTCGGGTACGTGTTGACGGTGTCGTTGTAGTCGAACCAGTCCACCCGCCCGCCCAGTATCAGCTTCAGCCGGTCGGCCAGATTCAGGCGCGTCGTGGCGTACACGCTTTGCTGGGTGATCTTCGCGTCCATCCAGTCGCGCAAAGGGATGTTCGGGTCGGCTACGGCGCCGGGATCGAAGTTGTACGGGTCGAGGCTGCTGTTGAGTACCAAGCCTTGGCGGCTGTTGCCGTCGAAATCGATGTTGCGGTAGCTGGCGCCCAGTACGAGTTCGTGCTTGCGGCCCAACAGTTCGAAGGGGCCGTTGGCATACAGATTTACGCTGCTCTGCTTTTCCCGGTGGGCGTTGCGCGCACCCAGCTGGCTGTAGCTGCCGTTGGTGACGCTGTGACTGATGTAGTGGCCCTGCATGTCGACATCGGCCTGCGCGTAATAGGCCGAGAGGTGCATGCGCCAACCGTTGTCGAACCGGTGGTCCAGCCCCACGAAGGCGGAGTCGGTGGTCTTGTTCCAATGCTCCCAGTCATTGGCGTAGGACGTGGACCGGGGCAGTCTCAGATCGCTGCCGTCGCTCGCCACAGGAAGGCCGGTGAAGCCGTTGCCGTGCAGCCGGTTCTCCTGGTGCAGCGCGCTGAGCGTGACCGTGGTGGAGGCATCCAGATCCTTTTCCAGAATCCCGTAGAGCGTCTGGCCGTTGCTGCTTTCGCCGCGCTTGTAGCTTCCGTAGTCCTGAGTGGCAATCACCGTGCGACCGCGCAGACTGCCGTCCTCCGACAGCGGACCGGAGGCGTCCAGCTCTGCCCTATAGCGGTCCCAACTGCCGGCGCTCACGCCGGCGGAAATTTGCGGAACCTTGGTCGGTCGCTTGCGCACCAGGTTGATGGCGGCCGACGGATTGCCCGCGCCCTGCGCCAGGCCGGTGGCGCCACGCACAATCTCCACGCGGTCGTAGATGGCCATGTCGGTGGCCAGCAGGTCTTGCGACAGGTTGGAGCTGTCCAGGCTCACCGGCAGGCCGTCGTACATGATGTTGTCTACGTACATGCCGCGCGAATAGAAGGATGCGCGCTCCGGCCCGAACCGCCGGAAGGTCAGGCCGGGAGCGGTCTGCACCACGTCGTTGACCGTCGCCAGGCCTTGGTCCTGGATTCGCTCGCGGGTGATGACGGTGACGGCCTGCGGCGTATCGCGCATCGACAGGTTGAGCCGGGTGGCCGTGCTCATGCTGCCCGTGGTGTACGAGTGCGTGCCCTCGGTGGTACTGTCGGCGGCAGCCGTGCCGGTCACAGTGATCAATGGCAGCGTGCCGGCCGCGGGCGCTTCGGCAGCCGAAGCCGGCGGCGGGGCGGCGGGAGTGCTGTCGGCGCGCAGCACGAATGCGCCGTTGTCCAATTGCACGGCCCGAAGGCCGGTCCCGGCCAGCAACAAGCCCAAGGCGCCGGCGACCGGATAACGACCGTTCACGCCGGTCGTGCGCTTGCCTTCGCTCTGCTCAGCCGTGAAGCTCAACATGATGTTGGCCGTGCTTGCCAGCTGGCGCAGCGCCGGGGCCAATGGCCCGGCGGGTATGCGGAAGTCGGTGACGGCCGTACCGGACGCTTGCGCAGCGCCCTGCGCCCTCGCGAGAGACGGTGCGCCGGCCGTAAAGCTCAGGGCCAGAGCCAGGACGGCGAGCGCGACAGGGGATGGATGCGCTCCCCCCCAATGGCGGCCGCGTTGCAAATTCGACATGTCGTTCCTCTTGATCGGACCCCCGGAAATTCCGGTCCCTCATGAGGTAGGTGCCGCGAGAACGCCAATCGGGCAGTCAATGCGCAAAAAAATTTCAGCGGCCCCGATCCGCAGGTACAACCGTCGCCCAGTATCGGGTACGCCACTGCACGCGTACCGGCAGCACGCTGGGCAGTGTGGCCAGGATGCGATCGGTGTCCGCCAACGGGAAGACGCCTGACAGGCGCAGACCCGCGATCCGCGGATCGACGCGCAGCATGCCCGGCCGGTAGCGATCCAACTCGGCCAGGAAGTCGTCGAGGCGTTGCTCGTCAGCCAAGAGCTGGCCCCGCGTCCACGCGTCCGTCTGTTCATCGGTCGAGCCGGGTGCCTCGACCGTCTCGCGGCTGAACTGCGTCTGCTCGCCAGCGTGCAGCACACGCGTGCTGCCTGGCGCCCCCTGGGAAGAGATCTCAACGGCGCTCTCCAGAACCGCCACACTGGTGCGTTCGGGGCGCTGGCGTACGGTGAAACGGGTGCCCAGCGAGCGGATGGTGCCTTCGGCAGTCTGCACCAGCAGCGGCCGGGAATCAGCGGACGAACCCGGCCCATGACGAGTAGCAACCATGATTTCGCCCGCCACCAGCAGGATGCGACGCTCACTGGCATCGAATCGAAGATTCACCGCGCTGCCCGTGTTGAGCATGAGCTGCGTGCCGTCCTCCAATGCAAAGCTGCGCTGCTCGCCTGTAGCGCTCCGGAAGTCGGCCATATTGGCTTGCCAGGGACCGGTGCGTGAAGCGAGAAGCCCGGCGCCGATGGCCAGACCGCCCCACACGAGTGCCTGCGTAGTCCGTCGACGAGCAACGGAGGACGGCCGGCCGCTCGCACCATAGGATGACAGAGCCCTGTACGCTGGACTCGGCCCCAAGGATTTCATTCGACCCGTGACGGACTCGACGTGCTGCCAGGCAGCTTCATGGTCGGCATGCGCCAGGCGCCACTGACTCCACTGTATTTGCTGCTCCTCATCAGCCTCACCGGACATCAGCAGGGTGAGCCAATCTGCAGCAGCATCCGCAGTGGCCCGGCTGATCACCCGACCGCTGGGCAGCGTCAACGTGTCGCTATGGGTGGCCACGGCGTCAGAGCGTCATTGCGAACAGGCATTCGCGGTTGGCCCTGGCGAGATACTGCTTGACCGAGCTGGCCGAGACCCCCAGCCGCTTGGCGATATCGGCGTAGCTCAGTTCGGCCAAGTGTGCCAACAGAAAAGCTTCCCGCACCTTGGGAGGCAATCCATCAAGCACGCGGTCGATCTCCTGAAGGCTCTGGACCGCGATAAGTCGCGTCTCTGGCGAAGGGGCCACTTCTTCAGGCAGGCTCGCGATGGCCTCGAAATAGGCGGTTTCGAGCAGTTGCCGACGATGCCGGTGCGCAAGCAGCCGATTGGCGACCGTCGCCAGGAACGGTCGCGGCTCGCGGATCTCCCCGGTCGCGGTTTTACGGTCCAGCAGGCTTAGAAAAGTGTCCTGCGCCACATCAGCCGCCGTAAATGTGTCGCCGATGCGCCTGCGCAGCCAGCCCTGAAGCCAAGTGCTGTGCTCGGCGTACAGGCCGGTCAAATCATCGGCAAGCGGTAGATCCGGGGCGGGCATCAGGGCGAAAAGGGGAAAGATCAAATGAGAATTAATCTCATTTTAGGTGTTCGAACAAAAATCCGCAAGCAATCGGACCGATTGCTGGATAAGCTGGCGAAGCAGGCCGGCGCGTGCCTCGCGTATCGATTCTGGCATGCCGTGCGGCGCGTACGAAAAAAAGCCCGAAGCATGAATATGCTCCGGGCCTGCAAATGCGCCTTGCGGCGCCACGTGCTTACTGCGAAATCGGATTACTTCTTCAAGTCCAGCGCCACGTCGACGATCATGTCTTCCTGGCCGCCCACCATCTTGCGGCGGCCCAGTTCGACCAGGATGTCGACGGTCTTGAGGTCGTATTTGGAGGCGGCCGCTTCGGCGTGGCGCAGGAAGCTGGAGTACACGCCGGCGTAGCCCAGCGCCAGCGTCTCGCGGTCGACGCGCACGGGGCGGTCCTGCAGCGGACGGACGATGTCGTCGGCGGCGTCCATCAGGGTGTAGAGGTCGCAGCCGTGGTTCCAGCCCAGGCGCTCGGCGGCGGCGATGAACACTTCCAGCGGCGCGTTGCCCGCGCCCGCGCCCATGCCGGCCAGGCTGGCGTCGATGCGGTCGCAGCCTTCTTCGACGGCGACGATGGAGTTGGCCACGCCCAGGCTCAGGTTGTGGTGGGCGTGGATGCCGGTGTTCGTCTCGGGCTTGAGAACGTCCTTGAACGCGCGGAAACGGTCGCGCACGTCGTTCATGTTGAGCGCGCCGCCCGAGTCCACCACGTAGATGCAGGTGGCGCCGTAGCTTTCCATCAGCTTGGCCTGTTCGGCCAGCTTCTGGGGCGTGTTCATATGGCTCATCATCAGGAAGCCCACGGTGTCCATGCCGAGTTCGCGGGCGTATTCGATGTGCTGCTTGGAAACGTCGGCCTCGGTGCAATGCGTGGCCACGCGCACGATGCGGGCGCCGGCGTCATAAGCGCTGCGCAGGTCGTGCACGGTGCCCACGCCCGGCAGCAGCAGGGTTGCGACCTTGGCGTGCGTGACGGTTTCGGCCACGGCCGAGATCCATTCCAGGTCGGTGTGGGCGCCGAAGCCGTAGTTGAAGCTGGAGCCCGACAGGCCGTCGCCGTGCGCGACCTCGATGCTGTCGACCTTGGCGTCGTCGAGCGCCTTGGCGATCTGGCGCACGTTGTCCAGGCTGTACTGGTGGCGGATGGCGTGGCTGCCGTCGCGCAGCGTGACGTCGGAGATGTAGAGTTTCTTGTTGCTCATGATTCGGTCCTCAGGCGGCTTCCACCAGGTGGGTCTGCGCGAAGCGCTCGGCGCACGCCAGCGCGGCGGAAGTCATGATGTCCAGGTTGCCGGCGTAGGCGGGCAGGTAGTGGGCGGCGCCCTCGACTTCCAGGAAAACCGAGGTCTTCAGGCCGGACAGCTTGCCCAGGCCCGGCACGTTCAGCGGCGCGGACGCGGGGATCTCGTCGAACTGCACGCGCTGCTTCAGGCGGTAGCCCGGCACGTAGCTCTGCACCTTGGCGACCATGTCGGCGATGCTTTGCTCGATGGCCTTGGTGTCGGCCATTTCCGACAGCGTGAACACGGTGTCGCGCATGATCAGCGGCGGCTCGGCCGGGTTCAGGATGATGATGGCCTTGCCGCGCGCGGCGCCGCCGATCACCTCGATGGCCTTGGAGGTGGTCTCGGTGAATTCGTCGATGTTGGCGCGCGTGCCGGGGCCGGCCGACTTGCTGGAGATCGACGCGATGATTTCGCCGTAGTGCACCTTGGCCACGCGCGACACGGCGTTGACCATGGGAATGGTGGCCTGGCCGCCGCAGGTGACCATGTTGATGTTGGGCGAATCCAGGTGCTCGTCGATGTTGATCGCCGGGATCACGTAGGGGCCGATGGCGGCGGGGGTCAGGTCGATGACCTGCACGCCCTTGGCCTGCAGCAGTTCATTGTGGCGCTTGTGGGCGCCGGCCGAGGTCGCGTCGAAGGCGATGCGGATCTCGTCGAAGTTGGGCATGGCCAGCAGGCCGTCGATGCCGCCCGCGGTGATGGGCACGCCCAGGCGCTCGGCGCGCGCCAGGCCGTCCGATTTCGGGTCGATGCCGACCATGGCGCCCATTTGCAGGTGCTTGCCATAGCGCATGATCTTGATCATCAGGTCGGTGCCGATATTGCCCGAGCCGATGATCGCCACTTTGGATTTGTTGTCGTCTTGCCGCCCCATGAGCCGCTCCTGAGTGTGGTGATGCTGATACGGATTCGACCGATAGTATCTTCCAGGTAGCGGGAAATAACCTTGCTTTTTTTGACTCCCGACCTACGATCAATGGTTGATTCTTTCTGAATCCATGGAATATTGAAAAGAAAACCCTTCGCAAGGAGGGGCTTCCATGGCGGAGGACGGATCCATGCCGCTCAAAGCTCCGGTCGTGCCGGGCGCCGCCGGCCTGCCGTGCGGCTCACACCCCAATGGGTTTGCGCACCCCCGTTCCCTCATGCCTCAACACCGCCTCGACCGCTTCCGCGTCGGGCCTTTCACCCATGGGTTCCCAATTCTTCACGGGTTTCCCTTCCTTGAGCGCGCGCAACTCTCTCAGCCATAGTTGCCGCAGCAGCATCACCCCTTTGTCGGTGCGCGACAAGTGATCTTGCGAGCGATCGACGATCCTGCCCTGCCCTACCTGGGCAATGTAGTCTTCCAGGGTGACGAGATTGGGATGATTCAGCGCGTCGGCCAGGTAGAGCTCGCCAGAAACGATGCGCTCCCCGTACTCCTTGACAGGCATGGCTGTGCGCTCGGCCAGGTAGTCGGCATAGTGCCGGCGATATGTCGGCAGTTCGTCGTCGCTGATGCGCACCTCTTGCGTGACGAATACCAGGTGGTTTTCGTCATCCGTCGGCACGTGGAAAAGATAGGTATCGCGCCATGCCGGACCGGCTTTCCTGTACGCAAGCGCATTGTGCGTAGGCACCGGCAGACGTATCGCGGCGGGCAGGAGCAACACGGACGTGGAAGACAGCCCGGTCTCGCGCACGCTTCGCATGACCACGCCATAGGCGGTTTCTTCGAACGTGATGCGCGCGGGATCGACGGGTATGTGCAGCCCGCCGGTACGATGGGTCCAGGCCGCATGATAGAGATCCCAGTCGTTCTCGTAGCTCTGAAAGAAATTGCACCCCAGTTCCTGGACGCGGGTTTCAACCATGCCATGGCCGACGAAGTCGGGATAGGGGAAATCGGGCGGGTCGCCTTCGCCGAAATAAGCGAAGACAAGTCCCAGACGCTCTACCGTCGGATAGCCCGGGATCCGCATGCTGGCGGCAAAAGCCGCGGAATTGGCGGGGATCTCGACACATTGCCCCGAATGGTCGAACCGCCAGCCATGATAGCGGCAGCGAATCGTTTCTCCTTCGACCCATCCTACCGATAATTGCGTCCCCCTGTGCGGGCAGCGTTGCCCGACCACATAGGGCGTACCGCCTTCCCCCCGATACAAGGTGAACGATTCGCCAAGTATCCGAATCGGCAGGGCCCGCTCTCCGGGCAAGTCCTCGCTTCTGCAGACGGGTTGCCAGAAACGCCGCATGTACCGGCCGCCGACCGTACCCGGACCGGTCAGACAGTAGTCGAGATGCGTGAGCGAAGAATCATCGGTGCTGTTCATCTGTATCTCCATTTGCATATTTCTAGAAGGAATGATTCGGGGACGAACCGGCAGGCAGGACTACTCCGGCTTGATCCTGGCCGCCTCCAGCAGCTTGTCGAACTGCGACTGCTGATCGCTCAGGAACGCCCGAAAACCGGCGGACGGACCTCCCGCCACATCGGAGACGCTGAACTGGGCGAAAATGCGGCCGGCGACGGCCGGGTCGGCATAGGCTCCCCGCGCCAGGGCCGCATTGATTTTCTCGACGATGGCGGACGGGGTGCCGGGGGGCGCGAACAGAGCCAGCCATTGCGTCACGCTGGGCATGCCCTCTTCGGCGAAAGTGGGAATATCGGGCAGCGACGGCAGACGCTGCGCGGTGTTGATGGCAAGCAGCTTGACCTTCCCGCTCTTCATGTAGGGCAATCCGGCCAGTATCGAGTACGTCGTGCTCTGCACTTCTCCCGCCACGACGGCCTGCCAGGCCTGCGTGACCGACTTGTACGAGATGACGTTGAATGTCGCGCCGGCGGTATGGCGGAAGAATTCCCCATACAGGTAGGGCGTGCTCATCTTGCCCCAACTTCCCAACGTGACCTCTTCCGGCCGGCTTCGGGCACGGGCGATCAGTTCCTTCATGTTGTCCACGGCGAGCCTGGGATGGGACCAGAAGCCCGCGGGGATGTAGGCGAGCAGCATGACGGGCTCGAGATCGCTTGGCCGGTAGGGAAGGTCCGCCCGCATCCTGGGCAGCAGAGCCCAATTGAAGAGGTCCAGCATGCACAGCGTATGTCCGTCCGCTTGTGCCCGGGCACAGGCCTCCCCCGCCAGCAGGCCTTCCGCGCCTGGTTTGTTCTCGACCACGGCGGAGCGACCCAGTTCTTTCGAGAGAACTTCCGAGATGCTCCGGAGGAGCTGATCCGCGGAGCCACCTGGCGAATTCGCGGTCAAGAGGCGAATCGACCGCGAGGGATAGGAGTCGGCCGCGTCGGCGGCCGAGACGGACGTACACGAGAAAATCAGGACAGCGGCAACCGATCCTGATGCGAATTTCCGACTCCATGATGCACTCATCGCCGTCTCCTCATCTCGTATGAATGGCGCGCGAACCGCGCCGCTGGGAACATGGTCGGTCCAGCGTATCAGCCAAGAACGGGGGGACAAAGAGGCACGGCGCCCTTGTTCAGAGACTGAACGTCGCGGGCGGCGGGGCACGGCGGACCCCGTCAGCCAGAGGGCTTCTAGCCGAGCAGGCGGAGGAGATTGCGCTCGATCTCGGCCGCCGCGGCCTGCAGCCGCTGCAGGAACATGGCCGTAGCCGCCTCGGGCCGGATCGCCGCGCGTATCCACATGATGTTCAGGCATCCTGCGACCTGCCCATGCGTCATGATGGGCACGGCCAGCGCAGCGGAGCGCTTGCAACCGCCAGCCTCCTGAACTGCATAGCCTGCATCCTGGACCTGGGCAAAAACCAAGGACAGATCCGCTGCCGCCGGATAGCGAACCGCAATGTCTGCTTCAAGCAACTCGAGTATCCAGCGGCGTTCCTCCTGGCCGCAGAATGCGAGGTACGTGCGGCCGACGGCGGTACTCAGCATGGGTACGCGCGTACCCGGCAGCGCGGCTACCAACGAAAGAGGGCTGTCCCGATGGGTGTTTGCCCTGAGTACCATGGCCCCGTCTTCATAGGTGGCGACATTGACCGGCCATACCAGTTCCGCGGACAGCGACTTCAGCACGGGCGTGGCTGCCTCGACCACTTTGTCGACCCGGCGATAGCCGACAGACAACTGGTTGACGAGGGAAGTAAGCCGGTAAAGGTCCCGGAGTTTGGCGCGGTCGACATACCCCAGGAAACGCAGGGTCTCGAGCAACCGGTGCACGGTGGGACGGGGAAGGCCGACCTGGGCTGCGATCTGCTGCGAAGAGGCTTCTCCCAGCCGATTGAGCGTTTGCAGAACGAACAACCCACGCTCCAGGCCGCGCACCATGTGGTACGGGGAGTCGTGGGAGATTGCCGCATCGGAAGCTTGGTCGCCTTGGCGACGTGAGTGCGTCTGCAGCATTTATGCCTCCGTTGAGAACGCTGCTGGCTCGTGGACAGGAACGCCGATTGCCGGCGCAAGCCGGGATACTCCCTCAAGGCTACACTCAGAATCACACCCCGACCAAAGTGGAATCCCGCGCACCCGCCCTTCCCCATGTCCACCGCCGATACGCTTCTCGCACTGGCCCATCCGCTCGTGGCGTTCCTGATCGCAGCGCTGCTGACCGGCGGGTGGCACTTCATGGGACGGCCCGCGCAACTGCTGTATTTCGCCGGGGCCTTCGTCTGCTATGCGGCCGGACTGACCCTGCAGATCACGCTCTGGCCCGCCGATCTGGCGGTCAACATTACCGCGACGGGCTTGCTCTACAGCGGCGCGACCTACATGTTCGCCAGTGGCATCACGCAACTCGAGCGCAAACCGATGCCGTCCTGGCCCTCGGCGGCGATCCTGGCCGCCATGCTGGCCGTGCGCATCTGGAGCCTGCGGGATCCGGCTTGGTCCGGCCTGAGGATAGGCACGCTGTACACCGCGGTCACCCTGCTGTTCCTGCTCGCCCTTTGGCGGATCCGGCACCTCGGCCGGGGCTCGGCGCTGGAGCGGCTGCTGTTCTGGTTCGTGCTGCTGGGCACCCTCAGCCTCATGCCCCGTATCCTGCTGACCCTGGACGCCAGGACCACGCACTACGGCTACGACGGCGGCATGTACTGGGTGCTGACCCAGCTCAGCTTCTACCTTTTCAGCGTGGGCGCCGCGGTGCTGCTCCTGCTGCTGACGGCGTTCCGCACCATTGCGCACTTCAGCCGGGTTTCCGAACGCGATCCGCTGACCGGCCTGCGCAACCGCAACAGCCTGATCCGTTTCCTGGAGAAGAGCCTGGCGAAGGCCGATCGCTACGGGCTCGTCATCCTCGACGCGGACCACTTCAAGCAGATCAACGACCGCTACGGCCATCCCGTGGGCGACGCGGTGCTGCGGGCCATGGCGGGCGTCCTGGCGCTGCATCTGCGGAAGGCGGACGCCGCCGGCAGGATCGGCGGCGAGGAATTCATGCTGGTCCTGCCCGGGGCGGCGCTGGAAGAAACCGAGCAGGCCGCCGCGCGGCTGCAGGCGGCCATGGCCGAGCAGGACTTCTCTTCCATCGCGCCGGGGCTGCGCTGCACGGCCAGCTTCGGCGCAGGCAGTTTCGGCCGCGACGTACCCTTCGAACAGGCCTATGCCCACGTCGACCGGCTCCTGGCGCTGGCCAAGCGACAAGGCCGCAACCGCATCGGCAAGGCCGCCACCGAGCCGGCCGGGGATGAAGACACCCAAGCATTACCCCCAGTTATTGGCTTTACAGGAGAAGATTCTTTTTCTACGATGAATCGATGAAAAAGAATGCTCCAACCGAATCCCTGGACCAGACCGACCTGCAGCTGATGCGCCATCTGCAGGACGACGGCCGGCTGTCCAACGCCAAGCTGGCCCAGCGCGTCGCGTTGAGCGAGACCCCCTGCTGGCACCGGCTGCGCAAACTCGAGTCCGAAGGCTACATCCAGGGCTACCAGGCCATGCTCGACCGGCGCAAACTGGGCCTGGGCGAGCTGGCCTTCATCAGCCTGAATTTCTCGCCGCACACGGCCGAGGCCTTCGAGGCGCTGGAAAAGCTAGTCGAGGCGAACGACCAAGTGCTGACCTGCCACCGCGTTACGGGCGAGGCCGACTTCGTGATGATGGTGGTGGCCGAAGATCTGGATTCGGTGCGGGATTTCATCGACAAGGTGTTGCGCACCCTGCCCAACGTGGCCACGGTGCGCACCAGCCTGTCGCTCAGGGAAGTGAAGTTCTCGAGCAAGCTGCCGCTGCCGGCGTAGAGCGGCGCGCGCTCAGCCCTGCCGCAGCCGCGCCGCCGTGGCCGCGTCCGCCGGCTTGGCCAGCAGGCCGCCGCGATCGTTGAACAGCACCAGATAGCGCGCCCCGTCGAACATGGGCATGAAAGTGGCGCTGCCGTACTCGGCGTCGACGTAGGGCAGCCAGCGCGAGAATTCGCGCTTCAGCATCCACAGGTCGGGCAGGCGGCCGTCGCCGTCGAGCGCGTAGACGCTGCGCGGCGCGGTGCGTTCGCGCTCGACGTCGTCGTAGCGCCCGCCTATGCGGTCCAGCCTGTACAGCGACGGCACCCCGGCCAGCGCCGCGGGCAGCCGCCAGCGCAATACGCGCGCGTCGATCTGCCATGCATCGCCCAGCAGCGTGAACCGGCGCTCGCCCTGCGGCGCGCCCGCGGGTCCCGGCGGCAGCATCACACTGGCGCGAAAGCGCTGCGGCCCTTCCTGCGCGAATTCGATCGTGGCGACTTGCCGGTCTTCGAACAATTGCAGATAGCGATGCACCGTGAAGGCCAGCAGCGCGGCAACCAGGCTCAGGGCAAGCAGCGCCAGCCCCAGCAGGCGCCGCAGCGGCCGCAGCCGGCGCGGGTGCCAGGCCGGCCCGGCGTAGCCGCCGGACCCGAAAGCCATGCCGAACCCAGGCAGGGCCAGAACGATCGCAATCACGGCGATCCATAAATAAGGACTCAGCGCATCCACCCGTGTCGTCTCCTCGGCATGCCGGTTTCCAGGCCCCATCCTCGCACAACCCGGGTGGAGGAATGTTACGGGTTACCACCGTCCGCCGGCGCTTGACTTTCTTCCGTGCGGCGCGCGTAATACATAGCTAGCTATGTATTACCAGGAGACAGCCATGCCGCTTCACGTTCCCCGCATCGTGGCCTTGGGGGGCACGACCCGCCCCGATTCGTCCACCGAACGCGCGCTGCGCCATGCGCTGGACGCGGCGGCGGCCACGGGCGCGCAAGTCGCCATGCTGGCCGGCGACGACCTGGTCCTGCCCATGTACGCGCCCCACGACTCCGCCCGCACGCCCGCGGCGCTGCGCCTGGTGGACGAACTGCGCCGCGCCGACGGCGTGATCATCGCTTCCCCGGGCTACCACGGCAGCCTGTCCGGCCTGGTCAAGAACGCCCTGGACTACGCCGAGGACTTGCGCACCGACGCCCGGCCCTACCTGAGCGGCCGCGCCGTCGGCTGCATCGCCAATGCCGCCGGCTGGCAGGCCGCGGTCGCCACCCTGGGCGCGCTGCGCGACATCGTCCATGCCCTGCGCGGCTGGCCCACCCCGCTCGGTGTCTGCATAGGCGGCACGGATCCCGCCTTCGCTCCGGACGGCAGCTGCATCGATCCGCGCACCGACGAGCAGCTGCGCACCCTGGCGCTGGAAGTGGCCGGCTTCGCCCATCGCATGCGCGGCCAGGCGCCCTGCCGCCCCGATGCCATCCGCGCCGCGGCCTGATACGACACGTCCGTTTTTCCATCGAGGAAACCCTCATGACCGCACTCGAAACATCCACGCTGCGCATCCGCGATACCGCGCTGCGCGTCGCGCGCGGCGGCAGCGGCCGGCCGCTGCTGTTCCTGCACGGCCCGGGCGGCCTGGCCGAATCCGAACCCGCGCTGCGCGCGCTGGCCGGCCACTACGACTGCCACGCGCCGGAGCACCCCGGCTACGGCGGCAGCGCCGTGCCGGCCTGGCTGGACAACATCCGCGATCTCGCCAATTTCTATCTCGACTACCTGGCGCAGCAGCAGCTCTCGGACGTGCATCTGGTCGGCTACGACCTGGGCGGCTGGATCGCTGCCGAGCTGGCGGTGCGCAACAGCCACGCCCTGGCTACGCTCACACTGATCGGCGCGCAGGGCATACACGTTCCCGGCGCGCCGGGCGTGGACGTCTTTCTGCGCACCGACGACGACCTGGTGCGCGACACCTATCACGACACGGCGCTGGCCGATGCCATCCTGGCGCGCACGCCGACCGAGGAACAGCTCGATCAAGCCGTGCGCGACAAGGAGATCACCGCCAGGCTCACCTGGCAGCCGCGCGGCCACGATCCGGACCTGGCCAAATGGCTGCACCGCATCGCCGTCCCCACCCTGGTCGTATGGGGCGCGAACGACCGCATCCTGCCCGTGGAATACGGACGCTCGTGGCGCGACCGCATCGCGCGCGCGACGCTGGCCGAACTGTCCGATTGCGGACACGCGCCGCACGTCGAACGCACGGTCGATACCGTCGCCGCGCTGAATCGATTGACCGCCTCGTCCGGGAGCCTCGCATGAAGTTCTTCAATTTCCACTTGATGCCCTATCGCCATGCGGACCTGGACGCGATCCAGAAGAACGGCTCGGCGTGGGTCACTTTCTCGAACGCGCACTACGATCCGGCATTGGGCGCCGAGCTCTACCACGAGTACCTGGACCAGATGGAGTATGCCGACCAGCTCGGCTTCGACGGCGTCTGCCTGAACGAGCACCACCAGACCGCCTATGGGCTGATGCCCATCCCCGGCGTACTGGCCGGCGCGCTGGCGCGCAGCGTCAAGCGCGCGAAGATCGCCGTGCTGGGCCGCGCCCTGCCGCTGGTGAACAACCCGCTCACGGTGGCCGAGGAATTCGCGATGCTGGACAACCTCACGCGCGGCCGCTTCATCGCCGGCTTCGTGCGGGGCATAGGCGCCGAGTATCACGCCATGGGCATCAACCCGGCCGAATCGCAGGCCCGCTTCGCCGAGGCGCACGACCTGATCGTGCGCGCCTGGACCGAGCCCGGACCGTTCTCCTACATGGGCAAGCACTATCAATTCCAGTACGTGAACCCCTGGCCCCGCCCCTACCAGCAGCCGCGCCCGCCGATCTGGGTTCCCTCGCAGGGGTCCAGCAGCACCATCCGCTGGGCGGCGGGCCTGCGCTACACCTATTGCCAGACGCTCAGCCCCATTGCCACGGTCAAGAAGTTCTTCGACATGTACCGCGAAGAAGCGCGCAAGGCCGGCTACGAGGCCGGGCGCGACCAGCTCGCCTGGTCCAATTGCATCTACGTGGCCGAGACCGACGAGCGCGCCATGGCGGAGGCCAGGCCGCACCTGGAAGCGCTGATGACCCGCCTGCTGAAAATGCCCATGGAGATGCTGCTGCCGCCCGGCTATACCAACATCGAGGCCATGAAGCGCATCAAGGCGACCCGGGCGGTCGGCGCCAAGCCGCAGTCGGTCGAGGATCTGGTCAAGTCGGGGCTGGTCATCATCGGCAGCCCGTCCACCGTGCGCGAAAAGCTGGCCGAATACGAGGAACTGGCCGGGTTCGGCACCACGCTCACCAAGACCCAGTTCGGCACGATGCCGGACGGCATGGTCCGCGCCAACATGCAGGCCATCGCTCAGGAAATCATTCCCCACTTCAAAGACGCCGCTTGAACACGCCCGCACGGCCGCCCGCGGGGCGTGCGCCCTCCCCCGTAGAGGATGTCGCCAAGCGACAGGAGGGCACACCGATGAGCGGCCGCTCACCACAAGGAGGAGACACCATGGCATACCTGCTCTTGCGCGGCTTCGCGCCGCTTGCGCTGTCGCTGGCCGGCCTCGCGCTGCCCGCCGCCAGCCCCCTGGCCGCGGATGCAGCGGCGAACTTTCCCGACAAACCCGTCAAGCTGGCCCTGCCCTTCCCGCCGGGCGGATCCGCCGACACGATCACGCGCGCCATGGCGGAGCGCCTGCAGGCCCAGCTGCAGCAACCCTTCCTGATCGAGAACCGCCCGGGCGCCGCGGGCAACGTCGCGACGCGCCATATCGCCAAGGCGCCTGCCGACGGCTACAACCTTCTGGTGGGCGTGACCGGCGCGCTGGTCATCAATCCGAATCTCTACACCCTGGACTACGACCCCGCCAAGGACTTCATCGGCGTCTCGATGGTGGCCCGCGCGCCCGTCGCCATCGTGGCCGACCCCAATGCCGGCATAGGCAGCATCAAGCAGCTGATCGAACAGGCCAAGGCCAAGCCGGGCGCGCTCGCCTATGCCACCAACGGCGTGGGCACCAGCCACCACCTGGCCGCCGAATTGTTCCGCCAGTCGGCCGGGCTCGACATGCGCAACGTCCCCTACAAAGGAACGCCGGAAGCGCTCCAGGACATCATCGGCGGGCGCGTGCCCATCGGCTTCATGGACCTGACCGCCTCCATACCGCTGGTGGCTTCGGGCAAGCTCAAGGCGCTCGCCACCACCGGCACCGGGCGCTCTCCCGCACTGCCCGACGTCCCCACCGTGGCCGAAGCCGGCCTGCCGGGCTTCTCGGCCGACACCTGGGTGGCCATCATGGCACCGAAAGGCACGCCCGGCCCCGTCGTCGACAAACTCAGCGCCGAGATCAAGACCGCGCTGGCCCTGCCCGAGCTGCGCGCACGCGCCCAGACGCAGGGGCTCGAAGTGATCAGCAGCACACCGGCGGAACTGCAGGACTTCCTGCGCAGCGAAGCCGAGAAGTGGAAGCGCGTGATCAAAGAAGCGGGGATCAAGCTGCAATAGAACGCCGGGGCGGACGGACGGCATTCCTGCCGGCCGTCCGCATGGCATCCTGTTGCCGGCGGCCGGCGCCCCTTCATTCCTCGTCGAGGTTCGCCATCATCTTCACGCCTATGCGCAGGAACTCGGCCACTTCCTCGTCGGTCAGGCCCAGGCACGCCTCGCGGTAGACCTCCACCGCCGCGTCCGTCATCAGCGCGAGCATGGCGCGCCCATGGTCCGTCAGGGACACCAGGCGGCGGCGGCCATCGTTCTCGTCCGAGATCCGCTCGATCAGGCCGTTCTTCTCCATTCGCACGAGCGTCGCCGCCATGGAGGGCTGCTCGACCCCCACCATCCGCGCCAGCTCCATCTGCGTCGACACCTTCACGTCGCGCAGGCAGCGCAGCACGGGAAACTGGCCCGGCATGACGCCATGGGGAGCGGTCAGCTGCGCCAGGTGCCAGACGATGCGGCGATTGAGCGCGCCGACGACGAAACCCAGGCTTTGCGTGCGTATGTTCATCGAAAAAAAACCAGCAGCGGGAGCGGGGAAGGTAGCACATGCCCGCGCCTGTCGGCCCGGGCGCTCGCACAACTGCTAGGATTCCTGCCAGGGAGGAAAACGGAATGACCAAGACCGTGATCCGCGGGGCCGAATTGCATTACGACGTGGTGGGAAGCTCGGGCGCATGGATCGCCTTGTCGCCGGGCGGCCGCCGGGGGTCGGGCGAACTGCTGCCGCTCGCGCAATCGCTCGCCCGGGCCGGCTACCGGGTGCTGCTGCACGACCGCCGCAATTGCGGCCTTTCGCCGGTCTCGTTCGCCGACGACGATTCGGAGTTCGCCGTATGGGCCGACGACCTGTACGAACTGCTGCGCGGCCTCGGGATCGATCGCGCAATCGTGGGCGGCTTTTCATCCGGCTGCCGCATGTCGCTATTGCTGGCGCTCAAGCACCCGGAAACCGTCCGCGCGCTGCTGCTGATGCGGGTGACGGGGGGCGCCTTCGCGGCAAACCTGCTGGCGCGCAAATACTACGGCTCCTACATCGAGCTGGCCCGCGCGGGCGGCATGGCGGCGGTCTGCGCCGATCCCCACTTCGCCGGCATGATCGCCGCGGATGCCCGCAACCGGGACACCCTGATGCGCCTGCCCACGCAGCGCTTCATCCAGACCATGGAACGCTGGCGCGCCTCGCTGGAAGCCGGCGCCCACATGCCGGCGCTGGGCGTCGATGCCGACGATCTGAAGCGCCTGGACATGCCGGCCGGCGTCATCCCCGGCAACGACGCCATCCATCCGCTGCAGGTCGGGCGCAACGTCGCCGAGCTGTTGCGCCAGGGCACGCTGCTCGATCCGGGCCTCGTCCAACAGGATGCCGAGTTCATCGATATGGACGCCTGGTGCGGCCGCGAGACACTGGCGCGGACCTTGATCGATTACCTGGAGCAAGCCTGCAAATAGCAGCTATCGGGCAGGCCGTCACTCCAATTCTTCCGGATCCATCCGCGCCATGCCGCGCCCGCCGGCAAGCAGCGTCACGCCCCACATCACCACGCCCAGCGCGAGCAGCCAGCCCGCGACTTCGTACTGGATGGGGTCGCGCCCCGTGAGCGGCGTCACCAGGAACAGGCAGGTCACCGCCCCCAGCGCGGCAACGATGCCGTTGGTGCGGAAGTGCGGGTGCGCAACCCGGTCGCGCCGCAGCACCAGCACGGCGACATTGACGCAGGTGAACACGCCCAGCAGCAACAGCGCCGTCGTGCCGCCCAGGGCGCGGATGGCTTCGGAATCGGTGCCCGCCGTTACCAGCACGATCAGCCCGACGGCGAGCGCAGTGGTGAACAGAATGGCGACCCACGGCGTCTGGGTGCGGGCATGGACCCTGGCCAGGAAGCCCGGCAGCACGCCCTGGCGCGACATGCCGTAGAGCAGCCGGCTCGCCATCATCATGTTGATCAGCGCCGAGTTGGCCACCGCGAACATCGAGATGATGGGCATGATGGTCTCCATGGGCAGCCCCGGCGCCGCGCGCTCGACCACCAGCACCAGCGGCGTCGCGCTGGACGCCAGTTCGCCCACCGGGATGAGCGCGACCGCGCAGATCGACACCAGCACGTAGATCACCGCCGTCAGGCCCAGGCCGCCCAGCAGCACCTTGGGGAAGATGCGGTGCGGCTGGTGGGTTTCCTCGGCCATGTTGACCGAATCCTCGAACCCCACCATGGCGAAGAAGGCCAGCGCGGTCGCCGAAGTAATGGCGAGGAAGACGCTCTTGTCTTCGGGCGTGTCGAAGGCCACGACCCGCGAAAAATCCGCCTGCCCCTGGCCGACCGCGTAGAAGCCGAGCACGATCACCATCACCAGGCCGCTCAGCTCGACCAGCGTCAGCACCACATTTGCCTTCACGCTCTCGGAGACGCCGCGCAAGTTGACCAGCATCACCAGCGCCATGAAGCCCACCGCGCCCAGCATCACCCACCCCGGTCCGGCATCGACGCCCAGGGCGGCGAACAGATTGGCGGCAAAGGCCTGGGATGCGGTCGATGCCGAGGTCAGGCCCGAGCACATCACGGTGAAGCAGACGATGAAGGTGAAGAAGTGCACGTTAAACGCCTTGTGCACGTAGAGCGCGGCTCCGGCGGCGCGCGGGTACTTGGTGACCAGTTCGAGATACGACAGCGCCGTCATCATGGCCACGATGAACGCGGCGAGGAACGGCGCCCACGCGGCCCCGCCCACTTCCTTGGCGACCTGGCCGGTGAGGGCATAGATGCCGGTGCCCAGGATGTCGCCGATGATGAACAGCAGGAGCAGCTTGGGACCCATTACCCGCTTGAGCGGGGTGGACTCCTGGGCGGGTGCAGTCATTGTCATTCTCCGCGAGCGCGTGCCGGATGCGCGATGCAACCATTCTAGGTTCCGCCCATGGGCACGAAACGTTGCCGATGCAACGAAACGTCTCCTCTGCCACGGCCTCTGGTTAACCCCTATCTTCCCGGATTTGCCCAACTGGTCTACTATTCAGACCAGTAGACCAGAACATCACTCGGAGACGTCCGCACCATGCTCGCCAGATCCGCTCCCTTCCACCGCCGCGCCGCGGCCTTGCTCGCCGCGTGCGCCGCGCTCTGGGCCGGCGCCGCCTCCGCCGACGACTATCCGCAGCAGCCCATCAAGCTGCTGGTGCCTTCGGTGCCCGGCAGCGCCCCTGACGTGTTTGCCCGCATCCTGGCCGAGCCGCTATCGGCCGGGCTGGGCCAGCGGGTCGTGGTCGAGAACAAACCCGGCGCCGGCGGGCTGATCGCGATGGAAACGCTCGCCAAGGCCCAACCCGACGGCTACATGCTGGCGATCGCCCACGACGGCAACATGGCGATCAACACCATCGTGTACAAGCAGCTGCCCTACCGCCCGCTGCAGGATTTCTCGCCGGTATCGCTGCTGGGCTTCAACGAATTCGTCCTGGCCGCCAACCCCGCGCTCGGCGTGCGGAACTACGCGCAATTCATTGCCCATGCGCGCGCGCAGGACGGCAAGGCGACGTACGGATCGGCGGGTGTGGGTTCGCCCAATCACCTGTTCATGGAACAACTGATGCAGGCGGCCGGCATCCGGCTCGCGCACGTGCCGTACAAGGGCGGACCGGCCGCGATGCAGGATCTGCTGGGCGGCCAGATCGATTTCATGCTGGTGGGACTGTCTCCCGCCCTGCCCCATATCCAGAGCGGCAAACTGGCGGCGGTGGCGGTGCCGCAATCGGCCCGCTCGCGCATGCTGCCCGGCACGCCTACCGTGGGCGAATCCGTGCCCGGGTTCGCGACGCGGACCTGGTTCGGCCTGTACGGGCCGGCCAAACTGCCGGCCCGCATCGTCGACCGGCTCAACCAGCAGGTCCGGCAGGCGCTCGGCGATCCCAAGGTGCGCGAACGCATCGCGGCCCAGGGCATGGTGGCCGAAGCCGGCGCGCCGGCGGCACTGGCGGCCATGGCCGAAGAAGACATCCGCCGCTACCGGCAGCTGGCCGCCGCCATCGACCTGCAAGCCAATTGACGCCCGCATGACACGTCCGAACTTCCTCGTCTTCATGACCGACCAGCAGCGCGCCGACCACCTCGGCTGCTATGGCAACGCGCACGTACGCACGCCCCATATCGACGGCCTGGCGGCGCGCGGCACGGTCTTCGACCGGTGCTACGTCGCCTCCCCGGCGTGCATGCCGAACCGGTCGGCCATCATGACCGGACGCATGCCGATCGCCGCCGGCGCCCGCATGAACGGCGTGCCCCTGCCGCTGGACAGCCGGACCTTCGTGGACGTGCTGCGCGATGCGGGCTGGCGCACCGCGCTGATCGGCAAGAGCCACCTGCAGAACATGACGGACAACGCGCCCGCCTGGCGCAACGGCCTGGACCGGGCGCCTGACCAGGCGCGCCGGAACGGACGCGACGACCCGGCCTACGAGCAGGAATCCATCGCGCGCTGGCGCGATCCCGGCCACGCCGTGCGCACGCCCTACTACGGCTTCGACCACGTCGAGCTGTGCCTGGAGCACGGCGACGAGGTCGGCGGCGACTATCAGCGCTGGCTGGAACGCGAGCACCCGGGCGCGGATGCCTTGCGAGGCTCCGCCCACGCGCTGCCCGGCGGCTCGGCCGCGCCGCAGGCATGGCGCACGGCGCTGCCGGAGCGGCTCTATCCGAGCGCCTTCATCGGCGAACGCACCTGCGCATGGCTGGAGCAGCATGCCGCGGACCGCGCGGCGCCTTTCTTCCTGCAATGCTCGTTTCCCGATCCGCACCACCCGTTCACGCCGCCCGGCGGGTACTGGGACATGTACCGGCCGGAAGACGTCGCGCTGCCGCCGTCGTGCGGCCCGGCGCGCGCGGACGACGTGCCGCTCAAGCGCGCGCTGCACGAGGAACTCGCCCAGGGCCGCCGTCCCGCGGGCGGCAGCCGGATGATCGCCGTGACCCCGCAGGAAGCGCGCGCCGCCATCGCGCTGAACTACGGCTCGATCTCCTGCATCGACGACGTGATCGGCACGGTGCTGGCCAGGCTCGACGCGCTGGACCTGGCCGGCGACACCGTCGTGCTGTTCCTGAGCGACCACGGCGACTTCATGGGCGACCACGGGCTGCTGTTCAAGGGGCCGCTGCACTACCAGAGCCTGGTGCGCATGCCGTTCATCTGGGCCGACCCCCAGGCGCCCCGGGCGCAGCGCCGTCCGGACCTGGCCAGTGCCATCGACATCGCCCCGACCATCCTGGCGCGCGCCGGGCTGGCGGCGCCGCATGGCGTACAGGGCCACGACCTCGCCCCCGGCGCGCCGGATGCGCCCGCATCCCGTTGCGCCGCGCTGGTCGAGGAAGAAGGCCACCGCCCCATGCCCGGTTCCGGCCTGCCCAAAGTCCGCACCGTCGTCACCCAGGACTGGCGCCTGTCGGTGCACGCCTTCGAAACATGGGGCGAACTCTACGACCTGCGCGCCGATCCGCACGAAACCGTCAACCTCTGGGACGACCCGGGCAGCGCCGCGACGAAATCGGCGCTGCTGTGGGAACTGGCCCGCTCCATGGCGCGGCACGCGGACGACTGCCCGCTGCCGACGCGCATGGCCTAGGAGATGGTTATGCTTAGCTCGTCAGGAGCCTCGTAGCGATGGGAATTTCAAGCATGCAAATCATCTCTCGCATCCCCGGCGACAGCCCCAACATCACCCGCCGGACCGTACGCGACCAGATCAGCGACAAGCTCGCCTACATGATCCATTCCGGCCTGCTGCGCCCCGGCGACGAACTGCCGTCCGAGCGCGAACTAGCCACCACGCTGGGCGTATCGCGCGAAACCGTGCGCGCCGCCATCAGCATGCTGCAGGCCTGGCGCATGCTGGAAGTCAGCCAGGGCGCGCGTACGCGCGTGCTGGGACCCGGCTCGGTAGGCGTGCACGATTCGGTCAGCATCCTGCGCGACCTGGGCGAGCGTTCGGTGGAAGAGGTGGCCGAGGCCCGCGCCGCCGTGGAGCTGCAGGTCATCCGGCTGGCGGCGCGCCGCATCACGCCTGCGCAACTGAACCGCCTGGACGACCTGCTGGCCGACCAGGCCGCAATGATGGACGACCCGGTTCGCTTCCAGATATCGGACCAGGAGTTCCACGAAGTCCTGTACCGCGCCTGCGGCAACGCCCTGCTGGCCGACGTGGTGTTCGACTTCTACGGCTACGCGCTGGAACACCGCCGCAACGCCCTGCGCCGGCCGGGCGCGATTTCCCATAGCGTGGCCGACCACCGCGCCATCGTCGCCGCGCTCAAGAGCAGCGACCCCGAGGCCGCGGTCGCCGCCATGCAGCAGCACCTCGAACAAGTCCACCGCACCACGCTCCAGGAAATGGACGCGCCATGAACCCCTCGCCTCCCGTCATCCTCGATCCGCGCGCCGAAGGACTGTTCGCCGCCGGCGCCCGCCTGGAGCGGCTCCATACCGGCGCGGCATGGAGCGAAGGGCCGGCCTGGCTCGCCCACGCCGAGACCCTGGTCTGGAGCGACATTCCCAACAACCGCATGCTGGCATGGAGCGAGCGCGAAGGCGGCCGGGTCTGGCGCGAGCGGGCCGAGTTCACCAACGGCCATGCCTGCGCGGCCGACGGCGCGCTGCTGCATTGTTCGCACGGCTTGCGCGCGATCGTGCGCACCCGCTTCGATGCGCAGGGCCGCGCGCTGCCCGACGAAGTGCTGGTCGACCGCTACCAGGGCCGCCGGCTGAACTCGCCCAACGACCTGGTCGTCAAGCGCGACGGCACCATCTGGTTCACCGACCCGCCCTACGGCATCCTGTCCGACCGCGAGGGACACCGCGCGCCATCGGAACTGCGCGCCAACTACGTGTTCCGCTTCGACCCGCGCGACGGCTCCCTCGACGTCGTCAGCGACTTCCCCGAAGAGCCCAACGGCCTGGCCTTCTCGCCCGGCGAAGACATCCTGTACGTGACCGACACGTCGGCGGCGCTGCGCAGCGACGGCGGCGGCCATCACCACATCGTCGCCTTCGACGTGGTGTCCGGCCGCACGCTGGCTCGTCCCCGCGTGTTCGCCGTGGTGGAGCCGGGCCTGGCCGACGGCCT
This sequence comes from Pigmentiphaga humi, assembly GCF_900606115.1. Taxonomy (GTDB): domain Bacteria; phylum Pseudomonadota; class Gammaproteobacteria; order Burkholderiales; family Burkholderiaceae_B; genus Pigmentiphaga; species Pigmentiphaga humi. The sequence goes on from NZ_UWPJ01000005.1 coordinate 238,853, forward strand.
GCGCGTGGACGAACGCGGCTGGATCTACACCAGCAGCGAAGACAGCGTACAGGTCTACCACCCCGACGGCACGCGGCTGGCCCGCATCCCCGTCCCCGAGAAGGTCGGCAACCTCGCCTTCGGCGGGGCGGCGCGCGACCAGCTCTACATCTGCGCGAGCACCTCGCTGTACCGCATCCCGCTAAATACCCGAGGCAATTCCTGAGAGCAACGCCATGAGCCAAGAAATCCTGCTGCTGGTCGAAAAGTGTTCCCACTGCATCAGCTGGTACGACCCTGAATCGGGCGAGCGCCTGCGCACCCTGCCGCTGCCCGATTTCCCCCACGAGTTCGTGGTCGACGCCGCCGAGCGCTATGCCTACGTCGGCCACTACGGCGTGGAAACTTCCGGCCACGTCGGCCCGGGGGGTTCCGCCATCCTGCAAATCGATATTGCTGCGGCCAAACTGGTACGGTCCATAGACCTGTACCCGTTCAACCGCATCCACGGCATGCAGATGGACCGCGCCGGCCGGCTCTATGCGCTGAGCGAGGAGAAAAGCACGCTGCTCGTGCTGGAGGACCCGGCCAGCGACAACGCGCCGCGGCGCGCCGTGCCCTCGGGCGGCATCAAGAGCCACCTGTTCGCGCTCGCGGCGGACGGGCAGACCGCGTTCAGCATGAACCTGCTCAGCCACACCGTCACCCGGCTCAGGCCGTGGGAGCCGCTGCACCAGCCGCAGGCCTGCCACCCCGGGCTCAAGCCCGAAGGCTGCTGCCTGAGCGAGGACGAACGCACGCTCTACGTCAGCAATCGCTGGAGCAATACGCTCTCAGCCATCGACACCGCCACGATGACGGTGCGCGAAACGCGTCCGTCGCGCGACGACGCTACGCGCATCTACCGCATCGGCCGCCGCCTGCTCGTCACCAATTACGGCGACCGCAGCATCTCCGTCGTGGACCCCGTTACGCTGGAAGAGACCGGCTACGTGAAGATGGACGCCCGGGCCATCGCGCTGTCGGTGCACCCGACCCGGCCCATCGCCTACGTCTCGCAGGACGACGACCGCGTAGGCGTGCTGAACCTGGAGACCCTCCGCTTCGACCGCTACATCGCCACGCAGCGCGAGCCCGACGTCTCGCGCATCGTGCACGCCTGAGCCGCGCCTTCCTCCTCATGACCCTGCCGGCGGCAGCGCCGGCCCAACGCTTCGACAACGACATGGACACTTCCGCACTTCCCGTGGTCGCCCTCACCCTTGGCGATCCCGCCGGCATCGGCCCCGAACTCATCGCCCGGCTGCTCGCGCGGCCCGAAACCACCCGCGCGGCCAACGTCGTGCTGGTCGGCGATCCCTGGCTATGGGAGGCCGGGCAGCGCGTGGCCGGCCTGCGCAGCGCCACCCGCCCGGTATCCGGCTTCGCGGAAGTCCGCGAGCGCGCGGACACCGGCGTGCCGGCCATGCTGGCCGTCGATACCGTCGCCGAATCGGCCGTCACGGTAGGCCGAGCCGAGGCCGCCGGCGGCCGCTCGGTGCTGGCGGTGCTGGACCGCTGCATGAGCGCGGCCACGGCCGGCGAGATCGACGCGATCTGCTTCGCCCCGCTCAACAAGCACGCGATGAAGCTGGGCGGCCTGCGCCACGAGGACGAACTGCACCACTTCGCCGAGTACCTGGGCGTGACCGGCTACTTCTGCGAGTTCAACACGCTGGGCACGCTGTGGACCTCGCGCATTTCCTCGCACATACCGATCAAGGACATCCCGCTGTACATCGACAAGCAGCGCATCAAGGAAGCCACGCGCCTGATCCACCGCTCGCTGCTGGCCAGCGGCGTGGCGGCGCCGCGCGTGGCGGTGGCGGCGCTCAACCCGCACGGCGGCGACGGCGGCACCTGCGGCCGCGAAGAGGTCGAGATCATCGGGCCGGCCGTGCGCGAACTGGCCGAGGAAGGCCTGACCGTCGAAGGCCCCTACCCGGCCGACACCATCTTCCTGAAGGCGCGCGACGGGCAGCTCGACGCCATCGTCACCATGTATCACGACCAGGGACAGATCGCCATCAAGCTGATGGGCTTCTCCAAGGGCGTGACCGTGCAGGGCGGCATGCCCATCCCCATCACCACGCCGGCGCACGGCACCGCCTACGACATCGCCGGCCAGGGCCGCGCCGACGTCAACGCGATGGCCAACGCCTTTTCCATCGCCTGCCGCATGGGGCTGAGCCAGCGCCGCCCGGCCGCCCCCGCACGCTAACCACCGAGACCACACCATGAAAATCCGTTCCGTACGCGCCCGCGTTTTCGAATGGCAGGGCAAGACCGTCCCGCCCCAGGCCAACTTCTGCTCCAACGCCATGGATGCCCTCTACGACCGGGGCGATTCCATGCACACCTTCCGTTTCCACGGCTGGACCGTGGTAGAAGTGGAAACCGACGACGGCATCGTCGGGCTGGGCAACGTCGCGCTGGCGCCGCGCATCGCCAAGGCCATCATCGACCAGTACCTGGCGCCGCTGGTGATCGGCCAGGACCCGTGGGACTACGAATACCTCTGGCAGCGCATGTACCGCTCCACCCTGGCCTGGGGCCGCAAGGGCGTCGCCATGGCCGCGATCTCGGCCATCGACATCGCCATCTGGGACATCCTGGGCAAGTCGGCGAACAAGCCCGTGTTCAAGCTGCTGGGCGGCCGCACCAAGGAACGCATTCCCTGCTACTACTCCAAGCTCTACCGGGGCGACCTGGCCGCCATGCAGGAAGAAGCCGCCAAGTTTCTCAAGCAGGGCTTCACGGCCTTCAAGATGCGCTTCGGCTACGGCCCCAGCCACGGCACGCGCGGCGTGGCCGAGAACCTGAAATCGGTCGAGGCCGTCCGCGAGGTGATCGGCTACGAGAACGATCTCATGCTCGAGTGCTACATGGGCTGGGACCTGGACTATGCCCGCCGCATGCTGCCCAAGCTGGAGAAATTCGAGCCGCGCTGGCTGGAAGAACCGGTGATCGCCGACGACGTCGACGGCTATGCGGAACTGTCGCGCCTGAGCAGCATTCCCATCTCGGGCGGCGAGCACGAGTTCACGCTGCACGGCTTCCGGCAGCTGCTGGACAAGCGGGCCGTCTCGGTCGTGCAGTACGACACCAACCGCGTGGGCGGCATCACCGCCGCGCACAAGATCAATGCGCTGTGCGAAGCGCACTCGATTCCCGTGATCCCGCATGCCGGCCAGATGCACAACTACCACCTGACCATGAGCACGCTGGCCTCGCCCATGAGCGAATACTTCCCGCAGTTCGACGTGGAAGTCGGCAACGAACTTTTCTACTACGTGTTCAAGGGCGAACCCCAGGCTCAGGACGGCTTCCTGCAGCTCGATGACGACGTGCCCGGCTTAGGGCTGACGCTGAACACCGACTACCTCGATCAATTCCAGATCATCGAGTAACGACATGCGCATCATTCAATTCAAACAGGATGGCCGGACCTGCGTCGGCCGGGTGATCGACCACGACCAGGTCGAACTCGTGGCCGCCGACGACGGCGTCTACGGCCTCGCGCTGCAGGCGATCGCGGAGAACGCCGCGCTGCCGGCCTTGATCGAACGCCGGGCCACGGGCACGCGCGTGGACTACCAGGCGCTGGTGGACGAGCGGCGCCTGCTGCCGCCGCTGACCCATCCGGACCCCGCCCACCTGCTGGTATCCGGCACCGGCCTGACCCACTTGGGCAGCGCCGCCTCGCGCAACGCCATGCATGCCAAGATCGCGCAAGATCCGGCGCCGTCCGATTCGATGAAGATGTTCAAGCTCGGCGTGGAAGGCGGCAAGCCCGCGGCGGGCGCCGCCGGCGTGCAGCCCGAGTGGTTCTACAAGGGCGACGGCGGCATCGTGGTCGCGCCCGAGGCCGACTTCCCGGTGCCGGGCTTCGCGCAGGACGCCGGCGAAGAGCCCGAGCTGGCCGGCGTGTACGTGATCGATCCCCAGGGGCGGCCGCGCCGCATCGGGTTTGCCATCGGCAACGAGTTCTCGGACCACGTGACCGAGCGCTTCAACTATCTGTGGCTGGCGCATTCCAAGCTGCGCCCGTGCGCATTCGGCCCCGAACTGCTGCTGGGCGAGGCGCCCGCCGACCTGCAGGGCACCAGCCGCATCGTGCGCGCGGAAGACACCCTGTGGGAACAGCCCTTCGCCACGGGAGAGGCGAACATGAGCCACACGCTGGCCAACCTGGAGCATCACCACTTCAAGTACGCGCAGTTCCGCCGGCCCGGCGACGCGCACGTGCATTTCTTCGGCACCGCCACGCTCAGCTTCGCGGACCAGGTCCAGACCCGCGACGGCGACCGCTTCGAAATCTCGCTGCAAGGGTTCGGCCGTCCGCTGCGCAACACCGTGCGCTACCAGCCGGACGCCGGCCTGGCCCAGGCGGAGGGACTCTAGCGCCATGACCCGCCATCATCACTACATAGGCGGCGAATGGGTCGCCGGCTGCGCCGAGGCGCCCAACGTCAACCCCTCCGACACCTCGGACATCGTCGGCCTCTACGCCCAGGCCGACGCGGCGCTGGCGCGCCAGGCCATCGCCGCGGCCGCGCAGGCATCGCCGGCCTGGGCCGCGTCCACGCCGCAACAGCGCTTCGACGTGCTCGATGCGGTCGGCGCCGAGCTGCTGGCGCGCCGGCAGGAGCTGGGCGAACTGCTGGCCCGCGAGGAGGGCAAGACCTTGCCCGAAGCCATCGGCGAGGTCGCGCGCGCCGGGATGATCTTCAAGTTCTTCGCGGGCGAGGCGCTGCGCACGCCGGGAGACCTGCTGCCTTCGGTCCGGCCCGGCGTGGGCGTGGAAGTGTTCCGCCAGCCGGTCGGCGTGGTCGGGCTGATCACGCCGTGGAATTTCCCGATCGCCATTCCGGCCTGGAAGATCGCCCCGGCACTCGCCTATGGCAATTGCGTGGTCTTCAAGCCCGCCGACCTGGTGCCCGGCAGCGCCTGGCATCTGGCCGAAATCCTGTCGCGCACGGCGCTGCCCAAAGGCGCGTTCAACCTCGTCATGGGCCCCGGTTCGGAAGTGGGCCAGACCCTGGTGGAGCATCCCGACGTGCGGGCGATCAGCTTCACGGGATCGGTGGCCACGGGCCGCCGCATCATCGCCGCGGCGGCCGCGCGCGGCGCCAAGGTCCAATGCGAGATGGGCGGCAAGAACCCGCTGGTCGTGCTGGACGACGCCAATCTCGCCCAGGCCGTGGAAGTGGCCGCGCAAGGCGCCTACTTCTCGACCGGCCAGCGCTGCACGGCATCGAGCAAATTGATCGTGACCGACGGCGTGCACGACCGCTTCGTCGACGCGCTGCGCGCCCGCCTGGAAGGCTTGAAGATCGGCCATGCGCTGCGGGCCGGCATCGACATCGGACCGGTGGTGGATGCGCGCCAGCTCGCCGGCAACCTGGCGCACCTGGAAACGGCCCGCGCCGAAGGCGCCGGCGCCATCTGGGGCGGCGAAGCCGTGGCGCGCGACACCGAAGGCTACTTCCAGCTGCCGGCCCTGGTGGCGCAGACCACGCCCGAAATGGCGGTGAACCGGCAGGAGATCTTTGGCCCCGTGGCCAGCGTGCTGCGCGCGCGGGACTACGACCATGCGCTGCACCTGGCCAACGATACCGAGTTCGGCCTGGCCGCGGGCATCTGCACCACCTCGCTCAAGCACGCCACGCATTTCCGCCTGCACGCGCAGGCCGGCATGGTGATGGTCAACCTGCCGACCGCCGGCGTCGACTACCACGTGCCGTTCGGCGGCACCAAGGCGTCGTCGTACGGGCCGCGCGAACAGGGCCGCCACGCCGCCGAGTTCTATACCACCGTCAAGACCGCGTACCTGCAAAGCTGAACATCCGTCCCCCGACTACCCGGGAACACCAGGAGACAACCATGCAACGCCATTTTCTTCGCCACGCCGCGCTCGTCCTGTCGGGCATGCTCTGCGGACTGCCCGCCCACGCCGACGACGCATTTCCCAGCCAGCCCGTACGCATCATCGTCGGCTCGGAAGCCGGAAGCGCTCCCGACGTGCTGGCGCGCGTCCTCGGCAAGGACCTGGGCACGCTGCTGGGCCAGGCCGTCATCGTCGAGAACCGCGCCGGCGCCACCGGCACGATAGGCGCGGCGGCCGTGGCGGGCGCCCAGCCCGACGGCTACACCCTCTTGATGGGCACCGTGTCCAACATCGCGCTGGCGCCCTCTTTCTATCCCATCAAGTACAAGCCCACCACCAGCTTCACCCCCATCAGCATGGTGGCTTCGGTGCCGCTGGTGCTGGTGGCCTCGCCCGCCACCGGCATCGCCAGCATCGACCAATTGCGCGCCAAACTGAAGGATCCAGCCGCCGCCGCATCGTTCAGCTACTCCTCTCCGGGGGTGGGCGGTCCGCAGCACCTGGCCGGGGTGCTGCTGGGCAAGGAAATGCATGCGACCATGCTGCACGTGCCCTACAAGAGCGGCGGCGCGGCGCTGACCGCCGTGGCCGGCGGCGAGACCCAGATCGGCTTCGCCGGCATCGCCGCCGCCATCGGCCTGGTGCAGGCCAAGCGCGTCACCCCGCTGTTCGTCACCGCCGGCACGCGCTTCCCGCAATTCCCGGACGTCCCTTCGGCGCCCGAAGCCGGCCTGCCCGGCCTGGAAGTGGACAACTGGCACGCGCTGTTCGCGCCGGCCGGCCTGCCCGCGCCGGTGCGCGCCAAGCTGGAGGCCGCCGTCAACAAGGTGCTGCAGTCTGCCGAAGTCAGGAAGCAATTCGAATCGCTGGGCGCGATGCCCGCCGGCGGCAGCGGCGAACAACTGGCGCAGAAAGTGGCCGCCGAGACCGCGCGCTGGACGCAGATCGTCGAAAGCAGCGGCATCAAGTCCCAGTGATCGCCCGATGAGAGACCAACCATGGAACCGATGAACCTGCTGATCATCATGGACGACGAGCACAACAAGAAAGTGCTCGGCTACAACGGCCATCCGATGGTCAAGACCCCCAACCTCGACAAGCTGGCCGCGCGCGCGACCTCGTTCGAGGCCGCCTATTCCAGTTCGCCCATCTGCGTACCGGCGCGCGCCGCGTTCGCCACCGGCCGGCCGGTGTACGAGACCGGCTATTGGGACAACGCCATCGCCTACGACGGGCGCGTGCGCAGCTGGGCGCACGAGCTGCGCGACGCCGGCCGCCGGGCCGTCTCGATCGGCAAGCTGCACTACACCGGCGACGACATCGACGGCGGCTTCACCGAGCAGATCATTCCCATGCACATCGAGGCCGGCGTGGGCGACCTGTACGGCCTGGTGCGCGACCCCTTGCCCATCCGCCACCAGTCCGCCGACCTGGCCAAGAGCATCGGCCCCGGCGAAAGCAGCTATACGCGCTACGACCGCGACATCACCGACAGGACGGTCGCCTGGCTGCACGAGCAGGGCGGCCGCGCGCAGGACAGGCCCTGGGTGCTGTTCTCCTCGTTCATCGCCCCGCATTCGCCGCTGATCGCCCCGCCCGAGTTCTATGCGATGTACGACCCGGCCGCCATCCCGCTTCCCAAGCGCGCCGCCGGCCCGCTGCATCCGTGGATCCAGGCCTGGAACGACTGCTACCGCTTCGACTCGCACTTCGAGAGCGATGCGCAGCGGCGCATCGCCATCGCCTCGTACTTCGGGCTGTGCTCCTTCCTGGACCACAACGTGGGACGCATCCTGCACGCGCTCGAAACCAGCGGACTCGCCGGCAACACGCGCGTGATCTTCCTGTCGGACCATGGCGACAATCTCGGCTCGCGCTCGCTATGGGGCAAATCCACCATGTACGAGGAATCCGCCGGCATCCCCATGCTCGCCGCCGGGCCCGGCCTGCCGGCGGGCAAGAAGGTGCGCACGCCGGTCTCCCACCTCGACTGTTATCCCACCGTGATGCAGACCGCCGGCCTGGAGACGCCGGCCGGCCTGGCCGGACGCTCGCTGTTCGACATCGCGCGCGAGCCGGACGACGCCCACCGCACCATCCTCAGCGAATACCATGCCGCCGGCTCGGTCAGCGCGGCCTACATGCTCAGGCGCGGCCGCCACAAATACATCCACTACACCGGCTATGCGCCCGAACTGTTCGACCTCGAGCGGGATCCGGAAGAACTGGACGACCTGGCGGGCCGCCCGGAAAGCCGCCCCCTGCTGGACGGGTTCGAGGCGCACCTGCGCACGCTGTGCGACCCCGAGGCGGTGGACCGCCAGGCCAAGCGCGACCAGGCCGAGATGATCGCCCGGCATGGCGGCACGGAGGCCATCCTCAAGCGCGGCGGCAGCAGCTATACGCCCATACCGGGGGAAGAGGTCAAGCTGCTCAATGACGACTGAACCGCTCCCCTGCCGGAACCGCCTGGGCCGCGGCCCGCTGCTGCCGCCGGCCCGCGTGCTGGCCGGCGCAGCGGCGGCGCTGGCCGTGCTGGCGGCGTGGCTGCTATGGCGGCGCCACGACGTGCTGGCCTGGCTGTGGCTGCCCCTGGAGGCCGGCAGGCCGCACCGCATCGATCCGGCCCAGGCCTGGCACGCCCGCGCGATGGTGCTGGCGTGGGCGGTCATGATTCCGCTGGGCGTGCTCGCCGCCCGCTTCTTCAAGATCACGCCGCGCCAGCCCTGGCCCGCCGTGCTGGACAACAAATGGTGGTGGCGCGCGCACCTGGCCCTGCAACTGGGCGGCATCGCGCTGACGCTGGCCGCAGTGGCGCTGGTCTGGCAGGACGCCGGATCCGCCGCGGGCTGGGCACGCGCGCATCGCCTGCTGGCCTGGCTGGTCTGCGCCCTGGCGGCGGTGCAGGCGCTCGGCGGCATGCTGCGCGGCTCCAAGGGCGGCGGCACGCCCGACGAACGCGGCGACCACTACGACATGACGCCGCGCAGGTTCCTGTTCGAACGCGCGCACAAATCCTGCGGCTATCTGGCGATGGCGGTGGCCATGGCCGCCATCGCCACCGGCCTGGTCCACGTCAACGCGCCCCGCTGGATGGCGGTCTTCATCGCGCTGTGGACGCTGGCCTGGCTCGCCGCGTTCGCCTGGCTGCAGCGGCGCGGCTGGTGCATCGACACCTACCAGGCGATCTGGGGACCGGACCCGCGCCATCCGGGCAACCGGATGCCGGTGGTGGGGCCGGGGGTCCGGCGGATCGGGGCGGCGCAGGATCGGTAAATCAGGACGGCAACCGGGGTTTGAGGAGATTCAGGTTGGCCGGCAATATTGCACGGCAGGAAAAGAGCATGTCGGAATGCTGACTGGAATCATCCCAGAGGGCTAACCCTCATTCGGAGGACAGAGGCGGCAATGCCGTCCCGACATGCGGGTCGGCCCCCCGCACCCCCCGATCATCTCCAGCGTGGCCCGCGCCAGCGCGCTGTCGGCCTTGGCCAGTTCGCACAACAGGTCGAAGTGGTTGCAGTGCCCGGCCTCGACGCGCCGCACGGCGAGCCCGGCCGCGCGGCACATGGCTTCGTAGGCGGCGGTCTGGCGCTTGAAGCCTTCGGTTTCCAGGCCGCCCACCGAGACGATCATGCCTAGCGAGGGGCGAGGCGCCAGGAACAGTGGGCTCAGGCGCTGCGCCTGCTCTTCGTGCAGCCGCAGCCATTCGTTGACGTTGATCCCGCACAGCGGCCGCAAGTCGAACAGGCCGCTCATGGCCAGCACGCCCTTGATCGCGTCGGCCGGCAAACGGTACTTGTCCTGCCAGTCCTGGGCGGCGAGCATGCCGGCCAGGTGGCCGCCCGCCGAACTGCCGCCCACGTAGATGCGCTCGCGGTCCAGGCCGTATTGCGCGGCATGGTGGTAGATCCACGCCACCGCGCTGCGCACTTCGCGCACCGCTTCGGCCAGCGTGGCCTCGGGCAGCAGCGTGTATTCCACCGGCGCCACCGCCACCCCGGCGGCGTTGAATACGGGCGCCATGACGGGCGCGTCTTCCTTGGTCTGGGAACGCCAGTAGCCGCCGTGGATGAAAACGAACACCGGCGCCGGCCGCGCGGCCGCGGCGGGCAGGAACAGGTCGAGCCGCTCGGCCGCTCCCATGCCGTACTGGATGTCGCACACCGCCGCGCAGCGCTCGCGCGCGGCCCGCGCCAGGTCGGCGTATTCGCGCACGCAGGCGTCGAAGTCGGGCACCGAGGCGCGCGCGTTGTACTGGACGGCGCGTTCGGCCAGGTCGGGAAAGAACAGCTCGGGCGGCAGGAAAGACATGCGTGAAAACTCCTTGGAAACGGCCCGTGGCGCGGGCGGCGGTCCCCGGCCGTGGCAAGCGGGAAGAATATCGCGTCCGGCCGCATGTTTTCCCAGGAGCAGCCTTCGTCATATACTTCCATGCATAACGAAACTCGAAAAAGGGAAGAGAATGAACTACTCCATGCTGGCCAAGTTCGGCACCGCCGCCCTGCTGGCCGCCGTGCTGACCGCCTGTGGCGGCGACGGCGCCATCCACGAGAACGAGACGGCTCCCAGCATCTCGCTGGGCGGCGATCTCGAGCACGCCGCCTCCTTTACCGTCGACGACCTGAAAACGCGCACGGCCGTCACGCAGACGGTCACCTACACCAGCGGCAACGGCTCGCAGACGCGCACCTACACCGGCGCGAACCTGTGGTCGCTGCTGGAGGACGCCGGCATCAAGACCGACCCCGCCTACAAGAACGACGTATTGCGCAAGTACATCGTGGTCGGTTCGTCCGACGGCTATCGGGTCGTGTTCTCGGCCGGCGAGCTCAAGCCGGACATGGGCAATCGCGCCAGCATCGTCGCCTATGCCGAAACGCGCGACGGCAAGTCCGGTCCGCTTTCCGATACCGACGGCCCCTTCCGCGTCACCTCGCCGGGAGACGTCAAGGGCGGCCGCTACGCGTCGATGGCCACCAGCGTCGAACTCAAGTCGCCGGTTTCCAAGCAGACCGGCATCGGCGGCGGCCTGTCGCCCACCTTCACCATCTCGGGCCAGGTGCAGCAGCCGCTCACCCTCGACCTGGCCGCGCTGCAGGCCGAACCCGCGGTCACGCGCACCCAGGGGGCCGGCAACGAATACAAGGGCGTGGACCTCTGGTACCTGCTCAACGACGTCGCCGGCCTGAAGACCGCCCCCGGCGCGAAGAACCCGACCCTGGGCATGTACGTGCTCGCCACCGGCAGCGACGGCTACCAGGCCCTGATTTCGATGGCCGAGATCGACCCGGCCTTCGGCGGCGGCAACAGCCTGGTGGCCTATGCCGTCAATGACCAACTGCTCGACATCAACGGCATGGCGCGCCTGGTCGTGCCGGGCGACGGCCGGGCCAGCCGCTCGGTGTCCAACCTGGTCAACCTGGAAGTGTTCGCGCTGTCCGACGGCAAGTAGCGGCCGGTCCCGCCGCCCAGCGCACGGCTGGGCGGCTTGGCGCGCGATGGCACATGGCGGCGCGGTCCAGCGCCGCTTTGTTTCCTGAGAAGAAATAACAAGTTTGCGCCTGGCTGGTGCCCAAACCGGCCGGGGATGCCTACCATGGCGGCATCGTTCAGCAAGGACCGCATTGCCATGATGGAAATCGTACCCACCGGCCGCATACTCGGCGCCACGGTGCACGGACTGGATCTCTCCCGGCCGCTCTCCGAGGAAGACTTCGCGGCTCTGCTGGGCGCGCTGGGCGCGCACGGCGTGCTGAAGATTCCCGGCCAGGCCATCGCGCCGGCTCAGTTGAAAGCCTTCTCCAGCCGGTTCGGCGGCCTGCAGCGCACGGTGTCGAGCTTCAACGAACCCGGCCTGCCGGAAGTCAGTATTCTTTCCAATATCGTCGAGAACGGCAAAGCCATAGGCATCGCCGACGCGGGCCAGGACTGGCATACCGACATGTCCTACAACCGGACGGTCGGCTTCGTGAACGTGCTGCATGCGCTCAAAGTGCCGCGCCGCGACGGGCGGGCGCTGGGCTCGACCAGCTTCGCCAATATGCACGCGGCCTATGAAGACCTGCCCGCGGAGATCAAACTCAGGCTCGCCCACGCCACCGCGCTGCACGACTTCAACAAGTTCTGGGAGAACATGCGCGCCCGGCCCGGCAGCGAACGTCCGCCGCTGTCGCCCGAGCAGCGCGCCAAGCGTCCGCCGTCGGTGCACCCGGTTTTCCTGACCCACCCGATCACCGGCCGCAAGGTGCTGTACTGCAATCCGGGCTATGCGCTGCGCATCAACGAACTCGAACCGGCCGACAGCGACGAAATACTGGAATTCCTGTTCGCCCACCAGTTGCAGCCCAAGTATCAGTACACCCATGAATGGGCCGAGCACGACGTATTGATGTGGGACCACATCGGCACGCTGCACAACGCCTGGCCGGACTACCTGCCGCACGAGCACCGGCTGATCAAGCGCTGCCAGGTGCTGGCCGACCGCATCTTCGATCCCGCCTTCCTGCCGCAGCCGCTGCGGCAGGCGCGCGACGCCGCGCGGGCCTGAACGCAATGGGCCTCTTCCAGCACGCCATCGCGCGCGCCCAGTCCATCGACGAGCTGCGCCTGGCCGCGCGCCGGCGCCTGCCGAGATTCGTATTCGACTTCTTCGATGGCGGCTCCGAAAGCGAACTGACCCTATCGGCCAACCGCCAGGCCTTCGAACGCGTGCGGCTGCTGCCGCACGTGCTGGTGGACGTGGCCGAGGTTTCCACGGCCTGCACGATCCTGGGCGCGCCGGCGGACTACCCGCTGGCGATCGCGCCCACCGGCGGCGTGGGCTACGGCCGCCAGGGCGGCGACCTGGCCATTGCCAAGGCCGCGGCACGCCACGGCATTCCCTACACCCTGTCCACCAGTGCCACCGCATCCATCGAAGAGATCGCGCGCGAGGCGCCGGGCCGGCTGTGGTTCCAGGCCTACGTGCTGAAGAACCGGGATTTCTTCCACAAGCTGATCGAGCGTGCCCGCGCCGCCGACTACGAGGCGCTGGTCATCACCGTGGACCTGCCGGTGGGCGGCAAGCGCGAGCGCGACGTGCGCAACGGTTTTCGCACGCCGTTCAAGATCACGCCGCGCTGCTTCGCCGACGTCGCCCTGCACCCGCGCTGGGCGCTCGCCCTGCTGCGCCACGGCATGCCCGTGAACCAGAACCTGGTCGGCCTGCAGCGCGACGTCACGACGGTCCGCGGCGTCGCTTCGGCGGTGGGCCGCAACTACGATCCCTCGTTCGATTGGGACCGCCTGGCCCAGGTGCGCGATCGCTGGCCGCGCAAGCTCATCGTCAAGGGGGTGCTGCGCGGCGACGATGCCGACCGGCTGGTGCGCCTGGGCGCGGACGCGGTGGTGGTCTCCAACCACGGCGGCCGCCAGCTCGACGGCGCCAGCGCCACGCTGGATGCGCTGCCAGGCGTCGTGCGGGCCGTGGCCGGGCGCATCCCGGTCTGGCTGGACGGCGGCGTGCGCCGCGGCGTGGACATCGTCAAGGCGCGCGCGCTGGGCGCGCAAGGCGTGCTGGTCGGGCGGGCCACGCTCTATGGCGCGGTCGCGGGCGGCGATGCCGGCGCGGAACGCGCCTTGCAGATATTGACCGAGGAACTGGTGCGCGCGATGAAGCTATGCGGCGTCGCCCGGGTCGAGGATATCGACGCGAACCTGTTGCAACCGTAAACCCGCTCCCTGCACGGGAGCGATCTTGGCGAGTAGAAGAATATGCGTTGGGTGAGATATACGGACGGCGCGGGCACGCACTACGGCCAGCTCGAAGGCGAGCGGATCCGCCGCGTGACGGGTTCGCCGTTCGAAGGCTACGCGGCGACGGAGGACTGGACCACGCTCGGCGCGGTGCGGCTGGAGGTCCCGGTGATCCCCCGCACTTTTTATTGCGCCGGGCTGAACTATGCCGAGCACGCCATCGAGGCGGCGCGCAAGCGCGGCCAGGAGCCCCGGCTTCCCGAACAGGCGGACATCGGCTACCGCGCCAACAATGCGCTGGTGCCCCACGGCCATGACGTCGTGATCCCGCCGGATGCCCGCACCATCCACTACGAAGGGGAACTGGTCGTCGTGATCGGCAGGCAGGCCCGCCATCTGACGCCCGCCAACGCGCTCGATTGCGTGCTGGGCTACACCATCGGCAACGACGTCAGCGAGCGCAACTGGCAGCGTTCCGACCGCACGCTGTGGCGCGCCAAGAATTCCGACACCTTCAAGCCCATGGGGCCGTGGATAGAGACCGATTTCGATCCTGCCGGCGCACGCACGCAAGTGCGCGTCAATGGCCGGACCGCCATCGATTTCCCCACCGCCGCCATGATCTTCGATGTCCCGGCGTTCCTGTGCGCCATGAGCCGCTATCTGACGCTCTACCCCGGCGACGTGGTCTGGATGGGCACCGACGGGCAATCCCCCGACCTGCATGCGGGCGACGTCGTGGAGATCGAGATCACCGGGCTGGGCACGCTGCGCAATACCTTCGTCCAAGGACAACGCGATGCATGACTTCGATAACGCGGCCGCCGTCATCGGCTGCCAGCAGACCATCCACCGGTTCTATGCCGCGCTGGACGCCTCGGACTTCGACACCGTGGCGGCCTGCATGACGGGCGACGGCTACTGGCCTCGCCAAGGCCGCGAACTGCGCGGTCCGGAACAGGTGCGCGCCGCCCTGGCCGACCGCCCGATCGGCCGCACCACCGCCCATCTGGTGCAGAATCTCGTCGTCGACGTGCAAGGGCCGGGCGACGCCATCGCGCGCTTCATGACGCTGGTCTACCGCGTCGATCTGCCCGCCGCGGCCGCCGGTCCTGCGCCGCTTCCCGCGCCCTTGTCGATCTCGGCCCATGAAGAACACCTGCGCCGCAGCGGCGACGGCCAATGGCTGATCGCCAAGAAAAGCGCACGGCGGATATTCGGCGGCTGACCGGTTTTTCTCCCTATTCGATTGCGCGTATCGTCTGGCCTCATTGCTTCTTTCTCACGTCCGAACTTCATGACTTCCCCCGACTCCCAACGCATCGCCGAACTCTGGGCCGGGCGCTACGGCAGCGCCGCCGCCGTGCCGCAGGCCATCACGCCCACGCTGGAAGGGCTGCTGCAACACCGCTCCGTGCGCGCCTACGCGCCGCGCGCGCTGCCCGCCGACACCGCCGCATCGATGGTGGCCGCGGCCCAATCGGCATCGTCCTCTTCCACCCTGCAGGCCTGGAGCGTGGTCGCCGTCGAGGACGCCGGGCGCAAGGCGCGCCTGGCCGAACTCGTCGGCGACCAGCGCCATGTGCGCGAATGCCCGCTGTTCCTGGTCTGGCTGGCCGACCTGGCGCGGCTGGACGAAATCGGCGCGCGGCGCGAACTCGCGCGCGACAGCCTGGATTATCTGGAGATGTACACCGTGGGCGTGATCGACGCGGCCCTGGCAGCGCAGAACGCCGCGGTCGCCGCCGAGGCCATGGGCCTGGGCATCGTCTACATCGGCGGCATCCGCGACCAGCCCGAAGCGGTGGCCGCCGAACTGGGCCTGCCTCCACGCGTCTTTGCGGCATTCGGCATGTGCGTCGGCTATCCGGATCCGGAGCGTCCCGCCTCGGTCAAGCCGCGCCTGCCGCAAACCGCCGTGCTGCATCGGGAAACCTACGACGCCGCAGCCGGCGAACCCGCGGTGCAGGCCTACAACGCCACCATGTCCGCGTTCTATGGCGAGCAAGGCATGAAGACCCAGGGCACCTGGGACACCCATTCGGTGCACCGCGTGCGCGGTCCCGCCGCCATGAAGGGACGCGATCGGCTGACCGAGGCGCTGCATGCGCTGGGCTTTCCGCTGAAGTAGGACTTGCTGCCGGCCGCGGCCGGCCTTGCGCTGGAGCGGCATGCCGCGTCCCGTCCGGGAGGACGGCGCGGCATGCGGTTTACTGCAGCGTGTTCTTCGCCTGCTGCAGGATGGACGTGTATTGGGCGGTCTCGCGCGCCAGCAGCTCGCGCAGTTCGGCCGGCGTCGACGTCTTGACCTCCATGCCCTGGGCAGCCAGCGTCTCGATGATCTTGGGCGATTGGCCGGCCTTGAGCAGCGCCGCGTTCAAGCGCTCGACCACGGCGGGCGGCGTACCCGCCGGCGCCACGACGGCCTGCCAGGTCTGCGCCTCGAAACCCTTCAGGCCCGACTCGTCCACCGTCGGCACCTGCGGCGTGGCGGGCGAGCGCTTCAGCCCCGTCGTGGCAATCAGCACCAGCCGGCCGTCGGCCACGTGCTCCATGTTGCCGACCAGGGAGCTGAACATCACGTCCACGCGCCCCGCCAGGAGGTCGGCCATGGCTGGCCCCGTCCCCTTGTAGGGCACGTGCACCATCTTCAATCCGGCAGCCTTGGCGAACGCCTCGCCGGCCAGATGCTGGGCCGAACCGTTGCCCGAGGACGCGAAGTTCACCTTGCCGGGATTGGCCTTGGCATAGGCGATGAAATCTTTGACCGTGCGCAGCTTCAGGCCCGGCGTCACCAGGATGCCCAGCGACTGCACGGTGGCCTGGCCGACGGGCTGGAAATCCGCCACGGGATCTTAGGTCTTGGTGTCGTGCAGCAGCGGCGTGATCACGAAGGCATTGGTGCCGAACAGCAGCGTATAGCCGTCGGCGGGGGAACGTTTCACCGACTCCGTGCCGACCAGGGTGCCGCCGCCGGCGCGATTCTCCAGCACCACGGTCTGGCCGAGGCTCTCGGACATTTCCTGAGCGAACATGCGTCCGACGATGTCGGTCGCGCCGCCCGGGGCATAGGCCACCACCAGGCGCAGCGGATGCGTGGGGAACCCTTGCGCCTGGGCGCCGGCCCAGGGGGCCGCGGCGGCCAACGCCAGCGCGGCCACACCGAGGCGGCGGCGCAGGCGGACGGGCGTGCCCGCGGCTGGGCGGGTGGAAAGCGGGAAGAACTTGGCCATGCGGGTCTCCGGTATTTCCAGGCTGTGTACTTGGCCGCTTGCGAGACCAAGGCTGTGCCTTGTACATGGATGCGAAACAATGCTTGCCCGCATTATTCGTGCCGCCGACCCACCCAGCAAGAAGGCGGTGCTAAATTTGAAATTTCCTAAACAGAAACCTGCAAGGAGACGCCGTGGATCAGCTCAGTTGCCTGCGCATGTTCCTGGAAGTGGCCCGGCGCAATAGCTTTGCCGGCGCCGCCACGCACTTCGGCGTCTCGCGCGCCACCTGCACCAAGCAAGTGGCCTGGCTGGAACGATCGCTGGGCGTCAAACTGCTCAACCGCACCACCAAGCAGCTCGGCCTGACGCCGGCCGGCCTGCAAGTCCTGGAAAACGGCACCGAACTGCTGCAGCGCTTCGACGATCTGCGCGAATCGGTGCACGACCTGTCGCGCGACGTGGCGGGCGTCGTGCGCGTGGGCGTGCCCCCTGCCTTCGGCACGCAGCGCCTGCTGCCCGTCATCGGCGAGTTCCACGAGCGCTACCCCGACGTGCAGATCGCCCTGAGCCTGCTGACCGTGCGCAAGCAGGAAACCTTCGTCGAACAAGGGCTCGACGTGGGCATCATCATCGTGCCGGTGCTCAAGGATGCCAGCTTCATCGCCATCCCGCTGGCCGAAGCGCCCCAGGCCTTGATAGCCTCGCCCGCCTACCTGGAAAAGGAAGCGCCCATCCGGCATCCGCGCGACCTGCAGCGCTGCAAATGCCTGGTCAACTGGAACAAGGCCCCCACCGCGAACTGGAACTTCACCGGACCCGACGGCCCGGTCTCGGTAAGAGTGCAAGGGCCGCTGCGCTCGGACTTCGGCGACGCGCTCAAAGAGGCCGCGCTCGCGGGCATGGGAATCTCGATGCATCCCTACTACATGATCGCCGAGGAAATCGAACGCGGCGATCTGCGGGTCGTGCTGCCCGACTACGAGCCGTCCGGACTGGACGTCTATGCGATTTACTCTTCGCGCAAGAACCTGCCGCTGCGCGTGCAGGTGTTCCTGGATTTCCTGAAAGAATGGGCGAAGCGGCCGAAGTCGTGGAGCAAGGGCATGGGGTCGGGCGTCACGCCGCAGGAACGCGCAATGGCGGACGCGGGATAGCGCCCAGCCCGCGCTGCACCGCATGCGCGGCGCGCAGGACGAGGGCGTCCCGGCCGCGCTGGCCGACGATGTGCAGTCCGATCGGAAGTCCGTCGCGGGTCAGGCCTGCCGGAATGCTGATGGCCGGCTGCTGGGTCAGGTTGAACAAGGACGCGAACGGGGTCCACGCGCGCCGATTGGCATAGGGCTCGTAGTCCTCGGGATAGGAGCGCTCGGCCGGGAAGGCCGGCGCGGCGACCGTCGGCGTGACCAGCAGGTCGTAGTCCCGCGCGAACGCCAGCGAGCGGCGGCCCAGCGCCTGGCAGGCCTCGTGAGCCGACAGGTATTCGGCGAGCGAGACGTGCGGCGTCTCGTCGAGGATCTCCTGCAAGGCGGGCCCCAGGAGCCCGCGCTTGTCCGCGGGCAGCGTCCGCAGCGCATGCTGGTAGCCGGCTTTCAGCAGGACCAGGTAGGGGTCTATCGGGTCGGGGTAGCCCGGATGGGCCGGGGCGACCTCGGCCGCGCCCAGGCCGGGCAGCACCTCTGTCGCGATGGCCGCGATGCGGGCGGCGATCTCCGGATGCACCCTGGGCGCGAACCCGAGATCGGTGGTCCAGCCTATCCGCAGGCCCTCCAGCCCTCCCGACAGCGCCGCGACGTAATCGACGCCGTCGCCCGGCAAAGCCGAGGCGTCGCGCGCGTCGGGCTGGCAGATGACGTTCATCAGCAGCGCCGCATCGGCCGCCGAGCGGGCGAGGGGGCCGATGCAGGCCAGGCCGCCGGCCGCGCTGGGCGGATAGATCGGAACGCGGCTGCCGGTCGCCTTCATGCCGACCACGCCGGTCAACGCGGCGGGAATGCGGATGGAGCCGCCCGCGTCGGAACCGATGGCGAACGTGCAGAAACCGGCGCAGACGGCCGCGGCGGCGCCGCCGCTGGACCCGCCCGGCTGCATCCGCGTGTCCCAGGGATTGCGGGTAATACCCGTCAGCGGGCTGATCGTGACGGGCCCGGCGCCGAACTCCGGCATCGTGGTCAGCCCGAGGAACACCGCGCCGGCCTCCATGCAGCGGGCAACCGCCGGCGAGGTCTCGGCGACCGGCGCTTCCGGCGTCGTGCGGGATCCCCTGCGGAAGGGATGGCCGGCGACCATCATGTTGTCTTTGACGGCGAAGACGATGCCGTCGAGCGGCCCGCAAGGCTGTCCGGTCCGCCAGCGTGCCGCGCTGGCGCCCGCCGCGGCGCGCGCGCGCTCCACGTCCAGCGCCGTGAAGGCATTGATGTCCGCGTTGAAGTGTTCGATGCGGGCGATCTGGGCCTCCAGCACGTCCACCGGGCTCAGGGCGCCGGCCGCGAAAGCCGCCGTCAGCTCGCCTATCTCCAGATAGGCCGGGTCGCTGCTCATGCTCTACTCCTCCTATTGCGCCGTAGCGCCTGCGACGCGCTGGTCTTCGGGAATCACGTCGCCATCGACGACCATGGGCGCGCCGTCGACATAGAACGAACATCCCCGCATCGGAATATCCAGGTGTGCCGGCGTCCTGTGCTTCCCGGACGGGCCGGTGGAAAAAAGAAAGTTGCCGTAGAACGCCCGGGCTTCCATGCCTATGGTCGGATGCTTGTCGTACAGGCCCAGCGACGTCCAGCGGGCGCGCGGCTGCAGGCCCCATCCGAGGTGGGACACGCCGTACGCATTGGGGTCGCGGAATCCGTCCAGGTAGGACCGCAGGAAGTCGGCGTCGAGTCCCCCTTCGATGCGGGTGATGAAGCCGGCCTCGATGGTCAGCGCGATGGCGGTCTGCACGTACGACTTGAACGGCAGGATGATGTCGCCGGGCGCCAGCACCACGCGGCCGTGCGCGGTCTCGTCGTCGGTCAGCCGCGCCACGAAGCCGCTGGGCCAGTGGTCCCACCGGCCGGGCTCGTCGACGAAGCCGTATTCGGCCGTGATCGGATACTGGCCGATCCGGGCATGCAGATCCGTGCCGGCCGGCGACGTGACGCGCATCGTGGAGCCGGCGGCATAGGCCGCCTTGGCGGCCAGCACCCGGCGCCGGTCTTCCCGGGTCGGCACGATGCGGGCCAGCACTTCCGGCGCATCGTAGGCCAGCAGGATGCGGGTGCCGGACGCGAGCACCTCCTTCTGTCCCGGCGTGAACAACAGAAAAACGAAGTCCACCACCAGATCGGCGGCTTTCATGGCGGCCAGCGCCATGGGGTTGCGGTCGATCGGCGATTGTCCGCTGACCACGGTCGGATCGGAGCCGACCTCGAAGAGGTCCCAGTTGGGCTCGATGTCCAGCCGCGACACCGTCGCGCCCAGCGCGGCGGCGGCGCGCCCGGCGGCATCGATCAAAAGGGGATTGGAATTGGCGGAGGTGAGCAGCAGGACGTTCTGTCCCGGACCGACCTCGGACAGCTCGAGCACCTCGCGCCACATCGCTGTCGATCGGGTATCGCTTACCGGCATGTCTGGCTACTCCACGGCAATGTTATTGGTCCGGATGACGCCGCCCCACACCCGCGCTTCTTTCGCCATGACCGCCTGCAGCTCGGCCGGCGTGCTGCCCACGGGCTTGATGTCGATCCGGGCGAAATCGGCCTGCACGTCCTTGTCTTGCAAGGCTTGCCGGACCGCCCGCGCGAAACGCTGCACCGTCTCGTCCGGCGTCTTCGGCGGGGCGAGGAAGGCGAACCAGTTGCCGGTGGGTTCCAGGCCCGGATAGAAGTCCGACATGGGCGGAACGTCGGGCAGCGACGGATCGCGTTCCTTGCTGGTCACCGCCAGCGGGATCAGCTTGCCCGCCTTGACGTGCTCGATGGTCGAGGTCAGGCCGGTCGTCATCGAATCGACCTGCGTGCCCAGCAGGGCGCTCAACGCCGGCGCCGAGCCCTGGAAAGGGACGTGCAGGATATCGACGCCCGCCTCGGCGTTCAAGGCGGCCAGCAGCAGGTGCGAAGCCGTGCCCACGCCCATGGAGCCATACGACACCCGGCCCGGATTCTTTTTCGCATAGGCGATGTATTCCTGGAACGTGCGGGCGGGAAACGAATCCGGCACGAACAGCACGAAAGGACTGGTGGCGGTCAGGGAGACGGGAGCGAAGGAGGTATGGTCGAAACCCAGCTTCGGATACAGGAGCCTGTTGACGACCAGCGTCGCCGGCGCGGTGTAGAGCATCGTCAGGCCGTCGGCCGGCGCGCGCAGCACGTATTGCGCGCCGACGTTGCCGCCGGCGCCCGCGCGGTTCTCGATGAAGACCGGCTGCTTCAGTTCGCGCGAGATCAGCGGCGCCAGTTTGCGCGCGGTGTAGTCCAGGGTCGCGCCGGCCGGGAAGGGAACGATGATGCGGATGGGGTGTTCGGGACTCTGCGCGGCGGCGTCCGTCCCGATGCCCGCGCCGGCCCATGCCGCCGCGCAGCAGATCGCAGATACCAACGCGCGCAAGGCGCCGGGGGAAAACATCGGCTTGCTCATCATGATGGTCACTCCAAAGAAGCTGCCATGGCGATACGACGGTTCATGCACCGCCCCGCGGATCGGCCGTCGTCCGATCCGGAGGCTGCAGCCTGCCGATGGCCTCGGCCACGGTGACCACGTCGGCGAACATGCCGAACAGATTGGAAAGGCTGGCGTTGTGCTCGGCGTCGCTGCGCGTCGCGCAGCCGTCGGCCAGTATGGCGACCTTGTAGTTCAGCATCTGCGCATCGCGCGCGCTGGCCTCGCAGCAGACGTTGGTGGCCGTGCCCGCTATCAGCACGGTGTCGATGCCGCGGCCGGCCAGCCGCTCGTGCAGATCGCACGCCCCCTGGATGAACGCCGAGTAGCGGGACTTCGCCGCGCGCATGTCCTGCGGCTGGACGTCCAGTCCATGCCAGAGCTCATAGCCCGGGTTTCCCGGCGTCAGCGCATCGCTCCAGGCATCGAACACTTCTTCGCGCGCGAAGAAGTCCCGGTAGCGGGGCCAGGCCGCGGACACTTCGCGCGATCCGTTCATCTGCACCCAGCACACCGTTCCCCCGGCGCCCCGCAGCGCCTGGGCCAGGGCATTGATTCTCGGCACGAGAGGCAGGCAGTGCGGCGAATAGCCCGGCTGCCCCGCTTCGAGCCAGCAGTTCTGCATGTCCACGACCACCATTGCGGTACGGGCCGGAACGAAGTGCGGATAGATGGCGGCCTGCCCGCGCCGCTGCGCGATGCGCGCCGCGATCTCGGGAAACAGGTCGATGCGGTGATCGGGCATGTTGCCGGACGGTTGGGAGGAGTTCATTGCGGCGTTATCCCTGCTGCGTCGAAGACCTTCTTCCACATGCCGGCTTCGGCCTTGACGGATCGCTCGAACTCTTCCGGCCGGTTCGCCAGCGGAATGAAGCCGATGCCGGAGAGCCGGTCCCGCGTCGCCTGGCTGCGCACGATCGTCGCGGCATCGGCCTGCACTTTCTGCAGCACGGCGGGCGGCGTCTTCGCCGGCGCGACGATCGCATACCAGGCGTCCACGGTCATCCGCGGCAAGCCGGCCTCGGCGGCGGTGGGAACATCGCCGGCCGGCGCAAAGCGCGTGTCGCCGAGCACCATCAGCGGCTTGAGCCGGCCGGCGGCGCTATAGGTCAAGGCGGTCGTGGCGTCGAAGATCACTTCCGCATCCCCCGCCACCACGGCTTGCGTGGCCTGGGGCGCCGACTGATAGGGCACGTGGACCATCTTGATGCCGGTCTGCTGCATGAGCATTTCCCCCGCCAGGTGGGGGATGGTCCCGACGCCCGGCGAAGTGAAATTGAGTTTGCCGGGATTCTTGCGCGCGTACTCGACGAATTCCGCGACGCTGTTCACGGGCACCTTGGTCGAGACGAACATCAGGATGGGCCCCGACCCCAGCTGCGAAATGGGCGCGAGATCCGTCAGCGGCGCGAACGGCATCTGCTTGAACAGCAGCGGATTGAGCACCATCACGCCGGACGGAATGACCAGCAGCGTGTGGCCGTCGGGCAGGGCCCGGGCGACCCGGTCGCTGCCGATGTTCCCGCCGGCTCCCGCGCGGTTCTCCACGACGACCGGCTGCCCCCATGCCTTGGAAAGCCCTTCGGCGAGCACGCGCGCCACGGCATCCGTCGGGCCGCCCGCGCCATAGGGAACGACGATGGTCACCGGATGCGAAGGGTATTGCGCGAGCGCCGCACCGGAAAGGCACGTCATGGCGGCGATCGCGATGAACCTGATGAAGCGGGCAAGCATGGTGTCTCCCAATGCGCAGAACGAAGAAGAAAGCGTTCTTGATCGAAATGGCCGGCAACGACGCGCGCGTCACTCCAGTGCGACGGTCATCGCGTCGTAGCCGTACACCCAGTCGGCATCCATGTCTTTCTTGGTCCACTCGTTGGCGTGCGAATCGCGCTGGATCCGGGCGGTACGCGCATAGCGCGCCGACTCGTAGCGCTGGAAGGCGACGCCGGGATCGGGAAACTCGTCTATGCAGCGCGCGAGCACGACCGCGTCCTCGAACGCCATGCCGGCGCCCTGCCCCATGTGCGGCGTGGTCGGATGGCAGGCGTCGCCCAGCAGCACGGCGCGCCCACTGCTCCAGGGCGAGAACGGGTCGCGCTCGAGCATGGGCCAGCAGGTGATCTCGGTGGCGGCTTTCAGGACTTCCTGCACTTCCTCGTGGAAATCGCCGAAGGTCGCCAGCAGGTCGTCCACCGACGCCGGCCGCGGCTGGTAGTCGCCGTGGGTCCACGGCTGCGGGCTGCCCGTGACCAGGTTGATCTCGTCGCGCGCCTCGGTGGTGTAGTAGACCAGCACGTAGCGGTCCGGCGCCCACCACTTGGTGTTGTCGGCGGGACGCAGGTGCGAATTCCTGATGAGCGCGCGATAGGCGACCAGGCCGTGGTAGTCCGCCGGCGCAACGCCGAACAGGATCTCGCGCACGCGCGAATGCACGCCGTCGGCGCCGATCACGATGTCGGCCATCGCGCTGGCGCCATCCTCGAAATCCAGGTGCACCTCGTCGGGCTGCTGGGTCATCTGCGCCAGGCGGCGGCCGAACTGCACCGTCCCGGCCGGCAGCGTGCGGTACAGCACCTCCTGCAACGCGCCCCGATGGAAGGCCTGGAAAGGCGCGCCATAGCGTTCTTGCATCTCGGGCACCGGCACGGTGAACAGC
Organism: Pigmentiphaga humi; assembly: GCF_900606115.1. GTDB lineage: Bacteria > Pseudomonadota > Gammaproteobacteria > Burkholderiales > Burkholderiaceae_B > Pigmentiphaga > Pigmentiphaga humi. Next base: position 263,004 of record NZ_UWPJ01000005.1, read on the forward strand.
AGCTCGCCGGTGTTCCAGGCCCTGCTGAATTTGAGCCGGGGCCGTATGCCCGCGGCCTGCATCTGCCGCTCGAGCCCGAGTTCCCGGAAGATGCGGGTGGAATTGGGCGCGATATTGATGCCGGCGCCCACCTTGTTGAGCCGTGGCGCCTGTTCGTAGACGGTGCAGGCATGCCCCGCGCGCTGCAGCATGGTCGCGGCGAGCAGGCCTCCCATGCCCGCGCCCACCACGGCGATCCGGTATTTCTTCGACATTGATCCTCCTTGACCTTACTCGAGACGGGTGCCCGTGGTTTCGATGAGATCTTTGTATTTCGCGACGTCATCGATCATGAACTGGCGGAACTGGGCGGGCGTGAGCGGCGGCGCGGCCTGCATGCCGTATTTGGCGAGCTGCTCGCGCACGTCGTCCGACCGCAGGGCCTTGACGACCTCGGCGTTCAACCTGGAGACCACGTCGGCAGGCGTGTTCTTGGGCGCGACCAAGCCGTACCAGAAGGTGGTCTGGAACTGGGGCAGCCCGGCCTGCGCGAAGGTGGGCGTGCCGGGCGCGCCTGTCAGCCGCTTGTCGCCGGTCACGGCCAGGCCGGCCAGCTTGCCCGCATTGATTTCCGGAATGATCGACCCGGCCGTGCCTGAAATGAGCAGGTCGATGTGCCCCGGCAGCACGTCGGCCAGGGCTTGGGAAACCCCCTTGTAGGGCACGTGGGTAAGTTTGATTCCCGCTTTCTCGGCCACCAGCTCCGTGGCCAGGTGGTGCACCGATCCGATTCCGGTCGAACCGTACGAGAAGCGCCCGGGCTGCGCCTTGGCCTTGGCGATCAGGTCCTGCAGGCTGGTGATCCCGGACGCCTTGCTGGCCACCAGGATCCAGTCGCCGCGGATCAATTGCGCCACGGGCGCAAAGTCGTTGATCGAATCGTAGGGCAGCTTCGCGTTCGCCACGGCATTGATCGAATGGGTATCGGTGATCAAGGCCATCGTGGTGCCGTCCGGCGCGGCCTTGGCGGCCGCATCGGTAGAGATGATCGAGCTGCCGCCCGGCTTGTTCTCGACGACCGCGACCGTGCCCAGCCCGGCGGCCAGCTTGCTGGCGATCAGGCGGGCAATCAGGTCGGCGCCGCCGCCGGGCGGATTGGGCACGAAGATGCGGATCGGCTTGTTGGAGAAGTCCTGGGCGAGCGCCGCGCCGCAGAGCAGCATGCCGGACGCCAGCGCAATAAAGCTTCGTTTGAACCGGTAGACGTTCATGATGAGCCCTATCAGAGATCGGGAGAGCGGCCGCCCTGCCCTTCGGAAATTCCCGCTGCCGCCGCGCCGCTCGCGGCGTCCGGCGCGGGTCCCAGAATCGAACGGAAATTCGCGAAGAACTGCTCGGTGTACTTGCGCGCGGTGCTGTCGATGAGGCGGGCGCCGAGCTGGGCGATCTTGCCGCCTATGTTCATTTCCGCCTGGTAGCGCATCAGGGTCTCGCCGGCCGATACCGGCTGCAATCCGATGCGGGCCGAACCCTGGGCGAAGCCGGCCACGCCGCCGACGCCCTCGCCGCTGATCACATAGCCCGACGGCGCCTCGATCTCGGACAGGGCCACCTTGGCCTTGAAGCGAACCTTCATCGGCCCGATCTTGATTTCCACGACCGCGTCGAAGCCGTCTTCGCCAGTGCGGACCAGCTCCGCGCACCCCGGCAAGGCGCGCCTGAGCACCTCGGGATCGTTGAGCGCCGCCCACACCGCGTCCTGTGCGGCGGGCAGCCGCTGTTCGTCTTCCATCTGCATGTTCGATTGCCTTTGCTTGCAGTGCGTCCCGCTCCAGCCGGGACCATTCCCTCGGCGCCGCCGAGGACGGATCAGCGGTCCGGCCGCAGCCGCGCAGCCGCGTCCAGCACGGCCGCGACGATGTTGATGTAGCCCGTGCAGCGGCACAGATTGCCGTCCAGCGCGGCACGCACCTCGTCGGCGCTCGGGTCGGGATTGCGCCGCAGCAGCTCGGCCGCCACGGCGAGAAAACCGGGGGTACAGAAGCCGCACTGCAGCGCGTGGCGGCGCTTGAACGCCTCTTGCAGCGCATCGAGTTCTGCCCCGGCGGCCATGCCCTCGACCGTGCCTATATCGCAGCCCGCGGCCTGGACGGCGAACATCAGGCAGCTGCGCGCGGTCGCGCCGTCGACCATGACGGTGCACGCCCCGCAGACGCCATGCTCGCAGCCGATGTGCGTGCCGGTGAGCCCGGCGTGATGGCGCAGGAAATCCGCCAGCAGCAGGCGGCAGGGCACGGTGCGGGTCACTTCGCGTCCGTTGATCCGCAGCGTGACGGTGGCTTCGCCGGCCGGGTCGTTCTGCTGCCGTGCCGCGGCATTCGCCTCGGGGCAAGACGCATCCACCGGGTCGCATACGTGTACGTGTTCACTCATTGCCTGCCTCCGCGGCGCGCCGGCCTTCCGCCTGCCTGATGAGGCCGCTCAAGGTCGCCGGGTCCAAGGGCAGCTGGGCGGGCCTCACGCCCAGCGCCGACAAGGCATCGGCAATCGCATTGGCCAAGGCGGGCACGGCGCCTATCGTGCCGCTCTCGCCCACTCCCTTGAACACCTTTCCGCCTTCCTCGGAATGCATGGGCTCGATGACCATGCCGCGCAGCGCGCTGGCACGCGGCAGGTGGTAGTCCAGCAGGCTCACGCTCAGCGGCGTGCCGTCCCGGGCATACGAAAACTGCTCCTGCAGGACCTCGCCTATGCCTTGCACGACCGCTCCCTGGATCTGGCCGTCGACCATGACCGGATTGATCATGCGGCCGCAATCGTGGATGACGACGTAGTCGTCGATCTCCACCGTACCGGTGTCCAGGTCGACCCGCACCGTCACGGCGTGGACCCCGCTGGCCAGGCGGATTCCGGGAATATCGTGCTCGGCCTCGACGCTGCAGGGAATTCCCGGCTGCTCCCGGTCGTGCCGGCGGGCCAGTTCGGCGAAGTCGACCGCGCAGGCCGGGTTGTCGATGCGGCGCGCCAGGCCGTCGGCGAATTCGAGCTGCTCCGGCCCGCATTCGAGTGCGCGCGCGGCGAGCGCGGCCAGCCGCTGCTTCAATACCGAGGCGGCCTCGAACACCGCGCCGCCCGTCAGCACCATGCCGCGGCTGGCGAAGGTGCCGGTGCCCGACGGCGTGCGGCTGGTGTCGCCCGCGACGATGCGCACGTCCGCCAGCGGCAAGGCCAGGACATCGGCCGCGATCTGCGCGAAAGCCGTCTGGTGCCCTTGCCCCTGCGACACCTGGCTGACGAAGACCGTCACCATGCCGTCCCGTTCCAGCGCGACGCGCGCGCCTTCGTGGCCGGAGATGCGCAGCAGGCCGCGAGCCTTGTAGCGCGCGCGGCCCATGCCGGTCTGCTCGGTGAAGACGGCCAGGCCCAGGCCCCGGCGTACCCGCGCCGCGGGCGGCTGGGCCGCCTGCATGGCGCGGAATCCCACGTAATCGATCAATTCCAGAGCGCGGTCGAGGGCGGGTACGAAGCACCCGTCGTCGTAGGTCAGGCCCATCGCATTGACATAGGGAAAGTCGGTCACCAGGTTGCGGCGCCGCACTTCGGCAGGGTCCATGCCCAGCCGCGCGGCGATGCGCTCCATCAGCCCTTCCATGACGAAGCAGGCCAGGGGCGCGGCCACGCCGCGATAGGCGCCGATGCCGCAGGTATTGCTCAGCACCGCCTGCGTCTCGTAGCGGAAATTGCGCAGCGCGTAGGGGCCCGGAATATTGCGGGGCGCGCCGTTGGCCTCCAGGCTGGATCCGAACGGCAGCATGGGATACGCGCCCACGTTGACGGCCAGGTCCACGTCGACGCTGAGCAGCCGCCCCTGCTCGTCGAATCCGGCCTCGACGCGATAGCGGTGGTCGCGCGCCTGCGACGTGGTGAGCAGGTCGTCGTAGCGGTCCTGCACCCATTTGACGGGTTGCCCGAGCAGTATGGCCGCCGCGGCAACGGCGATCTCGTCCGGATAGACCGTCGTCTTGCCGCCGAAGCCTCCGCCCACGTCGGGCACGAGGACCGTGACGTGCGCTTCATCCATGGCCAGATGCTCGGCCAGGCAGGTGCGCAGGATATGCGGCACCTGGGTCGACGACCAGAAGCGCAGATGACCGGACGCCGCATCGTAGTGCGCGATGCAGCCGCGCGGCTCCATGGATACGCAGGCGATGCGGCCCGTGCGGAACTCTTCCCGCAGATGCAGCGGCGCCGCGCGGTGCGCCGCTTCGAAACCGTCCGTGGCGAAACCGGACTGGAAGACACGGTTGCCGGCTGCGGCGTCGTGGACCAGCGGCGCGCCCTCTGCCAGCGCATCGTCTATCCATGCGATTGCGGGCAGCGGATCGAGGTCGGCCTGGACCAGCTCGCTGGCGTCCAGGGCCTCGTAGGGGTCCCGGGCCACGCACAGCGCGATGCTGTCGCCCACGAAACGGACTTTGTCCCGCACGAGCACGTCTCGCCGCGTCCGCGCATAGCCCGGCTGAACCATATCCGCATATACCGGCAGGACCCGTTCCGCCAGGTCCTGCCCGGTCAGCACCGCAACGACGCCGGGCAGTTCCAGCGCGGCGGAGACGTCGACCGTTCCCAGACGCGCATGCGGATGGGCGCTGCGTACGAAACAGGCATGCAGCAGCGGCAGGCCGTCGATGCTCCGGATGTCGTCGAGAAAGCAGCCCGCCCCCGTCAGGAGACGATCGTCCTCCACCCTGGCGGCGGCGTCGCCGATGCGGCCGGCCTGGTCATTGCCGAGGGAGACGGGGTGGCTCGACATCAGTGTTCCACCATGCTTGTGCCGGCGCCTTCCGGCGGACGGCACAGATCCGGCAGCGACCGGGCCACCAGCGCGGCCGCGGCGTGCAATTTGTAGGCCGTGGCCGCATCCTGCGGGTCGGCGCCGAACTGCGCCATGTCTTCGGCCAGCCAGGCGCGGATGTCCGCGAGGTCGGGCTGCGGATGGCTGGACAGGCCGTGTTCGAGGCCGGGCAGGCGCACGGCGACCGAATCGAACCCCAGGCCGCAGGCCGCGACCTCGGCGAGCGGCTCGGCCTCGCCGGCCGGGATGGCCGCGAGCGCGATGGCGACCGCCGCGGCTCCGGCGGGGTGGTCGCTCAGCTTCCCGTAGGCATAGCGGCGCCCGGGCTTGCAAGCGATGGCAAAGCCGTACAGCAGTTCGTCGGGTTCGAGCGCGGTGGTGAACTGCGCGATGAAGAACTCCTGAGCCGCCACGATCCGGTGGCCCGACGGCCCGAGCACGTCCAGTTCGGCGTCCAGGCACAGCGCCGCGCAGACCAGGTCGGCCGCCGGATAGCAATTGGCGAGCATGCCGCCCACCGTACCGCGGTTGCGGACCGGGACCGGGCCGGCATTGCCGAGCGCCAGGCAGATCAGCGGGCACATGGCCCGGACAGTATCGTCGCGTTCGGCCACGCCCTGGCGGGTCATCGCTCCGATCTCCAGGCGTTCGCCGTCGCGGCGGATGAAAGCCAGCTCGCCGCATCCGCCCAGGTCGACCAGCACCTCGGGCCGGGCGATGCGAAAATTCATCATGGGCACCAGGCTCTGGCCGCCCGCCAGCACCCTCGCAGAATCCGCATAGCGCTGCAGCAGCGTCACGGCCTCGTGCGCGCTGGCGGGTCTGGCATATAGGAAGGGCGTCGGCTTCATGGCGAAATAATACAATGTACACGTTCAATTTTAATGCTCGTTTACCCCTAATGATAGAATTTAAGTCAACGTATACATCCAAATAAAGAGACAAGAAACGATGAGCACGGAATTCGAGCTGCACAAGCAGGTGGGGCATTTGCTGCGCAAGGCGGTCCAGAAGAACCAGGCGATCTACAGCCGTCTGTGCGTGGACCCGCGCATGACCTCGGTACAGTTCGCGGTGATGTATGTCCTGGAAAAGCACGGCCCATGCTCGCTGGCACTGATCGGCCGCCATGCCACCATCGACGCGGCCACCACGCGCGACGTGGTCAAGCGGCTGGAAGCGCGGGGGCTGGTCGCCGCGCGCCAAGATCCGGAAGACAAGCGCAAAGCCATCGTGACGCTGGAGCCCGACGGCCAGGAACTGGTCAACGCCATGCGCCCGCGCTCTCAGCGCGTCGCGGAATTGACCATGGAAGGACTGACCCCGGCCGAACAGGTGGCGCTGGTCTACCTGCTGGAGAAAATCACGGCCGCGCCGCCGGATCTCGACGCGCTGACGGACTGAGCGGGCAACCGCCGGGCGGCCGCCTTTTTCTAGCCGCGGCTATGAGCATTTGGTCCCAGCCGGGCCACCCGCGGGCTTCCGGGCACGCCATACTGGCGCGGTTGCCCGCCATCCGCCCACCATGACCCTGGCCGTTCTCTCCAGCTGCGCCCTGACCGGCATCGAAGCGCCTCCGGTGCGCGTCGAAGTCCACCTCGGTTCCGGCCTGCCCGCGTTCACCGTGGTCGGCCTGGCCGACACGGAAGTCCGCGAGAGCCGCGAACGCGTACGGGCCGCGCTGCTCAGCAGCGGCTTCGAGTTTCCCGCGGGCCGGCTCACCGTCAATCTCGCGCCCGCCGACCTGCCCAAGGAATCCGGGCGCTTCGACTTGCCCATCGCCATCGGCGTGCTGCTCGCGTCGGGGCAGATCGCCATGCCGTCGCTGATGCAGCGCAAGCCCGACGCCAGCGGTCCGCCGATGCTCGAACGGCTGGTGCTGGCCGGCGAACTGTCGCTCACCGGCGCGCTGGTGCCCATCGCCGGCGCCCTGGCCATCGCACTGTCGGTATCGCGCCGCCGGCCGGATGCCGCGCTGCTGCTGCCCGTCGACAGCGCGCGCCAGGCCGCCCAGGTACCGGGCCTGCGCGTGCTCGGCGCCACCACGCTGCAGGACGTGGTCGCCGGCCTCGAAGAGAAACTCGACCTGGGCGTGGCGGCTCCGCCCGCATCCGCGCGAGGCCCCGAGCTGCTCTGCCTGTCCGAGGTGCGCGGCCAGGCGCAGGCCCGGCGCGCGCTCGAAGTCGCGGCGGCCGGCGGCCACAACATGCTGCTGGCCGGGCCGCCCGGATCGGGCAAGAGCATGCTGGCGCAGCGCCTGCCCGGCCTGCTGCCGCCACTGGACCGCGACAGCGCCCTCGAAGCCGCCGCCATCGCGGGGCTGGCCGGCGGCGCCCCGCCGGCCTTCGGCCTGCGCCCGTTCCGCGCGCCGCATCACTCCATCTCCAGCGCCGCCCTGGTCGGCGGCGGCACGCGTCCACGCCCCGGCGAAATCACCTTCGCGCACCTGGGCGTATTGTTCCTGGACGAACTGCCCGAGTTCGGACGCCACGTACTCGACATGCTGCGCGAACCCATGGAAACCGGCCACGTCGCCATCGCGCGCGCCATGCACCGCACCACGTATCCGGCGCGCTTCCAGCTCGTGGCCGCGATGAATCCCTGCAAGTGCGGCTGGCGCGGCAGCAACGTACGCGCCTGCACCTGCACGCCGGACCAGGTCGCGGCATACCGGAGCCGCATCTCCGGTCCCCTGCTCGACCGCATCGACCTGCAAGTGGACGTGCCGGCACCGGGAGACGACTGGACCGAACTCCCCGCGGGCGAACCCAGCACCGCCATCCGTCCGCGCATCGCCGCGGCCCTCGCCGCGCAGCATCGTCGCCAGGGCTGCTGCAATGCCCTGCTGCCGACGCGCGGCATCGACGAACACTGCCAGCCGGACGAAGCCGCCAGGGCCTTGTGGAAAGACGCGATGCGCCGCTTCGCCTGGTCGGCCCGCGCCGCGCACAGAGTGCTCAAGATCGCGCGCACGCTGGCGGATCTGGAGGCCGCTCCCGATATCGGCGTCGCGCATATGGCGGAGGCCATCCAGTATCGGCGGCCGCTGGCGGAGAGGTGACCCGTGCGAACGCCGCATCGATGCTGACGCATGCGCGTTTTCGGCCGATTTCGGAACATTGAACCCAGCCAACTTAATCACTACGATTGAATATGACTCATTGCCCCTCGCCCATGCGCTGGAAAGCACCATGCCCAAGGCTGATACCCGCGGCTCTGGCATACGAAGGAAAAGCGTCCATAGTCCAGCCCGCATCGTTTCACGATATCCTAGGGGCTTGCCCAGATGGCGGCGGCGCGCACGCCCAGCCGCAGTCCAGATCCGCTCCATGCCCACGTCCGATTCCGGCGGCAACGCCGCCGCCACCGTTATCTTTCCGCCGACCCCGATCCGCCTCCTTCTTCCCCGCGCCGCGCCGAGGATGCCGTAATGGGCGTCTTCCACATCTACTTCACCATACTCAGCCTGCTGGCTCCGCTCATGGTCGTGATCGGCGTCGGCACCGCCTGGGGCAAAATGGGCCATCCTTTTCCGGCCCAGTTCATCACGGTGCTGGCCACCAACGTCACCACGCCGGCGCTGGTCTTCTACACCCTGGTCACCACACGCCTGAGCAATGAGATCATGGCCACGGTTGCCAGCGCGACGGTGCTGTCGCTGGCGCTCTGCATGGCCATCTCCGCCGCGGCGCTCAAGCTGTGCAAGCTGCCGGTGCGCAAACTGCTGCAGACCACGACGTTTCCCAACGCCGGCAACCTCGGCCTGCCGGTCACCCAACTGGCCTTCGGCGACTCCGGGCTGACCACGTCGATCGCGTTCTTCGCGGTCTGTTCCTTCATCCAGCACACGCTGGGCGTGCGCACGCTGCCCAGCGCCAGCGGCATGCCCGCGCCGTGGAAAAGCCCGATCCTGATCGCTTCGCTGGCGGCCGTGGCCTGCCGGTTGCTGGGCTATGCGCCGCCGCAATGGATCATGGAATCGGCGCAGCTCCTGGGCAGCATGACCGTTCCGCTGATGCTGCTGGGCCTGGGCCACGCGCTGGCGCTGATCCCGGCCTCGGGCCTGCGGCTGGGCGCCCTGATCAGCGCCATGCGGCTGGTGTTCGGGCTGGCCAGCGGCGCCGCGGCGGCCTGGCTGGTGGGGCTGCCCGCCGACATGATCGGCAATATCGCGCTGCAGATGGGCATGCCCTGCGCGGTGGTCAGCTATATGTACGCGCGGCGTTATACCGACATGGGCGATGCCGCGGCCGGCGCCGTGCTGATTTCGACGGCGGTCTTCCTGGTGATCGCGCCATTCCTGCTGTGGCTGCTGGGTTCGCCGGTGGCCGGTTGAACCTGCCGCCGGCATGCGGGGCGGGAAGGCATGCCCCGTTCACTCCGGCCGCGTTGCCCGCTCCAGATGCGTCAGCCACCGCATGGCATGCTCGCGGCTGTCGCCGCACATGTCCATGCTGGGCGCCAGCGAACCGCACACCGCCGGCCGCGCCGGATCGCCGAAGATCCGGCAACGCTCGTGTTCGTCCAATTGGGCGCAGCGCACGCCCGCAGGCTTGCCGGACGGCATGCCGGGTATCGGACTGGAAATGGACGGAGCGGTGCAGCAGGCCCCGCAGCGGGCACGGCACTCCATGCGTCAATCGGCCCGCACCGACTGCATGAAGTTTTCTGCAACCTCGCGCGGCAGTTCGTCTTCGCGGCCCAGCGCGACGACTTCGATCAGCCGGTCGCCCAGCAAATACACCCGCCCGAGCAGCCAGGACGGCGTGGCAGCCACGGTGCCGTGGATCTCCAGCTCGACCGCGCGCGACAGCTTGCGCGTATCCGACTGCGCCTGCTTGAGCCGCACATCCTTGCGCTGGCTGAGCGTGCCTTGCAGGTTGGCGCGCAGCACTTCCTCGAACGCATCGGCCACCTTGGCCAGTTCGGCGGGATCGGCCAGGATGGCCTCGGGCAGCACGACGTGGCCGACGGCGAAGATGGAGCTGTCCACCGGCGCGATCTCGAACACCAGCGGCAGGGTATGGCCGGCTACCACCACGTCGCGCGCGTCAGGCCGGGGCTTGGCGGGAAAGGTGACACGGACGGCGCCGTCGGCCGCGGGCATCTCGCGCCAGTCGTACTTGGGCGAACAGGCAGCCAGGCCGGTCAGGCACAGGAGCAGGAAGAATCGGGACAGCGCATTCATAGAGGCATTTTTCCTGGCATTCGACGGCGTGTTCTAGGGTTCCATTGTGATCGCCGGTGCGCGCGGCCCCTGCGCACCGCGGGATTCCGCGACAAAACGGTACAAGCAGTTACACCCGTCCGCCGCGCCCGAGCCCGGACACTGGGCGACAATCGACGCTACGATCGACCACCCCCGATACAGGAGCCGAATTGTCGCTGATTTCCATGACGACCGCTCCCGACGGCACGCAACTCGCGGCGTACCGATGGGACGCGCCCCGCCCCCCAGGCTTGCGGCCGGCCTACCTGCTGCACGGCCTGGGCGAGCATGCCGGCCGCTACGAGGGCCTGGCGCGCTGGCTGGCGGCGCGGGGATGGTCGGCGGCAGCGCACGATCACCGGGGCCATGGGCGCTCGGCCGGCAAGCGCGGCGCGCTGCGCACCCAGGACGACCTGGTCGTGGATGCGGAACATCGGCTGGGCGAATATCTGCAGGAAACCGGCGCGCCGCCGCTGTTGATCGGCCACGGGCTGGGCGGCCTGGTCGCCGCGCGCGTGGCGCTGCGCGGCCGCGCGCCGCTGGCCGGGCTGGCGTTGTCTTCGCCCGCGTTCGGCATGACGCTGCCGGCCCGGCAGCGCTGGCTGCTCGACGTACTGGGCAGCCATGCGCCCAACCTGCGCGTGCGCAGCCGCCTGAAGCTGGACAAGCTCACGCACGAACAGGCCGTGGTCGATGCCTATGCCCAGGACCCCCTGGTGCACGACCGCGTCAGCGCGCGCCTGATGCGCTTCATCGCCGAGGCGGGCGAGCAGTCCATCGCCGAAGCCTCCCGGCTCGCGCCGCGTACGCTCTTGATGGTCGCGGGCGCCGACACGGTCGTCCCGCCTGCCGGCAGCCGCCGCTTTGCCGACCATGCCGCCCCGGGCAAGCTCGCGCTGCGCTGGTACCACCAGGCCTTTCACGATGTACTGCACGAAGCGCCCGAACTGGCCACGCCGGTATACGCCGACTTCGATGCCTGGCTGGCCACGCTGTCCGAGGGAGTTTGAAGCTTTCCGCCAGGTTGGGCTATCCTAGTCTTATGGAACGCCAACGGCGTGCCTTTCCGGCACCCTCTTCTTCGCATCGATCCTGCCCGGCGCGCACGCTTGCGCGCCAGGGCATCGTGCGCGCGTCCATTCAGCGCACCGCCCGCACGGCCTTCCACGGCTGAGCCCGGCGATCCCCACCCCTCCCCATCGCGCCTTTCCGCGCTTGATCGCCGGGCCTTCCCACCGAACTTGATCCGCGTCGCCCGCCTTGTGGCGCCGCATCGTTTTTCCAGGAGACAGGCATGCAAACTGCCAGCCCCGAATACATTACCGTCAGCGAACTGGACTATGTCCGTCTCACGGGCCTGCTCAGCCGGCTGGACCGCGATCCTCCGCCCGGCACCACCCAGGCCCACGTCGCCCAGGCCCTGGACCAGGCCGACCAGCTCGAGCCGAGCGAAATGCCGGCCGACGTCGTCACCATGCACACCCGCGTCGAAGTCCAGGACGAAACCGGCACGCGGCTGCTCACGCTGTGCTACCCCCACGAGGCCGATGCCGCGCAGGGGCTGGTGTCGGTCTTCTCGCCGCTGGGCGCAGCCCTGCTGGGCGTCCGCGTGCCCGGCACGATCAGCTGGACGCCGCCGGACGGCGAACGCCGCGAATTGCGCGCCACGCGCATCGACTACCAGCCCGAGGCCAATGGCGATTACACCGTATAAAGGGAAGACCAGGGAAGCCCACCAAGGGGAAGCCCACCCCCTACCCGCTTGCGCGGGCCCCCTCGAGGGGGCGGCACTGGCGGACCGGCGGAGCCGGATCCGCTGTGCCCTGGGTCTAGATCCAACGTGCTTCGTCGGCTCGAACTGTTCTGCGGGTTCAACGCGGCCGTTATGCAACATATACGAATGTTTTTGCGGCGCTGCGCGGCCTGAGCGGGCGGCAAGCGCGGTGCAGCGTGCTAGAGTAGCCGCCGAGTCGGTGCTTGACAGTTAAACGGGAAACAGGAGGACCCTTTCAAGGGATCTAACCTGTGCTGCCCCCGCAACGGTAAGCCTCCGTCGCCGCCGGTAGTCCCCCGGACGCCGCCGCGACAGCCGCATCGATCCCACTGTGCCTGGTCCGCCGCATCCTCCGGCGGGCTTGCGCATGGGAAGGGGATGCGGCCATGGATGCCAGCCCGGATACCGGCCGGCTCGATGGTCCTTCCGGACCAACCATGGGGGAAGCGCCGCGGCGGGCGGCGAACCAAGATTTCGAGCCTGGACGGCATGCGCGCGGCGCATGCCGGTGCGACGCTTCCCGATTCGCAAGCCGACGCGCGGGGATCCGCGTCACCGAACCGACACAGGCATCATGTCATCCAGTCTCATTTCCCGGCGCCTGGCAGGCGCCGCCGGCGCGCTGCTGTGCGCCGCCCAAGCCCACGCCCAGGCACCTGCCGCCGCCACGCTGGCACCCGTCACCGTGACGGCCGCGCGCGTGGAACAGCCCCTGTCCAGCGCGCTGGGCGACGTCACCGTCATCGACAGCGACACCCTCGAACGCGCCGGCCAGAGCAGCCTGGCCGAATTGCTGCAACGCCAGTACGGCGTGGAAATCGGCAGCAACGGCGGGCCGCAGACCACCACCAGCGTATTCGTCCGCGGCGCCAACAGCCGCCATACCCTGGTGCTGATCGACGGCGTGCGCGTAGGCTCGACCACCTCGGGCGCGATGAGCCTGAACGGCGTCGACCCGTCCAGCCTCCAACGCATCGAGATCCTGCGCGGCGCGGCCAGCAGCATCTACGGCGCCGACGCCATCGGCGGCGTGATCAACCTCATCACCAAACGCGAGACCGACCGCCCGCTGGCCATCGGCGCCTCGATCGGCGCGGGCAGCCACGATACCTACTCGGCCAACGTGACCCTGGACGGCAGCCAGGGCATGTGGAGCTACGGCCTGCAATACGGCCGGTCCAAGAGCCGCGGCCAGAACACCACCTGGCCCGACAGCTTCGTCTATTCGGCCGACCGCGACGGCTACGAGCAAGAGAACGCCAGCGCCCGCCTGGGGCTGAACTGGGCCGCCGGCCATCGCGTCGAAGCCAGCGTCTACCATTCGCGCATCAACGGCCAGTACGACAACGGCTCGCCGTTCGACTCGCACGCCGTGACGCGCGTACAGGCCACCACGCTCTCGAGCGTCGACCGCCTGACCGACGCCTGGACCAGCACCCTGCGCTTCGGGCGCACCGTGGACGACTACCGCGATCTGGCCAGCCCCGGCTCCGCTTCGCGCGCCCGCACCCGCCAGGACCTGTTCACCTGGCAGAACGACTTGAAACTCGCGGCAGGCCAGAACCTGTCGCTGATCGCCGAACACCTGCGCGAAGAAGTGCTCGCCAGCTCGCTGGGCGGCAGCTACCCCGACGGCCGCCGCACCAATTCGGCCGGCGCCATCTACCGCGGCGACTTCGGCGCCCACCACGTCCAGGCCAACCTGCGCTTCGACCACAACTCGCAATACGGCAGCCGGACCTCCGGCGGCCTGAACTACGCCTACGACCTGGCCCCCGGCTGGCAGGCCACCGCCGGCGCCCACACGGCCTTCCGCGCCCCCACCTACAACGACTTGTACGGCTGGGGCGCCAACCCCGACCTGCGCCCCGAGAAAGCGCGCAACGTCGAAGCCGGCCTGCGCTACGACCGGAACGGCACCCAGGCCTCGCTCGTCGCCTACCGCAACCGCATCAGCGATCTCATCGTCTGGGTGGACGACGGCACGGGCAACTGGACCGGCACCAACACCAACGTCGACAAGGCCATCCTCAAGGGCCTGACCCTGAGCGCGGCGCAGCAGTTCGGCGCCACCAGCCTGCGCGCCAGCGCCGACTGGCAGGATCCGCGCGACGCCCGGACCGGCGAGCAGCTGGCGCGCCGGGCCCGGGGCACCCTGCGGCTCGCCGCGGACCATCGCCTCGGACCGTGGCTGCTCGGCGCCGAATGGCTGGCGACCACCCCGCGCGTGGACTACGCCGGCGCGGTCGGCAGGCTGGGCGGCTACAGCCTGCTCAACCTGACCGCGGCCTACGACATCGATCGGCACACGCAAGTGCAGGTACGCTTGAACAATGCCTTCAACAAGCGCTATGAACTGGCGGGCGGCTTCGCGCCTCCGGGCTCGACGGTCTTCGTCAGCCTCAACTACCGTCCTTGAATCGCGGGCGCAGATGCGGCGCGCCGCCTGGCTCGCCCTGCTGGGCGCAAGCCTGGCCGGCACCGCCGGCCCGGCGGCCGGCCAGGCCGGCCGGCCGATTCACGCCAGCGACGACGCCGGCCGGCCGCTCGTCCTGCCTGCGCCGGCCCGGCGCATCGTATCGCTCGCCCCGCACGCCACCGAGCTGCTGTACGCGGCCGGGGCGGGCTCCCGCCTCGTCGGCGTCGACCGCGACAGCAACTATCCGCCCGAAGCCCTGAAACTGCCTCGCGGCGGCGACGGCATGCAGCCGAACGTCGAATACCTGCTCGCCCTCCAGCCCGACCTCGTGGTGCTGTGGGCCTATGGCGCCCGCTCGTCGGACGCGCTGCTGGACCGCTTCGGCATCGTCCGCTACACCAGCAATCCGCGCCGGCTGGCCGACATTCCCGACGCCATCGAAAGACTGGGCGAGCTGGCCGGCACCGCCGGCGCCGCCCGGGCCAGCGCCGAGCCGCTGCGGCGCCGGCTCGCCCAACTGCGCGCCCGCTACGCGGGCCAGGCGCCGGTGCGCGTCTTCTACCAGGTCGGCACGCAGCCCATGTATACGGTCAACGACGGGGGCATCATCGGCGATGCTCTGCGGACCTGCGGCGCCGTCAATATTTTCGGCGGACTCCCCGCCGCCTCGCCGCAAGTCAGCGCCGAAGGCGTGCTCCAACAGCGTCCCCAGGCCATCGTCATCGGCCGGTCCGGCCAGGGCGCCGAAGCCGCGCTGGCCGAATGGCGCACCCTCGGGCCCACGCTGACGATTCCTTCCAGCGCGATATGGACGGTCGACCCGGACACCATGCATCGGCCAGGGCCGCGCATGATCGCGGCGACGGCGCGGCTGTGCGAACGGATCGACGCGGTGCGCAAGGCGAACGCGGACGGCCTGCGGCCACAATCGGGGGAACGGGGAAAGAATGGGCGGGAAAGGGAGCCGCGTCGACGAGATCCGTAAAAACGGCATCGACGGGATCTGAAGAAATGGCGCGCCCGGCTGGGATCGAACCAGCAACCCCTGCCTTCGGAGAGCAGTACTCTATCCATTGAGCTACGGGCGCGTAACGCAAGATTGTACCTTGTCCTGGCCATTTCGTCTTTGGGCCGCGCCGGCAGCCGCGATAGGCGCTCGAGCCGCACAGGCGCACGCCATTGAACCGCCTGGGAGAGCTGCCGCTATAATCGGACGTTTACGTGCGGGGCGCAGCCGGCCTGGAGGAGAACTTGCCAGCCGCGTTTCCAACGCAAAACGCATCAAAGCAAGCCGTCATCAGAATCCGATAAACCCGCCGGATATCACCGGCACATAGACTTGCAGGACTTGGCAATGAGCAATGCGCAGCATACCCACGCGGAAGGCCATGAATCGCCGATCAGGACGCCCCGTCAACTGATCACGCTCGTCGTCCTGGCGTTCCTGGTTCCCATCATCACCATTTTGCTGCTCGTGAACTTCGTGGTCAGCGGCACCAAGTCCAACGCGGGCTCCGACGCCCAGAGCCCCGAAGCCATCATCGCCCGCATCAAGCCGGTCGGCGACTTCGAGCTGCGCGACGCCAACGGGCCGCGCGTGTTCCAGACCGGCGAGGCCGTCTACAAGGCCGTCTGCACCACCTGTCACGCCGCCGGCGTGGCCGGCGCACCCAAGTTCGGCGATTCCGGCTCGTGGGCCAAGTTCATCGCCCAGGGCTGGGACGCCATGCTCCAGGTCGCCATCCACGGCAAGGGCGCCATGCCCGCCAAGGGCGGCAACCCCGACCTCGACGACTTCGAAGTCGCGCGCGCGGTGGCCTACATGGCCAACAACAGCGGCGGCAATTTCAAAGAGCCCGAAGAACCCAAGCCGGCGGCAGGCGATGCCCCGGCCCCGGACGGCGCGGCCGCCGACCAGCCCGCCAAGTAAACCCCGCGCGCCGCCGGGCGCGTGGCCGGCAACGGCGCAGCGCCCGGCCTCAGCCGCCGCGCGCGATGCGGCGGACTTCCTCTTCGCTCAATCCCAGGCATTCGCGCAGCACGGCCTCCGTATCCTGCCCCAGCAAGGGCGGCGCGCTGCGGTACTGCACGGGCGTATCCGACAGCCGCAGCGGACTGGCCACCGAGGGCGCCGTCCCGGCCAGCGGATGCGGCAGGTCCAGGCGTATGCTCCGGGCCAGCACCTGCGGATCGTCGAACGCCTGCTCGATCGTGTTGATCGGCCCGCAGGGCACGCCGGCTTCCTCCAGCCGCGCCAGCCAGTAGTCGCGCGGACGCCGCTCCATGATCGCGGCCAGCAGCGGCACCAGCTTGTCGCGGTTCAGCACGCGCTGGCTATTGGTGCGGTAGTCGGGATCGTCGGCAAGCTGCGGCGCCTCCAGCACGCCGCAGCAGGCGCGGAACTGGCCGTCGTTGCCCACCGCCACGATCAGGTGTCCGTCCGAAGCGGCGAACACTTGGTACGGCACGATGTTCTGGTGCGCATTGCCGGCCCGCTGCGGGGCCACGCCGGACACCAGATAGTTCGACGCCTGGTTGGCCAGCATGGCCACCACGCTGTCCAGCAGCGCGATGTCCAGCCGCTGGCCCAGGCCGCTGCGGTGGCGCTCTTCGAGCGCGGCGAGGATGCCGACCGTGGCGTACATCCCGGTCAAGATGTCGGCCACCGCCACGCCCGCTTTCTGCGGCCCCGCGCCCGGCACGCCGTCGCGCTCGCCGGTGATGCTCATGAAGCCGCCCAGGCCCTGGATCATGAAATCGTAGCCGGGCCGCGACGCATACGGGCCCGTCTGGCCGAAGCCGGTGATCGAGCAATAGATCAGCCGGGGGTTGTCCGCCTTCAGGCTCTCGTAGTCCAGCCCGTACTTGGCCAGCCCGCCCACCTTGAAGTTCTCGATGAAGATGTCGCTGCGCAGCGCCAGCTCGCGCACCAGGCGCGCACCCTCGGGGGTGGCGATGTCCAGCGCCACCGAACGCTTGTTGCGGTTCACGCTCAGGTAGTAGGCCGCTTCCTTGGTCTCCCTGCCCTCGGTGTCCTTGAGGAACGGCGGCCCCCAGCTGCGCGTATCGTCGCCGCTGCCCGGCCGCTCGATCTTGATCACCTCGGCGCCCAGGTCGGCCAGGTTCTGCGTACACCACGGCCCGGCCAGCACGCGCGTCAGGTCGAGGACGCGGATGCCGGCCAGGGAGGAAGAACGTTCGGTCATTGTTCTGCTCGGTTTTCGGTAAGGGGATGCCGGATGATCGGCGGCCGCAATGCAGCGCCGTAAGCTTACCGCAGCCCTGGCGGCGGCTTCTCCCCCTGCTGTTTTCCCTTCTTCCGTCCGATAATAACTAGTAGTATAGTTTACTGACCTATTAGCAAAGACGGCCGGTCCCACGCGACGGCCGCGCGCGCCTTCCGCAGGCGCAAGAAGGAGACGACCTTGCAGCTCACCCACCCATGGCGCGCGGCCCTGGCCGCCCTGGCCCTGGCCTGTGTTCCCGCCGCGCACGGCGAAGAATTCCCGGCGCGCCCGATCCGCCTCGTCACCCCTTATCCTGCCGGCCTGACGCCGGACGTCGCCACGCGCGTCATGGCCGAGAAGCTCGGCAAGCTCTGGGGCAAGCCGGTCGTCATCGAAGCCAAGCCGGGCGCCAACGGCTTCCTGGCGCTGGGCGCCGCCAAGCAGGCCGCGCCGGACGGCTACACCCTGCTGGTCGTGGGCGACGCCCACATGACGACCAATCCCAAGCTGCTGTCCTCGGTCCCCTACGATCCGCAGAAGGACTTCGCGCCGGTCTCGCTGTTCTTCCGCGCGCCCTTCCTGTTCTACACGTCCGCCGCGGCGCCCTATGCCTCGATGCGCGATCTGGTCGAGGCGGCCCGCAAGGATCCGAAGAAGATCACCTACGGCACGCCCTACGTGGGCAGCCCCGCCCACTTCGGCGGCGCCATCCTGGCCCAGGCCACGCGCACCGAGATGATGCCGGTGCACTACAAGGAAGGCGCGCAGATCTACACGGCCGTCGCCAACGGCGACATCAGCTTCAGCGTCGCCACGATCGGCTCGGGCCTGCCGCTGGTCAAGGCCGGCAAACTGAAGATGCTGGCCACCGCGTCGCCGCAGCGGCTGGCCGACTACCCGCAGGTTCCCACCGTGAAGGAATCCGGCGGTCCCGACCTCTCGATAGAGACCTGGGTCGGCCTGGTCGCGCCGGCGGGCACGCCTGCGGCCGTGGTGCAGAAGCTCAATGCCGGCATCGCCCAGGTGCTGAAGGATCCCGAACTGATCGAGAAATTCGCGGCGCTGGGCATCGAGCCCCAGAGCAGCACGCCGGCCGAGTTGTCCGCGCGCGTGAGCGACGAACTGGCCGAGGTGGAAACGCGCATCAAGGGGCTGGGCATCAGCATCGAATAGCCGCGCCGCGGGCGGCCGGCACGCCAGGCGCCGCCGCTATTTCAGCCGCATGTGCACCCGCACGAAGTCGCTGCGGAACAGGCCCTGGGATTCGTAAACCAGGACTTCGTCCGTGTCGAACACCGAGCGGGTGACCACCATGATGGCGGTGTTCACCGCCACGTCCAACAGCTGCGCCACCTCGAAGTCGGCGTTGCTGGCCTGGATGGTCTGCTCGGCGCGGCCGATACGCTCGCCCGCGTGCTTCTGTATCAGCCGCATGGGCACGGGCGAGTTGAACGCCTTCTTGCCGATGGCGCGGAAGATCGTGCGCTCGACGTACGAGTCGCCCACGAAATACGGGATCTGGTTGTGCTTCTGCAGCCGGCGCAGGTGCTGGTAGCCGTCGGGCGACAGCGAGCCGCCGTGGTGGTCGATCGATTGCGGCCGCATGACGGTGCTGCTTTCCAGCCATTCGATCTGGATGTCGGGCACGTGGTTGACCAGCGTGTCCCAGCTGGTCGGGATGTCGTAGAAGACCCCGCTCTGCGGCCGGCGCAGCACGAAGGTGCCGCGGCCGCGATAGCGGCCGATCAGCCCTTCGGACTCCAGGAAGCCGATGGCGTGGCGGATGGTGGCGCGCGCCACGCCCTCTTCGCGGGCCAGTTCGTCCAGCGACGGGATCTGCCGGTCCACCGCCCACTCGCCCGTTTCGATGCGCTTCCTGAAGGACATCACCAGCTTGACGTAGATGGGCGTCCCCACCTGGGCCAGGTTCGCAATGGCGGACGGCGGCGTCGTGCGGGCGGCGCGGGGCGGGGGCGAAGTCATGTGGCGGAATGTGCTGGTTGACTAGCCTTCCATTCTATCAGCGGCCTGTCCCGGCGTCGGAGGAAGCGACGCGCCGCTACTTCAGGTCGGTGTGGATCTCGACGAAATCGCCGCGGAAGACGCCCAGCGATTCGTAGACCAGCACGCCCTGGTGGTCCAGCACCGAGCGCGTCACCTGGATGACGGGGGCGCCCGAGGTCAGGTCGAGCAGGCGGGCGGTGTCGAGGTCGGCCACGCTGGCGCGCACGGTCTGTTCGGCATGGCCGACGCCGCCCGGCAGGCGGGCGTCCAGGACCTGCAGCGGAATGGGCTTGGCCAGCACGTCGGCGCCGAAGGCGGCATAGACGTTCTTTTCGATGTAGGTATGGCCGATGCCGTAGGGAATGCGATGGCGCAGCAGGCGGCGCTTGAGCGCCTGGTAGGCTTCGCCCAGCGCCGCTCCGGCGTGTACCGAGGCGGGCGGCTGCGCGCACTCGTGGCTTTCCAGCCACTCGACCTCGATGTCGGGCTGGGCTCCCGTGAGCTCGTCCCAGTTCATCGGGATGCGATACCAGATGTTGGACTGGGGACGCGCCATCACGAAGGTGCCGCGGCCGCGGAAGCGGCCGACCAGCCCCTCGGCCTCGAGCATGCCCAGCGCATGCCGCACCGTGACCCGGCCCACGTCGAATTCTTCCATCAGCTCGTCCAGCGACGGAATGCATTCGTTCAGCGGCCAGACGCCGTTCTCGATGCGCTGGCGGAACAGCGCGAAGAGCTGCGCGTACATCGGCAGCCCGCCGCGCGGGCCGCTCGTGGCGGCGCGCGCGGAAGTATCGGTAGAGGCGGTATTGCGTCGTGCTGATGCCATGGAGCGAATCACCTGCGGCGGATGGCCAGTCTCGCGCCCGGGGCGCAAACGCATATTGTGCCGGGGCGCGGCGGACATCGGCAAACGAGCCGCCCGGTCACGGCGCCAGCGCGATCACGTCCAGCGCATAGTGCGCGTTGCCGCCGGGTGCTCCATTGGCATCCGCGACGCCCACGGCAATGCGGGCGGGTGGATCCTCCGGAAAGAACGCCATCCACGCCTGATGGAAGGCCTTGCGCTTTTCCAGGTCATGCAGATAGAGCGTGACCTTCACCACGTGCCGGAGCGTCGCCCCGGACGCGGCCAGCACCGCCTCGACGTTGCGCAGGGCCTGGCAGGCCTGCTCAAAAGGGTCGTCGGGCATGCGGTCGGTGGCCGGATCGCGGCCGCGTATGGCCGACAGGAACAGAAAGCCGCCCGCCCGCACGCCGGGCACCATGCCGGCCATGCGTTCGGGCGCGTCCGGCGACTGCGGCATGGTCTGCCTATCCATGCAGGAACTCCCGGATGATGGCGGCGGCGCGGTCCGGCGCGTCGGTCTGCACCTGGTGCCCAGCCCCTTCCACCCATTCGATGCGCGCGTCGGGCAGCATCTCGGCCAGCGCGCGCCCGGTGGCGGGAACGGCGAAGGTGTCCTGCGTGCCCCACAGAATCAGGGTGGGAATGCGGCGCGTCAGCGCAGGCAGCGCTTCCTGCCACTGGGTCTGCAGCTTGAGCACCGGGTCGTTGCGCACGAACTCGATGCCCTGCGCCATGCGCTGGAAGGCCTCGAACGCGCCCGGCCGCGTGGCGGCGCGCTGGCGCTCGTCGATGAGCGCGTCGGTGATGCGCGCCTTGTCGATGATCAGGGCCTCGAGCAGGCGCTTCATGCCCGCGCGCGAACCGTCATAGCCCATCAGCGCGTGCATCGCCTCGTTCGGCGCCTGCTTGAGGCCCAGCGAGCCGGCGATGGTGAGCGAAGAAACGATGACCAGCTTCTCGACGCGGTCCGGATGCAGCATGGCGTAGTACACGCCCGACCAGGCCCCCTGCGAATTGCCCAGCACCGAGAACTTGTCCAGGCACAGCGCGTCGACGAAATCCGCCATGTGCGCCGCGCGGCTGATCAGCCCGTAGGGCGTGGGCGCCTGGGTGTCCGTCAGCCCGAAGCCGCCGATGGAATCGGGCGCGACCACCCGGAAGTCCCTGCCCAGCAGCGGCAGCACGGGCCCCATGCCCGATGCGCCGGACGAGCCCGCGCCGCCGCCGTGCAGCGCGACCAGGGTGCTGCCCTGGCCGCCCGCTTCCGCGTAGTGCGTGCGGACGCCGTTGGCCAGTACCCAGCGCGAACGAATTGCCGTGTCATTCATGGTCGATGTCTCCAGTCGAAGAGCCGGACCCCGCCCGTCGCGGGGCCCGCTTGCTCAGTTGCCGTGCCGCGGCGACAGGCCGCGGTCGCGGTAGGCCTGCACGTAGCGCAGTCCCAGGGTTCCGGCGAAATTGCGGATCAGGAGCGGATGCACGCCCCATTCGTACAAGGTGGCCAGGTCCCGCTCGCGCAGGACGCGCCGCTCCTCGTCGTCCAGCGCATGGCCATCGAAGGCGTCGCCGGCATCGGCCTTCAACGCCGCCTGCAGCGCCGGCTCCTTGTCGAAGCGGAACAGGTAGCGCTCCAGCGCATGCCGGTCGCTTCCCGCCGCGCCCGCTTGCGCGGGCAAGGCTTCGCGCGTGTCCGTCTCGGGCAGCAGCAGCTCGGTCACGCCTATCCCGGTCACCCAGGCCGCCACCGGCTCGTAGGCCGCCACCCGCGCTCCGGTGGCCCGGGCCGCGCCCGCCGCCAGCAGCCAGTTGCGGATCTCGGCCGCGCCGTTGCCGGCGCTGCGCACCACCTCGGCCGCGTCCCACCCCGCGATCTCGTCGAACCGGCCGGCGGCGAAGCCCTCCAGGAAGCGTCGGTCGAAATCGCGGTTGATGTGTCCGGTCTCGGGCATGCCGACCCAGTGGCTCAGCCCGCCGGTGCCGAGCACGGCCACCCGGGGCGCCAGGTCCTGCGCGCGCAGCGCGTCGCCCAGCGCTCGCCCGAAGGCCAGGCAGCGGTCCAGGCGCGGCAGCGGCTCGATGGTGCAGTTCACGTACACCGGCAGCACCGGCGCGTCCCAGCCGGCCAGCAGCAATTGCAGCGGACACGAGAAGCTGTGGTCCAGCGGCAGGCCGCGCGCGCCGGCCGCGTCGAAACCGGCCGCCACCATGCCCGCGTGCACCGCTTCGCCCAGGTTCGCCACGCCGGTGTAGTCCCGCTTGGGCACGCCGAACTCCCCGTGCCCCGGAAACGCCGCGCCCGTGCCGATGGCGAATACCGGCAGCGCGGCCTGGTCGAAGGTCAGGAAATGGTCGGTGGCGGCGACCACGAGCACGTCCGGACGCGCCGCGCGGAGCGAGGCGGACAGGGCCGAGAAGGCCTGGAACACCCGGTCTGCGCGCGCCAGGTCGTCCGGGTCGCCCTTGGGCGCGCGCATCATGGCGCCCGTATGGGCCGTGGCGGCGGCCCAGACGATCTCGCTCATGTTCAATCCCCCGCGTCCAGATGACGATGCAGGAAGTCCACGAATCGCTCATAGGTCAGCGCGGCGGCCTCGGGCGAATACCGTTCCAGCGTGCTGTCCATGTAGGCATGGCGCGCGCCGGGATAGACGTGGAACGCGATGGGCGCGGGCGCCTGCGATTCGAGCGCCTCCTTCAGCGCCAAGGTCTGATCCATGGGAATGGCTTCGTCGGCGTCGCCGAAATGCAGTTGCATGGGCGCCTGGATGCGCGGCGCCAACTCGATGCGCGAGCGGTCGCGGCCGTCGGGCGAATAGGCGGCCGGCACCACCGGCAGCGCGTACAGCACCACCGAGCAGGCCAGGTCGCGCGTGCCGGCGGCCCAGGCCAGCACCGTGCCGCCCCCCAGGCAATAACCGAGGGCGCCGACGCGGCCCACCCGCGGCTGCGTGCGCAGCCACTCCAGCGCCGCCTGGCAGTCGGGCACCACGACTTCGTCGCGCGCGGCGATGAAGGCCTTGCTGCGCCGCTCCTCGACGGTGGTGTAGTCCTGCGGCGGACGGCCGCCGATGCGGCTGTACGGGTCCACCGTCAGGACGATGAAGCCCTCGGCCGCGAGGCGCCGCGTTTCTTCCTGGCGGTGCTCGGTCACTCCCAGGTTCTCGGGCGCGCAGACCACCGCGCCCAGTACGTCGTCGCCATCGGGCTCGGCCAGGTAGCCCCGCACCTGGTCGGCGCCGCTGGGAAAGGTCACCCAACGGCCGTGGCTGGTTCGCTTGTTCATGGATGCCTCCTTCAGGCCGCGACCTGGATGTCGAACAGGGATGCCTCGCCCTTGCGGCGCACCTCGACGTCGAGCAGCGTGGCGCAATGCGGGCAGGCGTGCTGGACGACTTCGAGGTCGTGGTGGATGCGCACGCGCGGTCCCAGGTCCTCGGGGGTGGCCAAGTAGTGGCGCGCGTAGTCCTTCCAGTTCTCCGCCGCCGGCGCGATGGCGGTGTCGCAGCTGTTGCAGACCAGGTAGGGCGTGCCGGCCGCGCGCACGATGCGCGCCACGTCG
Organism: Pigmentiphaga humi; assembly: GCF_900606115.1. Taxonomy (GTDB): domain Bacteria; phylum Pseudomonadota; class Gammaproteobacteria; order Burkholderiales; family Burkholderiaceae_B; genus Pigmentiphaga; species Pigmentiphaga humi. The sequence goes on from NZ_UWPJ01000005.1 coordinate 286,880, forward strand.
CCGACGATGGCCACGGGTTCGGCTCTCGCCGTTTCCGGCCGAACGGCCAGCGCCTTGCCAGCGGGCCACGTCAGCCTGCGCTGGCGGATCGCGGCGCGCGCCACGTCGGTGGCGGCCTCGTCCAGCGCGCCGCCCTTCGTCACCACGCCGAAGATGTGTTCGGCCACCTGGGCCGAAAAGGCCCCGGCCGCGACATCCTCGGCCACGCTGTCCGCCGGCCGGCCCAGCGGATCGCCCCAGCCGCCGCCAGCGGTGGGATTGCATTCATAGACGTCGTCCTTGCCGAACTCGAACTCGGGCGGCTTGGCGTTGAACTCGACTTCCTCGCCTTCCAGGCCGTCCATGCGGTCGGGGAACACGCCGTCCGCCAGCAGCTGGCGGATGTTGCTGTGGCGCAGGAAGCGGCGATGGTTGCAGCCGCTTGGATAGCCGCCGAACAGGCCGCGCGAGGTGGGCGACTGGTAGCCGTGGCAGGCGACCAGCGATTCGACCTCGTCCACGCCGTGCAGCACGAAGGCCGCGCCGGCGGCCTGGCCGCCCACGTTGCGGCCGGCGCCGGAGCTGTCGGTAATGATGCGGCGGTACATGTACAGCACCGGCAGCTTCAGCTCGGTGGTCTCGACGTTGGGCGCGCGGCCCGCGGTGATGTTGCGCTGGCCCGAGACGCTCACGCCGTCGCGGTGCGCATAGGCGCCGCCGCCCGAGAGCATCACTTCGAGGATGGGCGCGGTGGCCGGTTCGCCGTACTGGTTGCGGCCGTGGATGTGGAACAGGTCCGGTCCGCTGGCCGGCGACGACTGGGCCTCGGCCAGGTAGTCCGGATGCGTGGCCATCAGCTTGGAGATGGCCTCGGTGGTGGTGACCTCGACCAGCCACATCGCGCCCAGCGGCCCCTGGCTGCACGGCGCGGGGAACTTGCACGAAACGATGGAGCCTTCGGTGGACAGCACTTCCAGCGGCCGCAGCAGGCCCTCGTTCCACGGCAGGTCGTAGGCGATGACCGGCAGGATGCCGGCGTACACGCCGGCCAGCAGGCCCGTACGCGTCGCGTTGACGAAGCCGGGCGCCTGCGGATCCGACCCGGTGTAGTCGAACACGATATGGTCGCCCTGCTTGCGCAGCTCGACGTGGATCTTGTAGATCTTGTTGTCGAAACCGTCGTGGTCCAGGAAGGCCTGGGCGCGGAACACGCCGTCGGGCAGCTCCTTCAGGCGCTTGCGCATCTTGGTCTCGGACAGGTTCATCATGCCGTCCATCACCGTCAGCACCGTGTCCACGCCGTACTTGGCGATGGTGTCCAGCAGGCTCTTCACGCCGATGTTGTTGGCCGCCATCAGCCCCTTCAGGTCCAGGCTGATGTTGGTGGGCAGGCGCGACATGCCGGTGATGAAGTTCAGCACGTCGCTGCGCAGTTCGCCGCGGTCGATGATCTTGACCGGCGGGATCAGCATGCCTTCCTGGCGGATGTCCTTGGCCATCGAGGCGAAACTGCCCGGCACCATGCCGCCCACGTCCAATTGGTGGGCGCAGGCGCCGGTCCAGCCGATGCGCCTGCCGTCGACGAAGATGGGTGCCAGCACGCCCACGTCCGGGCAATGCAGCGCGCCCTTGTGCGGGTGGTTGACGATGAACATGTCGCCCGGATTGATGCCGACCGTGTCCTCGCAATCCTCGATCACGTGCTTGACCATCAGCGACAGCGAGGCCGCGTGGAAGGTCACCGTCTTGCCCATGGTGACCACTTCGCCGAAGGCGCGGTAAAGGCCGGTGTTGAAATCGGTCGCCTCGTTCACCAGCGCCGACCCCGACACCGAGGCCAGCGTGGCGGCCTGCTCGTCGGTGATCGACAGCAGCCGGTGGCGGATCACCTCGAAGGTGATCGGGTCGACCTCCTTGGCCGTGTATTCGTAGACCTGATGCATGCTCGTCTCGATAGCGTTATTGGTTGCGCGCGATGGAAATCACGAAGTTGCCGTAGGGCTCCATCTCGACCGACTGGTCCGGGCCGACGACGATGGTCGTGTCGGGCCGCTCGATGATGCAGGGGCCTGAGATGGCATGGCCGGGACCCACGTCCTCGCTGCGGTAGATGTCGGCGCGGATGAAGCCGTGGCCGTAGAAATAGACCTGGCGGTCGGACACCGGCCGGTTCGAGCGGCCGGCGCCCTCGACCTGGCGTGCCGCCGGCTTGATGACGGGGGACGTGCCCTCGACCCGCACCACGGTGAACTCCACGCCCGAACTGCGCAGCGCGGTGTTCTTGCCGTAGATGCGCTCGTACTGCGCCTCGAAGGCATCCACCAGCGCATCGACGTCGGCGGGCTGGAGCTGCCCGGCCGGCACCTCGACGCCGATCTCGTGCACCTGCTGACGGAAGCGCATGCCGATGTAGCGATGGATGGTGACGTCGTCGCCCAGCGCATCGCGCGCACGCTGCTCGATCTGGCCGAAGCCTTCGTTCAGGGCCGCGATGTCGATGTGCTCGGAGGCCCGCTTGAAGCGCGCCGGCGCGTGCTGGCCCACCGCCAGCGAGAACGAGCGGTGGCGGTCGCCCGTGACGGTGCCGTAGGCCGAATGCGCCGGTCCGGTGTTGGGCACGACCACCTTGCCGATGCCGGCCACCTCGGCGTACTGGTGCGCGTGCGTGGCGCCCGCGCCGCCGTAGGCCATCAGCACGAAGTCGCGCGGATCGTAGCCGGCGCGCAGCGTGACCCGGCGCAGCAGGTCCGCCATCTGGTTGTTGGCCACCTCGCGGATGCCCGCGGCCGCCTCTTCCACGCTCATGCCCAGCGGCTCGGCCACGTGCCTGCGCACGGCTTCGCGCGCGGCCTCGACGTCCAGCGCCATGCGTCCGCCGAGGAAGTAGCGCGGATCGATGATGCCCAGCACCACGTCCGCGTCGGTGATGGTCGGCTCGACCCCGCCGCGGCCATAGCACGCCGGTCCCGGCGTGGAGCCCGCGCTCTCGGGGCCCACGGTCAGGTGCCCGTCGCGCACGCGGGCGATAGAACCGCCGCCCGCACCGATGGCCGTGACCTTGATCGACGGCAGCGCCACGTGGAAGCGCCCTACCTCGCGCACCGTCTCCAGCAGCGGCTGGCCGTCCACGATCAGGCCCACGTCGAAGCTGGTGCCGCCCATGTCGGCCGTCAGCACGTTGCGGTAGCCCAGCAGGTCGCCCAGCTTCTGCGAAGCCAGCACGCCGCCGGCCGGCCCCGAAGTCAGCAGGTTGGCGGCCTGGAACGCGGCTTCGGCCGCGGGCAGCACGCCGCCGCCCGACTCCATGATGGAGATCGGACCCTTGAAGCCGAAGCGCCGGATCGCCCCTTCCAACCCGTTGATGTAGCGATGGATGACGGGGCCCAGGTAGGCGTTGATCGACGTGGTCGAGGTGCGCTCGTATTCGCCGATGATGGGCACGAGCAGCGAGGACGTGGTCACGAACAGCCCCGGCGCCTCTTCTTCCACCAGTTCGGCCAGGCGCTGCTCGTGCGCCGAATTGCGGAACGACCACAGCAGGCTGATGGCGATGGCTTCGACGCCCGCGTCGCGCAATTCGCGTATGGCCTGCCGGGCCGCCGCCTCGTCCAGCGGCACGATGACCTCGCCCTTGTAGTCCACCCGCTCGGCCATGCCCTTGATCAGGTTCGCCGGCACGATGGGCTCGGGCACGCGGCGCTTCGAGAAGTGCGAGATCTCGTGCGTGGGCATGCCGATCCAGCCGCCCATGGCGCGCTGGATGCGCAGCGTGTCCTCGAAGCCGCGCGTGGTCAGCAGCCCCGTCTTCGCGCCCTTGCGCTCGATGAACGCGTTGGTCGCCGCGGTGGTGCCGTGCGAGAAGTATTTCAGTTCCGCCACCAGCCGATCGGCCGGGATGCCCAGTTCCTCGGCCGCCAGTTTCATGGCGTCCAGCACGCCGCGCGTGCGGTCGTCGGGCGTCGTCAGCGCCTTGAAGATGCGCACGTCGCCGTCGTCGGACAGAAGAACGAGGTCGGTGAACGTCCCTCCGATATCCGTACCTATGTAAGACACGAGTCTTTCCTCCAGATGCCGCCCCAGCGGGCGATCGTTCCCCGGAACACGGCCGCCGCGCGGCCGCGTCCGAATCTGGCGCTATTAAAACCCGAAAAACATTCTATGTATAGAACTATAGAATGTTAAAAGACTAGGTAATTACCCTTTCTGGACCGCGCGGGCGCCGGCCAGCCAGCGCGGGACGCCCTGCGCCGTGGTTCAGTCTTTCTTTAGCAGGGACTTCAACCTGTCCAGCCTTTCCTTGGCGCTCAGCCCCGGCGTGGCATCGGCCACGCGGTCGTCTTCCAGCCCCATTTCCTTGATGAAGCGCGAGGGCTCGCGGGCGATTTCCTCACGGCCGCGCTTGCGCTTCTTGCACCAAGTGACGTTGAGGGTGCGCCGGGCGCGCGTGATGCCGACGTACATGAGACGGCGCTCTTCCTGCACGCGCGCCTCGATGGATTCGGCGGCTTTTTCGGGATCGCCTTGCTCGTCGTCCTTGCCCAGGTGCGGAAGCAGCCCCTCTTCGGTGCCGACCAGGAATACGTGCGGATATTCCAGGCCCTTGGAAGCATGCAGCGTGGACAGGCGCACGAGGTCGGGGTCTTCGTCGTCGCTCTTTTCGAGCATGGTGATGAGCGCGATGTGCTGGACCAGCGCCATCAGCGTCATGTCGTCTTCGTCGGCCTTGCGCTTGAGCCAGCCCAGCAGGTCGAGCACGGTCTGCCATCGGCTCTGCGCGCCGCGCTCGTCGAAGTGGTCGTAGAGGTAGTTCTCGTAGTTGATCGCGCGCACCAGGTCGTCGAGGATTTCGCCGGCGCTCTCGCCGCTCGCGGCGCCTTCGCCCTTGGCCGCCCCGGCGCGCCATTGCATGCGGTTGATGAATTCGCAGAACTCGCGCAACGGGCCGAGCTGGCGCGGCTGCAGGCGCTGTTCCAGGCCGGTCTCGAACACGGCGGCGAACAGCGGGATCTCGCGCTCGCCGGCATAGGTGCCGAGCGCTTCCAGCGTGCTCTGCCCCACGCCGCGCTTGGGCGTGGTGATGGCGCGGATGAAGGCGGGATCGTCTTCGTCGTTGGCGATCAGGCGCAGGTAGGCCATGATGTCGCGCACCTCGGCCTTGTCGAAGAAGCTCTGGCCGCCCGAGACCATGTACGGGATCTTGAGGTTGCGCAGCGCCTGCTCGATCATGCGCGCCTGGTGGTTGCTGCGGTACAGGATGGCGAAGTCGCGCCAGTCAGCCTTGAGCTCGAAGCGCGCGGCGGAGATCCGCATGGAGACGGATTCGGCCTCGGCTTCTTCATCGTCCATGGGAATGACGCCGATGGGGTCGCCCACGCCGAGATCGGACCACAGCTTCTTGTCGAACAGCTTGGGATTGTGGCCGATCACGCTGTTGGCCGCCGCCAGGATGCGCTGCATCGAGCGGTAATTCTGCTCGAGCTTGACGACCCGCAGGTTCGGATAATCGGTGGTCAGCTTGGCCAGGTTCTCGATGGTGGCGCCGCGCCAGGCATAAATGGCCTGGTCGTCGTCGCCCACCGCCGTGAACATCGCCCTCGGCCCGGTGAGCAGCTGCACCAGCCGGTACTGGCAGGCATTGGTGTCCTGGTATTCGTCCACCAGCAGGTAGCGCAGGCGCGACTGCCAGCGCTCGCGCGCCTCGGGATCGGATTCGAGCAGCCTGGCCGGGAGGCGGATCAGGTCGTCGAAATCCACCGACTGGTAGGCGCGCAGCGTGGCGTTGTAGCTGCGGTAGACGCGAGCCGCGTCGCGCTCGCTTTCCGTGGCCGCCAGGCGCTCGGCCTGGTCGGGCTCGACCAGCGCGTTCTTCCACAAGGAGATCGCGTTCTGTACGGCGCGGATGTGGCCTTTGTCCGTAGTTGCGACCAGATCCTGCACGATGCCCATGGCATCGTCGGCAGCGAGGATGGAAAACTGCGGCTTGAGTCCGACCTGCTTGGCTTCTTCGCGCAGCATCTTCACCCCCAGCGAGTGGAAGGTGCTGATGGTCAGCCCCTTGAGGGCATTGGGCGGAGCGATGGCCCCGACCCGCTCGGCCATCTCGCGCGCAGCTTTGTTGGTAAACGTGAGCGCGGCGACGTTGCGTGCGGAATAACCGCAATCACGCAGGAGATAGCCGATTTTCTGGGTGATGACGCGGGTCTTGCCGCTGCCCGCGCCGGCCAGCACCAGACACGGTCCATCGAGATAGCGCACCGCCTCGCGCTGCGCCGGGTTCATGCCGGCGTCGAGCGGCGGCAGCGCCGCCGCCTGCCCGCGGGTCTTGTCGAGACGGGCCTCGGCGCGGTTCATGGCGCGATCGGTAGCGGAGGGGGAAGAAGCGGTCATCAGATTTCCAGCGGGTCGACTTCCAGGTGCCAGCGCACCCGCGCCGCCGCCGGCAGGCGCGGCAGCGCGGCGGACCATGCCCGCAGGAAGGCCTGCAGGACGGGTCGGCTGTCGCTCTCGGCCAGCAGTTGGGCACGTTCGACATTGGCCACGCGCACCACGCGCAGCGGTACGGGATCATAGAGCGTAATCCGCGCCAAATCCGCGCATTGGGACAGATCCGTCCCACCGGCGAGGTCGGGACGCTCGGGCAGCGCGCGCGCCTGCGCCAGGAACTCCTGGGCCTGCGCCAGCTCGCGCGCCTCGGCGGTGAGCAGCGCCTGGAAAGCAAAAGGCGGCAGGCCCGCGGACTCGCGCTCGCGCAGCGCATAGCGGGCGAAACCGGCGTAATCGTGGCGGATCAGCGCCTGATAGAGCGGTTGTTCGGGATAGCCGGTCTGGATATAGACCTCGGCCGGCGTCCCCGCCCGGCCGGCCCGGCCCGCCACCTGCATCAGCTGCGCGAACAGCCGCTCCGGCGCGCGGAAATCGTGCGAGAACAGCATCGCGTCGGCATTGAGCACGCCGACGAAGCCGAGATTCTGGAAATCGTGCCCTTTGGCCACCATCTGCGTGCCCACCAGGATATCGATCTCGCCGGCGTGCACACGCGCGAAGAGTTCCTGCGCGCTGCCCTTGCGCCGGGTGCTGTCGGCGTCGATGCGGGCCACGCGCGCTCCCGGAAACACTTCCGCCAAGTGTTCTTCCAGACGTTGCGTGCCCCGCCCCATGGGCTGCAGGTCCTGATTGCCGCAATCCGGGCAGGCGGCGGGGACGCGATGCTGCCAGCCGCAATGGTGGCAGCGCAGTTCATGGCGCGCCGCACCGCCGGGCGCGCCCGAGGCCTGGCGATGCAGCACCATATAGGCCGAGCAGCGCGTGCAGCCGCTCACCCAGCCGCAGGCGTCGCAATGCAGCACCGGCGCATAGCCGCGCCGGTTCAGGAAGATCAGGGATTGTTCGCCGCGCTCCAGGCGCTCGCCCACCGCCTTGAGCAATTGCGGCGCCAGCCCCTGCACGAGACGCTGGTTGCGGGTATCGAGCAGGCGGATGCGGGGCGGCGCCGAGGCCAATGCACGCTGGGGCAGGGATAACAGAAGATAGCGGCCGTTCTGCGCGTGATGCCAGCTTTCAAGCGAAGGCGTGGCCGACCCCAGCACAATGGGCACGTCGCGTTCGCGCGCCCGCCAGATCGCCAGGTCGCGGGCCGAATAGCGCAGCCCCTCTTGCTGCTTGTAGGACGGATCGTGCTCTTCATCGACGACGATCAAGCCCAGCGCCGGCAGGGGGGTAAACAGCGACAAGCGCGTGCCCAGCAGCACCCGGGCCTGGCCCCGTACCGCGCGCAGCCAGGCTTCCAGGCGCTCGCCGTCGGCCAATCCGCTGTGCAGCACCGCCACGCCGCCCGGGCCGGCAATTGCCTCCAGGCGCCGGCGGAATACGCCTTCCAGCTGGGGAGTGAGGTTGATCTCGGGCACCAGCAGCATGACCTGGCGGCCTTGCTTGAGGACACGCTCGGCAGCGCGCAAATAGACTTCGGTCTTGCCGCTGCCCGTCACGCCATGCAGCAGCACGGGCTTGAATCCGGCCAGCCCGGCCAGGGCGTCGACAGCGGCCTCCTGGGCTTCGTTCAGTTGCGGCAGGACCGGCGCCAAGGCGGCGGAAGCATCGTCGGGCGAGCGGACCGCCGGATCCGGCATGTCTTCCCCCCCCTCCTCTTCCCGGCGCTTGCCACCGCGCCGGCTCGTCCTTGGCCGCGCCGCCTTGGCGGCGCGAGCGTCCAGGCGCGCCACCGGCCCGCCGGCCGACCGCGCCCCCTGATAGGAGGCGGGCTTGCGCAACGGGCCGGGCAGGGAAGGCAGCATCACCTCGCCCATGGGCCGCTGGTAATAATCCGCTGCAAAAGCGGCCAACTTCAGCCAATCCGCCGGGAAAGCGGGAAGATCGTCCAGCACTTGGATGACGTCCTTCACCTGCTCGGCAGCCACTGCGGGCACATCGGGCGTCTCCATGACGATGCCGACCAGCTCGCGCCGTCCAAAAGGCACGATGACGCGCGCCCCCGGCTCGACGCGCCCGGGCACGCGATAGTCGAACAGGCCAGCCAAGGGCACGTCCAGCGCCACGCGCACCCACGTCGTGGGATCCTGCTCCGCCGGGGCGGCGTCGGACCTGGGCTGGTCTGTGGACAACTCACGAACTCCGTCTATGCGTCACGGAACTCATCCGTGATGACTTAAAGTAAAACCTCTGAAAGCTTCCTAACCCCATTGCCCGGACAAGACTTTTCGCAGGCCTGGCCTCCTGTGGATAACTATGGGGACAACAGGGGTACAAAGCCGGGGATAACTGAAAGCCATGGGAAGGAAAGTCGCTTCCTTCATTTGGGAATATCAGAAAACTCTTTTTAAATCATGAGCTTATGAATATCCACGGAGTCTGTGGAAATAGGCGCTTTCGTTCCGGGCGAATGGCGCCGTATGTGCATAAGTCCAATCCGTCGTAGGAACAATCAGGGTTAGCACGGACCACTGGAGAACCGCGCCCATCCTCGTTCTGCGTGTAAACCTCAGGCCTGCCGGCGCTGCGCGCGGCTGTGTTCATGCACAGTCTGCACCAGCACTTCGACCGCCTCGGGCGGCGTGAACTGGGAGATCCCATGGCCCAGGTTGAAGACGTGGCCCGGCCCCGGACCGTAGCTATCCAGGGTACGGACGACCTCGGCGCGGATCGCGTCCGGTCCGCCGAACAAGGCCATCGGGTCGAGATTGCCCTGCAGCGCCACGCGGCCGCCCACGGCGGCGCGCGCCTTGCCGAGATTGACGGTCCAGTCCAGCCCGACGGCGTCGCAGCCGCAAGCCGCGATATCTTCCAGCCACAGGCCTCCGCCCTTGGTGAAGACGATCACCGGCACCTGCCGGCCGTCGTGGTGGCGAACCAGTTTCTTCACCACTTGCCGGGTATAGTCCAGCGAGAACTGCTGGAACAACCCATCGGCCAGCACTCCGCCCCAGCTATCGAAGATCATGGCGGCTTGGGCCCCTGCTTCGATCTGCGCGTTGAGGTAGGCCGCCACGGCCTCGGCATTGATCGACAAGATGCGGTGCATCAGGTCGGGCCGGCTGTACATCATGGACTTGACCGTGCGGTAATCGCTCGACCCCGCGCCTTCCACCATGTAACAGGCAAGCGTCCAGGGACTGCCGGAAAAACCGATCAACGGCACCCGACCGTGCAGTTCGCGCCGGATCTGGGCAACGGCGGCGAACACGTAGTCCAGCTCGGCCATGTCGGGAACGGCCAGCGCGGCCACGTCCGCCTCGGTGCGCAATGGCCGGGCAAAGCGCGGCCCTTCGCCGGCGGCGAAATCCAGCCCCAGTCCCATGGCGTCGGGCACGGTCAGGATGTCGGAAAACAGGATGGCGGCGTCCAGCGGATAGCGGTCCAGCGGCTGGAGCGTGACTTCGGTGGCGTAATCGGGATTCTTGGCCAGGCCGAGGAAAGACCCCGCGCGGGCACGCGTGGCGTTGTACTCGGGCAGGTAGCGGCCGGCCTGGCGCATGAGCCAGACGGGCGTGTAGTCCGTAGCTTCGCGCGCCAGCGCCCGCAGGAATACGTCGTTTTTCAATATCGGCTGGGACACGGGCTTGCCTCGCTTTGCACAAGCCCGTGATTTTACCCTGCCGGCGGGCCGGCCACGCCGTGCCCGGTCAGGCGGCGCACGTTCATGTGAAAAGGGGGAAGTACGCCGTATCGCCGTTTCACGCACCGATACGGGACGCAGCAATTGTTACCGTGCCAGCAACAATACGGCAGCCATGAGAATGAAGGGCAGCAGCACCCGGGCGGCAGCCGAGAATACTTCGGCGGCGGAATGGCCGCAGACGCTTCGATGCACGTTCGGCGTTCGGACGGCGGGGGTGAAATGTGGAATCATGATGCGTTTCCTCGTCGCGGCGCGCGCCATCCTGCCAGGAGGCATGCGGGCCAGGTTGTCGTTGCAGGCAGCGAGCGGCGGCTCGCAGCGGCGCAAGAACGCTAAAGGTCGGGAACCGGCAGAACCGGGGAAGCGCGTAAGACACGGGCAGCGCGCGAACCGGAGGCGGCATGCTTGGCATGCCGGGCCGCGCCTGCGGGAAACGTGGCAGGGCGCCTTGCGCTCGGACCGCGGCGTAGCGGGCTGAACATGGGGTCGCTCCTTGAAAAAGGATGAGATTGCGTGTTTTCAGTATAGGCCCCCATTGCTTGGATGCCGTAACCACATTGTTCATTAAAATAGAACAATGGAAAAATTGACTCCCGTCCGGGCCTTCCTGGCCGTTGCCGATACCGGCAGCTTCACCGCCGCCGCTCGCAAGCTCGCGCTGTCACGCTCGGCGATCACCGGCCACATCCAGGAACTGGAACGCCACCTGGGCACCCAATTGCTCAACCGCACCACCCGCCGGGTCTGGCTGACCCGCGAGGGCCAGCGCTATGCGGAGCGGGCCGCCCGGCTCGTGGACGGCCTGGACGCGCTCGACGCCGAGTTGCAGTCGCGCGCGGGCCGGGCCGAGGGCCACCTTCACGTGGAGATGTCGGAATCCCTGGCCAACGCCCGGGTAATTCCGCGCCTGCCCGAGTTTGTCCGCGCCTACCCCGACGTATCGCTGCGCATCTCGCTCAACGAAGGCGTGGTCGACCCCGCCGTCTCGGGCGCCGACATCGGCCTGCGCGTAGGGCCGCTGCGCGACTCGGCGCTGCGGTTCAAGCTGCTGGGCCGCGGCAACTACATCATGGCCGCCAGTCCCGCCTACCTGGCGCTGCACCCGCCGCCGCGCCACCCCGGCGAACTGCGGGAACACCGCCTGATCGAGTTCTGGGACGCGAACACCGGCAAACCCTACGACTGGCAACTGGTGAAGGGCCGCCAGACCGCCAGCGTGGCGGCCCAGGGCCAGCTCATCGTCGACAACACCCGCGCCGGGCTGACTTGCGCGCTCGCCGGCCTGGGCATTTATGAAGACCTGGACTTCCTGCTGACGCGGTCGCTGGCCGAACAACGCCTGATCCAGGTGCTGCCCGACTGGCGCCGCCCCGGCCCGCCCATCGCCGCCCTCTACACCGCGCGGCGGCCGACGCCGCCGCACGTCAAGGCTTTCGTGGACTTCCTGGTATCGATCTTCGGCCCCATGCGCACCTAAGGGCGATGCACCTCCCGCGAAGCACGACGGGTTTCAACCAGGATGCGGAGGATCCGGCTCCGCCGGTCCGCCCGCAGCTCCCCCTAGAAGGTGCCCGCGAAGCGGGTAGGCGATGGTCTCATCTTGCGATAGGCGTCGGCAGCGATCTCGTGCTTGCGCATCAACTGCCAGAACGCGCGGCGGTTCTTGCTCGCCGCGCGTGCGGCTTGCGAGATATTGCCCTCATAGCGCTGCAGCAGGCCGGAGATGTAGTGCCGTTCGAACTGGGTGACCAGGCGCGCCTTGGCGACCCGGAAGGCTTCGCCCTCGGCAGGGAAGGCGTCGGCCGCGGGCAGCGGCGGCCATTCCGGCTGTTCGTCCGGAACCCCGGGCGGCCGCAACACGGGGCGGTCGACGGCGGGCGCTCCCGCCGCCAGCATCAAGCGCGTCTTGAGTTCCTCGGTGCACATCGGATCGCGCATGAAATCCGCCAGGCCGAAAGCGAGCAGGTCCTGCAGCGCGGCGGACCTGAGCCCGCGCACCAGACCCAGCACCGGCGTATCCAGGATGCCCGCGGCCGACGCCAGCGCCATCCGCGTCCAACCCAAGGTTTCCACGGTGACCGGCAGCAGGCACACGTCGAAGCGCCGCAGCGCGACGGCCTGGCGCGACAGAGCATCGCCCGGCAGCATGCCGCCCTGCCCCGGCTGCGCCAGTTCCACGCAATGCAGCGCCACCCGGTCGGGTGCCAGCGTGCAGGCCTGCGCCAACTCCCGCATCCACCGTGCATGGGGCGGAATCATCAACAACGCGCAATCGATCGTTCCTCGCATGGGTGCCACCTCGTGTTGTGAGGCCCCAGACTAAGCATCGCACCCGGCCCGCACAATGCGAGCAACACACAAAGGGAGATCCCCGCATTCAGTTATGCCGCCGGCCGTCGTTAACGCGGAGTCCCGGCCGCCGGAGCGGAGCGCGAGAGGCCCGCCTAGGCCTGCTGCGGCACCGGTCGGATCGGATCCCGGTTCTTGCCCCCCTCCAGTTCCGCCCGCACTCGCGGCAGGCCGTCCGGATGATGGGCGGCAATGAAAGCCAGCAGCTTCTCGCGCAGAATGCAGCGCAGCTCGAACGCATCGCCGGAGCTGGCGGCGCTGATCAGGAAGCGCACCTGCATGGCCCGATCGGTGGTGTCGGTCACCTGCACCGCAGCCGCCCGGCCGTCCCAATATTTCGATTCGCGGCACAGCCGTTCGAATTCCTGCCGCACGGGCGCCAGCGGCACCGAGAAATCGAGCCACAGGAAGACGGTGCCCAGCAGCGTGGAGGTGCGATGCGTCCAGTTCTCGAACGGGTTTTCGATGAACCACTGCAGCGGCACGATCAGACGGCGTTCGTCCCAGATCCTGACCACCACGAACGAACCGGTAATTTCTTCCACCCGCCCCCATTCGCCCTGGACGATGAGCACGTCGTCGATGCGTATGGGTTGGGTAAAGGCGATCTGCAGCCCGGCGATGAAGTTGCCGAGCACCGGCCGCGCGGCGATACCGGCGACGAGGCCGGCCACGCCTGCCGAGGCCAGCAGGCTGGCGCCGAACTGCCGCGCGCCGGGCAAGGTCAGCAGCACGAAAGAAACGCCGAGCAATAGCGCGATCGCATGCGCGCTGCGCGCCAGCACCCGGGTCTGGGTCAATTTGCGGCGTGCCAGGAGATTGTCGGCCGCATCGTAAGGGTTGAGCTGGATCGTCGTATCGCTGAGCGACTGGATGCAGCTGCTGGCCAGCCACGTTACGCAGACGATCAGCAACACGGTCACGATATAGGACAGCCCCGCGGCATACGCCATTTCGTCGGGCGTGCCGCCGAGGACGACGCGCAGCGCCAGCAGCGCCATCACCCACAGGCTGGATCGGCGCGCGCCCAGGACCATCGCGTGCAGGTACGGCCGCGGCGCGGAGAGGCGGCGCAGGATCAGGAAGCCTGCCTGGTGCACGGCCGCCGCGATGGCCACCGCCACCACGGCGGCAAGGACCAGCACGAACCACGGCCGATAAGTCTCAGGAAGAAATTCCAGTGCCGGAAATGCCATGATCGAATCTCCCGTCGTGCAGCGTGCGCCTGTGCCGGACGCGGGCAGACCATGCCCCGGCCCGGCGCCCATTCGCCATTCACGCTAGCAAGCCACGTGCCGGCGCGTCGCGCTGCCCCTGGGACAGGCCCGTGCCGGCGCGCGGGGATCGGCTTATTGCAACTTGCGCCGCGCCGCTATTGCCCCGGAGACGCCGCCTCCCGGCTCGCCGTGGCCGCCACGGCAGACTGTGACGCTCCTGGGCCCGCCCAGTCGCCGCCCAGCGCCTTGACCAGGTATACCGAGGTCAGCAGGCGCTGCCCCAGCAGCTGGGCGCGCTGGCGCTGCGCCGCGAGCAGCGACTGCTGGGCGGTAATCACGTCCAGGTAGGTCGTGGCGCCGCCTTCGTAGCGCGCGGTGGCCATGTCCAGCACCCGCTGCGCCGAATCCACGGCGCGCTGCGATTGCGCCGAAGCGCGCTCCAGCGCGGCCAGGCCGGAGATGCCGTCCTCGACCTCCTGCATGGCGCTCAGCACCTTGCCCCGGTACGCCGCGACCGCGGCCTGGTAGCCGGCCTCGGCAAAATCCAGGTTGGCCTGGATGCGGCCGCCGTCGAACAGCACCTGGGTGGCGGAAACGCCGAACGACCACAGCAGGCTGGTCGCGCTGAACAGCCTGTCCAGGTCGCGGCTTTCGACCCCGACCATGGTGGGCGACAGGGTAATGCTGGGATAGAAGGCTGCGCGCGCCACGCCCATCTGCGCATTGGCGGCGGCCATGGCGCGTTCGGCCGCGGCAATGTCCGGACGGCGTTCCAGCACGTCCGAAGGCACGCCCAGCGGGATCGCCGGCGGCGTCATGTCCTGGACCTCGGCGGGCAGCGAGAACTCCGGCGCCGGCGTGCCCGTCAGCGTGGCGATCGCATGTTCGTACTGGCTGCGCTGCTTGGCCAGCACGTCCACCTGGGTCAGGGTGGCATCGAGCACGCCTTGCTGCTGCGCGACCTCCAGCCCCGAAGCCGCGCCCAGCTCGTGGCGCGCCGAGATCAGGCCGAGCGCGCGGCGCTGCAGCGCGATGGACCGGCCCAGCACGTCCAGTTCGATGTCGAGCTCGCGCAGGTTGACGTAGTCGGCCGCGAGCTCGGCGGTCAGCAGCAGCCGGGTATTGGCGAAATCGGCGGCGGACTGCTGCGCCGAAGCCTGCGCGCCGGATACGGCGCTGCGGACGCGTCCCGCCAGGTCGGCTTCGTAGCTGACGGTAAAGCCCACGGTCGTATCGTTCTGCACCGTCGAATAAACCGACTGCGCGTAGTTGGTCAGCGGCCGGTTGGCCGAGTTCTTGGCGCGGCCGCTGCGCCCGCCTATGCCGATCTGCGGGAACAGGCCGGCCGATGCCGCGTCGGCCGTCGCGCGCGCCTGTTCGAGCCGGTGCGCGGCGGCCTCCAGCGTGGGGCTGCGCGCGACGGCGAGCTGCTCCAGCCGGTCCAGGACCGGGTCGCGGAAACGCTCCCACCAGGGGCCTTTGTCGTGCGTGTCGCTGGGCGCGCTCTCGCGCCAGGGCGGCTCGAGCTTCCAGGCCACCGGCATCGCCACGTCGGGCCGCCGGTAGTCGGGCGCGGCGCAGGCGGACAAAGCCAGCATGCCCGCGAGGACGACGCCCCGGCCAATCCGCCTCATTGGCGCTCCTTGGGCTGGGCCAGCACGACCTTGTCGCCGTCGGCCAGCGAATCGGCCGGATTGAGCACTACACGGTCGCTGGCCGTCAAGCCGTCCAGGATCTCTTGCCTCTGGCCGAAATTGCGGCCCAGCGCGACGGGCGCCAGGCGCACCACGCCCTGGTCGTCCACCACGCCCACGCGCGGCCCTTCGGCGCGCAGCAGCAGCGTGTTGGAAGGCACGGTCAGCGCCTGGCTGGGCGCCATCTTCAGCGCCACGCGCACATAGGCGCCCGGCAGCAGCGTGCCTTCTTTATTGGGCAGCGACACCTCGATCTGCATGGTGCGCGTCGTGGCGTCGATTGCCGACGCAGTGCGCGCGATCGCGCCCTTGAACACCCGCCCGGGCAGTTCGGACTGAGTCACCTCCACCGGCGCGCCCACCTTGACCAATTGGGCATAGGCCTGCGGCACGTTGACGTAGATGCGCAGCGGATCGGTCTGCGACAGCATGAACAGCGTCTTGCCGACCCCGCCGCCGGCGTCGATCAGGTCGCCCACGTCGACGTTGCGGCGCGTGATCACGCCGGAGAACGGCGCAACCACCCGCTTGAAATCCTCGAGCTGGCGCAGCCGCTGTTCGTTGGCCTGGGCCGCCGCCAGGTTGGCCCGCGACTGTTCCGCCGCGCTGCGCCGCTCTTCCAGGTCCTGCTGCGAGACCACGTCCTTCTGGCGCAGGCCCTCCCAGCGCCTGAGCGTGCTCTGGGCGAAATCGAAGCTGGCCTGCGCCTGCTGGCGCGCGGCGGCGGCCTGGGAGAGCTGCTGGTCGATCTCCGGGGTCTCGATCTCGGCCAGCACCTCGCCTTTATTGACGCGGCTGCCGATGTCCTTGGTCCAGCGTTTGAGATAGCCGCTGGCGCGCGCCGAGATCGGCGACTGCACGAAACCCTGCAAGGTGCCGGGCAGCATCAGCGTCTGGTCGCCCTGACCGGCGCTGGGCGACACGACCTGGACGTACTGGTGGGCCAGTTCGGCGGCGTTCTGCTCGAGCTCGATGGCGTTGGCGCGGCGGCTCAACACGGTTCGCCCGCCGCCTATCAGCAGCAGCACGACGACCACGCCGGCCAGCAGGCGGGCCCGGCGCGCCACCTGTTTGCGGCGGAGCAGCTCGTGCTCCTCGCCGGGCGGCGTTTCCAGGGGGTGGATGCCCAGCATCGCGTGGCGTTGCTCGGTCATGGTTCAGCTCTCCTGCAGCGTATCGGGACGCTGCGTGCGCGCAGCGGGCCGCCGCTGCGCGCGGCGGACCATCCATTCATGGACGCCGGCATAGACCACCGGCACGAAAAACAGCGTGGATACCGTGGCGAAGACCAGCCCGCCGATCACCGCGCGGCCCAACGGCGCATTCTGCTCGGCGCCCTCGCCCAGGCCCAGCGCCATGGGGATCATGCCTATGATCATGGCCAGCGCGGTCATCAGCACCGGCCGGATGCGGGTGGCGCCGGCCTCCAGCGCCGCCGACAGCGGCGGCATGCCGTCTTCGGCGCGCTGGCGCGCGAACGCCACCAGCAGGATGCTGTTGGCCGTCGCCACGCCCATGGTCATGATGGCGCCGGTCAATGCCGGCACGCTCAAGGTCGTGCCCGTGATGAACAGCATCCACGCGATGCCGGCCAGCGCCGCGGGCAGCGCGGCAATGACGATGAGCGCATCCACCCACGACTGGAAATTGACCACGATGAGGAAATAGACCAGCACGATGGCCATGGCCAGCCCCACGCCCAGGCCGACGAACGACGACTGCATGGTCTGCACCTGGCCGCGGATGACCAGCGTGCTGCCTCGCGGCAGCCGCGGCCGCATGGCCTCGACGCGCTGCTCGATCTGGCTGGCGACCGAGGCCAGGTCGGTGCCCTGCACGCTGGCGAACACGTCGAGCGCAGGCTGGATGTTGTAGCGCGACGCCACCGCCGGCAGGCGCGTCTGGCTCGCTTCGACCAGATTGCCCAGCAGCTGCGGCCCGCTGGCCGACGCGGCATTGCCCGCCGCGGCCACCGGCAGGTTCATCAGCGCATCGAGCGTATCGATGCGGTATTGCGGCGCCTGGATCGCCAGCCGGTACGACACGCCGTTGCGCGGATTGAGCCAGAAGGCCGGCGAGGTCTGCGAACTGCCCGACAACGTGATCAGCACGTTCTGCGCGACATTGGCGGCGCTCAGCCCGACCTGCTGCATGCGCGAACGGTCCATCGCCAGCGACAGCGTGGGCTCGTCCAGGCGCTGGTGCAGGTGCACGTCCACCGCGCCCGGGATCTCGCGTATCGATTTGGACAGCTCGGCCGCCAGCCTGGCGTTCTCGGCGATGTTGGGCCCGGTGAACTGCACGTCGATCGCGGCCGGCAGGCCGAAGTTCAGGATCTGCGTGACGATGTCGGCGGGCTGGAAGAAGAACTCCACGCCGGGAAACCGCCTGGGCAGTTCCTTGCGCAGCGTGGTCACGAAACCCTCGGTCGGCGCGTGGCCGGGCTTGAGCGCGATCTGCAGTTCGCCGTCCAGCGTGCCGATGGTGCCGGAATTGCTGAGCGACAGGTTGATGCCGCTATTGGGCATGCCCAGGTTGTCGAGGATGGTGCCGAGCTGGTCCGGCGGGATCAGGCCGCGGATGGCCTTCTCGACGTCGTCGGCCAGGCGCGCGGTTTCTTCGATGCGGGTCCCCGTGGGCGCGCGCATGTGCAGGCGGATCAGGCCGGCATCGACGCTGGGAAAGAAATCCCGGCCGAGCACGCCGTAGAGCCCACAGGACACCACGCAGAACCCGAAAAACACCAGCATGAAGGCGCGCCGCTGCGCCAGGAACGACGACAGCGCCAGCGTGTAGCTGCGCCGCAGCCGCTCGAAGCGCTGGTCGAAGCCGCGGTAGACGCGCTGCAGCAGGCTGGGCGGCGCGCCGGCGTCGGCGCCATGGTTGCGCATCAGCAGCATGGCCATGGTGGGCACGAAGCTGCGCGACAGCAGGTACGAGGCGATCATCGCGAACACCACCGCCTCGGCCAGGGGCACGAACAGGAAGCGCGCCACGCCCGACAGGAAGAACATGGGCACGAACACGATACAGATACAGAGCGTGGAGACGAAGGCCGCGCCGCCGATCTCGTTGGCGCCGTCCAGGATCGCCGCCTTCAGGTCCTTGCCCAGGTGCAGGTGCCGCTCGATGTTCTCGATGGTCACGATGGCCTGGTCGACCAGGATGCCGACCGACAGCGCCAGCCCGCCCAGCGTCATCAGGTTGAGCGTCTCGCCCAGCCCGCGCAGCGCCAGGATGGCGGCCAGGATGGAGAGCGGAATCGTCATGCCGATGATGAGCGTGCTGCGCCAGTTTCCCAGGAACAGCAGCACCATGGCCGCCGTCAGCGCCGCGGCGATCAGCGCCTCGGTCACCACGCCCTCGACCGCCGCCTTGACGAAGACCGACTGGTCGAACATGGGCGTAACCTTGACGCTGGGCGGCATCAGTTCCGACGCATGCGGCAGCAGCTTGTAGATGTCCGAGACGATGTCCAGCGTCGAGGCCGAACCGTTCTTGAGCACCGACAGCAGCACCCCGCGCGCGCCGTCCTGGCGCACCACGTTGGTCTGCGGCGAATAGCCGTCGCGCACGTGGGCCACGTCGCGCAGGTAGATGGTGCCTGCCGGCGTCGTGCGCACCGGCAGGTCGTTCAGCTCCGCAATGGTTTCGGGCGAGGCGTTGAGCTTGACCCCGTACTCGGCGGCGTCGAGCTTGATGGTGCCCGACGGCAGGATCAGGTTCTGCGCATTCACGGCGGTCACCACGTCGGCGGGCGACAGCCCGCGCGCCTGCAGCGCCTGCATGTCCAGGTCCACCGACACCAGCCGCGAGCGGCCGCCGTAGGGCCCGGGAATGGCCACGCCCGGCACCGTCACCAGCTGCGGCCGCAAGGTATTGAGCGCGAGATCGAACAGCGACTGTTCGGGCAGTTCCGAACTGGACAGCCCGAGCTGGATCACCGGCACGCTGGAGGCCGAATAGTTGATCACCAGCGGCGGCGTGATGCCCGGCGGCAGCTGCCTGACCATGGACTGCTCGGAGGCGACGATCTGCGCGATCGCCATCTGCAGGTTGACCGTCGGCTGGAAGAACACCTTGATCACCGTAACGCCGTCCATGGACTGCGACTCGATGTGCTCGATGTCGTTGACCGTGGTGGTCAGGCTGCGCTCGTTGGCGGCGGCGATGCGCTGGCCCATCTCCTCGGCCGACAGGCCGGTATAGGTCCAGATCACGCTGACCACGGGGATGTTGATGTTGGGGAAGATATCCACCGCCATCGACATCAGGGCGAACGGCGCCGAGATGAGGATCAGCAGCGCCATCACGATGAACGTATACGGGCGCTTGAGGGCCAGTAGAACGAAGGACACGGTTCTGCTTCCGCCAGGAAAGGAGCGTGGTCGGCTCGGTGGGGACGGCGCGCCCCTGGCCGGACTGGCGGGAACAATGGCGCAACACGATCAAAAATGCCCGCATGGGCTTCGTGAAGTTAGCGCCAACCAGCTTAAGCAAAGCTGAATAATGGCCCGGAGCGGAAAAACCCCTATTCCGCGCTTGCAGCCTGGCCATCCCGAAGGAAAGCCGCCTCCGGACGGCAGCCCAGACAATGTGCCTGGTCCGGCGAACGTGCGGCGCGGGCAAAAAAATGGAGCGAGCTCTCGCTCACCCCATTCCTGTCCCATGGCCCGGAATTCCCGGGCCGGGCCGTTCGATCAGCTGCGGCCGCCCCGCAGTTTGCGGATAGCCGCCAGCTGCGCCGCCAGCATCGCCAGCTCGGCCTCGACAACGGCGACTTCCGCCTTGTCCTTGGCGTTGCGCAGCGCCTCCTCGGCAGCCTTGCGGGCCTGTTCGGCCTTGGCCTCGTCCAGGTCGCGGCTGCGGATGGCCGTATCGGCCAGCACCGTCACCGTGCCCGGCTGGACCTCGAGCAGACCGCCGGCAACGAAGATGTGCTCTTCCTCGCCATTGTCCGCGCGGGAAATCTTGACGGTGCCGGGACGGATGCGCGAGATCAGCGGCGTATGCCCAGGCAGAATGCCCAGCTCCCCCGCCTCACCCGGCAGCGCCACGAACTTCGCCTCGCCAGCGAAGATCGACGCTTCCGCACTCACAACGTCTACATGAATAGTTGCCATACTCAATTCTCCTGTGCTGCGCACCAGCGCAGCGCCAGCACCTCAACCCAAAACCAGCCGCTCCAGACCCAGGGCACCGCGGATCCGGCTTTGCCGGTCCGCCAGTGCCGCCCCTTGAGGGGAGTGGCCGCAGGCCACCAGGGGTGGACTTCCCTGCCGGTCCGCCGGTGCCGCCCCCTGGGGGGCGCGCGTCAGCGCGTAGGGGGGGGGTTTACAGTTTTTTGGCTTTCTCGAACGCCTCGTCGATCGTGCCGACCATGTAGAAGGCCTGCTCGGGCAGCGCGTCGCACTCGCCTTCGACGATCATCTTGAAGCCGCGGATGGTTTCCTTCAGCGGCACGTACTTGCCGGGCGAGCCCGTGAACACTTCGGCCACGTGGAAGGGCTGCGACAGGAAGCGCTGGATCTTGCGGGCACGGCCCACGGCCTGCTTGTCTTCCGGCGACAGCTCGTCCATGCCCAGGATCGCGATGATGTCGCGCAGTTCCTTGTAGCGCTGCAGCGTCTGCTGCACGCCACGGGCCACGGCGTAATGCTCTTCGCCGACGACTTGCGGGTCGAGCTGGCGGCTGGTGGAGTCGAGCGGATCGACGGCGGGGTAGATGCCCAGCGCGGCGATGTCGCGCGACAGCACGACGGTGGAGTCCAAGTGCTGGAAGGTCGTGGCGGGCGACGGGTCGGTCAAGTCATCCGCGGGCACGTACACGGCCTGGATCGACGTGATCGAGCCGGTCTTGGTCGAGGTGATGCGCTCTTGCAGCTTGCCCATTTCCTCGGCCAGCGTCGGCTGGTAGCCCACGGCGGAAGGCATGCGGCCCAGCAGCGCGGACACTTCGGTGCCGGCCAGCGTGTAGCGGTAGATGTTGTCGACGAAGAACAGGATGTCGCGGCCTTCGTCGCGGAACTTCTCGGCCATGGTCAGGCCCGACAGCGCCACGCGCAGGCGGTTGCCCGGAGGCTCGTTCATCTGGCCGAACACCATCGCCACCTTGGACTCTTCGATCTTGTCCAGGTTGATGACGCCCGCTTCCGCCATTTCGTGGTAGAAGTCGTTGCCCTCGCGGGTGCGCTCGCCCACGCCGGCGAACACCGACAAACCGCTGTGCTGCTTGGCGATGTTGTTGATCAGCTCGAGCATGTTCACGGTCTTGCCCACGCCGGCGCCGCCGAACAAGCCCACCTTGCCGCCCTTGGCGAACGGGCAGACCAGGTCGATAACCTTGATGCCGGTTTCGAGCAGTTCCACGGAGGGCGACAGCTCGTCGAACTTGGGCGCGTCCTGGTGGATGGCGCGGCGCTCTTCCGAGTTGATCGGGCCGGCTTCGTCGATGGGACGGCCCAGCACGTCCATGATGCGGCCCAGCGTGCCGGTGCCGACGGGCACCGAGATCGGCGCGCCGCTGGCGGCCACGGCCATGCCGCGGCGCAGGCCGTCGGACGAGCCCATGGCGATGGTGCGGACGACGCCGTCACCCAGCTGCTGCTGCACTTCGAAGGTCAGACCCTTCTCGGCGAAAGGCGAGCTTTCGTCGGCCAACTGAAGGGCCTCGTAGATCTTGGGCATGCCGTCGCGGGGGAACTGGATGTCCACCACGGCACCGATGCACTGAACGATGGTTCCGTTGCTCATATCGATTCCTCGATTCCTGATTCTTTAAGGCGTCGCGCCGGCTTACACCGCCGCCGCACCGCCCACGATTTCCGAAATTTCCTTGGTGATGGCCGCCTGGCGGGTCTTGTTGTAGACCAGTTGCAGGTCGCCGATCACCTTCTTGGCGTTGTCCGATGCAGCCTTCATGGCCACCATCCGGGCAGACTGCTCGGACGCCATGTTTTCGGCAACGGCTTGGTAAACCAGCGCTTCGACGTAGCGCAGCAGGAGTTCATCGACGACCGACTTGGCATCCGGTTCGTAGATGTAGTCCCACGAGTACGCCTGCTTCTCTTCCTCGGTCTGCGCGAAGCGATCCGCCGACAGCGGCAGCAGCTGCTCGACGACGGGCTCCTGCTTCATCGTATTGATGAAGCGGTTGTACGCCAGGTACACCACGTCGACCTTGCCTTCGGCATAGGCGTCGAGCTGCACCTTGATCGCGCCGATCAGGCGCTCGAGGTTGGGCGCATCGCCCAGATGCACGACCTGGGAGACGACGTCGGCATCCAGACGGGTCAGAAAGCCCAGACCCTTGTTGCCGATGGCGGTGGCCTGCACCTTGACGCCCTGCGAATCGGCTTCCTTCAGGCGGTTGAGCACCACACGCAGAATGTTGGTGTTCAGCGCGCCGCACAGGCCCTTGTCGGTCGTGACCACGATCATGCCGGCGGCCTTGACGTTCTCGCGCTTGGCCAGATAGGCGTGCTCGTAGTCGGGATTGGCTTGCGCCATGTGCGCAGCGATATTGCGCACCTTGTCGGCATACGGACGGGCCGCGCGCATCCGGTCCTGCGCCTTGCGCATCTTGGACGCGGCGACCATTTCCATCGCCTTGGTGATCTTGCGCGTGTTTTGCACGCTCTTGATCTTGGTTCGGATTTCCTTGATTCCGGCCATCTCTTTTCCCTTGTCTGTTTCCCTTGCTCAGACCGCTTCGCTATCCAGGGCACAGCGGATCTGGCTTTGCCAGTCCGCCAGTGCCGCCCCTCGAGGGGGCCTGCGAAGCGGGTAGGGGGTGGTTTCCTTCGCGCGTCAGCGCGTAGGGGGGCCTTATCAGACAGCGTTCTTCTTGAAATCCTTGACGGCTTCGTGCAGCGCGGCCTCGTCGTCCTTGGACAACTCCTTGGTGTCCTCGATACGGCCCACCAGGGCTTCGTACTTGGACTTCAGGTATTCCTTCAAACCCTTCTCAAAGGCCAGGATGTCCTTGACTTCGACGTCGTCGAGGTAGCCGTTGTTGGCGGCGAACAGCGAGACGGCCAGTTCCCACACCTGCAGCGGCTGGTACTGGGGCTGCTTGAGCAGTTCCACCACGCGGCGGCCGCGCTCGAGCTGGCGGCGGGTCGATTCGTCGAGGTCGGAGGCGAACTGCGCGAACGCGGCCAGTTCACGATACTGGGCCAGGTCGGTACGGATACCGCCGGACAGCTTCTTGATGACCTTGGTCTGGGCGGCGCCGCCCACGCGCGACACCGAGATACCGGCGTTGATGGCGGGACGGATACCGGCGTTGAACAGGTCCGATTCCAGGAAGATCTGGCCGTCGGTGATCGAGATCACGTTGGTCGGAACGAAGGCGGACACGTCGCCGGCCTGCGTTTCGATGATGGGCAGCGCGGTCAGCGAACCGGTCTTGCCCTTGATCTCGCCGTTGGTGAACTTCTCGACGTACTCTTCATTGACGCGCGCGGCGCGCTCCAGCAGGCGCGAGTGCAGGTAGAACACGTCGCCGGGATAGGCTTCGCGGCCGGGCGGGCGGCGCAGCAGCAGCGACACCTGGCGATAGGCCCAGGCCTGCTTGGTCAGATCGTCGTAAATGATCAGGGCGTCTTCGCCGCGGTCGCGGAAGTATTCGCCCATCGTGCAGCCCGAGTAGGCGGCGATGTACTGCATCGCGGCCGAGTCGGAAGCCGAGGCGGCCACGACGATGGTGTACTCCAGCGCGCCGTGCTCTTCGAGCTTGCGGACCACGTTGTTGATGGTCGAGGCCTTCTGGCCGATCGCCACGTACACGCAGGTCAGGCCCTTGCCCTTCTGGCTGATGATGGTATCGACGGCGACGGCGGTCTTGCCGGTCTGGCGGTCGCCGATGATCAGCTCGCGCTGGCCGCGGCCGACCGGCACCATGGCGTCGATGGCCTTCAGGCCGGTCTGCACCGGCTGCGACACCGATTTACGCGCGATCACGCCCGGGGCGACTTTCTCGATCACGTCGGTGGCCTTGGCGTTGATCGGACCCTTGCCGTCGATGGGCTGGCCCAGCGCGTTGACCACGCGGCCCTTCAGCTCGGGGCCGACGGGCACTTCCAGGATGCGGCCGGTCGACTTGACCGTATCGCCTTCGGAAATGTGGATGTATTCGCCCAGAATGACGGCGCCCACGGAGTCGCGCTCGAGGTTGAGCGCCATGCCGTAGGTGTTGTTGGGGAACTCGAGCATTTCGCCCTGCATCACGTCCGACAGGCCGTGGATGCGGGTAATGCCGTCGGTCACGGACACGACCGTGCCTTGAGTGCGGATGTCAGCAGAGCTGCTCAGGCCCTCGATGCGGCTCTTGAGCAATTCGCTGATCTCAGACGGATTGAGTTGCATGGTTGACTCCTGGAATCCTTTGACTGGGTGCCGAGTGGGGCGCAGCGACCGAACTATGCGACGAGCGCGTCGCGCATGCGATCAAGCTGCGCACGCACGGAGGTATCGAGCACCTGATCCCCGACGGACACACGCACGCCGCCGATCAGCGAAGCGTCGACCCGGACGATGGGCTTGATTTTCACGCCGAATTTCTTTTCCAGCCCGGCGACCAGGTCGGCAACCTGGGCATCGGTCAACGGGAACGCGCTGGCGATCTCCGCATCGGCCGAACCTTCGTGGCGATTCTTGAGCCACAGGAACTGCGATGCGATCTCGGGCAACAACAGCAGGCGCTGGTTATCGACCAGCAGCTTGATGAAGTTCCGCGCGGCCGGCGACAGCTCGGACTTCAGCGTGGCCGTGAACAACTCGACTCGCTGCGCGTTGTCGAGCTTGGGATCGGCGATGGCGCTGCGCACGTCGGGGTGCGCGGCAGCCTGGGCCATTTCGGCGACAAGCTCGGCCCAGGCGGCAAGGCCTGCGCTATCTGCACGGGCGACGCCGAACAGCGCTTCAGCGTATGGCCGGGCGATGGTGGACAGTTCAGCCATGGTGGCTCTCGATGCCTGATACGGTTGGCGAGGTGATTCGCGAACGCGCGAGCGGCACGCATTCACCGTGCCACCCCCGCGGGTTTATTTACAACTGGGCCTTGAGCTGGCCGAGCAGGTCGGCATGCACCTGGGCATTGACTTCGCGCTTGAGGATTTCCTCGGCGCCTTTCACGGCCAACTGGGCAACCGCATCGCGCAGACCTTCGCGGGCGCGCTGCGCTTCCTGCTGCGCTTCCTGGCGGGCCTGCTCGAGAATGCGGGCGCGTTCGGCCTCGGCGTCCTTGCGAGCCTGTTCGATCAGGGTGACGGCCTGCTTTTCGGCCTGGGCCAGGCGAGCCTGGTTGTCGGCCTTGGCAGAGGCTTCGATCTGGCCGATGCGGGCCTCGGCCTGCACCAGTTCGGCCTTGCCCTTCTCGGCCGAGGCGAGGCCCTCGGCGATCTTCAGACGACGCTCTTCGATGGACTTCATCAGAGGCGGCCACACGAACTTCATCGTGAACCACGCCAGAATGAAGAACACGAGCATCTGGAAGATGAGTGTCGCGTTCAGATTCACGGTGTTTCCTTATTCGGAAAAGAACATCATCCGTGACGGGCCGGGCCGCGTCACGGAGCGGTCATGTCGAATAGGTCTTAGCCGACGAACGGGTTCGCGAAAGCGAACAGCATGGCGATACCCACGCCGATCAGGAAGGCCGCGTCGATCAGGCCGGCCAGCAGGAACAGCTTGGTTTGCAGGGGGTTCATCAGTTCCGGCTGGCGAGCCGAAGCTTCGATGTACTTGCCACCGACGATCGCGATTCCCAGGCAAGCGCCGATGGCACCCAAACCGATGATCAGACCGCAAGCGAGAGCGACGAGAGCGACGTTGGTCATGACAACTCCTTGATATGAATCGAAAAACGACTAGTTATGTTGAAAGTGAAACTACAGATACTGCCAACTTGCTACAAGATCGCGGCCAAACCAACCGCGTCCCGATATTCCCAAAATCTCACTGGCAAGAAACCTCTCTCCGCCAGCCGCCATCCCACCCAGGGTGCCGCGGATCCGGCTCCGCCGGTCCGCCAACACCGCCCCTTGAGGGGTCGCGCGAAGCGCGTAGGGGGTGGGCTTCCCTCAGTGCCCTTCGTGGGCCTGGCCGATGTAGACCAGCGTCAGCATCATGAAGATGAAGGCCTGCAGCACGACGATCAGGATGTGGAAGATGGCCCAGATCGACCCGGCGATGACATGGCCGACGCCCAGGGCCAGGCTGGAGGCATTCAGGCCCGCCCACGCGCCGCCCAGCATGGCGATCAGCATGAAGATCAGTTCGCCGGCGAACATATTGCCGAACAACCGCATGCCCAGCGAGACCATCTTGGCCGCGTACTCGATGAGGTTCAGCAGGAAGTTGAAGGGAGCCAGGACGACGGCGCCGATGCCGTGCGCGTGGAAAGGCGCAGTGAACAGCTCCTTGACGAAGCCGCCGGGCGACTTGATCTTGATGCCGTAGTAGAACATCAGCAGCAGCACGCCCATCGACATGCCGATCGGCGCGTTCAGGTCGGCCGTCGGCACGATGCGGTGATAGTGGATGACGTCGTCCAGCCCGATCAGGCTGAACAGGTAGTGCGGCAGGTCGACCGGCAGCAGGTCGAGCGCGTTCATGAAGACGATCCACATGAACACGGTGAGCGCGAGCGGCGCGACGAACAGGCGCGACTTGGCGTTGCTGACGATGCCCTTGGCTTCCTCGTCGACCCACTCGACCAGGATCTCGACGAAGGCCTGCATCTTGCCCGGCACGCCGGCGGTGGCGCGGCGGGCGCCCAGCCACATCAGGAACACGACCAGCAGGCCCATGGAGATGGACCAGAAAAGCGTGTCGTAGTTGACGACCGAGAAATCGGCGATAAGAGACTGCTTGTGTCCGGTATTGTTCAGGTGTCCCAGGTGATGGACGATGTACTCGGACGCGGTCGGCGCTGTGGTGGAAGCCATATCGGGGGTTTCTATCCTACGACCTGATTTTGAAATTCTCGCGATGCCGGCCGGGGTGCTCCGCACGCGCCGTCATCTTCAATCCATTTTCTTGCCGAAAGCCAGTACCAGCCACTGGCTTTTGAGCGCACACACCAAACCCGCCAGAAAGGCGGGCCAGACGAGCCATTCGCGACCGAACTTCGCCGCTGCGACGATGAACACGACAGCGACGGCGATCTTGAGAAACTCGCCGAGAAAAAACGTTGCGGGGTTTGCTCCCCCCGGCTTCTGCACACTCAGGATCAATCTGAATGCGAACAAGGCGTTGGGAATGACGTAGGCCGCAGAGCCCACCAGCGCAGACACGGCCGCGGCGCTCCCCGACACCGCGTAGGCCAGCAGGCCCACGACTACGCTGACAACGATCTGAACGATTATCGCATGCAGCAAGTCCCGCACGGCCCGCTGGCGCAATATCGCTCGTTCCGCTTCGGTAAGCCGAAGCGGTTCTACCTGTTCGTCGGAACGCGAGCGCTCGGCATCCCGGGCTTCCCAGCCCCACGGATCCGCCTCTTGCGTAGAGCGGCCTTGCGCACCATGGTCATCTAAACGATCCGGCACTGTTTCAAGACCCGCTTTCCGGCAAACCATACGAGTATAGCGGGTTTTCCCGTGGACTAGCAAACCTTGATCGCGCGTGTTGCATGCGTGCCGAGGCGGGGCCGGATGCATCCTGCCGGCGCAGGCCGATAAAATCGGAGCCGTCCCGCCCCCGCCAGGAACCGCCGTGGAACTGCGCCAGATCCAATATTTCATCTGCCTTTTCGAGGAAGGCACCGTTACGGGCGCCGCGCGCCGGGTCAACGTCGTGCAGCCGGCCTTGAGCGCGCAGATCGCCAAGCTGGAAGAAGAGCTCGGCCAGAAGCTGTTCGTGCGCAATCCGCGCGGCATGGAGCCGACCGAGGCCGGGCGGCGCATGTACCAGCTCTACCTGCCCATCCTGCGCGACCTGACCCACGCGCGCGAGCAGATGACGCTGCGGCGCGACGAAGTGGGAGGCGAGGTGGCGGTCGGGATGATTTCTTCGCTGGCCGAAAGCGTGCTGAGCGAGGCGCTGACCGAATTCGCGCGGCGCTACCCCAAGGTCAACGTCACGGTCACCAACGGACCGCTGCTGGACTGGGTGGCAGCCGGCAAGATCGATGCCGCCATCGTCGACAAGCCGCGCCGGCCGTTCTCGTTGAGCGTCGAGCCGATTCTCGACGACGAACTGGTGCTGGTCGGCCCCGACGATCCGGCCGTGCCGGACACCTTGCCGCTGGCGGCGGCGGCCGCGCTGCCGCTGGTCTTCACGCCGCGCGAGCACAATATGCGCGAGATCCTGGAAGACTACGCGCGCCAGGAGAACGTGGTCTTCAAGCCGGCGTTCGAGATCTATTCCATGACCGCGCTGCTGAACCTGGCGCAGGACGCCGGGCTCTACGCCATCCTGCCCCGCACCGTGGTGCGGCGCCATGCCGGACGGCCGTCGCTGCGCGTGCGCAGCATCGGCGCTCCGGCCATGTTCCGCCAGATCATAGGCGTCACCCACCCGCGCCGTCCGCTCACCACCGCGGCGGCGCTGCTGCTGGAGGTGCTCAAGCGGCACATCCGCGGGCTGTCCGGCTGAGCGGCGCCGGGAGCCAGCGGCCGGCGGCGATCGCAACATAGCGATGAGTGATATCAGCGATCATTATTTATCATGATTCGCGATCGGTTTCGGCCTTCTCTCTGCACTTAGAATTGCCTGAGCCTGGCACGCGGCGCCGCGGCGCGCCGCCGTGCGCCCGCCGGACCCGCGCGGATGCCGCGGGAGCGACTCGAGATACCGGGCGTCGCCAGGCATTGCGGAACCCTAGAAGGAGACTTTCATGAAAGCGCCCCTGCGCCTGCTCGCCGCCGCCCTGTCGGTGGCCGCCGCCACCTCCGTCGCCCATGCCGACGACTATCCCTCCAAGCCTGTGCGCGTCATCGTGCCCGTGACCGCCGGCGGCGGCGTGGACACCGCCGCGCGGCTGATCGCCACCCACCTGCGCAACGAACTCGGCCAGACCTTCGTGGTGGAGAACAAGCCGGGCGCCGGCGGGAACATCGGCCTGGACCTGCTGGCCAAGGCGCCCGCCGACGGCTACACGCTGGCGGTCATCCCCAACACCATGACCATCAACCATACGTTGATGAGCAAGCTGCCGTTCGACACGCTCAAGAGCTTCGCGCCCGTGGCGCTGCTGGGCACCACGCCCGCAGTGCTGGGCGCACGCGGCAACCTGGCGCCCAAGTCGCTCAAGGAACTGGTGGACTACGCCAAGCAGAACCCGGGCAAGCTGTCGTACGCCGGCTGCGATACCGGCTCGGCGCTGCACCTGGCCGGCGAGATGTTCAAGCAGCAGGCCAGCGTGGACGTCACCCACGTGCCCTACAAAGGCTGCTCGGATTCCGTGCCCAACGTGCTGGGCGGCCAGGTGGACCTGATCTTCATCACGTTCACCAACATCGCCGGCTACGTGAAGGACGGCCGCATGCGCGTCTACGCCGTCGCGGCCGACCAGCGCACGCCCTACGCGCCCGACCTGCCCACGGGCGCCGAGCAAGGCTACCCCGGCTTCAACATCGACATCTGGTACGGCATGCTCGCGCCCGCGGGCACGCCTGCGGACATCGTCAACAAGCTCAACAAGGCGGTCAACGTGGTGCTCAAGAAGCCCGACGTGCAAGCCTCGTTCGCCACCAGCTACGTCACGCCCGTGGGCGGAACGCCGGAACAGTTCGGCGCCAAGATCCGCTCCGACGTCGAACGCTACGGCGCCGTCATCAAGAAAGCCAACATCCGCGTCGAATAAGCGCAACCAGGAGAACGCCTCATGTCCAAACTGAAACTTTCGCTGGGCTGCTGGGACTACGACCGCACCCGCGCGCTCATGGACGGCACCGTCGCCGTCGACGGCATCGACCTGAACTACCTGAATATGCCAGTGGAAGAAACCTTCTTCCGCATGCTGCGCCACCGCGAATTCGACATCGCCGAGATGTCGCTGTCGTCCTACACCGTGTCGCTGTTCAAACCGGAGCGGCCGTTCATCGCCATTCCGGTGTTCCCGTCGCGCTTCTTCCGCCATTCGTGCATCTACGTCAATGCCGATGCCGGCATCCGCGAACCCAAGGACTTGATCGGCAAGCGCATCGGCACGCCCGAGTACCAGATGACCGCTCCGGTGTGGATCCGCGGCATCCTGGACGAACACTACGGCGTGCCGGTGGACAGCGTGACCTACGTCACGGGCGGCGAAGAAGAGCCCGGCCGCCCCGAGAAGCTCAAGATCGACCTGCCCCCCAACATCAAGGTCGAACAGATCGGCCCCACGCAAACGCTCTCGCAGATGCTGCTGGACGGCGAGATCGACGCGCTGCACACCGCGCGCATGCCCTCGACCTTCCTGACCGGCAAGGGCAAGGTGCAGCGCCTGTTCCCCGACTTCGAGGCGGTCGAGCGCGCCTACTACCGCGACACCGGCATCTTCCCGATCATGCACACGCTGGTCATCCGCCGCGAGATCTACGAAGCCAACCGCTGGGTCGCGCAATCGCTGTACAAGGCCTTCGCCCAGGCCCAGCAGGTCGCCTACCAGAACCTGCGCGAAACCGCCGCGCTCAAGATCATGCACCCCTGGCTGCTGTCCAACATGGAAGCCGTCGTGCAGGAAATGGGCGAGGACTTCTGGGCCTACGGCTTCGAGAACAACCGCAAGACCCTGGAGACCTTCCTGCGCTACCACTACGAAGGCGGACTCTCCAAGAAGCTGCTCCAGCCCGAAGATCTGTTCGCCCCCGAGACCTTCGAAGCATTCAAGATCTGAACCGCAGCTTCCTCGGATAAACGGGCCTGTTCAGCAAATAGGCCCGTTTGCTTGCTCATCGAGACTGCCCCGGTCAACCCTCATCCTTCTATCCTGAAGTTGAACGCGGGCGTCTCTCCCAGATTCACCGGACGGTAGATACCGTCCGGTTCCCTGTGAACGTTCCGGCAGGGCAACTCTCCTGCTTCGTAGCGATCGATCGCGCTACGGTGTACGAAATCCTTTTCATTCGGTTGGCGGCGATAGATTCCCGCCGCCGAATAGATCGCACTAAAAGACCCATCGAACAACTCGTCGTGAAGCTTGCCCCTCGAATCCCCGGCAGGAAGATTGTCCATGGCGAAAAGTCGATCATCGGCAAACTGCTTTAGCATCCAATGCAAAGCGACACCCTCCAGGCCAATGGCCGAGCCACATGGCATTGGCGCGGGCTGCCTTCGCGCAAGAATGGGGTAGTAACCTCCCCCTACGTCCGCATGGGCTCCAGCAAACCATACTTCTTTCAATGTTTGGTTCCGCGCACGGGGAATGCCGAATCTGACCAGACGAAAGTCATTGCGCTGCTCGTCGATAGCCATGGCGTGGTAGCCTCGCCGAGCATAGAGTTCCAATCTGTGATCGTCGGGATCGTCATTGCGCCAAAAGCCGAACGCGGGAACCGTATCGAATACGCCGATAGCTTCCACAATGACCCGATTCACTTCCATGCCCTGTGCCTGCTCGTAGAGCTTCAACTTTTGCGCCAATCTCCCTGAGAAATTGGCTTCGCCTTTGTCCAGTTCGGTGTATTGGCGAAACAAACCCGTCGTCTGCTCGAACAGCCGCCCATATTCCCGTTTCAACAGCTCCGCATCAACCGGGCCTCGCGCCTCATTGAAGACAGGCAATCCGGCGTATTCGACCAAACCATTGAGGGTTCGCGCCGTGAACGCTCCACGGCTGAAACCGAAGAGATAGATTTTGTCTCCAGGTCTGTAGGCAGCGATGAGAAAGCGATAGGCCTGCCGGACATTCTCTTCCAGGCCGTTTCCGAAAACGGAGCCGGTAAATCTCTGAAAATTTGTGCCTACGCCTCGGTCATAGTACGGAACGACCGGATCACCCTGCAGCGCTCGCGCATATGCCAGGGTATATAACCGCCACACGTTGGTCTGATCCTTTTTCGTATTTCCGGTCCCATCCAGAAATACCGCCAAGGCTCTCGGCCGGGACTGCCAGAACCGGCAGTTCAGCCTGATCCATCGAGCTTGGACATTCTTCGCACTATCGTCCATGTCTGACGGATCGATCGAACTGCCCGCCAGCTTGCATGCGTCGGAGGTCGTAGACAGCAGTTGTCGATCCAGCAGCGAATACCCCGTTTTGCCCGAATCTGTTTCCGCTACGGGGCCAATGAATTCGGATCCGGCTGGCTGGTACCAATCCAGCGTCTGCAAATGGCTGGCGCAACCCGCCAGAACAACCGTGATCAGAACCAGCAGGATGCGCATTTTCTTCCCCGTTTCTCCGCACGAGATTTCCGCAGCGCAGACATCCCGGTGCCCGCATGCTGTGTAACGAAAAAGAAATAGCATACAAACGGGGAAACGCAATCCCTAGGGATACCGCCCCGGCAGGATCCTCATGGGCAAGGGTTCGGATGGGCGACATGGATCGCCTCGATGCCCGCCAATACTTCGGGCGCGAGCGTCAGCTGCGCGCTGGCGATGTTTTCGTCGAGCTGGGCGATGGTGGTCGCGCCGATCAGGTTGCTGGTCACGAAGGGCCGGCTGTTCACCCAGGCCAGCGCCATCTGCGCCGGCGACAGGCCGTGCTCGCGCGCCAGCTGGACGTATTGGCGCACCGCCGATTCGGCCTGCGGGCCGTCGTAGCGGGTGAAGCGCGTGAACTTGGTCAGGCGCGCCCCTTCGGGCCGGGCGCCGTCCAGATATTTGCCGGACAGTACGCCCATGCCCAAGGGCGAATAGGCAAGCAGGCCGATCTGCTCGAAGCGGGTGAACTCCGACAAGCCGATCTCGTATATCCGGTTGACCAGGCTGTACGGGTTCTGGATGGACGCGATGCGCGGCAGGCCTCGCGTTTCCGACAGCTTGAGGAACTGCGCCACGCCCCAGGGCGTTTCGTTCGACACGCCGATGTGCCGCACCTTGCCGGCCTGCACGAACTCCTGCAGTACCGATAGCGTCTCTTCGATGGGCACGGTGTATTCATCGTCCGGCCACGGGTAGGCCAGCCTGCCGAAGGTGGTGGTGGTGCGGTCCGGCCAATGCAGCTGGTAGAGGTCGACGTGGTCGGTCTGCAGGCGCTTGAGGCTGTCGTCGAGCGCTTGGGTCAGGTTCTTGCGGTCGAGGAAAGGTTTGCCGTCGCGGAAATGGCTGGGGCGCTTGGGGTCGCGCACCGGGCCGATGATCTTGCTGGTCAGCACGATGTCGTTGCGCCGCTTGGTCCTGGCCAGCCAGGTGCCGATATAGGTCTCGGTCAGGCCCTGGGTCTCGGCCTTCGGCGGCACGGGGTACATCTCGGCCGTGTCCACCAGGTTCACGCCGCGCGACAGGGCGTAATCGATCTGCTCGTGCGCCTCGGCCTCGCTGTTCTGCTCGCCCCAGGTCATGGTCCCCAGGCCGATCACGCTGACCTTCAGATCGGTGCGTCCAAGTTTGCGGTACTCCACGGCGATACTCCTGTTTTGAAGATGGCTGCCGGCATGGCACGGTCTTGTACAAGAGTACTGCAAACCTCTCCTGGACGCGGCTGCCGGGACAGCCTCAGGCTGCCCCGGCCTCGGCCCTATACCGATGCGTGGCGCTGGCCCGGCTGCACCCGCAGCGCGTCGGCGGCGGCGTCTTTGAAGAACTGGTCGCGCGGCAGGAGCACGGCGGCCGAGCGCACGTGGTGCGCGTCGGGCAGCGTTCCCGGAGGCGCCGCGCCTTCCTCTTGCATATCCTTGACCGCCTTCAGCAGCGCGCGCCGCATCTTGACGATGCCCATGTCGGTAGCGGTGAGGTGTTCCTTGGTGCGGTCCTGGATGGCGCCCATGCTCTCCTGCAGCGAGGCATCCTGCATCCCGATGCCCTCGACGCCGCTGAAGGTCCTGCCGGCCTTCTGCGCGGCGCGGTCCATCAAGTAGTCGTTGTCCTTGTTCTGCAGCGGACGGAAAGTGCCGGGCACGTAGCGCACGTGGATGCCCTTGCCGTCTTCCATGGCCTGCACCTCGGCTTCCGTGAGCGGGCGCGCGGCGTGATAGTCGAAGCTCCAGGCCCAGCAGTTCTCGTCGTCGATGGGCACCCAGAAATGGCCGTGCACCGGATGGTCGCCGCGCGGGGGAACCATGGTGAAACACGGCATCAGCCAGGGCGTGATGCGCCAGTAGTACTTGTCCTCTTCGGCATTGCGGCGCGCGCCCACCAGCAGGCCGGTATCGGTCTCGACCACCTCGAAAGCCGGACGCAGGTCGGTCATGTTGTATTTGTTGCCCGCAGCGCCCTTGAACAAGGGGTCGGATTTCAGGCTGTCGCGATGCAGCCAGGACACGTGGCTGGAATCGATGCCGCCTTCCAGCGCCTGCATCCAGTTGTTTTCCTGCACGCGCTTGGAGATGAAGGACTGGTCGGACGGCACCATGGCGAACTCGTATTCGGGCAGCGGCGGCTGGAGCTCGGGCGGTCCCATATAGGTCCAGTAGATGCCGCCGCGCTCGACCAGCGGATAGGAAACGAGCTTGACGCGGTCGCGAAAGCCGCTTTCCTCGGGCTCGGACGGGACATCCAGGCAGCGGCCGTCGACGCTGTACTTCCAGCCGTGATAGGGACAGCGGATGCCGCCGCCCTCCTCCTTGCTGTCGTAGCGTCCGAACCACAGCGAAACCCCGCGGTGGGCACAGAACTCGTCGATCAGGCCGACGTTGTCGTTCTCGTCGCGGATTGCCAGCAGCCGTTCGGACAGCAGCTGGACGCGCACCGGCTCACAGCCGGGCTCGGGCAATTCCCGGCTCAGCAGCACCGGCAGCCAGTAGCGGCGGAAAAGCTCGCCGGTCGGAGTGCCGGGCCCGGTCTGGGTCAGCAGGTCGTTCTGTTCCTTCTTCAGCATCGGAGTCTCCGGTTCCTAGGGTTGTTCCGTATAAAAGAACGTTGTTCCTTGATAGGAAACGAAGGTATCATTTGCCCGAAACCTGTGTCAACCAGGTCGTGCATGCCGGATGACCGGCCGATGACACCCGACAACATTCCCTGACAGGAGACACGCCGATGACGCTTCATCGCCTTTCCCTCGCTTCCATGCTGAGCGCCACCCTGGCCCTCGGCGCCTACGCCGCCCCGGCCTGTGCGCAGGATCCCTGGCCGACCCGCCCGGTCAAGGTGGTCGTGCCGTACGCGCCGGGCGGCAGCGCCGATACCCTGGGACGACTGATCTCCCGCCATCTGTCCGAGACGTTCAAGCAGAGCTTCGTGGTGGAGAACCGCGGCGGCGCGGGCGGCGTGATCGGCTCGCAGATGGTGGCGCGCGCCGAGCCGGACGGCTACACCCTGGTGGTATCGGGCATCGGTTCGCACGTGGTCGCGCCGCTCACCAACCCGGCCAGCTTCGACCCCATCAAGGACTTCAGCCACATCGCGCTGCTGGGCGGCCCGCCCACCGTTCTGGCGGTCAACGTCGCCCAGCCCATCAAGGACGTGGCCGGCTTCGTCAAGTACGTGCAATCCAAGCCCGAGGGCCTGAGCTGGGCATCGCCGGGCCAGGGCACGCACGGCGCGCTGATCGGC
The DNA here is from genome assembly GCF_900606115.1 of Pigmentiphaga humi. Classification (GTDB taxonomy): domain Bacteria; phylum Pseudomonadota; class Gammaproteobacteria; order Burkholderiales; family Burkholderiaceae_B; genus Pigmentiphaga; species Pigmentiphaga humi. The sequence goes on from NZ_UWPJ01000005.1 coordinate 322,837, forward strand.
GAAGCCTTCCGGCACGTCACCAAGCTGAACCTGGTGCACATCAGCTACAAGGGCGCCGGGCCGGCGGTCGCCGACGTTGCCGGCAACCAGGTGCCGGCCGCCTTCATCACGCTGAGCACGGCCAGCGGCAGCATCAAGGCCGGCAAGCTGCGCCCGCTCGCGGTCACCTCCGCGCAGCGCATCGCCGACTTCCCCGACATCCCCACCTTCAAAGAGCTGGGCTACCCGCAGCTGACCGGCACGACCTGGTTCTCGCTATCGGGCCCGGCCGGCATGGCGCCCGACCTGGTCGAGAAACTCAACAAGGCCGTGCGCACAGCGATGCAATCGCAGGAAGGGCAGACCGAGCTGCGCAACCAGAACATGGAGACCTTCGACTGGGACGTCCCGACCTTCAATAAATTCGTGAAGACGGAGATCGAGCATTGGGGACCGTATATCACCCCCTCTGCACGCTGACGCGCGCCCGGGATGGTGGGCCCCCAGCCGCTGCGCGGCAGCCCCCCGAGGGGGCCTGGGCCCGCCTTGGGGCGGCCCGGCGCCGGGCCCGGAGGCGGAACGAACGGACCGGCGAAGCCGGATCCGCGGCGCCCGACATCGGACAGCGGCTGTTCATGTGATGGTAGAGCGCGCAGCGCCATGGCAACCGGGATGCCGGAGCGAGGCGTAGCCAGGAGAAACCATGAGGGTCCTGTATAAAGAAGGATTGCCCCCACTACCCTATTCTTCAGCCATGCAAGACTCCACGGAAGGCACCGAAAGCCGGCTTTCTTCGGTTGCTTCGGCAATCCGCGTACTCAAGGCCTTCTCCGAAACCGAGATCGAGATAGGCATCAGCACGCTGGCCAAGCGGCTGGGACTGGCCAAAAGCACGGTCCACCGCCTGGCGAGCACCCTGGCTTCGGAAGGACTGCTGGAACAGAACCCGGAGAACGGGCGCTACCGCCTGGGCCTGGGCCTGTTCGCGCTGGGCGCGCTGGTGCGGCGCCGGATGGACATCTCCACCCAGGCGCTGCCCTACCTGCACGAACTGCGCGAGATCACGGGCGAGACCGTGCACCTGGCCACGCTGGAACAGAGCAACATCATTTATCTGTTCAACCTCGAAAGCCACCAGGCCATACGCATGCGCTCCTACGTGGGCGCGCGCAAACCCGCCTTCTGCACCAGCGAAGGGCGCGCGCTACTGGCCTTCCAGGAACCCGAGGTGCTCGCGCGCGTGGTCAAGGACGGCCTGGTCGCCCGCACGCCGAACACGCAGACCGCGCCGGCCGGCCTGCGCAAGACGCTGGAACTCGTGCAGCGCGAAGGCTACGCGCAAGACGATGAAGAGTCGGAAGTCGGCATGCGCGGCCTCGCCGCGCCGGTACGCGACCACAGCGGCCAAGTCATCGCCGCCATCGGCATTGCCGGGCCGGTGCAGCGGCTGACCAAGAAAGCCATGCGCGGTTTCATCGCGCCGGTCGTGCAAGCGGCCGACGCCCTCTCCACCCGCCTGGGCTACCAGCCTTGACCACGCCGCCGCGCACGCGCATTCCCGTTTTTCTGCTGACCGGTTTCCTGGGCAGCGGCAAAACCACCTTGCTGTCGTCCTGGCTGACGCAGCCGGCGCTGCGCGGAGCGGCCGTCATCGTCAACGAACTGGGCGAAGTCGGTCTGGACGGCTCGCTGCTGGGCGTCGCCAGCGAAAGCGCTTTGCTGGCGGGCAATTGCGTGTGCTGCACCGGCCTGCCCGGACTGGAACAGGCGCTGGAAGACCTGTTCTGGGCCCGGCTGCAGCGGCAGGTGCCCGCCTTCCACGCCGTCGCGATCGAGACCACGGGCCTGGCGGACCCCAGGCCCGTGATCCAGGCATTCGAAGACCATCCGCTGCTGCGCGAGCGCTACCGGCTGCGCGCCGTGCTGACGGTGGCGGGCGCGCCGGCCGGGGCCGGGATCATCGATCGGCATTCCGAGGCGCGCGCGCAAGTCCAGGCGGCGCAGGCGCTGATCGTGACCAAGACCGATGCCGCCGCGCCGGACCGGACGCAGGCCCTGGAGGCCAGGCTAGCCGGCTTGAATGCCGCCGCGCCGATATTGATGTCGCATCGCGCCGACCTGCCGCTGGACGCGGTGCTCGCCGCCATCGATGCACAGCACGCCGGCACGGCGCAAGAGACCTCCGCCGGATGCGATCCGGCAGCTTGCAGCGAGGCCCACCGCCATGACTGCGATCATGATCACAGCCATGGCCATGGCCGGCATGCGGCGCAGGCGCATTTCGTGCCGCTGCCGCAGCCCGTCTCGCGCGATTGGCTGGAGGAGCGTGTGTCCGCCCTGTCCCGGACCCTGGGCGAAGATTTGCTGCGCCTGAAGGGCGTTGTGACGCTGGCGGACGGCGCACGTTGCGTGGTGCAGTACGCTCCGGACAGCGAAGGTTTCGAACTGATTCCGGCCGACGCCGCGGCCGCCGGCCAGCCTGCCGGCCTGACCGTCATTGCCCAGCATGCCGATGCCCGCCGCGCCACCGCGGCCTTGCTGGGCCCGGATCCATGAGTGCCGACGCGCGGCCGACGGCGGTCGGCGCGGCCGCCCCGAGGGATGGTGCGCCGACCGGCCCGGAAGCGCCCTGTCGCCGATCAGGACACGGGCAGCTTCTGCAAATCGCGCGAGGTATCGGGCAAGTCGGCCGCCGCGGGCATCTTGCCGGACGTCATCCAGCGCTTGGCGATCTTGATGTCGCGGCCGGCGTTGACCGCGATGACGGATCGCAGCGCGCCGCCTTCCAGGTAGAAATAGACCTTGCGCCGCTCGTCGTACTGGCGCACCACCGGCTGCACGTCCTTGGGCGGCAGGCCCAGGATCTGCAGGTTCACGTCGTACTGGTCGGACCAGAACCACGGGATGTCGTGGTAGCCGTCGGCCCCGCCCAGCGCCGCCTTGGCGGCGACCATGGCCTGGTTCTGCGCATTGGCCCAGGACTCCAGCCGCAGGCGGCGGCCGGCGTGCCGGCTGGGATGGTTGGCCACGTCGCCGGCCGCGAAGATGCGCGGGTCGCTGGTGCGGCCCTGTTCGTCGGTCACGATGCCGTCGTCGACCTCCAGGCCCGCGGCCTGGGCCAATTCCACGTGCGGCACCATGCCTATGCCTACTACCGCCAAGTCGGCGTCGATGACGCTGCCGTCGGCCAGGCGGGCGCGCACGCCCTCGGCATGCGGCTCGAACGTCGCCGCGCAGCCCAGCCGCACCGCCACGCCGTTGGCGCGATGCAATTCCTCCAGGAATGCCGAGATTTCCGCGGGCAGCGAACGCACGCACAACGCCGGCGCCATCTCGACCACGGCGACCTGCTTGCCCGCCTGGGCCGCCGTCGCGGCGACTTCCAGTCCGATCCAGCCGCCGCCGACCACCAGCACGCTGCGGGCCCGCTCGAGCGCCTCGCCCAGCTGGATGGCGTCGTCGATCCGCCGCAGATAGAAGGTGCGGCCGTCCTCGGGCAGGGCCGGCAGCTTGCGGGCCGAACCGCCCGTCGTCAGGAACAGGGTGTCGTAGACCAGCGAGCGGCCGCTTGCGCAGCGCACGACGCGCCCGGCGCGGTCGATCGACTCGACCGTTTCATCGAACCAGCATTCGATGTTTTGCTCGGCCAACTTTTCGGCCGTCGCGATGTACGTGCTGTGCGGGGTCTCGGCGCCCTTGAGGACGCCCTTGGACAGCGGCGGCCGCTCGTAGGGCGGATGGCTCTCGCTGCCGATCAGCACGATGCGTCCGGCGTAGCCCTCGCTGCGCAGCGTCAAGGCGACCCAGCCCCCCGCCTGTCCGGCCCCGACGATCACGAACGTTTGTTGCTCCTGCATGGGTTTCCTTTCTTATGGCGTCAGTTGGAGCCCGGTCCGATGGCTCCCTGGTTGATGGCGCAGAGCCGGTCCCGGATGACGTCCAGGCTCTGCTCGACGCGGGAGACGTGCTCACGCATCAAGACCTCGGCAGAAACGACTTATAGCATCCTACCGGCCCGCGCCGCACGGCGTCCGGGACGTGTTCCCCAGAAGATAGCGCGTAATGACATCAAGGAATATCGATATGAATGACATGATCCGAGCCGCCGTCGCAACGGCCCCGGAGCGCACCGAACTGCAATGGCTGCCCAAGCCCGGCGTGCGGCCCGAATCCGGGCTCCTGCGCGTAGCGGCCACCGGCGTCTGCGGCAGCGACCTGCCCTATTACCAGACGCTGCCGCAAACGCGCGGCCCGGTCATCCTCGGGCACGAGACGGTCGGCCATGTCGAACAGATGGGCGACATCGCGCGCGCCAAGTGGGGCGTCAAGGAAGGCGACCTGGTGGCGCTGGAAGAGTACATTCCCTGCGGCTTCTGCCGGTTCTGCCGCAGCGGCGACTTCCGCCTCTGCAATGCCACCGACTGGCGCCTGGGCGGCATGCGCTACGGCGCGACCGGCATGAACGTGGCTCCGGGCCTGTGGGGCGGGTACAGCCAATACCAATACCTGCACCTGAACACCGTGTTCCACAAAGTGCCTTCCTCGGTATCGCCCCGCCACGCGGCGCTCGCGCTGCCGCTGTCAAACGGTATCGAATGGACCTATCTGCAGGGCGGCGCGGGGCCGGGCCAGACCGTGGTCATCCAGGGGCCCGGCCAGCAAGGCCTGGCCTGCGTGGTCGCCGCCCGCGAGGCCGGCGCCGAATGCATCATCGTCACCGGCCTGGGCACCCCCACCGACCACCGCCGCATGGAATTGGCGAAGAAGCTGGGCGCGCATCACACCATAGACATCCAGAGCCAGGACCTGCTCGAGACCGTGGCCGACATCACCGGCGGCGAGTTGGCGGACCTCGTCATCGATTGCGCGTCGGGCGGCACCGACACCGTGGTCAGCGCCATCCAGCTCGCCCGCAAGCAGGGCCGGGTCATCCTCGGCGGCCAGAAGCGCAAGCGGATCCCGGAGTTCGACAGCGACATGATCATCGCCCGCTTTCTGACCGTCAAAGGCATGCGCGGACACAGCTACCAGTCCGTCGAACTCGCGCTGCAGCTCATCGCCGGCAACCGCCACCACGTCACCGACATGAGCACGCACCTGTTCGGCCTGGAAGATACCGACCTCGCCTTGCGCACCCTGGCCGGCAAAGGCGTCGAAGACGCCGTGCACATGGTGATCGATCCGTGGATGTGATCGTCCAGGCCCGATGCGGGCACGGCGCGGCAAAAAACCCAGGGGATCCGGCGAGGCCTTGGGCTTTTCCCTCTTAGCGAAAGCGCCATTTTCAGGAGTCGCGCCGTCCGGTCACGACTCCTGCAGCACGTCCCCCAGCCCCTGCTTCTCCAGCAGCGACGACAGATGCTCCCAGCCGTGGAAGTCGATGATGAGCTGGCCGCGTTCCTTGGCGCCGATCTTGAAAGCCACCTGGGTGCCGAGCCTGTCGGACAGCGCTTCCTCCAGGCGCAGGACGTCGCGCGATTTGGCCTTGTCCTTGCGATTGGATTTCTGGGCCGCTTCCTGCAGGGTCTGCGCCACCAGTTTCTCGGCCTCGCGCACGGACAGCCGCCTGGCAACGATCTGAGTGGCGAGCTGGATCTGCGTGGCGGCATCGACGGCCAGCAGCGCGCGCGCATGCCCCATGTCGAGGTCGCCCGCCAGCAGCATGGTCTGCACCGGACCCGCCAGGTTCAAGAGGCGCAACAGGTTGCTGGTGGCCGAACGCGAACGGCCGATGGCCAGGGCCGCCTGCTCGTGGGTCATGTCGAACTCGCCGATCAGGCGCTGCACCCCCTGCGCTTCTTCGAGCGGGTTGAGGTCCTCGCGCTGGATGTTCTCGATCAGCGCCATGACGGCGGCATTCTCGTCGCTGACTTCGCGCACCAGCACCGGCACTTCGGCCAGTCCGGCGAGTTGCGCGGCGCGGAAGCGGCGCTCGCCGGCGATGATTTCATAGCGGCCGCCATCGATCGCGCGGACCAGGATGGGCTGCATCACGCCCTGGGTGCGTATCGATTCTGCCAGCTCCGCCAGCGCGCCTTCGTCCATGCGCGAACGCGGCTGGTATTTGCCGGCCTGCATGTGCGCAACCGGCAGCACGCTGGGCGGGCCTTCGGGCTTTTCCTTGCCCACCGGCGCCGCATTGCCCAGCGTGCTGACCGCCGGCATGTCGGCCCCCAGCAGCGCGTCGAGTCCGCGCCCCAGTCCCTTGGCCTTCTTTACCGCTTTCTGTGCAGCTTTCCTTTCCATGCTCTTTCCGGCTTATAGCGTTTTCATGCGGTCTATCATTTCTTTGCCGAAGGCCACGTAAGCCTGCGCCCCTTTGGATGCGGGATCGAACACCACCCCCGGCATGCCGTAGCTGGGCGCCTCGGCCAGCCGCACGTTGCGCGGAATGAGAGTGTTGAACACCTTGTCGCCGAAGTGGCTTTCCAGCTGCGCCGACACCTGCTGCTGCAGGGTCACGCGCGGATCGAACATGACCCGCAAAAGGCCGATGACGCGCAGGTCCGCGTTCAGGTTGGCATGGATGCGCTTGATGGTATTGACCAGGTCGGACAGGCCTTCGAGCGCGAAGTACTCGCACTGCATGGGGATGATCACGCCGTGCGCGGCCGCCAGGCCGTTCAGCGTCAGCAGCGACAGCGTGGGCGGGCAGTCGATCAGGACGAAATCGTAGCGGTCGGAGACGGCTTCGATGGCCTGCTTGAGACGGCGCTCGCGCTCTTCCAGTTGCACCAGGTCGATTTCCGCGCCGGCCAATTCGCGATTGGAGGGCAGCACGTCGTAGCCGCCCGTCTCCGACGTCCGCGCCGCCTCGGCGATGGTGGATTCGCCGATCAGCACCTGGTAGAGCGTCGCTTCCAGGCTGCGCTTGTCGATCCCGCTGCCCATGGTCGCGTTGCCCTGGGGGTCGAGATCGATCAGCAGCACCCGTTGTTCATGGGCCGCCAGCGCCGCCGCCAGGTTGACCGCCGTGGTGGTCTTGCCGACCCCGCCCTTCTGGTTGGCAATGCAGAAAATGCGGGCCGCCGCGCGTGCGCGCTTGGCTGCCAGCGGCTCGGCGCCTTGGAGGGCCGACAGATCGCTGGAAGCCTCCTCGGCCGGTGCCGTGCCGCTGGCCATGCTGGAATTGGAAGACATCGAATAGAACTGCCTAAGATAAAGGTAATGAATCGGCGGCCGCCGCCGCGTTATTGCTCCGGTGCCTCATTGCCGACGCGGTCCATCCACACCAGGCAGCGGCGGGCGGACAATCGCGGCACGTACAGGGTCGTCACGCCCTCCACCCGCCAGATGCCCTGGTCTTTCAGCGACTGCATCTCGTCTTCGGGCGGGTGGCCTTTCATCGCAGCCAGCCAGCCTCCCTCGCGCACGTGGCGGCCGGCCAGCGCCGCGAAGTCATGCAGCGAGGCGAAGGCGCGCGAGATCACGATATCGCACTGCAACGGCTCCAGTTCTTCCACGCGGCCATGGACGGCGCTCAGGTTGGGCAGGCGCAGCATGCCGGCCACGTGCGTGACGAAGGCCGTTTTTTTCTCGACGGCATCGACACAGCGAACCTGCCATTCCGGATAGCAGATCGCCAGCACCACGCCGGGCAGCCCGCCCCCCGAACCGACATCCAGCAGGCTGGCGGACTTCCCGGCCAGGCGCTGGGCCAGTTCCGGCACGACCGCCAGGCTATCTGTTATGTGATGTAAAAGCATCTGATCCGGGTCTCGGATCGCAGTCAGGTTGTAGGTGCGGTTCCAGCGCAGCATTTGCGCCAGGTAGTTGAGGAGCAAGTCGATGCGGCGATGATCCAGGGGCAGGCGCAGCGCGGCGCAGTCCGACTCGAGCTGCGCGGCGAACAATGCACCGTTGAACGGTTCCTGGGCCGCTTGCGAGGGAGAAACACTCACTGATTACCCTCCTGTGGTTGCGGGACATGGTCGCCGAGGAAGGACGCGCCGTTCGTCGGCAGCCAGGCAACAATGCTCATGCAGCCCGGCCCGAGTCGAGGGCGGCGGCGGTACGGCCATACTGCCGGCGTTTCAGGTGTATGAGCAGCAATGAGACCGCGGCAGGCGTCACGCCCGATATGCGGGCAGCCTGGCCTATGGTCTGCGGCTTGTGCGTCTTGAGTTTCTGGCGGACCTCGAATGACAGGCTGAGCACGGTGTCATAGTCGATATCGTCGGGAATTTTCTGGTTTTCGTGTCCGGCCTGCTTGTCGATCTCGGTCTGCTGGCGGGCGATGTAGCCGGCATACTTGACCTGGATCTCGACCTGATCGGCCACGATCTTGTCGTCGACACCCGGACCGGCCAGCAGCGTGCCATCCACGTTCCGGGTATGCATCAGCGCATCGTAGGAAACGTTGGGACGCTTGAGCAGGTCGAACAGGTTGTACTCGCGTTCGATGGCCTTCCCCAGCAAAGGCTCGGCGGCCTGCGCGGGAAAGATCCGGGGATTGATCCACGTGGAACGCAGCCTTTCGACTTCTGCGGCAACGGCATCGCGCTTTCGGTTGAAGGCATCCCAGCGCGCGTCGTCCACCAGGCCCAGGCGGCGGCCGGCCTCGGTCATGCGCCAGTCGGCATTGTCTTCGCGCAGGCTCAGGCGGTACTCGGCACGCGAGGTGAACATCCGGTAGGGTTCGGTCACGCCGCGCGTGACCAAGTCATCGGCCAGCACGCCCAGATAGGCTTCGTCCCGGCGCGGAACCCAGGCCTCTTCCCCCTTGGCTTTCAGCGCGGCATTGATCCCGGCGAGCAGGCCTTGGGCCGCAGCTTCTTCATAGCCGGTCGTTCCGTTGATCTGGCCGGCGAAGAACAGCCCGGAGATGGCACGGGTTTCCAGCGAAGCCTTGAGTCCGCGCGGATCGAAATAATCGTACTCGATGGCATAGCCGGGGCGCAGGATGTGGGCCTGTTCCAGCCCGGGCAGCGAGTGGATCAGCGCCAACTGCACGTCGAACGGCAGGCTGGTCGAGACGCCGTTCGGATAGAACTCGTTGGTGGTCAGGCCCTCGGGTTCCAGGAAGACCTGGTGCGAGGACTTGTCGGCAAAACGATGGATCTTGTCTTCGATGGACGGGCAATAGCGCGGCCCTACCCCTTCGATGACACCGGTATACATGGGGGAACGGTCCAGCCCGCTGCGTATGATCTCGTGCGTGCGCGCATTGGTATGGGTGATCCAGCACGGCATTTGCTGCGGGTGCATGGAGGCATCGCCCAGGTACGAGAACACCGGTACGGGATCCAGGTCGCCAGGCTGCTCCTCGAGCACGCTGAAATCGATGGTCCGGCCATCGATGCGCGGCGGCGTCCCTGTCTTGAGGCGGCCTTGGCCCAGATTCAGTTCCTGCAGGCGCTTGCCCAGCGATATGGCGGGCGGATCGCCGGCGCGGCCGGCCGAATAATGCTCCAGGCCGACATGCACCAGACCGTTGAGAAAAGTTCCGGCGGTCAGCACCACGGAACGGGCACGAAAGCGCAGGCCGATCTGCGTCACCGCTCCCACTACCCGGTCCCCTTCCAACATCAAATCATCCACGGCCTGCTGGAATAGCCATAGATTGGGCTGGTTCTCCAGGCGGTGGCGGATGGCCTTGCGGTACAGCACCCTGTCGGCCTGGGCGCGCGTAGCGCGGACAGCCGGTCCCTTGGAAGCATTCAGAATGCGGAATTGGATGCCGGCTTCGTCGGTGGCAAGCGCCATGGCGCCGCCCAGCGCATCCACTTCCTTCACCAGGTGGCCCTTTCCTATGCCGCCTATGGACGGGTTGCACGACATTTGGCCAAGGGTCTCGATGTTGTGCGTCAGCAGCAAGGTCTTGCAGCCCGCGCGGGAGGCAGCCAAGGCTGCCTCGGTGCCGGCATGGCCGCCGCCCACAACAATCACATCGAATTCGGTCGGATACTGCATGGTGAAATCCAAAGGGAGACCGGGACTGGCTCTACGGCTCCCGGCTGCCGTCAGTCCTGATGGGACTCGGGCAATGTCCAGATCGCAAGAGAGGCGACCTAAACGTCGATTATAGGAGCGGGGGCCAGGCAACGCGAGTAATTAACCGTCAACTTGAGCCTGTCGTAGGAATGTTTCACGTGGAACACGGGAAAACACGCTGGCAGCGCTGCCAGGGGTCAACAACTCCACCGTGTTCCGCTACGCATTGCCGAACGTGGGGACACAAGTCGCGGCAACCCCGGCGGCGGCGAGACTTCTGCTCACCCTCGCCGGGCATCTTCATAGCAATGACTTGGCCAGCCAATGCATTACCTTGCGCTGCCGTCAATGCAGAGACCTTCGACAATTGGGCGGCCCTTGCCATGCCTGCTTGGCAGAGCCAGCTTCGCTCCGATGAGTCAGGCTAGCGATCTGGACTGCGGGCATTTTCCTATCAGCGGCATATCTTCCAATCTTGGAGCACCTTTGCAATTCAGTGTGTCGATCTCTTCAGCTAGACACTTTTCATCGAGTTGCGGTAGTGATGAATATCGCCAACTCATCATTGATTTCCCATACAAGCGACTATATCCATGGATTTGCACGAACCGAATATCGAGATTTTGACGCGCTGGTTCACCACTTTCGACAATGTTTCACGTGGAACAATCTGCCAACTGCGGCGATCGATGTATGCCATTACCGCCGAGGCTCCCTTCTGTGCCATAAATCATCACTGGGATAGGAAGTGCAGAGCTCAGTAGCATCACCCGCCAAATTGCCGGCACGCAGGACTAGAGACTAAAGTTTGAACAGAAGTTCATCGAAGTCCACCCCTGTTTGAATCCCGCGCTGGCGGCTCGGGGATGGAAATGGGGCGACCATAGGCATGCCTGCGAGGCCATACCGATACACCACCGAGCCTCTAGCCAAGGCATACAGAGAGTGACATCGATGCGCCCATTGGGGTCCAGGCATTGTCCGTATGGGTATAGAAATAGCTGCACTTCGTTTTTTACGGGCAGCGTTCAGCTGCCAGCTATCAAAGCCGACGGCATGTATAAAGCGCGAAGAGTGGATCTTGTAAAAAACTGCCCTGCGCGAGAACAAGGTTGTGGGTAAAGAACCTGGCGACAGGATGTTCCACGTGAAACATTTCCCATAAAACCATGCTTATCACTCGCCTTCGGCTTTTTCGCGTATGGCGCGTGCAATCAATACATCCAGCATCTCGAACATCGATTGGATTCTCCGGCTCGAAACCTTCCGGCCGATCAGCGTTGCGTTGGGATGCCACACCCCGGATAGCCAACGCGGTCTTCATCCCTTCGGCCGTCAAGCTGAGCTCGACTTCCCGGCTGCCGCCCTTGAGCTACTTGCGTTCGACCAAACTTCGACTGAAAAGCGCCGCCGCTGCACGGCTTAGCTGTGCCACATCGACAAGCGCCGTCTAGGCAAGCTGGCGTGTCGAGACAGGTTGGACCACGCCAAGCAAGGTGACGATCTGCCACTCCATGTGGGAAAGCATGAATTCTTCGCGGGAGTGCAAGACAGCAGTACGCGTCAGGGACTTGCTGCCAGGGACTTGCTTAAGGTAGCGACCTTGGCAGCAAGCAATGCTTCATGGCCGAATGCATTAGTGCGTGAAACTTGTGCAAGCGGCTCCGCTTACCTTTAAGAAGACTGACTCTGCCAAGGCTATCGAGACTAGCGAACAAGCTTATTTTTTATATGACTTGGTCATCTATGACGCAAATATGAAGCAAGATGTTTATACATCCATATTCATGCAGATCCCGCTTTTGGCATCCGCACGCCGATCCTCCCTCAAGGAAAAAACACCGTATCCACGACATTGATCACACCATTGCCCACCTCGACGTCAGGCTCCAGGACTTCCCCCTCTCCCAGCTTGATCGTGTTCTTTTCCCGGTGGACGGTAAGCGTCTCACCCGCCTGTGTCTTGATACGCGTCCCTTCCTTGGCGTCCTTGAGCCGCAGCTTGCCCGGAGCCATGTGCAACTTGAGCACGTGGGCCAGCGTTTCCTTGTTGCGCAAGGCGTCGCGCCGCTCCGCTGGCAGCTTGGCAAAGGCTTCGTCAGAAGGAATGAAAACGGTATAGGGGCCCGGCCCTTTCAAAGCAGGCTCCAGGCCGGCATCGCGCACCCCCTGGATCCACGAACTGAACATACCGGCGGTCGCGGCCGTGTCCACGATATTGCTGGCCGCCATGGCGTAGGGTTGCATCGAACCCAACGCCAGACATACGGCGGCGATGCGTACCCCTGTTCGGAAGAACATGCGCTTCTCCTGGCAAAAGTCTGTAAATGCGCGCTAAATCCGGTAGAACAGCAAGATAAGCCTATTGTGCGCGCCCGATGCCTATGATCGCGCGCGGCGCTGTAACCAGGGTCGTCGCTTGGCAAGCGTGCACTACTTGCCGATATCCGTGGGAAGCGGATCGCATAGCAATAACACACGAGCATGGGCGAAATCTCTATAATGATATCGATTCTCATTTAAAAGAACCTGCAGCCCTGCCTGTTCCCAGGCAAGCTCAACTGGAAATCCCGCCATGTCCAGCAGCCTGTCGTCCTCTACCCGGTACGTGGAAGCCATGTACGCTTCGCATCACAGCTGGCTAGTGAACTGGCTCAGGCGCAAGCTGGATACGCACGAACGCGCGGCAGACCTGGCGCACGACACCTTCATTCGCCTGCTCAGCACGCCTCGGCAGCCCGGTTCCGTGCACGAACCGCGGGCATATCTGACCGCCATCGCCAAAGGGCTGGTCATCGATCACTATCGCCGCCAGGAGCTGGAACAGGCCTACCTGCAAAGCATCGCGCTGCTGCCGGAGGAACTTGCGCCCGCACCCGAGCTGCGGCTGCAAATACTGGAGACTCTTCTGCGGATAGATTCGGCACTCGGCGCCCTGCCCGCCAAGGCGCGCGAAGCATTCCTGCTCTCGCAACTGGATGGCCTGACTTATGCCGAGATCGCCGTGCGTCTGGAACTATCGCTCGCTACCGTGAAACGCCACATGCTCAAGGCCTTCCGGGCCTGCCTGGACGCCGCGTGACGCGCGCCGCCGGCACCGCGGCGAGCTTCGCGCCATGAACAACCATGCCATCGACCCGCACGTGCTCGACGAAGCCGCGGCCTGGCTGGTGCAATTGCATTCGGGAACGGCCACCGATGCCGATCGCGAGGCGCATCGGCGCTGGCGCGCCCTGCGACCCGAGCACGAACAGGCCTGGAAGCGCGCCCAATTGTTGATGGGCGCGATGCAGGACTTGCCCGCCGGCGTCGGCCGGGCCACGCTTGCCCGCATGCCCGCCAAGCCGGGCCGGCGCGACGCGCTGACCAAGTTCGCCGGACTGCTGCTGGTTCCGGGCGCGGCCTGGCTGGCCTGGCGCATGCTGCCCCCGCAGGAATGGTCGGCCGACTACCGAACCAGCACCGGCGAGAGAAAGTCTTTCGTTCTGCCCGATGGCAGCGAGCTCATGCTCGGCACGGCGTCGTCCGTGGATCTGCTTTTCGACGCAGGACAGCGGTTGCTGGTCCTGCGCGCAGGCGAGGCCATGATCGCTACGGCACACGACCCGGCCAGCCGGCCGTTTTCGGTGCGCACGGCGCAAGGGCACGTGCGGGCGCTGGGCACGCGCTTTACCGTACGCCAATTCGAAGACGCCACCCATGTAGCCGTGCTCCAGGACGCCGTGGAAATACGCCCGCTGCATGGCACGCAGGCCGCCGTGCGCCTGCAAGCTGGCCAGCAGGCACGCTTCAGCAGCACATCGGTGGGCGCCATCGCTCCCGATGACGGGAGCGCCGCTGCATGGACGCAGGGCATGCTGGTAGCCAATCAGATGCGATTGGCCGATCTGCTGGCCGAGCTGGCACGCTATCGCACCGGTATCCTGCAATGCGATCCCGCCGTGGCCGACCTGCGCGTATCCGGTGTCTATCCGAACACGGATACCGACCAGAGCCTGGCCATGCTGGCGAGCACTTTCGCGCTGCATGTGCGTGCCCATACGCGCTACTGGGTAATCGTAGGCCCGGGGACGCGCTGACAGAGGAGGCCCACCCCCTACCCGCTTCGCGGGCCCAACATGGGGAGCCCCCAGCCGCTACGCGGCAGCCCCCCAAGGGGGCCTGGGCCCGCCTTGGGGCGGCCCGGCGCCGGGCCCAGAGGGGGCGGCGTTGACGGACCGGCAAAGCCGGATCCGCGGCGCCCTGGGTCGGATCAAAGATGCCCCTCGGGGCAGCGCAGCAAGCGTGGGGGCTTTTTTCAACGGGAATGACACTTTTTCCGATTTCGTCCGGCAGAGGAGACATATAGACAGCTAGAAAGGAACGCTTCGATGGCCACGCGCCTTGTCAGCCCCGGAACGGCAACCGTCCCGGCCGGCATTTCCCGATACTGCCTGGCTGTGGGGCTGGCGTTGGCCGCAATGGCGCCGCTGCATGCCCAGACACAGCGGGAAGCGAGCCCGGGCAATGCCCAGACCCAGGCGGCGCAGACCTATGCCATCGCCGCCGGACCGCTGGATCAGGCGCTGACCGCCTTCGCCGTGCGGGCGGGAGTGGCTTTTTCCTTCGACGCGGCATTGGTCGCCGGACGCATGACGCCGGGACTGAATGGCCGCTACACGGTCTTCCAGGGCTTCGATCGCCTGCTCGCCGGAACCGGACTGGAAGCTGTACAACGCAAGGCCGGCAGCTACGCACTGCAACTGCTTTCCTACGACATTCCGGCCGGTCCGCTGGATACGGCGCTGGATACGGTGCTGGAACAGTTCGCGCGCCGCGCCCAGGTGCGCGTCATTTACGACCGGGAACGGATGCGCGGCCTGCAAAGCCCCGGTTTCCGGGGCGCGGCCACCATACAGGCCGGCCTGGCCTCGCTGCTGGGCGCCCACCCGCTGGCAGCGCGCAACGATGGCGCCGATGCCTGGCGCATCCAGGAACGCGGAGCGGCGTCGGCCGGCTCCGCCCGCTCGGCGGCCCACCTGGGAAATCTGCCGGTCGTCATTGTCACCGCCAAGCGTGACGACCGGCAGGAAGTGTTCGAGACGGCGGGTTCCGTGGCCGTGGTCACGCGCGAGGAAATCGACCGGCTGCCGCCGCGCAATACCGGTGACGTACTGGCCGATGTACCCGGGGTGTATACCTCGCAGAGCCGCCAGAATCCGGGGGTCTCCGTGAATATGCGCGGCCTGCAGGATTTTGGCCGGGTCAATGTCATGATCGACGGCACGCGGCAGAACTACCAGCAGAGCGGCCACGGCTCGAACGGCGCGGTCTATCTCGATCCCGAGCTGCTGAGCGGCGTCGACATCTCCAAAGGACCCAGTTCCACGATAGGCGGCGCCGGCATGATCGCCGGTTCGGTCAACTTTCGCACGCTGGAAATCTCGGACCTGCTGCGCGACGGGCAGACCGTGGGCGGACGCGTGAATGCGACCACCGGCAGCAATGCCTATCACTTCGGCGGCAGCGCGGCGCTGGGCCTGCGCGCCGCCGACGACCTGGACCTGGTCTTCGCGGTCGGCCGCAAGACCGTGGGCGAATTCCGCAAAGGCGAACGCGGCGCCATCGCCGACGACCTGAACACGCTCACGCACGGCATGAGCCGCTTGTCCGCGCAGGATCAATGGTCGGCCTTGGCCAAGGCCGACTGGCGGCCGCTGCCCGGACACGAATTCAAGCTCAGCTACATCGGCATGAATGCGCACTTCGACGAGGGCGCCAGCACCGACGTAGCCAGCGGCGACGTGACCACGCACAACCACATACGCAGCGACACGCTGCAGCTGGCCCACCGCTGGCGTCCGTCGAGCCTCGAATGGGTCGACCTGCGGAGCAGCCTGTACTACACGCGGACGTTGAACAAAGTGAACCGGGAAGCGGGTTCGCTCGACGCCAACCTGTATCGGCTGCAATACCAGACCAGCACGGTGGGCGGCACGCTGCAAAACCAGGCGCGCATGCGCCTGGGCGGGCTGGACGCGGTGCTCGACACCGGCGGCGAGTTCTTCCACGACTGGACCGACCCGCGCGCCCAATCGCTGTCGGCCGGCGCCGATGCCGGGACCACCGCGCTCTACACCGGCGCCACGCCCGAGGGCAAGCGCACGGTCGCCAGCCTCTTCAGCCAGGCTACCCTGCTGCGCGGCGACTGGCTGGAACTGACGGGCGGCCTGCGCTACGACTGGTACGGACTGCAAGGCGACGGCCGCATGCGCGTGGGCTCCATCACCAATCCGCCGGGGGTGCGGCCGGGCACCACGACCGTCTACACGCGCTTCGGCGTGGACCGCAACGACGCCGCGATTTCGCCGCGCATCTCCCTGGCCATCAAGCCCTCCGACTGGCTGCAGCTCTTCACCAGCTACGGCCAGGGCATGCGTCCGCCGGCATTGACCGAAACGCTGCTATGGGGATCGCATACGGGTTCGCTCTTTCCCTACTATCCCAATCCCGCCTTGCGCGCCGAACGCTCGCGCAACTGGGAAATCGGCGCCAACGCGATCTTCGAGGGACTTGCCGCCCGCTCGGACAAACTGCGCATGAAAGCGGCCTGGTTCGACAGCCGCGTGAAGAACTACATCACGCTGGCGCGCGTGATGTCGCCCATCAGCGCGGGCGGCGGCGGCGTGCTGGGACCCTATGCCTACATGAACATGGATTCGCCGTTCCGTTCCAAGGGCCTGGAGCTGCAATTGGACTACGACAACGGCGACATGTTCGGCGCGATCAACTTCACGCGCATGATCATCGATCCGGGCCAGGGCGGCTACGACCCCTTCCCGCTGGGCAGTCTGACCGGCTATCCCGAGAACACGCTGGGCACGCCAGGCGACGCCAACATCTGGTACGTGCTGCCGCCGCGCCGCAATGCAAGCGTCACGGCGGGCGTACGCCTGCTCGATCGCAAGCTCACGCTCGGCGCACGCCTGCGCATGCAATCGCCGTCGCGCAACTCCAGCATATGGACGGGCGATATGTACAACCAGAAATCATGGCGGCTCTACGACTTCTGGGCGAGCTACGAAATGACCTCCAACGTCACGCTGCGCCTGGCGGTCAACAACCTGTTCGACACCAACTACTCCGAAATGAACGGGAGCACCTATTGGGTCGGGCCCGGCCGCACCGCGCTCGCCACCGTCTCGGTGCGGTTCTGATCGATCGCGCCCTCTTATCCTCGGACCCCCGGAAATGACCAAGCCCGATTCCCTTCTCCAGTTCGCGCCCTCGACCGCCGCCAGGCGATGCGCATGGGCGTTCGCGTGCGCGGCGGCCCTCTCCGGCCCGGCCTCGCCGGCCGTCGCGCAAACCGCTTCGAGCGTGCAGGTCAATCACCTGACCTCGTTCCACCAATACTCCGAAACCGTCAGCACTTCGACCAGCCCCGAAGGCTGGCCGGGCGCGCAACGGCCCACCTCGCCGCCGCTCTACATCCTGCATCCCACGCTGAACCGCGGCTACCTGTACGGCGGTTTTTCGGGCCAGAACACCAACATCGCGCGCGGCATTCCCAGCCTGCGCAGCGGCGCCGGGCTCTACTGGCTGCCGACCATACCGGGCGTCTACGAGCGGTTGTCGATCGACAGCCGCACGCACGAGGTCGACGATGAACTGTACGGCCGCATCAACGGCACGCCGCTGCAAGGCAAGGACGGCGGACTGTACGGCGTCATGACCAGCTCGCTCGGCGAACGCACCAACAACTACGGATCGGACGGTCTGGCCACCGTGGGCGCGCGCTACCTGTTCACGGCCACGGTGGACCAGGGCGTCGTCTTCCGCACCGATGCCGACGGCACGCACATGACGGCGGTCACCGCGCCGGGCGATCTCCATTCGCCCAACGGCGCGCTCGTCATGGATGCGAACGGCGACTTCTACGGCGTCGACAAGGGACCGCAGGGACACGGCCGGGTTTTCAAAGTCACGCTGTCGGGCACCCGCGGCACGGTAAGCACCGTGCACGAATTCGGCGCCGGTCCAGACGGCATGCCGCAGATCGCCAACGGCATGGTGCTGGGCAGCGACGGCCGCCTGTACGGCGTGACCGCCTACGACCGCGGCGTGCCTTTCCAGTCCGGCACGCCGTCGGCCGACGATACCCCTACCGGCACGCTCTATCGCATCGATCCCGACCTGCCGGGCACGTTCGCCGTGCTGCACACATTCACCCTGGCCGAGGGTGAAATCAATGTCCTGGACAACGTCACCCATGCGCACACCGCCGGTTCGCGCGGCCTGAGCTGGGTGGCCGAAGGTCCGGACGGCTGGCTCTACGGCGCCACCACCCCCGCCTGCCAGGGCGCCTACAACGCCGATGCGAGCTGGACCAGCGCGGGCTACGCCATAGGCTCGTCCCCCCAATGCGGCACGCACAGCCGCGCACGCACCTACGGCAGCCTGAGCTACCCCTACTACGACGGTCCGGTGCCGCACGGCGCGGTCTACCGCATACGCATGGACGGCACGGGCGGCCTGCAGATACTGCACCGCTTCGCCGACACCGACGGCAGCGCGCCGCGCGGACCGCTGGCGGTGGGCGCGGACGGGAACGTCTACGGCACCACGCTGACCGGCGGCGAACATCGCCATTGGCCGGGCCCGACGACTGTCGGCAACCTGGACCGCGCGGCGACCTGCGATGACCTCGTGCTGGTTTCTCAACAGAACGCCTGCAAGGCGGCCGGCGCCGAGAACTACGATTTCTTGCTGAACCTCGGCCAGAGCGTGACCGATGGCGTGCTCTACCGCATCGTGCCGGCCCGCATCAGCGTGGCGACCGACGGCACGGTGCAGGCCGGCGGCTTCGAACTGCTGCATTCCTTCAAGCGCGACGTGGACGGCCTGCATCCCCTGGGCGTGGCCGCCGGCGGCGATGGCAGGCTGTACGGCGTCGCGGCCAACGGCGGCACCGCCTACAAAAACGCCAGCGGCGCCGACGTGGCGCAGGACGACGAAGGCACGGTGTTCCAGGTGGACCTGCAAGGCGACACGCCCTCGGCCGGCATCACGCTCAATATCGCATCCGCCGAGATCCGCGAGGGCGAACCGGCCACGCTGACCTGGACCTCGTACCAGACCCGCGACTGCCGCGCCGTATCGTCCGCCGATGACTGGAGCGGACCGATCGCCACCGAAGGCAGCATCACCCTGAACAAGGCCGGCGGCACCTATCGCTACAGCGTGGTGTGCACGGACACGGTCAAGAACACCGAGGTCTCGTCCAACCTGGTGACGCTGTACGTGGGCGTGCCCGCGACTACCGAGGACGGCAACACCGTGAACTACGGCAATGGCGGCGGCGGCGCGCTGGCGCTGGCTTTGCTTGCGCCGCTCGCCCTGCTCTGCGGACGCCGGCGCGTCCGCTCCTGACACCTTTTCCCCGCGACGAACATCGATCATGAACAGCAAACCACCTCTTTGCACTGGAACCCGCGCCATCGCGCTCGCGCTGGCCTCGCTGTCGATGCTGGGCAGCAACCCGCTGCTGGCGCAGACCTCGGGCACCGCTTCGCCTTTCACGCCCCAGGTGCTGCTGCGCTTCAGCGGCTCCGCCGGTGATGCACCCGGCGCCCGTCCCTACACTCCCCCCGTGGTGTCGGCCGACGGCAGCGCACTGCTGGGCACTACCCTGGCCGGCGGCCCCGCCTACAGCGTCTACGGCCACGAACAAAGCGTGGCGTACCGGCTGCTCCTGGACGGCCTCGTCTATACCAGCCGCGTCCTGGACGTCGACTACGGCCACCAGTTCACCAATTCCGTGCTCGACAGCGCGGGCACGCTGTGGGCCGGCGCCATGCAGGCCACCAGCTCGGCCAACGCCGGCACCTTCTTCAGCCTGGCCGCCGACGGCCAGCCGGCCCTGGGCGCCGCCCCCGACGCCACGCTGATCTCGGCCACCGGCTTCAGTCCCAAAGGTCAGGCCGCCATCGACGGCCAGAGCAATGTGTACTTCAGCAGCGGCCTGCAGGCGGCTGCATGCACCCCCGCCAATTCGGACACCTCGAACACGCTGTGGCGCCGAAACGCGGCTGGAAAAATCGAACGCATCGTCCGCTTCTGCGACTTCCTGGAGCAGGCCGGTGTCGATAGCCGCAACAATCCCATCTATCGCCACGTCAAGGGCGGCCTGCCCGTCGCGCTGATCTGGAGCGAAACCGACCAGGCGCTCTATGGCTTGACGCAGGTTACCGCCGCCGGCGTGGACCCGAGCCTGCCCGCCGACGACAATGACGGCAAGTCGGCCGGCACGCTGTTCCGCATCGCCAAGACCGCGCTGGACAGCGGCGTGGCTGCCGGCGACGGCGACAAGATCGAGGTTCTACATACCTTTGCGCAAAACCGCGACGGGGTTCCGACCATTTCGGTCACCCTGGTGTCGGGGGATTCGCGTGCCAGCAGCCTGGTCGAAGACGGCGAATGGCTTTACGGCACGACGTATCAGGCGTCGAGCAGCACGGCGCCCGGCGGCACGGTATGGCGCGTGCGCAAGACCGACCCGGCTTCTTTCGCCGTGATCCACACCTTCCACTCTGACGCCAGCCAGGACGGCACCGACCAGGCCGACGGCTCGCAACCCATGGGGCCGCTGGTACGCGCGGCAGACGGCAACATCTACGGCACGACCTCGCGCGACAGCCGCAGCCTGAGCGGCACGGTCGCCATCGGCGCCGGCGCGCTGTTCCGCGTACGGGTGGGCCAGCAGGCCGATCGCGGCGACGACCAGCTCGAGATCCTGCACCGCTTCGACATGGAAACCGAAGGCGGACGTCCTGTTGGTCTGTCCGCAGGTCCGGTGGTCGACGGCGTGCAGAAACTCTACGGCGCCACACGCTTCGGCGGCGCCGACGGCGATCAACTGGGCACGGCGGCTACCTCCACCGGCGGCCACGGCGCGCTGTTCGCGGTCGAACTCGCCCTGCCCAGCGTCAGCTTCACCACGCCGCTGAGCGTATCGGCCACGACCGCCAAGGTGGGCGATGCCCTGCGCCTGAGCTGGGCTGCCGAGAATGCCGAAAGCTGCACCGCGGGCGGCAGCAACGGCGGCATCTGGACCGGCGCCCAGCAGACCAGCGGCAGCGAGGTCCCGCTGGCGGCGCTGACCCAGTCGGGCGTCAACACCTTCACGCTGAGCTGCGCCAGCGTCCATGGCGGTCCGGCGGCCGAAGCCACGGTAAGCGTCACCGTCGAGGCGGCGGCGACGCCGACCGATCCGGACGGCGGCGACACCGGCGGCGGCGGTGGCGGCGGACCGCTGGGTCCGTGGCTGCTGGCGCCGCTGGCCGGCCTGGCGCTGCTGCGTCGGCGTATCGCGTCCTAAAAGCGACGGGCCCGGGCGGTGCGCGATGCGCCGCCCGGGCCCGTCAATGCCTGCAAAAAAGAGATCAGTCGGCGATACGCTGCGCCAGCTTGTCCTTGACCTCGCGCAGTTCCTGCGGCAAGCCATGGGTCAGCAGCTCGAACAGTTCATCGTGCAGGCGAAGCTCTTCCTTCCACGCCTGCAGGTCGATCGACGTGATGCGATCGAACTGTTCGTTGCTGAAGTCCAGGCCACTCCAAGACAGGTCGCCGTAGCTGGGCGTAATGCCGAAGATGTGGTCCTGGCCCGATGCCTTCCCTTCGATGCGTTCCAGCATCCACTTCAGGACGCGCATGTTCTCGCCGAAACCGGGCCAGATGAACTTGCCGTTCTCATCGGTGCGGAACCAGTTCACGCAGAAGATCGCGGGCAGGCGCACGCCTTGCGCGGCCAGCTTGGCGCCCAGGTCCAGCCAGTGGCGGAAGTACTCGCTCATGTTGTAGCCGCAGAACGGCAGCATGGCGAACGGATCGCGGCGCACCACGCCCTGCTTGCCGGTGGCGGCGGCGGTGGTCTCCGAGCCCATGGTGGCGGCCATGTAGACGCCTTCGACCCAGTTGCGGGCCTCGGTCACCAGCGGCACCGTGGTCGAACGGCGGCCGCCGAACACGAAGGCGTCGATGGTCACGCCGGCGGGATTGTCCCACTCGGCATCGATGGCCGGGTTCTGGTCGGCGGCCACGGTGAAGCGGGCGTTCGGATGCGCCGCCTTGCGGCCGGTGCTCTTGCCGATCTCCGGCGTCCAGTCCTTGCCCTGCCAGTCCAGGCAATGGGCCGGGGCCTCGCTCATGCCTTCCCACCAGATGTCGCCGTCGTCGGTCAGCGCGACGTTGGTGAAGATCACGTTCTCGCGCAGCGTGGCCATGCAGTTGGGATTGGTCTTTTCGTTCGTACCCGGCGCCACGCCGAAATAGCCCGCCTCGGGGTTGATCGCGCGTAGCTTGCCGTCGGGGCCCTGCTTGATCCACGCGATGTCGTCGCCGATGGTGGTGACCTGCCAGCCCGGCAGCGCCGCCGGCGGGATCAGCATGGCGAAGTTGGTCTTGCCGCAAGCGGACGGGAACGCCGCGCCCACGTGCATTTTCTTGCCGTCCGGCGCGGTCACGCCCAGGATCAGCATGTGTTCGGCCAGCCAGCCCTGGTCGCGGCCCATCTTGGAAGCGATGCGCAGCGCCAGGCATTTCTTGCCGAGCAGCGCGTTGCCGCCGTAGCCCGAACCGAACGACCAGATCTCGCGGGTTTCCGGATAATGGACGATGTACTTGGTGTCGTTGCACGGCCACTGCACGTCGGCCTGGCCCGCCGCCAGCGGCATGCCCACCGTGTGCACGCAAGGCACGAATTCGCCGTCGCTGCCCAGCACGTCGTAGACCTTGCGGCCCATGCGGGTCATGATGCGCATATTGGTCACGACATAGGGCGAGTCGGACAGTTCGACGCCGATCTGCGCAATAGGCGAGCCCAGCGGCCCCATCGAGAACGGAATCACGTACAGGGTCCGGCCCTGCATGCATCCTTCGAAAAGGCCATTGAGCGTGGCGCGCATCTGGGCCGGATCGACCCAGTTGTTGGTCGGGCCGGCATCTTCCTGGCGCGCCGAGCAGATGAAGGTGCGGTCCTCGACGCGGGCGACGTCCGAGGGATCGGACCAGGCCAGGTAGGAATTCGGGCGCTTGGCCGGATTCAGGCGGCGCAGGGTGCCGGCCTGCACCATCTTTTCGCACAGGCGGTCGTATTCTTCCTGGGAGCCGTCGCACCATTCGATGCGGTCGGGGCGGGTCAGCGCGGCAATATCGGCCACCCAGGCCTTGAGTCGTTCATGGCGTACCCAATCAGGCGCGTCGATGGCCGCTGTTTGTTTGGAATCCGCTGATTCAGGCACGGCATTCATGGATGAAATCTCCTTCCTCGGCGCCTGCTTCAAGCGCCTGATATGTAAATGACAACCGGGCGTCCAGCCCGGTCGGACTAAATATACCGCTCCCGCGCCGGTGTATCCCGAAACGTAAGGGTCGGTTACCGTTGACGGCTCCCACCGCCGCGGCAGATTGGTCTACCATGCGCGTGACTCAAGGAAAGCCCATGCGCATCACGATATTGGACGACTACCAGGACGCCATACGCAAGCTGGACTGCTTCGGCCTGCTCGACGGCCACGACGTCAAGGTCTACAACAATACAGTCAAAGGCCTGGGCCAGTTGGCCGTCAGGCTGCGCGACACGGAAACACTGGTACTGATCCGCGAACGCACCCAGATCACGAAGGCCCTGCTGGACAAACTCCCCCAACTGAAACTGATCTCCCAGACGGGACGGGTGGGCTCGCACATCGACGTGGCCGCCTGCACCGAACGCGGCATCGCCGTCGCGCAGGGCGTTGGCTCGCCGATCGCGCCGGCCGAATTGACCTGGGCGCTCATTATGGCCGCGATGAGGCGGATTCCTCAATATGCGGCTAACCTCAAGCATGGGGCCTGGCAGCAATCCGGGATGAAAGCTTCGTCCATGCCGCCCAATTTCGGCCTGGGCCGCACCCTGCGGGGCCGCACCCTGGGACTGTTCGGCTACGGCAAGATCGGCAAGCTGGTGGCCGGCTACGGCAAGGCCTTCGGCATGAACGTCCAGGTCTGGGGCCGCGACACCACGCTGGAGCGCGCCCGCGCCGACGGCCTGGATACCGCCCCGAGCAAGCAGGCCCTGTTCGAAACGAGCGACGTGCTTTGCCTGCTGCTCAAGCTGACCGAGGAAACCCGCGGCATCATCACGCTGGCCGATCTGCAGCACATGGGGCAGGAATCGCTGCTGGTCAATACCTCGCGGGCCGAGCTGCTCCAGTCCGACGCGCTGGTCCTGGCCTTGAACCGCGGCCGCCCCGGCCTGGCGGCCATAGACGTATTCGAATCCGAGCCCATCCTGCAAGGCCACCCGCTGCTGCGCATGGAAAACGTCATTTGCACGCCGCACATCGGCTTCGTCGAAGCCGACAGCTACAACCTCTATTTCAAGGTTGCCTTCGAGAACATTGCGGCCTGGGCGGCGGGCAAGCCGGCCAATATCGTCAATCCGGAGGTGTGTCCCCCTACGCGCTGACGCGCGCCCGGGATGGTGAGGCCCCAGCCGCTGCGCGGCAGCCCCCGAGGGGGCCTGGGCCCGCCTTGGGGCGGCCCGGCGCCGGGCCCAGGGGGCGGTGCTGGCGGATCGGCGGAGCCGGATCCACCGCTTCCTGGGTCCTTACCCCGATATGCTTCGCCGCAAGCGGGCATGGAACCGCGTTCAGAACGACAACACCCCGTCTAGCGGGGTGTTGGGCGCGGTGCTATCGCATCGCGCGTATGACAAGGACGTTCCTTACAGCGGCTTGATGTCCGCGGCTTGGGGACCCTTGGGACCATCCTTGACTTCGTATTCGACTTCCTGGCCTTCGGCCAGGCTACGGTAGCCGCGGCCGACGATGGCGGAAAAGTGAGCGAACACGTCGGGACCACCGGCATCCGGCGTGATGAAGCCGAAACCTTTGTCCGCGTTAAACCATTTGACCTTGCCCTTCTGTGCCATGTGCGGCGTCCTCTAATAATAAACAGTGCAATAGAACCAAGAACGCCGACACGAACGGTAATGGCGGACATCCGCAAATGCCAGACGGAGCTTGCGTGCTGCTTGAATTCAACTGCGAATAGCAGCATACCCGGGCAAACTTTGCGAATCAATAACATTTCGACGGCGTATCGCAAATGATGCGTGAGTGCATTACAACAAGGCGGAAAGCCCCCATGGACGGGCTATTGCGAGTTTGTTCCACAATGCCCGATAACCGCCGGAGCAGGGGCCGACCGGCCCGGCGGACACTTATGGATCCATCCCGATAAGGCAAGCGATGATCAATTCCAAACTACCGGATGTCGGCGTCACTATATTTACGGTAATGAGCCGGCTCGCCGCCGAAACACAGGCGATCAACCTCGGCCAGGGGTTTCCGGATTTCAATGCCGATCCCGAACTGCTGGCGCAGGTGGATGCCGCGATGCGAGCCGGCCACAACCAATATGCCCCCATGCCCGGCGTGCCGGCGCTGCGCCAGGCCATCAGCGCCAAGACCGAGGCCTTGTACGGCGCGTCCTACGATCCCGAAACCGAGATTACCGTCACCAGCGGCGCCACCCAGGCCCTGATGACCGCCATCCTGGCCGTTGCAGGGCCGGGGGACGAGGTCGTCGTGCTCGAGCCCGTCTACGATTCCTATGTGCCGGCCATCAAGCTGGCCGGTGCGCGTCCGGTAGGGGTGTCCTTGCTGCCGCCTACGCCCGGGGAGCCGACCTATCGTCCGGACTGGACCGCGGTCCGGCAGGCCATCACGCTGCGCACCCGGGCCCTGCTGATCAATTTTCCGCACAATCCGACCGGCGCGATCCTGGAAGACGCCGATCTCGACGAACTCGAGCGCATCGTGGCGGATACGGGCGTCCTGCTGATTTCCGACGAGGTCTACGAGCACATCGTGTTCGACGGCCGCCAGCATGCTTCCATTGCCCGCCGGCCGGCCCTGGCGGCCCGCAGCCTGCTGATATCGTCGTTCGGCAAAACCTTCCATACGACCGGCTGGAAAATCGGCTATTGCTGCGCCCCGGCCGTCCTATCGGCCGAATTCCGCAAGATCCACCAGTTCATGGTCTTTGCGGTCTCCACGCCCATGCAGCACGGCCTGGCGGCCTTCCTGGGGGATCCCCGCCACTACCTGGACCTTCCCGCTTTCTACCAGGCCAAGCGCGATCGCCTGGCGCAGGGCCTGCGACAGACCCGCTTTCGAACCCTGCCTTGTCCCGGCACCTACTTCCTGCTGGCCGACTACAGCGCCATATCGGATGCTCCGGAAAGCGAGTTCGCCCGCTGGCTGACGACCGAGCACGGGGTGGCAGTGATTCCCATTGCCGCATTCCACGGCGATCCGGATGCGCCAGGCTCGAACCGTCAATTGGTGCGCTTCTGTTTTGCCAAGCAGGACAGCACCCTGGACGCAGCACTGGAGAAGTTGCAGGCGGTGTAGCGCGTCATGCCCGCTGTTCACGATGAAAGGGCCGGTCAGCTCGATAGCGACCGGCCCTTTTTCCTGCCGAACCGGCTTTTGCATGCACCTGAGCTGGACGAAGGGGATTTGCAGGAAGCACCGTACCCGCGTAGCGGGCGGGTTCGTCGTCGTAGCAGAGAAGTGTTTTGGGGTTTTATGGATAACTATCTATCTTATTGGTCGTAGTTAATAGGAGCCTGTGGATAACTTTCTTCATCCTGAAAACTTCATATTTTTCAATCGGTTGCGTAAAAATTAGGCATGTGGATAACATTGTCCACATGGTGTACGCCCAACTTGAACAACTTTTTCGGATCGGCAGAATCCGGCACTTGTCCAGAATCTGACCACACCCTGTGCACAACCTGCTTCCCAGAGCTTATCCACAGGCCGGGAGGGGGTTGAAGGAGCGGCCCCTGTCTTTCTACGGACAGTGGGGCATGCACCTCGCGGTATGCTGAGGATCTTGGGGGAGAAAACGGGACGTGGATACATCGCTATTTGCCGCACAGGCCGAGTTGGCGGATTTCATCGGCCGTTCCCGCCGGCTGGTGGTGCTGACCGGGGCCGGCTGCAGCACCGATTCGGGCATACCGGACTACCGCGATGGCCACGGCCAGTGGAAGCGGCGCCCGCCCATCGACCTGCTCACCTTCGCCGGCGACACTGCTGCCCGGGCGAGATACTGGGCGCGCAGCATGGTGGGCTGGCGCTACTTCGGAAAAGCGGGGCCCAACCCGGCGCACCATGCGCTGGCGGCCCTGGAAGCGCGCGGCGGCATGCGTCTGCTGGTGACTCAGAACGTCGATGGCCTGCACCAGGCGGCCGGCAACCGGGCGGTGGTGGACCTGCACGGCCGGCTGGATACGGTGCGTTGCCTGGACTGCGGGCACAAGCTGGCGCGCGCTGACCTGCAGGCCGAGATGGAAAGGCTGAATCCGCAGTGGGCCGTGCTCGATGCGGCGCATGCGCCCGATGGCGACGCCGATCTGGAATCGGATGATTTTTCCGGGTTCCGGATGCTGCCCTGTCCGAGCTGCGGCGGCGTGCTCA
Organism: Pigmentiphaga humi; assembly: GCF_900606115.1. Taxonomy (GTDB): domain Bacteria; phylum Pseudomonadota; class Gammaproteobacteria; order Burkholderiales; family Burkholderiaceae_B; genus Pigmentiphaga; species Pigmentiphaga humi. The sequence goes on from NZ_UWPJ01000005.1 coordinate 350,262, forward strand.
AGCCCGACGTGGTGTTCTTCGGCGAACAGGTGCCGGCCGAGCGCATCGCGGCGGTGCTGCAGGCGGTGCGCGAAGCCGACGCCATGCTGGTGGTCGGATCGTCGCTGATGGTGCATTCCGGCTATCGCTACGTGCGCACCGCGGCCGAGGCGGGCGTGCCGGTGGCCGCGGTCAACCTGGGCCGCACGCGCGCCGAGGACCTGCTGGCATTGAAAATCGAGCAGCCTTGCGCGGCGGCGCTGGCTTTCCTGCTGTCGCCTTATTTATCGCCTGGAGCGGCGAACCCGGCGGCGAAGCTCGAGCGCAGGTGCTCTACGTAGCATTGCACCGCTCTGGGCACGCGCGGCGCCCAGGGCCGCAGAGCGTAGAGCCGATTGCCGAAGAACCCCTGGACGCGCCACGCCGGCAGCACCGGCGCCAGCCGCCGCATCGCCGGACTGGCGCTGAAATCCGGCAGCAAGCCGATGCCCAGTCCGTCCAGCACCGCGTCGCGCAGCACTTCGCTGTTGTTGGCCCTGAGCGGTCCCTGCACGGGCACCGACAGCGGCGGCTGTCCGTCTTCCTCGGCGGGAACGAAGGTCCAGGTGTCCGATCCGGCGCCGCCCAGGTAGAGCAGGCAATCGTGCCGGGACAAATCGGCCGGATGGACCGGATGGCCGCGCTTGCGCAGATAGGCCGGACTGGCGACCAGCAATGAGCGCGTTTCGCACAGCGGCCAGGCCACGTAGCTGTCCGGCGGCGCGGCCGTATGGCGGATGGCCAGGTCGTAGCCTTCCTGGGCCAGGTTGACGAAGCGGTCGGTCAAGTCGAGGTGGACCCGCACGTCGGGATAGCGGCGCAGGAAGGAGGCCAGCGCCGGGGCCACGTGCTGGCGTCCCAACGCAACCGGCGCGGTGACTTTCAGCGTGCCGCGCGGCGTTCCCGACAGGTCGCTGACGGCCGAGAACCCGGCATCGATGCGGTCGAACGCGGGGCCGGCATCGGCTACCAACTGCTGTCCGGCCTCGGTCAATACCACGGCGCGGGTCGTGCGCTGCACCAGCGGAATGCCGGCGGCCCGCTCCAGCGCGCCGATGCGCATGCTGACCGAGCCCTTGGACAGGCCGAGCCGCCGCGCCGTCTGCGTAAAGCTGCGGGTCTGGGCGAGCACGGTCAGCAGATGGATGTCGGCCACCCATGAGGCGATGCGGTCGGCGGGCATTTACATGGTGGATTGTTCAGAATATTGAACACTTTAGTCGGAATCGGCCCGCTTATCCAAATGTCGCGCACGGCCTAGACTGAGGCCTTCGTTCCGCAGCCCCGCATGCGGCCCGCCACGCACAGGAATCCCGCCATGTCTTCCGCTTCCGCCCTTCCCTTCGTTTCCCACTGGATAGACGGCGCCCGCGCCGAATCGCGCGGCACGCGTATCGCCGACGTCTTTCATCCCGCCAGCGGCGTCGTAGGCGCCCGCGTTGCACTGGGCAGCGCCGCGGACGTGGATGCCGCCGTCGCCAGCGCCGCACGCGCCTTCCCGGCCTGGGCCGACGTGCCTCCCATCCGCCGCGCGCGCGTCATGTTCCGTTTCCTGGAGCTGCTCAACCGGCACAAGGACGACCTGGCCCGCGCCATCACCGCCGAGCACGGCAAGGTGTTCACCGATGCGCAGGGCGAAGTGGCGCGGGGCATCGATATCGTCGAGTTCGCCTGCGGCATTCCGCAATTGCTCAAGACGCAGTTCACCGACCAGGTTTCCACCGGCATGGACAACTGGACGCTGCGCCAGCCGCTGGGCGTGGTGGCCGGCATCACGCCTTTCAATTTTCCCGTCATGGTGCCGATGTGGATGTTCCCGGTAGCCATCGCGGCGGGCAATTGCTTCGTGCTCAAGCCCAGCCCCGTGGATCCGACGCCCTCGCTCATCATTGCCGACCTGTTCAAGCAGGCCGGCCTGCCGGACGGCGTGTTCAACGTCGTGCAGGGCGACAAGGATGCGGTCGAGGCGCTGATCGCACATCCCGGCGTCAGAGCGATTTCCTTCGTGGGTTCCACCCCCATTGCGCAATCGATCTACGAGCAGGGCGCGCGCCACGGCAAGCGCGTGCAGGCGCTGGGAGGCGCGAAGAACCACATGGTCGTGATGCCGGATGCCGACCTCGATCTGGCGGTGGACGCGCTGATCGGTTCGGCCTACGGCTCGGCGGGCGAGCGCTGCATGGCGATCTCGGTGGCGGTGCTGGTGGGCGAAGCGGCCGACCGCATCATGCCCCGGCTCGTCGAGCGCACCCGCGCGCTCAAGGTCAAGAACGGCATGGAGCTGGATGCCGAGATGGGCCCCATCGTGCACGCCGCCGCGCACCGCCGCATCAGCGACTACATCGCGCTGGGGGCCGAGGAAGGCGCCAGCCTGCTGGTGGACGGCCGCGGTTTCGATCCGGCCGCGGCGGGGCCGGGCTGCGAGGGCGGCTTCTGGCTGGGCGGTACGCTGTTCGACCACGTCGCGCCTTCCATGCGCATCTATCGCGAGGAAATCTTCGGTCCGGTGCTGTCGTGCGTGCGCGTGCCCGATTTCGCGTCGGCCGTCGAACTCGTCAACGCCCACGAATTCGGCAACGGCGTGAGCTGCTTTACCAGCGACGGCAACGTCGCCCGCGAATTCGGCCGGCGCATCCAGGTCGGCATGGTGGGCATCAACGTGCCCATTCCGGTGCCCATGGCCTGGCACGGCTTCGGCGGCTGGAAGCGCTCGCTGTTCGGCGACATGCACGCCTACGGCGAGGAAGGCGTGCGCTTCTACACCCGCCAGAAGAGCATCATGCAGCGCTGGCCGGGCAGCATGCGCAAGGGCGCGGAGTTCGCGATGCCGACGGCGAAGTGATATCCGCCGCCTTCACCGCCGTGCCAGAAAATCCACCAGCGCCGCGGCCGGCGCGGTCAGGCCGCCGCGCTGGCGGAACACGATGAAGGATTCGCGCAAGGCCCATTCTTCCTCGATGGGGATGAGCGCCAGATCCAGCGTATCGACGTAAAGCTCGCCGCTGTGCTGCGGCACCACGGCCACGCCCAGGCCCACGTGCACCATGCGGCACAGCGCATCCAGGCTGCTGACGCGGATCTTGGCGCGCAGCGATGCGCCCAGCCTGGCCGCTTCCCGTTCGAGCAGCTGCGTGAGCGAGGCGTCCTGGCCCAGGCCTACCAGGCTCTCGCCGGCGAAGTCGGACAATCGAACCACCGCCATGCGCGCCAGCCGGTGGCGGCTGGGCACCGCCAGGTACAGCCGGTCGTGGCGGTACGGCAGGGACTCGACTTGCTCCATGCCCGGCACGCGGTTGCAGAACCCCAGGTCGAAATCGCTTTCGAGCAGGCTGCGCAGCACCTGGCTGCTGGTCTGTTCGTCGATCTGTATGTCGACGTCGGGGTAGACGCGCTTGAAAGCGGCCAGGTCCTCGGGCAGGAACTGCACGATGGACGACATGTGGCCGACGATGCGCAGCGTGCCCTTGGCGCCGCTGGCATACCGGGACAGTTCCGCCTCCAGGCGCTCGATGCCGGCCAGGACTTCCTGCGCATGGCGCAGCACCGCCTCGCCTATGGGCGTGACCGAGATGCCGCGCGATTCGCGGTGGATGACGGGTTGGCCGATCACGTGCTCGATCTCGGCGATGCGCCGGCTCACCGCTGAGGGCGCGATCGCTTCGCGCTCGGCGGCGCGCGCGATGTTGCGTTCCTGGCAGACGGCCACGAACAAGCGTAGCGACGTCAGATCGAGTTTGCGGACGAGATTGCTCATGCGGGGCCGACGGCCGAAATAGCGGGAGGGCGCGCAGCGTGCGCGGCGGGTGCGGAAATTGTGGCACGCGCCCGCGGGCGCGGCAATGCATGCCCTAGGCGGCCGCCGCGTCGCGCTTCAGCCAGGGGAAGGCCTGCAGGTGCGCCGCTTCGAACGCGCGAATCTCGTCGGCCTTGCGCAGCGTCAGCGCGATGTCGTCCAGGCCGTTGAGCAGGCAGTACTTGCGGAACGGCGAGATATCGAAGCCGAAGGACAGCGCGCCGTCGGGCGTGGCCACCGTTTGCGCTTCGAGATCCACGTCCAGCGCCATCACGCCGTCCGCCGCCGCGCGCGCGAACAGCGCATCGACCTGCGCGTCGGCCAGCACCACGGGCAGCAAGCCGTTCTGCATCGCGTTGTTGTAGAAGATGTCGCCGAAGCTGGGCGCGATCATGGCGCGGAAACCGTATTGCTGCAGGGCCCAGGGCGCGTGCTCGCGCGACGAGCCGCAGCCGAAGTTGGCCCGCGCCAGCAGGATGGCGCCGCCGCGGTACTGCGGCTGGTTCAGCACGAAATCAGGGTTGAGCGGGCGGTGCGTACAGTCCTGCTCGGGTTCGCCGCGATCCAGGTAGCGCCATTCGTCGAACAGGTAGGGGCCGAAGCCGGTGCGCTTGATGGATTTGAGGAACTGCTTGGGAATGATGGCGTCGGTATCGACGTTGCTGCGGTCGAGCGGTACGACGGTGCTGCGCAGGCGAGTGAATTTATCCATGATGAACGGAACCGTGTCTGGAGGAGGAAGACCCGCGCGTCACAGCGCGCGCACGTCGACAAAGTGGCCGGCGATGGCCGCCGCGGCCGCCATCGCCGGACTGACCAGGTGCGTGCGTCCGCCCGCGCCCTGCCGCCCTTCGAAATTGCGGTTCGAGGTCGAGGCGCAGCGTTCGCCCGGCTCCAGGCGGTCGGCATTCATGGCCATGCACATCGAACAGCCCGATTCGCGCCATTCGAAGCCCGCCTCCAGGAATACGCGGTCCAGTCCTTCACGTTCGGCCTGGGCCTTCACCAGCCCCGAGCCCGGCACTACCATGGCAAGGCGGATGTTGTCGGCCTTGCGGCGGCCCTTGACCACCTCGGCAGCCGCGCGCAGATCCTCGATGCGCGAATTGGTGCAGGAACCGATGAACACCTTGTCCAGGCGGATCTCGGCGATCGGCGTATTGGCCTGCAATCCCATATAGGCCAGCGCCTTGCGCATGCCGTCGCGCCGCACGACGTCGGATTCGGCATCCGGGTCGGGCACTTTGCCGTCCACCGTCGCGACCATTTCCGGCGACGTGCCCCACGTTACCTGGGGCCGGATGGAAGAAGCGTCGATCTCGACCACGGCATCGAATGCCGCGCCCTCGTCCGAATGCAGCGTGCGCCAATAGGCCACGGCCTCATCCCACAGCGCGCCGGCGGGCGCGAACGGCCGGCCGCGCAGGTAATCGATGGTGGCCTGGTCCACCGCGATCATGCCGGCGCGCGCGCCCGCCTCGATGGACATATTGCAGATCGTCATGCGGCCTTCCATCGACAGCGCCCGTATGGCCGAGCCAGCGTACTCGATGGCGTGGCCCGTCGCTCCCGCGGCGCCGATCTTGCCGATCAGCGCCAGTACGATGTCCTTGGCCGCCACGCCCGGCTGCAGCGTGCCCTCCACCTTCACCAGCATGGATTTCATCTTGCGCGCCAGCAGAGTCTGCGTGGCCAGCACGTGTTCCACTTCGGAAGTGCCGATGCCGTGCGCCAGACAGGCGAACGCCCCGTGCGTGGACGTATGCGAGTCGCCGCACACCACCGTCATGCCGGGCAGCGTCGCGCCCTGCTCGGGACCCACCACGTGCTCGATGCCCTGGCGCCGGTCCTGCATGCCGAAGAAGATCACGCCCTGGCTGCGCGCGTTCTCTTCCAGCGCCGCCACCTGGGCGCGCGAGAACGGTTCGGTGATGCCGCCGCTGCGGTCCGTGGTCGGCACGTTGTGGTCGGCGATGGCCAGACAGGAGTCGGGCCGCCATGCTGCGCGGCCGGCCAGCCGCAGTCCTTCGAAGGCCTGCGGGCTGGAGACTTCGTTGATCAGGTGGCGGTCGATGTACAGCAGGCACGTGCCGTCCGCTTCGGCGGCGAAGGCGTGCGCGTCCCAGAGTTTGTCGTAGAGCGTGCGTGGCATGGACGGTCCTTGGGTCTTGTCGGCATCGGTCCGGCTGCGTGCCGGGATGGCCGATATGCACCGCATGATAGGAGTTGCCGCAAGGGCGTGGATTGACGATTCGAGATGGCAGCCGTCGCGGTTGCCGGCACGCCAAGCATCGCTGGATGAGATGGCAGCAATGCCGAAATACCGCTTCGTGCCGGCCTGGCGCCTGTCTACAGTGCATGCGTGAAAAGGAGCCCACGCACCATGAACGACGCCATCCGCTTCGACGGCCGCATCCTGTACCTGTCGGACGACCCCGCCTGTATCGAATCCCAATTGGCCGGCCGCGACCTGATGCTGCAGGAGGCGGGTCCGCTGCGCGACAACGTCTCCACCGACGAGATCACGCCGGTGACCGTGATGCTGAGCTATGACGAGCGCCTGGGCAGCCATCCCTATGTGGGCCTGCAGGCCGGCGGCCGCCGGCCCATCGGGCGCGATGCGGTGCGCAACGGCGGCTTCGTGGCGACCGTGGCGGGCAAGCGCTACGGCAAGGGCTCGTCGCGCGAGCACAGTCCGCTGGCCGAACTCTCGGCCGGCATACGGCTGATCGTGGCCGAGAGCTTCGAGCGCATTTACCAGCAGAACTGCGACAACCTGGGCATCCTGACTACGACGGATTTCGACGTGCTGCGCCGGATCGAAGCCGGCGAGGCCATCCCCATGGACTGTTTCCTGCAGGGGCGCGACGCGCTGACCCAGGCGATCATCCGCAGCGGCGGACTGATGGCCTACAGCCGCCGCGCCAACTGGCCGCAGCAGGGCGCGGGGGATGCATCCGAGCGCGCGGGCGGGCTGACGCTGGTCGAGAAGATCATCCGCCGCCACCTGCACCCGGATACGCCGGCGGCAACGCCGGGAAGCGGCGTCTTCGTACGCGCCGACTGGCGCTTCGCGCACGACTATTTCACCGGCATGAGCGCGCACCTGATGCATCGCGCTTATGGCAAGCCGGCCGCGCTGCGGGATCCGGAGCGCATCGTGGCTTTCCACGACCACCTCGTGCTGGCGCCGCAGAGCGTGCCGCACGTGCGCGGCGGCCTGCTGCCCGAGGTAGTGTCGCTGGTGGGCGGGCACCACGATTTCGCGCGCGACTATCCGGTGCGCGTGCATGGGGAACTGGCCGACGGCAGCGGCGCGGAGGGCATCTGCCACGCGCTGATGACCGAGCGCTACGCTCTGCCCGGCGAGGTGGTCGCGGGCACCGATTCGCATACGCCGCATGCGGGCGCGCTGGGCTGCCTGGCGTTCGGCGTGGGTTCGACCGACATGGCCAACAGCTGGGTTACGGGCTATGTGCGCTGCAAGGTGCCGGAGACGTTGCGGGTCGAGATAAGCGGCCGCCTGCGTCCTGGCGTGACGGCCAAGGACATCGTGCTGGAGCTGCTCAAGTCCGAGCCGGTGCGGCGCGGCGATGCCATCGGCGCGGTATTCGAGTACGGCGGCGCGGCGGTGCGCGCGATGTCGGTGGATGAGCGCGCCACGCTGACCAACATGGTGGCGGAACTCGGCGGCTTCACCGGCATCGTCGAGCCGGACGAACGGACCGTCGCCTTCCTGAAGGAACGGCGCGATACGGAGGTGACCCTGGAGGGCTGGATGCGCAGCGATCCCGATGCGCGCTATCGCAGCGTGATCCGCATCGATGGCGCCGCCGTCAAGCCCATGGTCGCGCGTCCGGGCGACCCGGGCAACGGCATGGAGGCGGAAGCGCTGGACCAGCCCGTGCGCGTGGACATCGCCTACGGGGGATCCTGTACCGGCGGCAAGCGGGACGACTTCGACGCCTATCACGAGGTGCTCGCCTGGGGACTGGCGCGCGGCCGGCGCGTGGCGCCGCATACGCGCTTCTACCTGCAGTTCGGCACCATGGCGGTCAAGGCGTATTGCGAGGAGCAGGGCTACCTGGAGACCTTCGCGCAGGCCGGCGTGACGCTGGTCATGCCCGGCTGCGGCTCTTGCGCCAACTGCGGTCCGGGCCAGTCCACCGAGGCGGCCGAGGTCACCATCAGCGCGATCAACCGCAATTTCCCCGGACGCTCCGGGCCGGGCAGCGTCTGGCTGGCAAGCCCCTATACGGTGGCTGCCAGCGCGCTGGCCGGCCGCATCGCGAGTTTCGGCGGGCTGGCGATGGCGGTGCAGGCCTAGCTATCCGCCGCGCGTCAGTCATCCGGGGTTTCCAGGACAAAAGACGGTTTTGGGTATTGTTTCTGCATACTCCTCGTGTACCATCGGTTGCATAAGAACACCTGTCGAGGAGACTGCCTGTGAAGAAGCTTTCCATCCTGCCCGCGTTCGATGCGCGCCGCCGTACTCTGCTGACGGCCTCCGCTGCCGGCGTTGCCGCGTCGATGTTCGGCATCCCTGCCTTTGCCCAGCAGAAGTTCATCAACGTCCTGACCGGCGGCCAGAGCGGCGTGTATTACCCGCTGGGCGTGGCGCTGGGCCAAATCTACGCCAAGGCCATTCCGGGCGCCAAGACCAGCGTGCAGGCCACCAAGGCTTCGGCCGAGAACCTGAACCTGCTGCAGGCCGGGCGCGGCGAAATCGCCTTCACGCTGGCCGATGCCTTGTCGGACGCCTGGAAGGGCGAGAAGGAGGCCGGCTTCAAGGAGCCGCTGGGCAAGCTGCGCGCCATTGCCGGGATCTACTCCAATTACATTCAGATCATCGCCAGCAAGGCTTCCGGAATCAAGACGCTGGCCGATCTCAAGGGCAAGCGCATTTCGGTCGGCGCCCCGCGCTCGGGCACGGAACTCAATGCGCGCGCGGTGCTGAAAGCCGCGGGCCTGACCTACAAGGATTTCAGCAAGGTCGAATACCTGCCCTTCGGCGAATCGGTCGAACTGATCAAGAACCGCCAGCTCGACGTTACGCTGCAGTCGGCCGGCCTGGGCGTGGCCTCGATACGCGACCTCGCCACGTCGGTGGAGATCGTCGTGGTGCCGGTCAGCCAGGACGTGGTCGCCAAGATCGGCGACCCGGCCTATCAGGCCACGACCATTCCCGCCAATACCTACACCGGCCAGACCGCGGACGTGCCCAGCATCGCGATCCGCAATTTCCTGGTCAGCCACCAGGGCGTGCCGGACGACATCGCCTACGGCATGACCAAGGCGCTGTTCGAAAACCTCGACCAGATGGTCGCGGCGCACTCCGCAGCCAAGGCGATCGACCGCGCCAGCGCGATGGGCGGCACCTCGGTGCCCTTCCACCCTGGCGCATTGAAGTACTACAAGGAAGTCGGCCTGGCCAAGTAAGCCAGTCAGCGTAAGCGCCATCCCGCCGGGGTACCATGAACCAGTCCACCACGACCTCCGGTCCCGTCCCCGACGCGGGCGGACCGGAGCCGGCCGTCCTGGCCGGCGCCTTGTTTTACGTTGCCGTCGCTTTCTCGGCCTTCCAGATCGTCACCGCAGCGTTCAGCCCGCTGTCCAGCACGGTCGTGCGGGCAGTCCACGTCGGCTTCCTGCTGCTGATGGTGTTCGTCCTCCATCCGCCCGCTGGGCGCAAATGGCTGGGCTGGGCCATCGGCGCTGTGGCCTTCCTCACCGGCCTCTACCAATGGTATTTCGAGGCCGACCTGATCCAGCGCGCAGGCGACGTCACATCGCTCGACATGGCGGTGGGCATCGTGCTGATCCTGCTCGTGTTCGACGCGACCCGGCGGGCCATGGGCATTGCGCTGCCCATCATCTGCGCCCTGTTCCTGGCCTACGGCCTGTTCGGCCAGTACCTGCCCGGCGACCTGGCGCACCGGGGCTACGGACTGGACCAGATCGTCGGCCAGCTCGGCTTCGGCACCGAGGGCATCTACGGCACGCCGATCTACGTCTCGTCCTCCTACATCTTCCTGTTCATCCTGTTCGGCGCCTTCCTCGAGCATGCCGGCATGATCCAGCTTTTCACCGATTTCGCCCTCGGACTGTTCGGGCACCGCCGTGGCGGCCCCGCCAAGGTGGCGGTAATTTCCTCGGGCCTGATGGGAACCATCAACGGTTCGGGCGTGGCCAATGTGGTCACCACCGGCCAGTTCACCATCCCGCTGATGAAGCGCTTCGGCTACAAGGCCAGCTTCGCCGGGGGCGTGGAAGCTACGGCGAGCATGGGCGGACAGATCATGCCGCCGGTCATGGGGGCAGTGGCCTTCATCATGTCCGAGACCATCAACGTTCCCTACGTCGACATCTGCAAGGCGGCGCTGATCCCGGCCCTGTTGTACTTCTTCACCGCCTTCGTCATCGTGCACCTGGAAGCCGGCCGCGCGGGTTTGCACGGCATGAGCAAGGACGAGTGCCCGAATCCGTGGCGCGCCATACGCGAGCGCTGGTATCTGCTGCTGCCGCTGATCGCGCTGGTCTGGCTATTGTTTTCGGGTTATACGCCGCTGTTCTCCGGGACGGTGGGGCTGGCGTTGACCGTCGTGCTGATCTTCGGCGCGGGCGTCATGCTGGGCATAAGCTCGATGATCGGGCGCATCGCGTTCTGGATCGCGATCGCGGTAGCCTGCTCCGCATTCATGGAATACGGCATCGCCGCCGTGGTCGCCGTGATCGCGGTGCTGGGCGTGCTGCTCTATCTGCGCGCCAGCGGCCGCCCGGTCCTGCGCACGGCGCTGGCAGCGCTGGCGGACGGGGCGCGGCATGCGCTCCCGGTGGGCATCGCATGCGCGCTGGTGGGGGTGATCATCGGCATCCTGTCGCTGACCGGCGCGGCCACCACCTTCGCCGGCTATGTGATCCGGGTCGGCGAGAACAGCCTGCTGCTGAGCCTGGTGCTGACCATGTGCGTGTGCCTGGTGCTGGGCATGGGCATACCGACCATCCCCAACTACATCATCACCAGTTCGCTTGCCGCGCCGGCCCTGCTGCACCTGGGCGTGCCGCTGATCGTCTCGCACATGTTCGTGTTCTATTTCGGCATCATGGCGGATCTGACGCCGCCTGTCGCGCTGGCGGCATTCGCCGCGGCGCCCATCGCGCGCACATCGGGCATGGCGATCGGGGTACAGGCGGTGCGGATCGCGATAGCGGGTTTTCTGATCCCCTACATCGCGGTCTATAGTCCGGCGCTGATGCTGCAGGCGGGATCGTTGCTGGATACCGCCTATGTGGTGTTCAAGGCAATCGTGGCCGTGCTGCTGTGGGGCGGCACCACCATCGGCTACTGGCGCGGTCCGCTCAGGATATGGGAGCGCGCCTGGGCCTTCGTCGCGGCAGGCCTGCTGGTGGCGGCCGTTCCGCTCACCGACAGCATCGGCTACGTGATGGCCGCCATGCTCGCGCTATGGCACTGGTATCGCACGCGCGACGCGGCGCGGCCCGGATCGGGGTCCGCCGTGGCGTCGGCCTGACGCATGCTGGCGGCGCTGTGCCTGGCGGCAGGAGGCTTCCACGCCACGGTGGCGGCCGATGCGTTCACGCTGTCTTGGCGCCACTCGATAGAGAAGATCGAGTGGCGCGAATCCTACCTGATCCGCGACAACCGGCTGTTCATTGCCGATGCAGCCGTCCGCGGATCGGGCGCCGGCATGGATCCGCCGGAAGGCGCGCGCCTCGAACACGGCGCCTGGCACTATCGGCCCGCGCAGCCTTGGCGCGAGTCGATCGTGCTGTCACGGTCGGAATTCGCCGGCGATTACCTGCTTTGCACGGAACGGCGCTGCGCGCCGCTTGAAACATGGATGGCGGGCGCTCCCGCCGGCGTGCCGGCTGAGCTGTCGGCCTGCCGGACCGAACGCCGTTGAGGCGGCGCTTGCCCGACGCACCTACAATGTCCGCATGATCGACGCCCGCTGTCTCGAGACCGCATGAATACACTGCCGCCGCCCCGCTTCCAGTTCCGCCTGCGCGTCTACCGCGATGCCGGGATCGCCATCGGCCCGGGCAAGATCGCGCTGCTGGAAGCCATCCTGCAGGCGGGCTCCATTACCGCGGGGGCCAAGCAGATGGGCATGTCGTACCGGCGCGCCTGGCTGCTGGTGGACGAGTTGAACCGCTCGCTGAGCGAACCGGCGGTCGAGAGCGCGACGGGCGGCGCGCACGGCGGCGGTACCGTCGTGACCGAAGCGGGAAGGGAATTGATCCGCCGCTATCGTTCCATCGAAGCCAAGGCCCATGCGGCCGCGGCCGACGACATCGCCGCGGTGACCGCCCTGCTGGCTTCCTGAGGCGTTCACCCGGTTCATTCGCAAGCGGGCGAACGGCCGCGCTCCCGGGGTTTCACCATACCGTCGAGCGTGTTTTCGCTGTATCCTTCGGGACATGACGAGTTCGCTGTTCGACGCATTCGATGCGTTTCCGCTGATCCTGTCCCTCAAAGTCGCCGCCCTGGCCACCGTGCTCGCCCTGGTGGCCGGCATTGCCTTGGGGTGGCTGTTCGCGCGCAAGCCTTTCCCCGGCAGTTCGGTGGTCGAGTCGGTGTTCATGCTGCCGCTGGTGCTGCCGCCCACCGTCATCGGCTATGCGATCCTGGTGGCGGCCGGGCGGCGCAGCCCGCTGGGGAAGTGGGTCTACGAGCACTTCGACTACACCATCATCTTCAGCTGGCATGGCGCGGTGGTCGCCTCGGCGGTGGTCGCGCTGCCGCTGGTGCTGAAATCGGCCAACGCCGCGTTCGCCGGCATCGACCGTTCACTCGAAGCGGCCGCCAGCACGCTCGGCCAGTCGCGCTGGTCAGTATTCGTGCGCGTGACGCTGCCGTTGGCCTGGCCCGGCGTGCTGGCCGGCACGCTGCTCGCGTTCGCCCGCGCCATGGGCGAGTTCGGCGCTTCGCTGATGGTGGCCGGTTCGATTCCGAACCGCACGCAAACCCTTTCCATGGCCATCTACGACGCCACGCAGGCGGGCCAGGACGACCTCGCCCTGCTGCTGGTGGTCATCACGTCGGCGATCTCCATCGCCATCCTGGTGGCTTGCAACCGGTATCTTTCGCTCCGTTAAAGGAATATTCCCATGACTCGTTCCCGTTTTGCCGCCCTGTTCCTCTCCCTGGCCCTGCCGCTCTCCGCATCGGCCCAGGAACTGACCGTTTCGGCCGCCGCCAGCCTGACCAACGCCTTCAAGGAAATCGGCCAGCAGTTTGAGAAGAACCATCCCGGCACCAACGTGCGGCTGAACTTCGCCGCCTCCGGCACCCTGCTGCAGCAGATGGCCCAGGGCGCGCCGGTGGACGTGTTCGCCAGCGCCGACCAGGCGACCATGGACAAGGCCGTGGCGCAGAAGCTGATCGACACCGCCACCCGCAAGGATTTCGCCACCAACAGCCTGGTGCTGATCGCGCCGCTGCAAGGCGGCCCGGCCATCGGCTCGCTGCAGGACCTGTCCGGCGCGGCGGTCAAGCGCATCGCCATCGGCAAGACGGCCACCGTCCCGGTGGGCAACTACACCAAGGAGGCGCTGGAAAGCGCCAAGCTGTGGGAGCCGCTGCAGCCCAAGTTCATCCAGGCAGACAGCGTGCGCCAGGTGCTGGACTACGTCAGCCGCGGCGAAGTGGATGCCGGTTTCGTCTACCGCACCGACGCGGCCGTCATGCAGGACAAGGTCAAGATCGTGCTGACCGCCGGCGGCCATACGCCCGTTTCCTACCCGGTTGCGCAGTTGGCCGAGAGCAAGCACAAGGCGCTGGCCGGCAGCTTCGTCGACTTCCTGCTGTCGGTGCCGGGCCAGGAGATCCTCGGCCGCTACGGCTTCGGCAAGCCGTGATCGACGTCGATATCGAACTGACCGTGCGCGATGGCGCACGGCGTTTCGACCTCGGCGTGCGCTTTGCCACCGAGGCGCCTTTCGCTGCGCTGTACGGGCCCTCGGGGTCAGGCAAATCGCTGACGCTGCAGGCCATTGCCGGCCTGCTCAAGCCGCGTGCCGGACACGTCCGGCTCGACGGCCGCACTTTGTTCGATGCGGCGCGCGGCATCGACCTGGCGCCGCGCGAGCGCGGCGTCGGCTATCTGTTCCAGCACTACGCGCTGTTTCCCCATTTGTCGGTGCGGCAGAACATCGGCTTCGGCCTGACGACTTGGCGCCGGCGCCGGCTGACGCCGGCACAGCAGGCGCGGGTGGACAGCCTGATCGAGCGCTTCGGCCTGTCGGCCATGGCCGACAGCCGGCCGGGCGTGCTGTCGGGCGGACAGCAGCAGCGGGTGGCGCTGGCGCGCGCGCTGGTTCGCGAGCCTTCGGCGCTGTTGCTGGACGAACCGTTCGCCGCGCTCAATCCCATGCTGCGCGGCGCGCTGCGCCGGGAACTGGCCGAGGTGGTGCGCCAGGCGCGCATTCCGGCGCTGATGATCACCCACGATATCGACGACGTGCTCGAACTCGCCGATGTCGCCTTCGTCTACCAGGACGGGCAGGTCGTGCGCGACGTGGACTTGCGCAAGGGCGAAAGCCGCGATCATGCGCGCCGGGCCCTGGGCGACGAACGGCCCGTGGAATCGCCCATGCGGCAAAAACTGCGGCACCTGCTCAACGACGGGCCGGCGGCCGGCTGATCAGGATGCCGGCGGCGTGCGCGGCGGGGCGATGCCGACCCGTGCAACGATGCGCGCGGCAGCCTGGCGGTCGATGCTGAGCGAACCGCCCGAGCGGGCGCAGACGCGGGCCACGTACTTGAGGCCGAAGCCGGCATGGCTGCGCAAGTCGAAATCCGCCGGAAAACCGGCGCCTTCGTCTTCCACCTGCACGCAGGCGGCACCGGAGGCGGGCCGCACCTCGATGCGCACTGTTCCCGTACCGTACTTGATGCTGTTGGTGGCCAGTTCGATCACGACCGAACTCAATGTGACCAGCGCCGCGTTGTCCACCGGGGGCAGGCCCGTACATGCCAACTGCACCGTGCGGCCTGAACGCGGATCGATCAATGCCGCCTGCAATTGCCCGACCAACTGAGCCAGATGCGCGGCCGCATCGGCGGGCGCATCCGTGCCGGCGCGGTAGGCATGTTCGTGCAGGCGCACCAGGTTTTCCAGCCGGCTGACGGCGATGCCGAGTTCGCGCCGGACCTCCTCGCTGCCGCTGCGACGCGCCTGCAATTGCAAGGCGGTGGAGAGCAGGTGCAATCCGTTGTGGATGCCATGGTGCAATTCACGCAGACGCAGGTCCTGGATATCTTCCATGACCTGGCTCGGGGATGGTGCGGAAGTGCTCGATGCTGGCTCGCTGCCTGAAACGCTCGTCATGAGTATGGTTGCGCCCCGGAGTGTGCCCACGCGAGGATCGTTGGTCACACCAACAGGCACTCCATGCTTGAGCCGAGGACATAGGCAGACTGTAGCGGCGCTCCCTGTCCAAAGCCAGATGAACACGTACTAGGCGCGGTGGTATTTTCATCCCGGTTTTCCATAGCGCTCACCGGCGGGAGGTTCTTCGCCTGCCGCGCGCCGATTCCGCATAGCCGGTCACGCCGCGCTGGCGCGCCCAGACGATCGCGTCGCTGCGGCGGTGCACGCCTATCTTGCTGTAGAGGGTGGCGATGTGGTTGCGCACGGTATTGGGCGAGAGCTGCAGCACGTGGGCGATGTGCTCGTTGTTCTCGCCTTGGCACATCAAGCCCAGCACTTCGCGTTCGCGTTCGGTCAGGTCCGACAATTCACCGGCGCCTGCCTTGCTGCCGGACGGACGGCGCAATTGGGCGAGCTTCTCTATCACCGTGCCGCTGAACCACGAGGCATCCTGCATGACCGCATCGATCGCGGCCATCAGTTCCTCTTCGCTCTGCTTGCGCTCGGTGATGTCCTGCATCGCCACCAGCACGCAGCAGGCGCCCTGGATCTCCATGGTCTCTGCCGACAGCAGGCAATCGAACTCATGGCCATCGCGGGTGCGCAGCATGATCTCGGCATCGCGCACGCCGCCTTCCCGCAGGGCCGCCAGCAACCGGCGGCGGTTGTCCTCGCCGCACCAGGGCGCTTCATGCCCTGCCGCCGCGCCGTTCTTGCGCACCTCATGGCCGGTGGCCTGCGTGAAAGCCTCGTTGGCATCCATCGGCGCGAGGTCGTCGAGCGCGCACAGCGCCATCGGCACCGGGGCGAGCCGGAACGCCTTCGAGAAGCGCTCTTCGGATTGCCGCAACGCTTCTTCGGCTTGCCAACGCGGCTCCATATCCATGAAGGTGAACAACATGCACGGCGCATCGCCGACCTCGATGGGCTGGCCCGCGACGATGACCCGCCTGGTGCGCCCTTGCGGCAGGCGCAGCATGGCTTCCATCTGCGGGATCGGGCGGCCTTCCTTGAGGTGGCCCACGGCCAGGTCGCGGTCGGCGGCGCCGTTCAGCACGTCCAGCTCGTAGGTGAAATGGCCGATGATCTGCGCGCGGGCATAGCCCGTCATTTCCAGGAAGCCCGCGTTCACCTTGATGTAGCGCAGGTCCGCCAGGCGGCAGATGACCGCCGGAGCCGGATTGGTGTTGAAAGTGCGCTCGAAGCGTTCTTCGGCGTCATAGCGCTCGGTGACGTCCTGGATGACCAGCACCAGCGACTCCGGCTCGCCTTTGGGCGTGGTCAGGGCCAGGCCGCGCACCTGGTGGACGCGGCGTAAAGAATCGTCGCCCGGCTTGGAGACCTCCACCACGACGTCGCTGAAGCATTCGCCGCCCAGCAGGCGCATGATCGGATACTGCGCCGGCGCGAGCGCGTGGCGGTTGCGGTACTTGAGTGTGTAGGCGGCCACGTACTCGCGCGCCGTGCGGCCCAGCCGCGCCGGCGTGGCGGCCTCGTGGATGGTCAACGCGGTCTTGTTGGCCCAGACAATGCTGCCGTCCGGGTCGATCAGCATGACGCCCTCGCTCAGCCCGGAGATGATTTGCTGCAACTGCCGGCGGTCCGCCTGCGGTTTGGGGGAGGCCTGCGCGGGGGTGTTTCTCATGCCCATCTCCAGGAGGCAATAGCGCGCTTCGCCGGATGATGCGGTCCCGCATCGGCTTGTGTCGGGGTCGACAGCGCGCTGCCTGAGCGCAGGAAGTTTATCTGATCGGCAAAGCGACGGGTGCCGGCCCTAGCCGGCCGGGCGGGCGCGTTTGCGCGAGGGCGCCGGGCTTGCGACGGGCGGGCACAACTCCGCGCCCCATTCCTCGACGAGCTGCTGCAGCATGGTGCTGACCACTTGGCCGGCGCTGGTCAGCACGCCGGTCTTGGGCAGGGCCAGCGTAACGTAGCGGCGCAGATCCGGGCTGACCAGCCGCGCTGCTTGCAGCGTGCCTTGCTGCAGCTCCAGCATGATCGAATAGGGGCCGAGCACGGCGTAGACGCCGTGGCGGATCGCCAGTTCCTTCTGCGCCGTCAGCGAGTCGGCCTCGATCACGGCATCGAGTGCGAACCCCTTGCTGCGCGCGGTTTCATCGAGGATGGCGCGCCAGTGCGCGGGACGCCGCGGCAATACCAGCGGCAACCCCTGCAGGCGCGCGAAATCCAGCGACGCTTCGCGGGTCAGGACGTCGCCGGGGCGAGACACCAGATAGGTGTGGCCGGTGGCCAGCAGCCGTTCTTCGCTGCTGTCGGGCTTGTGGTAGCGGAACAGGATGGCCATGTCGACGGCGCCCGCATCCAGCAAGGCGTCGAGTTCGCCGCCCTGTCCTTCGCGCACGTTCAGGCGTATCAGCGGATAGTGCCGGCGCAGGCGGCCGAACAGCGTGGTGATGAGCGGATGGGCCGCCGAGGGCAGGATGCCCAGCCGCACCTCGCCCATGGGCACGGACGAGGTGGCGCGTATGTCGTGGAACAGCTGGTCCGTGTCGGCCAGCCAGCCGCGCACGCGCGCGATGATGCGCTCGCCCAGTTCGGTCAACACCACCCCGCGGCCGGTGCGGCGGAACAGCCTGCCGCCGCATTCCTGTTCGAGATTGCCGATCTGCCGGCTGATGTGCGATTGCACGGTCATGCGCGCGGCGGCGACCTTGGTGAAGCTGCCCGCTTCGGCCACTTCGATGAACAGCCTGAGATCCGCCTGGTTCATGCGAGGCTCCTTTTAGCGTGAACAAGCCCTGGGCCGCCTGCGGGATTCGAGGAGGGAGACATCACAATTTCGGCATGTCTGAAATCTCTGATTCTAGACTAGGAAGATATCTGTCTGCTCCCTACACTGCCCCTCGCTACGACATCGCGCGATGCGTACGGACATCCGATCAACGGCAGCCGGGGCGGACCCGGATGCCCGAACAGCGTCCATTACCATGACAGACATCAACCTGGCGCCCGAGACAGCGCCCTTGCGCATCGCCGTCGACATCGGCGGAACCTTCACCGACCTGGCGGCTTTCGACGAAAGCGCCGGCACCCTGCATTTCGGCAAGGCGCTGTCCACGCACGGCAAGCTGGTCGACGGCATCCAGCACACGCTGGACGGCGCCGGCATCGACTTGCGCAACGGCTATCTCTTCCTGCACGGCTCGACCATCGCGATCAATACCCTGCTCGAACGCAACGGCGCCAAGACCGCGCTGCTGATCACCGAAGGCTTCCGCGACATCTACGAGATCGGCCGGGTCAACCGCCCCGATGCGTACAACCTGTTCTTCTCCAAGCACACGCCGCTGGTCAAGCGCTCGCTGCGCTACGAAGTGGAGGAGCGCCTGCGCGCCGACGGCAGCGTCCACAAGCCGCTGGACGAAGAGAAAGTGCGCGAAGTCGCCCGCGCGCTCAAGGCGCAGGGCGTGGAGGCCGCGGCGGTGCTGCTGCTCCATTCCTACCGCAAGCCCGACCACGAAAAACGCGTCAAGGAGATCCTGCTGGAAGAGATGCCGGGCGTGTTCGTGACCGCCTCGCACGAACTGTCGCAGGAATACCGGGAGTTCGAACGCGCCTCCACCGCGGTTGCCAATGCCTATGTCGGGCCGCGCGTATCGGCCTACCTGGGCCAGCTCGAAACCCACTTGAACGACCGCGGCTTCGGCGGCGATTTCTACGCGGTGCAATCGACCGGCGGCCTGTTCCCGCTGGAGCACGCGCGGCGCGATTGCGTGCGCATGCTCGAATCGGGGCCGGCGGCGGGCGTGATCGGCGCGCAGGCCATCTGCGCGCAATTGGGCCTGCCCGATGCCATCGCCTTCGACATGGGCGGCACCACCGCCAAGGCCGGCGTGATCAGCGAGGGCCGGCCGCTGACCACCGGCAGCGCGCTGATCGGCGGCTACGAAAAAGCCCTGCCCATCCAGATCCCGATGATGGACATTTTCGAGGTCGGCACCGGCGGCGGCAGCATCGCCCGCGTCGAGCTGGGCAACTCGCTGCGCGTGGGTCCGCAGAGCGCGGGATCCATGCCGGGTCCGGTCTGCTATGGACGCGGCGGCGCCGAGCCGACCGTGACCGACGCCAACCTGGTCCTGGGGCGCCTGGATGCCGAACACTTCCTGGGCGGCACCATGCCGCTGGACCTGGAGGGCGCGCGCGCCGCGATGCGGGAACGCATCGGCGCGCCGCTGGGCCTGGACATGCAGCAGGCCGCCGACGGCATCCTGCGCATCGCGGTGACCGCGATGTCGCACGCGGTCAAGGCCGTGACCACCGAGCGCGGCCTGGACGCCGGCAGCTTCACCATGGTGGTCTACGGCGGGGCCGGGCCGCTGCACGCTTCGGCCATCGCCCGCGAACTGGGCATCAAGCGCGTGCTGGTGCCGTACGCGCCGGGCTATTTTTCGGCCTACGGCATGCTGTTCAGCGACCTGCGCTACGACTACGTGCGCTCGGTGTTCCGCCGCCTGGACGATCTTTCGTTCGCCGAGATCGAGTCGCTCTACGCCGCCATGGAGGAAGAAGGCCGCGCCGCCGTGGCCGCTTCCGCGGTGCGCCCCGACGACATCGTCATCGAGCGCTCGGCCGACATGCGCTACGTGGGCCAGGAGCACGCGGTGACCGTGGACCTGCCGCGCCTGTACTTCGAGCGCCAGGACCGCGATGCCATCAAGCACCACTTCGACGACGTGCACGCCATCCGCTACGGCACCAGCGCGCCGGCGGAACCGGCCGACATCGTCAGCCTGCGCGTGACGGTGCTGGGCGCCATGCGCAAGCCGCCGCGCCACGCCGTGCAGGCCGGCGGCGCGACGCCGCCCGAGCCGGCGCTGCGCGCCCGCAAGCCCGTGTACTTCCGCACGCACGGCGAAGTGTCCACGCCGGTCTACCGGCGCGACGCCCTGCTGGCCGGCAACCGCATCGCGGGGCCGGCGCTGATCGAAGAACATGCCTCCACCACCGTCGTCCAGCCCGGCGACGAACTGACCGTGGACGCGTGCGGCAACCTGCACGTGGCCATCGGGAGCGAACGATAATGAACGCGCGAGACACCCAACCGCAGACGGTCGACCCGGTGACCGTGGAGATCATCCGCAACGGCCTCCTGGCCGTGACCGAGGAAATGAAGACCAACCTGATGAGGACGGCGTACAACCTCATCATCTACGAGGCGCTGGACTTCACCGTCGGCCTGTTCACGCCCGAGGGCGACACGGTCTCGATCGGCCTGGGCCTGCCCATGTTCATCCGCGGCATGTCCGAGACGGTCAAGGCCAAGATCCGCCACTTCGGCCTGGACGACATCCACCCGGGCGACATCCTGGTCACCAACGACGCCTACGTCACCGGCAGCCACCTGAACCACTTCACCTTCACGATGCCGGTCTACCACGAAGGCCGCATCGTCGCCTTCACCTGCTGCATGGCGCACTGGCTGGACGTGGGCGGCACGCTGGGGCAGGTCACCACCGACATCTTCTCGGAAGGCATACAGATCCCCATCGTGAAGTACCGCCGCGAAGGCGTGGTCAACCAGGACCTGGTGGACATCATCGCGATGAACGTGCGCCTGCCCGAGCGCGCGCTCGGCGACCTGCGCGCGCAGATCACGGCCGTCACCACCGGCGAACGGCGCTTCCTGGAACTGGTGCAGCGCTACGGCGTGCCGGCCGTGCACGGCGCGATCGCGCAGATCATGGACCAGTCCGAGGCCGTGGCGCGCCAGAACACGCTCAGCATTCCGGACGGCACCTACGAGGCCGAGTCGTACATGGACGACGACGGCGTGGACGTGGGCCGGCGCATTCCCATCCGCGTCAAGGTGGTCAAGCAGGGCGACGAGATGACCATAGACCTGTCGGACGTGAGCCGGCAGGTGCGGGGCTTCTACAACTCGGGCTTCACGACCGGCATCGCCTGCGCCCAGGTGGCGTTCAAGTGCCTGACCACGCCCACCGACTATCCCGTCAACGACGGCAGCTTCCGGCCGCTCAAGGTGATCATGCCCATGGGCACGGTGATCAGCGCGGAACGGCCTTTCCCGATGCGGGTGTGGATGACCTTCCCGATGACGGTGATCGACACCATCTTCAAGGCCCTGGCGCCGGCGATGCCCGACCGCGTCATCGCCGGCCACCACGCCGATCTCGTGTTCCCCAACATCCACGGCATTTCGCCCGAAGACGGACGGCTGTTCATCGTCGGCATCGGCCCGCTGGGCGGCGGCTGGGGCGCGAAGTCGCGCGAGGACGGCGTCTCGGTGACGGTCTGCATCAACGACGGCGACACCCACAACAGTCCGACCGAACAGCTGGAGGCCAAGTATCCGGTGCTGGTCGAGCGCTATGCGATCCGCACCGACAGCGGCGGCGCGGGGACGTATCGCGGCGGACTGGGCGCGGAGATGGTGGTGCAGGCGCTCTCGCCGTTCTCGGTCACTACCCGAATCGACCGCATGCATTGCAAGCCCTGGGGGCTGGAGGGCGGGCACGAGGCCGCCGGCAACGGCATCGCCATCCGCAAGCGGGGCGAGTGGGACGACGGCATGCCCAACGCCAAGATCTTCAACGTGCGGCTGGAGCGGGGCGATGCCTACAAGATGCTGTCGGGCGGCGGCGGCGGCTTCGGCGATCCGCGCGGCCGCGATCCCGAGGCGGTGGCCGACGACGTGCGCGAAGGCTACGTCAGCCCCGAATCGGCACGCGAACGATACGGCGTCGCGCTGACCGCGGCGGGCGAGGTGGACGCGGCCGCCACCGCTGCCTTGCGCGGGAGCGGCCGTGCCGGCTGAAGCCGACCTGCGCCAGGCGGCAGCGCTGCAGCGCCTGTGGAACGAACTGGCGCTGCAGCACGTCGCCATGGGCGGCGGCGCGTGCGCCTGCGGCATAGGCGGCGTGGTCGTGCGCCTGCAGGATTTCGAGCGCGACATCGTCGATTACCTGCAGGCCGAGGCGGCGCGGCTGGGCGAGCAGGAGGCCGGGGCGCTGCTGGACCGGCACGCCGCGGCGGCCGGGGCCGACGGCGCCGGCCTGGCCGAGGTGCTGGGGGAACTGGCGGATCCCGCCGCCCAGGTGCCGCAGGCGGCGGCCCATTGGCTGCTGGCGCGCCTGGACCGGACGCTGACGTCGTTCGCGCGCCTGCATGGCGGACGATGACGCCGGCCGCATCGCCCGGAGTGGAAGTACGCCGATTCCCGCGACGGGAGCGGCGCAACGCAGAGGTGGAGCCGTTCACATGACACCGCAGGAAAACGACACGCGCATGCCGGTCACCGTGCTGACCGGTTTCCTGGGCAGCGGCAAGACCACGCTGCTCAACCGCCTGCTGGCCCAGCCGGCGCTGGACGACACCGCCGTCATCGTCAACGAGTTCGGCGAGATCGGCCTGGACCACCATCTGCTCGAATCGAGCAGCGAAGACATGGTGCTGCTGGCCAACGGCTGCATCTGCTGCACCATCCGGGGCGATCTGGTGGAAGCGTTCGCGCGGCTGCGCGAGCGGCTGGCGCAAGAGGGCCGGGCGCCGCGCCGCGTCGTCATCGAGACGACCGGCCTGGCCGATCCCGCGCCCATTCTGCACACGCTGATGAGCGAGCCGGAGGTGGCGCGCCACTACCGGCTGCGCCACGTGGTCGCGACGGTGGACGCCTGCAATGGATTGGACACGCTCGAGCGCCATGCCGAAGCGGTCAAGCAGGCGGCCGTGGCGGATCGCCTGGTGCTGACCAAGACCGACCTCGCGCCGCCGGCCATGGCCGACGCGCTCGGCCGCCGCCTGCGCGAACTGAATCCCGGCGCGGCCATGGACCGGGCCGACGCCGCCCCCGCGGCGCTGGCCGGCTGGCTGGACACCCCGGACGATGCGGACGGCCGCGGGTTGCGCCGCTGGCTGCGGGCCGAAGCCTACGAGGCGGCGGACGCGCACGACCACGGCCGCCACACGCACCATCACGACCGGACCCGTCATGGCGAACACATCCGTTCCTACATGGTGACGCGCGACCATCCCGTGTCCTGGACCGGCGTGCAGCGCTGGCTGGCCATGCTGGCCTCGATGCGCGGCCCGGACCTGCTGCGCGTCAAAGGCATCGTCGACGTGGCCGAGCATCCGGGCACGCCCGTGGTCATCCACGGCGTGCAGCACATCTTCCATCCTCATGTCTTCCTGCCCGCCTGGCCGGACGGCGACCGCCGCACCCGCATCGTCTTCATCACGCGCGGCATCGAACGCGATCTGGTCGAGGAAACCCTGAGGATCTTCGAGAACAAGTGAACCCCACCTCCCACGCGCGAAGCGCGGTGCAGCAACCATGATGAAAAAGGAGACAACGTTGAAACCCCTCATCCGATATCTTGCCGGCGTGCTGGCGTGCGCCGCCGCCGTGGCGGCCCATGCGCAGGCCTACCCCAACCGTCCGGTACGCGTCATCGTTCCCTACCCGCCGGGCGGAACCGTCGACGCCGTGGCGCGCGTGTTCGCCGACAACCTGGGCCACCAGCTCGGCCAGACCTTCGTCGTCGAAAACCGCGCGGGCGCGAGCGGCTCCATCGGCAGCGAAGCGGTGGCGCGCGCGCCGGCCGACGGCTATACGCTGCTGGTCAACGCCTCCACGTTCGCGGCCAGCCCGCTGCTGCTCAAGAGCCTGCCCTACGACATCCACAAGGATTTCACGCCCATCACCAATCTCGGCGAAGTGCCCCTGCTGGTCACCGCCGCCCCGGGCGTGCAGGCAGGGAACCTGCGCGAGTTCATCGATCTGGCGCGCAAGCAGCCGGGCAAGTATTTCTTCGGCGCCTCCGCGGCGGGTTCGGCCAGCCACCTGGCCGAGGCGGCGATCAGCTACGAAGCCAAGGCCGATCTTCCCATCGTGCTCTACAAAGGCACCGGCCCGGCGCTGACCGACCTGATGGGCGGCCACATCAGCGCGGTCATCGACGCGGTGCCGTCGTCGCTGCCGCCCGTCAAGGCCGGCCGGACCAAGGCGCTGGCGGTGACCAGCAAAGAACGGCTGGCCGCGCTGCCCGACGTGCCGACCGTGGCGGAGTCGGGCCTGGCGGGGTTCGAGATGGTGTCCTGGTACGGGCTGTGGGGTCCTGCCGGCCTGCCCGCCGAGGTCGTGCGTACCTTGCGCGACGCGGTCGTCAAGGCCATCGGTTCGGCGCAGGTCAAGCAGACTTTGAGCGAGCAGGCCTTCGTCGGGAAGGGTTCGTCCCCGCGGGAATTCGCCGACTACGTACGCGCCGAGAACGCCAAATACGACAAGCTGATCAAGGCCGCCGACATCAAGATCGAATGAAGGGCGCGGCGCCGCGTCCAGCGTAGAATGGCCTGCATCTTCGCCCCGTGTCCGCTTGCGCCGGCATGCGGGCACTACCCACAATGTGCAGGTGTTCATGCAGACTTTCGACCGCTCGGCCAGCGTCGGCTTCGGCTTCAATCCCCTGGACCGCCTATCGGAACGCCGGGCCGACACGGATTTCGTCCAGCAGCGGCGCCGCGATCCGGCGACGCGCTTTTTCGTTCTCGCGGGCGAGGTGCCGGTGCTGCGCGTGGACTCCGCGGGGCACGATCCGCTGTTCAGCGCCCCGGAAATGGCCGCGCTGGGCGAACCTCGGCATGAGATCTTCCTCGGCAACGATCCCGATGGCCGCGCCCTGTTCGCGGTTTCGCTCGATGCCGGCCGCGCCGACGCCATCGCGTCCCTGCCCGGGCTGGAGCTGATCGACGTCCGCACCATCGCCACGCGGGAATTGTTCGAGCCGGGCGTCATGGGCGAGATCGGCGCCTCCAAATCGGTGCTGGGCTGGCACCAGCGCCATTGCTTCTGCGCCAACTGCGGCGCCGCGAGCCGGCCGTCCTGCGCGGGCTGGCGGCGCGATTGCGAAGCCTGCGGCACCCAGCACTTTCCGCGCGTCGATCCGGTCGTCATCATGCTGGCGGTGGATGGCGAGCGCTGCCTGCTGGGCCGCCAGGCGCGCTTCGCGTCCGGCATGTACACCGCGCTGGCGGGCTTTCTCGAGCCGGGCGAGACCATCGAGGATGCGGTGCGGCGCGAGATCCACGAAGAGGCCGGCATCCGCTGCGCGGAAGTGGCGTATTTCGCGTCGCAGCCCTGGCCTTTCCCCGCCTCGCTGATGCTGGGCTGTTTTGCGCGCGCCATCGATACCGGCATCGTGCTAGACAACGACGAACTGGAAGACGCGCGCTGGTTCACGCGCGCCGAGGTGCGGCAAATGCTGGCGGACGAGCATCCGCAAGGCCTGAGCGCGCCGCGCCCGTTCACCATCGCATACCAGCTGCTCAAGGCGTATGCGGAAGAAACGGCGCCTGCGGTCTGAACCATGAAGCTCGACGCATCCAGGCTGTTCAACGTTCGCCGCGACGAGGCCCTGCCGGTCGCGCTGGCCGTCGGCTTTTTCTTCTGCGTGCTGGCGGCGCTGATGATGCTGCGTCCGGCGCGCGAGGCGCTCGGGATGCGCGGCGGACTGGACGCGGTGCGCTGGCTGTTCGTCGGGACGGCCGTGGTCACGCTGCTGGTCAACCCGGTGTTCGGGCTGCTGGTGAGCCGGCTGCGGCGCATGCAGTTCATCGCCGTTACCTACCTGTTCTTCGCCGCCAGCCTGGCGGCCTTCTATCTGCTGATCGTCGAGGCGCCCGGAGCGATAGGCGTGGCCAGCGGACAGGTGTTCTACGTCTGGTTCAGCGTATTCAACCTGTTCTCGACCATGGTGTTCTGGGCATTGATGTCCGACCGTTTCACGCTGGAGCAGGGCAAGCGCTTCTTCGGCCTGATCTCCGTGGGCGGCACCCTGGGCGCGATCTTCGGCCCCTGGCTGGCGTCGGTGCTGGCGCGGCCGGTGGGCACCGCCGGCCTGCTGCTGGTGTCGAGCGGCCTGCTGCTGCTTGCCTTGGTTTTGGCCTGGGCGATCTCGCACGTGCAGCCGCGTGGCGACGCCGGCCCGGCGGTCGCGGACGAGCGCGAACGCATAGGCGGCGGCGCATGGGAAGGCGCCAAGGCGGTGCTGCGCTCGCGCTACCTGGCCGGCATCGCCGTCTACGTGATCATCCTCGCCGTCATGGCGACCTTCCTCTATTTCACGCGGCTGCAGATGGTAGCGGCGCTGGGCAGTGAACTGGACGCGCGCACCGAGCTGTTCGCCCGCATCGACATGCTGACGCAGATCGCCACGCTGGTCATCCAGCTGTTGATCGCCGGCCATCTCATGAAGCGGCTGGGCGTATCGATCACGCTGGCGCTGCTGCCGCTGACGACGCTGCTGGGCTTCGTGGGGCTGGCCATGGTGGGTTCGCTGGCGGCGCTGATCGCCTTCGAGTCGGCTTTCCGCGCGGTGCAGCGCGCCATCATGCGGCCGGCGCGGGAAACCCTGTTTACCGTGCTTAGCCGCGAGGACAAGTACAAGTCCAAGGCCTTCATCGACACCTTCGTCTACCGGTTCGGCGACGTCGCCGGCGCGCAGGTCGAAGGCGCGCTGGGCAGGCTGGGAATGGGCGTGGCCGCGATCGCCAGCGTGGCGGTGCCCCTGGCGCTGGCATGGGCCGCGCTGGCGCTGTGGCTGGGGCGCGCCCAGCAACGCGCGGCGGATGCCGGACCGGCTGCCGCGCCGAACGACACGCATGCCGCCGTCATCCTGCAAGAAGGAGCGAAACCATGATTTCACGCCGCGATTGCCTCAAGCTGGGACTGGCCGCGGGGGCCGCCGCGCGCGCATGGCCGGCCGCTGCCGCCGAGCCCTTGATCACGCGCGCCATCCCCAGGACGGGCGAACGCCTGCCGGTGGTCGGCCTGGGCAGTTCCGCCACGTTCTCCAGCACCGCCGCCGGCGAGGAGAAACAGCGCCTGCGCGAGGTATTCGAGGCCATGCTCGCCCAGGGCGGGACGGTCTTCGATACCGCGCCGGGGTACGGCGCCTCGGAAGAAGTGGCCGGGCAGATCGCGCGCGATACCGGCATGGCGGCCAAGCTGTTCTGGGCCACCAAGCTGAACGTGGCGCAGGGCGGCACGGCCGACCCGGCCCGGGCCCGCGCCCAGCTCGACGCCTCGTTCCAGCGCGTGGGCAAGACGCCCATCGACCTGATCCAGGTCCACAACATGGGCGACGTTCCCAGGCAGTTCGGCCTGCTCAAGGAACTGCGGGAGCAGAAGCGCATACGCTATGCCGGCGTCACCACGACCTTCCCGCGACAGTACGACATGCTCGAGCAGGCCATGCGCGCCGAGCCGCTGGATTTCATCGGCGTGGACTACGCCATCGACAACCGCGTGATGGAAGAACGCATCCTGCCCCTGGCCGCCGACCGCGGCATCGCCGTGCTGGCCTATGCGCCCTTCGGCCGCACCCGGCTGTGGGACAAGGTGCGCGGCCACGAGGTGCCGCCGTGGGCGGCCGAGATCGGCATCCGTTCGTGGGCGCAATTCTTCCTGAAATTCGTGGTGGCCCATCCCGCGATCACCTGCGCCACGCCCGCCACCAGCCGCGCGGCCAACGCCATCGACAACCTGGGCGCGGCGCGCGGCGAGCTGCCCGATCGCGCGATGCGCGAACGCATGGCCGCGCACATCGAGAAGCTGTAGCCGCGGGGTCGCTGCTTGCGCAGCGGGCCGCCGCCGGTCAGGCGCCCCGGAACACGCCCATGTCGGGGCGCTCCATCAATCGGGCGAACTCGTCGAAAAGCCGGGGATCGTTCTTGCTGCCGCGCTCGCCGAGCAGGATCTCCATGATCTCGTGGTGGGTGCGCGCGTGCTGGTAGGGGCGTACCGAAGCCATGGCGTCGTAGCTGTCGGCCAGGCTCACGATGCGCGCCAGCAGCGGGATCTGCTCGCCGTGCAGTCCGTCGGGATAGCCGCTGCCGTCGAAGGACTCATGGTGGTGGCGAATGGCCGCGGCGGCGAGATCTGCATTGTCGTCCGCCGCGGCCGCGAACATCTGCTCGCCCAATTCGGCATGGCGCATCATGACGTCGCGCTCGGCCGCATCCAGCCTGCCGGGCTTGAACAGGATGTCGTCGGGGACCTGGATCTTGCCGATGTCGTGAAAAGAAGCGGCCTGCCGCAGCTGGAGGATTTCCCCTTGGGGCAGGCCGCAGGCCAGTCCGAGTTCCTGGGCGAGGCGGCCGACGCGGCCGCTGTGGTCATACGTGTGATGGCAGCGTTCCTGGAGGGCATGGCATAACTCCGGGAGCGAGGAAAGCGGGGTACTGGGTGGAACGGGCATGTCCGGATTCTAAAACCTGGCAGGACACATGCGATAGGATAGGGCGATATTTTTCGCATCCCGCTACGCCTGTGCCCGGCGAACGCGCTGGAGTCCGACGCCCAACACCGGCCTTTTTTGCATGAACAAACGCATTCTCGCTCCGTTGAATCCTCTGCGGGCCTTCGAGGCCGCCGCGCGCCTCGGCGGCTTTACCGCCGCGGGCGAAGAACTGAGCGTGACCCAGGTGGCGATCAGCCGCCAGGTCCGGACCTTGGAGGATTACCTCGGCGTGGAGCTGTTCGTGCGCAGCGCACGCTCGATCAAGCTCACCAAGGCCGGCGCCAGGCTGTATCCCGCCATCAGCCGGGCCATGGATGAAATCGCGGTCGCGACCGCGCAGGTCAGCAAGCGCGGCCGCACGGAAATGTTGGCCATCCAGGCGTATTCGACCTTCGCGCAATGCTGGCTGATCCGGCGCCTGCCGGATTTCCACGACGCCCATCCCAACGTCGAGGTGCGCCTGTCGTCGCCCCCGCTCGACCGCTCCGCCGCCGCCGAGGACGTGGACGCTTCGATTCATTTCGGCGTGCCCAGCGGCCTGAACCTGGCGGCCGACTTCCTGGCGCCGATCGAACTGATGCCGGTGATGAGTCCCGCGCTGCTTGCGCGCCATGGCCGCAATCCGCCGGACCTGGCGCGGCTGACGCTGCTGCATTCCCTGGCCCGGCCGCGCGACTGGTCGGTATGGCTCGATGCCGCCGGCGTGCGCAGCCGGGATGCCTATAAAGGACACCGCTTCGAAAGCTCGGCCATGGCCTACGAGGCGGCCATCCAGGGGGTGGGCGTGGCGCTCGGCGTGCGGGTGCTGGTCGAATCTTATCTCGAGTCAGGCGTGCTGGTCGCGCCCTTTTCCTACGTGCACAAGATGGACGGCGGGTACTACCTGGTGCGCGAGGCCGACCGGCCGATGTCGCGCGCGCTGCGCCAGTTCCGCCAATGGCTGCTGGCCCGGCTGGCCTGATGGCCAATAAAAGATTGGCCAAAGCCGCCTGAAAAGTTGCTTTTGCAACTACTTGGATTGCGCCAGAATCTCGCTCCTCATTGAGAACGCCTGCAAAGGGCGGCGGAAAGCAAGAGGAGCAGGACCATGAACGCACTGGAGTGCGTCGTTCTTCGGGGCGGCAGCAGCAAGGGAATCTACATCGAGCGCGACCTGTTGCCCGCGCCCGGCCCGCAGCGCGACCAGCTCATCCTGGACCTCTTCGGCAGTCCCGATGCACGCCAGGTGGACGGACTGGGCGGCGCGGACAAGCTCACCAGCAAGGTCGCCGTCATGGGCAAGCCCACGCGCGACGACTGCGACGTGGACTTCCTGTTCGGCCAGGTCGGCACCGCATTGCCGACCGTGGACTGGCGCAGCAACTGCGGCAATCTCTCGGCCGGCGCGGCCCTGTATGCCGTTTATCGCAACTATGCGCGCGGCGAAGGCAGCCATGCAGAGGTCGCCATCCACCAGGTCAACACGGGCAGGAAACTCAAGGCGCGCGTCCCGCTCGAGCACGGCCTTCCGGCGCGGCATGGCGACTACGCGATAGGCGGCGTGCCGGGCACCGGCCCGCGCATCGAACTCGACTTCGGCGACTTCGGCGGCGCCACGCTGGATCGCGGCCTGCTGCCCACCGGCCACGTCGTCGACACCTTCGACATTCCCGGCATGGGCCCGCTGGAAGCCAGCGTGGTCGATGCCGCCAACCTGTGCATCTTCGTGCGCGCTGCCGATTTCGGTCTGGACGCGGCCGCCGACGTCGAGCAATTGCAGGCCAATCCCGCGCTGGTGCGCCTGCTCGACGTGGTTCGCGGCGTGGTGTCCGAAGCCATCGGATTCGCCAGCGGCGACGTCGCGGCACGCATGCAGGCCAGCCTCAACCCCCTGCTGTTCCTGGTCGGCCCGGCGACTCCCTACAAAACCGCCAGCGGCCGGACCGTCGAGGCCGATCAGCAGGACATCACCGCCCGTTCGTTCTCGCGCACCTTCTCCAAGGCCTATCCGGTGACGGGCGCCGTCGCCACCGCAGCCGCCTGCGGCGTGCCGGGCAGCATCGCCCACCAGGCCGCACGCCTGCGGCCGACCGCAGAGGGCGCCTACGACGTGCGCATCGGCCACCCCGCGGGAGTCTTCCCCGTGCGCGCCGAGGTGGCCTGGCCCGGCGGCGTGCACACATTGCGTTCGGCCGTCCTGGGCCGTACCGCGCGCGTCCTGATGGACGGCCGGGCAGCGCTCAAGGGCGAGTACTGAATCCCGGTAATCATCCCGCCGGCCGCGCCGAGCGGGAGCAGCATTCGGAAACCACAAAAAGGAGCAGTAACACCATGAGACATCTATTGACCCTGGCCACGGCGGGCCTCGGCCTGGCCCTGGCGGGACCGGCGGCGGCGCAGCAGGACTTCCCCAGCAAGCCGATACGCCTGGTCGTGGGCTACGGCGCCGGCGGCACCACCGACATCCTGGCGCGCGTCATCGCCGATAAATTGTCGGGCGTCGTCAAGCAAAGCATCGTGGTGGAGAACCGCACCGGCGCCGCCGGCGGCATCGCCGCGGCCACGGTCGCCCGCGCGCCCGCCGACGGCTACACCCTGTTCATGGGCACGGTCGCCAGCCACGGCATCAACCCCGCGCTGTACAAAAAGCTCGAATACGATCCCGTCGCCGACTTCTCGCCCGTCGCCTTGGTCGCCACCATCCCGCTGGTCCTGGTCGTCAACAACCAGCTGCCGGTCAAGGACGTGCCCGAACTGATCGCGCTCGCCAAGCGCAAGCCCGGCGAGCTGAACTACTCCTCCGGCGGCAACGGCTCGCCCGTCCATCTGGCCGGCGAACTGTTCGCCCACACCGCGGGCCTGCAGCTCACCCACGTCCCCTACCGCAGCGGCGCGCAAGGCAACGCCTCGGTCATCGGCGGCGAAACCCAGCTCAGCTTCGCCCTGCTGCCGGCCATCATGCCCCAGCTGCAGGCCAACCAGGTCCGCCCGCTCGCGCTGACCGTCAAGGACCGCTCGGCCGTCCTGCCCGACGTCAAGCCGCTGCCCGAATACAAGGGCTTCGAGAAATATTCGGTGAACTCCTGGAACGCCGTGTTCGCCCCGAAGGGCACGCCGGCCGGCATCATCGCCAAGCTCGACACCGCGATTGCCAAGGCCTTGCAGGATCCGGACCTGAAGGCGCGCTTCGCCGCAGCGGGCGCGGACCCGACCTTCAGCGACGCCAAGGAACTGGACGGCTTCGTCAAGGAAGAGCTGGCCAAGTGGAAGGCGGTCGTGACGCAGGCGAAGATCGAACTGGAGTAATCCGGGCTTGCCGCTGCCGGCGTCGGCCGGCAGCGGCCATACCCTGCTCCCTGCATGGCCGGACCGGTCATGGTACCCTGGCGCTCGCCCGCCCGGCCAAGAACCGGGGCGGACGACGGAAGCCATCGACGGCCTTCCGATAGGCCGTTGCCCTCCCGCCCGGCGCGCGAGGCCACGAATGGGTATCTGACGATATGGCTTCCCTTCCGCAGGTCGATTCCAGGGCATCCTGGATCATCGCAACCGTCGCCCTCTGCTGTCTGGGCATGACGTTCGGCGCGCCGCTGGTTTCCACGGTCGGGCTCAAGGCGATCGCCGGAGAAATGGGCGGAGCGCGCTCCGTGCCCGCATTGGGAGGATCGCTGGCCTGGCTCGGCTCCGCGCTGGGCGGCGTGCTGATGGGGCGGCTCGCGCATCGCTTCGGCGTGCGCTGGACGGTGATGATCGGCGCCGTATCGGTCTGCCTGGGCCTGTTCATTTCCACCCTGGGCGAGCCCTGGCTGCTGTACATCGGCCACGGCGTGTTCATCGGGTTCTTCGGCATGGGCGGCCTGAACGCGCCGCTGTACGTCTACGTCAGCCAGTGGTTCGAACGCCGGCGCGGCTCCGCGCTGGCCCTGCTGTCGAGCGGAAGCTACATCGCCGGCGTCGTATGGCCCCTCGTGTTCGAGCACACCATCGCCACCTGGGGCTGGCGCGCGACCATGCTGGGCTACGGCCTGCTCGAGGCCATCGTCGTCCTGACGCTGGCGGTGCGTTTCCTCCAGCCTGCCGGCGATGCGCCCGTCCGCGCCGCGGACCGCACCGGCAGCGAAGCCGCCACCGTATTCGGCCTGCGCCCGAACGTCATCTTCGTCATGCTGGCCAGCGCCGCCTTCCTCTGCTGTATCCCCATGGCCATGCCCCAGGGCCACCTCGTCGCACTGTGCTCCGATCGCGGCCTTCCGGCAGCCGTGGGCGCCGCCATGCTCTCGATCCTGCTGGCCGCTGCCTTCATCAGCCGGCAGGCATGGGGACTCGTCGCCGACCGCATCGGCGGACTGCGGACCGCGCTGATCAGTTCAGTCATGCAGGTCATCGCCGTCTCGGGCTATCTCTACGTCACCGAGCAATTCGGGCTCTTCACCGTATCCATCGCCTTCGGCCTGGGCTTCAGCGCCCTGATTCCCGCCTACGTCCTAGCCGTGCGCGAGACCTTTCCCGCCAAGGAGGCCTACTGGCGAGTGCCCTCGCTGATGCTGATGAGCGGTTGCGGCATGGCGGTGGGCGGATGGCTTGCGGGGTACATGTACGACCAGCATGCGTCGTACGATCCGGCCTTCCTGGCCGGGGTGCTGTCCAACCTGGCCAACCTGGTGCTGCTGGGGACGCTGGTCGTATTGCAGGTCAGGTGGATGCGGCGGCGTCTGGCGCTAGGCTAGGCCGGGCATCCCGCTGGGCCGGCCCGCCAGGGCGCTTTGCAGGAACCGGTCCAGCGCATTGCCGAACGCCCGCCGGTCCGCCTGGCTGAACGCCGACGGCCCGCCCGTCGCCACGCCGCTCGACCGCAGTTCCTCCAGCATGTCCCGCATCGCCAGGCGCTCGCCTATGGTCGCCTCGGTATAGCGCTCGCCGCGCGGATTCAACACCGCCGCGCCTTTCTTGAGCACCTCGGCAGCCAAGGGAATGTCGCCCGTAATCACCAGATCCCCCGTCGCCGCCTGCGCGGCGATATACGCATCGGCCACATCGAAACCGCGCGGCACCTGTACCGCGCTCACCCAGCGCGACGGCGGCGTGCGCAGCATCTGGTTGGCGACCAGCGTGACCTGGACCGTGCAACGGTCGGCGGCGCGGAACAGGATGTCCTTGACGACGGCGGGGCAGGCGTCGGCGTCGACCCAGATGCGCAGGGGGGAGGAATTCGTGACTGGGGGCATTATGGAGCTTGGCGCGTTGGGGGAGGCTTCATTGCTTCCTTATTGCTCGAGTTGCTGCGTACTGAGTTGCGGCATCTTTTCGACATTCATGATTCATTTCTTTCCATACTTCGGTATGCCTGCTGCGGCGAATTGGGCGTATCCGGTAGAGTCATAACGATGCGCTTCTGCGCCAGCAGGGGGCGCAGGTAGTTCTGTCGAATGGTTTCCGGATTGCGGGATAGGATTAGAGAAAGTTCCTCGACCTTCCAGGATTGGTATTGGCATAGTGCGACGACCAGATCCCGTACCTGTTCTGGAGGATGCCGCTGGCCCAATCCGCCGACCCTCGCGGCTAACTGACCTGGCAGTTGGTTCAGCAGAGTGTTACGCGCCTCGGATTCAAGGTTGCTGGATAAGAAACCGGGCTTACTAGATAAGGAACTCGGCTTACTAGATAAGCCGTCTGACTCGCTAGATAACGGCTCAGACTTGCTATCTTGTTCGCCTGCTTTTCCGATCAGTCGCTCGGTAGGCTGATACCAAGTGGCAGAGCCCCTCCCCTGCTGGCTCAACAAACCTGCATCGCGCAGTTTGCGTAGTGCGGCACTGGCGGCCAGCGCATCAACCTTGTTCAAAGCACGGTAAGTGGCGTTATCGATGACGCCGGCCTCACGAGCTACGATCAAGGCACGCGCCTCTTCATCGGATAGATGGAGTTCTCGGAATCGGCCAAGCCAACGGATGTCGTCCTCACCCAGGAAATGATGGAAGAGGAACTGAGTAATGAACTGGTCCTGCCCTCGGTCGGATTCAAACAAGGGGGGCGCCAACCCGGCCGCGTCCATGGCCTCGCGAATAGCGCGGATGCCGCTGCCTTTGGTTTCGGCGAAGCGGGTTTCATGTAGTACTGCGGCAATGGTCGGGTTGCGTGGCATGGAGCCGGGTTCACCCAGATGCTCTGGTGACTTCAGCGAAAAACCAGGATTACGGATTTCCAGCCGATTTGCATAACGGATGACCTGCACGGGAGCATGGGTACGGTAGCTACGGTGCATCAAAGCGTTGACCAGGGCCTCACGCAGTGCCCGCAATGGGATGACAGGTTTGTCACTACGTTGCAAAGAGCCTTCATCAAGACCGAAGGCCTTGGGCAGGTCGTCCAGAATAGCGGCCTGAGTGCGACGCAACAGGCTGAATAGGGGAGCACGCAGTTCTACAGTGTCGAAACGGCGTTCCGCGTGCGGCATCCACTCACGGCCGGGTACGCGAATGTAATCCACTCGCGTCATGGGAAAACTACGCCGCAGGGCCAAAACCTTACCAAACAATAGTAAACCGGCAACGGTGGGTTTCCATTGACCTGTTGCATCGCGCCGAATGGCCTTCAAAGCCTGAAGCAACTCGGTGTCGGTCCAGCGTAGTTCCTCAGCATCCGGGTTGGCTTCCGCACGGGCCTGCCGATAGTCGGCAATAGCGGCCTCGTCAAGGTCGTCTAGTTCCGCATCGGGTACCAGGCCGGCATCAAAGCTTTCTTGCTGGCGCGATTGATAAAAAATGGTCAAATCATCTTCGGTACAGCGCTGGTCGCTGCTACCGATTCGGCGGAAAGCTCCCCTTGGCAGGCCGGTGGATTTGAAATAGACGGGTTTGTCCTGCGGCATGGCTTCGGGTACGAACACGACGATGACCGGCTTGTCGTCGAGAGTTTCGGTTCTGATATCCACACGCAGCGGCTGGTTGAATACACTGGCGCATTGGCTAGCCAAATCAGCACTGAGCTTGTCGGGATGGGATACCCCTTCTACCTCGTATCCAGGGAATAGCGCCATTTCTTCTCGAATGACGCCCAGCAGCAGCCAGCCTCCCCCCAAGCCCGGTTCGTTGGCAAAAGCACAGATGGTTTCCAACATTGATTTGCCGCTTTCCCGAGCGCGCTTGGCCTCGATACGCTCATTTTCATCCAATAGATTCAAACGTTGCAGCAATTCGTATGCATTCATGAGCCACTTCCAAGCTATTCGGGTGTCCGCGCTTCTGCGGTTGTCATGGGAAAACAAGTGGTATTTTTTGTTTCGTTCATCCCGTTTGGGATTTGCGACATCCGTTTAATTTTCGCCGGTTAGGTGGGTTCGATCGGCCCGTATGTGTTTTTGCCAAGGGTTTTTGAGCTCACTTCCCAATACAAAACCGAGAAAAAATCACCCCCAGCAAATCATCGCTGCTGAACTCCCCTGTAATCGACGTCAGCGCCTCGTGCGCCAACCTCAATTCCTCCGCGAACAAATCCAGCACCCGATCGCTCTGCGCCGCATGCTCGCCCGCGATCTCCAGGTGATCCGCGGTCACCAGCAGCGCCTGGATATGCCGCTCGCGCGCCAGGTAGGGCGATTCGAACGAAGGGTTCCAGCCGGCGATCGCGAGCAGTTCCTGCTTGAGCGCGTCCAGCCCTTCTCCGGTCCGCGCCGAGACGTATAGCCGCTTGGTGCCTTCGGCCTGTTGCTGTGCGACCTGCCCCGGTTCGGCCAGGTCCATCTTGTTGACGACCTCGAGCACGGGCGTGCGCGGAGGCAGCTTCGAGGTGATGGCCGCATCGAGTTCGGGCCCGGGGCGGGTGGCGTCGATGAGGTGGACGATGACGTCGGCTTTGCCAATCTCGGCCCAGGTGCGTTCTATGCCGATGCGCTCGACGGTGTCTTCGGTGTCGCGCAGGCCGGCGGTGTCGACGATGTGGAGCGGCACGCCGTCGATGGCGATTTCTTGGACGACTTTGTCGCGGGTGGTGCCGGCGATGGGGGTGACGATGGCGGCTTCGAAGCCGGCCAGGGCGTTGAGCAGGCTGGATTTGCCGACGTTGGGCTGGCCGGCGAGCACGACGTGCAGGCCTTCGCGCAGGATGGCGCCCTGGCGGGCCTGGGAGAGTAGGCGGGCGAGGTCGGACTGGATGACCGCCAGGGTTTCGCGGGCCTGGTATTTCTCGAGGAATTCGATTTCTTCTTCGGGGAAGTCCAGGGTGGCTTCGACCAGCATGCGCAGATGGACGATGCGGTCGGCCAGGCCGTGGACTTCGTTGGAGAAGGCGCCGGTGAGGGAGGCTGCGGCGCTGCGCGCCGCAGCTTCGGACGAGGCGTCGATGAGGTCGGCGACGGCTTCGGCCTGGGCCAGGTCCATGCGGTCGTTGAGGAAGGCGCGGCGGGTGAATTCTCCCGGCTCGGCCAGGCGCATGCCGGTTTCGCGGCCGGCCTGCAGGCAGCGCGCCAGCAGCCGGCGCAGCACGACGGGGCCGCCGTGTCCTTGCAGTTCGAGCACGTGTTCGCCGGTGTAGGAGTGCGGCGCGGGGAAGGAGAGCGCGATGCCTTCGTCGATGGCGGTGCCGCCGGCGTCGCGGAACGGCAGGTAGTGGGCGTGGCGCGGCGTGAGCGTACGGCCCAGCAGCTCGCGCATGAGGCCGTCGAGCGGCTGGCGGGAGGAGACGCGCACCACGCCTATGCCGCCGCGTCCGGCGGCGGTGGCGATGGCGGCGATGGGATCCTGGTCGGAATGGGACATGGCGGGAATGAGCGCTGGCGGGCGTTGCCCACACTGTAAAACAAACGGCCCCGGACGAAGCCGGGGCCGCGAAGCACGTCCGGGGCGGCGCGGCCGCCCCGCGATGCCGTCAGGCTTTCACCAGGTGGTGGGTGACGTACCACTGCTGCGCGATGGACAGCACGTTGTTCACGACCCAGTACAGCACCAGGCCGGCGGGGAAGAAGAACATCATGCCGCCGAACACCAGGGGCATGATCATCATGACCTTGGCCTGCACGGGATCGGGCGGCGTGGGGTTGAGCTTCATCTGCAGGAACATGGTGGCCATCATGATGGCGGGCAGGATGAACCAGGGATCGGTCGCCGCCAGGTCGTGCACCCACAGTATCCACGGCGCGTTGCGCATTTCGACGCTGGCCAGCAGCACCCAGTACAGCGAGATGAACACGGGCACCTGGACGATCATCGGCAGGCAGCCGCCGATGGGATTGATCTTCTCGGTGCGGTACAGCTCCATCATCGCCACGTTGAGTTTCTGGCGGTCGTCGCCGTACTTTTCCTTGAGCGCCTGCATGCGCGGAGCGACCTTCTTCATGCGGGCCATGGACTTGTAGCCGGCGGCCGACAGCGGGAAGAACACGAGCTTGATGATCACCGTCAGCGCGACGATGGTCCAGCCCCAGTTGCCCAGTATCTTGTGCAGCCAGGTCATCAGCAGGAACAGCGGCTTGGCGATGATGGTCAGCCAGCCGTAGTCCACCACGAGGTCCAGCCCGGGGGCGATGGCGGCCATGGCGGCCTGGTCCTGCGGGCCGATCCACAGGCGCGCGTCGACGGTGCTGCCGGTGCCGGGCGCCAGCGTGCCGACCGGCTCGATGGCGCGCACGGCGTAGAGGTTGCTGCCGACCTTGGTCATGTCGTAGTTGCGGGCCACGCCTTCGGGCGGCACCCAGGCCACGGCGAAGTAGTGCTGGATCATGCCCAGCCAGCCGTCGTTGGCCGATTTGGCGAAGCTGGCCTTGCCCTTTTCGATGTCCGAGAAGTTGACCTTCTGGAATTTGCCTTCGGCGGTGTAGACGGCCGGGCCGGTGAAGGTGTTGTAGAAGTGGCTTTCGCCGGGCGGCTTGTTGCCGTCGCGGGTCAGCTGGAAGTACAGCGAAGGCGTGACGGGCTCGGCGCTGACGTTGACCAGGTTGTGCCGCACGTCGATGGCATAGCCGCCGCGGTGCAGGATGTAGGTCTTGAGCACCTTGACGCCGCCGCTTTCGGCTTCGAACGAGACCTCGAGCGTGTCGCCGGTCAGTTCGCGCGCCGGGGTGGTGATGCGGAACGGCGTGCGGTGCGTGGGGAAGGAAGCGCCGCTGGCGGCGCCGACGACGCCGCTCTGCGCCAGGTAGACGCGTTGGGCGGAATCGTCCAGCAGCACGGTGGGACGCTCGCGGTCGTCGCTGTCGCCGTGCTTGAGCAGCTCGGCCTTGACGATCTGGGCGCCCAGCGTGTCGAAGGTCAGGCGCAGCACGTCGGTGGTGATGACGACCTTTTCGGCCGCGACCGGCGTGGCCTGCTGGGCCGGCGCGGAGGCGCCGGGGACGGCATCGCTGCCCGCCGCGGGCGCGGGCGCGCTATCGGCGCTGGGCACGCCGGCCTGGTCGGCGGGCGGCTGGGCGGCAGGGTTCTGGGGAGCGGTCGCCGTCTTGGCGGGCGCGGATCCGAACATCGAAGGATGTCCGTTGTGTTTCTGCCAGCCATCCCACAGGAAAAGCAGGGATAGCGAAAAAATCATCCAGAGGATGGTGCGTTGCATGTCCATGGACGGTAGTTTCCAGTCGTCGCGGCAAAGTCCGCTAGTGTACTAGGTCCCCCCCCTACGCGCTTCGCGCGCCCCCCCAGGGGGGCGGCACTGGCGGACCGGCTGAGCCGGATCCGCTGTGCCCTGGGTTTGGGCGTGCTTCGTGGGGGGGGATGTCGTTGGGTGTGCCGGCGGCACGGGATCAAGGCCGCCTTGCGCGTAGGGGTGGCAGCGGCAGATGCGGCGCAGGCCCAGGTAGGTGCCGCGGGCGGGGCCGTGTTGCTCGATGGCCTCGATGGTGTAGGCGGAACAGGTGGGGGTGAAGCGGCAGGATTGTCCGATCCAGGGGCTCAGGAAGTAGCGGTAGAAGCGGATGGGCCAGATCAGCAGGCGGCGCGCCGGCGTGGAACCCTTGGGTAATCCCTTGCCTGGTTGGTGCGTCACGATTGTCTGTCCTCGCCGTTCGACCGCGCACGTGCGCGCCGGTCTATCCTGATTGCCCGTTTCCTGCCTGCTCCGGGACGGGCGCCGGCCGCCAGGCCTTGATCGCGCGGCCCAGGTGGGCGTTGATCTCCTGCCTGGCCTGGCGCTTGAGTTCCGTCAGCGAGCATGCGGGAATGCGGGCGTGCAATCTCAAGACATAATCGGCGGCCGGCAGTTCCGCGCGGCGCAGCCGGAAGGCCTCGCGCGCGACGCGCTTGAGGGCGCCGCGGCTGACCGACAGCGGCGCGAAACGCTTGCCCACGACCAAGCCCAGCCTGGGTTGGGCCGATGCGGCCGCGCTCAAAACAAAAAGCGCCCCTTTTGCAAGGCGGCGCCCTTTCAGCGCAGGGGCGAATTCCGCCGGGCTGCGCAGCCGCGCGGTGCCGGGGAAGGACGCGCGCGGATTCAATGTTGCTGTGCTGCGAGGCCTGTCCTGCTGCCGCAACGGCCGGCGGCGGACTGGCGCTGCGCGGCCCTTAGATGGCCAGGCGCTTGCGGCCCTTGGCGCGGCGGGCGTTGATGATGGCGCGGCCGGCACGGGTCTTCATGCGGACACGGAAACCGTGGGTGCGCTTGCGACGGGTGACGGAAGGTTGATAGGTACGTTTCATGGCAGTTCCTGCTGAGTTCCGGTATGGGTATGAAAGCCGCCCCGGAAGCTTGCGCAGTCCCGGTCTGTGAATGGGCCAGGCGCAGCCGGCAACCCTCCTGCGAAAGGAAAGCGCGCGCATGCCCAGCATGGTTCAGAGCGGAAAGACTGCCAACCCAGGGTCTTGGATTCCGTCCGATCTTCAGCTCGAAGTTCGGAAAGCCCTCCATCCTGTCAAATTAATCTGTTTCTGTCAAGGTTTTACCGGCAAATCGGCTACTGAGCGTGGTATGGGGCTGCCGGGCGCCAAGCCGCTTCGGTCACCAGACGACGCAGAATCCCTGTTCGAGCAAGGTTGCCGGCAAGGTGGCGGCGCGCGCCAGGCCGACCATGCCGAATGCCGCGATGGCCGTGCCGCCGCCGATGCGCCAGGCCCGCAGCCGGGCGCGCCGCCGCAGCCATCCGGCCAGGCCGGACATCGCCACCAGGTTGGGCAGGGTTCCCAGGCCGAATGCCGCCATGGCCAGCGCCCCGGACGCGGCATTGCCCGCCACCAGCGCGATCGCCAGGGCGCCCAGCGACATGCCGCATGGCATCAGTCCCCAGCCCAGGCCGGTGAGGAAGCGCTCCAGCAGCGGCCTGCCCGCCAGGCGGGCGCGTACCGCGGCGGCGGCGCGGGACTGCACCACACGGGCTCCGGTGGCCATCCATGCCCGTACCAGCGCGGCGCGCCACCGGTTCGCGGCGCCCGGGGCCGCGTCCGGCCGAACCGCGCGCATCACCAGCACCGTGCCGTAGATGCACAGCAGGGAGGCTCCCAAGACCAGCGCGCCGCGCTGCAGCGGCAGCCATTGCTGGCGCCAGACGTTGCCGCCCAGGCCGCCCGCCAGCGCGCCCAGCATGGCATAAGTCAGGATGCGGCCGCCGTGCATCACCAGGGTTTCCAGGCCCAGCCGCCACGGCGCCGCGCGCCGCAGCACGATCAGGCGCGGGGCATGCCTGTGCTCGATCGCCATGACCAGCCCGCCGCACATGGCGGCGCAATGCACGCCGCCCAGCAAGCCCAGCAGCAGCATGCCGGTCAGCGCCGGCCAGCCCGACGACAGGGCCCAGGCGGTCATGTGCCCTCCCGCGCATCGCCGCATCGATGCCGCATGGGGAGCCGCGCACGCCGCGCCATGTTCACAGGAGCTCGTCGGCGTCGCGGCCGTCCGAGCGCGCGGAGCCGTTCGACAAGTAGAGCGTGAGGCCGCTCGACACCCCGGCGATCGCCCAGATCAGGAAAAAGGCGCAGGTATAGAACGCCTCGCGCGACATCTCGACCGGATGGCCGCCGATGGCCAATCCACGAGGGTCGAGCAAGGTGAACACCACCACCGCGGCCGCCGAGCTGGCGAGGAAGGCGGGCCACAGCACCCACATGAACGCGCGCCGGCGATTCATCGCGCCTGCTCCACCACCAGGCCGCGCTTGACGATGGGGCCGGGCACCGGCGGATCGTCGTGCGTGACGGCCAGCGCGATGGTCGCGATGCATGCCACGATCACGATGGCGGGGCCGGCCATCAACAACCAGGGCCAGGGTTCTTTCCACCAGGGCCCGGCATCCCTATCCAATTGCTGCTGCATCTGCATACCTCGCTCTGTCGGGGTTCAGACCGAACCGCTATGGAACAATGAAACTCGATTTTTCCTGCAGCACCGTCGGCTTGCCGCCGTTGCCGTCCGCATGCACGACGAACTCGATGCGATGCGTACCCGGCTGGGCCTGGCCGACCGGCAGCGATACCCGTATCGGCACCAGCCGGTTCGAGGCCGGCGCCAGCTCGATGCCGACGCTCCCGTCGAGGCCTTGCGCCCGCAGCTCGGGGAGGCCCTGGACGTCCAGCCGCAGGTGCTGGGCCTGCTCGGTGACGTTCATCAATTGCAGCTGGTAGACGTTCTCGATCATCCCGCCTTCGACTTCGCGGGCCAGTACCGAGCGGTCCCGTATCACGTCCATGCGCAGCGGCTCGCGGGTAGCCAGCAGGCCGACGAAGGCCGCGGCCAGCGCGAGCCAGATTGCGCTGTAGATCAGCACGCGCGGCCGCACCAGCCGGCGTCGCGCCTGGCTGGGCGTCAGGCGCAGCTCGATGGCGCGCTCCGAGGTATAGCGGATCAGGCCGCGCGGATACTGCATCTTGTCCATGACCTGGTCGCACGCGTCGATGCACAGGCCGCAGCCTATGCATTCGTATTGCAGGCCGTCGCGGATGTCGATGCCGGTGGGGCACACCTGGACGCAGATGCTGCAGTTGACGCAGTCGCCGAGCCCGACCGAGCGGGGGTCGGTCTTGCGCGAACGGCTGCCGCGCGGTTCGCCGCGGCCGCCGTCGTAGGTGACCACGTAGGTGTCTGGATCGACCATCACGCTCTGGAAGCGCGCGTACGGACACATGTACCGGCACACCTGCTCGCGCATGAAGCCGGCGTTGCCCCAGGTGGCGAAGCTGTAGAAGACCAGCCAGAACCATTGCCACGGCCCCAGGTCGCCCTGCCAGACCTGGCCCGCCAGTTCGCGGATGGGACTGAAATAACCGATGAAGGTCAAGCCCGTCCAGACCGCCACGACCAGCCACAGCGCATGCTTGACGGCCTTGCGCCGGATCTTGTCGAACGTCCACGGCGCGGCCTCGAGGCGGATGCGCGCGAAGCGGTCGCCTTCGGCCAGCCGCTCTATCCACATGAAGATCTCG
Organism: Pigmentiphaga humi; assembly: GCF_900606115.1. Classification (GTDB taxonomy): domain Bacteria; phylum Pseudomonadota; class Gammaproteobacteria; order Burkholderiales; family Burkholderiaceae_B; genus Pigmentiphaga; species Pigmentiphaga humi. The sequence continues at coordinate 393,058 of NZ_UWPJ01000005.1, forward strand.
GTATAGACCGTCTGCGGACAGGCGTAGCCGCAGAACAGCCGCCCCGCGACCGCGGTGAACAGGAACAGCGCGAGCGCGCTGAGGATCAGCAGCAGCGTCAGGTAGATGATGTCCTGCGGCCACAGCACCATGCCGAACAGGTAGAACTTGCGCGCGCCCAGGTCGAACAGCACCGCCTGGCGGTCGTTCCAGGTCAGCCAGGGCAGGCCGTAGAAGATCGCCTGGGTGAGCAGCACCAGCACGACCCGCCATCGCGCGAACACGCCGCTGACCGAACGCGGGTGGATCTTGCGGCGGACCTCGTACAGCGCTTGTTCCAGGCCCTCGTCGTTGCCGGCGGCCCGGGGCGCGGCGCGCCTCCCGGACGATTCTTCCGTGGTGTTCATCGCGGGGTTTCCCCGGGCCGGGTGAGACCCCATACGTACGCGGTCAGCAGGCGGATCTGCTGCGGCGTGAACAGGTGTTCATGCGCCGGCATCTGGTTGTCGCGGCCCTTGGTGATGGCCTCGGCGATGGTGGCGGCGGAACTGCCGTACAGCCATACGCCGTCGGTCAGGTTGGGGGCGCCCAGCATCTGGTTGCCCTTGCCGTCCACGCCGTGACAGGCCGCGCAGGTCGACCTGAAATCGCTCCTGCCGCGCGCCGCCTTGATGGGATCCGCCGCCAGCCCGGAGAGCGAACGCACGTATTGCGCCACGTCGGCGATGGCGCGCGCGTCCAGCTGCTCGGAGAACGGAGGCATGACGCCGTGGCGCCCCTTGGCGATCGTTTCGTAGATGGTTTCGGGCGAAGATCCGTACAGCCAGTCGCCGTCGGCTAGGTTGGGGAATCCCTTGCTGCCGCGGGCATCCGAGCCGTGGCACTGGGCGCAGTTGTTCAGGAACAGCCGCTGGCCGATCTCCTGGCCCTGGGCGTCGCTGGCGATGGCGGGGATGTCCATGTTTTCGAAGCGCGCATAGACGGGCTGCACCTGTTCGCGCAACCGGGCCTGCTGCTCGACCAGCGCGCCGGTGCTGGACCAGCCCAGCCAGCCCTGGAACTTGCCCAGCCCGGGGTAGAGGAGCAGGTAGCCCACCGAAAATATGCAGGTCAGCAGGTACATCCACATCCACCAGCGCGGCAGCGGGTTGTTCAGCTCGCGCAGGTCTTCGTCCCAGACGTGGCCGGTATCGGCCACCGCGCCGCTCGCATCGGCCGGTGCACTCTTGATGCGCCGCTGCGACATCAGCAGCCAGCCGCACCAGAAAATGCCGGCCAGCGCGATGGCGCTGATGTAGTAGCCCCAGAAGTCGGTATGGAAATCGCTCATTGCGCGCGCTCCTCGCCGTGCGCCGCGACGGCGCTCTCTTCGGGAAGCGCGAACGGCAGCAGCGCCGATTCGCGGTTGGCCTGCGCCCGTGCGCCGGACCAGGCCCACGCCACGATGCCCAGGAAGGTCAGCAGCGACACCACGGTCGCGATCGATATCATCAAGCTAGCCATTTTTCACTGTCCCAGGTTCTTCGCTTCCACGCCCAGGCCCTGCAGATAGGCGACCAGGGCGTCCTCTTCGGTCTTGTTCGCCAGTTCCCCGGCCGCCTGCGCGATCTGCTCGTCGCTGTAGGGCACGCCCAGCTTGCGCAGGGTGCGCATGCGCGCCTCGATGTCGTCGCGTGCCACCGGCGTCTTGCGCAGCCAGGGATAGGACGGCATGTTCGATTCGGGCACCACGTCGCGCGGATTGTTCAGATGGACGCGGTGCCAGTCGTCGCTATAGCGGCCGCCCACGCGGGCCAGGTCCGGGCCGGTGCGCTTGGAGCCCCACAGGAAGGGGCGGTCGTATACGCCCTCGCCGGCCAGCGAGTAGCGGCCGTAGCGCTGCACTTCGGCGGTGAGCGTGCGGACCTGCTGCGAGTGGCAGCCCACGCAGCCTTCGCGGATGTAGACGTCGCGGCCGGCCAGGCGCAGCACCGAATAGGGCTCCATGCCGGCCACGGGGGTCGTGGTGGAATGCTGGAAAAACAGCGGCACGATCTGGACCAGCCCGGCGATGCTGACCACTGCGATAGTGGCCACGATCAGCCAGCCTACGTTCTTTTCCAGGGTCTCGTGGCGGAAGAAGGAAGTGCGCGTCGTCGATTTCATGACTCGTCCTCCCTCAAGCCAGGCGCGGTTCGGCCGAGGTGGGGAACACCGGCGCCGCGGCCGGGATCGGCGCATCGAAGGCACGCTGGCCGCGCGCGGTCATGATGAAGTTCCACGCCATCAGGCCCATGCCGCCGAGGAAGCACAGTCCGCCGATCAGGCGCACCACGTAGAACGGATACGTGGCCTTGACCGCTTCGACGAAGCTGTAGGTCAGGGTGCCGTCGGGCTGGGTGGCGCGCCACATCATGCCCTGCATGACGCCGGCGATCCACATCGCGGCGATATAGAGCACCACGCCCAGCGTGGCGATCCAGAAATGGAGTTCGATCATCTTGGTGCTGTACATCTGCTTCTGGCCGAACAGCCGGGGGAACATGTAATAGAGGGAGCCGATCGTGATCATGGCGACCCAGCCCAGCGCGCCGGAGTGCACGTGGCCGATGGTCCAGTCGGTGTAGTGCGACAGCGAGTTGACGGTCTTGATCGACATCATCGAACCTTCGAACGTCGACATGCCGTAGAACGACAGGGCGGTCACGAGAAACTTCAGGATGGGATCGGTGCGCAGTTTGTGCCAGGCGCCCGAGAGGGTCATGATGCCGTTGATCATGCCGCCCCACGACGGCGCCAGCAGGATCAGCGAGAACACCATGCCGAGCGACTGGGCCCAGTCCGGCAGCGAGGTGTTCTGCAGGTGGTGCGGGCCGGCCCACATGTAGGTGAAGTTCAGCGCCCAGAAGTGCACGATGGACAGGCGGTACGAATAGATCGGGCGCTCGGCCTGCTTGGGCACGAAGTAGTACATCATGCCCAGGAAGCTGGTGGTCAGGAAAAAGCCCACGGCATTGTGGCCGTACCACCACTGCACCATGGCGTCCTGCACGCCCGCGTAGGCGGAGTAGGACTTCCACAGCGTGGCGGGCAGTTCCATGTTGTTGACCACGTGCAGCAGCGCGATGGTCAGGATGTAGGCGCCGAAGAACCAGTTGGCCACGTAGATGTGGCGGGTGCGGCGCTTCATGATGGTGCCGAAGAACACCACCGCGTAGGCCACCCAGACCAGCGTGATCAGGATGTCGATGGGCCATTCGAGCTCGGCGTATTCCTTGCTGGTGGTGTAGCCCATGGGCAGGGTGATCGCCGCGGCGACGATGACCGCCTGCCAGCCCCAGAACGTGAAGGCCGCCAGGGGCCCCGCGAACAGCCGCGCCTGACAGGTGCGCTGCACGACGTAGTACGACGTGGCGAACAGCGCGCTGCCGCCGAACGCGAAGATGACCGCGTTGGTGTGCAGCGGCCGCAGGCGGCCGTAAGTGAGCCACGGCACGTCGAAGTTGAGCGCCGGCCAGATGAGCTGGGCGGCGATCAGGACGCCGACGGCCATGCCGACGATGCCCCATACGACCGTCATGACGGCGAATTGGCGAACGATGCGATAGTTGAATGTTTCGCCTGAAAGCGCGCTGCTGGCGCGGTTGTCCATGGCAGACCTCGGTTATGCGTAGTTTTGAATCCCCAGGCTGGGATCATGCGCAAGAGCCGGCTGCCGCGCCTTGATCAGAATCAACTGTCGTGCGTTCGCTGTCCGGGGTGTGGCGCGTCGGCCTCACCGGCGGGCGCATCGTCGTCCATCAGGATGGCGTGGCCCGCGCTGTCGATGTCTTCGAATTGGCCGTCGGACACGGCCCACCAGAGGGCGCCGGCCACGGCCAGGACCAGCATCAGGCTGAGCGGGATCAGCAGGTAGAGCGTTTCCATCAGCGCCGCAGCCTCCAGGCGTTGCCCACGACCAGCAGCGACGACAGCGACATGCCCAGCGCCGCCATCCATGCGGAGATCCAGCCCGAGGCGGCGAGCGGAATGAAGGAAAGGTTGTAGGCCAGCGCCCAGCCCAGGTTCTGCCGGACCACGCGGCGGGTGCGGCGGGCCGCATCCAGCGCGTGCGCCACGCCCATGATGCCCTGGCCGTTCAACAGCACGTCGGCGCTCGCGCGGGCCAGCGCCGTGCCTGCGGCGACCGCCATCGAGACTTGCGCCAGGCCCAGTTGCGGAGCGTCGTTGATGCCGTCGCCCACCGCGAGCACCACCGCGCCGCCGGCCTGCAGGCGGGCGACGTAGTCCTGCTTGCCCTCGGGGCTGACCCCGCCCGCGCAATGGCCGATGGAGAGATCGTCGGCCCATTGCCGGACCGTGGCCGCGGCATCGCCCGACACCAGATGCACGCGCTTGCCCATCGCCCGCAGCGCCGCGAGCAGCTCGCGGCTGTCGTCGCGCAGCGCGTCCTGCAGGACGAAGCGCGCCAGGGGGCGGTCCGGAGAAGCCAGCCAGACGTGGGTGGCGGCGGTTTCGCCGGCGGGTGCGGTATCGCTGCCGATGCCGGTAAAGCGCGCGCTGCCCAGGCGCAATTCCAGGCCGTCGACCTCGGCCTCGACGCCCTGGCCGGCCAGGTGCGTGGCCCGGCCCAACGCCGGCAGCGGCCGGCCCTGGGCGTGCGCCGCGGCGGCCAGGGCCAGGCCGACGGGGTGCGTGCTGCCTGTTTCCATGGCGGCGGCCAGGTCCAGGCAACGCGCGGCGTCCAGCGGCCCCATCGTTTCGATGTGGGCCAGCGCGAAGCGGCCCTGGGTGAGGGTGCCGGTCTTGTCCAGCACCACGTCGGTCACCTGCGCCAGCGTTTCCAGGGCATGCCCCTTCACCACCAGCACGCCCCGGCGCGCCAGCCGGGAGGTGGCCGCGGCCAGCGCCGCCGGCGTCGCCAGCGACAGCGCGCAGGGGCAGCTGACCACCAGCACCGCGATCATGACCGGCAGCGCGCGCGCCGGCTCCAGCCACCACCAGACCGCGCCGGTGACCAGCGCCAGCGCGATGAGCGCCGCCACGAACACGACCGCGATCCGGTCCGCCAGCAGCGCGATGCGCGGTTTTTCCTCGAGCGCGCGGTCGAGCGCGTGGATGATGCCGGCCAGGCGCGTCCGGCTGCCGACCTGTTCGACCCGCATCAGGACGGGGCTGCCCGTATTGAAGCTGCCCGCCACCAGGCCGTCGCCCGCCGCCTTGGCCACGGGCAGGCTCTCGCCCGTCAGCATGGCCTCGTCGAGCCGGGTGGCGCCTTCCAGCAGCGTGCCGTCGGCCGGCACGGCTTCGCCCGGGCCGATGCGCAGCACGTCGCCCGGGCGCACCTGCGGCAGCGCGACCAGTTCCGGCGCCGCGGCGGCCGGATAGCCGGGCAGCCGGGTACAGAGGGCCGGCAGTTGCGCCGCCAGCGCGCGGCCGCCGTCCTGCGCGTCGTGGCGCAGCACCAGCTCCAGGTAGCGCGCGGCCAGCAGCAGCGCCACGAACATCGTCACCGAATCGAAATACACCTCGCCCCGGCCGGCCACCGTGGCTGCCACGCTGGCGGCGAAGGCGGCCAGGATGCCGATCACCACCGGCAGGTCCATGCCGGGGCGGCGGTGGCGCAGCCCCCGCCAGGCGCCCTGCATCAGCGGCCAGGCGCTGTACAGGACCACCGGCAGGGTCAGCACCAGGCTGGTCCAGCGCAGCAATTCCCATTGGCCGGGCTCGATCGACGCCTCGTGCCGGTACAGCGGCCAGGCGTACATCATGACCTGCATCATGCACAGCATCGCTACGGCCATGCGCAGCAGCAGGCCGCGCTTGGCGCGCCGCAGGGCGTCGTTGGCGGCGCCCGGCTGGAACGGCGCGGCCCGGTAGCCGATGGCGGCGAAGGCATCGAGCACGCCGGCCAGGTCGGTGCGGCCGGTCTTCCAGCGCACCCGGGCCCGGCCGGTCGCATGGTTGACGTGGGCGGCCACCACGCCCGGCTGGCGCTCCAGGTGCTGCTCGCACAGCCAGACGCAGGCGGCGCAGCGGAGATTGTCCAGGGTCAGCGAGACCTCGGCCGTGTCGGCGTCGATCGTTCGCACATAGAGCGCTTCCACGTCCGGGCGGCCGAACAGCGCACGCGCCTGGGCCTGGCTGCCATCGGCGTCGTCCAGCGGCTGCCCCAGTTCCGTCCTGAAGCGGTAGAAGCTCTCCAGTCCCGCGCCGTGGATGGTCTGGGCCACGGCCACGCAACCCGCGCAGCAGAACCAGCGCTGCGCCCCCGCCACCGGCGCGCGCAGCACCGCGCCCTGCTGGCCGCAGTGGTAGCAGGCGGCTGCCGGAGCGGCAGGAGGAGCGGCGGCCGGCGTGCCCAGGGCGTCCGCGGACAGGGATGGCGTATTCACGCGCCGTATTGTGCGCGCGGGCGCGCCGGCGCGCCTTGATCCAGGTCAACGCCGGCCCGGCCGGCCGCCGGATCGCCGGCCTGGCGTCGGGCCCTGTGGATAACTCGGCCCCGCCGGAGTAGAATGAAGGGTTTCCGGACCGGCAAAAAAGCCACCAAAATACCGCCGCGCCCCCTGTCCTGTGCGGGCGCACCGGTCCTTTAGCGAGATTCATGGAAGATTTTTGGCAAACCTGCGCCCAGACGCTAGAGCAGGAACTCACCCCGCAACAGTACAGCGCCTGGATCCGTCCCCTCGTACCGCTGGCCTTCGATGAAGCCGGTGCGGTGCTGCGGGTTGCCGCGCCCAACCGGTTCAAGATGGACTGGGTTCGCAGCAACTTCTCCGGACGGATCGAGACCCTGGCGGCGGAGTGGTTCCAGCGCCCCGTGCAGGTCAAGTTCGAGCTGGATACGCCCAGGATGGCCCCGCCGCCGCCCCGGCCGGCGTCCACGGCTCCCTCCGCCCCGGCCGGCAACGGCCATGGCGGCGGGAACGGCCACGTCCGCACCGCGCCTGCGCCGCATGCACCGGCCCAGGCCGCCCTGGGTTTCCCGGCCGATCCGGTTGCCGCGGTCAACTCCGCGGCCGCGCGCGCCGCCCAGCGCGCGGCCGAGTCGCCGCGTCCCGCTCCGCCGCGCGCGCCCAAGGCCGAGCCCAGCGAAGCCACCGGCATCTACGAGCGCTCGCGCCTGAACGTCGAGCTCACCTTCGAGAATTTCGTCACCGGCAAGGCCAACCAGCTGGCCCGCGCTGCCGCGCTGCAAGTGGCCGAGAACCCCGGCACTTCGTACAACCCGCTATTCCTGTACGGCGGCGTAGGCCTGGGCAAGACCCACCTGATCCATGCCATCGGCAACTCCATGATGGCCGAGAATCCGGCGGCCCGGGTGCGCTACATCCACGCCGAGCAGTTCGTCTCGGACGTGGTCAAGTCCTACCAGCGCAAGGCCTTCGACGATTTCAAGCGCTATTACCATTCGCTCGACCTGCTGCTGATCGACGACATCCAGTTCTTTTCCGGCAAGAACCGCACCCAGGAAGAGTTCTTCTACGCCTTCGAGGCCCTGGTGGCGCTGCGCAAGCAGATCATCATCACCAGCGACACCTATCCGAAGGAACTCTCCGGCATCGACGACCGCCTGATTTCCCGCTTCGACTCGGGCCTGACCTGCGCGATCGAGCCGCCCGAGCTGGAAATGCGCGTGGCCATCCTGCTCAAGAAGGCCGAGACCGAAGGCGTGCACCTGCCGGAGGAAGTCGCGTTCTTCATCGCCAAGCACCTGCGCAGCAACGTGCGCGAGCTGGAGGGCGCCTTGCGCAAGGTCCTGGCCTACGCCAAGTTCCACGGCCGCTCCATTGTGGTGGACGTCTGCAAGGACGCCCTGAAAGACTTGCTCTCGGTGTCCAACGGCCAGATCACGGTCGAGAACATCCAGAAGACGGTGGCGGATTTCTACAAGATCAAGGTCGCGGACATGTACTCCAAGCGGCGGCCGGCCAATATCGCGCTGCCGCGCCAGATCGCCATGTATCTGGCCAAGGAATTGACCCAGAAAAGCCTGCCCGAGATCGGCGAGCTGTTCGGCGGCCGCGACCACACCACGGTGCTGCACGCAGTGCGCAAGATTTCGGAATCGCGCACCAAGCAGGCCGAACTGAACCATTCATTGCACGTGCTCGAACAGACCCTGAAAGGATGACCGAACGACACCGAAGCCCCATCCGGGGTCCTGTACGAAGAGCTGTGGACAAGCCCTGAGGCTTTTCTGGATAACCCCGCGCCCTTTTTTCCGACGCAAAGTTGTTCATCATTATGCGATAAGCTCCCGGCCAGTTCTCCACGCTCTAAAAACTGGACAAGCTATTGATTTATAATGCTTTTTTGAAGTAGTTCCAGTTATTCACAGGGTCCTATCACCTACCAACCCAAAGAAGGATTGGATATGCAATTGGTCAAAGCCTCACGCGATGCATTGCTGAAGCCGCTCGCGACCGTCTCAGGCATCGTGGAACGGCGGCATACCTTGCCCATCCTGGCCAACATCCTGTTGCGCAAGGAAGGCAGCCGCGTGTCGTTCGTTTCTACCGACATCGAGGTTCAGATCACCACCCATGCCGATTTCGGCGTGGGTGATGCGTCTGAATCCACTACGGTGGCAGCCCGCAAACTGCTCGACATCCTGCGCGCCCTGCCCGACACCGGTGACGTCGCGCTGTCGCTGGCCAACAAGAAGCTGTCCATCCAGTCCGGCAAGAGCCGTTTCGCGCTGCAGACCCTGGCGGCCGACGAGTTTCCGACCGTGGCCCAGCCCGCGTCGTGGAACGCCACGCTGACCATGCAGCAGAAATCGTTCAAGCACCTGCTGAACATGGTGCACTTCGCCATGGCCCAGCAGGACATCCGCTACTACCTGAACGGCATGCTGCTGGTGCTGGACGGCGCCAACGTGCGCTGCGTGGCCACCGACGGACACCGCCTGGCCTATTGCGCGGTCGGCATCGACGCCGAGACCCCCAGGCAGGAAGTCATCGTCCCGCGCAAGACCGTGCTGGAACTGCTGCGCCTGCTGGAGGACAGCGAAGACCCCATCGAGATCTCCGTTGCCGCCAACCAGATCTGCTTCCGCTTCGGCGATGTCGAGTTGATCTCCAAGCTGGTCGAGGGCAAGTTCCCCGACTACCAGCGCGTGATCCCGCAGGGCTACACCAAGCAGTTCCCGATCGCGCGCGAGGCGCTGCAGCGCAGCCTGCAGCGCGCCGCCATCCTGACGACCGACAAGTTCAAGGGCGTGCGGATGCAGATGGCCGACCACGTGCTGAAGATCTCTTCCAGCAACGCGGAGCAGGAAGAGGCCCAGGAAGAACTCGAGATCGACTACGGCTTCGAGCCCCTGGACATCGGTTTCAACGTCAGCTACCTGCTCGACGTGCTGGGCAACCTGAAGATCGAGACCGTGCAGCTGAGCGTGGGCGACGCGAATTCGTCAGCGCTGATCACGCTGCCGGACAACGCGGACTTCAAGTACGTCGTGATGCCGATGAGGATATAGAGGGCCCCCCCCTACGCGCTGTCGCGCGCCCCCCAGGGGGCGAAGCTGGCGGACCGGCGGAGCCGGATCCGCTGCTTCCTGGGTTTGGGGGAGGGGGGCTTTGGTTGTGGCATTTGGTTTTTTTGATTTGTGATTTGCATTCCCTGGCTGGGTCGGGATATCGATCCGGCAAGGGCCTTAGTTTGTTTTTAACCCTGGGCGCCGCGGATCCGGCTTTGCCGGTCCGCCAGCGCCGCCCCCTCGAGGGGGCCCGCGTAAGCGGGTAGGGGGTGGGCTTCCTTATGACCGAACAGAACACCGCGCCCGAGTCGGGCGAGATCGACAATCGCATTGCAGCCGGTACGGACATCGCCACGCCGGCGTCGGCCTCGGATGGATATGGGGCCGATTCGATCAAGATGCTCAAGGGGCTGGAGGCCGTGCGCAAGCGGCCGGGCATGTACATCGGCGATACCTCCGATGGGACGGGCCTGCACCACATGGTGTTCGAGGTCGTGGACAACGCCATCGATGAGGCCCTGGCAGGGTATTGCGACGAGATCGTCGTCACGATACATGCCGATAATTCCATTTCCGTGACCGACAACGGCCGCGGCATCCCGACGGACGTGCACAGGGACGACGAGTTCCAGCGCAGCGCGGCCGAGATCGTGATGACCGAGCTGCACGCGGGCGGCAAGTTCGACCAGAATTCGTACAAGGTCTCGGGCGGCCTGCACGGCGTGGGCGTGTCCTGCGTGAACGCGCTGTCCGAATGGCTGCGGCTCAGCATCCGCCGCAACGGAGAGCTGCACCAGATGGAGTTCCGGCGCGGCGCGCGCGTCGAGCCCCTGAAGGTCACGGGCAAGACCGACAAGCGCGGCACCAAGGTGCAGTTCCTGGCCGACACGGAAATTTTCTCCAACGTCGAGTACCACTACGAAGTCCTGTCCAAGCGCCTGCGCGAACTCTCGTTCCTGAACAACGGCGTGCGCATCAAGCTGGTGGACGAGCGCCAGGGCAAGGAAGAAGATTTCGCCTTCAGCGGCGGCGTGAAGGGCTTCGTCGAATACATCAACCGCTCCAAGACGGTGCTGCACGCCAACGTGTTCGCGGTGGCGACCGAGTCGGCCGCGGGCGGCGTGCCGGTGGGCGTGGAAGTGGCGATGCAGTGGAACGACAGCTACACCGAAAACGTGCTGTGCTTCACCAACAACATCCCGCAGCGCGACGGCGGCGCCCACCTGACCGGCCTGCGTGCGGCGATGACGCGCATCATCAACAAGTACATCGACGAGCACGAACTGGCCAAGAAGGCCAAGGTCGAGACCACCGGCGACGACATGCGCGAAGGCCTGACCTGCGTGCTGTCGGTCAAGGTGCCCGAGCCCAAGTTCAGCAGCCAGACCAAGGACAAGCTGGTGTCCAGCGAAGTGCGCCCCGCGGTGGAGGATGCCGTCGCGCGCAGCCTGGAGTCCTGGCTGCTCGAGAATCCTACCGATGCCAAATCCCTGTGCGGCAAGATCGTCGAGGCCGCGCGCGCGCGCGAGGCCGCGCGCAAGGCGCGCGAGATGACGCGCCGCAAGGGCGTGCTCGAAGGCGCCGGCCTGCCCGGCAAGCTGGCCGACTGTCAGGAAAAGGATCCGGCCAAGTCCGAGCTCTACATCGTCGAGGGCGACTCCGCCGGCGGCTCGGCCAAGCAGGGCCGCGACCGCAAGTTCCAGGCCATCCTGCCGCTGCGCGGCAAGGTGCTCAACGTCGAGAAGGCGCGCTTCGACAAGCTCATCAGCAGCGAACAGATCACCACCCTGATCACCGCGCTGGGCACCAGCATCGGCCCCGACTTCAACGTCGACAAGCTGCGCTACCACCGCATCATCATCATGACCGACGCGGACGTGGACGGCGCGCACATCCGCACCCTGCTGCTGACGCTGTTCTACCGGCAGATGCCGCAGCTGATCGAGCGCGGCTACGTCTACATCGCGCAGCCGCCGCTGTACAAGGTCAAGGTCGGCCGCGACGAACGCTACCTGAAGGATGACGCCGAAGAGGCCGCCTTCATGCTGGAGCTCTCGCTCAAGGACGCCAGGCTGTACCCCACCGCCGAGGCCGCGCCCATCACTGGCGACGCCCTCAAGGAACTGGCGCGCCAGTACAACCTGGTCGACGCCGTCATCGAACGCCTGGCGCGCATCGTGGACGTCCCGGCCCTGACCGCCATCGTGCGCGGCTTTGCCGCCGACCTGTCCAGCGAGGACCAGGCCGAGCTGTCGCGCCAGCGCCTGCAGGCCGAGCTGGAAGATCCTTCCATGCCGGGCGTGGTGCAGGTCAAGGTGTCGGTCGACGAAGAAACCCGGCAGCCCAGGCTGGAAGTCCACCGCAACCACCACGGCAACATCCGCGTCAGCGTGCTGGACCAGGCATTCGTCGCCGGCCCCGACTACAGCGTGCTGCACGGCGCCGCCCAAACTTTCCAGGGCCTGATCGGCGCCGGCGCCAAGGTCGAGCGCGGCGAGGGCGACCGGCGCAAAGAACAGCCGGTGGCCGATTTCCGCGACGCCATGCAATGGCTGCGCGCGGAGGCCGAGCGTTCGCTGTCCAAGCAGCGCTACAAGGGCCTGGGCGAGATGAACCCCGCACAGCTCTGGGAAACCACGATGGACCCGACCGTGCGGCGCCTGCTGCGCGTACAGATCGAAGACGCCATTTCCGCGGACGAGATCTTCACCACACTGATGGGCGACCACGTCGAGCCGCGCCGTGCGTTCATCGAGACGCACGCGCTGATGGCGGGGAACATCGACGTCTGAGGCAGGCTCGTAGCCAAGGCGATTCGTCCCCTTCGCTTTTCAATAGGCAAAATGCCCGGCTTGTCCGGGCATTTGTTCGAAGGAGAGCAGCGATTCCATCGCGTCGGACCCGGCAGCCCAACGGTGATTGGCGCGCGCTGCGGAGCGCGTGCTGCATAGGCAGTCGCGAAAGTAGTCTGCTAAGATCAGGCCGCTAACTTCACTCCGCCGCACGACCGAAAATTACTGCCTCGAAGCCTTGAAAAGCCTGGACCGCATGCTCGCTTTGCTGGACGTCTTCACCCCTGAAGAGGCAGTCTGGTCGATAGAGGAATTGATAGAACTGACCGGTACGTCGCCCTCCACGACCTACCGCTACCTGAAGTCCCTGCATCGGGCGGGGCTGCTGTCCCGTGTGGGCAATGGCTCGTATACGCTGGGTCCCCGGATACTGGAGCTCGATCTCACCACGAGATTGACCGACCCGGTCTTTCTTGCCGGCAACACGGTCATCGACGACTTGAGCGCGCGCACGCAGCAAAGCGCGTTGCTCTGCATTCTTTTCAGCAATACCGTGATGTGCGTCGGCACGGCCTATACGGCGGATGCTTCGCCGGACCTGTTTCGCCGCGGGCAGCGGCGGCCGCTTTTTCAGGGCGCCGCCGCCAAGGCCATTCTGGCCTGGTTGCCGCCGCATCAGCTGCGCAGCTTGTTCGCCAAGCATGCCGACCAGATTCGCGCTGCGGGGCTGGGGCGGGATTGGACCGAATTTCGGCAGACGCTGCGCGGTATACGGGAAGCGGGCTACTCGAGCAGCTGGGGCGAGTTCACGCCGGGTGTTTCTTCCATCGCCGCGCCCATTTTCAATGGCGAGACGAACGTGCTGGGTTCGCTGGCGCTGGCTCGGCGGGGACGCGCCGATCCGGCAAGCATGGATCAGAGCGTGGAACAGCTCAAGGAGGCAGCGCAGACGATCTCCCGTACGATCGCATCCTTGAGTTCGGCGCCGGCCTACCCCGCGCGAGGTCTGAGCGCCTGACGCCTGCGGCACCGACAGCGGCCCCCCTCCCGCAGGCCGGCTCGTTCATGGGGCGTTACGCGCCGTCGGCCTGTGCGGCCGCATCGCGCAGCATCTTCCATGCATCGGCGGCGATGGGCTCTTGCTGCTCCTCGAGGACATGGGCGAGCAGCCCGCCGGTTCTCCCCAGCAGGTTGAAGGCCCGTCCCGCCGAAGGCGGCAGCCCCATGTCCAGGATGATGCCGGCCTTCGCGCCGGGCGCGTTCAGCGGCATGAAGCGGCCGGTTTGGCGCGATGCCTCTTCCGCTACCGCGATCGCCAGCTTGCAGTAGTTGCCGTAGTAGCCGCAGCTTTTGGCAATGTTGAACATGCGCGTGGAACGTGGATCGCCGTTTACATGGATCATGTGTCCGATACCGGGAATGCGCTTCTTCGATTCACGGTACTGCGTGACCAGCTTGGCCGCGGCGTGCGCGATATCGTCGTCGGTCCATTCTTCCAAGCCGCGCGCCGCCGCCTGCAACATTTCCGCAGCGGTCGATATCGTTCCCAGCAGGCGATCGCCGCCGCCCAGCAGTCCGGCCGCCACCGCGCCTTGCATGGCCTCGGGCGATCCATAAAGCGTGAAGCGGGCAGCCATGACACTGGGCGTCAGCCCATGATCGGCCACGCTCACCAGCAAAGCGTTGACCATGCGTTTCATAGGGGGAGAGGGGAACTCGCCAAATGCCTGCAGGCAGAACACATCGACGTAATCGCGCTCTTCAGTCAGGTCGAGAAGGTCGTGGCCTCGGATGTAGATGTCGTCGCCGTCTAGGGTGCAAACTTTGCTGCGTATCATGCGGTGCTCCTTATGGACGGGGGCAGCCCGATCTGTATATATTGGATGGCTGACGTGGATTGCTCGCCATGGCATGAACGATCCGGCGAATCGCGTCAATGGACATGACGCGCCTGGCTGGACCAGTACTTGGCGCGCAGCGCTTTTTTGTCCGGCTTGCCAACGGCGGTCAGCGGCATGGCATCGATGAAATCCACGGATTTCGGCGCATTGACGGATCCTTTGCGCTCTTTGACCATCGCAATCAGCTGTTCGGCACTGACGTCCGCGCCGGGCCGAAGAACGACAACGGCTTTGACGGCCTCTCCCCATTTGTCATCCGGAACGCCGATCACTGCCGCATTGCTGACGCCGGCATGCTCAGCCAGGACATTCTCGATTTCGCGTGGGTACACGTTGAACCCGCCAGAGATGATCATGTCCTTTTTGCGATCGACGATGTATAGAAAGCCGTCGTCGTCCTGGCAGCCCATGTCGCCGGTATGCAGCCAGTTGCCGGCAAACGCCTCCGCGGTCTGTTCCGGCTGCTTCCAATAACCGCTCATCACGATCGGACCGCGCACGCATATTTCCCCAACGGTGCCGCGGGGCACTTCTTTGTATTGCTCGTCCAGAATGGCGACCTGTATGCCCGGATACGGCATGCCGCAAGAGAGCAGCCGCTCCGGCTTCGACAGGTCGTGATCGCACTTGCGCAGTACGGCGATGGAGTTGGGCGCTTCGGTCTGCCCATAGCCCTGGCACATGACCGGGCCGAAAACGGCGATCGCCTCTTCGATGCGTTTGGGCGACATGGGCGAAGCGCCATAGGTGATCAGCGCGATGCTCGACCAATCGGCCCGGCGTGCCGGCGGGTAATCGAGCAGGCTGTAGATCATGGTCGGCACGAGATACATCACGGTAATCCTGTGGCGGCTCACCTCTGCGATGATCGTGTCTTTATCGAAGCCGGGGTAAAGATAGAACGTCCCTCCGCGTGACAAGGTCGGCACGATCATTGCCCCCGCGCCGTGCGAGATTTGAGCGGTGCACAGGACTCTCACCTCTTCCGGCCAGTCTTTTTCGACCAGGGTCAGCATGGTGTTGGCAACCAGCGCCCGGTTGGAAAGCATGACCCCCTTGGGCTTGCCCGTGGTGCCACCGGTATAGGCGAGCCGGATGATGTCTTCCGCCGCGGAACGGCAGCGGAGCGCCGTCCGGGGCTGGAAGGAAGAGACGGCATTCCAGAAGTTCTCGTCAGCGGATCCCTCGCCATGGCAGTACCACGCAGCCACGCCGGCGCACGCTGGCCGGTACGCCGCCACCTTGTCCGCGAAGTAAGCGTCATAGATGACGACTTTGGCTTCACTGTCGTTCAGGATGTAGGTGTGGTCGTCCGCGCCGCCCATGGCGTGCAGCGTGACGGAGCGCAGGCCGGACAGATAAAGCGCGGCCATGACGAACCACTGCTCGGGACAGTTGCGCGACAACTGGGCGACAGTGTCCCCGCGTTGGAGCCCCACGCTGTCAAACCATTGCATGATCCGGCTGATGGCGGCGGCTGTCTCCCGGTATGTGAATTGCCGGTCTCCTTCCACGAAGGCGATCCGGTCGGGGTAGCGGCTCAAGGATCGGGCGATGATGTCGCCCAGGGTTCCTCCGGCGTACAGCTCGGCGTTGTAGTGTTGCGTGCTCATTCCAGGCGTCATCCAGATCGTCGCGAAAGTGTCCGAAAGGGGTTGCTGAACTACCCACCGCGTGTGAACGCAGTCAGGTCGGTGTGATGTTTGCGTGCTGTACGACGCGGCGCCAGATTTCGTACTCGCGCCGGACACGGTCCCGGTATTGGGTGGTGGACAGCGTCAGCGGGTAGACCGGCAGGACGTTGAGTTTCTCGATGACGTCTTCACTGCTGGCGGCCCGGACCAACGCGTCGTGGATGGCTTCGGTCAATGCGCCCGGCATGGAGGCCGGGCCCATGAAGCCGAACAGGTAGGTCATGTCGTAATCGGGGTAGCCGCCTTCGGCGAAGGTGGGAATGGACGAGAGCTGGGGATGGCGTTGCGCGCCCGTGATGGCCAGCCCTTTCAGGCGGCCGGCCTTGATGTACTGGGCGACCCCTGCAGCGGTGGACAGGCCCAGGTCGGTGCGCCCGGCCAGCAGATCGTTCAGGGCCGCGGCGACGCCCCCGTAGGGGACGTGGGTCATTCTGATGCCGGTTTCCTCGGCAAAGCGTGCGATGGCCAGATGGCCCGATGATCCTATGCCTCCCGAGCCATAGTTGACCTTGTCCGGGTTGTCCCGGGCATAGCGCACGAGTTGCGCCAGCGTATCGGCCGGGAAGTCGGGCCGGACGTAGATCATGGAAGGGGCTTCGACTACCGGTGTCAGCTGCACGATGTCGCGGAGGGGGTCGAAGGGCAAGTCCTTGTACAGCGCCGCCGCGGCGGGAAACGAGTTGTCGATGAACAGCAGCGTGTGCCCGTCTCCGTCGGACTTGGCCACGGCTGCCGTGCCGATGGTGCTGCCCGCGCCGGGGCGCGTCTCGACGATGATCGGCCGTCCCGTTTGCGACTGCAGCTTGGCCGCGACCAGCCGCGCCGTGTTCTCGGTGTACGAGCCTGGCGCGAACGGCACGATGACCTTGACCACCTTGGTTGGCCAATCCGCAGGCTGGGCCCTGGCGGGGAGGGCGGATGCTGCTGCGAGTCCCAATCCTGCTTGAAGCACATGCCTGCGTGTCGTCCCAATTCCAGTGTTTCGAGAATGCTTCCACATGGTTGTCTCCTCCGGCTAGTGTTGGCCAGGTTATCAAAAACTATCGTATTTTGACAATTTTTTATATTCAATCGAATGTCCGACCGGCTCAGGCGTGGCGTGCCGCATGCGATGCGTCATGAACGGACGCCCGCCTTTGTTGTAAAAAATTATCATACTGTGCTATTTTTTAAAAACCGATCAACCTGGAGAAGCGGCTATGAAAGCCATCGTGATCAGCCAGATCGGAGGTCCCGAGGTTCTGCAATATGTCGATGTCCCTACCCCTTGTCCGAGCGGGGACGAAGTGTTGGTCAAGGCGCATTCCATAGGCGTGTGCATGCCGGAAACGGCGGTGCGCCAAGGCATCTACAAATGGATGCCGCGGCTGCCGACGATCCCCGGAATAGAAATGAGCGGAACCGTGGTGCAGACCGGTCCCGCAGTCAGGCACTTGCGGGTGGGCCAGCCGGTCTTCGTGACGGCGCGCGAATTCGAGGAGCGAGCGGGCTGTTACGCGGAATATGTGAAGGCATCGGAAGAGCGGGTCTACCCGGTGCCGGAGGACGTGGACCTGGAACAGGTTGCAGGCCTGGCCAATTACCAGGTCGCATGGCATTTGCTGAATTCGGCACTCAACGGCGCCCGCTACGAGTCGGTGCTCGTCATGGCGGCTGCGGGCGGCGTTGGCACGGCCCTCGTCCAGCTCGCCAAGGCCGATGGCAAGCGCGTGATCGGCGTGGTCAGTTCCGAGGCGCGCGGTCGATTCGTGCTCGAACAAGGCGCTGATGCCGTCATCGACCGGACCCGGGAGGACATCGTTGCCCGCGTTCATGAACTGACTGACGGCAAAGGGGTGGACCTGGTGCTGACGGTGGCTGGCGGGCGCGACATGCTGGCGCTGTTCGACTGCCTTGACCGCTTCGGCATGCTGATCCTGTATGGCCGGATAGGCGGCCCGCCGCAAGGCGACCTGGCTGCCGCGGTCGAGCGCATGCCGGCGCGGGCATTGGCATATCGCTATTTCTCCATACACACGCTGGACGATTGGCCCGAGTTGCGGCGCCGTGCCACGCACGACCTGATCCAGAAACTGAAGAACGGCGTGATCCGCGTGCCTATTTACGATCGCATCCCGCTGGCCCAGGCCAGCCGGGCGCACCAGGTGTTCGAATCCGGGCAGGTGGTCGGAAAGCTGATCATGAAGCCTTGACGTTGGACTCGCGCCTTGTCGGCGCAAGCGGTTCCGATGCCCGCGCAACTATCGCCGCCGTAATGGGTTGCGCGCCTTACACAACGAAAACTGCTGGAGATAGCCTTATGATCCGCACCAGACTGCTGAAATCGGGCATTGCCTTGTGGGCCGCGATGTGTGCGGTGCCCTCGGTCCATGCGCAGGCCGCCTACCCTAACCGGCCGGTGACGCTGGTCGTGCAATCGGTGCCCGGCGCGATCACGGACCAGATGGCGCGGCTCTATGGCGAGCGCATGGCCCGTGTGCTGGGGCAACCGGTACTGATCGAGAACATGGGCGGAGCGGGCGGCCTGCTGGCATTTCGCCGTGTGGCCCGCGCCGAGCCGGACGGCTATACCCTGTTGGTGACGGTCAATACCGTTCTGGCTCAGCCGCACTTGAGCGCCAAGGCGGGTTATGCGATGAAAGACTTCAGTGCGGTAGGGGAGATGGGGCGTTCGTCTTCGCTACTGGTCACCAGTGCGAACTCGCCATACAAAAGCCTGGCGGATTTGATCGAGGCCGCGCGCAAGTCGCCTGGGACGGTGTCGTATGGTTCGTCGGGCATAGGCACGACCAACCATCTCAACGTCGAAATGCTGGCAAGCCGCGCCCGGGTAAAGTTTCTGCACGTACCGTACAAGGGCGTGGCGGCCGCCGTGCCCGATGTGGCCGGCGGACGGCTGGACTTCGTCATGCCGACCGCATCGTCCACCACGGAACTGCTGAATGCGGGGATGCTGCTGGCGCTGGCCATCAGTTCCGCCGAACGTTCGCCGCGTTATCCCGACGTGCCGACGCTCGCCGAGCTGGGTTATCCGGATTCCGGCTTTGAAATCTGGTGCGGCGTTCTGGGGCCCGCCCGTCTGCCGCCCGACGTGATCAAACGGCTGGAAGCGGCCATGGAAGCCGCGCGCGGCGACAAGGACCTGGTGCAGGTGCTGGCCGGAGCAGGACAGCATATTTCGCCGGTACGCACCGCCGGCCAGTTCGAGGCGGTCCTGAAAGACGAAGACGTCAAGCTGCAGGATCTCATCAAGCGAGCCAACATCACGATCGACTAGAAAGCTGAAATGGCCGATCCGTCAGCTTTTACCGGGTGATGGGCCTGTCGCTGGGGGGGCGCTTGGGGTGGCGCTTCAGCCACCCGGCGTTCGTCCGCTCGTCCCCGGCCGGCAAGCGCTATCCGATTTGCTCCACCCGGTTTCCCAGCACCCCTATCTTCTCCACCCGGCATTCCACCCAATCTCCATCCTTCAGCCACTGCCGAGGATTCATCGCGTAGCCGACGCCGGAGGGCGTGCCGGTGGCGATCACGTCGCCGGGTTCGAGCGTCAGTCCCGCCGACAGCGACTCGATCGTGCGCGCGATGTCGAAGATCATGTCGCGCGTGTTGGCGTTCTGGCGCAACTCCCCGTTCACGCTCAGCGAAATGGCCAGCGCATGCGGGTCGCCGATGTCTTGCGGCGAGACGATCCACGGGCCGAACGGGCAGTTGCCGTCCAGCGCCTTACCCTTGAACCACTGGTCGTGGCGCTTCTGCAGGTCGCGCGCGCTCACGTCGTTCAGGATGCTGTAGCCGAATACGTGGTCCATCGCTTCGGCGGCGGGAATGTCCCGCCCGCCCTTGCCGATCACTACGGCGAGTTCGACCTCGTAGTCCAGGCGGCGGGTGACGCGGGTGTCGTAGCGGATCGGTTCCTCGTGCGCGGCGATGGAGGTCCAGGGCTTGGTGAAGAATTGCGGATGCTCGGGAACGTCGGTGTTCAGGTTGCGCGAGACGTTATCTTCCTGAATGTGCTCCCTATAATTGCGCCCGAGGCAGAAGATGTTCTTGGGCGGATGCGGAACGGGCGCCAGCAGCCGGTAGCTGCCCGGCTGGACCTGCGCGGCGCCGGCCTGGCCGGCCAGGCGGCGGCACCAGTCCCAGGTCGCGGCGCCGCCCGCGGCCAGGTCCGGCATGGCGAGGTCGCCGCGTCGCGGCAGCGCAAAGGGCAGCGATGCCGGATCGGCGGCCTGGGCGACGGCCTGGAGGTCGCAGATGCGGCCGTCGTCGAGGAAGAGCGCGGGACTCTGGCGGCCGTTGCGTTCAATGGTGGCGAGTTTCATGTTTCCTGCCTGGTGAGAAGAACAGTATTTCCGGTGTCGCGTCGGCCTTGGCCGGACGCGGCGGCGGTGGAGGAGGCGGATGGCGCCCAAGGTGAAGTCGGCTCAGCGGACCATAGAGATCCTGGAGTATTTCGCGCGGCGCAAGGCGCCGGCCACGCTCAGCGAGATCGCGGGCAAGCTGGGCTATCCGCCGTCGAGCACGCTCGCGCTGCTGCGCACGCTGAGCGAGATGGGCTATCTCGACTACGCGCACGCCGAACGGACCTTCGTGCCGACGGTGAAGGCGGCGTTGCTGGGCATCTGGGTCAACGATGCGCTGATGAGCGACGGCACGATCGCGCGGCTGATGTACGACATGCGCGAGCAGACGGGCGGCACGCCCACGTTGGGGATACAGAGCGGCCACTACGTCCAGTACATCCACGTCGTGCGCGGCAAGGACGCGCTGCATCGGCCCGACGTCGCGCCGGGCGCGCTGCGGCCGCTGCTGCGCTCGGCGATGGGCACGGTGCTGCTGTCGCTCAAGCCCCCTTCCGAACTCTGGGCCCTGGCCGGCCGGATCAATGCGCAGGAGCCGCCCGAGCACCGGATGAGCATGGCCGAACTGGGCCGGCGCATCCGCGAGTACCGGGAGCAGGGATATGCCTATAGCGAAGGCGTCTCGACCCCGGGCGCGGGCATCATCACCGTGCTGCTGGCCGCGCCCGCCCACCAGCCGCCGATGGCGCTGGGCATAGGCGCGAGCATCGCGACGCTGCGCGCCAGGAAGCTGGAGTTCCTGCAGGCCTTGCAGCGCGTGGTCGAATTGCATCGCAAGCATATGGAGGCGTTGCCGTACAAGTTCGGGCATTGACCGGCCGCTATTGCGCCGACAGCCCGGCCTGGGCGGCAACCCGGCGCAGGGTTTCGATTTCCTGCTCCTGGAACGTGCGCATTTGCGCGGGATCGCGCTTGAGCAGTTCGGAGCCGCCGCGCTCCGCGAAGGTCTGTACCACGGAGGAGTCGAGCACCGCTTTCATGGTATCGACCAGCTTGCGGGTGATGGCCGGGTCGACCTCGCTGCGCGCCATGAGCGCCGACCATCCGTAGATCGCATACTCGGGATAGCCGCTTTCCTTGATGGTGGGCACGTCCGGGAATTCCGGGTGGCGCTTTTCTCCCGTCACGGCCAGCAGCCGGAGCTTGCCGCCCTTGAGCGACGGGCTCAGCGAGGCCACGCCGTCCATGGCCACGTCGATCTGCGCGCCTATGAGATCGGCATTCATCTGGCTGGTGGACTTGTACGAGATAGGCGTGAAGCGCGCGCCGGCCATATTGGCGAACCACTCGCTGGCCAGCCGGTAGCCCCAGGCGAAGTTGCCGAAGTTGAGCTTGCCGGGATCGGCCTTGGCGGCCGCGACCAGGTCCGCCAGCGTCTTGAAGCGGGAATTGGCGGGCACGGCGATGCCCAGCATGCTGCGCGTCACGCCGGCGATGGGCTTGAAGTCCTTCAGGGGATCGTAGGGCAGGTCTTTGACGAGAATCGGATTGACCGTCAGGTTGGTCCAGCTGCCCAGCACGAGCGTGTAGCCGTCAGCCGGGGCGTGCTTGGCCGCCATCATGCCGATGCGGCCATCGGCGCCCGGCATGTTGTCCACCGTCACCGGCTGGCCCAGCTTGGCCGCCAGTTGCTGGGCGACGATGCGGCCCGAGGCGTCGCTGGTGCTGCCGGCCGCGAACGGCACGATCAGGCGGATGGGCTGGGCCGGGTAGGGCTCCGCGGCGCGGGCGGACGAAAGCGCGAGCGCGCACAGCATGGTCGCGAGGATGGGAAGTTTCATCTCAGGGTCTCCTTCGGTTCTTCTGTATGCATGGTTGCGGACAGGCCGCGCCTCACGTCGGGGCGCGCTGCCTGTCCAGGAAAGCGGCGATCTGGTCCGGCCCGTATCCCTGGCCGGCCAGGATCTCGGCCGTGTGCTGCCCCAGCCCCGGGGGCGGGGCGTCCACGCCGGGGCCGTCGTGTTCATAGCGAAAGCCCGCGTTCAGTATCCGCAGCGGCTGGCCCGCTGCGCCCGCCAGCGCGAGCAGCAATCCCCGCTCGTCCAGGTGCGGCTGGTCCAGGGCTTCCGGCAACTCGCGCACCTCTCCGGCGGGCACGCCTTCGGCGTTCAGCAGCTCGGCCCAGTCGGCGGCGGCGCGGCTCGCCAGCGCGGCGCGCACTTCGGCCTGCAGCGCGTCGCCGTGCTCGAAACGGCTGGCGCGGCTGCGAAAGCGCGGATCGCCGATCAGCTCGGTGCGGCCGATGACGCGGCACAGGCCTTCGAATTGCTCCTGGCGCACCGCGCCCAGCGTGAGGTGGCCGCGCGCGGTGGGGAAGGTGTCGGCCGTGGGCGACATGCTGTAGCCTCGATTGCCCTGCTTGGCGGGCCGCTTGCCGGTCAGCAGGTGGGGCCCGGCCATGGAGACCATCATGACCAGGGCGGCGTCGTACATGGCGACGTCGATCTGCTGCGCCGCCTGGCTGCGCGTGCGCTGCAGCAGCGCCGAGACGACGGCGAAGGCGGCGAGCAGCCCGGAATAGGTATCGACCGCCGGGAAGCCGATGCGCGTGGGCGGGCTGCCGGGCTCGCCGCTCAGGCTCATCATGCCGGACGTGCTCTGGATGATCTGGTCGATGGCCGGCTGGCCGCGCGCCGCGCCGCGCTGGCCGTAGCCCGAGATCGAGCAGAACACGACGCGCGGGTTCAGCGTCTTGCAGGCCTCGTAGCCCAGGCCTAGCCTGTCCATGACGCCGGGGCGGAAGTTTTCGGTGACGACGTCGGCTTGCTCGATCAGCCGCCGCGCGACCGCGAGGTCGGCATCGCGCTTGAGATCGAGCACGATGGATTTCTTGCCGGCATTGACCGACGCGAACGAGGGTCCCATGCCGTCCGTGTATTGCACGCCGCCGTAGTTGCGCATCGTATCGCCCGAGGCGGATTCGATCTTGATCACTTCGGCGCCCATCAGGCGCAGGAAATTGGTGGCGATGGGGCCGGACAGCACATGCGTGAAATCGACCACGCGATAGCCGGCGAGAGGCTGCGACATAGTTTGGCTTTCCAGAGACGGGTCAGTCGGCGGGGCGGGGAAACCGGCCGGTGAAGGCGGGCTTGCGGCGCTCGTTGAAGGCCCGCTTGGCTTCGCGGCCGTCCGGGGTGAGGCCGAGATAGCGTTGCATCGGGGCGCCGGCTTCCATGTGATTGCTGAAGCCGGCCATGTCCAGCAGCAGATTGGTGGCGTTCTTGGTGTAGCGGATGGCGAGCGGCGGCAGCTCGGCCAGCGCGTTCGCCAGCTCGTCCACGGTCGAGTCGAAGTCCTCCCGCGGCACGCAGCGGTTGATGAGCCCCCATTCCAGCGCCTGGGGCGCGGGTAGCCGCCCGCCCAGCAGCGACAGTTCCAGCGAGCGCGCGCGCCCGACCGTGAAGAGAAAGGCGCCGCCGCTATGGTTGCCGGCCTGGATCTCGCGCATCTGGAAGAAGGCGCTGTCGACGGAAACCACCAGGTCGCAGGCGGTCGCCAGATAGACGCCGCCGCCGATGGCCGGCCCGTTGACGGCCGCCACCACCGGCTTGAAATTGCGCTGGATGCGCTGCCGCGCCGCGACGTTCCAGCGCCCATAGGCATCGATGTCCATGGCGTCGGCCTGGGCGGTGAAGCGCAGGTCCTGACCGGCGCTGAAGAAGCCGCCCGCGCCGGTGAGCACGGCGCAGCGGCATGCGGGGTCGGCTTCGACTTCGTCGAAGGCGGCGACCAGTTCCTTGAAGGTCTGGAGGTCGTGGGCGTTCTTGACGTCGGGCCGGTCGATGGTGACGCGCCAGATGGGACTGCTTTTGTCGATGACGATGTGAGGGGTGGACATGGGGGTCTCCGCTGGGCGCTGCATGGCGCGCTACTGGTGCGGAGGATTATCCCGAGGGCTGCGCCCGGCTGGACGGTTCTTCATAGGTGTGAAAGAGATTTCACATATGTGAAAAGAAGAAAATGCTCCGGGCCTGGAAATGTTTCGTACTCTGCGAAGAAAAACTTTTGTCTCCGTCTCCCCCTATCATCCGTATTCCCGCCTCGAGCCTCCAGGAGCGTCCCATGGCCAGCACCTCGAACCTCGTCCGCGAAACCATCGACCTATCCGCTTATCCCGATCTCGTCGTCGTATATCTGGGCATGCGGGTCAATGTCTTGCGCGGCATTGCCACCCTGCTCGGTTTCGGTCCGAAGATCGCCTCCGCGGTCCAGGCGCGGCCCGAAGGCCTGCTCGGGCACGAGAACATCGTGTATTCGCTGTTCCCGCCGCACATCGGCATGCGCCAGTATTGGCGCGATTTCGACAGCCTGGAAAGATGGTCGCGCAGCGAACCGCATCGGCTCTGGTGGAAGCAGTTCCTGCGCGATCCCAAGGGCACCGGTTTCTGGCACGAGGCCTATTTCATGCGCGGCGGCATGGAGGCGGTCTACGTCAATACGCCGGGGCGCTCGGGTCTGCGGGCGTTCGCGCCGGTCGTCGATGCCCGGGGCGCGATGTTCTCGTCCCGCCAGCGCGCCGGCGTAGACGGCCAGGCCGCCTCGCCCGCGCCGGTTACTGAACAAGACCTGCCCGGCCCTGCTCCCCGGGACGAATCATGACCCTTCCCTTACCGGCTACCCCAGCGCCTCGGGCCTGCGCCGGGCCTTGAGCGCCTGGTCCACCACCACCTCCACCAGCGGGTGGGCACGGTTCACGTTCCACGCCAGCGCCGCGGTCACCACCATCACCCGTTCCTTCAACGGCCGCACCACCACATGCGCCGGCGCGAGCTTGCGCATGCCGGAGGGCACCAGGGCCAGGCCCTGGCCGCAGCCGACATAGGCGATCTGCGAGGCGACCGAGCGCACTTCGTGCAGGACGCGCGGGGCGAAGCCATGCGCGCGGCAGGTGGCGGTCAGCATGTCGAAGTAGACCGGGCTGACCTGCCGCGCGAACATGACCAGCGGTTCGTCAGCCAGCGAGCGCAGCCGCACGCGGGGCAGCGCGGCGAGGGGATGGTCCTTGGGCATGGCCACGGCGAGCCGGTCTTCGGCGAGCGGCAGGGTGGCGATGTTGCCGCCGACTTCGCCGTCGAGGCGGACGAAGGCCAGGTCGAGCTCGCCGGCTTCGAGGGCGGGAACGGCGTCGGCGCTGTCGATTTCCTGTACGCACACGGTGAGGAGGGGATGGGCGAGCCTGAGCGCTTCCAGCACCGGCGGCACGGTTTCCAGCATGGCCGAGGTAATGGCGCCGACGTGCAGGACGCCGGATTGCCCGGCCGCGACTTCGCGCACGACGCGCTCGAGCCGTTCCACCTGGCTGGCGAATTGCCGCACGGCCGGCAGGATGGCCGCCCCGGCGGGGCTGAGCTGGGTGCCTTGCCGCGAGCGCTCGAACAGCTGCAGCTTGAGCGATTGCTCGAGCACCTTGATCTGTTCGGTCAGCGGCGGTTGCGTCATGTTCAGCCGGCGCGCGGCGCGGCCGAAATGCTGCTCTTCGGCCACGGCGAGGAACATCCATAACTGGCGTATCAGGCGGAAGTCTATGGTGCCGCTCATGGTCGTGCCGCATCGCGGGGGCTGGCGCAAGAGCAGGCAGTATAGCTGTCGGGGCATGCCGCATGCGGGGCCGCATCGCCGGCGCGGGCACTGATCCGATTCGCCTATCAGCGAGATCCGGTCCGGCGAATTTACTTGTCCGGGCGGGCGCATCACCATGCTGCCCGACGCCTAACGGAGACCCTTGGCCATGCCCTCGCCCTCGCTGCTCGACCGCCTTGCCTCGCTCGACACCAACACCGTGTCCGACGCGCTCGATTTTCTCGGCCTGCCCGGCGCCACCTACGGCCTGCGGCCGCTGTGGGACTGCCCCAAGGTCGTCGGCCGCGCCAGCACCATCCAGCTCGGCCCCAAGACCGGCAGCCAGCCTACCGTGCACCTGATCTCGCCGGTCATCGACGCGGTCGCGGCCGACGACCGGGTGCTGGTCATCGCCGGTGGCGCGGACGGCATCTCGTGCTGGGGCGACATCCTGGCCAACGCCGCGCACGTCAAGCGCGTCCGCGGTTCGGTCATCGACGGGCTGAGCCGCGACATCGAGGGCAGCGAATCGATCGGCTATCCCGTGTATGGCCGCGGCGTGACGATGATCAGCGCGCGCAACCGGGTGGTCCAGCTCGATTCGGGCAAGCCGGTGCAGATGGCCGGCGTGACCGTGCGCGAGGACGATTACGTGATCGCCGACCGCTGCGGGACGGTGTTCGTGCCGGCCGCGCGCATCGAGGAAGTGCTCGACCTGGGCGAGCGCATCGCGCGCCGCCAGGACGGCATGGTGGCCGCCGTGCGGGCGGGCCGTTCCGTGGCCGAGGTCATGCACGACAAGGAATTCGAGGCCATACGCGCCCGTTGAACCCCCATCCATGGAACGAACCGATATGACGAATCCCCGCAAGGCCAGCGCCGGCGACCGCGAACTGGTCGAACTCTTCGCCGGGCTGGACACCCCCGCCGTTTCCGATGCCATGGATAAGCTCGGCCTGCACGGCCAGGCCCTGGGCATCATGCCGCTGGCCGATTATCCGCAGACGGTGGTGGGTCCGGCCTATACCGTGCAGTACGTGCCGGCCACGGTGCCGGCGGGCAGCGTGGGCGATTTCATCGACGACGTGGCCGAGGGCGACGTCATCGTGCTCGACAACGACGGCCGCGCCGATTGCACGGTGTGGGGAGACATCCTGACCCAGTACGCCGGCCTGCGCGGCATCGCGGCGACGGTGATCGACGGCGTGTGCCGCGATGTGGGCCGGGCGCTGGGCGACAATTACCCGCTTTTCACGGCGGGCCGCTTCATGCGCACGGGCAAGGACCGCGTGCAGGTGGAGTCGGTCAACGCCACGGTAACCGTGGGAACGGTGCGCGTGGCCGCGCGCGACATCGTCGTGGCCGACGCCAACGGCGTGGTGATCGTGCCGCGCGGCCGCGCCCGCGAAGTGGCCGAGACCGCGCGCCGGATCGAGGCCGCCGAGGCGGGCATCCGCGAACGCATCGCGCAGGGCGCGACCCTGGGCGAGGCGCGCGCCGCGCTGGGCTACCACACCCTTCAAAGGAAATCATGATGACCCATCCCTCTTCGTACGACGCGGCGCTGCTGCAGCAGGCGCGGCAGCTGGGAACGTCCACCTTGCACGAGGCCTCGGGCCTGGCCGGCAGTTCGGTCGATCCGGCCATCCGTCCGGTCTGGCCGGGCGCGGCCGTTGCCGGCCCGGCCTATCCGCTCGAGTGTTCGCCGGGCGACAACCTGGCCATCCACATCGCGATGGAGCGCGCGCCGCGCGGCAGCGTGCTGGTGGTGTCGACCGGCGGCTTCGTTGCCGGCTACTGGGGCGAGGTGCTGACGGTGGCGGCCGAGGCCGCGGGCGTCGCCGGCCTGGTCATCGACGGCGGCGTGCGCGATATCGCGGCGCTCGCCGCCCGCCGCTTCCCGGTTTTCTCGCGCGGGATTTCGATGCGGGGAACCATCAAGGCGAGCGCGCCTTCCGTGGGCAAGCCCATCGGTTTTGCCGGCACGCCGGTCGCGCCGGGAGATCTGGTGCTGGCCGACGACGACGGGGTGCTGGTGCTGCCGGCCGCGCGGGTGGCCGATACGCTGGCCCAGGGCCAGCGCCGCGCCGACAAGGAGGCCGCCATGATGCAGGCCCTGCAGGAAGGGCGTTCCACGCTGGAGCTGATGGGGCTGACCCAATGGCGCGACGCGCGCTAGCGCGCCGTCCCGCGCCGCTTTACTCCGGCTGGATTCCCGCCGCTTCGATCACGGGCTTCCACTTCGCCGTTTCGGCCTGGATGCGCGCGGCGAACACGTCCGGCATTTCGCCCAGCGGCGTGATGCCGGCTTTCTCGAGCTGCGTCCGGAAGCCAGCTTCTTCCACGATCTTGCGGCTTTCCTCGGCCAGCCTGGCGATCACGTCCTTGGGCATGCCCGCGGGGCTGACCAGTCCGTTCCAGGTCACGACGTCGTGGCCAGGGTAGGTCTCGGCGATGGTCGGCAGCGCGGGCAGCTGCGGCAGGCGCTTGTCGCTCGACACCCCCAGCAGCGTGAGCTTCTCCGGCGTGGCGGCATAGGGCAGCACTTCGGAGACGCTGGCGCTGTACATGTCGATCTGTCCGGCCAGCACGTCGGCGAGCGCGGGCGCGCCGCCGCGGTACGGGACCAGCGTGGCCTGCACGCCGGTGCGCTGCAGGAACAGCAGCGCCGACAGCTGCGTCAGGGTGCCGGTGCCGGCATGGCCGACGTTGAGCTTGCCCGGGTTCTTCTTGGCATAGTCGACCAGATCGGTCACGGTGCGGAAACCGTGCCGGGGATTGAGCGCCAGCACGAAGGGGTTGCCGCCTACGTTGAGAATGGGCGCGAAGTCCTTGATCGGGTCGTAGCGGATCTTGTTGGTCATGGGCGCCGTGACGATCTGCGTCATCGTCGCCATCAGGATGGTATGGCCGTCGGCCGGGGCGCGCGCCACGTATTCGGTGGCGATCAGGCCGGCTGCGCCGCCGCGGTTGTCGACGACGAACGGCTTGCCGAAGACCTTGCCCAGGCGCTCGGCCATCATGCGCGCGATCATGTCGGTGTTGCCGCCGGGCGCGAACGGCACGACGATGGTGACCGGCTTGGCGGGCCAGGCCTCGTTGGCGTGCGCGGACAAGGGGGCGGCGCTGCACGCGGCCAGCGCGATGCCGCAGGAGAAACGGTGCAGCCACTGCAGGGTGGGTTTCATTCCATGGACTCCTTCATCGTGTTGCCATTGTGGTGGATCAAATCGTTGCGCTGCCGCGGGCGGCAGCTCTGCGCGCTCCTGCGCCGGGGACTGCCTGGCGCAGGCATGAGCGGGTCCGTCCGCGCGCGGGGAGGCGCGCGGATGGCGGAAAAACGGGGTGGAATGCCGCCGCCCTGCCGGACGGCGGCCCTGGCTCAGTCTTTCTTGCTTTCTTTGGAGGCAAGCACCGCGGCGGGCGGCTTGACCACGAAGTGCGCCAGCCTGTGCCGGTCGAACGATTCGAGGTTGCGATCCCAGGTCTGCGGCCGGTGGTCCGCATCCTGGGGAATCTGGTCCATGTCGGTGTAGATCTCGACGTTGTTGCCGTCCGGATCCTTGAAGACCAGGAACCAGTTGCCGCCCGGCCCGTGCTGGCCGATGCCGCGTTCGATGGTGACGCCCAGGCTGCGGGCGACGTCAACGGCGCGGCGCATTTCCTCGACCGAATCGACGTAGTACGAGAAATGCTCCAGGCCGGGGCGCGTATAGCGCGGCAGGTCGTCGCGGTCGGGGGCGTCGTCGGGCAGCCGCGCCAGCGCCAGGTCGTGGTGGTCTTCGCCGGCGCGCAGGAAGGCCATCTGGTCGGCGATGCGGTCGGAGACGCGCAGGCCCATCACTTCGGTATAGAAGCGGATGGAGGCCTCCAGGTCGCGCACCAGCAGGACCAGGTGTCCGAGCTTGCGCGTGCGGATGGGGGTGGGGGCGGTGGATGTCACGGTCGTCTCGCTGGGCGGTGTCCGGTTGGCGGGGATGCCGTCATGGCGGGCGCGTTCAGCGCTGCTCCGCCACGACGGGGTTCTCGATGCTGCCTATGCCTTCGATCGAAGCCACCATCGTATCGCCGGGCTTCAGGTAGATGCCGCGCCCCATGCCGGTGCCGTCGGGCGTGCCGGTGGCGATCAGGTCGCCCGGATGCAGCGTCAGGATGCGGGACAGGTAGGCGATCTGCTCCGCGATCGAGAAGATCATCTCGGCCGAGCTGCCGTCCTGCATGGTTTCGCCGTTGACGGCGAGTTTCATGCGCAGGTTCTGCGGATCGGGCACGCACGCCGCCGGCACCAGCCACGGCCCCATCGGCCCGAAGGTGTCGAAGCTCTTGCCGCGGAACCAGTCGTGCGAGAACGGATAGTCGGTGCGGCGGTTCAGTTCGCGCGCGCTGATGTCGTTGAACACGGTGTAGCCGGCGATGACCGACAGTGCCTGCTCGACCGGAACGTGCCGGCAGGTCTTGCCGATCACCACGGCCAGTTCGACTTCCCAGTCCAGGCGGCTGGTTTCGGGCGGCATCACGACGGCCGCGCCGGTGGGCACGACGCTGGTCTCGGCCTTCATGAAGATGTAGGGCTGGCTTTCGCTGCGCGCGGCGAGCTTGGTGCCCATTTCGTCGGCATGCTCGTAGAAGTTCGAGGCCGTCGCGAAGATGCGGCGCGGCTGGTAGGGAATGGCGTATCGGGCGCCGGCCGGCTGGGCCCGCAGCATGCCGCGCGAGACCAGGCCGGGGACGCATTCGGCCAGGCCGGCGACCGTGGGCGCCGTGGCGTCCCAGTCGGCCAGCATGGCGCCGATGCCGGATGCGACGCGCACCGGGTCGACGTCGGCCAGCTGGGCCAGGCCGGCCAGGTCGTACAAGGCGTTATCGACGACCAGGCCGGTGCGTTCGATGCCGTCGGCGCGATAGGTTGCCAGGCTGTGCCAGATCACGGGAGGACTCCTTCGGGTAGTTCTTGGGAAATAGGTTGTTTTTTTATTTCGTTGTTTTGAATACTTTAAGCGTTGTGTGTATACACGTCAACGGGTAAGGGAAAATTATTTGATGGGCCGCGAGAGCGAATGAAAATGCTTGTGGCAGCGCTTGAATGGGGATGTCGACGCAGCACGGGAGACGTCAAAACAGAGCTCCGGCCATTAGCCGGTCATGTACTCACATTTCTTATGGTGTATCCATAAATGAATTAATGGATATATTTCATGGGGAAATGTCTTTGATCCATGGGTGAACCCGTATAATTTCGGGCTCTTGCTCGGTTCACCAGACAGGACGATTCCGTGACCACCATTGCCGCCCGCATCAGCCAATCGCTCGCCGACGAAATCATGTCGGGCCTGCTCGCGCCGGGCGCGCGTCTGGAGGAACCCACCCTGGCCGAGCGCTTCCAGGTTTCGCGCACCCCCATACGGGAAGCCTTGCGGCTGCTCAACGCGCGTGGCCTGATCGAGCTGGTGCCGCGCCGCGGCGGAGTGGTGGCCAGCGTCAGCGCCGAACAGCTGGCCGACATGCTGGAGGCCATGTGCGAACTGGAGTCGCTGTGCTGCCGCATCGCCACCCAGCGCATGAGCGCGATGCAGCGGCGGCAGTTGGAACTGCTGCACGAAGAAGCCGAGGAAGTCGCCGCGCGCGGCGACACCGAGGCCTACCTGGCGCTCAACGCGCGTTTCCACCAACTGCTGTGCGAAGGCGCGCAGAACCAGACGCTGGTCGCCACCGTCGAGAACCTGCGGGAGCGGCTCTCGCCGGTGCGCGCCGCGCAAGGCGGCGTGGAGCGGCGCTTCGAGGTGTCGCATCGCGAGCACCAGAAGATCGTCGAAGCCGTGCTGGCCGGCCAGCCCGAGCAGGCCTACCTGGCCATGCGCAGCCATACGACGCGGCTGACCCTGCACGTGATGGAACTGATCGAGGCGCAGCGCGCGGCGAGCGCGTAGCACGCGGCCGCGATGCCGGCCGGCGGACGATGCTTGCCGTGATACCCCCCATCAATCGAAGTTAATTGTTGCGCCGAGCCCGCGTACCGATAATTTCTTCGACTCTCGAGCGAAGGAATGTCATGAGCGACGTGGTATCCGCAGTGTCCCGAAACAACGAACCGGCCGCCCGCACGGCGGCTGTGCGCGAGTACGGCAACGGCGCCGTGCTGGGCGTGGCGGTTCCGCAGGCCAATCCCGTGGTCGAACCGGAAATGTCCGCATTGCTGCCGCCCGGCTTCTCCATGCTGGTGACGCGCCTGCAGGGCAGCCGCAGCGATTCCGGCCAGCGCCTGGTCGATTACCTGGCGAATCTTCCTGCCAGCCTGGAAGCCTATGACACGGCCAAGCTGGACGTGCTGGGCTACGCCTGCACCGGAAGTTCGTACCTGGTCGGGGCCGAGGCGGAGCAGCGGGCGCTGGATGCGGCAGCGGAGCGCTTCGGCTATCCGATCATTTCGTCGGCGCAGGCGCTGCGCATGGCGCTGGCGCACCTCGGCGCCCGGCGCATCGCGGTATTCGCGCCCTATCCGCCCTTCCTGGTCGAGGCCAGCAAGCACTACTGGAAAGCCTGCGGGCTGGACGTGGTCGATTGCGCCTCGGTCGCGCTCGACACCAGCGATACGCGCGATATCTACAGCATTACCACGCCGATGGCCATGTCCTCGTTCTCGGCGCTGCGCTGGCAGGACGCCGACGCCATCATGTTCACCGGAACCGGCATGCCCACGCTCAGGGCGCTGGTCGAAGTCTCGAAGCTGACCGGCAAGCCCGCCTTGTCTTCCAATCTCTGCCTGGCATGGGCGCTGGTGCGCGCCGCGGGCGGCCAGGAGTACCTCGCCCCGCCGGGGCCAGGCGAAACGCTGTACGGCGGTTGGGCCAACCGCATTCCCGTCTAGGGCCGCCAGGCCCTGTTCCACCTTCCACCCGGCACGGCGGTGCGCCGTGCCTTTTCCGGAGAACTGCATGAACGCTTTCCAATCGGCGTGGCGCTGCCACGTCCGCGCATTGCTGGCCTGCACCCTGGCGGCGGCTGCCGTACCGGCGGCCTGGGCGACCGACTATCCCAATCGGCCGGTGACCCTGATCGTGCCGTTCGCAGCGGGCGGGCCGACGGACGTCACGGCCCGCATCTTCGCCCGGGC
Source organism: Pigmentiphaga humi (assembly GCF_900606115.1). Lineage (GTDB taxonomy): Bacteria > Pseudomonadota > Gammaproteobacteria > Burkholderiales > Burkholderiaceae_B > Pigmentiphaga > Pigmentiphaga humi. The sequence goes on from NZ_UWPJ01000005.1 coordinate 425,924, forward strand.
CATCACGCCCGAGCTGGGGCAGACCGTCGTCGTCGACAACCGGCCGGGCGCGGGCGGTACGCTCGGCGGCGGCTTGGCCGCGCGGGCGGCCGCGGACGGCTATACCCTGCTGTGGGGGGGCACCAGCACGCTGGCGGTGGCGCCGGCGCTGTATGCGAAGCTGCCCTATGACCCGCAGGCGTCTTTCCAGCCGGTGAGCCGCGCCGTCAGGGGGCCGCTGGTTCTTACGGTGAGCAGCAAGCTGCCCGTGCGCACGCTGGGCGAACTGGTAGCGCTGGCCAAGTCCAAGCCCGGCCGCCTGAGCTTCGGCTCGGCCGGCGTGGGCTCGATCATCCACCTGACCGGCGAGCTGCTGAAGGCGCGCGCCGGCATCGACATGGTCCACGTTCCCTACAAGGGCAACGCCCAGGTCCTGACCGACCTCGAAGGCGATCACCTGGACATGGCATTCATCGCGCTGGGCCACATCCTGCCGCACATGAAGGATGGCGGCCTGCGGCCGATCGCCATCACCAGCTCGGAACGCAACGCATTGGCCCCGGATCTTCCCACCCTGGCCGAGAGCGGCTATCCCGGCTTCGAGTCGCTGGAGTGGTTCGGGCTGGTGGCGCCCAAGGGCATACCCGAGGATGTGCTGGCCAAGCTCAACACGGCTTTCCGCCACGCGAGCCGGCAGCCCGCGGTCCAGGCGGAGATCGCCAAGCTGGGCTACATGCCCGTGGATGAAACGCCCGCCCAGTTCACCGCGGCAATGGTCGCGGAAGGCAAGAAATGGAAGCAGGTCGTGACGGACGCCCAGGTCACGGTGGAGTGAAGGAGATGGTCGGTTTGACGGAAAAAGTATTGACTGCCCCGGTTGCCATCGTCGGCGCCGGTCCGGTGGGCTTGTCCCTCGCGCTCGATCTCGCGCAGCGGGGCATCGACAGCGTGGTGCTGGAAAAAGAAGACGGGCAGGTGACCCACCCGCGCGCGGGCTTCGTCTCCGTGCGCAGCATGGAGTTCTTCCGGCGCTGGGGCATCGCGCAGGCCGTTCGGGAGAGCGGTTTCCCCGACGATTTCGCGTTGTCCATCGAGTTCTGCACCAGCCTCTCGGGCCATACCCTGGCGCGGGACGAGTATCCCGCGCTGGGCGCCACGCCGCTGGCGGACTGGTCGCCCGAGAAGAAGCAGCGCTGCCCGCAGCACTGGCTCGATCCGGTACTGAAGACCGCGCTGCGGGATTATCCCCGCAGCAGGCTGCTGGTCGACACGCGGGTCGAAGGCTTCGAGCAGGACGGCGAACAGGTGCGCGTGCGCGCCACCAACACGCGCAGCGGCGAAGCCTTGACCATCCACGCCAGCTACCTGGTGGGATGCGACGGCGGCACCAGCACGATCCGGTCCGGCCTGGGCATAGAGATGGAAGGGCAGGGCCATCTGAACTATTCCATGAGCGTGCTGTTCTCCTGCCCCGGTTTGCTCGAGCTGTGCGGCAAGAAGCCGGCCGAGCGATTCCTGCTGATCGGGCCGGAAGGAACCTGGGGCAACGTGACGGTGATCGACGGCCGCGAAGTCTGGCGGCTGACCGTCTATGGCACGGCGTCCAAGTTCGACATGGACGCCTTCGACGCGCGGGCATGGGTGCTGCGCGCGCTGGGCACGGACCGCATCGCTTTCGAAGTGGTCTCCATCCTGCCGTGGAAGCGCGCCGAACTGGTGGCCGAGTCGTATGGACGAGGCCGCGTGCTGCTCGCGGGCGATTCGGTGCACACCATGTCGCCGACGGGCGGCATGGGCATGAATACCGGCCTGGGCGACGTGTTCGATCTGGGCTGGAAGCTCCAGGCCATGCTGGAAGGCTGGGGCGGCTCCGCCCTGCTGCCGGCCTATACGCAGGAACGCAAGCCGATCGCCGTGCGCAACGCCGCGTATTCGACGCATAATTACAAGACCTGGGTATCGCCGCCCCGCTGCGAATATCTGCTGGAAGATTCCGGGCGCGCCGAGACGGCGCGGCGCGAGATCGGCGAGCAGATGAAACGCGCCACGGAGTACGAGTGGCAGTCCTGGGGGCTGCAGATGGGCTATCGCTACGAGGATTCTCCCCTGTGCGTCGCGGACGGCACGCCGGCCACGCCCGACGAGTACTCGCGCTACGTGCAGACCGCCCGGCCCGGCTCGCGCGCCCCGCACGCCTGGATCGCGCCGGGACGCTCCATCATCGATCTGTTCGGCAAGGGCTTTACCTTGCTGGCGTTCGACGCGGCGGCCATGGGCGCGGCCGACGCATTCGCGCGCGCAGCGGCGAGCCGCGGCGTGCCGCTGGACGTACAGCGCATCGATGCCGCGCAGGCCGCCGAACTGTACGCCGCGCCGCTGGTGCTGGTGCGGCCGGACGGCCACGTCGCCTGGCGCGGCTCGCGGGCGGACGATGCCGCCGCCATCATCGACACCGTACGCGGTGCATTCTGAGGAGACCTGACACCATGTCCGCCATATGGGAAACCATCATTCCTGAGCGCGACCGCGCCGCATCGCGGCTGGCCGGCTTCGGCCGTCCGTCCGGGCTGGGCCGGCGCCCCGCGCTGCTGATCATCGACGTGCAATACCGCACGGTCGGAACGCGGCCGATGCCGTTCGAAGAGGCCGTGCAGGAGTTCGCCACCTCGTGCGGCCAGACCGCCTGGGACGCGATCCCCCACATCGCCGCCCTGCTGGCGCTGTTCCGCGAGCGGAACTGGCCCGTGCTGTACCCGCACGTCGCGCCCAAGTTCGGCTTCGATCAAGGCCGGCTGACCGAGAAGGTCCCGACCATGATGCAGATCCCGCCCAAGGGGTACGAATTCGTCGAGGCCATCGCGCCGCGCGAAGGCGACGTGCTGCTGCCCAAGAAGCACCCCAGCGCATTCTTCGGCACGCCGCTGGCCAGCTACCTGGTCAATACCGGCGCCGACACGCTGGTGGTGACCGGATGCTCGACCTCCGGATGCGTGCGCAGCAGCGTGGTCGATGCCTTCTCGTACAACTACCGGGTCGCGGTGCCGGAAGACGCCGTCTACGACCGCAACCAGACCTCGCATGCGGTCAACCTCTACGACATGGCCGAGAAGTACGCCGACGTCATGGACACCCAGTCATTGCTGGCCGCGCTGTCGGCCCTCGAACCCGCAACCAGGGAGGAAGCAAAGTGAAGAAGTTCTCGCATGGCAACGACCGCTACGATTACAGCGCCATCGTCTCGCGCCCCGTCTACGACTGGCCCGAAGGCAAGCGCCTGGCCGTCTATTTCGCGTTGAACGTGGAAGGATTCGAGTTCGGGCGCAATCCCGGCAACGACTTCACGTCCATGCCGTCGGCGCCCTATCACCGCGGCTATGCCTACCGCGACTACGGCAACCGCGTCGGCGTCTGGCGCATCCTCCGGGAATTCGACAAAGCCGGGTTCCCGCTGGCCGTGCTGGCCAACGGCTCGGTCTACGACGTCTGCCCGGAAGTCCTGGACGCATGCCGCCGCCGCGGCGACGAAATGGTCGGGCACGGCCGGACCAATTCGGAGCGGCAGGCGGACATGGATCCGGAAACCGAACGGACCATGCTGAGCGACGTCAAGGCCCTGTTCGAGCAGCACGAGGGCAAGCCGCCCGGCGGGTGGCTGGGGCCCTTCATCTCGCAAAGCGCCAACACGCCGGAGCTGCTCAAGGAATTGGGCTGGAAGTACATGCTGGACTGGTGGTTCGACGATCAGCCCATGTGGTTCCGCACCGCGAACGGTCCGATCCTGGCCGTGCCCTATCCCTCGATGGAACTCAACGACTTGCCCGCCTACATCAATCGCGGGGCGAGCGACGAGGAGTTCACGCGGATGGCGATCGATGCGTTCGATGAGCAGCTTCAGGAGTCGAAGGAATACCCGATGGTATATTGCCTTTCCCTGCACACGTTCATGACCGGACAGCCGCATCGCATCAAGCAGCTCCGGCAGATCCTGGATCACATCGCCGCGCATCGGGACCAGATCTGGCTGACCACGCCGGGAGCGATCGCCGAGCATGTGGAGAGCCTGCCCCCGGGGACCGTCCCCATGCCTTGAGCGCATGGGGCACCAGAAGCGCCTTCCCACCAGCATGGACATACGCCAGATACGCTGCTTCGTCGCGCTTTATGAAGAAGGCAGCATCACGCGCGCCGCGCGCCGCCTGCACGTCGTGCAGCCCGCGATCAGCCAGCAGATCAAGCGGCTGGAGGCGCATCACGACGTCCAGCTGTTCCTGCGGGACACGCATGGGGTGACGCCGAACGCGCTGGCCCATGAGTTCTACCGGCATTGCATCCGCGTGCTGACCGAGCTCGAACGCGCCGACGCCGTGCTGGCGCGCGGCGCGGACCGGCTCGGCGGCAAGATCGTCGTGGGGGCGCAGGCTTCTTTCCATCAGTTCGTGATGGCGCGGACGCTGGAAGCCTTCGGCGAGCAGTATCCCGAAGTCGAAGTGCTGTCCCGCGACGGCTATCGCAGCGACCTGATCAGCTGGCTGATCGCGGGCGAACTGGAATGCGCGCTGTTGAGCACCACCCAGGACCTGCTCAACATGCAGACCCGGGACATCTCGAACGAAACGCTGGTGGTGGTCGGGCACCGCGACACGCTGGCCGGACGGCAGGCCATAAGCGGCCGCGAGCTCGCCGGATTCCAATTGGTGCTGCCGTCGCGCTACAAATCCATGCGCAATCTCATCGATGCCCAGTTCGGGCTGCAAGGCCTCACGCTGCGGCCCCAGCTCGAAGTCGATTCCCTGCAAAGCCTGCTGCACATCACGCTCAGGCCGGGCTGGCTGTCCATCATTCCACCCATGGCCCTGTCGTCGGAACTCTTCGGCGGCGCATTGCAGAGCGTGGCGCTTCTGGAGCCGGCCATCCGGCGCAAGGTGGTCGTGGCATGGCCCCGGCACAAGTCGCTTCCGGCGCCGGTGCACAAATTCATCGATATCCTGTCCGGCATATTGGCCGACATACCGGGTGTGGAGATCCAGGATCCGGCTCCGGGAAGCGGCGACGCGTAGCGGCGCATCCGCCGGCTCATTTTTCCCGGCGCGCCGCGGCCGCGCGGTCGAGCAGGTCCACGACCTCGGCCTCCGTAACCGGCGAAAAATCGTCGTAGTAAAGACTGACCGCGCGGAAATGCTCCGGCTCGAGCAGGCACAGGACGTTCGAGCGCGGCAACGGCATCCGTGCCAGCGCGTCGGCCGCAGCGACGGGCACGGCCAGCACCACTTGGCGGGCGTCGACGTGCGCAAGGGCGTTGAGCGAAACCTCCACCGTTCCTCCGGTCGCGATGCCGTCGTCCACCACGATGACGGTCCTTCCCGCCAGCGGCACGCTGGGGCGTCCGCGCAGGAATAGGCGCCTGCGTTCCTCGATGAGCTGCAATTGCCGGCGCTCCTCTTCTTCGAGGTAGCCGGGCGGAGGACGGAAGACGTCGATGACGTGCTGGTTCAGCACCCGTTGCGGATGGGCCCCATCCACGATGGCGCCCAGGCCGACTTCGGGCTGCCCGGGAGCGCCGAGCTTGCGGACCAGCAGAATGTCCAGAGGCGCCTGCAGCGCCTCGGCGATTTCATAGCCGACGGGAACCCCGCCGCGGGGCAGCGCCACCACCACAGGATCGTCATTCCTGTAGCGCTGCGCCAGTTGCGCCAGCCGGCGGCCCGCGTCCTTGCGGTCGGCGAAGCGGGTGTCGTGTGCGGAAGAAGAACGTGTGCGCATATCGCGATCCAGGAAGTCCGCACGTTCGCCGGCAAGCTTCGTGCCCACTACGGCACGAAGCTTGCGGAGCGGCGCAGGACAGCCGGAGAGTGCGATGACCGTCCCTGATACCTCCAACCGCCCTGCCGCCGAGGCGGAGCGCCTCGAACAACTGATCCGCGAAGCGGCCGAGCCGCTGCCGGACCCGGACGACCCCGGATTCGGACAACTGTTCGATCGCTACGGCGGCTGCCGCGTGGTGCTGCTGGGCGAAGCCAGCCATGGCACGTCCGAGTTCTATCGGGCGCGGGCGGCCATTACCCGCCGCCTGGTCGATGCGCACGGCTTTCGCATCGTGGCGGTCGAGGCGGATTGGCCCGATGCCGCGGTCATCGACCGGTACGTGCGCCACCTGCCTCCCCGGAAACGCGCAGAGCCCGTGTTCCGGCGCTTTCCGACCTGGATGTGGCGCAACCGCGAGGTCGATGACCTCGTCGGCTGGCTGCGCGAGCACAATGCGGTCTTGCCGCCCGCGCAACGCGCCGGTTTCTACGGGCTCGACATGTACAACCTGGCCGAGTCCATGGCCTCGGTGCTGGAGTACCTCGACCGGATCGATCCGGAAGCGGCCCGGCTCGCCCGCGCGCGCTATGCCTGCCTGACGCCCTGGCAGGACGATCCCGCCGTCTACGGACGGGCGGTCCTGACGCAAGGCTATCAGGCCTGCGAGGAAAAAGTCGTCGCGCAATTGCAGGCGCTTCTCGCCAGGCGCGTGGACTATGCCAGCCAGGATGGCGAGCAGTTCCTCGACGCCGCGCAGAACGCCCGCCTGGTGGCCACGGCCGAGCGCTATTACCGCGTGATGTATGCCGGGGGAGCGGAAAGCTGGAACCTGCGCGACAGCCACATGTTCGAGACGCTGCTGCAACTGCTGCAGGCCCGCGGAGCCGACGCCAAGGCGGTCGTGTGGGCGCACAATTCGCACATCGGCAACGCCGCCGCCACCGACATGGGAAAGGAGCGCGGCGAATGGAACATCGGCCAGCTATGCCGCGAACGCTTCGGCGACGGCGCCGCGCTCATCGGCTTCGGCACGCACCGCGGCACCGTCGCGGCGGCGACCGACTGGAACGGGCCGCTCGAAATCAAGACGGTCCGGCCGTCCCTGCCGGGCAGCTACGAAGCGCTGGCGCACGGCGCGAAAGTGCCGCGTTTCCTGCTCGACCTGCGCGCGCAAGCGCACGGCGCCTTGCGCCGGCAATTGGCCGAACCTCGGCTGGAGCGCTTCATCGGGGTCATCTATCGGCCCGAGACCGAGCGCTACAGCCATTACGCCTACGCATCGCTGCCCGAACAGTTCGACGCCTATGCCTGGTTCGACGAGACCACCGCCGTCCAGCCGCTGGCCTAGAACGAGTGCCGCATACCCAGCTGGAAGGCGTTCGGATCGGAAACGTCGGCCGATCCGACGCCGCTGTTGGCGAAACGGCTGATCTGATAATTGGCGCTGTTCTTGTTGGTGACGTGCGCGTACTGGGCATAGAGCGTGGTGCGTTTGGACAGGCTGTACTCGTAGCCCAGCGTGAACTGGCGCGCATCGTTGCCGGAGGCGGCCGAGGGCCGGGAGGCGTCGAGCAGGCCGATGCTGACTAGCAGGCGGTGGTTCGCGGCCACGTCGTAGGAAGCGCCCAGGGTCCACAGGTTGATCGCGGCGTCGGGGGCGCTGGTGTTGTCGCTGCGCAGGGTCCAGTAGCTCAGGTACAGCTTGAGGGCATCCAGCGCGTAGCTGCCGCCGGCCATCCATTCGTTGGTGGCGTGCACGCCCGCGGCGGGCAGGTCCACGCGGTTCCAGGCCAGTCCGGCGTAGATGGGTCCTTTCTGGTACTGGGCGGCCAGGCCGGTGTGGCGGCCGGTCTTGGATTGCGTGGTGCTCTCGGTGCCCATGCTGTAGAACAGCCCGGCGCGCAGGCCGCCCCAGATGGGGCTGTCGTAGCGTATGGCGTTGTCGGTGCGCGAGGCGCCGGCGGCCATCAGCACCTGGGTGGTGCTGTAGGGCGCGACGTTGAAGGCGTTGGAGCGGATTTTGAGGTCGTAGATGGGGTTGAATTCGCGCCCCAGGGTCACCGTTCCCCAATGGCCCGACAGACCGAGTACCGCGCGGCCGTTGAACAGGCTGCCGACCTGGGTGCCGTCGTCGACGTTCATCCTGCCTTCGAGATTGAACAGCGCCTTCATGCCGTTGCCGAGGTCTTCGGTGCCGCGCAGGCCCCAGCGCGACTGGGTCAGCCCGCCCGACTGCACGCGGTTGGCCTTGTTGCTGCCCGACTTGATGTGTTCGACCGAGACGTCGACGATGCCGTAGAGCGTGACGCTGCTCTGGGCGCAGGCGAGCGTGGGGATGGCGGCGACGGCGGCGGCGGCGAGCAGGCTGGGCAATTTTTTCATGAGTGTCTCCGGGCGCCGGCGGGGCCGGCGCGTGTGCTTGGTGGAATCGGGAACCGGCCGGGCGGCGCTGCCGGACCGGGGCGCAGCCGTCCCCCTGCGCGGTCCGGCGGGACGCGCATGCGGGGGCTGCAAAGGGGAGCCTGGCGGGCGGCGCGAAACGGCTCGCGCGGCCGCGCCGCGGCGTTATTCGATCTTCAGTCCGGCGTTGGCGATGATGGTCTTCCAGGCCTCGTACTGGCTCTGGATGAGCCGTCCGAAATCTTCGGGGGAGCTGTTCACCGGGGTCAGGCCGACGCCGGCGTACTTGGCCTTCACGTCGGGCCGGGCAGCGGCCTGGGCGATAGACCTGGCGATGGCGCTGACGGTGGGGGCCGGCGTGCCGGCGGGCGCCAGCAGGCCTTCGAAGCCGATCAGGTCGAAGTGCTCGAAGCCGGATTCCTTCATGGTCGGCACGTCGGGCGTCAGCGTCGAGCGCGTGGGGCCCGAGATGGCCAGTACGCGCAGCTTGCCCGCCTCGACCTGGGGTGCCAGGGTCGAGTAGCTGGCGAAGATCGACGAGATGCGGCCACCCACCACGTCCATGACCGCGGGCGGCGTGCCTTTGTACGGAACGTGCAGCAGTTCCACCTTGCCTTCTTTGGCCAACAGGCCGCCGAGCAGGTGCGGCGAGGTGCCGGCGCCGGGCGAGGCGTAGGTGTACTTGCCGGGAGCCGCCTTGGCCAGCGCCAGGAACTCGCGCACGCTCCTGGCGGGAATGCCGGCGTTGATGGCCAGCCACAGCGGCGCGTCGGCGGCTTGCGCCACCGGCGCGAAGCTCTTGAGCGGATCGTAGGGCACGTTGCGGTACAGCGAGGGCGCCTGCACGAAAGCGGTCGAGGTGAACAGCAGGGTATGGCCGTCCGGCGCCGCGCGCGCCACCGCCTCGCTGCCTATCATGGTGCCGGCGCCCGGCCGGTTCTCTACGACGACGGGAACGTTCCAGATCTGGCCGAGCGGTTCGGCCAGCGTGCGCGCCGATTGATCCATGGAGCTGCCCGCCGGACCGGGCACGACGATTCTCACCGGGCCGGCGGGAAACGCGCTCGAGGGCTGCGCCAGGGCGCCGGCCAGCGGCATGGCGAGCGCACACGCCTGGATGGCGCGGAGGCAGCTGCGCCGCGCGGCGGAGTGGATGAGGGAAGTGGGCTTCACGATGTCTCCTTGTTGTGCTGCCGGCGCGGGCGTGCCCTGTGCCGGTTGGATGCTACGGCGGCGATCGTCGGCGCGGGAGCGTGCTGCGTCAAAATGGTATCCCGCGGATTGAGACGGGGATTCAGGTCGGGATAATGCAATCCGCTTGCTCTTCGCGTGCCGGTAGTGTGCCAAAAGAAACGATGCGGCAAGGCCTCGGAGAACCCGCCCTTCCCCGTGATCGACCGCAATAATCAAGGGTTTTCGGCCTGTCCGGAGAGCCTGGCCACGCGTCGGTTCCGGCGCTGGCGCATGGGCCGGGCCACGGCGCGGCCGGCGCCCGGACGCCATAATTCCGATAAATAAATGTGATGGCTTGTGAACCACCTTATATGTGGCGGCCGGTCATCGTGAGCCGTTTTTCGGCGTGTTCGCCGTGGTTTCGGCACCCGGGCGCCCTGCCGGCTGGCGGGACCGGAGTCAGCCGGCCGATGCGCCGCGCGCCCCTGCCGGGGCGCCGGCAGGTTGCGGCCCCCCTTGGAACAGTTCCACGATCGCCTGCCTCAGCCATGTGTTGCCCGGCTCCTGGTCATGGCGTTTGTGCCAATACACCATGACGTCGTAGCCGGGCATCTGCACCGGCGGGGCGAAATGGCAGAGGTTCCACCGCCGCGCCACCGACAGCGCGAGATTGCGCGGCATGATGGCGACGACGTCGGTATCGGCCACCAGCTCGGCAATGGCCAGAAAGTGCGTCACCCGCGCCACGACCTGGCCGCTCATGCCGTTGGCGACCAGCATGCGATCGATCAGCATCGAATGATTCGTGCCCGCGACGTTCGGCACCACGTGGCGGGCTCGCTTGAACTCCGCGAGGCTGAGCGCGCCGCGCGGCACCGTGGAGGGCCGCGCCACGCAGGCATAGACATCCGAGAACAGGATCCGGCTGCGCACGCCGGCGATGTCGGGATTGATGGCGCCCAGGGCGAGGTCGATGGTTCCCTTGGAGAGTTCCTGGGCCAGTTCCTCCGGGCTCGCACTGGTGGCGAGCGTCTCCACGCACAGGTGCGGCGCGCGGTGCTGGAGATGGCGGATCAGCCGGGGCAGGAAGGTGTGCTCGCCAATGTCGGTCATCGCCAGGCGAAACACGCGCCGCGCGGTCTCGGGCACGAAGGAGCCCTTTTCCAGCGTCTGGGCGAGGATCTGCAGCGCCTGGGACACCGGACCCACGAGTTCGTCGGCGAAGGGAGTGGGCTCGACGCCCTTGGCCAGCCGCACGAACAGCGGATCGCCGTACATGTCGCGCAGGCGCGCCAGCGCATGGCTCATTGCGGGCTGGCTCAAGCCCAGGGCTTTGCCCGCCGCAGTGAGGTTGCGGGTGCGGTAGATGGCATCGAACAGGTCCAGCAGGTTCAGATCCAGCTTGCGCGACAGCGGCTTGTCCATGTCTTTGTCATTCTTGTGAAGAATGAAAGAGATTCAATCATTTCATTTTACATATATCTACCCCCGAACCTAAGATTCGCTCCACATCGAGTGGAGCGAGACGATGAAAGAATCGATATCCGCCGGCGGGCCCGGGTTCTCCGGGTACGTGCTGGACGACGCGGGCAATGGCAAGTTCCTGGTCGATCGCGGCATCTACCGGGATCCGGAGCTGTTCGAGGCCGAGATGGCCCGCATTTTCGAGAACGGCTGGGTCTATCTGTGCCACGAGAGCGAGCTGGTCCGGCCCGGCGACTATGTGACGCGCTACATGGGACGCCAGCCCGTGGTGGTCAACCGCCGCAAGGACGACAGCATCGGCGCGTTCGTCAATGCCTGTTCGCACCGCGGCACGGTCGTCGCGCCCTTGCGCAAGGGAACCGCCAAGAGCTTCACCTGTAGATTCCACGGCTGGACCTATGCCGAGACGGGCCGCTGCATCAAGATCAAGAACCAGGAGACCGGCGCCTACGCCGATGACGAGAACCTGCGCGCAGGGTTCGGCCTGAAGGTCGTGCCGCGGGTGGAAAGCTACCGGGGTTTCGTGTTCGGCAGCCTGCGCGCCGACGTGGGCGAGCTGCGGGATCAGCTGGGACCGGCCCGGGTCTGGATAGACCTGATGGCCGACCAGTCGCCCGAGGGGCTGGAGGTGGTAGAGGGCGATTCCACCTACGTCATTCGCGGCAATTGGAAGATGGGCGGCGAGAACGGCGTCGACGGCTACCACGTCAGCACGGTCCATCGCGTGTTCGCCGCCACGATGACGATGCGCGAGGAAGCGCGCGGCGGCGCCGGCACGCAAAAGACCGAGGCCGGCCGCATCGTCGGCAGGGTCGAATCCGGCACCGCGGATTTCGGCAACGGACACATCGGCATCTGGGCGCGGCGCTCGACGCCGCAGGCCGCGCCGCTGTACGAGGCCCGCGAGCGGCTGCTGCGCGAGTTCGACGAGCGCAAGGTGGACTGGATGGTCGGCATGGGGCGCAATCTCTATCTGTTTCCCAACATGCTGCTGTTCGACCAGCCCTCGACCCAGATCCGCGTCCTGCGCCCCTTGTCGGCCGACCGCACCGAAGTCCGCATCCAGTGCATCGCGCCGCGCGGCGAAAGTCCCGAGGCCCGGGCCTCCCGCCTGCGCAAGTTCGTGGATTTCTACCTGCCCACGGGCATGGCCACCTCGGACGACATCGCCGCGTTGGAAGACACCGCCGTCGGCGGGGAAGCCAGGCTCAGCCGGTGGAACGACTACGGCCGGGGAGAAAAGGCCATGGTGCCGGGCGCGCAATGCCAGCCGCTGATGGACATAGGCTGCGAGGCGGTCGCGGCTTCCGACAACTGGGACCACGAGGTCTTCTACCAGGGCTACTACCGCCACTGGCTGCGGGCGATGAACGAGGAGCGGGGCTGATGGCCGTCGATACCGACCTGCACGCGCAGGTATCCACCTTGCTGGCCCGGGAGGCCATCTACCTGGACGAGAAGGACTGGGACGCCTGGCTCGGCCTGTTCGCGCCGGACGTCGAGTACTTCGTGCCCGCCTGGCTGTCGGAAGACGTCCTGACCACCGATCCGCGCACGCAGCTGTGCCTGATGCACATGGATTCCCGGCTGGGCCTGGAAGAGCGCGTGTTCCGCATCCGCAGCCGCGACTCGTTCGCATCCCTGCCGCTGGACCGGACCGCGCACCAGACGACCAACATCTTCGTCGCAGGGCAATCCGGCGACGAAATCGAGGTCAAGGCGTCCTGGCTGGTCCATTGCGTGGGGCCGCGCGGCGAGGCCACGCGGGGCGGGCGCTACGACTACACTCTGCGGCGCACGGACGAAGGACTGAAGATCGCCCGCAAGCGCATCGTGATGATCGACGAGAAGATCGAAGGCACGGTCGATGTCTATCACATCTAGGCGGGCGCACCATGCATGACATCACGGCGATCTTCGAGGACGGCCGGACGGTGCGCTTCTCCGCCCGGCCCGGCGAGGTGGTCTACCAGGCTGCCTATCGCGCCTCGGTGCAACTGGCCCACGACTGCCTGGAGGGCGCGTGCGGCGAATGCAAGGCCTGGTGCACGGCGGGCGAGTTCGAGCTGGACGACTACAGCGACGAGGCCTTGTCGCGCGACGAGCGCAGCCAGGGGCAGACGCTGCTGTGCAAGATGCTGCCGCGTTCGTCCTGTGTGGTCGAGCTTCCCTATCCTTCCGGTTTCCAGGCCGGGAGCGCGCCGGCGTCCATCGAGGCGCGGCTGGCGGACATCGAGCGCGTTTCGTCCACGGTCGTGAGGACGCGGCTCGAGACGGCGCAGCCGCTGGACTTCCTGCCGGGCCAGTACGCCAACCTGTCGGTGCCCGGCGCCGGCGTGTCGCGGGCCTATTCGTTCGCCAATCCGCCCGGACGGAACCTCCTGGAGTTCTTCCACAAACTGGTCCCGGAGGGGGCCATGAGCACTTATCTGGCGCAGCGCGCCGCGGCGGGCGATGCGCTCGAGCTGACGCCGCCTTCCGGCCATTTCTACCTGCGCGGGAACGGCCGTCCGCTGCTGATGATCGCCGGCGGAACGGGGCTGGCGCCCTTTCTGTCCATGCTCGGCCAGCTTGCGCGCCGCCCGGAGGCGGCGCCGCCGATCCGGCTGCTGGTCGGGGCCAACGCGGCGGCGGAGTTCTTCGCCGACGAGCAGTTGGCAGAACTGGCCCGTGCCCTGCCGCTCGAGATCGAACGGATCGCCGTTTCCGGCGAAGGATGGGCCGGCGCCACGGGGCATGTCACCGGGCTGTTGCGCGACGACATGCTGCGCGATGCGCCCGACGTCTATCTGTGCGGCCCCCCGCCCATGATCGAGGCCTGCGCCGGATGGCTGGCGGCGCGGGACGTGGATCGACGCCGGGTCCGGGCCGAGAAGTTCCTTCCCTCGGCCTGAACACAGGCCGGATTGCAAGTGACCGCAGTGTCACGCAGTGCCCAACCATACTGGAGACAACCATGCCCAAGTCCGTTCCGTCCGTTCGCACCCGGCACTTCGCCTGTCTGCTCGTGGCCGGCAGCCTGCTGTCCATCCACGCCGCCGCCAGCGCGACAGGGGAAGCCTGGCCCGCCAAACCGATCCGCGTCGTCGTGGCTTTCGCGCCGGGCGGGCTGACCGACATCATTGCCCGGGCCTTTCAGCCGCGCCTGACCGAGATCTTCGGCCAGCCGGTCATCATCGAGAACCGTCCCGCGGCAGGCGGGACCGTGGCCGAAGGCGCCGTGGCGCGCGCGGAGCCGGACGGATACACGCTGCTGATGACCGCCGACGGCGTGCCGGCCAACCCGCATCTCTACAAGGGACTGTCCTACGACATGTTCCGGGACCTCCAGCCGGTCAGCCAGCTGGTCCGCATTCCGCTGGTCATGCTGGTCAATCCGGCCCTGCCGGTGAAGTCCGTCAAGGAGCTGGTTTCGTTCGCCGCCGCCGCGCCGGGCAAGTATTCCTATGCGAGTCCCGGCGCGGGGACCAGCAACCATCTGTTCTTCGAGGTGTTCAAGGACATGACCCGGATCGACATGGTGCACGCACCGTACAAAGGCGGCAGCCCCGCCATGACCGACCTGGTGGGCGGGCACGTGCAGGCGCTGCTGATCTCGGCCACCCTGGCGGTGCCCCAGGCGCTGGGCGGAAAGGTGCGCGCGCTCGCGGTCACCAGCGACAAGCGCATGGAAGCTATGCCGGACGTGCCCACTTTCGCGGAGGCGGGCTATCCCGAGTTCAATCCGCACCAATGGACCGGCCTGTTCGTGCCGGCGGGCACGCCGCCGGCGCTGGTGGCCCGCATCCACCAGGCTTTCGCGAAGGCGGCCGAGGCGCCCGACGTGCGCGCGCGCCTGAAGGAGCTTTCGGCGGATCCCTACATGACCTCGCCCGAGCAATTCGAGAAGAACCTCAGGAAGGACTACGACATGCTGGGCGCCCTGATCGAAAGCAAGGGCATCACGCGCTAGTCTGCGGCCCGCTGCCATAATGCCGATCAGAAAATAAGATGGCATTTGCACCGTGGCCCCTCACCCCAAGCGCCTTGCCGAGCTGCCCAGCCTCGCCCATTTGCGCGTGCTGTCCGCAGTCGTCCAGCATGGCAGCGCGACCCGCGCCGCGGCCGCGCTGTTCCGGGCCCAGTCCGCGGTAACCCGGTCGATCCGAGAGATCGAGCAGGCGCTGGGGGTGCAATTGCTGGAGCGGCGCGCTTCCGGGATGGTTCCCACCGCCATGGGCAAGGCCGTGCTCGAACGCAATGCGCGGATCTTCGCGGAACTGGAGGAGCTGGCCCAGTGGTGCATGCTCCAGCACGGGCGGCCGCGCACGCTGCCGCCGTCCGGCGTGCCGCCCTACCTGCTCAACACGCGCCGCCTGCAATTGCTGGTGACGCTGGCCAGGCACCGCCACATGCCTACCGCCGCGCACGCGCTCGGCATCAGCCAGCCCGCGGTCAGCGCCGCGGTCCGCATACTCGAGAACGGCGCCGGCTTCGCGCTGTTCGACCGCTCGGCCGGCGGCCTGCAGCTCACGGAGAGCGGCGAGCATTTCGTGCTGCACGTGCGCCGCGCATTGAATGAACTGCGCCACGTGCCGGACGATATCGCCGCGGTGAAAGGCAGCATACGCGGGCAGGTGGTGGTGGGCGGACTGCCGTTCGCGCGCGCCCGCATCCTGCCGGAGGCTGTGGCGCGCGTGAGCCGCAGCCATCCGGGCGTGCGGGTGATGACCGACGAGAGCTCCTACGAGGCGCTGGCCGCGGGGCTGCGCGCGGGCGACATCGATTTCATCTTCGGCGGGCTGCGCGGCGCCGAGGCAGCCGGCGGCTTCCACGGCGAATGGCTGATGTCCGAATCCATGGTGGTGCTGGCGCGCAGCGATCATCCGCTGGCCGGCGTCCGCGACCTGACCCTGGGCAAGCTGGGACGCCAGCAATGGATATTGCCGCGCGCCCATACCCCGGCGCGCGAGATCCTCGACGACTTGTTCCAGCGGGCCCGCGCCAAGCCGCCCGAGCCGGCCGTGGAGACCGCCGATTTGGCCATGATCCGCGGCCTGCTGCTGCGCTCGGACATGCTGGCGGTGCTGCCCGCCCAGCAATTGCACTATGAATGCCAGATGGGCAGCCTCGTGGTGCTGGATATTCCGTTGCCGGGCACGGCGCGCGACATCGGCCTGACGATGCGGGCGACGGGCGAACCCTCGCCGGCGGCGCGCACCCTGATCGAGGCCATCCGGAGTGTCGTCGGCGAATCGTCGGGTGCATCCTGAGCGTGGCGGCGCCTGGGGAAAGCCCTAGCAATCTGCTGTGATGGGGCATCTGTTTTATTTATCGGATTTTTCATCCTGCCGATCGGCCGTCGAGATGGACCGCGGCATGGGAGGCGCTTGCCTCCGCATAGTGAAAATTCAATTAAATCAAATAGATAATCCACTAAATCGTACTTTTTCGGCAAGCTGGCGCAGGGGTTTCATGGCCGCCGAAGCGGGTTCGATTCACCCGGTATAAGCGCCGAAAAAAATTATTGGCATCTTGATTTCTCCAAGCCGCGTGGCCATGATGCCGCCACTGGGAAGACGGCAGCGCGCATGGCGCAGACCCCGCGCTCCGATGCGCGATCTTCTTCCCCAGGCGGCGGCAGCCGCCCGCAGGCAACCCTCAGACAAAGCGAGACACCGCATGAGCATCGTTCACGAGCACCTCCATCTCTTTCCGTTCGACGCGCCGCCGACCGTGCTGGCCCGCCGCGAGGAACTGCTGCTGGCCGAGCCGGTGGCGTCCTCGGTCAAGCCGCCGGAAGCGGCGCCGATCACGGCCGTCCATTATTCGCCCGCGTTCACCGAGGCCAAGGGGCCGCAGCGCAACGTGTTCGAAAGCCCCACCCTGCGCATCGAGCGGCATTCCATGACCGGCGGCCGGCAGCGCTTCTACCATCGCAATACCGGGGCCGACGAGATCTCCTATCAGGTGGACGGCAAGCGCCTGTTGATGACCGAGTGCGGCTCGGTCGACCTGGTGCCCGGCGAATTCGTGCGCCTGCCCAACGGGGTGGCGCACGACAACTACGGCCGGCAGGACATCCATTTGCTGATCTACGTGTCCGAGCCCGCGGTCGAGCTGCAGCCGGCCAGCCGCGCCTCGGAGTACCTCGAGCAGCAATTCCCCGAGTGGACGCCGGCGGTGGTCAACGAACTGGTCTCCAAAGACCTCGCCGGCCCGGGGCAGTATCTCGTGCTCGCGCCGGCCGACGAGGCGCTGCTGCTGGGCAATGCCCGCAGCGATCCGCGCCGCCTGTCGGTGATCCAGCTCGACGATGCGCAGCAGGGCCTTGCGTGGGTATACCGCTCGGCCCACGTCTGGATAGGCAGAACACTGCGCGACGCCTCGGACGGTCGCGTCTATCAGCGCCACCTGAACGCCGACGAGGTGCAGTACCAGGTACGCGGCCGCCGCACCCTGATCACCCAGCGCGGCTGCCTGGACATCGAGCCGGGGGATTTCGTGCGCATCCCGCATGGCGTGGCATTCACCAGCATCCACCACGAGCCCAGCGAATACCTGGTGCTGGCCTCGCGCCACGACGTGGCGCAGGCGGCCGAAAGCAACAAGCAGAGCCGCAAGCCCGACGCCGCCGAGGTGGAGCGGCTGCGCGCGGGTTGAACGCGATTCCGCTACCGACAACGACGAGAGACATCCATGACATCGATGACCGCCGCCCGGGCCTACGCCACGGGCGAACTGAAGCTCGAGAAGATCGCCGTGCCCGAACCCGGCCCCGGCGACGTGCTGGTGAAAGTGGCCAGCGCCGGCATCGCGCCGGGCATTGCCAAGCTGCTGGCCAAGGGGCGCTTCCGCCACCTGCCGACCACGCTCGGCCACGAGATCGCCGGAACGGTGGCCGAGGCGGGCGCCGGGGTGGACCGCGCGCTGCTGGGGCAGCGCGTGCGGGTATCGCCCAATCTGACCTGCGGCCATTGCGAGTTCTGCCTGACCGGCCGCGAGCCCATGTGCGAATCCACCGCCATGATCGGCCATGCCTCGTTCGGCTCCGGCCCGATGCCGCTGTACGAGCGCTACCACGACGGCGGCCTGGCGGACTACGTGCGCGTGCCCGCCACGCATATCGACCGGCTGCCGGACAACGTCAGCTTCGACCTCGGCGCCAAGCTGCACGACCTGGGCAATGCGGTGCGCGCATTGAGCCAGACCGGCATGGCGCCCTCGGGCCGGCTGGTCATCACCGCGGCGACCGGCACCATGGGCACGGCCTCGATCAAGTTCGCGCGTTTCTTCGGCGCCCGCGAATTGGTGCTGGTGGCGCGTTCGGCGCAGCGGCTGGAAGCGCTGCGGCCGCTGGCCGGCGGCCTGCCGGTGCGCACGGTGGCGCTGGAGGAACTGCCGGACTGGGAAGAGAACGACGGCCTGGCGAAGCGCCTGCAGGCATTGCTGCCCAACGGCGCCGACGCGGTGCTGGACTTCTTCCCCTCCGGCCCCGGAACGGCCCAGGCCATGGCTGCGCTGGCGACCGGCGGCGCGCTGGTGCACATGGGCGGCAACATGTCCATGCTGCCGTTCTCGATCCGCGACATGATGCACCACTGCTGGCGCTTCGTCGGCACCCGCTCGTGCACCAAGGCCGACACCGCCATGGTGCTGGAGTTGCTGGCCTCCGGGCAGGTGCAGGCCGACGACCTGATCACCCACCACTATCCGCTGTCGCGCCTGCAGGAGGCCATGGAGGCCACCGCCAGCCGCAAGGAGCCCATCTGGATGGCCATCGTCCATCCCGACGGCGCGGCCGCCTGATTCGCGCATCGCCCGGACTGCTTATGACCGATACCCCCATGCACCCCTACCGACGTTTCTCCCTGGCCGAGCGCGACCGCAGATGGCGGGCGGTGCGCCAGCTCATGGCGCGCGAAGGATTGAGCGCGATCATCGCCCCGCCCAACCCCGGCAACTCCACCGACTGGCAGGCCGATACCCGCTATCTGTCGCATTGCGGCGGCGGCGCCGACACCTCGATCGGCGTGGTTTTCCCGCTCGACGGCGAGGTGACCGTGGTCGCCACCTCGGCGCGCGAGCGCTGGGGGCCGCTGGTGCAGGATTGGGTGAGCGACGTCCGGACCGTGAACCGCCAGTTCGGCGCGGCCATGGGCGAGCGCCTGCTGGAGCTGGGGCTGGACGGCAGCCGCATCGGCGTATGCGGCCTGGAGGGCGGCACGCGCACCCCGGAAGGCACGATCATGCACGGCACCTACCGCGCGCTGGCCGCGGCGGTGCCCAACGCCACTTTTATCGACGCCAGCGAGCTGATGCAGGACGTGCGCGAGATCAAGAGCGAAGAAGAGATCGCCGTCCTGCAATGCTCGATCGACCTGGTCGAGCGCGCGCTCGATGCCCAGCTCGCCGCCGCCCAGCCCGGCGTGCCGGACTACGTGGTGTGGGCCGAGACCATGCACGCCATGTTCCGGCGCGGCTCGGAGCTGTCGGTGCACTTCAACTGGGTCAGCGGCGCGAACCCCGGCCGCACCCTGACGCGCCCCACCGCGCGCCCGTTGCGCGAGGGAGACCTGATCCTGGGCGAGATCGAATCCTCGGTGATCGGCTACCGCGCCCAGCGGCTGCCGGTGGTGGCGGTGAACCGCTGCCCGCCGCTGATCGCCGAGCTGTCGGCGCTGCACGGCGAGATGTATGCCGGGCTGATGGAAACCCTCAAGCCGGGCGTGACCGTGCGCGAGATGATCGACGCCACCGTCGCCCTGACGCGCCGCGCCGCGCCGCGCCGCGGACCGCTGGCCGGCGCGCGGGCGTCGCTGATCCTGCACGGCCGCGGCCTGGGCGACGACCGTCCGCTGGTGCTGACCAAGCTGGACGGCGAGCCCTTCTACGGCGCCACCCTGCGTGCGCTGGAGGCCCGCTTTCCCGAGAACGGCGTCTACATCTGCAAGCCCTCGGTGGCGACCGCGGACGGCCGCGTCGAATTCGCCTGGGGCGATACCGTCCGCGTGACCCCCGGCGGCGCGCGCCGCATGGGCAGCATGCCGCACGGCGTGCAGGTGTCGGAGGCCCGGCCCTTTGCGGACTGGCCGCAGGACGTCACGGTCTACGGCTCGGCGGCCTGAGCGCCGGCCCCGCAAGGCGCGGGGCGCGGTCAGCGGTTCTTTACCGCGACGAAGGCCGCCGTGTCGTAGGGAACGGCCACCTCGGGCCGGCCGTGCAGTTCCGGCTCGGCGTCGATCAAGGCCCTGAGCTGCGTGTCCACTTGCGTCCGTTCCCGTTCCGGCAAGGCGGCGATGAAACTGGTCGAACGCACCCGGTCGAGGATGACGTGCTCGGGCGGGCCGGCGTGGCGGTTGGGATAGTGGCGCTCGTCCAGCGGACCGAAGCCGGCGTGCGGGAAGGCCGCGCGCCAGGCCCCGGTATAGAAGCGCGGCGCGTCGTTCTCGTAGGCATTGACGATCGCGTCCAGCCGCGCCACCCATGGCACGCGCGCATCGCGCATATTCCACACCAGGGCGAGCCGTCCGCCCGGCTTGAGCACGCGGTGGATCTCGTCCAGCGCGGCGGCATGGGCGAACCAGTGGAAGGCCTGGGCGCAGACCACTGCGTCGGCTGAGGCGTCGGGCAGCGGGATCGCCTCGGCCGTGCCTGTCAGCGCGCGCACGCCGGGCAACGCGGCCGTGAGCTTGTCGAGCATGCTCGGCACCGGTTCGACGGCAATCACCGTGGCGCCGGTGGCGGCCAGGCGCGGCGTGAACTTGCCCGTGCCCGCGCCCAGGTCCACGACGGTCGTGCCGGCGCGCAGGCCCACGGCATCGCGCAGCCAGCCGTCGATCTGCGTTGGGTAATCCGGCCGGCCGCGCACATAGGCGTCGGCCTGCTGGGTATAGCCGTCGGCGGCGGCGTGGTGGATGGTCGAGGGGCGTTCCATGTCTGTCTCCTTCCGGGCCGGCTGAGCGGTCTCGCCGGGTTGCGGGCATGCGGATCGGCGCTTGGCGCGCGCGTCAGTCGAAGCCGCCGTCTTCATCGAGCGCCAGCGCGACGGCGGCTTCGGCGTGCAGCCGGGTGGTGTCGTAGCCGGCCAGCGGAAGGGCCGCGCCTTCCAGCAGCAGGGGAAGTTCGGTGCAGCCGATGACGACCGCCTGCAGGCCGGCGAGCCGCATGCCGTCGACGATGGCCAGCACCCGCTGGCGCGAGCGCGGGTCGATGCGGCCCTGGGTCAGCTCGTCGGCGATGATGGCGTCGAGCGCCGCGCGATCGTCATCCGGAGGCGGTACCAGTTCGATGCCTTGGCTGCGGTACCAGTCGCGGTAGGCGCCGGGTCCGGTCACGTGGCGGGTGCCGATCAGGCCGGCGCGCGCGATGCCCGCCGCCTGGAGCGCGGCCACGGTCGGCGTGCCGATGTGCAGCAGCGGCAGGTCCACCGCCGCCTGCACCTGGCTGGCGAAGTTGTGCGCGGTATTGGCGGTCAGGAGGAAGAACTCCGCGCCGGCGCGCTTCAGGCGCATGCCGGCCTGCGCGATGGCGTCGGCGACCTCGTCCCAGCGGCCGGCCGCGCCGGCCTGCAGCAGCGGCTCGAACTCCAGCGTGACCATGACGCTGGCGGCATTGTGGTGGCCGCCCAGCCGGCGCTGCATGGCCTGGTTGAGCAGGCGGTAATAGAGCGCCGATGATTCCCAGCTCATGCCCCCTATGAGGCCGATCAGGCGTGCCATGGCTGCTTCTCTCCTGTTCCGTTCACCGCATTGTGGATAGCGTTGGATAGTATGCAGAAACGGCAGGACGCGGCAACGGCGCAGGCTTGCTCCGCGGGCCGCCATAGCGTTGCCGGACATATCTATCTGTATACAGATAATTCCCCGGACTTCATCCGAGGCGGATAAATAGCCCAAAATTAATGCGGGTTATCCCGATATTTCGCTGTTTTGGATTCGGGCGCACAATCAGTCTGTATACAGCTTGAATCAGGCCATGGGTCTGGGCGCCATCGTGGCCGAGCCCCGCCAGGCCATGGAGAAAAGACCGATGTTTCTTAAAAACGCTTGGTACGTCGCCTGTATGCCGGAGGAGATCGCCGGCAAGCCCCTGGGCCGCATGGTCTGCGGCGAGCGCATGGTTTTCTATCGCGGCCAGGACGGCGCCGTGTCGGCGCTGGAGGATTTCTGTCCGCACCGGGGCGCGCCGCTGTCGCTGGGGTTCATCGACAAGGGCGAACTGGTGTGCGGCTACCACGGCCTGCGCATGAATCCCGACGGCACCTGTGCCGGCATGACCGGCCAGCGCGTGCGGGCCTTTCCCAGCATCCGCAGCTTTCCCGTGGTCGAGCGCTACGGCTTCGTCTGGGTGTGGCCCGGCGATGCCGAACTGGCCGATCCGGCCAGGATCCATCACCTGGAATGGGCCGAGAGTCCCGAGTGGGCCTATGGCGGCGGCCTGTACCACATCCATTGCGACTACCGCCTGATGATCGACAACCTGATGGACCTGACGCACGAGACCTACGTGCATGCCAGCAGCATCGGCCAGGCCGAGATCGAGGAGTCGGCGCCGTCCACCAAAACGATAGGCGACGAAGTCGTCACCGGCCGCCACATGGAAAACATCATGCCGCCGCCGTTCTGGGCCGCGGCGCTGCGCGGCAACGGCCTGGCCGACGACGTGCCCTGCGACCGCTGGCAGATCTGCCGCTTCACGCCGCCCAGCCACGTGCTGATCGAAGTGGGCGTGGCGCACGCGGGCAAGGGCGGCTACCATGCGCCGGCCGAGTTCAAGGCGTCCAGCATCGTGGTGGACTTCATCACGCCCGAGTCCGACACCTCGATCTGGTATTTCTGGGGCATGGCGCGCAACTTCAAGCCGGACGACGCCCAGCTCACCGCCACCATCCGCGAGGGCCAGGGCAAGATCTTCGCCGAAGACCTCGACATGCTGGAGGCGCAGCAGCGCAACCTGAGCGAGAACCCGGGCCGCAAGATCCTCAAGCTCAACATCGACGCGGGCGGTGTGCAGTCGCGCGCGGTGCTGGACCGGCTGCTGGCACGGGAAGCCGCCGAGCGGGCCGGCCGCATCGCGGCATCCGCCGAAGCGTCGGCGCGGGCGGTCGCGGCGAACTGAACATAGGGATCCCGTCATGCGGCCCTGACCGGCGATCTTGCCAGCCAGGGCCGTTTCATTGCTCCCTTCCCTGCGACGCCAGCGGATATTCGTCCCGGATGCGCTTGACCGTGTCCTGCACGCCGTTCCATGCCGGCCGGTCGGTGAAGGACTCGCGCATGAACTGCACCACCGCCGCGACCTGCTCGTCGTTCAGCGCGTAGGCGAAGCCGGGCATGTGGCCCTCGCGCGGGTTGCCGGCGTCGTGCTGGGTGCCGTTCAGCACGTAGCGCACCACGTTGTCCGGCTGGTCCAGGCGCAGCGAGGTGGCGAGCCATATCGGCGGCTGGCCGCCGAACATCTCCGGCGCGCCCGGCCCGGGGTGGTGGCAGGCTGCGCAGGCGCGGTTGTAGATCCGCGCTCCCGTGCTGTCCAGCGTATTGACCGCCACCTCGGCGGCGGCTTCGCGCTGCCTGATGCGCAGTTCGGGGGTGGCGTCCGCGGGCACGCCCATCTGGCCGGCGAAGTAGGCGGCCAGCGCCCGCGTGTCGTCCTCGGGGATGCGCGACGTGCCTTCGCGCACCACCGGCGTCATGGACGCGCCCGCCGCGCCGTGGTGCGCCGAATAGCCTTTGCGCAGGTAGGCGAACAAGTCGTCTTCGGTCCAGGGCACGGCGGCCCGCGAGGAGGCGTTCAGCGCCGGTGCGATCCAGCCTTCGGCGCTGCCGCCGTCCAGGTAGTGCCGGCCGCCTTTCTCTGCGCCCAGCGCGTTGCGCGGCGAATGACAGGCGCTGCAATGGCCGAGCGCCTGCGCCAGATACTTGCCGCGGTTCCAGGCCTCCGATTCCGATGCGACCGGGGCCACCGGGTCGCGGTCGAGGAACAGCAGGTTCCAGCCGGCCATCAGCATGCGTATATTGAACGGGAACGGCAGGCGCGTGGGGTCGGGCTCGTTGCGCACCGGCGGCCGGCTCATCAGATAGGCGTACAGGTCGCGCATGTCCTGTTCGCTCATCTTGGTGAACGCGGTGTAAGGGAAAGCCGGATACAGGTGCGAGCCGTCGCGGGCGATGCCGCGCCGCATGGCGCGCTCGAAAGCGTCGAACGACCAGGCGCCGATGCCGGTGTCGGCGTCGGGCGTGATATTGGTCGAAACGATGATGCCGAACGGCGTTTCCATGCGGTGTCCGCCGGCATTGGCGGCGCCGCCCGCGGCCGTATGGCAGACCACGCACATGCCGGCCGCGGCCACGTTCTGCCCGCGCCGGATCTGTTCTTGCGGGAATTGCGCGGCGTCCACTTCCGCGGGGGGAATCTCCTGTTCGTACACCAGCGCCACGATGCCGGCGACGATGACGATGAGGAGAATGACCAGGACCAGGGTCCAGCGGGCGGTGCGGCTCATCATTTCACCTCCTGGCGGGCAGCGGCCAGCGCGGCCTTGACGCGGGCCGGCGTGAACGGCGCTTCGCGCAGGCGCAGGCCGGTCGCATCGAAAATGGCGTTGGCGATGGCCGCCGGCCCCGGCACCGAGGCCGATTCGCCCGATCCCAGCGGCGGATTGCCGTTGGGCGGCATGAGCAGCACGTCGACCTGCGGCAGCTCGGTGAACTTGAGGATGGGATAGGTGCCCCATTCCAGCGTGTTGACGCCTTGCTCGTCGAAACCGACGCTCTCCAGCAGCGTGCGGCTGACGGTCTGGATGACGTTGCCCTGCACCTGGTGCCGCACGCCGTCGGGGTTGATCATGAGGCCGCAGTCCTGTCCGGCCGCCACGCGCGTGACGCGTACCTTGCCGGTGTCCAGGTCGACCTCCACGTCGGCGATCCAGGCGCACCACGACGCGCCCACGCCGGGGAAGGCGCCGTGCACGTACTGGTGCTGCGCTACGCCCCGGCCCTTGACCACGCCGCGCGACGGCCTGCCGGACATGGGCGAGGGGCGCGGCTGCCAGCCGGCGCGCTCGGCCAGGGCCTTGAGCAAAGCGATGGGACGGGGGTCTTCCATGAAGCGCAGGCGGAATTCGATCGGGTCGGCGCCTTCCAGGGCGGCCAGTTCGTCCATGAAGGATTCGTGCGCGAACACGTTGGGCAGCGCAGCCACGCCGCGCATCCACGAAGCGCGCACGATGGGGGCCATGTCGAGCGCGGCCACGTCCAGGTCGGAGGCGCGGTATTGCGGGATCGCGGTGCGGTCGCCCATCTCGAACACCGTCGCCTCGGCCTTCTCCCTGCCCATCAGCAGGGAGGTCAGCAGCGGCGCGCCGTTGGACGGATAGCGCGTGTCGAAGCGGTAGGCCAGCGTCGAGGGGCCGGTGACGCCGCCGTGCACGTCCATGACCTGGGCGGTGCCTTTGGGCTCCCAGGCGTGTTCCTCCTCGCGCATGTATTGCACGCGCACCGGCTGCCCCAGTTCGCGCGCCAGCACGGCCGCGTCGGCCGCGGCGTCATCGGCGCAGTTGCGGCCGTAGCAGCCGGACGCTTCCATGCGCACGATGCGGATGCTCTCTTCGGGAAGGTCGAGCATCTTGGCGATGTCGCTGTGCAGGTTGTGCGGGTTCTGCGAGCCGGACCACACGGTCAGCTTCTCGTTCTTCCAATCGGCGAGCCCGCAGGAAGGGCCGATCGAGCCATGCATCTGGTAGGGCCAGACGTAGGTGGCCTTGAGTGCGGGCTTGGCCGAGGCCAGCGCGTGCTCGGGATCGCCTTTCTGGCTCAGCGGCCTGCGCTTGGACGGCTGGGCCGTCAACACGTTGGCGAGCGAGCCCATGTCGGCCAGCGCGGGCGGCGCCTTCCACTGTGCCTTCAGCAGCCGCGAGGCGAGGATGGCGTCTTCTTCGCGCCGCGCCACGACGGCGACGAAATCCTTGATCGCGACGACTTTGACGAGCGAGGGCACCCGGGATACCGAGGATTCGTCTATCGATTCCAGGCTCGCGGCCACCATGCCGCCGGCATCGCGGCCGCGGTACGGCGGACGCACCACGCGCGCATGCAGCATGCCGGGCAGGCGCATGTCGTGCACGTAGGTCAGGCCGCCCGATACCTTGGCGGGAATGTCCACGCGCGGCACGGAGCGGCCGACCAGCCCGTAGTTCTCAACCGGCTTGAGCGGCACGTCCTTGTCCAGCGGCACCGATAGCGGGTGGTCGCCGACCAGTTCGCCGTAGGCGGCCAGGAGCGTGCCGTCGCGGGTATGGACATGGCCGGCGCGCGTGGACAGCGAGTCCGTCGGCACGCCGTAGCGGCGCGCCGCTTCGTCGAGCAGGTAGCGGCGGATCTGCGCGGCCGCCTGGCGCATGGGCACGGCGGCGGCCTGCACCGAATTGCTGGCGATGGTGGGGCCCTGGTTGGGCGTGGCGTCGGTGTCGCCCAGCACCATGCTGACCTGGTCCATGTCCACGTCCATCTCGTCGGCGACGATCTGCATGAACGCGGTGCGGATGCCGGTGCCCAGGTCGACGTGGCCGTTACAGGCGCGCACCGTGCCGTCGGCCATCAATTGCACGTAGGCGGACACCATGTTCTTGTCCACCAATTGCGAGCCGGCGTCGGTGGCGGGTCCGGCCGCTGCCATGCCGCGCTTGACGATGGCCGGGAAAGTGAAGGTGACCGCGAGGCTGCCGGCAGCGGCCAGGATCTGCCGGCGCGAAAGCCGGGGAACGAGGGAGGCGGTCGTCATTGCACGCCTCCGGCCGCGGCGGCTTCGCGCCCGGCTGTCCGGGCGCCGCCCCGCAGCCGGGCGGCGCGCCGAACGGCCTTGATGATCTCGATGTGGGTACCGCAGCGGCACAGGTTGTAGGCCAGCGCCTGCTTGATCTCGTCTTCGCTGGGATCGGGATTGCGATCCAGCAGCGCGCGCGCCGCCATGATCATGCCGTTGATGCAATAGCCGCACTGCGCGGCGTTCTCGTCGATGAAGGCCTGCTGCACCGGGTCGAGCGCGTCGCCCTTGCGCAGGCCTTCGAGCGTGACGATGGGCCGATTCTGCACACCGCCGGCCGGCACCAGACAGGAGCGCGCGGGCTTGCCGTCGATCAGCACCGTACAGGCGCCGCATTCGCCAAGCCCGCAGCCGAACTTGGGGCCGTTGAGCTGGAGATCGTTGCGCAGGGCATAGAGCAGCGGCGTGTCCCGAGCCAGTTCGAGCGGGTGGTCGGTGCCGTTGACGTGGAGCGTGAGCCGAGCCATGTGGAGTCCTTTTCTTGTTCGATCCAGGACGCACCCGTCTATGGCGGCCAGCCGGCAGCGGGCGCGTACCGCCACCTTAGCTTCGGCATGCGGCGCGGGGCGGGCGCACTTGTTTCCACATGTTCGGCCCCGGGGGGAATCAGCCGGGCGGCGCGTCGCGCACCAGGCGGCGGATGTCGACGAGCTTGGCCTTGAGCGCCCGGCGGTTGTCGGGGCCCATGCGCAGCAGCATCTTCTGGCCCGAGGTCAGCGATTCCAGCGCCGGGTCGGCGTACTCGTAGCGTATCCAAGGCCGGCGCAGTTCGTGCGGCCCCTTGACCTCGGGCAGGGCCAGCGCCAGCGGCTCGTCCGGCTCGGGGGTGGCGAGCAGGGTGTCGATGACGGTGACCAGGCGATCGTTGAAGTATCCGCGCGGATAGCCGAGCTCCTCGTAGGCCCTCTGGAATTGCGGATAGAGCTGCTTGTAGAGCGCGACGGCCCGATCACTGCTGACGCCCGTGACCGCTGCGACGAACGGCCGGTAGCGCGCGTAGTTGGCGGCTGCGATGCGCTCGTCGGGGGCGGCGCCTTCGGCGGCGAAGCGGCCCGGCGTGGGGTTGACCGGCCAGAGCGCGGGTGCGGCATGCGGCCGCGCGAGGTTGTCGATGGTCGCCACCGCGCGATGGGCGAAGTGGTCGATGTTGAACAGGGACACCAGCGCGTCCCGGCCGATCAGGCCGTTCAGCGCCACGCCGACGTCGGGCTGCTCGGCCGGCTCGGGCGCGGCGGCATCGGCCGCTGGAGGTTCGATCGGATGCTGGATTTCCGGCTGGGGCTCGGCCGCCTGGGCGGGCGGTTCCGCGGTCTCCGCCATGGCGGGCGGTTGCTGCGTGGCAATGACGGGCGGCTCGGACGGGGACCGCAGCCAGAGATAGAGGCCGGCGCCGATGGCGGCCAGGCCCAGCACCACGACGAAATAGGACAGTCGACTCATGGCTTGCCTATGGCGAAAAAAGAGTTTCGGACACTGTACCAGCCGGCGGCGCCCATGTGTCCAGCTGCGCCCGGTATGGCACGTCGAGCGCTGGCCGGAGCGGCCAGGCGCGGCGCGCGCGTCAACAAATTGTTGCGCGATGATGGATTCCGACACTCCGCCGCGCTTCATGCATGCCGGCTTTGAGCGCCCGGCTCCGGCTGGGCGAATAGCCGCGGCGGCTGCGGGATTTCCGCGCTCCGGACGGCCGCCGTTTTGTGTATTCTGGGAAACCCCTCGAGCTATCCTGCTGCATGCTTCTTCAACCGGATCTTCGCCGCTCATGTCCGACAAACCTTCCCAACCCGGCTCCTCTTCCCAACAGAACGCTGCGCTGGTCCGCGGCGAACGGCATGGCAGCGTCGGCGTGGTCATCATCGACCGTCCGGCGCGCAGGAATGCCCTCAATCTCGAGGTCAAGAACGCGCTGGCGCAGCAACTGCGCGAGTTCGACCAGGATCCGTCCATCGCCTGCGTCGTGCTGACCGGCGCGGGCGGATGTTTCGTGGCCGGCTCGGACATCGTCGAGATGTCCGACATGCGGCCCACCGACCACGTCCGCCAGGACACGGATCGCATCTTCCACATTCTGCGCACGCTGGCCAAGCCGGCCGTCGCCGCGGTCGAGGGCTATGCGCTGGGCGGCGGATGCGAGCTGGCGCTGGCCTGCGACATCATCATTGCCGGCGAGGGCGCGACCTTCGGCCAGCCGGAGATCAAGATCGGCATCATGCCGGGCGGAGGCGGCACGCAGCGGCTGCTGCGCTCGGCGGGCAAGTACAAGACGCTGCTGTGGTCGCTGACCGGCGAGCGCATCCCGGCCCAGGCGGCCTATCACGCCAATATGGTCAGCGAACTGGTGCCGGACGGCCAGGCGCTCGATCGCGCGCTGGCCATCGCGAAGCAGATCGCCGCCATGCCGCCGCTGGCCGTGCGCGCCATCCGCGAAGCCGTGCGCATGGGCGCCGACGCCAGCCTCGAAACCGGTTTGGCGCTCGAGCGCCGCGCGTTCGAGCGCCTGTTCGACAGCGACGACCAGAAAGAAGGCATGCGCGCCTTCATCGACAAGCGCGCTCCCGTCTTCAAGGGCAGCTGAACACCGCGGTCGCCCTACCTCACCCAGCGAGAAAGGCCCGCACCGCCTGCGCGACCAGTTCGGGCTGGTCGTCGTGGACGTAGTGTCCGGCGTCGGGAACTTCGGACCAGCGGATGTGCGGATTGGCGTCGGCCATGCGCAGCGCCGTGTCCGCGGAGAGATAGTCCGAGCGTCCGCCGCGCAGGACCAGCGTGGGGCAGGCCAGCGCCTTCACGTGCGGCCACAGGTCCACCGAATGCCCCGGCAGCGGGTCCAGGCGCGCCTGCGCAATGCCCGCATGGTCGTAGCGCCAGCTGCAGCTGCCGTCCGGGTGGACCTGCAGCATGTTGCGCAGACGTTCTTCGCGGGCCTCTTCGGTGACCGAGGGCCGCAGCGCGCGCATGAAGGCGCGGGCATGATCGAAGCTCTCGAAAGACAGCGGCGCATTGGTCAGTTCGGCGCGGATGCGGCCGGCGCCGGAACTGTGTTCGAACGCGTCGGGGCCGGCGTCCTCGATGACCATCCGGTCGACTTTGCCGGGATGGGTCGCGGCATAGACGATGGCCGCGATGCCGCCCATGGAGTGGCCGAGCAGGTCGAAGCGGCCCAGGCCGAGCTGCGTGGCCACGGCGTCCAGGTCGGCGACGTAGCTGGCGGTGTAGTACTCGCGCGCCGGGTCCCAGTCGCTCAGGCCGCGGCCGCGCTGGTCATAGGCGATCACGCGGCGATCCGGCAGCGCCTGCGCCAGGCCGTGGAAGGTCTGGGCGTAGCCGCGGATGCCGTGCAGCATCAGCACGGGGCGGCCGTCCGCCGGCCCCCATTCGGTGACGTGTAATTCCAGCCCGTTGGCCGGGACGCGGTAGTCGCGGGTTTCCATGGTTCGGCTCCTGGTGTCGGTGTTGAAAAATGCCCCCACGCTGTGCTTCAGACCAGGCCGTCTTCGCCCTGGATCTGGTCGGCCGGGATGCCGCCCAGGCGCGCGTGCAGGCGTCCGCGGGTGGCCAGCGAGACGGCGATCACGATTTCGTCGGCATTGGGCGCATCGTTGAACAGCGCGGTAATGGTGTCGTAGTGGGAACGGACGTACAAGGCGTCCTTGTGCGCCAGCGGGATGTCGATGACGGTGCCCGGCGCGCCGCGCTTGCCGGTGGACGGCATCCAGGCCTTGGCGCCGCCGAGGGCTTCCCGCAAGGGTTCGGCGAACACCGTGGTGAGGAACGCGTTGCCGTGTTCGTATTCGCCCGCCGTGCCGACCAGGCAGGCCTTGCCGAAGCTTTCTATGTGCCGGTCCTGCGCAATGGCGCGCAGGCGCCTGGCGAATTCCCGCCCCAGCCCTTCCGATGCCGCGATGGCCGCGTCCAGGTCCTGGACGTAGCCGCCCGCGTAGGGATTGCGCAGCGCTACGGCGACGACGTACTTGTGCAGCGTCTCGCCGTCGGCGGCGATGCCGCTTTCATTGGTGAGGGTCTCTTCGCAGAGCAGGTACCACTTGCGTATTTGCAGCGTCAGTTCGGACATGGTTTCATCATACTACAAAATGGTTGTTTGTTCTCAAATTGTAGTACGAAAACGCGATAAGAATGTAATATGGGAAGACATTAACTCCGCGATCCGAGTTTTCCCATGCAGAGACGTACCCATTTGCTTTCCATTGGCCTGTTCGCCGCTTCCTGCCTGGCCATGCCCGTGGCGCATGCGCAGGCCTCGCCCTTGCCCAAGACCGTGACGCTGGTGGTGCCATTCGCGCCCGGCGGCGGCGCCGACCAGCTGGCGCGCGAGTTCGCGCAGGTCCTGCAGGCGCGCAGCCCGGGCAGCACGATCGTGGTCGAGAACCGCCCCGGCGCCAACGGCGCCATCGCCACCCGCCACGTCGCGCGCCAGAGGCCGGACGGTGCCACTTTGCTGCTCGGCACCTCCAGCACCCATGCGCTCGGTCCGCTGCTGACTCCCCTGGACGTCGACCCGGTGGTGGATTTCAGCCCCGTGACCGTGCTGGCCGATACGGCCAACGTCCTGGCGGTATCGGCGCAGTCGCCGTGGCGCTCGCTGGCGGACTATCTTGCCGCGGCGCGCGCGCAGCCGGTCAACTACGGCACGTTCGGCACGGGCTCGTCGGCGCACCTGTACGGACTGATCCTCGCGAAGGCCACCGGCGCCAAGCTGGAGCACGTTCCCTACAAGGGCTCGGGCCAGGCCATCACCGAATTGCTGGGCGGCCATACCCAGTCGGTATTCCTGACCACCAGCGCCGTGGAGCCCATGGCCCGCAGCGGCCAGCTCCGGCCGCTGGCCGTGACGGGGGCGGCGCGCTCGCGCGTATTTCCCGACGTACCGACGTTTTCCGAGCAGGGTGTCAAGGAACTGGACTTCAACGGCTGGTTCGGCATCCTGGCGCCCAAGGGCCTGCCGGCCGCCCAGGCCGACCACATTGCCTCGGTCGCCGCGGACATGGGCAGGCAGGAGGCGTTCGTGCGCAAGATGGTCGGGCAGGGCTACGACTGGGTCGGGTCCACGCCCGCCGGCCTGCAGGCCGCATTGGCCCGCAGCATCGAGGTCTACCGCAAGGTGGTTGCCGAGAACCGCGCCAGCCTGGGGAATTGAGCCGGGCCGATCGGTACAATGCGGGCCTGGTTCCCGCACTGCGCGCTCAGCATCCCTCCATGGCTACCAAGCAGGACGACGACAACATTCCGGCCGAGGCGCCCGCCTCGCTGCGGCGGCGCGCCGAGCAGGACTTGCGCCGGGCGATCCTGTCCGGCCGCTACCAGGCCGGCGAGCGCCTGAAAGAGCGCGAGCTGATGGAGTCGCTGGGCGTGAGCCGAACGCTGCTGCGCGAGGCCCTGCGCCAGGTCGAGGCCGAAGGCCTGGTCGAACTGGTGCTCAACCGCGGCCCGGTGGTGGCCCGGCTGACCTACGAAGATGCCGAGGAAATCTACGAAGTGCGCGGCATTCTCGAGGCGCAGAGCTGCGTCGGTTTCGCGCTGCGCGCATCGAGCGTGCACATGAAGCGGCTGGACGAGGTCTTCGGCCAGCTCAGGCAGGCCGCCGAGGCCGGCGACGTGGCGCGCACGCTGGCGCTGAGCGACAGTTTCTACGACGTCATCGCCGAAGGCTGCGGCAACAGCGTGCTGAGCGTGATGCTCAAGCAGCTGCACAACCGCATCGTGCTATTGCGCCGCACCTCGCTGTCCGAGCCCGGGCGCCTGCCCGAGACGCTGGACGAGCTGGCCCATATCTACCGGGCGCTGCATGCCCGCGATGAGGAGGCGGCCCGCAAGGCTTCCGTCCACCACGTGCGGCAGGCCTCCCGGGTGGCGCTGCGCGCGATCCGGCGCGAACCGCGTTGAGCGCGTCCGGCTACTGCTGCTCGAAGCTCGGGTAGCGGCGCTCGATGTATTGGCGTTCGCTGGCGAGTTCGCGCACCTGCGCGGCGGGCGGGCCCTGGCGCAGCCATTCGAGCATGGCGTCGACCTGCTCGGGCGTGCCCTGGACCAGGGCCTCGACCGAGCCGTCTTCGTTGTTGCGCACCCATCCGCCCACGCCGACCAGGTGGGCGCGGCGGACGGTCGATATGCGGTAGCCGACGCCCTGCACCCTGCCGGTGACGCGGACGAGGACGGTTTCCACGGGATGGTTGGTATCGAGTTCTTGCATGGGCGTCGGGCCGCATCGGGGCGGCGCATGGTCGTTGCGGGGGAGTCTACCAGCAGCCCGCGGCGCCGGCGGCGGCCGGCCCGGCTGCGATAATGGCCGGCTACCGTCGTTTTTCTGGCTTTCATGACTTCCGATTCTTCCAGCAGACTGAACCCCGGCCTGGTGTGGCTGATGTCCACGGCTACCGGCCTGATGGTCGCCAGCAATTATTACGCCCAGCCGTTGCTGCAGACGATCGCCGACAGCCTGGGGCTGTCGGTGCCGGCCGCAGGCGCCATCGTCACCGTGGCCCAGGTGAGCTATGCGCTGGGGTTGTTCCTGCTGGTGCCGCTGGGCGACCTGCTCGAACGGCGCGCGCTGATCGCCGGCATGACCTTGCTCGCGGCCCTGGGTCTGTTCGCCAGCGCCGCCTCGACCAGCCTGGCCATGCTGCTGGCCGGCACGGCCGTCACCGGCCTGTTCTCCGTGGTGGCGCAGGTGCTGGTGCCGTTCGCCGCCACGCTGGCGGCGCCGGACGAGCGCGGCAAAGTGGTCGGCACCCTGATGAGCGGCTTGCTGCTGGGCATCCTGCTGGCGCGTACGTTCGCCGGCATCGTGGCCTCGGCAGGCAGCTGGCGCGCCATGTACGTGCTCGCCGGCGTGCTGATGGCCGTGCTGGCCGTGGTGCTCTATCGCCGCCTGCCCAGGTATCCGGCCCAGGCGAAGGGCATGTCCTATCCCCGCCTGATCGGCTCCATCCTGGCCTTGTTCGCGCAGGAGCCGGTGCTGCGCGTGGGCGCCCTGGTCGCCGTTTTCAACTTCGCCAGTTTTTCGATGCTGTGGACGTCGATGGCCTTCCTGCTGGCCTCGCCGCCGTTCGATTATTCGGTTTTCGTCATCGGCCTGTTCGGGCTGGCGGGAGCGGCCGGCGCGCTGGCCGCGGCGCGCACCGGCCGGCTGGCGGACCGCGGCCTGGGACATCTGAGCATGCGCTACGGCCTGCTGCTGATGGTGTTGGGCTGGATCCCGGCCGCGCTGGTGCAGGTTTCGGTATGGTTCCTGGTAGTGGGCGTGCTGCTGCTCGACATGGCCACGCAGGTGGTGCATCTGAGCTGCCAGAACGCCATCTACAAGATCCGGCCCGAGGCGCGCAGCCGGATGACGGCGGCCTACATGACCAGCTATTTCATCGGCGGCTCGCTCGGTTCCATGGCGTCGGCCTGGGCCTATGCGCACGGCGGCTGGTATGCGGTCGCGGGAGCGGGCGCGTGCTCGGCGGCATGCGCGCTGCTGGTATGGCAGCTGCGGCGGCGCGGCCCGGCGGTCTCCGGCATCTGAGCGCGCGGCTCAGGCGCCCGCGTCCATGCGCTCGTCCAGCAATTCCAGGAATGCCGCCGCGGCCGGACTGGGCGAGCGCGACCAGACGGCATGGACCCGCCGCCGCGGCGCGTCGGCAACCGGGCGCGTCGACAGGCCGCCGGCATGGTGCCGCGCCAGCGAACGCGGCACCATGCCGACGGCCAGGCCCTTGCCGACGATCTGCAGCATCAGGTCGATGTGGTCCACTTCGAAACTCACCCGGCGGTCGATGCGCGCGGCGGTGAAGGCCTCGTCGGTCTGCCGGCGCGCGCTGCTGCCGGCGTGGAAATCGACCATGGCGCGCTGCGCCAGCTCCGCGAGCGAGAGGTCGCGGCTCGCTGCTGCCGGATAGTCCGGCGGCAGCAGCGCCACCAGGGGTTCGTCCGCAATCAGCCGCGATCGCAGCGCCGGCAGCCCGCCCTCGGGCCACAGGCCGACGAATCCGAGGTCTACGCGCCGTTCGCGCACGCCGTCGATCAGCGCTTCGCTAATGCCCGCCTGCAGGCGGATGTCCACGCGAGGATAGCGGCGATGGAAGCGCGCCAGCAGATCGGCGAGGTCCACGGTGGTGAGGGTGGATATCGTGCCGAGCACCAGCGTGCCGCGGATGTCGCCCTGCGCCGCGGCGACCTCGGCCGCGATCCTGCCGGCCGATTCCAGCGTCTGCCGCGCCGCGGCGAGAAAAGCCTGGCCGGCCGGCGTCAGCCGCACCGTCCGCGACGTGCGTTCGAACAGCCGCGCGTCCAGTTCTTCTTCCAGCTTGGCCACCTGGTGGCTAAGGGCCGA
The DNA here is from genome assembly GCF_900606115.1 of Pigmentiphaga humi. Classification (GTDB taxonomy): domain Bacteria; phylum Pseudomonadota; class Gammaproteobacteria; order Burkholderiales; family Burkholderiaceae_B; genus Pigmentiphaga; species Pigmentiphaga humi. The sequence continues at coordinate 460,896 of NZ_UWPJ01000005.1, forward strand.
CTGCACCGTGTGGCAACGGATGGCGGCTTTGGTGAAGCTGGCTTCTTCGGCCACGGCCACCGCATATTCGAGTTGGCGCAGATGCACGGTCGGCCCTTTGTTGACGAACGGGGAGGATCAATCTCGAATCAAGATCGATTGAATGAAAATTATGCATTGGATTCATTGATCCGGCATGGAAATAATGGGTTCGTCCCTCATTGTGCGAGCCCCCCATGTCTTCCGACTCCTCTTCCCCTCGCCTGCCGTCCGGCCTGGTCTGGCTGATGGCCGCGGCCGCCGGGCTGGCCGTCGCTTCCAACTATTACGCCCAGCCCTTGTTGCACATGCTGGCCGCGGACCTGGGGTTGCGCACCGCCCAGGCGGGCGTGCTGGTGACGGTCGCGCAAATCGGCTATGCGGCCGGATTGCTGCTGCTCGTGCCGCTGGGCGATCTGGTCGAGCGGCGCAAGCTGGTCGTCGGCATGACGCTGCTGACCGCGTGCGGATTGCTCGTCAGCGCGCTGGCCGGGAATGCGGCGCAATTGCTCGCCGGCACCGCCGTGGCCGGGGTGTTCTCGGTGGCGGCGCAGGTGCTGGTGCCGTTCGCCGCCGCGCTGGCGGCGCCGCACGAGCGCGGCCGCGTGATCGGCATGTTGCTCGGCGGCATGCTGCTGGGCGTGCTGCTGGCGCGGACGTTCGCCGGCACGGTCGCGGCGGTGGCCGGCTGGCGCATGGTCTACGGCTGCGCGGCGGTGGCGATGTTCGCGCTGGCGTGCGTGCTGCGCCGGGCGCTGCCGGCGCACCCCCCGGCCGCGGCGGCGGTTTCCTATGCCGGCCTGATCGGCTCGATCGGCCGCCTGTTCCTGGAAGAGCCCGCGCTGCGCCTGCGCGGATTGCTGGGCGGCCTGATCTTCGCGGGCTTCGCCATGTTGTGGACGGCGCTCGCTTTCCTGCTGTCCGCCGAGCCGTTCCATTACTCCACCTTCGCCATCGGCCTGTTCGGCCTGCTCGGCGCCGCGGGCGCGCTGGCGGCCGCGCCGGTGGGCCGCCTGCTGGACCGCGGCAAGGGCGACGCGGTCATGGGCGCGGGACTGCTGTGCATGTTGGCCTCCTGGTTGCCGCTGGCGCTCGGGCAGGCGTCGATCGCCCTGCTGGCGCTGGGCATCGTGGCGCTGGACGTGGCGGCGCACGCGCTGCACGTGGGCAATCAGAACGCCGTCTACCAGATCCGGCCCGACGCCCGCAGCCGCCTCGCGGCGGCGTACATGACCTGCTACTTCCTGGGCGGGGCGGCCGGGTCGGCGGTATCCGCCTGGGCCTACGCGCGCGGTGGATGGGGCCTGGTCGCAGCCGCGGGCGCCGCTTGCGCCGCCTGCGCGATGGGCGTCTGGGCCATGCGGCCGCGCCGCGGGAGCCTGCGCGTGCCCGCGGCATGAGATCGGCGCATCGAGGCCGCGGGCCGGCGGTTGCGGCCCCTTACAGGCGCGCGCGTGCCCGCGTGCTAGGCTGTGCGAGTCCCTCTTGCCTGTGGCGGATCCGACCATGACCGATACCCTGATCCAGCAGCGCTGGTCCGCGCTGCGGGCGGCGCGCCTGATTCCGGTGCTGCGCTACCGGGATGCCGAGACCGCGCTGTACGCCGCGCAGATCGCCCTGCGCGCGGGCTGCCGGGGCATAGAGCTGACGTGGACCATTCCCGGCGTGCTCGAGGTGCTGCGCGCGGTCCGCGCCGACGCCCAGTTGAGCGGGCGCGCCGACGTGCTGGTGGGAGTGGGGACGATACTCGACGGCGAGCAGGCGCGGCTGGCGCTGGAGGCGGGCGCCGACTTCCTGGTGTCGCCGGGCGTGTTGCCCGAGCTGGTGGAATTGGCGCATGCCGCGGGCGCGCTCGGCATGCTGGGCGCCTTCACGCCGACCGAGGTCATCGCCGCGCGCGCCGCGGGCGCCGACGTGGTAAAGATCTTCCCCGCCAGCACGGGCGGCCCGGCGCATCTGGCGGCGCTCAAATCCGTGTTCGCCGATACCGCGTTCTGCCCCACGGGCGGCGTGTCGCGCGACAACATGGCGGCGTATTTCCAGGCCGGCGCCGCCGTGGTGGGCATGGGCGGCAACCTGTTCGATGCGCAGCGCCTGGCCGCGCGCGACACCGATGCGCTGGTGCAGGCGCTGGCCGGGACCTTGCACGCGGCCGGCGCCGGCTGAGCGCCTTCAGGGCGCCTGGGTTTTCGCCAGGTAGGGCTTCAATTCCTCTCCGTCGGCGCCTTCCTGCTGGCGCCGCCACATGGCCGCATAGGCGCCGTTCTGCGTCAGCAACTGGTGGTGGCGGCCGCGCTCGATCACCCTGCCGGCGTCCAGCACGATGATCTCGTCGGCGTCGATGATGGTGGAAAGCCGGTGCGCGATGGTGAGCGTGGTGCGGCCCCGGCTGACTTCGCGCAGGTTGGCCTGGATCTCGCGTTCGGTATGGGTGTCGAGCGCGCTGGTGGCCTCGTCGAACAGCAGGACGGCCGGCCGCTTCAGGATGGTGCGGGCGATGGCCACGCGCTGTTTTTCTCCGCCCGAAAGCTTCAGGCCGCGTTCGCCCACGACCGTCTGGTAGCCGTCCGGCATGGCCAGGATGAAGTCGTGGATGTGCGCCAGCCTGGCGGCTTCCTCGACTTGCTCGCGCGTGGCGCCGGGCCGGCCATAGGCGATGTTGTAGTAGATCGTGTCGTTGAACAGCACCGTATCCTGCGGCACGATCCCGATGGCCGCGCGCAGGCTGGACTGGGTGACCTCGCGGATGTCCTGGCCGTCGATCAGGATCGCGCCGGCGCTGACGTCGTAGAAGCGGAACAGCAGCCGGCTCAGCGTGGACTTGCCCGCGCCCGAGGAGCCGACCACCGCCACGGTCTTGCCGGCGGGGATGGCGAAGCTGACGTGCTTGAGGATCAGCCGGCGCGGATCGTAGCCGAACACCACGTCGCGGAACTCGACCGTGGCGCCCTCCACTTTCAGGTCTGGCGCGCCGGACCGGTCGGCCACCTCGCGGTCCACCGACAGCAGTTCGAACATGCGGTCCATGTCGATCAGCGACTGCTTGATCTCGCGGTAGACGAAGCCGAAGAAATTGAGCGGCTGGTAGAGCTGCAGCAGGTAGGCGTTGACCAGCACGAAATCGCCGATGCTGAGCCGCCCGGCGACGATGCCGCGCGCCGCCATCCACATCACCACGGTCAGCCCGGCCGAGATGATCGCCGCCTGGCCGATGTTCAGCAGCGACAGGCTGACCTGGCTCTTGACCGCGGCGCGCTCGTAGCGCGTGAGCGCCGTGTCGTAGCGCCTCGCCTCGTGTTCTTCGTTGCCGAAATACTTGACCGTCTCGTAGTTGAGCAGGCTGTCGATGGCCTTGGTGTTGGCCTCGGAGTCGGTCTCGTTCATCTGGCGCCGGAACTTGGTGCGCCATTCGGTCACGGCCAGCGTATAGGCGATGTACAGCACCACGGTGGCGAAGGTGGCCAGCGCGAACCAGGCGTCGAACATGCGCCACAGGATCACCGTGACCAGCCCGATCTCGAACAGCGTGGGCAGCACGTTGAACAGCATGTAGGACAGCAGCGTGTCGATGGCCTTGGTGCCGCGTTCGATGGAGCGCGTCAGTCCGCCGGTCTGGCGCGCCAGGTGGAAGCGCAGGGCCAGCGCGTGCAGATGGCGGAAGACCTGCAGCCCGACCACGCGGATCGCGCGCTGGGCCACGCGCGCGAACACCGCGTCGCGCAGTTCCGAAAAGATCAGCGAGAGTACGCGCGCGCCGCCGTAGGCCAGGATCATGCCGACGGGAATGGCGATGGCCGCACCGGCCTGGCCGCCCAGCGTATCGACGGCGGACTTGTAGAAGATGGGGACGTAGACGTTGGCGATCTTGGCCGCGATCAACAGCGCGACCGCGGCGACGATGCGCAGGCGCAGATTGCGGGCGCCGGCCGGCCACAGATAGGGAAGCAGCGTGCGCAGCGTGCCCAGGCCGCCGCCGCGGGGGCTCGGAGGAAGTGCAGAGGTCAAAGCGGTATTCCTTGTTGCGATAGCGGCAACGATACGCCTGTTCGGATAACCAGGCTCGTTTACCCCCGGTCGCTGCCCCGGCGGCGGATGCGCCGGAAGATGTGTCCGGCATCGTCTCATCCATTGAGAATATCGTTTGACCGGTTCGGCACGGCCTCGCAACATGTGCGCACAACGACCACCCATCATCGGGGAGACAGCCATGAAACCGATCATCCCGGGCGCCGACAAGCGCCACCGTTCATTCGCCGCGCGGGCCGGATTGCCCGCACTCTTCGGCGCGGCCCTGCTGGCAGGCGCCGGCCCCGCGGCCGCCCAGCTCTTCGACGGGGGCCGCGTTTCCATCATCGTTTCGGGCCGCGCCGGCAGTTCTTTCGACAACGCCGCGCGGCTGGTGGCCGAGCCGCTGTCCAAGGAATGGGGCGTGCCGGTGGTGGTGGACAACCGCGCCGGCGCTTCCGGCGTGATCGGCGCGGCCCACGTCGCCAAGGCGCCGCCCGACGGCAGGACCATGCTGCTGGGCACCACGCCTTTCGTGCAGGCGCCGCACCTGCTGCGCAACGCGGGCTACGACCCGGTCGCCAGCTTCGCGCCGGTGGCGCAGCTGTTCAACGCCCAGCTCTGGCTGGGGATCAACGCGGGTCTTCCCGCCAAGACGCTCAAGGAGTTCGTCGCCTACGCCGGCCGGCCCGAGGCCAAGCTTTCCTTCGCCAGCCCCGGCCAAGGCTCCACGCCGCATCTGAACTCCGTGATCCTGATGCAGCAGGCCAAGATCGACATGCTGCACGTGCCCTACAACGGCATTCCGCCGGGCGTCATGGACGTCGCGGGGGGCCGCGTGGGCAGCATCTTCGCGTCCTATTCCGACCTGCTGCCCCAGGTACAGGCCGGCTCTATGCGCATCCTCGCCAGCACCGGCTCGGCGCGTTCGCCCATCAGTCCCAACATTCCCACTTTGAAGGAACTGGGCTACGACGGTTTCGAGGTGGTGGGTTTCGGCGGGCTGCTGGTGCCGGCGGGCACGCCGCCCGAACTGACGGCGAAGATGGCCGCCTCGGTGCACAAGGTGCTGGCGCGGCCGGAGATCAAGGCGCGCCTGCTGGAACTGGGCTTCGAGCCGGTGGACAACGACCAGCGCGGCTTTGGCGAACTGGTGCGTACGCAGAACGCGTTCTGGGGCAAGATGATCCAGGACGCCAACATCAAGGTCGAATGAGGAGTCCGTCCATGTCACAGCCCAGGCTGTCCCGCTCGCACCACCTGCGCTTCGTCGGCGACTGGGGGCAGGCGAATTTCCACCGTATCTGCTCCTGGCTGTGCGAGGAGTTCTGCAAGCGCGCCGGCACGCGCAGCCGCGTGGCCATCTGGAGCGTGCGCGCGGGCGGCATCGAGGCCATCGACCTGGTGCAGGAAGGCGAAGCCGACCTGTGCCTGGTCACGCCTTCCATGCTGATGCCGGCCGCGCTCGACGGCCGCCTGATCTTCGAAGGCCGGCCCTCGCCCAACCTGCGCGCCCTGGGCGTGCTGCCGCAGGACGACCGCATGGTCCTGGCGGTGCGGCCCGACCTGGGCATCCGTTCCTTCGCCGAACTGCGCGAGCGCCGTCCGGCGCTGCGCATCGCCACCTCGCGCGACGACGGCACCAACTTCATCGGCTACGTGGCGCGCCGGTTCATGGCGGCGCACGGCATCGACGACGCCACCCTGGCTTCATGGGGCGCCAGCTACGTGGAAGACCAGAACCCGCGCGAGAGCCTGGCGCGCGTGCAGAACGGCGAGGTCGACGCCGTGCTGCAGGAAGCCATCATGACGCCGTGGTGGTCGCAGATCGTCGAATCCGGCCAGGTAGTGCCGCTGGCGGCCGAGCCGCAGGCGCTGGCGCAGCTGCAGGCCGAACTCGGTATGCCGGCCGGCACCTTGCCTGCCGGCTACTGGAAAAACCTGGAGGCGCCGCTGCCGGCCCTGGATTTCTCCGATTTCCTGGTGCTGGTGCGCGACGACATGGACGCCGACGTCGCCCACCTGCTGACCTGGTGCCTGGTCGAGACGCGCGAGGCCATCGAGCGCCAGTACCGGCACCTGCCGCCGCAGCACAGCCCGCTGTCCTATCCGCTGGACCCGCGCAAGATCGCCCGGCCGCCGATCGCGCTGCATGCGGGCGCCGAGCGCTACTACCGCGAGGCGGGCTGGCTGTAGAAGGACGGCGCGCACCGCGCCGTGGCCGACCGAATCAAAGCACGACGTCAGGAGAGTTGCCGTGCCCGAAGTCTACGAACACCTGGACGCATTTCCGTTCGCTGCGCCGCCCATGGTCCTGCGGCGCAGCGAGGAATTGCTGCTGGCCGAGCCGCTGCCCAGCCGCATGCGGCAGGACCGCGAGCGTCCGCCCTTGGAGGCGGTGCATTTCCCGCCCGCCTATATCGACCAGCCCTTCGTGCCGCCGCGCGGCGTCTACGAGAGCGCGTCGGTGCGCATCGAGTGGCAGACCATGGACGCGCGCCAGCCGTTCTACCACCGCAACTGCGGCGTGGACGAGATCTCGTTCCAGGTCTGCGGCGACCGCACCATCATGACCGAACTGGGCAGCGTGGACGTCGTGCCCGGCGAGTTCGCGCGGCTACCCGACGGCGTGGCGCACGACAACCGCGGCGTGCGCGACATCCATCTGCTGTTCTACGTGCCCGGCCCGGTCGAGCGCCTGGGGCCGGTGCACCGCACCGCCGAGCACCGCATGCCGCCCTTTCCCGGCTGGACGCCGGCGGTCATCAACGAACTGGTCACCGAAGGCGTGGCCGGGCCGGGCCAGGACGTCGTGATGGCGCCGGTGGACGAACGCATGCTGCTGGACCACGCGGCGGAAACGGACGAGCGGCTGGAAGTGCTGCGGCCCGCCGGCTCCTGCACGGTCTGGCTGTACCGCTGCCCCACCATCATGATCGGCCAGGTCGCGGCGGATGCCTCGGACGGCAAGGTCTACCGGCGGCTGCGCAATGCCGAAGAGATCCAGTACCAGGTGGCCGGCACGCGCACCCTGGTCACGCAGCGCGGCGTGCTGCGCCTGCAGCCCGGCGATTTCGTGCGCATCCCGCGCGCGCTGGCCAGCACCAGCATCCATGTAGGTCCGAGCACCCACTTGTCGATGGTGTCCACCCAGCCCGTCCCGCAGGTGGCGGCCGGCACGCGCCAGGCCGAACGCCTGACCCCTGAACAGATCGCTGCGCTACGGACGACAGGAGCTTGACATGACGACTACCATGCTTGCCGCCCGCGCCCATCGCGGGCAGCCGGAACTGAGCATCGAGCGGATACCGGTTCCCGAATTGGGGCCCGAGGACGTGCTCGTGCAGGTGGCCGCCGCCGGCATTGCGCCGGGCATGATGAAACTGCTCGAACGCGGACGGTTCAAGCACCTGCCCGCCACGCCCGGCCACGAGATCGCCGGCACCGTGGTGGCGGCCGGCGCCACGGCCGACGCCCAGGCGCTGGTGGGCAAGCGGGTGCGCGTGCACCCCATGCTGTCCTGCGGCCAGTGCCACTACTGCCGCACCGACCGCCAGCAGCTCTGTTCCGAAACCGCCATGATCGGCCACGCTGCATTCGGCACGGGGCCGCTGGAACTGTACGCGCGGTATCACGACGGTGGACTGGCCGACTATGCGCGCGCGCCGGCGCGGTTCGTGGACGTGCTGCCCGACAACGTCGGCTTCGACGTCGGAGCCAAGGTCCACGATCTCGCCAACGCCGTGCGCGCGCTCAAATGCGCGGGCTTGCAGGCGCCGGCCAGCCTGGTCGTCACCGCGGCCACAGGCACCATGGGCACCGCCACCATCAAGCTGGCCCGCTTCTACGGAGCAAGCCGGCTGGTGCTGGTCGCGCGTTCACGCGAACGCCTGGAAGCGCTGAGGCCGCTGGCCGGCGACCTGCCCGTCGAACTGCTGCCCCTGGACGAACTGCCCGCCGACTGGGCCGACAACCAGGGCCTGGCGCGCCGCCTGCAGGAAATCCTGCCGGAAGGCGCCGACGCCGTGCTCGACTATTTCCCCGGCGGCCCGGGCACCGCGCAACTGCTGCGCGCGCTGGCGCTGGGCGGCACCCTGGTGCACATGGGCGGCAACCCGGCCATGCTGCCCGCCACCATCGCCGAGATGATGCAGAAATGCTGGCGCGTCGTCGGCACGCGCGCCTGCACCCGCTCGGACACCGACGCCGTGCTGGCGCTGCTGGGCTCGGGCGAGCTGAACGCGGACGAACTGATCACCCACCACTTCCCGCTGGGCCAGGTCAACCACGCGCTGCAGGTCATGCTGGACAGGACCGAGCCGATGTGGATGAGCGTGGTGCATCCGGGGTAGGTTGGGATGCGGCAGCGGGGCTCCCGGCGGCGAGCCGGGATCCCGCATGCTCTTCAGTTCAAGCCTTCCTGCGTATCGCATCCACGCTGAACGCGCCTGCGCCGGCCACCGCGAAGAACAGAAAGACGAAGCAATACAGCACCGCGGCCTCGCCCCCGTTCTGCAGCGGACTCAGAAAAACCTTCGGCGCATGGGCGATGAAATAGGCCGCGGCCGCGAAGCCCGACAGGATGAAAGCGGCGGGCCGCGTGAACAGGCCGATCAGCACCAGCACGCCGCCCACGATCTCGATCACGCCGGCCACCATCATCAGCGGCGGCAGGTTGTCGAAGCCCAGCGCGGGAATGTTGAAATACTTGGCGGTGCCGTGCTGCACGAACAGATAGGCGACGATGATGCGCATCAGGCCTTGCGCGCGAGGGGTCCAGGTGGCGAAGAAGTCGTTGCTGGGGGTGGGCATGGTTTTTTTCCTTGTGTCGGGTGGTGCCTGCGAGCGTTGAACAAAAGAGACTGCGGGGTAAACCATCGAACCCGGCTGCCGGCATCGCTGGTGCGCACCAGACATAGCCATCGCGGGATTTAACGAATAATCGCTTGATTAACCGGTCTTGAGCAAGCTGATCCAATGGCTGAAAGGTTCTGGAGAGGCGCTTTCGATAGCATCGTGTATTAGAACGTCTATCTGACGACAGTGGCCATAGGCGGCCTGGCACGCGCCGAATGCATCAACGACACGACCGGGCGGGTCGTGCAGCACATCGAGCGCAATGTGAGCAAGGGGGCGGGTCGGCCAAGACTACGACCTCGTACACCTACGAATGGTGGGACGGCGCCAAACAGAAAGAGATCAAGATCCAGGCCGAAGGGAGCCAGCCTGGGTGGGCGCCTGGATTCTCGCGGTTTACCTACGACGTGAACGGCAACGTCAAAAGCGCCACCGACGTGGTGGGCAAACGGGAGTTCCGCTACCTGGTCGATGGCGACGGTCAGGTGATGCGGCGCGACGAATACCTGGGCGCCAGCACGAACAGCGCGGGAGAGCTGGTCAGCGCACACGCGAACCGCTCGCACTCCTATTACTACCTGGGTGGGCACCGCGTCGGCAACGTGGGTAACGACGGTGTCGAGCGGGTGGACTACGCGCAGGAACTGTCGCGTACGACGCCGGAACAGACTAAGGCAGAGGACTATTACAAGCGGTTCAAACCGACGGCGGGAGCGGATTTCGACGAGAACTACGTGCCCATCAACAGCGGCTATCCGGGGCTGCGGCCGGTGCGTACACGGTACGCACCGGCGATACGCTGCGCAGCATTGCGACGTCGCTGTGGGGAGATGCTGCGCTGTGGTGGATTCTGGCCGATGCCAACGGCCTGAGCGGCGATGATGCGCTAGTGGCGGGCACGGTGCTGCGGGTACCGAACAAGGTCACCAACGTGCACAACACGTCGGAGACGTATCGGCCGTACGACCCAGGCAAGGCGCTGGGCAACACGAGTCCCACGCTGCCGGAGCCGCCGCCTCCGCCGGGGCGCGGTGGATGTGGTGGGTTGGGGCAGGTGTTGTCGATAGTGGTGGCGGTGGCTGTGACAGTGTGGACAGGCGGAGCGGCTGCGGCTTTCTTGAACAGCCAAATTGTGGGGTGGGCGATTGGTGGGGCAGTAGGATCGATTGCAGGTCAGGCGGTAGGCATGGCTACCGGCGTGCAAGACAAATTCAGTTGGGCAGGTGTGGCGCTGGGGGCAGTGGGGTCGGGCGTGACGGCTGGGTTGGCACAGGCGGCAAATCTTTCAACCACGCTGGTGCAGAAGTTTGGCGAGACGGGCAGTCAGGTGGCGCTGGGTGCGATGAGGTCGGTGGCGACGCAGGGCATCGGTGTTGTGACGGGTTTGCAGTCGAGTTTTGATTGGAAGGGCGTCGCCACCTCGGCTATTGCTGGTGGCGTGGCCTATCAGGTCGGAACCAGCTCCATCGGAAAATTGGAGCACATTGGCGATATAGCGCAGGGATTCTCGGCAAGTGTGTCCAGTGCGCTGGTGCGGGGCGGTAGCCTGAGCCGGAACATGGGCGCGATTGTAGGTGATGCGATTGGCGCAACGATCGGCAACCGGATCGCGAAGACGTTGGGGCAACCCGAATCAACGGCGGTGACTTTGAACGGAATCCGGGTAGGGGAAGAGCCTGCAGGGGTGAGGTTGCCTACGCAATACTTGGAGCCAACTGGTGGTAAACCTGGGGGTAGCGAATCCCTGGCCAGCGCAGAGAGGGCACAAGGGTTCGGGTATCTAGCAGGCGTAGGGACCGACGTCGAATTATCAGGATTGATCGGGGTCCACGCAGGTGACCTCCTGGCGGCCAACACGGCGAGTGGACGCAACTCGTCCACCGGTATGCGGTTGCCGGCAATACCTGCGGCTCTGTATGCCCTGCGCGATCCAGCGGTTTTGGCGGATCCGGATGCACTGGGTAAGCTGCATGGCGTTGCGTTGCAAAACAGCCGCGCATGGCTGCCGAGCAGTCTTTCGCCAGTGGAGACCAGTTTGACGACAGGGGTGGCCTATCAGAAATTATTTGGTGACGACCGGACGGCAGTCTGGTTCGGGCTTGCTCCCTATGCTACGTCCAAAGTGGGCGAGACCTATCAACTGTTGGACCGGGCTGGCTTGTCCGGTAGTGTGGACGCAGGAGTTATTCGCGCAGGGTTCAGCGAGGGTAACCGGGCAATCTTCGAGAGCATGTTCACGGCGGAGCAGTTTTATCAGGCAGGAGGAACTGCAGCCATTCGAGCAATGGTTACGCTAGACAACGAGAGTTTCGGGGCGCGGTGGACACAGGAAAACTACGGCTATGAAACCTCCGTAGTACGAAGCTTTGAACTTCGGGATGAGGCAAAGGCGGCATTTGCGGCAGGGCAAATAGGCAAGGGAGAAGAACTGCTTGGGCAGTCGCTGCGGGCTTCGGCTGATTTTGAACAGCGCGTCGTATTGCAGCAGTATTACGATAAGTCCTATGCCGCGATTGGCGAGATCAAAACGCTTCGTCAGTCCATTCAAGACCTCTTCAGGGTTGGAACACCGCCGAGAATTGCGGAAGTGACGGGCAGTGTTGGAGCCAAGCTTGTCGAAACAGGGCGCAATGTCTATAACACGGGAGTCGACGCGATCGCGCGACAGGCTTCGACCGTTACGATTCATGGTAAGTCGCTCAGTTTCACGGGGAACGACGTTGGCGATGTCAGTCAACGCATGCCGTTCGTCTACGGGCTAGCGGATAATCTGATGGGAGTCTACACGCAGAGTGGGAATTGGTTGAGTGGCAGCGGTCGTATCTACCAGGATCAATTCAATGTTTTGAACCGTGTGTACGGCTACGATGCTGTTTCTAATGTCCGCCGACGACTGGGGTTGTAATGAGCAGGTATAAGACGAGCCTCCTGGGTGGAGCGTTGATGACGGCTGTCGCAGGTATAGCGGCATGCGGCCCTACAGAGGATCGCAGCGTGACTTTGAAGCAAGACATTAATGGGATGGTGATCGGAGACGACAGGCAGTCACAGCGGCTGGTGGTGGGAGTAGGAGATACCGTTGCGAGATTGGTTGAACGCAATCCATTCCTCAAGGAGCTCGGGCTAGTCCCAGGAAAATCAGGCGAATTGCTGCGACTGCCGTTGATGACCAGACTCGACCTGCGCTATGAAGACGGAGATCTGAATTTTGATGTTGGCTGCGTAATCCGAGCCAATATCGATGGCAACGCACAGTTTGCCGATGCGGCATTTATCGGTATGAAACTATGTGAGGAGCCTCTGAACGATTGGAATGCCGCGGTAGATTTGGCAAAACAGGTGATGCGTCGCTTCGAGCAGCAGAATCCCCAAGTCAAAGATATACGTGCCTTTTATCTATCGGCGAGCGAGGCCGAATTACAGCGGATAGGGGGATGGAAGCGGTCGACGCAAGAGCTTCATACGTTGCTGACTCCTGAGGAAGCCAAGGCCAAGTTTGCACGTGAAGCAGCTGCGGGGCATGAGGAGATTGTTAGTGGTCGTCGGAATGGTACATCTGCTCTGATTGGCATCTATACCAGCGAAAAAGCAATATTCCAGATCGGAGTATCCAAAACCGCGAACTTTGGTGGCAATAATCTGAGCGAAGCACAACGCCAAACCATGCGCTACGAGGTCTCAATGCATTTCAGGTTACGTCACGATGTGAAGCTGGCACCGCCGCCGCGTTGATGGCAAGGTTGTTGAGGTCTCTTACGCCTAGCGCAACACCATGATATTTCCAACCGAGCAGAGGACCGCGCTGTCATCTGCGCAGTGATCCGTATGCTGCCGGTCGCAACAGTGCGGCCCCCTTCTTGTCTACACCGGATCTCACGGCGTCGGCAGCGACGGCGCAGCAGGGAGTAGACCACGCGTAGGAGTTGGCGCGGACGACGCTGGAGCAGACCAAGGCCGAGGATTACTACAAGCGCTTTAAACCAACGGCCGGGGCGGACTTCGACGAGAACTACCTGCCGATCAACAGCGGCTATCCGGGGTCTGCGCCGGGCAGCTACACAGTGCGTGGCGGGGACACGCTGCGCAGCATCGCCATGCAGGTGTAGGGAGACGCCTCGCAGTGGTGGATGCTGGCCGATGCGAACGGGTTGAGCGGCAACGAGACGCTGGTGGCGGGCACGACGCTGCGTGTGCCGAACAAGGCCACGAACGTGCGCAACACGTCGGAGACGTACCGGCCGTATGATCCGGGCAAGGGGTTGGGGAATACGAGTTCGACGCTGCCGGAGGCGCCTCCGCCCCCGGAACGGGGAGGATGTGGCGGGTTGGGGCAGATGCTGGCCGTGGTGGTCGGTGTTGCAGTGACAGTATGGACGAGTGACGCTGCCTCGGCGCTATTGGGAAGCGAAATACTGGGTTGGGCAGTAGCCGATGCGCTGGGGTCGGTAGCCGGTCAGGTCACGGCAATGGCGACGGGCGCTCAGGACAAGTTCAGTTGGACTGGTGTGGCGCTGGCGGCAGTGGAGTCTGGAATAACGGCGGGGTTGTCGCAAGCGACGACTTTGGGCACGACCCTAGTCCAGACGTTCGGGAAGACGGTTAGCCAGGTGGCGCTGGGCGCTATGCAGTCGGTGGCGACGCAGGGCATTGGAGTCGAGTTTTGATTGGAAAGGCGTCGCCGCTTCGGCTATTGCTGGCGGCGTGGCCTATCAGGTGGGAACCAGCTCCATCGGAAAATTGGAGCACCTTGGCGATATAGCGCAGGAGAGCGTGCCGACGTTCGCCGAGATTGGTACGCCATGGGGACCAGCACTTCAAAGTTCCGCTCCAGAAGCTTTGGCTGCTCGTTTCTCGGTCGAGAATGGCGCCACTCTCTATCGCCTAGTGACATTAGGTAAAAGCGAAGCGGCTGAGGCTCAATTTTGGACACTAGACACCCGCTGAACCCTGGATACGCAGCACGATACGGCATTCCACCTGAAAACGCGGCAAAGTTCGACTTCATCGAGACTGCGACGTTGAAACCGGGGACGCCTTTCGTCAATCGTCCAACCCCAGGAATAGGTTCAAATCCTGGCGGAGGAATGGAGGTCGTGTTTCCGAGAAATGGCGTTGCCATGAAATATTTTGGTCGGCATTGAGGCTAATATGAGCGGCTACGATCACTATGCTGAAGCCAAGAGCATCGCGGATAGCATCGAGGCGAAAGGATTTCCAGATCAAGCGATGGCGGTGCGCAGCGCAATTGATGACGGAAGGTCAGGAATTGAGATATTCATGCAATTGCGTTTCTATCTCGCTCCGTTCGAAGGTAATGAGAAAATCGACCCTACGACTCAGTTTCGAATTGCTGGTCTTTTAAGCAGGGTCAATGAGGCGTTAAACCGGTAAGTTTATTGCCTGCCGCAGAGGGTGTCCCGATAATTAGTCGGCCTCCATCGTCTCGTGGATGGCCGCATAGGCTTTACTCTGGTATTTCTTCGCCTTGATCGTGTACCTCAGTATTTTTACTGTGAAGCCCTAACCGAACCGGCTGCCAGACACTACCACATTCATCACCTCATCCTGAAAAACCCGTTTCCCCGCATCATCCAGTGCCGCACCCGCCGCCACCATTAGCGGCAGCAAATGATCAGGATGTGGTTGAACCACACGCGCATCGGGCGCGTCCAGCCAATGTTCCAGCGCCTGCTCGCGCTGCGGCCGCGGCAATTCCACCGTCTGCGCCAGCCAGTCGTCGAAGCGCTGCGAGGCCGTCTTGAATGCCGGCGCGAAGCCGCGCATGTTGTGGAAGCTCATGCCGCTGCCCACGATGAGCACGCCTTCGTCGCGCAGCGGGGCCAGCGCGCGGCCGGCGGCCAGGTGGTCGCGCGGGTCCAGGCCCTGCTTCATCGATAGCTGGACGATGGGCACGTCGGCGTCGGGGTAGATCAGCTTGAATGGGACGAATACGCCGTGGTCCAGGCCGCGCGTGGCATCCGATGCGCAGGGGATGCCGGCTTCGCCCAGCAGGGCCTGGACGCGGCGCGCGAGTTCCGGCGAGCCGGGCGCGGGGTATTGCAGTTCGTAGGTGTGCGGCGGGAAGCCGTAGTAGTCGAATAGCAGGGGCGGCCGTTCGCCGGCGTTGACGGTGAATGCGGCTTCTTCCCAGTGGCCGGAGATCACCAGCACGGCCTTGGGCCGCTGGCCGACGGTGGCGGCCATGCCCCGCAGGAAGGCGGCCATGCGGTCCCACATGTGCGGATCGCCCGGCCAGTCCATGAAGAAACAGGGGCCGCCGCCATGCGGGATGAAGTAGGTGGGCAGGCGTGGTTGGGCTGGGGCGGCGGTCATGGCGGGTTCCTTTGTCTTGCTGGTATCACTATAGGCACGCGCGGATGCGCAGGCAATCGCCGGAAATGGAATGGTGCGTTGCGGGGCCGGCGGTAATCGAGGCCCGGCTTCATTCCTGCTCGCGCATGCGCGCGGCGTCCTGCCGGACGGCCTGGAGGAAGCGTTCGAGCGCAGGCGCGGGCGCGACGTCCGCGCGAATGACGACGCCTACCGGCGGCAGGATCCAGGGCGGCTGGAACGCCAGGATGGTGAGCACGCCGAGCCGGGCGTAGTGCTGGGCCACGCCGCGCGGCATGGCGCACAGCACGTCGGTGCTGCGCAGCAGGATTTCGTTGGCGAGCAGGGAGACCGATTCGGCCAGCGGCACGTCTAGCGCCAAGCCCTGTTCGGCGAAGTAGGCGTCGATGCGCTGGCGCAGCGGCGCGTCGGGCGGCGGCAGTATCCAGGCCTGGCGCGCCAGCGTGGCAGCGGTGATGCGGGTCGAGCGGGCGAGCGGGTGGCCGACCCGGGCCACGATATAGATCGGTTCTTCGTACAGGACTTCGGTGCGGAAGGCGGTCTGGGCCGAGCCCTGCATTAGCCGGCCGATGACGCAGTCGAGTTCGCCGCGCGCCAAACCCGCGAGCAACAGGTCGCTGGTGCCTTCGTGCAGCATGACGGTGACGCCGGGGTTTTCTTCGTGCATGCGCGCCAGCGCGCGCGGCACCAGCACGGATTGGGCAACCTGCAGCACGCCCGCGCGCACCCGCCCCTTGGCGCCGCGCGTAATGGCAGCGATTTCTTCGCGGGCGCCTTCGAGGTCGGCCAGCAGCACGCCGGCTTTCTGGACCAGGGCCGTGCCGTAGGGCGTGGGCGCGATGCCGCGGCGCGAGCGGATGAACAGCGGCACGCCGAAGGCTTCTTCCAGTTCCACCAATAGCTTGCTGGCCGCGGGCTGGGTCATGCCCAGCTGCGCGGCCGCCTTGTGCACGCTGCCAGCGGCGTACAGCGCCTCGAGCAGGTCCAGGTGGCGCAGCCGCAGCCGCGAGCGTATCTGCCGGACGGAGGGAACGCGGTAGTCGGGATCCATGGCGCGTGTGATTCCAATGGGTTTTCACTTGATTCTAATAATTGATTATCCGGTAGTCACTGCCTGCCTACACTGCCTTCACCGATTGCCACTTACTTCCTACCGAGGTTCACCGATGAAGATCACCATGCTGGGCACAGGCGCCGCGCTGCCCGATCCCGATCGCGGCCAGTCCGCCATCCTGCTGACGCTGGACGAGGACCGCCACTACCTGTTCGATTGCGGCGAGGGGGCGACCCGGCAGATGGTGCGGGCCAACATCGATCCGGCCAAGGTCGGTTTCGTGTTCCTGACCCACCTGCACCACGACCACATTTGCGACTACCCCTACTTCGTCATCTCGAGCTGGATGCTGAACAAGACCGGGACGCCGCTGGTGCTGGGGCCCAAGGGCACGCGCCATTTCGTCGACCATTTGTTCGAGCACGGCGCCTACCAGGCCGATTTCCGCGCGCGCAGCAGTTATCCGGCGCGCCAGGAGAACATCGAGGCGGCGCGGCCGGAAGTGCGCGAAGTGCAGCCCGGCGTGGTGTTCCAGGACGACAAGGTGAAGATTTCCGTGGACTGGGTCGAGCACATCCCGCGCGAGATCTGCGAATGCTTCGGCGTGCGGGTCGAGGCCGAGGGCAAGGTCATCGCGTTCAGCGGCGACACCGCGCCCTGTGAAGCCATGGTGCGGCTCGCGCAGGATGCCGACCTGCTGATCCACGAGTGCACGTTTCCCGAGTCCTTCATCGCGCACCGCGCCAAGACCGGCGTGGGCACGTATTCGCACACCAGTCCTACCGACCTGGGCAAGATCGCCCGGCGCGCCAATGTGAAGAGCCTGGTGGCCACGCACTTCGGCCACTTCGATTCGACCAGCCCGGTCCTCAAGCGCGCCGCCGCCAAGCATTTGCCGGTGGAGCTGATGGGTCCGCACCTGATGGACGAGATCGTCGCCGACATCCGCAAGAACTACGACGGGCCGCTGCGCCTGGCGCACGACCTGATGCGCATCGATCTGTAGCCCGGCAGGGGAGCGAAACCGACGCGCCGGCGGGGCCGGCGCAGTTTGCAGGAGTCTAGCCGTGACCGATACGCTTTGCCGCCATACCTTTATGTGGGCCGCCGCCGTTTCGCTGGCCTGCGCCGCCGCCGCCGCGCAGGCCGCCTATCCCGAACGGCCCGTCCGCATCGTCCTGCCCTATGCCGCGGGGGCCGCGGGCGACACCGCCATCCGCCTGGTCCAGCCGATGCTGGAAAAGCGTCTGGGCCAGCCCCTGATCGTCGACTACCGCAGCGGGGCCGGCGGCAATATCGGCGTGCAGGAGGTCGTGAACGCCAAGCCCGACGGCTATACGCTGGTGCTCGGCGCCACCAACAATTTCGCCATCAACCAGTTCCTGTACGACAAGCTGGGCTTCGATCCGCTGGCGGACCTGGCGATGGTGGGCAAGCTCGCCGACGTGCCGGCCTTCATCTATCTGAGCGCCGCGGTGCCGGCACGCGACTACGCCGGTTTCGCACAGTACGCGCGGGCGCAGGCCGGCAAGCTGAACTACGGCTCGCCCGGCGCGGGGACCACGCCGCACCTGTCGGCCTTCATGCTCAGCGACGCGATGCAGGCGAACATGACCCACGTGCCCTACCGCGGCTCGCCGCTGGGCGTGCAGGCGCTGCTGGCCAACGACGTCCAGCTCTACATCGGCGGCTATAGCGTCGCGGCCGCGTTCCAGGACCGGGTCAAGGTGCTCGCCGTCGCTTCTCCCGAGCGCTACCCCGGTCTCGACAGCGTGCCGACCACCGCAGAAGCGGGCATGCCCGACGTGGTGATGAGCAACTGGTGGGCGCTGGCCGCGCCCAAGGGCACCGACCCGGCCGTCATCGGGACGTGGTCGCGCGCGCTGAACGAAGTGCTGGCGCTGCCGGAAGTGCGGGCGGCGTTCCTCAAGGCCGGTTTCGTGCCGGGCACGGGCACGCCCGCGCAGTTCGAGGCCGAGTTGCGCAAGGAGGTGCCGCGCTGGCGCGACATCGTGCGCAAATCGGGCATCTCGCTCAGCCAGTGACGCGCCGCTAGCCCGCGCCGAAGAACGCGCTCGGCGTTACGCCGAACTGCCGCTTGAACATGGTGGAGAACGCGCTCGGGCTGGCATAGCCCAGTTCCAGCGCGACGTCGAGGATGCGCGCGCCTTTGGCCAGGCGCTCCAGTCCGGCCAGCAGGCGGGCCTGCTGGCGCCATTGCCCGAAGGTCATGCCGGTTTCACGCAGGAACAGGCGGTGCACGGTCTTGGCGTCCACACGCAGTCCGTCGGCCCATTCCTGAGCGGTGCGCTTGTCGTCCGGCTGGGCGACGAGGGCGCCGCAGATGGTGCGCAGCCGCCGGTCGGCAGGCAGGGGCAGCCGCAGCGGCAGCGTCGGCAATTGCCTGAGCTCGTCCAGCAGCAGGCGCATCACCCGGCCGTCGCGGGTGTCGTCGCGGTAGGGGCCTTCGATCTCGATGGCGGCCAGGATCAGCTCGCGCAGCAGCGGCGACACGGCGATGACCGCACACTGGCCGGGGAGGTCGCGGGCCGATCCCGGGTGGACGTAGGCGGTGCGCATGCGCACTTCGCCGACCATGCGCAGTTCGTGCCGCACCGAGGGCGGCATCCACAGTCCGCGCGTGGGCGGCACCACCCAGCGGCCCTGCTCGGTGATCACCACCATGACGCCGTGCACGGCGTGGATGAGCTGGCCGGTGGGGTGCTGGTGTTCGCCGGTGGAATGGCCGCCCGGGAAATCCTTGGCCATGGCCGTGACCGGCCGCTCGCGGCGGTCGTACTTGCGGTAGTCGGGTGAGGGGGGTGGAATGTCCATTTCGAGAAGAATGGTGCCTGAATTTCGCAAGACAGGCGGATTCTCTGCGGGTACGCTTACGAAACTCCGTACAAACCCCTAACCCGGATCGGGTGTCCAACGAGACAATCATGCAAAGCGCCACTCCCGCGGCCAGTCCCGCCGTGCCTGCCGAACGCACAGGATTCAAGATCCTGGGCGCCATCAGCTTCTCGCATTTCCTGAACGACATGCTGCAGTCGCTGATCCTGGCGGTGTACCCCCTGCTCAAGAGCGAGTTCTCGCTCAGCTTTGCGCAGATCGGGCTGATCACCCTGCTCTATCAGCTGACCGCGTCGCTGCTGCAGCCGCTGATCGGCCTGTACACCGACCGCAAGCCCAAGCCCTATTCGCTGCCGGTGGGCATGCTGTGCAGCATGAGCGGCATCCTGCTGCTCGCGTTCGCGTCCAACTATGCGACCGTGCTGCTGGCGGCGGCGCTGCTCGGCATGGGGTCGTCGATCTTCCATCCGGAATCCTCGCGCGTGGCGCGGCTGGCGTCCGGCGGCCGCCACGGGCTGGCCCAGTCCATCTTCCAGGTCGGCGGCAACGCCGGCAGCGCGATGGGGCCGGTGCTGGCCGCCTGGTTCATCCTGCCGCGCGGACAGGACAGCATTGCCTGGTTCGCGCTGGCGGCGCTGGTCGCCATGGTGGTGCTGACCCAGATCGGCGCCTGGTACAAGCGCCAGCACCTGGCCGGCCCGCGCAAGGCCCGGCCGGCGCCGGCCCCGAACGGCCTCTCGCGCGGGCAGGTGACCGGGGCCATCTCGGTGCTGCTGATGCTGCTGTTCTCGAAGTATTTCTACATGGCCAGCTTCACCAGCTACTACACCTTCTATTTGATGCACCGCTTCGGCGTGTCGGTGCAGAGCGCGCAATTGCATCTGTTCTCCTTCCTCGCCGCGGTCGCGCTGGGCACCATCCTGGGCGGCCCCATCGGCGACCGCATCGGCCGCAAGAAAGTCATCTGGGGATCCATCCTGGGCGTGGCGCCGTTCGCGCTGGTGCTGCCCCACGTCGGGCTGGCCTGGACCGGCGTGCTCAGTTTCGTCATCGGCCTGATCCTGGCCTCGGCGTTCTCGGCCATCCTGGTGTTCGCCCAGGAACTGATGCCGGGCAAGGTGGGCACGGTGTCCGGCTTGTTCTTCGGTTTCGCTTTCGGCATGGGCGGCCTGGGCGCCGCCGTGCTGGGCAAGGTGGCCGACGTGACCAGCATCGAGTTCGTCTACCAGCTGTGCGCGTTCCTGCCGCTGCTCGGCTTGCTGACGGTATTCCTGCCGGACCTGCGCAAGGCGCGCGCCGGCGCGGCAGGGGCCGCCGCGCCCGCCTGAGGCGGGATTCGGGGCGCAGGCGCCACCCCGCCTGCGCCCGTCCGTTCTATAGTTGCGGCCTGGGGCGATGCCGCCCCGCTTTTCCCCGGCCCTCCATGAAAACCTTTTTATTGTTCGTCTGCATCGCCTGCGCGCTATCCGGCTGCGGCGTCATGGCCGCGCCGTGCCGCGTGGCGTCCGCCGGCCTCAAGATGGTCCCCCTGGTGGGCGGCGTCGCTGCGCTTCCCACCGATGCCTGCGCCGCGGTGATCGACTGATGGATGCCCGCAAAGCCCTCGTGCTCTTTTCCGGCGGCCAGGATTCCACCACATGCCTGGCCTGGGCGCTCGACCGCTACGCGGCGGTGGAAACGGTCGGCTTCGATTACGGCCAGCGTCATCGGGTGGAATTGGACGCCCGGCTGAACGTACTGTTCGAAGTGTGTACTCGCTTCCCACAGTGGGCACAGCGGCTGGGCGAAGACCACACCATCGACTTGGCCGTGCTCGGCGCGATCAGCGACACCGCGCTGACCCGGGAAAGCGAGATCCGCTTCTCGGACGCCGGCCTGCCCAACACTTTCGTGCCGGGCCGCAATCTGGTCTTTCTCACCATGGCCGCGGCGCTGGCCTACCGGCGCGGCCTCGACGTGATCGTGGGCGGCATGTGCGAAACCGATTTCTCCGGCTATCCCGACTGCCGCGACGATACCGTCAAGGCGCTGCAGGTGGCGGTGTCGCTGGGCATGGGCCGGCGCTTCACCTTCGAGACGCCGCTGATGTGGCTGGACAAGGCCCAGACCTGGCAGATGGCGCAGGACCTGGGCGGTGACGACCTGGTGGACGTGGTGGCCGAGCACAGCCACACCTGCTACCTGGGCGATCGCAGCAAGCGCTTCGACTGGGGCTACGGCTGCGGCGCCTGCCCGGCCTGCGAACTGCGCGCGGCGGGATACGCGCGGTGGCGCCGTGGGGCGGATGGCGGCTGAGGCTGGGCGGGCGCCTTGCGGGCGCCCCAGATGGACCAACGCCTGCCGCAATAGCCGCCGCCGGCTTTGCATGCCAACATCCCCTTGCCTGACACCGACGATATTGCGGAGCTTGCCATGACAGTTGCACATTCGCGGGACTGGACCCTGCGGCCACGGATGGAAGGGCGGCTGGAAGGCCAGACCCAGTTGCTCAAGCGCCTACTGATGAAGAAGTTCGGCATCCTGCCGCCCGCGGTCGTCCAGCGGCTGGAGCAGGCCACGGAGGCGCAGACCGAAGCCTGGTCGCTGAACGTGCTCGATGCGCCCAGCCTGGACGACGTGTTCCGCTGAAGCCGTTTTCAGGCTTTCGATCGCGGGGCGCGATCGAAAGCGGCGCGCCTGTGGCCTCGTTCCCTGTGCGGCAACGCGGCCTCGACGCAACAGGGCGGCGCGCATGGGCAAGGTGCCGCTTGCCATGGCTCCGCGCTTTCATGAATAATAAGAATCATTATCATTGAATCGCGTCCACGGTGATGCGATGACAGCATGGCCGCCGCTCCCACACCCGCACAGGACGCACTGCATGCGCTCTATGCCAGCCATCACGGCTGGCTGGTGGGCTGGCTGCGCCGCCGGGTCGACAGTCCGGCCGATGCGGCCGACTTCGCGCAGGACACTTTCATGCGGCTGATAATGCGCCGCAGCCTGGGCGACCTGGGAGCCGAGCCGCGCGCGCTGCTTACCCACATCGCCAAGGCCTTGCTGGTAGACCATTGGCGCCACCAGGAAGTCGCGCGCGTCTATCTCGAGGCGCTGGCCAACCAGCCGGAACAGTGCGCCCCATCGGCCGAGACCCAGGCCGCGGTGCGCGAGGCGCTGCTGCGCATCGACCGCATGCTGCGCGACATGCCCGAACGCGTGCGGGTGGTGTTCCTGATGGCCCACATCGACGGGCTCAAGTATGCCGAGATCGCCGAACGCCTGGGCATGGCGGAGATCTCGGTCAAGCGCCACATGCGCCGCGCTTTCATTGCCTGCATGAGCACGCTGTGAGCCGCGCCGCCGAGCTTGCCGGAAACCTGCCGCCCCCCGACCACAAGGCGCTGGGCGAGGCCGCCGACTGGCTGGTGCGTATCCAGAGCGGGCCGTTGTCGCCGCGGGACCAGCGCGCGCTGCTGGCATGGCGCCGTGCCAGCCAGCGCCATGAGGAAGCCTGGCGGCGCGCGGAGGACGTGCTCGGACTGCTGGGCCGGATTCCGCCCGAACTGGGCAGAGAAGTGCTGCCCAAGCTGGCCGCGGACGCCCGCGGGCGCAGCCGCCGCCGCGCGTTGGCCATGCTGGTCGCCGGCGCGGGCGCCGTGCCGCTGGCCTGGCTTGCCGCGCGTGGCGGCGCCGATGCCGCTTTCCTGCTGGCCGATCACGCCACCGCGCTGGGCGAGGTGCGCGAACTGGCGCTGCCCGACGGTACGCGCATCGTGCTCAATACGCGCAGCGCCATCGACGTGCGCTACGACGACCGCCTGCGCCGCGTGGTGCTGCGGGCGGGAGAGATCCTGGTCGAAACGGCGCCGGATACGGTTCCGGTCAAACGGCCCTTTCTGGTGGAGACGGCGCAGGGCCGTGCGCAGGCGCTGGGCACGCGTTACACCGTGCGCCAGTTCGATGCCGCCACGGGGGTGGCGGTCTACGACGGCCGCGTGGCGCTGCGCCGCACGGGCCAGGCCGAACCGTTCGCGATGCTGTCGCCGGGCCAGTCCCTGCGGTTTTCCGCCAACTGGAAAAGCCCGCTCGCGCCAGCGGAACCGGCCGACACGGCCTGGCAACACGGCATGCTGGCGGCGCGCAGCATGCGCCTGGACGAATTGCTGGTGGAACTGGGCCGCTATCGGCGCGGCCTGCTCTATAGCGCCGACGAGGTTGCGGCGCTGCGGGTATCGGGCGCCTTCCCCTTGCACGACATCGATGCCAGCCTGGATCTGCTCGCCGCGACGATGCCGGTGCGCATCGTGCGCCGCACGCCCTACTGGGTGGCTGTGCACGGGGTCCGGCCAAGCCGGGATTGAGCCGGCAGGATTCGCGCGCAGCGGGTGATACTTTTTTCCCGCTCGTTCGGTAGGGAGAGTAGGGCCTGCACAGCGTGCACGCCCTTCGACACCCTACCGAAGGAAATCATGCCGTTCCATGCTTCATCCCCGCCCGCCGGATCCGTCCCGCGCGCGCTGGCCGCGATCCTGCTGGCCGCTTTTCTGGGAACCGGGCCCGGCCTCGCGGCGGCGGCGGAAGCCGGCGCGCAACTGGCGGCCGAAAGCCGGGACTATGCCATCGGGCCGGGCGCCCTCGGCGACGTGCTGGCGCAGTTCGCAGCCCAGGCGGGCGTGGCGCTTTCCTTCGATCCGGCGCAATTGGCGGGCCTGCGCAGCCCGGGCCTGCATGGCCGCTACACCGCCCGCCAGGGTTTCGAGGCCTTGCTGGCCGACAGCGGCTATGAACTGGAGGCGCGCGGCGGCGGCTATTCATTGCGACTCGCGCCGCAGCCGCCCCGCGCCGTCGTGGAGCTCGGCACCGTCCACGTGCAGGCGGACGCGATCAAGCCCGAGGACACGCCCTACCGCACGGCCGGATCGTCCAGCTACATCAGCCGCGACGATATCGAGCGCTTTCGCGGCACTTCCGTGGGCGACATTTTCCAGGGCACGCCCGGCGTGCTGGTGGGCGAGAACCGCAACAGCGGCGGCCTGGACGTCAACATCCGCGGCATGCAGGGACAAGGCCGCGTGCCGGTGCTGGTGGACGGGGCGCGCCAGGAAACCACGGTCTCGCGCGGGTACTCCGGCGTGTCTTCGCGCAGCTACGTGGACCCGGACTTGATCGGCGGCATCGAGATCAACAAGGGGCCCACGCTCAGCGCCCAGGGCGCGGGCGCCGTGGGCGGGCTGGTCAGCATGCGCACCCTGAATGTGGACGACATCGTCCGGCCGGGCGAGACCATAGGACTGCGCCTGCGCGGCTCGGCCATCGGCAACAACAGCGGTTCGCCCTCCGACCCGGGCACCCGGTCGGGCTACGGCAGCATCGGCGGCCCGTTGAGCGGAGGCACGGGATTCCGCACGGACTGCGCTTCGCCCGGGCTGTGCGAGGGGCACGAGTTGTCGTCCATCTACGGCACGGACGCGACCATGGACCGGCCCGGCACGTTCACGCCCAAGAGTTACGCAGGCAGTCTGGCCTTCGCCAAGCGCTGGGAAAAGGTCGACCTGGTCGCGGCCTATGCCCAGCGCAGCCAGGGCAATTACTACGCGGGCGAGCATGGACCGACACCGGCGCTGGACTTGTCGGACACCGCGCCGGATGCGTTCTGGACGAACGTATATCCCAAGCTCTCCGGCGCTTCGCGCGTCCGCGGCGGCGAACGCGTGGTCAACAGCAACTACGAGAGCAAGTCGACGCTGCTCAAGACCCGTCTGTACCTGCCAGACGACCAGGAACTGGAACTGAGCTGGCTGCGCTACCGCAGCACCTACGGACAATTGATGCCCTCGCAGCTGATCTGGTTCGGCGTGATCGAGCAGACCGAGAACAGCAAGGTGACCGCCGATACCTACACCGCCAAGTACCACTGGCAGCCCGCGGGCAACGATTACATCGACCTGCGCGCCAACCTGTGGATGACCGATACCGACAGCCTGAATCGCAACTATTCGAAAAGCATGGCGCTGCTGGGCGGCGAATCCTACAACTCGGCCGAGAAGTACAAGCGCAAGGGGCTGGACCTGACGAACACCATGCGCTTCCACCAATGGGGCGAAATCAAGCTGGACTACGGCGTCTCGGCGCAATGGGAGAACATCGGCACCACCGGCGAGGACGCGGATGCGCCCCGGTACTTCTTCCGCAACGGCACGCGCAGCGAGTACAGCGTGTTCGCCGGCCTTCAGTGGAAGCCGGTCGACAGCCTGACCTTCGAAGGCGGGCTGCGCTACATGCGCTTCAAATCGCACGACGACAACGCCACCGTCATCAACAACGACAGCCGTTACTGCTTCGACGATGACGGGGACGGCCAATGCGACCCGGTCTACTACGCCAACAGGAAAAGCGGCACCACGCCCATGCTCAGCCTGACCTGGGAGCCGCTGGCGGGCCTGCAGTTCTACGGCAGCTACGCCGAGGCCATGCGCATGCCAAGCTTGTTCGAGAGTTCGTCGGGGTTTTCCGCCGCGCCCACGCTGGACAGCAACCTGCGGCCCGAGCACGCCTACAACCGCGAAATCGGCGTCAACTATCTGAAAGACGGCCTCTGGAAGAGCCACGACAAATTCCGCCTCAAGCTGGCCTATTTCCGCAATACCGTGCGCGACTACCTGACGCGGACCATTCCCAATACCTGGGAAGACACCAGCACCGGCGTCAATTCCGGATTCTTCCGCATGCGCAACATCGACAAGGCCACGTTCAACGGCGTGGAACTGTCCGGATCCTACGACGTGGGCTATCTGTTCACCCAGTTCGGCGCCACGCGCTACACCAAGATCGAGACCTGCCTGACGGGCAGCTACCGCCGCGAGCCCTGCACCGACTACGGCATCGCCGCCAGCTACATCAACAACATGATCCCGCCCAACTGGCACGCCTCGCTGCTCGTCGGCGCACGCCTGTTCGACCGCAAGCTCACGCTGGGCCTGCGCGGCACGTTCATGGGCCAGCGCAACCGCGTGCCCGAGTACGACAACCAGACGGCCACCGGCGGGATTGCGTTCGCCTCGCCCATCGAATGGCACGCCTACCGGATCTACGACCTGTTTGCCAGCTACAAGGTCAGCGACCGGCTCAGCATCGATTTCAACATCGACAACCTGACCGACCGTTATTACCTGGATGCCCTGAGCCTGGGCATGGTGCCCGCGCCGGGACGAACCGCCCGGCTCGGCGTCACTCTGCAGTTCTAGAAGGCAGGCGCCTGCATGCCCACCGAATCCCTTCACGTTTACCTCGAGCAAAGGAAGCACTTGTCATGAGATTCCTGTTACGCAATCTATTCATGGGGCTGGGCACGACGCTGCTGCTGGCCGCCTGCGGCGGAGGGGGGGACGGCGGCGACCGCGTCTCGACCGCGCCGCCCACCGTTACGATCAGCCCGGACCGCGCGACGGTGGAAGTCGGCGCCGCGGTGACCGCCCGCGGCGAGGCGCAGTCGAGCAGCGGCGGCGCGTTCACCTATCGCTGGAGCCTGGACAAGCCGGCCGACAGTGCCGCCGCGCTCGACAGCGCCAGCCGCAGTACGGCCACTTTCACGCCGGATCTGGCCGGCGAGTACCGGTTGAGCCTCACCGTCAACGACGGCAAGGCCGACAGCACGGCCGCGCTGGCGGTCTTTACCGCCAGCAGCACCGACCCGGTGGCCAACGCGGGCACGGACATCACCACGGTGGCGGCCACCGTGGGTCTGTACGACCAGCTCACCGGCGGCACCGTGCAACTCAATGGCACGCGTAGCCAGCCCCCCACGAACGGCGACCTGGCAGGCCTGTCCTACCAGTGGTCGCTGGCCCAGGTGCCGGAGAGCAGCAAGGCGGCGCTGGATGACGCCACGCTGGCCGAGCCCCGCTTCACGGCCGACAAGGAAGGCACTTATCGCGCCACGCTGGTCGTGCGTTACGGCAACAGGATCAGCAAATCCGACGAGGTCGTCATCAACGTCGTCAAATCCAACGTGCCGCCGGTGGCCGTCGTCAAGTTCGGCGGCGAGGAGGTCAAGGACGCCATTACGGTGGTGCGCGGCCAAACCGTCACGCTGGATGCATCGGGCAGTGCCGATCCCGATAGTCCGGGCAACAACAGCCATCTGCAGTACCGCTGGGAGTTCGCCAATGGCGCTTCTCCCGGCGTGCCGAACGGATCGAAGTCGGTCCTGTCCGGCGCCACGACCGCGGTGGCCTCGTTCACGCCGGATATGGCGATTTCCTACCGGTATGCCATCACCCTGTACATCTACGATGGGGTGGCTCGCACCACCAAGTCGTTCTATGTCCACGTGACCAAGCCCGAGGGAGCGGCGAACACGCCGCCGACGATGGTGTCTCCCCTGCCGCCCTACACCAACGCCACCTATGAGATCGAGCGCGGGGCCAAGGCGAATTTCATGTCGGACAAGGCCGGCTACGACATAGACGGCGATTCGCTCAAGTATCAATGGAAGTGGATCAGCTATCCGAGCGGCTTCGATCCGGAGACCGGCTCCACGTTCACCACCAGCTATTTCAGCAGCGTTTTCACGCCCAACGTGGATGGCGAATACGTCATCGAAGTACAGGCCTCCGACGGCCAGGCCCTCGGCGCGTCCGTGCGCCAGACCTACACCGTCAGGCTGGGCGCCAATCGCGCGCCGGCAGCGTCCGCCGGCCTTGCCGCGCGCAACACGACGGTGGCGGCCGGATCCATCGTCACTCTCGACGGCAGCGGCAGTTCCGACCCCGACGGCAACCGGCTGGACTATGCATGGACCCTGCTCGACAGGCCGGACGGCAGCACCGCCGTGCTGAACGGCGCCACGACGGTCAGGCCCACGCTGACGGCCGACAAGCCGGGTTACTACACTGCGGCGCTGACGGTCAAGGACAGCCACGGCTTTCCCGGCACCAACGTCGCCAAGGTTACGTTCAAGGCCAAGTCCACCAACTATGCGCCGGTGGTCCGGCTCGACGTGCCGGTGAACTACACCAGCGAGCAGCCCATGGTGATCGGCTACCGCGGCGACAAGTTCAGCTATACCAATAGCTTGACGAAGCACACCGACGAATTCGAGAACTGGCTGTCGTTCAGCGCGGGCGTCAACGCCGTCGATCCGGAAGACGATCCGTTGACCGTCCTGGGCACCTTGGTGCAGGAGCCCACCGGCAACGCGTTCCGCTATCCCGCGACAGGCAATCTGTGCAACAACGGACTGAATGTGAACGATGCCGGCATGGCGTCCTCCGGTACGACCTACACCGACCACATCAACAAGCTGCTGGCCTTCCGCGATTGGGAGTGCCCGAGCGTCACCCTGGCGCCGTCCGTGCCCGGAGACTACCGGCTGGAGTTCTTCGTATCCGACGGCACCGACAGGGTGGGGCCTTATGCGGTGACGGTGCCGACCGCCAAGCGCGAGAACTATCCGAGCCTGCTGCTCGAAGACCTCAAGAAGTCGCACGACTGGTCCAACAACGAGCAGAAAATCGTGATCCGGCAGACCAATCCCGCCGACACGCCGCAGGTGACTTTCCCCACGTTCGGCTTGCCGCAGGCGAACCGGCGTCCGGTTCTGCCCTTCTCGCTGTATGCCACCTTGGAGCCCCGGATCGACGAATATCTGGGCACGGACCTCGTGCTGGCAACCTATCGGCTTACCGCGTACGGCGGCGACTACACCATTACCGGACTGCAGGCGAGCGATTCGACCGGCGTGGAGAAGCCGCGCTTCGTCGGCTTGTCCAATAACCAGGTGATCAAGCGGGGCCAGAGCGTAGAGTTCCAGTTGGTGTGGCCGGTCAGCCAGACCATGCAGAGCACGTCGGCGACGCTGGTGGAGAGATTCTCGAGCCTGTCATGGGCGTTCAAGATCGCCGAAAGGCCGGCTTGGACATTCGATTATTCGGCTGCCGCGGTACGATAGCCCGCAGCGGTATCAGCTCATGCATGGCCGCCCTTCCCGGGCGGCTGCCTCGGCGGTCATCGGCAGGAACGAGCGTGTTGTGCGCCCATCCCTGTCGTCGACCGCTTCTTTTCGTTTTTTGCTTTGCCCCGCGATGAAAATATTCGATCTCGCCATTTCGCTGGCGTTGGCGGCCGCTGCCGCCGCCGCATTCGCGCCACCGGCCGCCGCGGCGGCCGGCGCGCCGTCGGCGCGCAGCACCGCTGCTCCGGCTGCCGGGCCGGATGGCGGAAAACCCGCCGCGGCATCCGAAACGCAATGGAAAGACCTGTACGAACAGGCCGTGAGCCACTACCAGGCCAGGGAACTGGACCAGGCCGAGGCGGCGGGCAAGCAGGCCTTGGCCGCGGCGCGAGCCGGTCAGGGCCAGACCGGCCCCTTCGAGGCGAGCAGCCTGAACCTGCTGGCCATGGTCAGCCAGGCGCGTGGAGATGGCGAGGGCGCCGCCCGGTTGCTGGGCGAAGCGCTGGCGATCAGCGAGCGGTCGCTGGGCGCCCACATCAACACGGCCACGCTGGCGCTGAACCTGGGCCATGCGCTGGATCGCCTGGGTCGCGGCGAGGAAGCGCTGGCGCCTTACGCGCGCAGCCTGGAGATCGCCGAGGCGTTGCAGGACGGCCAGGCGCTGCGCGCGCAGGCGCTGGCGGCGCTGGCGCGAGTGCATGCGGAATTGGGCCACGCGGGGCAGGCGCGCGCTTACGATGCGCAGCTGCGGACCGACGAAGCGGGATTGCCCGATGGCGAACGCGCGGCCGCATTGGAGCGGCGGGCGCGAGAGCGGGAAGCGGCGGGCGATGCGCCGGGCGCCAGGCAGGCGCTGGAGCAGGCCCTGGCGCTGCGCGACGCGCAGCCTGACGAGGCGGCGCGGGTGCGCGGGCTGACCTTGCTGGCCGAACTGCTGGAACGGCAAGGCCAGTCCGGCGCGGCCGAACCGCTGCGGCAGCGCGCGGTGGCCCTGCTCGAAGCGTCGGACCCGCACAGCCTCGCGCTGGCCGGCCACTTGAACGAACTGGCGTTGCGCCGGCTCGAGCACGCCGACTACGTCCAGGCGCAGGCGCTGTGGACGCGGGCGCTGGCGCTGGTGGAAGCGCAAGCCGGCCCGGACAGCCTGGACGCGGCGCGCATCGTCGCCAACCAGGCGCAGGGCCTGGAGCGGCAGGGGGATGCGAAGGCCGCGCAGCCCCTGCACCAGCGTGCGCTGGACATCTATGCGGCGCATGGCGATGAACCCGAGGCGCTGCTGGGGCAGGCTCGCGCGGTGAACTACCAGGCCGGCTACATCTATCGCCAGCGCCGCTTCGCGCAGGCCGAGCCTTTGTTCCAGCGTGCGCTGGCGCTGATGGAGCGGGCGGTCGGCCCGGACGACGGGCAGTTGCTGCCGGTGCTGGAGAATCTGGAGGCGCTGTATCGCAGCCAGGGCCGCGGCAGCGAAGCCTCAAAGTACGCCGAGCGTGCGGCGCGGCTGCGCGAGGCGGCGCAGCGCGCGCCGTCGTAGCGGTTCAGGCCGAGGCGCCTGGGCGGAATACCTCGCCGAGCGTGCCGGCTTCGAGCAGGTTCAGCGCCCAGGTCTCCAATTGCGCGGCCGTGGCGGCACGTAGTCGTTCACGCGTGGCATCGGGCAGCGCTCCGAACTTGCGGGACAGGAGGTTTTCCAGAAGACGAGCCTCGCCTTCCAGGCGGCCTTTTTCCAGCCCCTGCTCCATCCCGGTGCGCGTGGCATAAGCCAGCGCGGCGGCCTCATCGGCAATCGCCTTTTCGCGGGCGAACGCCCGCCAGCGAGCGTCCTCGTCCATGGTGAGCACCTTGAGCCGGCCCAGCGCTTCATGAACGGGTTCGTGGGTGATGTCTTTCATCCGGGCTTCCTCCTGGGCGTGCTGCAGGCACGCAACCCATGCCGACAGGGCCGGCGGCAGGCGGCCGAGCCGTTCGGCCTTGCGCAGTTCGATTATATGCAGCTGCAGCGTCTCTCCCAGCCGCACCGCGGGTTGGCGCTGGTCGCGCAGCTCGAAGCGCCAATCGGCCTGGCCCGGATCGCCCAGCAGGTCCTGGACGAGGAAGTGGATGGCGATGGTGGGCTTGAGGGCGAGGTAATCGTGGCCGCGTTCGATCTGACCTGACAACGCCCGGGCCAGGTAGTAGGCGCTGCGGGCGGGCCGATGCGTGGCCGGGCAGGGGTTGCGGAAGCATCGTAAGGCGTGTCGGGTTCCGACAGCCCGGACAAGCACGACAGGGCAGCATGCGGCCGGATGGGGGAGATACCGTGGGAAGGCAGCATGGGAGAACTCGCTTCGAAGAAAAGGGAGTCCACCTTAGTTCCTGCCGTCACCGTCCAAGACGGCAAGCGCATCGCTTTGCCCGAGCGGGCTACTACGCATCGTGCGCGATCCGGTCTTCCGGGCCGTAATACCGGCCGGATGAGACCGCGCGCTACTTGGGCAGCACCATGTTGCGCGGCTGCCCCGCCACGAAGGCTTCCAGGTTGTCCACCAGCTGGTCGGCCAGGGTCTGCATGGCTTCCTGGCTGGCCCAGGCCACGTGCGGCGTCAGGATGAAATTGGGCTGCTTGACGTGCAGCAGCGGGTTGTCGTCGCGGGGCGGTTCGCCGTCCAGCACGTCGAAGCCGGCGCCGGCGATGGTGCCGTCGCGCAGGGCGTCGGCCAGCGCCGTTTCGTTGACCAGCCCGCCGCGCGCGGTGTTGATCAGCAGCGCGGTAGGTTTCATGGAGGCGAGTTCCGCGCGGCCGATCATGTCGCGCGTGGCCGGGCCCAGGGGCAGGTGCAGCGTGACGACGTCCGAGGTGCGCAGCAGTTCGGGCAAGGGCAGGTTCACGACGCCAGGCTCGTCGACCGGAGAGCGGCTGGCCACGCAGATCTCCATGCCGAAGGCGCGGCCCAGCGCAGCCACCGAGCGGCCGAGGGCGCCATAGCCGACGATGCCCAGCCGGCTGCCGGCCAGGTCGCGTATGGGATGGTCGAGAAAACAGAACTGCTGCGAGCGCTGCCATTTGCCGGCCTCGACGTCGGCGGCGTAGGCGCGCAGATTCCTGCGCAGCGCCAGGATGAGCGCGAAAGTGTGTTCCGGCAGCGAGGCGGTGGCGTAGTTGCGGATGTTCGAGACGACGATGCCGCGTTCCTGGCAGGCCGCCAGATCGATGATGTCGGTGCCCGTCGCCGCCACGGCGATCATCTTCAATTGCGGCAGCCGGTCCAGTTCGGCGCGGCGCAGCGGCACCTTGTTGGTGACGGCAATGGATGCATTTTGAAGGCGATCCACCACTTCGTCGCGCGAGGTGATCTCATGGTCCACCCATGCGTGCGCGAAGGCGGGCGGCCGGATGGCGGCCTGCAGGCTGGCCCGGTCCAGGAATACGATCTTGTGCTGCTCAAGCATGGCAAGCTCCGGCTCGACGGCGCGCGGTTGATCCGCGCGGCGGGCAGCAGGGGCCGCCCACGCACCGCATTGTGCCTGATCCTGCCGCGCCCATCAAAAATGCATCCACTTTGAAGCGATGCCGGGCGCCTGGGACGATTACTTCGTCAGCGAAGCACGATAGGCGTCGATGTCGCTGATCGGGCGGCGCGCCACGCCGGAATCCATGGCGGCCAGCGCCACGGCCGAGGCCAGCTCGCTGATCAGGCGCGGATCGAAAGGCGTCGGAATGATGTAGTCAGGGCCGAATTCGAGCTTGCGGTTCGGATGGGCCTTGGCGGCTTCCGGATGCACCGGCTTGCGGGCCAGCTCGGCCAGCGCGTTCACGCAAGCCAGCTTCATCTCGTCGGTGATGCGCATGGCATCGACGTCGAGCGCGCCGCGGAACAGGAACGGGAAGCACAGCACGTTGTTGACCTGGTTGGGGTAGTCCGAACGGCCGGTGGCGATGATGGCGTCGGAGCGCACGGCCTTGGCCAGTTCCGGGCGGATCTCGGGCTCGGGATTGGCCAGCGCCAGGATCAGCGGCCGCAGCGCCATGGTGGCGACCATCTCCGGCGTCAGCAGGCCGGCGGCCGAGCAGCCCAGGAACACGTCCGAGTCCTTGACCGCATCGGCCAGCGAGCGGGCCGTGCCGGTGGTGGCATAGCGCGACTTGTTGAATTCCATCGACGCATCGCGGCCTTCGAACACCACGCCCTTGGAGTCGACCAGCAGGATGTTTTCTTTCTTCATGCCCTGGCGCACCAGCAGGTCCAGGCACGCGATGGCCGCGGCGCCGGCGCCGGAGCAGACCAGCTTGACCTGGTCGATGGTCTTCTCGGCCAGCTTCAGGCCGTTGACGATGCCGGCCGAGGCGACGATGGCGGTGCCGTGCTGGTCGTCGTGGAAGACGGGGATCGACATGCGCTCGGTCAGCTTGCGCTCGATGTAGAAACACTCGGGCGCCTTGATGTCTTCGAGATTGATGCCGCCGAAGGTGGGTTCCATCATGGCGATGGCATCGACCAGCTTGTCGGGGTCGTTCTCGGCCAGCTCCAGGTCGAACACGTTGATGCCGGCGAACTTCTGGAACAGGCAGGCCTTGCCTTCCATCACGGGCTTGGCCGCGTAGGGGCCGATGTTGCCCAGGCCCAGCACCGCGGTGCCGTTGGAAATCACGGCAACCAGGTTGGAGCGCGAGGTGTACAGGCGCACCGATTGTTGTTCGTTGGCGATGGCTTCGCAGGCGGCAGCTACACCGGGAGAGTAGGCCAGGGACAGATCGTCCTGGTTGTCCAGGGGCTTGGTGGGAACGACGGCGATCTTTCCGGGAACGGGAGACTGGTGGTAGGCGAGTGCCTGGTCGACAAGCGAAGCATCCATTGTTTTATCTTTAAAACACTAGTTAGCACGTGGAACAATTATTGTAGGCGCATGGGTGCAGATGTCACGCTGCACTGCAAGGCCGCGCAGGCCAATCGAAAAGAATACGAGAGATTGGCCGGGATCGAGACGCTATCTTAAAGGGATGGACCGGATATCGTTGCACTCGGGCAACCGCTCCGCGTAATCCGGGTGTCATGCAGCCCCTCTAACCTCTCGCTCGTTTCGCTGACTAACAGCTTAATGACCGTACTCTATCAAGAGGTTGGAATGTCTTACTTGACTGACAAACTGCGTGCTCCCTATCGCCAGGCCGAAGGCGAATTGACCGTTCCCGGGCAGATGCTCGACGAAATCGTCGCCGCCAATCCCGCGCGCCGGACCCTGCTGAAGAACAGCGTCGGCATGTCGCTGCTGTCGGTGTTCGGCGTCACGTCGCTGGCCGCCTGTGGCGGCAGCGGCGCGGAAGCCCCGGCCGGCGACGGCGGGGATGGCGGTGGCGGCACCACGCCCCCGCCTGCCGGCCCCGACTACTCCGTCACCTTCAAGCCGTTGCCCGGCAAGACCGTCGCCGACACCGTCACGGTGCCGGAAGGCTACGTGGCCGAGGTGCTGTACTCGGCCGGCGACAAGTGCGTTGCCGGCTCGGTAGGCTATGCCGGCGTGGCGCAGTCCTTCCCCGCGACCGAAACCCAGGCCGGCGGCCAGCACGACGGCATGCACTTCTATCCGCTGGACGGCGTCGATCAGAACAAGGGCGGGCTGCTGGTGCTCAACCACGAGAACGTGGACGCCGCCACCCTGAACCTCGGCGTCGAGGCGACCCGGACCAACCTGTCGAACGTGGGCGTGTCGGTGATCGAGATCGCCCGTGCCGACAACGGCACCTGGTCGGTCAAGCAGGGTTCCCGCTACAACAAGCGCTATTCCGGCAATACCGTCTACAACGTGGGCGGTCCGGCCGCCTCGGCCGTGGGCCGGACCGTGGTGGGTACGCTGAACAACTGCGCCAGCGGCAATACCCCGTGGGGCACCTACCTGACCTGCGAAGAAACCACCAACAACTACTGGGACACCACCCAGGACGCGAAGGGCTATGGCTGGGTCGTGGAAATCGATCCCTACGAACCGTCCTCGACCGCGGTCAAGCGCACCGCCATGGGACGCTTCAGCCACGAGAACACGGCGTACATGGTCGATGACAACAACCGCGTGGCGTTCTACATGGGCGACGACAGCACGCCGGGCTGCATCTACAAGTTCGTGCCCACCAAGGCCTACGACCCGGCCAAGCGCGCCAACAACATGGGCCTGCTGGACGAAGGCACCCTGTACGCGGCCCGCTTCAACGACGACGGCTCGGGCAACTGGGTGGAACTGACCGTGGGCAAGAACAACCTGACGGCCGGCGCCACCGATCCGGGCAACTACACGCAGGTCGCCACGGGCGAGGTCATCAAGGGTACGCTGGTCGACTTCAACACCCAGGCCGACGTGCTGATCGACACGCAGAAGGCCGCGCGCGTGGCCGGCGCCACGCTGATGGACCGTCCCGAGTGGATTACGGTGGGCGTGGACAACACGGTCTACTGTACGCTGACCAACAACGGCAGCCGCAGGCGCACCAGCGCTTCCAATCCCCGCGCCAGCAATCCGCACGGCCACATCATCCGCTGGAACGAGGCCAACGATTCGCCGCTGGCCACCACCTTCACGTGGGACCTGCTGCTGCTGGCGGGCCAGGACAAGGAAGATGGCGCGGCGGCCAACGTGACGGGCGACATCAAGGGCGACGAATTCTCGTGCCCCGACGGTATCCGCGTCGATCCCAAGGGCCGTCTGTGGGTCCAGACCGACATGGGCGACACGAACCCGAACAATTCGTACGTGAAGACCTTCGGCAACAACTCGATGTACTACGTCGACCAGGAAACCGGCGAATCCAAGCGCTTCCTGGTGGGGCCGCTCGGCTGCGAAATCACCGGCATCGCCTACACGCCGGACCTGACCACGTTCTTCATCAACATCCAGCACCCCGACAAGACGTGGAACACGGTGCGTTCGGGCGGCGGCGACGCGCGCTCGGCCACGGTGGTGGTGCGCCGGAAGGACGGGAAGCCCGTCGGCGCTTGAGGCGTTGACCCCCCTGCGCGCTTACGCCAGGGGGCGGCACTGGCGGACCGGCGGAGCCGGATCCGCTGTGCCCTGGGTCGAAACATTCGCTTAATCAGGACTGGTTGGCTTGAGCGCGGTGTTTTTCGATGAGCTTGCCGGCTAGTTGGAAGCCGGTGTTGGCGGAGGGGACGCCGCAATAGATCGCGGCCTGGACCAGGGTTTCTTCGATGACCGCGGGTTCGATGCCGGCGCGCAGGGCGGCGCCTACGTGCAGTTCGAATTCTTCCCAGCGGCCCAGCGCCAGCATCATCGACAGCACGGCGATGCGGCGGGTGGTGTCTTCGAAGCGGCTGGAGGTCCAGACCTCGCCCCATGCGTAGCGCGTGATGAAGGCCTGGAAGCGCTGCGTGAACGGCGTGACCGCGGCGGTGCGCGCATCGACGTAGTCGGCGCCCAGCACCTGGCGGCGGCGGGCCATGCCGTAGTCGTAGCGGTCCTGCTCGGTGACGACGGGCGGTTCGGTCAGGAAGGCGATCAGCGTGTCGCAGAACTGCAGCGGGACTTCGCTGGCGGCAATGTGGGCCGCCGGCAGCATCTGCGTGCCGGCGCCGGGAATGCGGCTGGCGATGAGCTCGCCGGCGGCCGGCGGCGTGGACACGTCGCGCGCGCCGGTGAGCACCAGCGTGGGGACGCCGATGCGGTGCAGGCTGTCGGCCACGTCCATGTCGCGGATGGCGGCGCAGCAGCCGGTATAGCCCACCGCGGACACCTGCAGGAAGGTATTGCGCACGCGCTGGAACGCGATGCTGTTGCGCTGGACGTACTCGGGCGTGAAGAAGCGGCCCATCGCCATGTCGACGATGCTGGCCATGCCGTTGGCGCGCACCGTGTCGATGCGGGTCTGCCAGGCCTGCGGGTCCATCTGGCAGGACGTGTTGCACAACACCAGGCGGCGCAGGCGGCCGGGCTTGTTGATGCCGTACCACATGCCCACCATGCCGCCGAGCGAGACGCCGGCGTAGTCGAAGGTCTCGGCGCCGGCGGCGGTGGCGACCGCGTCCAGGTCCGCGCCCAGCTGTTCGAGCGTGTAGTCGCCGGCCGGCGCATCGGATGCGCCGTGGCCGCGCGCGTCGTAGCGGATCACGCGGAAGTGCCGCATCAGGCGGGGCAGGACGTCGTCCCACACCGAGAAATCGGTGCCGATGGAGTTGCCGAGGACCAGCGCCGGCAGGTTCTCGTCGCCGTCGCTGCGCCAGTAGATGCGGGCGTCGCCGCTGACAACGTGGGGCATGGTCAATCCTCCTTGATGAGCGTTTTCTGTTCCTGCCACTGGTAGAGCACGGCGCTGCACATCGGCTGGCATGCCGCGATCTGCGGCTGCGGTCCGGCCAGTACGTCGATGTCGTCCGCGTCCAGCACGGCAGCGACTTCCGGAATTTTCTTCAGCAGGCCGGCCACCGGCGTGCGCTGCGCGATGGCCTGCTCGCACACCTGGCCGACGATGCGCTGGGCGGCGGCAGGCCCGAGCAGTGCCGACAGCTTGAGCGAAATACCCTCCGAATAGACCACGCCGTAGAGCCTGTCGATGTTGTCCTGCATGGCCTGCGCATCGACGCGCACGCCTTCGGCGATGTCGACCGCGGCGGCGATGCTGCTGGCCGCCAGGCTGAACAGGTCGGCCAGCACCGGTTGCGAATTGGGCCAGCTGCCCAGGCCCCGCTCGTGCTCGGACGGCAGTTCGCCGGCCAGGATGCCGGCCAGCGCGGGCGCGCGGTAAGCGGCGTCGAGCAGGTACATGCTGGAAACCGGATTGCGTTTGTGCGGCATGGCCGACGAGCCGCCGCGGCCCTCGCCGGCGGGTTCGAAGGCTTCGGCCACCTCGACCTGCATCAGCAGGGAGATGTCGCGGCCGATCTTGCCCAGCGCGCCGCACAGGATGGCCAGTTCGCCGCCCAGCCGCGCCAGGCGGTCGCGCCCGCCCTGCCAGGAAATCGCCGGCACTGCCAGGCCCAGGCGCCGAGCCAGCTCGCGCGCCACGCGCTGGCCTTCGCCGTAGTGCGCCGCCAGCGTGCCGTTGGCGCCGCCGAATTGCAATGTGCAGGCTTCGTCGGCGGCGCGGCGCAGCGCCACCGCGCAGCGGCCCGCGGCATCGAGCCAGCCCGCTGCCTTCCAGCCGAAGGTGACCGGCGCGGCCGGCTGGATCAGCGTGCGTCCGAGCAGCGGCGTGCGGCGGTGCGCCTCGACCTGCCCGGCCAGCGCATCGCCCAGCCGCACCAGTTCGTCCAGCAGCAGGCCGAGCGATTGCCGCGCCAGCAAGACCGTGGCGGTATCGGCGATGTCCTGGCTGGTCGAGCCGTAGTGGACGTAGGCGGCCGCCCGCTCGTCTCGCCCGGAGACCGCGCTCTTGAGCGCCTTGACCAGCGGGATCGCCAGGGTGCCGGCCACGCGCGCGTCGCTGGCCAGCCTGGCCGGCGCGATGGTGAACGTGGAGCACGTGTCGATGATGACCGCGGCCGCCTCGGCGGGAATCACATTGCAGTCGCGCTGGGCGGCGGCCAGTTCGGCCTCGAAGCGGACCATCGCGGCGATGACCGCTTCGTCGGTCCAGATGGCCCGGATCGCCGGGGTAGAGAAGAAGGCGTTGAGAGCGTCCATGGCAGGGCTGCGGCGGCAGGCGCCGCCGCGGAGGGAGCGTTTGGGAATGGGTGAGACGATAGCATGGCAGGGGAGGCGAATTGCCCATGCGTCGCGCGCGGGACCATGGCCTGCTTTGATTCGCGCCGTTGCGATTGATTTCCCTTGCGACTCAATCGCGGTGCGTTTTCGAATTGGACGCACGTGCCTGCGGCAACTAGAGTGCAAGCGTCGTCCGGGCGCCTCCGGCACCCGGCCCCTCACTCTGTCCGTGGAAGCAATGCAATGCACAAGAGCCGTCCTTTCCCGTTCCGTCATCTAGCCTGGGCGTTCGCGGCTGCCGCAGTCGCCGGCTCCGCGAGCGCCGAGAACTATCCCGACAAGCCGATCCGCATGGTCGTCGCGTTTGCGCCGGCCGGAGGAACGGATATCGTCGCCCGGCTGGTGGCCCCCCGCATGGCCGAATTGCTCGGGCAGTCCGTCGTCG
The DNA here is from genome assembly GCF_900606115.1 of Pigmentiphaga humi. Taxonomy (GTDB): domain Bacteria; phylum Pseudomonadota; class Gammaproteobacteria; order Burkholderiales; family Burkholderiaceae_B; genus Pigmentiphaga; species Pigmentiphaga humi. The sequence continues at coordinate 500,034 of NZ_UWPJ01000005.1, forward strand.
TCGAGAACCGGGCGGGAGCGGGCGGCGTCATCGGCACCGAGAACGTGGCGAAGGCCGCGCCCGACGGCTACACCACCCTGATGGCGACGATGGGCAATCTTGCCGTCAACCCCTATCTGTATTCGATGCGCGTCGACGTCCAGCGCGACCTCAAACCGGTGAGCAAGGTGGTGGAGGTGCAGTTCGCGCTGCTGGTGCATCCTTCCGTGCCGGCAAAGACGCTGCGCGAGTTCATCGACCTGGCGAAATCGCGCCCGGGCCATCTCACGTACTCGTCGTCGGGCATAGGCGGCGGGCCGCACCTGGCCGGCGAACTGTTCGACAGCCTGGCCGGCACCAAGCTGACGCACGTGCCCTACAAGGGCAGCGGCCAGAGCCTGTCGGACCTGATCGGCGGGCAGGTGTCGGCTTCGTTCGACAGCCTGCTCCAGGCGCTGCCGTACGTGCGCGACGGCCGGCTGCGCGCGCTTGCGATACTGGGCAGCGAACGCTCTCCGCTTCTGCCGGATGTGCCCACCGTGGCCGAAGCCGGCGTGCCGGGCTATGAGTTCACCAACTGGTACGGACTGGTCGCGCCCGCCGGCACGCCGCAGCCGGTCGTCGAGAAGCTCAACGGCGCCGTGCGCCAGGTGCTCGGGCAGCCCGACATCAGGAAAAAGCTCGAAGACATGGGCGCGCGCGTCGTGGGCGATACGCCCGACGCCTTCGCGAGCTTCATCGGCGCCGAAAACAAGAAATGGGAGAAGGTGATCCGCGCGGCCAAGATCACTGCCCAATAGACGGTGCGGGCGCTAGGGTTCGTGCGGCGTGATTTCCGGCGTGCCGGCCATGGCGATGAACTTCTCCGCCGCCGGGTTGCGCATGTCCTGTTTTCGGACCGCGTAAAGCGCGGTGTAGTTTTCCCCGGCACCCGCCAGCGGCCGGTAGTGGAGGGCGCCGCTCCAGGTGGCCTGGGCCGAGGCGGGCACCAGCGCGGCGCCCACTCCCGCTTCCACCAGCGCCAGCATGGTGGGCAGAATGCTCTCCTGGACGATGTGGGGAACGACCTGCGCCATGTTGAATATCCGCTGGCAGAGCCCATGCGAGTACGGCGCCTGCTCAGGCGAGAAACCGATGATGTGCAGGCCGTCCAGGTCCGCGACGGATATCCGGTCCAGGCGTGCCAGCGCATGGGCGGCCGGAAGCGCGACGACCAGCTGCTCCCGGGCGATGAGGCTGTGCGCCAGTCGGGGATCCGCGAGGCATTTCTCCGGCGGGCGCAGCAGCGCGACGTCCAGCTTGTCGGCATGCAGCGCATCGAGCATGGGTTCCGGGCGCATTTCTTCGAGCCGCAGTTCGACTTCGGGATACTGGCGCCGGAATGCGGAGACGAGCCGGGGCAGGACCCTATAGATGGAACTGGCGGTGAACCCTAGCGCCACGCTTCCGGCCGAGCCGCTGGATGCGCGGCGGACGGCTTCCACCGCCGCTTCGGCGTCGCGCAGGATCTTCCCGGCTCGATCTTGCAGGATCCGGCCGGCGGGCGTCAGGCTGACCGAGCGCGTGGTCCGATGGAAGAGCTCCGCGCCGACGATCTGCTCCAGCTGGCGGATCTGTTGGCTCAGCGGAGGCTGGGTCATGTGGAGACGTTCCGCCGCCCGGCCGAAATGCAGCTCTTCAGCGACGACGGAAAACGTATGAAGCAGACGCATGGAAAGCAGTGGCACTTTATTCTCGCTGTGCGGAGCGGCCTTGCCGGCCTTCCGCCCTATTGACGCGGTTTCCTGGTATGAACATTCAAGCCCCCAATTTTCTTTCCGCTTTATCCGCGCTGCAGGCCATCGAGGATGGCTCCCTCAGCAGCGAAGCGCTGGTGCGCGCCTGCCTCGAACGCATTGCGGAGCGGGACGCGGCGGTGCAGGCTTTTGCGCATCTCGACCCGGATCGCGCGATCAGGCTGGCGCAGGAAATCGACAAGGGGCGTGGCGGGGGGGCGCTGCGCGGTCTTCCGTTCGCTGCCAAAGATATCCTGGATTCCGCCGATCTTCCAACTGCCTACGGGTCTTCCATCTATGCGGGCCACCGTCCCGGGGCGGATGCCGCGTGCATCGCCATGGCGCGGGAAGCGGGCGCGGTGCTCCTGGGCAAGACGGCGACGTGCGAGTTCGCCACGCTGACGCCGTGCGCGACGCGCCATCCGCTGGATCCCTCACGCACGCCGGGCGGCTCCTCCAGCGGCTCGGCCGCCGCCGTGGCCGACGGCATGGTCCCCGTGGCGTTCGGCAGCCAGACCGGCGCTTCGATCATCCGCCCGGCGGCCTATTGCGGCGTGGTCGGCTACAAGCCATCCTACGGCCTCATCAATTCATCCGGCCTCAAGCACGTCAGCCCGAGCCTGGACACGATAGGCGTATTCACCAGGACCGTCGCCGACGCGCGCTACGTCGTGTTCGGCGCGGCTCCGGAGCCGGCGCTGCATGCGCCCCGGATCGCGGTGTGCGAATCCGGCCAATGGGATTCGGCACGGCCGGAAACCGTCGAAGCATTGCGGGCCTTTACCCGCGGGCTCGAACGCGGAGGCGCCCGGGTGAGTACCCGGCGCCTGCCGGCGAATCTGGAAGCCGCCGCGGCGATGCAGATCAGGCTGTCGGCGTTCGAAGCCCGGCATTCGCTGGCGCACGAGCGCATGCGGTATCCCGATCGGCTCAGCCCGCGCCTGCGCGAGCGGGTCGATCTCGAGGCGGGCATGTCGATGGCCGAGTATGCGGATCTGCGGCGGTCCATGCAGGCGGCCCAGCGGGATGCGGAGAATCTGTTCGACGATGCCGACGTATTGCTGTATCCGGCGGCGGACGGCGAGGCGGAAGTCGGCATGGAAACCGGGTCGCCGCGCTTCGGCGCGTTGTGGACGTTTCTTCACTTGCCGGCGCTGTCGATACCCATCGGCCGCGGGCCCGCCGGCCTGCCGCTGGGCGCCCAGTTGATCGGCGCGCCTGGGCGGGACCTGGAGCTGCTGGCGGCAGCCCGGTTCGCCGAAGGGCTGGCCATCCGGGACTGACTGGCCGCGCCACGGTGATCGGCGTTCGTTCATCGCCCCGAGAGGGGCCGCGCACCTCTGGCGGTGCCGCGCCTGCGGACGGCTGGATGGCAGAGGCTGGTCGGACCGGATTGTCCACGGACAGGCTGCGCGGCGTGGAAGGAATGTCTAGCATTGCCCACTGGCTCGATCCGGCCGTGGTGGATGCATTCCGCGCTTCCGGGCCGCGGTGGCAAACGCGCATCAATGCAGCCTTGCGCGACTGGCTGCAGCATCACTCCCCGGTCGATCTGGAAGCCTGAGCCCGGGGCGCGGCCGCCGGTGGGCCGGCGCCGACGCCCCGCGGCGGCGATCAGCCCGCGGTGATGCCGCGGTCCTTGATCACTTTTTCCCAGGTCTTGGTTTCGTCGGCCTGGAACTTGCGGAACTCTTCCAGGCGCAGCGGCGACAGATCCAGGCCCTGGGCCTTGAGCGTCTGCAAGGTGGCGGGCTCGTTCAGGATCTTGGTCACGTCCCGCGCCAGCTGGCCCGACACGTTGGCCGGCGTCGACTTGGGCACGTACACGCCATACCACGACACCACGTTCACGCCCTTCACGCCGGCCTCGGCCAGGGTGGGGATCTCGGGCATCAGGGCCGAGCGGTCGTTGCCGGTCAGGGCCAGCGCGCGCAGCTTGCCGGACTGGATCTGGGGCATCAGGGTCGGCAGCGCGCCGAAGATGACCTGGATCTGGCCGCCCAGGGCGTCGTTCAGGGCCTGCGTGGTGCCCTTGTAGGGAACGTGCAGCAGGTCGGCGCCGGTGGCTTCCTTGAACAGTTCGCCGGCCAGGTGCAGGCCGCTGCCCACGCCGGGCGAGCCATAGGCCATGGTGCCGGGCTTGGACTTGGTCAGCGCGATCAGTTCCTGGATGTTCTTGACGGGAACGGTGGGGAACACGGCGACCACGTTGGGCGCCTTCGCCAGCATCGCCACCGCGGTGAAGTCCTTGTCGACGTCGTACGGCAGGTTGGCCATCAGCGTCGGGTTGATGGTCATGTTGCCGGCGGGCACCACCAGCATCGTATGGCCGTCGCCGGCGGCGCGCTTGACCATGTCGATGCCGATGTTGCCGTTGGCGCCGGGACGGTTGTCGACCACCGCGCTCTGGCCGTATTCATGCTGCAGGCCGGTGCCCAGCAAGCGCGACAGCACGTCCACCGGACCGCCCGGCGGGAACGGGGCGACGATGCGGAACGCGCCATTCTTCAAGGCATTCTTGGCCGCGGCGTCGTCCGCCGCGGGAGCTTGTGCGAAAGAAGCCGTGGCAACGGCGGCGAACAGCGTGCCGACGGCCAGGCGAGTACTGAATTTCAACATGACGATACAACTCCAAAATGTCTGCGCTTTTGGCGCGGAAAAGGACGCCATCGAGGCGATCCGCGTGGGTTGGGTACGACCCGTCGTGGAACGAACGCTTCCCTGTCTGTCTCCCCCAGAAATACACCGCCCCTATTGACCCCCCAGCCTTACTCACGAAGCATGTTGGGGTTGGACCCAGGGAACAGCGGATCCGGCTTTGCCGGTCCGTCAGTTCCGCCCCCTGGGGGGCGCGCGTAAGCGCGTACGGGGGGCCTTTTATATAGCTATCGCGTGCGCCTGGTTGCCGATCGCGCGTACCACGCTGTAGACCGTCAGCGCCGAGGTCTTGGGATTCGCGGCGAGCGGCTTGCCGCGCATGGTGATCTCGAAGCTGCCGAAGGCGCCGTTGGCTTCCACGTGGTGGACGTTTTCCTTGCTGGCGGGATCGGCGATCAGGCGGACCCGGGTCTTGTCCAGGCCGACGCCGGCCAGCGACAGGGTGGCGGCGACGTTGGCGTTCTTGGGGAAGAGCCGGGCGGCTTCGCCGGCCGGGCCTTCGAAGATGACAGTGGGTTCGGTCAGCGCTTCCAGCTCGAACTGGCCGTCGGCCGGCGTGTCCTTCCAGGCCAGTGCAGGCTTGCTGCCCGTGTACACGACCGAATCCAGGCCGCCGATCCTGGCCGCGGCCAGCGCGTCGATGCCGCCGATGGCGCCCGACAGCAACTGGATCTGGGTCTTGCCGCGGGCCGCGGCGGCTTCCAGTTCACGCGCCAGCTCGACGTCGGACAGCGCGCCGATGGACACCACCACACACGGGATGCCCTGCTCGAGCGCGGGCAGCACGTGGGCGCGCAGCGCGCCATGGCCGGCGCATTCGACCAGCAGGTCGGGGCGCTGGCCGGCCTCGTCCAGCCGGGTGACGACCTGCGCCTTGGGCGCGATCTCGGCGATCGCGGCGCGGGCCTGCTCCAGCGTATGCTCGGCAACGATGACGCTGTCGACGGACACGTCGGGATCGTTCTTCAGCAGAGACAGGACGCTGGTGCCGATGGCACCCGATCCGATCATCGAAATTCGTAGCATGGGGGGTTGCTCCTGGGCAGGTTGTCGCCCGGTCAATGATTGGGTGAGTAATTGAGCAGGCGCGACAGTTCGTCGGCGGTCGCGCTCACCCGTTCGATCAATTCCGCCACGCGCGACTGTTCGACCCGCGAAGAAGGCAGCGCGGCGCCCAGCGCGGCCAGCACGCGGCCGGAGTGGTCGCGCACGGGGGCGGCGATGCTGGTAATGCTGGGCTCGTAGAAACCGGCGCCCATGGCGTGGCCGGCCAGGCGATCCTGCGCCAGCAGCGCGCGAAGTTGCGTCAGCGTGGCCGGGGTGGCCGGAGAATACACGTCGAGTTCTTCCCGCGGGTAGAGCTCGGCGATCTCGTCGTCGCGCAGGTCGGACAGCATGACGCGGCCCAATACCGTGGCATGCGCGGGCAGGCGTGCGCCCAGGCTGACCGCGCTGGGGAACAGCGTGGGCGCCGACACCTTGGCGACATAGACGATGGACTGCGCGTCGCGCACCACCAGGTTGCACGAATAGCCGATTTCGTCGCGCAGCCGCTGCAGCAGCGGCGAGCCCAGCTCGGTCAGTTCGAGCGAGGCGAGGTACTCGAAACCCAGGCTCAGCACGGCCATGCCCAGGCGATAGCTGCGGCCGCCCTCGGTCTTCTCGATGAAGCCCAGCGTTTCCAGCGTCGCCAGCAGCCGGAATACGGTCGAGCGCGGCAGGCCCATGCGGCGCGCGAACTCCGGCGCCGAAAGCGTGCGGTCCTGGCGGCTGAAGTGGCCGAGCAGGCGCAGGCCGCGCTCCAGGCCGGGGACGATGTAGCGCTCGGGGACGTCTTCGCTGAGGGCGGCTTCGTTCATAGGTCAGTGCACAGCAGAAGCGTAGGCGTTTTCGATAATGGCGGCGACGGCCGCGGGGCGCTCGATGGGGCAGGCATGGCCGGCGGCGGCGATGGGCGCATAGGGCGCGTCGAACATGGCGGCGATGGCGCGGCAATTGGCCGGGATGGTGACGGTGTCTTCATCGCCGGAATGCACTTCGACCGGCATCGCGGCCGGCGCGTAGCGGGCCATGTCGGCATTGCAGAGCATCTGGACGGCCTGGCGGTAGCCGGCCAGGTTCAGCCGCTCCATGTTCCAGCGCACCCAGGCCAGGGCCTCGGGGGCGCGTTCGGAAGACAGCATCTTGGCCGGCCGCGTGCGGGCCATGCCGGCGATGCCTTCGGTTTCCAGGATGCGCAGCCGCTCGGCGCGCACCGCTTCCTGGCGCTCGGCCAGCGCCGGATTGCCGTAGCCGCGGGTAGGGCTCAACAGAATCAGGCGCTGCACGCGCTGCCTGCCCGGGCCGTGGGCATAGGCGGTGGCCATCAGCGTGCCCAGCGAATGCCCGGCCAGCACGCAGCGCTCTACGCCGAGCGCATCCAGCATCTGGTGCAGGCGCAGCGCATAATCTTCCGCGCCGGGCGACTCGGGCGCCAGCGGCGCCGATTGCCCGTAGCCGGGAGCGTCCCAGGCGATCACGCGCGTGCGTCCGGCCAAGGCCAGCGCGGCATGCAGCCACGACCCGGCGCCCGAGCCGATGCCATGCAGCAGCACGATCGCCATGCCGCCCTCGGTCTGCGCACCCGCCTGGCGATAAGACTGCGCGCCATCGGGCGTCTGCACCGACCGCTCGGCAAAACGTTCAGCCAGCAGGTCCAGCGTGGCCCGCGACGGCTCAGGAGCCAGGATATCCATAAGAAGAAGCCCACCCCTACCCGCTTACGCGGGCCCCCTCAAGGGGGCGGCGCTGGCGGACCGGCAGAGCCGGATCCGCTGCGCCCGGGGTCAAAAAAATCGGTTGAAGGAAATGGCGCCAGCCAACTGCTGGGCCACCAAACAATTCTCTAACAGCCGGCAACCCGCACCGCCAACCGCCCCACCCTAAACATCCGCATCAGACCCAGGAGGCGGTGGATCCGGCTTTGCCGGTCCACTCGTCTCGCCCCCTTGAGGGGGCGCGCGAAGCGCGTAGGGGGGGGCCACCCTTACCGTTTGATCTTGGCGAGGGGGTGCTCGGGCGGGTAAGTGGGGGTGATGGGCTTCTTGGCGCCCAGCATCACACACATCAGCGCGTCTTCGTCGCCGATGTTGATCTCTTCGCGGTACACGCCCGGAGGCACCGACACCAGGTCGCGATCGGTCAGGATGGTCTCGAAGCGCTCGCCGTCTTTTTCCAGGACGAGCTTGAGCTTGCCGCGGATCACGAAGAAGATTTCCTCGACGTCGGTGTGCAGGTGCGGCGGGCCTTCGTTGCCGGCCGGGATCACCATGGTGGAGAAAGTGAAGTGCTCGGACGGCACGGTATTCGCGTCGGTGGCCACGCCGGTGCCGCCGGTGCCGACGTAGCGCATTTGCGCGCGGCGGTACTTGGGATCGAAGTCGGCCTGGAACTTCAGGGCGTCCCAGTCGTACTTGCGGGTGGCGAAACGCGCGACGCGCGAGTTCATCCAGGTGGCGAAATCGGCGCCTTCGGGGCGGTCCCAGCTGCGGGCGATCTGCTGTTGTTCGGACATATCCGTCATGGTGTACTCCTGCATGGGCGGCGAGCGCCGCTGAAAGCGGATGAAGGCGGGCATACCGTGCTCGCCGCGGGGAATGAGCTTGTCGATCACCGGACGTTTTACAAGTAAAACGTGGATTTAATGGTGAAACAAGTGCAAATATACTGCTAGTCGGCCGAATCGTCACTAGGGTTATTACCAGGTCCAAACAGTGCGTCGCCCCGGCACGATGCGTTAAACAGGTACAATGCAACTGTCCGGTTCCAATCCGGACCCCGCCTCGGCCCATCATGCGCGCCGGCAGGCGCCTCCCTTATACCCACACGTCAGCCTCGATTGGAGTTGCTCGGTCCGAGCGGCAGGCCGTCGTTGGAGTCGTTTTGATTACTTCCGAAATTTCATTCGCCGACCTCGGTCTGGCGGAACCGTTGCTGCGCGCCATCGCCGATGCCGGCTACAGCAATCCCACCCCCATCCAGGCGCAAGCCATCCCGCAGGTGCTGCAAGGCGGCGACCTGCTGGCCGCGGCGCAGACCGGCACGGGCAAGACCGCCGGCTTCACGCTGCCGCTCTTGCATCTGCTGTCCGCCCACCGTCCGGCCAAGGCCCAGCCGGGCCGCCCGCGCTGCCTGATCCTGACCCCCACGCGCGAACTGACCGCGCAGGTCGAGGAGTCGGTGCAGATCTACGGCAAGCACCTGCCGCTCAAGTCCATGGTGATGTTCGGCGGCGTCAACATCAATCCGCAGATCGCCGCGCTGAGAAAGCCGGTGGACATCCTGGTGGCCACGCCCGGCCGCCTGCTGGACCACGTGGGCCAGAAGACGCTGGACCTGTCCGGCGTGGAAATCCTGGTGCTCGACGAAGCCGACCGCATGCTGGACATGGGCTTCATCCGCGACATCCGCAAGATTCTCGCGCTGTTGCCGGCCAAGCGGCAGAACCTGCTGTTCTCGGCCACGTTCTCGGACGAGATCCGCGCGCTGGCCAAGGGCGTGCTGAACAACCCGGGCGAAGTCTCGGTCGCGCGCCGCAATACCGCCTCCGAACTGGTGGAGCAGACGGTGCTGCTGGTGCCCAAGGACCAGAAGCGCGACCTGCTCAGCCACTTGGTGCGCAGCAACGGCTGGAAGCAGGTGCTGGTGTTCACGCGCACCAAGCACGGCGCCAACCGCCTGGCCGAGAAACTGGTCAAGGACGGCGTGCCCGCCGCCGCGATCCACGGCAACAAGAGCCAGTCGGCGCGCACCAAGGCGCTGGCCGGCTTCAAGGACGGTTCGGTGGAAGTGCTGGTGGCGACCGACATCGCCGCGCGCGGCCTGGACATCGACCAGTTGCCGCAAGTGGTGAATTTCGAGCTGCCCAACGTGCCCGAGGATTACGTGCACCGCATCGGCCGCACCGGCCGCGCGGGCGCGACGGGCGCGGCCGTTTCGCTGGTCGATGGCGAGGAAGGCAAGCTGCTGGCCGACATCGAAAAGCTGATCAAGCGCAAGATCGATCGCTCGCCGCTGCCGCAGTTCGCGGTGTCGGCGCCCGAGCGCGATGAGCGCGCCGATCGCCCGCCCCGTTCGCACGCCCCGCGCGGCGGCCGCCAGGGCGCGCCGCGCGCCGAGGGCACCCGGTCCGGCAGCGGCAATGCCCCGGTGGGTCGCGGCAACGGTCGCGGCCAGCCCGCCGCGCGTGCGCAGGGCGGCCCCCGTCCCGCCACGCCGTCCGGCCAGGCCCGCAATGCCGCGCCTGCGGGCCAGTCCCGCCACGGCGGCCAGCCCGCCCAGGGCAATGCGCGGCCGGCCGAACCGCGTTCGGCCGGCGCCCGCCGGCCGGCGCTGTTCACGCCCAAGACGACCGCCCGCGGGTGATTCCCGGCGCTTGTCCATGCCCTAGCGCGTGGACGGGCCCGCCGATGCGCCGGCCGTTTGTGGCCGGCGCATCGCCCTCGTTCGCTTCCTGCGGCGGGGCTGTTTCCTTCATCGTTATTTCTCTACGCCACCCGAACCGCCGCGCTTCGGCTGCGCATTGACACGCCCTTGCCCGGCTCGTAAACTTTCTAAATGCGAAACTTAGTTTCGCAATGCGAACTATCCCCACGTTCCCCACAGCGAGGCATTCACGCATGAAAGCGCCGGAAGTACAACCAAGAATCCTGATCGCGGGCGCGGGCATCGGTGGCTTGACCACCGCCCTGGCCTTGAAGAGACTGGGATTCCGCGACATCCAGGTCATCGAGCAGACCGCGGTGCTCAAGGAAGTCGGCGCCGGCATCCAGCTCGGCCCGAACGCGGTCAAGGTGCTGCACCGGCTGGGGTTGGCCGACACGCTCGCCCAGGTGGCGGTGGCGCCGCTGGCGACCAAGTCGCGCAATTGGTCCAATGGCCGCACCATCCGCAATTTTCCGCTGGGCCAGGCCTGCGCGGAGCGCTATGGGGCGCCCTATTACCACGTGCACCGGGCCGACCTGCACACGGCGCTGCTGGACGCCTATGGGCGCGCCGACGTGCGGCTGGGCGCGCGCGTGGCGTCGCATGAACAGGACGCCCGCGGCGTGCGCTTGAACCTGGAGACGGGCGAGCAGATCGAGGGCGACGTGCTGGTCGGGGCCGACGGCGTGCACTCGGTGATCCGCGGCCAGCTGCTCGAAGGCCACGACCCCGGCTTCACCGGGCTGCTGGCCTGGCGCGGTATGGCCGACGCCGCCAAGGCGAGCCATCTGGGCATAGAAAAGAACGTCAACGCATGGTGGGGGCCGCATCGCCATTTCGTCAATTACTACGTCTCCGCCGGCAAGCGCATCAACTGGATAGGCATCGTGCCGGCCGGCCAATGGCGCCTGGAGTCGTGGTCCGCGCGCGGCGACAAGGCCGAGCTGCTCAAGGAATTCGACGGCTGGCATCCCATCGTGCGGGGCTTGATCGAAGCTACCGACGAGGTCTTCAAATGGGCGCTGTACGACCGCGATCCCTGGCCGGTATGGACCCAGGGCCGCGTGACGCTGCTGGGCGACGCGGCCCATCCCATGGTGCCCTTCATGTCGCAGGGCGGCGCCCAGAGCATCGAGGACGGCTGCGTGCTGGCGCTGTGTCTGGCCGGGCTGCCGCACGATCCCGCGGCGGCGCTGGCGGCCTATCAGGATCTGCGGACCGAGCGCACGGCGCGTGTGCAACTCGGTTCGCGCGAGGCCGGCCGGATGTTCCATCAGACGGATCCGTGGAAGAAGTTCGTTCGCGACATGAAGTTCCGCTGGGCGACGCTGACCGACAGCCAGGAGAAATGGCGCCGCGTGGATTGGCTCTACGGCTACGACTGCGAAGCCGAAGTAGAAGCCAAGCTGGGCAAGGATACGCGGCTGGCGGCCTGAGGACCAGACGCCGGAAAGCCCTTTGCGGCCCGCGCCGCAAAGGGCTTTTTCTATCCGTTCAGCGCGCGGCGACGGACGGGCGCGCGGTGAAGCCCAACTGCGCTTCCAGCGCGCAGGCCGCCTGCAGCACCAGCGCGTCATGGCCGCGCGGCGCGGCGATGTGCAGCCCCAGCGGCAGGCCGGCTTCCGACAAGCCCATGGGCAGGCTGATGGCCGGCTGCTGGGTCAGGTTGAACAGCGAGGTGTACGGCGTCCAGGCGCGGCGGTTGGGATAGGCTTCGAAAGCCTCGGGATAGCTGCGGTCGGCGGCGAATGCCGGCGCGGCGACCGTGGGGGTAAGCAGCAGGTCGAAGCGCTGGTGGAAGTCCAGCAGGCGCCGCGCCAGATCCTGGCAGCGCGCCTGCGCCGCCATGTAGGCCTCCAGCGTGACGCCGCGCGCGTCTTCCAGGATCTCCGTCATGCCCGGCGACAGCAGCGCGCGCCGCTCGGCCGGCAGATTCTGCAGCGCATAGCGGTAACCGGATTGCAGCAGCACCAGGTAGTCGTCGATGGGATTGGCGATGTCCGGATCGGCCTCCTCGACAACGGCGCCCATGCCGGTGAGCAGCTCCGCCACGCGGCGGAAGGCACGCTCGATCTCGGGGTCCACCTGTGGCGCATAGCCCAAGGTCAGGCTCATGGCGATGCGGCGTCCGGCCATGCCCTGGTCCAGGCCGTCCGTGAAGCCGTCGGGGCGCCATGGCAGGGCCATGGCATCGCGCGCATCGCGCTGCATGATGACGTCGAGCACGGTGACCGCGTCGCGCACGCCGCGGGCCAGGGGGCCGACGCAGGACAGGCCGCCGGCGACGTTGGGCGGGTACATGGGCACCAGCGCGCCGGTGGGCTTGAAGCCGACCACGCCGGTCAGCGCCGCCGGGATGCGCAGCGAGCCGCCGGCATCCGTGCCCAGCGCGAACGGGCAGAAGCCCGCCGCCACCGACGCGGCGCTGCCGCCCGACGATCCGCCGGCCTGCTTGGAGGTATCCCAGGGGTTGCGGGTGATGCCGGTGAGCGGGCTGATGGTGACCGGTCCGGCGCCCAGTTCGGGCATGGTCGTCAGCCCGAGCAGGACCGCGCCGGCTTCCTGGCAGCGCAGCACGGCCGGCGCGGTTTCGGTCATGGGCGTGTCCGGCATGGCGCGCGAGCCGCGCCGGTGCGGCAGCCCGGCCACCATCAGGTTGTCCTTGGCCACGAAGGGCATGCCGTCCAGCGGGCCCAGCGCTTCGCCGCGCATCCAGCGCGCCTCGCTGTCGCGGGCGGCCTGGCGCGCGCGTTCGGTATCGCGCACCGTGAAGGCATTGATTTGCGGATCCAGCGCGTCGATGCGGGCGAGTTGCGCATCCAGCAGCTCGACGGGGGACAGCGCCTTGCGCGCGTACAAGTCCCGCACGCCGGGCAAGGTCAGGAAGGAAGAGTCTGGCATACGGGTTCTCGATGCATGAAGAGGAGAAAAGAAAGCATGCTCACTGCGGCGCCGCGCCGGGGACGCGCTGCGCATCGGGGATGACGTCGCCTTCCAGCACCATGGGCTCGTCGTCGACGTAGAACGAGCACTTGCGCATGGGGATGTCCAGGTGCGCCTTGGTGTGGCGACCGCCGCCCGGACCGGTCGAGAACAGGAAGTTGCCGTAGAACGCGCGCGCCTCCATGCCTATGGTGGCGGCCTTGTCGTACAGCCCGAGCGAGGTCCACCGCGCCTTGGGCTGCAGGCCCCAGCCCAGGTGGGAAATGGCGTAGGCGTCGGCATCGTTGAAGCCCTGCAGGTAGGACTCCAGGAATTCGGCGTCCAGGCCGCCCGAGATGCGGACAATGCGCCCGGCCTCGATTTCCAGCCGGATCGGCGTCTGCACGTAGGTCTTGAAGGGCAGGATGATGTCGCCCGGCGCGAGCACCACCACGCCGGCCGCCGAGTCGTCGTCGGGCAGCCTGGCCACGAAGCCGCTGGGCCAGTGGTCCCAGCGGCCGGGGGCGTCCACGTAGCCGTATTCGGCCGTGATCGGGTAGCGGCCGATCGAGGCGGTCAGGTCGGTGCCTGCGGCCGAGCGGACCCGGATCCGGCTGCCGCGGGCATAGGTGTCGCGGGCGGCCAGCACCCGGCTGCGGTCCTGTTCGGTGGGAATGACGCGCGCCAGGATCTCGGCCGGTTCATAGGCCAGCAGCATGCGCGTGCCCGATTCCAGCACCGCCTTCTGGCCGGGGGTAAACAGCAGGAAAACGGTGTCGATCACCAGATCGGCGGCCTTCATCGCCGCCAGCGCCATCGGGTCGTCATCGATGGGCGAGGCGCCGCAGACCACGGTGGGATCGCTGCCGACTTCGCAAGTGTCCCAGTTCGGCGCGATCTCCAGCCGCACGACCCGCGCGCCGAGCGCCGTGGCGGCGCGCGACGCGGCGTCCACGGTGCGCGGGTCGGAGTTCTGCGAGGTGAGGATCAGGACGTTCTCGCCGGCCGACAGCCGGGACAGCGTCAGCACCTCGGTCCAGCATCCGGTCAATTGTGTAGGGCTCAGGGGCATGCGGCCTCCGCGGGGGTACGTTGGGCCAAAACGGCGAGGGTATCGGCCAGCGATTCGACTTCGCCGTATTTCTGGGCCATGTCGAACAGGCTGGCATCGTGCGGCGCCAGTGCGCGGTCGCCGACGCAGTCGGCCACGACCACCGGACGGAAGTTGTAGCTCATCGCGTCGACGACGGTGGCGCGCACGCAGCCGCTGGTGGTGGCGCCCGCCACCAGCACGGTGTCGGCGCCCCGGCGGACCAGCCAGCCGGCGAGGTCGGTCCCGAAAAAGGCCGAAGGCTGGGTCTTGCGCACGATGAAGTCCCCGGGCAGGACTTCCAGCTCGGGCACGATGTGGCTGTGCGGATTGTCTTCATGCAGCGCGGCGAGCGCGGGGATCTTCATGCAGAACACGCTGTCCGCGCCCGGGGCGTAGACGATGCGCGTGAACGCGACCGGCAGGCCGGCGTGCCGGGCCGCCGCCAGCAGCGTGGCCGTGGCGGCGACGGCCTGCGGGATATTGCCGCCGCCCAGCACGGCCGGATCGTTGAAGCCATTGACGAAATCCACGATCACCAGCGCCGGCGCGCGGCCCCACCCGCTGCACGCGCCCAGGCCCTGCTTCTGGTAGATCTGCCGGGCGTCGCTGCTTGCTCGATGCATGCTGCCTCCTCGCTCAGTATGCGCCGCCGAGCAGGCTGCCGGCGTCGGGCACCCGGCGCGGCAGCGCCAGGCGCTGCAGCATGGTGTAGGTGGTCGCCACGGCGGCCGACAGCACCGGCACGCCGCGGCGCGCCTCGACCACCGGCACCGCCGCCAGCGAGGGCATCTGCACGCACGCCGACAGCACGACGGCATCGGCGTTGGCAATATTGAGCCGGTCGGCGATCTCCACCAGCGCGAGCGGATCGCGGTTGCCGACCGCGCGGTTGTCGTCGATCTCCAGCGAGATCGCATCGACCACTTCGATGCCCTCGGACTCGATGTAGTCCACCACCAGGCCGGTCAGCGGCTTCATGTAAGGCGTCACGATGGAAACCTTGCGCGCGCCCAGCGCCTGGATGCCGTTGAGCAGCGCGCCGGCGCTGGTGACCACCTGCGTCGCGGGATGGCCGAGGGCGGCGATGCGGGTCAGCTTCTCTTCCGAAACCCGATGATAGCCCCGGCCCATGGACATGATGGCGACCAGGCAGGCGTAGCCGATCACGTCCACCGCCGCATCGCTCAGTTCGGCGGCGCAGCGGTCGGCCTGCGCATCCATCGCCGCCAGCTCCTCTTTGTTGACCTTCATCATCCGCATCCTGCTGGAATGGAAGGTGAAGCGTTCGGGAGCGATGGATTCGCGCGCCCGGAACATGGCGGGCACTTCGGTTTCCATGGTCGTGTTGGAACTGGGGACGATTTGTCCGATGCGGTAGACCGGCTTGCTCATAGACTTGCTTCCGTGGGGAAGTCCGCACTCACGGGTGCGGACCATAGCGGTTGAATGAATCGTGTTCGAGGGAAAAGGGCTGGTCCAGGCGGCAGTACGCATTGCCGGCCAGCCTGCCTATATTGCGCAGCGCCGCCATGTCGATGCGGCCGCGTGCGTCGATGGCGCCGGCATCGACGTGGATGGCCACGGCTTCGCCGATCACCAGGGTGTAGCTGCTGCGCGGCAGCGGCAAGGCCTGCACCAGCCGGCATTCGAACCAGGCGCTGGACTCGGCCACGCAGGGCGGCCGCACCAGGCTCGCGGGCACGGGGGTGAGGCCGGTTGCCGCGAACTCGTCGACATCCGGCGGGTATTCGCGCGCGCAGGCATCCATGCGGGTCGCGATGGATTCGCCTACGGCGTTGATCACGAACTCGCCGGTGGACAGGATGTTGGCGAGCGTGTCCTTGGTCCGGCCGCCCGGGTGCTCGCCGATGGACAGGCACAGGTGCGGCGTGTCGGCGGCGATGGCGTTGAACCAGCTGAAGGGGGCCAGGTTGGCGCGGCCCTGCGCATCGACCGTCGAGGTCAGCGCGATGGGCCGCGGGACCACCAGGCCCGCGACCAGTTTGTAGAGCCGCGCGGGATCCGTCTGGTCCGGGATGAATCGGATTTTGTCGGCCATGCCGCGGACCTTGGGGCGCCTTACTCGGGCCGGATGTTGGCCGCGCGGATGACCGTCCTGAAGGAGGTCAGCTCGTCGCGGATGACGGCGGCCGACTCGGCGGGCGACGCGTAGCGGGTGACGATGGACTGCGCCAGCAGGGGCTCTTGCAGGGCTTTGTCCGAGAATACCTGCTTGAAGGCGCGGTCCAGCTTGTCGATGACCGGGGCGGGCGTGCCGGCCGGCGCGAGCGCGAACAGCTTGGCGCTGACCTCGTAGTCCTTCAGGCCGGCCTCGGCGGCGGTGGGCACGCCGGGCAGCAGCGAGGTGCGTTCCTTCGAGGCCACGGCCAGTACGCGCAGTTTCTGGTTGCGGATGTGGGGCAGCGTCGCCGCCAGGCTCTCGATGCTCATGTCGACCTGGCCGCCGACCAGATCCAGCAGCGACGGGGCGATGCCCTTGTACGGCACGTGCAGCAGATCGACTCCCGCGGTGCGCTTGAACATCTCGCCGGCCAGGTGCTGCACCGAGCCGTTGCCGCTGGACGCGTAGGTCAGCGCGCCGGGCTTGGCCTTGGCCAGCGCGACGAGTTCCTGGACCGAGTTGGCCTTGACGTTGGGATTGACCACGATGACGAACGGAATGCTGCCGAACACCGAGATCGGGGTAAAGTTCTTCTCCAGGTCGTACGGCACCTTGTCGCCGTACAGGGCCGAGTAGGCGCCATGGCTGGTGAGCGAGCTCCACAGCAGGGTATAGCCGTCCGGCTCGGCCTTGGCCACCGACTCGGCGCCGATCGCGCCCGTGGCGCCGGGCCGGTTCACGACCACGACCTGCTGGCCGAGCTGCTTGGCCAGCATCGGACCGGCCAGGCGGGCCGCGGCATCCACCCCGCCACCGGGGGGCCAGGGCACCACCAGGGTGATGGGCTTTTCCGGCCATTCCGCCCGGGCGCCCAGGCTCAGGGCCAGGGCGGCTGCGCCGACGGCTACTTTCAATACTGCTTTGACGTTCATGCTCGGTCCTTGCTGGTTGGTATGGGTGCCCCCAGCTTTCTCCCGCTGTGGGCATGTACGACAAATAGAACGTTCGCAATGCGAAACTAAGTTTCGCAAATATTTGAGGTATCCTACCTAACAAGTTTTGCCAGTGTCAATGCAGTTGCGAGCAGGGCGGATGAGAGGAACTTCCCAATCTACTAGGGCCATCAATCGGTTGCCTTTGGCCGAGCCGGATGCCGACGAGGATCCCGGCCGGCAATTCGTGACCGCGCTCGCCCGCGGGCTGAACATCCTCAAGGCCTTCACCCTGGGCGACGCTTCGCTCGGCAACCAGGAACTGGCCGAACGCACCGGCCTGACCAAGCCCACCGTCTCCCGCCTGACCTACACCCTGACGCGGCTCGGCTATCTCTCGTGTTCGCCGCAGACGGGGCGCTACGAGCTGGGCACTTCCTCGCTCGCGCTGGGCTACTGGGCCATGGCCGGCTCCTTCATCCGCCAGGTCGCCAAGCCCCTGATGGAACAGGTCTCCAACGAATTGAACCTGTGCTGCGCGCTGGGCTACCGGGACGAGGCCGACGCCGTCTATCTCGAGCACACGCGCGGTTCGGGTGCGCTCATCATGAGCGTGCAATCGGGTTCGCGCACGCCGCTGGCCACCACCGCCATGGGCCGCGCGCTGATCGCCGTCATGGAGCGCCATGAGCGCGAAACCCTGCTGGCGGCCGAGAAAGCCCGCTACGGCACGCAATGGCCGCGGATCCGCCAGGGCGTCCAGGACGGCCTCAAAGACTACGAGACCCTGGGCTTCACGCTATCGCTCGGCGACTGGGAAAAGGAAATCAACGCCGTCGGCGTGCCGCTGGAACTGAACGACGGCAATCCGCCCATGGCCTTGACCCTGGGCGGCGGCGCCTACGCGCTCGATCGCCGGCAGCTGGTCGAGCGCATCGGCCCGCGCCTGGTCGAGCTCGCCGGCCAGATCCGCCGGGGCCTCAAGGCGCAGTAGTGTCTGTGGAGGCCGCCCACGCCTATCGGTAGGGGCCCAGCACGGCGAGCGCGTGCCTGGAGAATTCCAGATTCACATGTCCGGCGATATCGGCGGCGTCGGTCATGATTCCCCATTGCAGCCATTCCTTCTGGAAGCGCTCGAGCGAGGCGAGATTGACACCGCCATTGGGGTCGATGCCGGTGAACGACATGCCCGCACAGTCGGCCGCCATGGCCGGTATGTATTTGTTGATGACCTTGCAGACGTCGCGAATGTCCGCCTTGCCGTCTATGGCGCGCTGCAGATCGCGTTGTCCCTGCAGGTAGGCGACCATGAAGCGCTTGGCGGCATCGGTCTTGGCGAAGCCTTGCGAGAACAGCATGATGTTGAAGTTGTCGCCCGCGGCGATCCGCGCGAGGCTGGCTTCGGGAAGCGGGCTGGCGACCTGCATCTTGATCATCGCGGCGTAGAGCGGCGCGAAGGCCAGCACGCCGTCGATGGCCTTTTTTTGCATCGCTGGAATGAACTGGTTGAAAGGCAGTTCCACCAGGGTCACGTCGTCTTTGGTCAGACCTTCGAGCGCCAGCGCGCGCGCGAGATGGTTCAGCGACATGGATTGGATGTTGTTGACCGCGATGCGCTTGCCCTTGAGGCCGCCTACCGATTTCACCGCGCCGCTGTCCATCAGGTCTTTGCGCACCAGCAGGCCCCCCGTGTCGGTGCCCGGAGGCAGCTGGCTCGACTTGTCGGACACGATCTGCACCGGTACGCCCCGGCGGAAGGCATTGAACAGCCCCGGCGTGGCCGAGCCGCTGCCCACGTCCAGCCGGTTGGTGGCCAGCAGCGAGATGGCATCGGCCGAACTGGTGATGCGGCTCAATTCGACGTCGACGCCTTGCTGCGCGAAGTAGCCGCGCTCTATTGCCAGGAAGACGCCGGTGTCGGCCGTGAGATACAGGATGGCCATGGAGACCTTGGCCGGCTGGCCGTCGGCCGCCAGGGCGGTTCGGTTCATTCCCGGCGCCAGCGTGGCGACGCATAGAATACAGGCGGCCGCGCAGGCCGATACGATGCGTGAGATGTTCATCTGCTGCTACCTCGTCGAAGACGGCCCGCGGGCCGGGTGAAGGACTGACGGCAAAGGCAAATCGGAACGAAGAGCGGTCAGGAGCCGCTGACGGCGTGGAAGCGCATGCGCTCGTAGGGAAAGACGTCTTCCATATTGGGTGAATCCCATTGCAGGTCGATGGGAGCCGAGGCTTCCATGATCATCTGAGCCAGGCGGAACAGGCGTCCAACCTCGGGAGGAAGGTCATGGGGCGTATTGGGGTAGGCATTCAGGAAGCAGATGATTTCTTCGATGCGCGGAGCAGTCGCCGCATGGAAGCGCTTGAGCGTTTCCATGTCGCTCGACAGGCGCTTGATGGCGCGGGTTTTCTCGTCGGGCATGGCCCATTGCGCGACATAGGGTTCGAGATCGGCAAAGGGCGCGGGCAGGCTGGTGTCGTTCATTTCATTCTCCGTGCGCGTCAATCGGCCGCAAGCATGTTGGCGGCTACCGAGAAATGGTGCCTGAGCGCCATTTCCTGGCGCGACAGCACGACGTGCGGAAGCACGTTCGCCTTGAGCATCTGGTGCTGCACTTCCAGGGTGCTGAGATCCTCCCGTATGACGTCGCGTCCGCGCGCGCGGAAATAATCGCGGCTCAGCCTTTCGCCCAGATTGCGGGTCTTGTAGGCATAGGTACGGTTGACGACCAGCGTGCGGTCGGCGCTGATGGGCCAGAACGTGACTTCGTTGCGGCCGTGATTGCCCGTCAGGAACACGAAATTCGGGAACCATTCGAGCACGTCGAAAGCCCAGTATTCGTAGCGGCTGGGGTTGACGCCCGGCGGCAGGAGCGAATAGTCGAAGTCGAAGGAGGGCAGCAGTTTGCGCCCGTGCTTGATGGCCACGGCTTCCATGGGCAGCACGTGGTGATCGGGATTGGCCGGCGCCGAATACCGGGTGTGCCGCCGCATCAGTTCCATATGGGGGCGATGGCGCTGCGGATTGATTTTTCCGCCCTGGTAGTCCCGCGCCGTGCGGCGGTGGAGATAGAGCGTGTGATAGCCCTCGGTGAAGGCGTTGACGCCGAGGTGCCAGTTGGCGTCGATGATGAAGCTGTAGGTGGAGATGTTCTCGTGCCGGTCGAAATAGCCGTTGTCGTAGCGGGCATAGAACTCCGGCCCCAGCCAGTCCTGCAGCGATTCGCGCGGCCGGTCGTCGAAGTTGACGAATACGAAGTTCTCCCAGACTTCGGACGTCACGGGGACGAGGCCGTAGTTCTCCTTGTCCACGCCTTCGAACTGGTGCTCGTCGGTAATGTGCCGCAACGCGCCTTCGGGCGAGAAGACCCAGCCATGGAACCCGCAGGTCAGGGTGCGGCTGCTGCCCAGGCCCTCGGGCAGCAGCTTGTTGCCGCGGTGCGTGCAGGCATTGTGGAATACGCGCACCCGGTTGTCGTTGCCGCGGATGACGATCAGCGACGTGTTGAAGGTCGGAACGTCTTGTACGTAGTAGCTGCCCGGGGTGGGAACGTCGTCGGTATGGCACAGCGGCAGCCAGGCGCGGCGGAAGATTTTCTCCCGCTCTTGTTCGAAATGTTCCTGGCTCAGCATCGCCGCGAGGTCGATGCGCGCCTGCAGGCCGGCTGTCCGGCCATGCAGGCTGGTTTGAACGGATTCCATCGCTTTCCTCTTGAATGTAATGCCGGAAATCAGCGCTGCCCTTTGTGCCAGGGCATCAGCAGGCGGCCGATCAGCCGCAATCCCAGTACGCACAGATACCCGAGCACGCTGACCGTGGTAATGGCGACGTACATGGGGGAAACGTCGAACAATTGCCAGCTCGACCAGATCATGTAGCCGAGCCCGCTCTTGGCGCCGACGAATTCGGCGGCCACCAGCACGACGCAGGCGAGGCCGAGCGAGACTTCGAGCCCTGTCATGATGTGCGGCATCGAAGCCGGCAGCGCGATGGTGCGCACCGATTGCAGGAACGAGGCGTTGCAGTCGCGGCCGACGTCGAGGATGACCGGCTTGATCGAGAGCACCCCGGCAAGCGCGTTGATCGCCACGATGTAGAACACCGTGATGGCGAGCAGGATGATGATGGGCGCTTCGCCCAGTCCCACCAGCAGCACCAGCAACGGGTAGACCGCGAGCTTGGGCACGGGATAGGTAATCAACAGCCAGGGTTCGACCAGGGCGCGGAACCAGCGGGAGATGCCCAGCGCAAGGCCGACGACCACGCCGAAGGCCGCGCCGATGGCGTAACCCAGCGCCAGCCTGCGCATGCTGGCGGCAATCGCCTCGCCCAGGGTTCCGTTGTGCACCAGTTGCGCAGCGGAACCCGCGATCTCCGACGGAGGCGGAAAGAACCGGCGATCCAGCCCGCCCGCTTGCGACAGGATTTCCCACAATGCCAATAACAGGAAGGGCGAAACGACGCGCAACAGATGCTGCGCGCGGGCCGTCCACTGCCGGCGGGCGCCGGTGCCGCCCCGCCGGATGACCAGGCGGCATGTCTCGACGCCGCCGGTGGTATCGACCGGCTTGAGATGCGGACGCACGGCGCTCATGTTGCGGCTCCCGCGGCGGCCACTACGTCGCCCTGTATCAGGTTCCACAGTTTTTCATACAAGGCGCCGTAGCGAGGATGGCTGCGCAGCTGGGCCACGTTGCGCGGGCGCGGGATATCGATGGGCACGATTTCGCGGATGCGGCCGGGCCGGGCGCTGAGCACTACCACGCGGTCCGACAGCGCGATGGCCTCGTCCAGGCTGTGGGTGACGAATATGACCGTGCGGCGGTGCACCGACCACAGGCGCAGGATCTCGTCCTGCAGGACCAGCCGGGTTTGCTCGTCGAGCGCGCCGAAGGGTTCGTCCATCAGCAGCACTTCCGGCCTGTTGGCAAATGCGCGAGCCACGCTCACACGCTGCCGCATGCCTCCGGATAGCTGCGTCGGGTAGGCGCGGCGGAAGGCCCCGAGTCCGACCTTTTCGATGAAATAGTCGACCGTGGCGCGCCGCTCGGCCGGCGCCACGCCGCGTATGCGCAACCCGTATTCGACGTTCTCCTCCGCCGTCAGCCAGGGAAAGATGGAGTCTTCCTGGAATACGGTGGAGGTGATCAGGTCGCCGCCGGTTGCGTCGATGTCGACGTGGCCGGCATCGGCTTGCTCGAAGCCGCCGATGATGCGCAATAGCGTGGTCTTGCCGCAGCCGCTGGCGCCGATTACACAGACGAATTCGCCGTCTGCGATCGACAGGTCGATGTGCTGCAACGCAGTCACTTGCCGGCCCTTGTCCAGGCGGAAGGACTTCGACAGGCCACGGATGTCGAGTTTGATGCCGATGTCCATGTGTCTCCTAGATATATATATTTATATGTTTTTGCGGACTATAATGAGGCTCGTTGGCAGTGTCAAGAACCATCAGAACGAGGTCCACCCATCCCATGGCCCAAGCTCAGAAAGCACCTGCGCCGCGTTCGCGCGCCGCTTCCAGGCGGAAAGACAGCGCGCCGCCGGCACCTCCCGAAGCCGGGCACGGCGCACATTCCGAATATCCGGTGGAAGAAAGCGCGATCCTGCTCATGCGGATCGCGGTACATGGCTGGCGCCGCAATTTCACGGGACATCTCGCGGAGTTCGGCGTGCCTTTCAGCGTGTGGTATTTCCTGCGGATCTTGTGGGACGACGACGGTCTCTCGCAGAAAGACCTCACCCGGCGGGCGGGCATGCTGCAGCCCAACGCCGTGTCGGCCATCCGGACCATGGAAGAGCTCGGCCTGGCGCGCGTCGAACGGGAGTCCGGCGACCGCCGCCGCATACGTGTCTGGCTGACGCAAAAGGCGCGCGATCTGGAACACAAGATTCTCCCGCGCATCCGCGAAGACACCGAGCAGACCGTATTCAAGGATTTCACCGCCGAAGAACGGCACACGCTGACCCGGCTGCTGGGCAAGGTCTGCGCCAACATCACCGGATCCGCTTCCTCCGATTGAAGGAGTCGTCATGCCGCATTCGCTCGACCCGCAACTCGTGGCCGCCTATCGGCGTGCCGATGAACTCCAGGCAGCGCTTGGTCCCGCCCCCAAGGGCATCGAAGAAGCCCGCCGGCGTGCCGCCGAGGCGCGCCGCTGGTGGAATGAAGGCGGCCCGGCCATGGCCGCGGTGGACGAGTGCGAGATACCCGGGCCGTTCCGGGCCATTCCGGCGGTGGTGTACCGGCCCGTAGCCGCCCGGACGCCGCAGCCCGTCTATGTCTATCTGCATGGCGGCGGATTTCGCATCGGCAATCCGCATTCCAACGATAGGCAGATGAGGGAGCTTGCCGCGGCCTGGGGAGGCGTGGTCGTCAGCGCCGACTATGCCCACGTGCCCGAATACGTGTTTCCGCGCGCGGTGGAAGAGTGCGCGGCGATTTACCGCTATCTGGCGGAGCATGGCGCATCGCTGGGCGTGGACGGCCGGCGCATCGCGTTCGGCGGTTCGTCGGCGGGAGCCAGCGTGGCGCTGGGCGCGGCGACCCACCTCGGCAAGGAAGGCGCGGCGTACCTGCGGGCGGGCGCCTTGGTGGTGGGCGTTTACGACGACGATGGCGAGACCGGATCGATGCGGGAGTACAGCGGCGATCCCATGCTGCTGAGCCGCGATTCGGTCATGGCGACGCTTGCCGCCTATGCACCCGAACCCTGGATGCGCGCCGACCCGCGCATGCGCAGCGTCGATGCCGACATGAGTCTGCTTCCCCCGTTGTTCCTGGCCAGCGCCGAGATCGACGTGCTGCGCGATAGCTCGCGCGCCTTGGCGGCCAAGCTGGAGGCCGCGGGTCACCCGTATCGCTACAAGGAATATGCGGGTATGGCCCACCTGTTCTTCGGCTTCAGCCGCACGGTGGAACGCGCCGCCGAATGTGTAGGCGACATCGCGGCATTCCTGAGTGAGCATCTTCCCCTCGGCCCTGCCGGGAAGGCCGAAGGAGAAGCGCCGCCGGATAGCCCTTCCAGAGGGTAAGAGGGGCTGCTACGGCTTGGGCATCACCGTCCCGCACGATTTACACGTGCGGAACTCTTCGCTGTCGAAGAAGCGCTGGTAGGCCTTGGACACAGGATCGGCCTTGTAGTCGGCGACGTGGCACGATTCCTCGTGCAGGAATGCGTCGCAGCTCGGGCAGAACCACTGGAAGCGGTCGATTTCCTCAGGCTTGCGCTTGCGCTCCTGCACCAGCAGGTAGGCGTCGGGCGGAAAGCGCGGCGAATGGGGGATGCCGGAGGGGGTGTAGATCACCGAGCCTTGCGACAGTACGGCGATCTCTTCCTTGCCTTCCGGGGTGCGGTAGTGCAAGTTCATCTGCCCCTTGACCATGTACATCATTTCGTCGCTGGGGTTGATGTGGAATTCGCTGCGGTACTCGCGGCCGCGCGCGAGGAACACCAGCGATTCGGGCTCCTGCCACAGCACGCTGACGCGCTTGCCGGATTCGGCCAGCTTGTCGCCCTCCTTCATGAGGTCGACGATGGGCATCTTGAACATCATGGCGGGCTCCTCTTGGCGCGTTGACGGGCCCTAGCCCAGGTAGGCGACGCAGTCGATCTCGACGCGCACGCCGGGGCGGTGCGGGGTGCCGCCGGTGCAGGTGCGGGTGACTTTCTCGCCGGCCATGAATTCGCGGAACTCTTCGTTGAAGGCGGGGAAGTCCGCGACGTCGCGCAGGCACACGCGCATGTTGACGACGTTGGCGAGGGTGGCGCCGCCCGCTTCCAGCACCGCCACCAGGTTCTGCAGGGTGCGCCGGCTCTGTACGCGAATGTCCTCGGAGACGACTTCCTTGGTGGCCGGATCGAGCGGACCCTGGCCGGAGACGTACAGGAAATCGCCGGCGCGGATGGCCTGGGCCAGCGGCGAGGGCGTGCTCTTGTCGGTGAATCCGGTGACGGGGGCGTTGGCGGATTGCACGATGGTCTTAGGCATGGTCGGACTCCTCCAGAAGTCGGGTGGACTCCAGCATCTGCGCGAAATCGAGCACGTCGCCGTCGCGGTATTTGCGGCCGACGATCTGCAATCCGACCGGCAGGCCGGCGCCGTCTTGCAGCGCGGGCAGCGACAGCGCCGGTTGCTGGGTCAGGTTGAACGGGAAGGAATAGGGGTTGGCGAGCTGCCAGTTGTAGGTCTGGCGGATGCGGTCGCACAACGGGTGCGTGTCGGCGCACAGCGCGCCGACCTCGGGCGCGCCGGCGGGGCTGGCCGGGCTCAGCAGCAGGTCGATGTCGGCGAAGAGCAGCGTCAGTTCGGCTATGGCGCCGCGCAGCCTGGCGCGGGCGCGGCCCAGGCTGCGGCCGTCGATGGCGGCGCCCCATGCGCACAGCTGTTGCAGCCGCGGATCCAGGCGCGCCATCTGCGCCGGCGCCAGGTCGACGAAGGATTCGTACAGGCGCGTCTGCCAGACGGTCCAGAAGTCCTCGGCCAGCGCGACCCAGTCCATCCGGATGCGCCGTATCGTATGCCCCTTGCGCGCGAGCCGGGCATCCAGCGCTTCGATGGCCGCGGCGACCGCGGGGTCCAGTCCGGTGTCGGCGCCCGCGTCGGCCATCAGGCCGATGGTGAGCTGGCGCGGGGCGAGGTCCTGGTCGCGGTTGTACAGAGAGTGCGGATCGTGCACGTGCGGCCGGCCCATGACC
The DNA here is from genome assembly GCF_900606115.1 of Pigmentiphaga humi. Taxonomy (GTDB): domain Bacteria; phylum Pseudomonadota; class Gammaproteobacteria; order Burkholderiales; family Burkholderiaceae_B; genus Pigmentiphaga; species Pigmentiphaga humi. The sequence continues at coordinate 525,681 of NZ_UWPJ01000005.1, forward strand.
TGCATGGCCAGCCGGCAGTCGGCCACCGTGCGGGTGAGCGGCCCCAGGTGGGCGAACTCGGAGAAGGCGCTCAGCGTGGGGCCGGAAGGCACCGCGCCGTAGGTCGGCTTGAGGCCGACCAGGCCGCAATACGATGCCGGTATCCGTATCGAGCCGCCGGCATCGCTGCCCAGCGCGATGGGCCCCCAGCCCTGCGCCACGTGGGCCGCCGCGCCCATGCTGGAGCCGCCGGCGCTGCGGCCGGGCGCGCGCGGGTTCTGGGTGATGCCGGTATGGGCCGAATAGGAGTCGGCCAGCCAGCCGAATTCGGCCGTGGCGGTCTTGCCGAACAGCACTGCCCCGCCCTGCCGCAGCAGCGCCACGCTGGGCGCGTCGGCCGCGGCCGGGCCGGCGCCCTCGGTCAGCATGGAGCCGCGCCGCGAGACCCAGCCGGCGACGTCGGTCATGTCCTTGACGGACACGGGGATGCCGTCCAGCGGGCCGATGGGCGTGCCGCTGCGCCAGCGCCGGGCCGAGGCCTCGGCGCCGCGCAAGGTCGCGTCGCGGTCCACGATGCAGAAGGCGTTGAGCCCGTAGGCGTCCGTGGCGACGGCCTCCAGCAGCGCCTCGGCCAGGTCCAGCGGCGACAGCGCGCGGCCGCGGTAGGCCTCGTGCAGCTCGACCGCCGATTTCGCGAGCCAGGCGTGGGCCGGTGCGTTCGACATGGGTGGACTCCGGCTATTTGGGCTCGATGGTCTCGAACTCGACGTTCTCGAGCCTGCCGTCGACTTTCTCCACCTTGCGCATGTAGAGGCGCTGCTTGACGTCGCGCGTGGCGGGATCGATCTCGATGGGGCCGCGCGGGCTCTCCAGCTTGACGCCCTTCATGGCGGCGAGCAGCGCATCGCCGTCGGCCTTGCCCTGGGTCTTGCGCAAGGCTTCGTAGATGACCGCCATGCCGTCGTAGGCGGCCACCGACATGATGGTGGGCCGGGCCTGCGGGCCGCGCGCCGCCTTGAACGCCGCCACGTATTTCTTGTTGAGCGGCGAGTCGTGGTTCATCGAGTACGGATAGCCCGTGACCACGCCGAGCGCGGTGTCGCCCATCGAGTCGATGGCCGCCTCGTCCGTGATGTCGCCGGTGCCGATCAGCACCGTGCCCGCCTGCGCCAGTTTCCGGGTCTGGTACTCGCGCATGAACGCGGGCGCCACGTCGGCGGCGTTGACGAAGGCGAAGATGGCCTTGGGCGCGGTGTCCTTGATCTTCTGCATGTAGGGCGAGAAATCCAGGGTGTTGATGGGCGTGCGCACCGATCCCACCACGCTGCCGCCGGCCTTCTTGTACGAATCGAGGAAGGCGGCTTCCACGTCGTGGCCGGGCGAATAGTCGGCCACCACCGAATAGGCCGTCTTGTAGCCCTGCTTGATCATCCACTGGGAAATCGGCGGGACGATGGCGGGCAGCGAGAACGCGGTGCGGACGATGTACGGCGAGGCCGCGGGGATGCCGCCTGCGGCCGCGTTCATGATCACCGTGGGCTTCTTGGCCTCGGTCGCGATGGGCGCCACGGCGAGCGCGTTGGGCGAAAAGACGAAGCCGGCGAGCACGTCGACCTTCTCGCGCACGACCAGCTCCTGGGCGTGGCGCTTGGACAACTCGGGGTTGGGGCCGCCGTCGTCCTTGAGGATGACCACTACTTTCTTGCCGGCCACGGTGTCGCCGTGCTCTTTCTGGTAGAGCTGGATGCCGGTTTCCATCTGCTTGCCGAATTCGGCGAAGGGGCCGGACATGGAGGTGATGACGCCGACCTTGACGACGCCTTGCGCCTGCGCGCCCGCGGCCGCCAGCAGCGCGCCCGCCGCCAGTGCCGCGCGTATTCCCGATTGCATGACTTTCATGATCAGACCCTTCCTTGCTATGGGGTTCAGGAAGCCAGGGCGCGGTTGGTGACGCCCAGCAACTGGTTGAGCCGTTCGCCGTCGGCGGCGAGCTCGGCGCTGCTGCCGGCATAGGTGACCGTGCCGCGCTCGAGCACGATGGCGTGTTGCGACATGGACAGCGCCAATACCGGGTGCTGCTCGACGATGATGGCGGTCAGCCCTTCCTCGGCGCACATGTGCCTGACCGCTTCGGACAATTCTTCGACGATGATGGGCGCCAGCCCTTCCATGGGTTCGTCCAGCAGCAGCAACTGCGGATTGGTCATCAGCGCGCGGCCGATGGCCAGCATCTGCTGCTCGCCGCCGGAGAGCTGGTTGCCGTAGTTGCCGGCGCGTTCGCGCAGGCGCGGGAACAGCTTGTAGACGCGCTCCAGCGTCCAGTGCGAACCGCGCGCGATGACCTCCAGGTTCTCGCGCACGGTCAGCGAGGCGAACACCTCGCGCTCTTGCGGCACCCAGCCCAGGCCGCGGCGGGCGCGCTCGGCCGGACGCAGCCGGGTGATGTCCTGGCCCAGCCAGCGGATGGCGCCGCGCTTGATCGTGGTGTTGCCCATCAGGGTTTCGAGCAGCGTGGTCTTGCCCACGCCGTTGCGGCCCAGGATGGCCAGGCTCTGGCCGCGCTCGATCGATACCGACAGGTTGTTCAGCACGATCGCGTCGTGGTAGCCGGCCGTGAGGTTCTCGATTTGCAGGAAATCAGACACGCGAGTTCCCCAGGTAGGCCGCCCGCACCTGCGGATCGGCGGCGATTTCGGCGGGGGTGCCCTCGACCAGCACGGCGCCGGCCACCAGCACCGAGATCCGCTGGGCGAAGCGGAACACCAGATCCATGTCGTGCTCGATGAACAGCACGGTCATCTCGCGCGGCAGCGCCGAAATGACTTCGAACAGCTCGCCGCTTTCGTCTTCCGGCACGCCGGCCGCGGGCTCGTCCAGCAGCAGGATGCGGGGTTTGGCGGCCAGCGCCAGCACGATTTCCAGCAGGCGCTGCTTGCCATAGGGCAGCTCGGAAGTGTCGGTATTGGCATAGCGGCCCAGGCTGAACTGCTCGAGCAGCGCGTGGGCTTCGTCGGCCACCTGCGGGCAGCTGCGCAGGGTGCGCCACCAGACCTTGCCCAGGCCGTCGCGTTCGGCGATCGCCAGCGAGGCCGCCTGGTGCGGCGTCAGGCGCGGGAACAGCGAATTGATCTGGAAGGTGCGCACCAGCCCCCGGTGCACGCGCGCATCCGCGGAAAGGCCGGTGATGTCTTCGTCGCCCAGGTAGATCCTGCCTTCGGTCGGCCGCAGGATGCCGGTCAGCAGGTTGATCAGCGTGGTCTTGCCCGCGCCGTTGGGACCGATCAGCGCCTGGCGCGAGCCGGGCGCGATGTCCAGCGTGACGTCGTTGACGGCGACGAAGCCGCCGAAGCGCTTGGTCAGTTTGCTCGTGCGCAGCGAGGGGGTGGCAAGGGCCGCCGCGTTCTGGCCGGCTTGCAAGGTGGCGCTCATTGCTGCTCCCTGACCTTGAATACCCTGGACAGCATGCCCAGCACGCCGCCGCGTCCCACCATCACCACCAGGATCAAGAAGATGCCGATCCAGAACATCCAGAACTTGGGATCGAAATCGGAAAAGAAGTCGTGGATGGTCATGTACAGCAGCGCGCCGATCAGGCCGCCGTACAGACGGCCGGTGCCGCCCAGGATCAGGATGATCAGCACTTCGGCGGAGCGGTTGAAGCTCAGCATCTCGAGGCCGACGAACTGCGTGGTCTGCGCCAGCAGCGCGCCGGCCACCCCGGCGATGGCCGCCGAGAAGCAATAGGCCAGGCGCAGGCGCGCGTCCACCGGCGAGCCGATCGCGAGCATGCGCCGCCGGTTGTCGTGGATGCCGCGCAGCACCAGCCCGAACGGCGATCTGAGCATCAGCCGCACCGCCAGGAACATCAGCAGCACGATGCCGAAGGTGTAGAGGAAGGCTGTCTTGCCCCACAGGTCGAAGCGGAACTGCCCGAAGATGGGCCACATGTCCACGCCCTGCAGGCCATCCGCGCCGCCCGTGATGGGCGTGAGCCGGTTGGCCAATTCGAAGAACAGCACGCACACGCCAATGGTGATCATCAGCCGGGTCAGGTCGCTGCCGCGCACGATCAGGTAGCTCAGCAGATAGCCCAGCACCGCGCAGACCGCCAGCGCCAGCACCAGCCCCGAGAACGGCTCGCCCCAGCCGTACTTGGCCAGCAGCCCCGCGAGGTAGGCGCCGATGCCGAAGAACGCCGCATGGCCCACCGTCAGGATGCCGGCATAGCCCAGCGCGATGTCCAGCGAGATCGCGAACAGCCCGGTGATCATGATCTGCGAGATCAGCACCAGTTTCTCGGGCAGCAGGAAATACGTCGACCCCAGCGCCAGCCAGAACACCACTTCCAGCGCCACGATCTGGCGCGGATTCAGATTCATCTTGGTCATACCAGCCCCTTCTTGGGGATCAGGCCGTGGGGGCGGACGAGCAGCACCACCACCATGAACACGTAGATCAGGAAGGCACCCAGTTCGGGCATGTAGTACTTGCCGCCGACGTCGACGATGCCCACCAGCACGGCGGCCACGAACGGGCCGACGATGGTGCCGGCGCCGCCCACGCAGACCACGATCAGGAAATAAATCATGTACTTGAGCGCGAACGAGGGATCCAGTCCGAGCATGCCCAGCCCCAGCGCTCCGCCCAGGCCGGCCAGCCCGCAGCCGAACGAAAAGGTCAGGAAGAACAGCCTGTCCACGCGCACGCCCAGTCCCGCGGCCACGCGCTGGTTGTCCACCGCCGCGCGCACCATGGCGCCGTAGCGCGTCTTGTTGATGAGCAGCAGCAGCGCCGCCAGCACCGCGAAGCCCACCACGATCAGGAACAGCCGGTAGGCACCGACCTCCATGCCCAGCAGCGACACCTGGCCGCGCAGCGACTCGGGCGGCGTGAACGGCTGCATGGTCGGACCGAAGATGTAGGTGGCGCCGGCCACGAAGACGAATACGATGCCGATGGACAGCAGCACATGGTCCAGCGGATGGGAGCGGTACAGCCGCCGGAAGAACACGAACTCCAGCAGGGCGCCGACCACCGCCGCCGCCAGGAAGGCCAGCAGCAGGCTGAGCGCGAACGGCACCTGCAGATGGCTCATGGCCAGCGCGGCCACGTAGCCGCCGACCATGGCGAACGCGCCGTGCGCGAGGTTGACGAAATTCATCAGGCCCATCGTGATCGACAAGCCGACTCCGATGAGGAATAGCAGCATGCCGTAGGCCAGGCCGTCGAAGATTACGATGCCCATCTGTTCTTCCAGCAGTTGACGTGCAAGAGAGGAATGCGGCGGCCTTCGGCATCCTCCGTCCGTGCCGACATTGTCGGCGCAGGCTTGCGGCAGGAACAGAAAAAGATGCTTCTTCGGCCGGCTAAAACGCTTATGCCCGTGACGGCGGCGCGCGCCGCCGCCACGGCGATCCGGCGGTGGCCGCGCCTACTTGGCCTTGCCCGGATCCTTGACGTCGGAAAGATGCGAGAACTCGACGTTGTACAGATGGTTGCCGCGGCGCTCGACCTTGCGGATGTAGATGTTCTGCACGATGTCGCGCGTCTCGGGGTCGATCATGATCGGGCCGCGCGGGCTTTCCCACTTCATGCCCTTCATCGCTTCCACCGCCTTGGCGCCGTCGATCTTGCCGTTCAGCTTCTTGATCGTTTCGTAGATCAGCGCCATGCCGTCATAGCCGCCCACCGCCATGAAGTTGGGACGGATGGAGGTGCCGTACATGGACTCGTAGCCCTTGATGAACGCCTTGTTCTTGGCCGAATCGTGCGCCGCCGAATAGTGGAACGAGGTGATCAGGCCCAGCGCGACGTCGCCCATGCTGTCCAGGAACATGTCGTCGGTACCGTCGCCCGTGCCCAGCGCGCGGATGCCGGCCTGCTCCAGGCCGCGTTCGCGGTAGGCGCGCAGCATCAGCACCGACAGCTCGCCCGAGGGGAACCACAGGAAGGCGGCATCGGGCTTGGCGTCCTTGATGCGCTGCATGTAGGGGCCGAATTCCGGATTCTTCAGCGGCACGGCCACTTCGGCCACGATCTTGCCGCCGCCGCCGGAGAAGGTCTTGCGGAACTGGGCGTTGGCGTCCTGGCCCGGGCCGTAGTCGGCGTACAGCGAGTAGACCGTCTTGACGCCGTTCTTGAGCGCCCAGTCGGCGATCGCGTGGGCGTTCTGCGGCAGGGTCATGGAGGTGCGCACGACGTAGGGCGAGCGCTCGGTGATGGACGAGGTGGCCGCGTTCATCACCACCATCGGGACCTTGGCCTCGGCGGACAGCGGCGCGACCGCCAGCGCGTTGGGCGTGAAGCCGAAGCCGGCCAGGAATTCCACCTTGTCGCGCGTGATCAGTTCCTGCGCGAGGCGCTTGGCCACTTCGGGGTTGGGGCCGCCCACGTCCTTGATGATCAGTTCGATCTTGCGGCCGGCCACGACGTTGCCGTGCTCCTGCAGGAACAGCTTGGCGCCGTTGCTCATCTGCAGCCCGTACTCGGCCTGCTGGCCCGACATCTCCCCCACGAAACCGATCTTGAGCGGCGTCTGCGCCAGCGCCGTCCCGCTCAAGGCCATTCCCAGTACACAACCCCACATGCGTCTTTTCATTGCCGTGTTCTCCGGTAGGAATGAGGTCCTGCCCCGCCAGGCGGACGCCGGCGGGAAATCCGTGCTGCGCGCGGCCGCGAGCCGCTCTCCCCGCGCTACGGAATGGTCACGATATCAGCGCGGGAAGATACGCGTAACCATATTCGAAAATCGAAATTGCGCCAATAATCGATTTGTTGGCGAATACCCGCATATCAAACCGCGCGCAATGCTGACTTGGAATACCACCCCGTCATGCGCGAGCCGTCCCAGACGAAGGCGATGTGCTGGGACTGGCGGCAGCGGCCGAGCACGCGCGGCACGAACACGGCCGCGCACTGGCCGCCCGGCCGGCGCACGCTGTCGTAGGCGATGCCGTCGCTGCCCGCCTGGCGCAGCCATCTGGCCAGGTCCTGGCCGGCCGCGTAGCTCGCGGGGTCGTAGACCGCGGGCCATTCGGCCTGGCGGCCGCGCAGGTCGTGCAAGGGCGCGGCGAGATCGGCCAGGTAGTGGCGCATGTCGATCTCGATGGCGGGCTCGCGGGTGGCGGCCAGGAAAGCGGCGCGGTGGTACATGGTCTCGGCGACGGCGGTGTCCAGGCTTTCGCCGGCGTAATAGACCCCCCAGCTGCCGTCCGAGAAGCGGCTGCCGGCCGGGTTCAGATGCGTGAAGGCCGCCATGATGGGCGTGGTGCCGGGCCCGGAGATGCGGTCGCGCGGCGGCACCAGGCTCAGGTTGCCGGTTTCGTCGCGCACCCGGGGATTGGTGAGATTCTCGATGGCGAACACCACGTCCAGGTCGGCCGGATCGGCGACGCGGTCGTACAGGCCCGCCGGAGGAAAGCGGCTGGGGACGAGGCGGTGACAGGGCGTCCAGCGCACGTCCGAGACGGGCGGCGCGGAAAGCTGCGCAGCCGGTCGCGTCACGCCCACCCTCCGCGCTGGGCGTCGAGATAGCTGCGCACGACGTAGAGGTCGCTGGTCATGCCGCTGAGCATGCGGTCCAGCGCGGGACGGCCGCCGAAGGGCGGCGCGTCGTTGGGCTTGCGCAGCCAGGCGTCGGCCCGTTCCGGCACGGGCAGCAGCACTTGCAGCGCCTTGTAGATGCCGAACACCAGCGATAGCCGCTCGAGCGTGTCGCGCGGCAGCGGCGCGGGCGCGCGGCCGTCTTTCCAGCGGAACAGGGTGGAGCGGGCCACGCCCAGCAGCGTGGCGGTTTCGTCGCTATCGAGCTGCCAGGCCTGGGCAATGCGCAGGAAGGTGCGCAAGGCGGCGTCGGTAGCGGCCTGGCTGTTGAGGTCGGTGGGCTTGGAAGCAGCAATGGCCATGTGCTTTCCTTGTTCAGGCATGCCTGGCCATCATAGTGCCATTCGAGATAAATATCAAAATAAAGTCTTGATCGGGACTTTGCTTGGCCGGTCGATGATCACGGTAACGCCTGGACATGGCACATAATGTGGCCCGATGGCAGGCCCGGGTTAAAATTGCGGCAACATGAGCATATCCACCGAAGTCGCCCGGCGACGCACTTTCGCCATCATTTCCCACCCTGACGCGGGCAAGACCACGCTGACGGAAAAACTGCTGCTGTTCGCAGGCGCGATCCAGATCGCCGGCAGCGTCAAGGCGCGCAAGGCCTCGCGCCATGCCTCGTCCGACTGGATGGAGATCGAGAAGCAGCGCGGCATCTCGGTCGCCTCGTCGGTGATGCAGGTCGAGTACCGCGATACCGTCATCAACCTGCTCGACACGCCGGGCCACCAGGACTTCTCCGAAGACACCTACCGCGTGCTGACGGCGGTCGATGCCGCGCTGATGGTGATCGACGCCGCCAACGGCGTGGAGCCGCAGACCATCCGTCTGCTGCAGGTCTGCCGCGCGCGCAACACCCCCATCATTACCTTCGTGAACAAGCTGGACCGCGAAGTGCGCGAGCCGCTCGATCTCCTGTCCGAGATCGAGTCGCACCTGGGCATGGACGCCGTGCCGTTCGCGTGGCCGGTGGGCATGGGCAAGAGCTTCGGCGGCGTGTTCGACATCCGGCGCGGCCGCATGCGCGTCTTCAAGGCGGGCAGCGACCGCCTGAGCGACCAGCACGACGAAATCATCGAAGGCCTCGACAACCCCGAGATCGCCAACCGCTTCGGCGCGGCCTTCACCCAGGCCCGCGGCGAGATCGACCTGATCGAAGGCGCCGCGCCGCCGTTCGACGAGGCCGAGTTCCTGGCCGGCAGGCAGACGCCGGTGTTCTTCGGTTCGGCCATCAACAACTTCGGCGTGCAGGAAGTGCTGGACGCGCTGGTCGACATGGCCCCGCCTCCCGGCCCGCGCCACGCTCTGCAGCGCGAGGTCCGGCCCGACGAACCCAAGTTCAGCGGCGTGGTGTTCAAGGTGCAGGCCAACATGGACCCGGCCCACCGCGACCGGGTGGCTTTCGTGCGCGTCTGTTCCGGCCGCTTCGAACGCGGCATGCGCCTGAAGGTCGCCCGCACCGGCAAGGAAACCCGGCCCAACAACGTGGTGTCGTTCCTGTCGCAGCGCCGCGAATTGCTGGAAGAAGCCTATGCCGGCGACGTCATCGGCATTCCCAACCACGGCGTGCTGCAACTGGGCGACGTGCTCAGCGAAGGCGAGAACCTGCAGTTCACCGGCCTGCCCTTCTTCGCGCCCGAGCTGTTCCAGGCCGTCGAAGTGGCCGACCCGCTGCGCACCAAGCAGCTGCGCACCGGCCTGACCCAGCTGGGCGAGGAAGGCGCGATCCAGGTATTCAGGCCGGTGGCGGGCGGCTCGCTGCTGCTGGGCGCCGTCGGCCAGCTGCAGTTCGAGGTCGTGGCGCACCGCTTGAAGACCGAATACGGCGTGACCGCGCGGATGATGCCGTCGCGCTACTCGATGGCGCGCTGGATCACCGCCGACGAGCCGCGCGACCTGAAGAAATTCATGGACGCCAACATGCAGCACATCGCTTACGACGTGGTCGAGGCGCCGGCCTTCCTGATCGGTTCGTCGGCACAGCTGCGCGTGGCCCAGGAACTCTATCCCAACGTGCAATTCCATGCCCTGCGCGAGCACGGCGGACAGGTGTTCCAGAAAAAGGTGGGCGATTCGGCCTTCGCCTGATCGGCCGCCCAGGCATGCGCCCGGACCGGCGGTCCGGGCCTCCGTGAACGAGGTATATACATGCGTAACCGCATCTTGATGGGCCTGGCCGTGGTCGTGACGGTCGTTCTGGTGGGCGCGCTGTTCGGCATGTGGCTGTCCTGGCACGCCCCGGTGGACCGCGCGGCCGAAGCGCCCGAGCCCAATGTCCAGGGGCGTCCCGGCGAAGCGCCGATCGCGGCGGCGGACCAGCAGGACTACCTGCCCGAGCCTCCGCAGCCGCGCACGGACGGCTCGCGCGGCGTGCCTGCCCGCCCGGTCATGCCCACCGAAGCCATTCCCATGGTGTCCGCGGCAGACCAGCCGCAGCCCGATACCCTGATCTCCACCGTCGCCCCCGACCTGCAGGCCTGGGCCCCCGGCACCGAACCTCCCGGCGTCCCCACGCCCGGCCACGCCGCCCCGCGCGCGGCCCGGCGTGGTGCGGCCCTGGCAGTTGGCGCCGGGCGCACCCCTGCCGGGCGCCAGCCCCCTGCCGGGCCTCCCGGGCCGGGCGTTCGGGGGCGCGGGGGGCGTGGG
>NZ_UWPJ01000018.1 GCF_900606115.1 Pigmentiphaga humi
GCACTGCTCAACCAGCTTGCGTTTGAATCGCTCGTCGTACTTCGTCATGAAAAACACCCCAGAGGTTGGACTCTTGTCCAACTTCTGGGGTGCAGTTCACCCTGGGGCGCATTTTTTATTCCATTTCAAGCTTGAGAAGCCAAACCCTCGAATCGAGTCTTACCAAGGACACAGCGGATCCGGCTTCCCCCGTCCGCACACAGAGCCCCCTTGAGAGGGCCCGCGTCAGCAGGCAGGGAGCAGGCTCAATTCGCCGCTGGCGATTTCATGAACTTGAAGAACTCGGAACTGGGGTCGACCACCAGCACGTCGGCCTTGGAGCCGAACGAGCCGCGGTAGGCTTCCAGGCTCTTGTAGAAACGGTAGAAATCGCGATCCTGGCCGAAGGCCTGGGCATAGACCGCCGACGCCTTGGCATCGCCCTCGCCCTTGATCTGCTGCGCCTTGCGATAGGCCTCGGCGAGGACGACCTCGCGCTGGCGGTCGGCGTCGGCGCGGATCTTCTCGCTTTCCGCTGCACCGATGGAACGCTGCTCGTTGGCCACGCGCTTGCGCTCGGCCTCCATCCGGCGATAGACCGATTCGGAGATCTCGGGCACGAAATCGACGCGCTTGAGCCGCACGTCGACGATCTCCACGCCCAGCAGCTTGGCCGCGGCCGCGGTGTTGGTCCGGATCTCCTGCATGATCTTGTCGCGCTCTTTCGAGGTGACGTCGTTGACCGTGCGGCGGTTGATCGAGGCGTTCATCGCATCGCGGATGACGGCTTGCAGGCGCTCCTGGGCGGCACGCTCGTTGCCGCCGAAGGTCACGTAGTAGGTGCGCGGGTTCGAGATGCGCCACTTGATGAAGGAATCGATCAAGAGGTTCTTCTTCTCGGAAGTCTGCACGCGCTCGCTGTCGGCCGAATCGATGGTCAGGATGCGCTTGTCGAACTGCTGCACGTTCTGGAACGGCGGCGGCAGCTTGAAATACAAGCCCGGTTCATCGATAACTTCCTTGATCTCGCCCAGGGCGAAGACCACGGCATAGTTGCGCTCGTTGACCACGAACACGCAGGAAGAAAGTGCGGCCAGCCCAACGAGCAGACCGATCACGGCGGGAATCAAACGATCCATGATGGGTGTTCCTTGTTAGCGGGCGTCACGGTCGCGCGAACGCAGGGCGTCGCGCGCGGCATCGGGCAATACGCTGCCGGCCAGCGGCGGCTGGACGCCGGAGCTGCCGCCGGCATTGCCGCCGGCGCGGGAGCCGGCCAGCGACGCTTCGTGCGAAACCTGCTGCATCAGCTTGTCCAGCGGCAGGTAGAGCAGATTGCTGCCGTTGCGCGTATCGACCAGCACCTTGGAAGTGTTGGCAAAGACCTGCTGCATGGTATCCAGGTAGAGGCGATCGCGGGTGACTTGAGGCGCCTTGCGGTACTCGGCCAAAATCTGTGAAAAACGGGCGGCGTCGCCTTCGGCGTTCTCGACGATGCGCTGGCGATAGCCGTCGGCCTCCTGCAGCAGGCGCGACGCGGCGCCCGAAGCGCGCGGCACGACTTCGTTGGCATAGGCCTGCCCTTCGTTGATCTGGCGCTCGCGGTCCTGGCCGGCCTTGACGGCGTCGTCGAACGCGGCCTGCACCTGCTCGGGCGGCTGGGCGTTCTGGATCGCCACCGTGCTGATCAGCACGCCGGTCTTGTAGAGGTCCATGATCTGCTGCATCAGCGCCGCCACCTCGGACGCCACCTCGGTACGGCCCTCGTACAGGACGAAGTCCATCTTCTTCTTGCCGACGATTTCGCGCATCGCGGTCTCGGCCGCCTGCTTGACGGCCTCGTCGGGCCCCCGATTGTTGAACAGGTAATCGCGCGCGCCGTTTTCCTTGAGCCGGTACTGCACGACGAACTGCATGTCGACGATGTTCTCGTCGTCGGTCAGCATCAGCGATTCCTGCAACACCTTGCTGCGCGCGGTATTGCGGAAGCCCACCTCGATGGTGCGCAACTGCGAGAGATTGACGATCTCGTGGCCCTGGATCGGATACGGCAGGCGCCACTGGAAGCCCGCCCGCGTGGTTTCCTTGTACTTGCCGAACTGGGTGACCACCGCCACCTGCCCTTCCTGCACGATGAAGAAGCCCGAGGCCAGCCACAGCAGCGCGACGATGACCACGACCACGATCAGGCCGATGCCGGCGCCCTTGGACGAGGGAGAAAAACGCCCGCCGCCGCTGCCGCCGGGAGGACCCGACTGGCGGCGGCCGAACAAGCCGCCCAGCCTGCGATTGAAATCGCGCCAGAGTTCGTCCAGGTCCGGCGGTCCGCCGCTATTGTTGTCGCGGCCGCCGTTCTGGGGACGCCGGGGAGGCTCGTTGCCGGAGCCGCCGCCGCTTCCGCGGCCCCAGTTGGAGTCGTTCAAATTGAATATTCGGGTTATCGAAGGCAGACGCATCGTTATAGTAGGCGAAGCGGACGGCCAGGAGCCGTCGCTTAGGATCGGGCGCCGGCTGCAGAGCTGGCGGACGAAGACTGCGTGCGAAAGCGCGGGTCGTCGCTATTATTACCTAGGACCACGGGATCTGCTTGACTGGCCTCTACGATGGCACCCCGCAGTGCATCCAGGCCGGTCCGTTCGATCGCGCTAACGAACACCCGCGAGATCGTACCATGCTCGTCCCGCTCGGCTCCCGCCTCATGGCTGCTGCGGTCGATCTTGTTATAAACCAGGATGCGGGGAATATCCGCGGCGCCGATTTCCTCGAGCACCTTGTCTACCTCGGCGATCTGCTCGTCGCGCTGGGGGCTGGAAGCATCCACCACGTGCAGCAACAGGTCGGCGTGGACGGTTTCCTCGAGCGTGGCGCGAAATGCCGCGATCAGCGTATGGGGCAGGTCGCGGATGAAACCCACGGTGTCGGATACGACCACCGATCCGGCGCCCTCGATCCAGATTCGCCGGGTGGTGGTGTCCAGCGTGGCGAACAACTGATCCGCCGCATAGACTTCCGCCCGCGTCAGGGCATTGAACAAGGTGGACTTGCCGGCGTTGGTATAGCCGACCAGCGAAACCGAAAAGGCCCCGCCGCGGGCGCGCGAGCGGCGCTGCGTCTGGCGCTGGCGCTCTAGCTTGCCGAGCCTCTCGCGCAGATAGCGGACCTTGTCGCCGATCATCCGCCGGTCCATCTCGAGCTGCGACTCGCCAGGGCCGCGCATGCCTATGCCGCCCCGCTGGCGCTCCAGGTGGGACCACATCCGCGTCAGGCGCGTGGCCAGATGCTGCAGCTGCGCCAGCTCGACCTGCAGCTTGCCCTCGTGGCTGTGCGCACGCAGCGCGAAAATGTCCAGGATCAGCGCAACCCGGTCGACTACGCGCAGCTTGAGTGCACGCTCGAGGTTGCGCTGCTGGGCAGGGGAAAGATTGTGATTGAACAGGACGAGTTCCGCCTGGCCTGCCGCAGCTGCCAGAGCGATTTCCTCGGCCTTGCCGGAACCGACGAATAAAGCGGCGTCAGGACGGGCCCGCTTGGCAATGAGGATATCGACGATGTCCGCGCCGGCGCCTTTGGCCAGCATGACGAATTCGTCGGTCTGCGCCTGGAACTCGGGCTCGCCGAAATCGACGCTGACGATCAGCGCCCGCGTCGGCGGCCGGGGTTCCCTGCTGGCTTGTGTAATGTCAGTCTGCAGCGGTTTCAACCTGGAAATTGACCGGACGCGACGGCACGACGGTCGAGATGGCGTGTTTGTAGACCATTTGCGTCACGGTATTGCGCAGCAGCACGACGTACTGATCGAAAGATTCGATCTGGCCCTGCAGCTTGATGCCGTTGACGAGGTAAATGGAAACGGGAACGTGCTCTTTACGCAGCACGTTGAGAAATGGGTCTTGTAGCAATTGCCCTTTATTGCTCATCAGTGGGCTCCAGGAGGTGTTTTTCTTGGCGGATGCCAACTCTATTACTGTACCGGGTTTTCCCCAGGGAAACTAGCGAATCTCGCAATGGCAGACCGCAGGCGCCGCCGTGGAAATCCCGCACTTCGACTACCTGGAGGCGCCCGGCGGTTTCTCAAGAGCGCCGCCCCTGCCTTACTTCGCTTTTTCCCGCTCGAGATAGGGATTCCGCGAATTCCTGAACTCGATCTTCAATGGAGTGCCCTGCAGCGAGAAAGTTTCGCGGAAGCGGGCCTCGAGGTAGCGCCGGTAGGAATCGGGGATTTCGTCCAGCGCGCTGCCGTGGACCACGATCAGCGGCGGATTCTGCCCCCCCTGGTGGGCATAGCGCAGCTTGGGGCGGAAAATGCCCTTGCGCGGCGGTTGCTGCTGCTCGACCGCGGCTTGCAGCACCCGGGTCAGCTTGGGCGTCGCCAGCTTGGCGAAAGCCGCCGCATGCGCCGCCTCGATGGATTTGAGCAAGGGGCCGACACCGGCGTTGCGCAAGGCCGATACGGTATGCATCTTGGCGAAGGACAAAAAGCGCAGCTTGCGGTCGAACTCGCGCTTGATCTCCTCGCGGCGCTCGCTGTCCACACTGTCCCACTTGTTGATCGCCACCACCAGCGCCCGGCCGGTCTCCAGCACGAAACCTGCGATGTGGGCATCCTGCTCGGAAATCTCCGAACTCGCGTCCAGCATCAGCAGCACGACGTTGCAGGCCTCGATGGCCTGCAGCGTCTTGATCACCGAGAACTTCTCGATCGCCTCGAACACCTTGCCGCGCTTGCGCAGCCCGGCGGTATCGATCAGCGTGTAGCGCCGGCCGCCGCGCTCGAATTCGATTTCGATGGCGTCGCGCGTCGTGCCCGGCTGGTCGAAGGCGATGACACGCTCTTCGCCCAGCAGCGTGTTGACCAGCGTGGACTTGCCCACATTGGGCCGTCCCACGATGGCGAGCTTGATGCGGTGATCGACCGCCTCGGTGGCGACGAACTCGTCGCCCGGCTCCCCGGCCTCCTCGTCGTCCTCCCCGGCTTCTTCCAGGGGCTCGACCAGCCCGCTCAGCGCGACTTCGATCAGATCGACCACGCCGTCGCCATGGGCGGCCGAGATCGCGTGCGGTTCGCCCAGGCCCAGCTCGTAGAATTCGGCAGAGGCGGTCGTACGCGACATGCCTTCCACTTTGTTGACGGCCAGCAGCACCTTGCGGCCGGAGCGGCGCAGCCGTTCCGCGATCTCGCGGTCATGGCCGGTCAGGCCGGCCCGGCCGTCGGTCAGGAAAACGACGGCGTCGGCCTCGTCCACCGCCTGCACGGTCTGCCTGGCCATCTCGGCCATGATGCCGCTCTTGGCCACCGGCTCGAAGCCGCCGGTATCGACAACGATGAAAGGATGGTCTCCCACCCTGCCCTCGCCGTAGTGGCGGTCCCGGGTCAGGCCCGGGAAATCGGCCACCAGCGCATCGCGCGAGCGGGTAAGCCGGTTGAACAACGTGGATTTGCCCACGTTGGGCCGCCCCACGAGCACGACCACCGGTTTGAATACTGCGGGTTTCATCGTCGCAAGCCTAGGTTATTGACCGACATTGATCAGGGCGAGATTGCCCTTGGAGGTCTGCACCACCACTCCGCGATCGGTCGGCACCGGCCGCGCCACGATGGCGCTGCCGTCGGTAGCGGCGCGGGCCAGCAGGCTGCCGTCCTCGCGCTGCAGGAAATGCACGTAGCCCTCGAAATCGCCCAGCGCGACCGCGCGGCCGACCGAGGCCGGCGCGCTCAGGCCGCGGTTCTGCAGCGCGTCCTGCTTCCAGATGTTGGCGCCGCCGTCGAGCGAAAATCCGTAGACCACGCTGCGGTCGTTGGGCGCATAGGCGAAGCGGACGTCGGCGGCCAGCCCGGTCACGCTGGAGAATTCGCGCGACCAGGTCGAGTTGCCCGAACCGACGTCGAAGCAGTTGATGCGCCCCTGGTAGGTGACCGCGCACAGTTGGCGGCCTGAGATCACCGGTGCGCCCACCACGTCGGCCACGCGTTCCAGCTCGCTGGTGCCGCTGGGATTGGCCACCGTGCCTTCCCAGCGCACCGCGCCGGTGGCCGTGGCGATCGCGATCACCTTGCCGCCTGGCAGGCCGGTGAACACATAGCCGCCGGAAAACAGCATCTCGGCGGGCGCGCGCAGCGCCAGCGCCGGCCCGGGGCGCTGCACGCTCCAGCGGCGCTTGCCGCTATCGACCTCGTAGGCCTGGATGCGGTAATCGCCGCTGCGCACGACCACCAGGCCGTCGCCCACCAGCGGCGGGATCGTGACCTCGCTGCTGGCCTGGGCGCGCCACTTCAGCGCGCCGGTATCGTCGTAGGCCAGGACCTCGCCGCGCGGCGTGGCCACGACGGTCGTGCGGCCATCGCTGCCCACGCCTGCCGACAGTTCGGTCTTGGCCGAGGTGCGCCATACTTCGGCGCCGCTGGACAGCGAAAACTTGGCGACGGCGCCGTTGGCGGCCGCGGCATAGACTGCATCGCCCACCACCACCGGCACGAAACCCACGCCCGACTTGTTGCCGACCGAGACGTTCCAGCCGTTGGCGACCGGCAGCGTGGCGTTGAAATTGGGCAGCGACGCCGGCGGATAGCGGGGCTTTTCCCGCGAGAACATCGAGCAGCCGCCCAGCACGAGGATGGCCGCGACGACGGCCGCGCCGCGCAGCGCGCGCCGGTGCGGCCGGGTACCGGAGATTCGATCGAGCGCTTGCATCAGGCTCCTCCGAGAGCATCGAGTTTCAATTGGATGGACGACCGCAGGTCGGTGGCCGGATCCAGCGTGGCCAAGGCATCCTGGTAGGCCTTGCGCGCTTCGTCGCGCTTGCCCTGCCCGGCCAGCACATCGCCGCGGCGATCGGCATACAGGGCGGCGAACGCGGCCGGCGGCTGGCCGCCCAGCGCGTTCAACGCCTCGTCGTAGCTCTTGTCGTCCAGCAGCAGCCCGGCCAGCCGCAGGCGCGCCACGGCAGCCAGCGCCTCGTCGCCGCCGCGGTCGATTACCCATTGCAATTGGGCGCGCGCCGATTTGGCATCGCCCGACTCCTGATAGGCATGCGCGGCCAGCAGCGCCGCGCGCGGCGCATAGCCCGTGCCGGAGAATTTTTCGAGGATGGAGCCGGCAGCTTCCTTGACCACGGCCATGTCCTTGGACTCGGCGGCCTTCTCCAGCGCCTCGAACTGGGCCATGGCATGGGCGGCCTGGTTGCGCTGGTACCACTGCCAGCCGTTCCAGGCGGCCGCCGCCAGCAGGATGATGGTGATGACGGCAAGGATGAAATTGCCGTACTTGGCCCACCATGCCTTCAAGGCGTCGAGTTGTTCCTGTTCTTCGATGTCGTAGGCCATGCCTGCCCCGGTTGTATTGGTAATGGCAAAAAATCGGCGCGGGCCCTTCCAGGCCTGCGCGCATACTCAAGAGCCGCAAGATTAACGGATTTTGGCGCCGGCCCCGTGCGCCATGCCCGCCTGGCCGGCTAGTCGGACCCGCCCTGGACCAGTTCGTTCACCAGGAAGGCAGCCAGCCCGTCCATGGGCACGCGGCGCTGGGCCCCGCCCTCGGCCCGCAGCGCCTTGACGCTGGCGCTGGCGTCGGCCAGTTCGTCCTCGCCCAGGATCACGGCGTACTCCGCGCCGCTGGCGTCGGCGCGCTTCATCTGCGACTTGAAACTGCCGCTGCCGCAATGCAGCACCACGTCCAGCCCCGCATCGCGCAGCTGCTCGGCCAGGGTCATCGCCGCCCGCGCGGCGGACTCGCCCTGATGCAGCACGTAGACGTCGCACTCCGGCGCCGCTTCGGCTGGCTGCGCCTGCGACCAGAGGTCGAGCAGCCGCTCCATGCCGATCGCGAAACCCACCGCCGGCGCGGGTTTGCCGCCCAGCAGGCCGATCAGGCCGTCGTAGCGGCCGCCGCCGCAGACCGTGCCCTGGGCGCCCAGGCGATCGGTCACCCACTCGAACACCGTCAGGTTGTAATAGTCCAGCCCGCGCACCAGGCGCGGGTTGACGCGGTAGGCGACGCCGGCGTCCTCGAGGCGGGCGCGCACGCCCTCGAAATGCGCCAGCGAAGCCTCGCCCAGGTAATCCAGCAGGCGCGGCGCATTGTCGGCCATTTCCTGCAGGGCCGGGTTCTTGGTGTCGAGCACGCGCAGCGGATTCGTGTAGAGGCGGCGCTTGCCGTCTTCGTCGAGCTGTTCGCGGTAGCCCTCCAGGTAGCCGATCAGCGCCTCGCGATGCGCCTGGCGCTCCTCGGCCGACCCCAGCGAGTTGATTTCCAGGCGGATGTCCGACAGCCCGAGGATCTTCCACAGCCGCGCCAGCATCAGGATCAGCTCGACGTCGATGTCCGGCCCGGCAAAACCCAGCGCCTCGACGTCGATCTGGTGGAACTGGCGGTAGCGCCCGCGCTGCGGACGCTCGTGGCGGAATACCGGGCCGATGGCGAACACGCGCTGCGGCCGGTCATAGATGAGATTGTGCTCGATGGTCGCGCGCACCATGCCCGCGGTGAACTCGGGCCGCATGGTCAGCGACTCGCCGTTGAGCGAGTCGGTGAAGCTGTACATCTCTTTCTCGACGATGTCCGTCACCTCGCCGATGCCGCGGGTGAACAGCCGGGTCTGCTCCAGCACCGGCGTGCGCACGTTGCGGTAGCCGTAGCTGCGCAGCCACTCGCGCACCAGCGACTCCAGCCGCTCCCACTGCTGAGAGTCGGACGGGAGAATGTCGTTCATGCCGCGTATCGCGGTCACTTTCTGAAAACTGTTCATGTATCGATCTTCCCGCTACGCGCCGACACACGGCCCAGGGCACAGCGGATCCGGCTTTGCCGGTCCGCCAGTGCCGCCCCCTGGGGGGCGCGCGTCAGCGCGTAGGGGGGGGTTCCCTCCATAGCGATTCTCTACGTAGGCCTCTACCAGCGCCTGGAACTCCTCGGCGATGCGGTCGCCCTTGAGGGTCATGGAGCGCTGGCCGTCAATGAAGACCGGCGCGACCGGCTGTTCCCCGTTGCCCGGCAGGCTGATGCCGATGTCGGCGAATTTGCTCTCGCCCGGGCCGTTGACCACACAGCCCATGACTGCGACGTGCAGGTTCTCGGCGCCGGGGTACTTCAGGCGCCAAACGGGCATCTGCGCGCGCAGGTAGCTCTGGATGTCGGCCGCCAGTTCCTGGAATACCGTACTGCTGGTGCGCCCGCAGCCCGGACATGCCACCACTTCGGGCGCGAAGGCGCGCAGGCCCAGGCTTTGCAGGATTTCCTGCGCCACCACGACTTCGCGGGTGCGGTCGCCGTTGGGCTCGGGCGTGAGCGAGACGCGTATCGTGTCGCCTATGCCCTCTTGCAGCAATATGCCCATGGCCGCGGTCGAGGCGACGATGCCCTTGCTCCCCATGCCGGCCTCGGTCAGGCCCAGGTGCAAGGGATAGTCGCAGCGGCGCGCCAGGTCGCGGTAGACGGCGATCAGGTCCTGCGCATTGCTGACCTTGCAGGACAGGATGATGCGGTCGCCCGGCAGGCCCAGCTCCTCGGCGCGGCGGGCGTTGTCGACCGCGGAGACCACCAGGGCGTCGCGCATCACGGCCTGGGCTTCCCAGGGCGCGGCGCGCCTGCCGTTCTCGTCCATCATCCGCGCCAGCAGGTCCTGGTCCAGGCTGCCCCAGTTCACGCCTATGCGCACCGGCTTGCCATGGCGGCAGGCGACCTCGATCATCTGCGCGAAATTGTCGTCGCGCTTCTTGCCCGCCCCCATGTTGCCGGGGTTGATCCGGTACTTGGAGAGCGCCTGCGCGCATTCGGGAAACTGCGTCAGCAGCTTGTGGCCGTTGTAGTGGAAATCGCCCACCAGCGGCGCATTCACGCCCATGCGGTCCAATTGCTCGCGAATCGCGGGCACCTCGCGCGCGGCCTCGGGCGTATTGACGGTGATCCGCACCACCTCGGACCCCGCGTGCGCCAGTTCCTTGACCTGGATCGCCGTGGCGATCGCGTCGGCGGTATCGGTGTTGGTCATGGACTGCACCATCACCGGCGCGTCGCCGCCGACCGCCACCGCGTGGCCGTTCCATTCGATACGCACCTGGCGGGCGTGCCGGCGCGGCGTCGGGCCGGCCGGGAACGGCTGGTCTGCGATCCGGGAGTCCAAAGGATTCATGCCTGCCCTCGCGGCGCTATTTCAAAGTAAGCCGCGCCACGTTGTCGCGGCGATACGGCGTCAGGTCCACCGGGGCACCGCGCCAGCGCACGTCCACGCCATTGACGTTGCCGATCACGACACGGTAAGGCGCGCCGGACGCATCCAGCTCGTACGGTTCGCGGGCCTGGATGATGCGGGACACCGCCACCGTGCCGTCGGCGCGCCGGACCTCGATCCAGCTCGGCTGCCTGACCGTGAAGGCCAGCCCGGCCGCCGCGGCCGGCGCAGGCTGCTCGGGCGCCGCCGGCGAGGCAGCGGCATGATCAGCCTGAGTCGCGGCGGACGGCGCGGGAAGCGTCTCCGGCGCCATGCCCGGCGCCGCGGCCGGAGCCGCGGAATCGGCCGCCGGGGGCATGCCCTGCGAAGGTTCGCCCGCCGCGTCGGCCAGCGCCGGCGGCACCGGCGGCGTCTCGATGCGAATGCCGCGCTCGGTCTCGCCCGCCAGCCCCGCCGAGGTGGACGATCCGAACGAAAGCTTGCCCTGCTGGCTCAAGGCATAGCCGAGCAGCCCGAGCGCCACCAGCGCCATCAGACCGCCCACCAGCCACGGCGCGAGCCGGCGGCGGCCGCCGCTGCGCATCGGCCAGGTGCGGCGGGAAGACTGCGCCAGCGGGCTGGACAGCGAGGAAGCCTGATCCAGCGATACCGGATCGGCCACCTGCAGGCGCGGCGCCAGGCTGCGCAGAAAGGGCTCGGGATCGACCTCGAGCAGGCGTGCGTAGTTGCGCACGAAGCCGCGCAACGGCGTCCCCTGGGGAAGCTGCTCCCAGTGCTCGTCCTCGAGCGCGCGAATCTGGCGCACCGCGAACTTCAGGCGATCGGATACGTATTCCTGGGTCCAGCCGCGCAGTTCGCGCAACCTGGCCAATTCCGCGCCCAGGGAAGACGAAGACGGCGTGCCGGACGCGGGCGATTGGCCCTCCCGCGGTCCGGCCGCGCCGGTTTCGTTCGGTTCAGACATCGACGACTCCTTGTCCGCGCCCGCCTGCGTGGCCGGCCCGGTACAGCAGTTGCTTCATTCGCGCACTTCCACGATGCGGCCGAAACGGCTGTCGGCGGCCAGGCGCTCTTTCAGGCGGGTGCGGTCCTTGACCTCGCCCGCCAGTTGCCCACAGGCCGCATCGATGTCGTCGCCGCGCGTCTTGCGCACGGTCGTGACGATACCGGCATCCATGAGCTGCTGCGCGAACAGTCTCACCCTGGCCGCAGGCGAGCGCTTGAGGCCGGACTGCGGGAAGGGATTGAAGGGAATGAGATTGAACTTGCACGACACTTGCCGCGCAATGTCCATCAATTGCCTGGCATGCTCGTCGCCATCGTTGATGCCGTCGAGCATGACGTATTCGAACGTGATGAAATCGCGCGGCGCGAATTCCAGGTAGCGCTGGCAAGCAGCGATCAGCTCGCGCAGCGGGTACTTCTTGTTCAGCGGCACGAGATCGTCGCGCAGGGCATCGTTGGGCGCGTGCAGCGACACCGCCAGCGCCACCGGGCAATCGCGCGACAGGCGGTCCATCATCGGCACCACGCCCGAGGTGGATACCGTCACGCGGCGGCGCGACAGGCCGTAGGCGTTGTCGTCCAGCATCAGCCGCAAGGCGGATACGGTATTGTCGTAGTTCAGCAGCGGTTCGCCCATGCCCATCATCACGACGTTGCTGATGACCCGGTCGTCGGCGGCGGCCAGCGCGGCAGGCACGCCGTTGGCGATGCGCGCGCCCTCGCGGTCGGTCTCGATCGTGCGCCGCGCCAGCCAGAGCTGGCCGATGATCTCGTCCACGCCGAGGTTGCGGTTGAACCCCTGGTGGCCGGTGGAACAGAAGCGGCAGGCAACCGTACAGCCGGCCTGCGTCGAAATGCACAGCGTGCCGCGGTCGTCCTCGGGAATGAAGACGGTTTCGACGGCGTTGCCGTTGCCCACGTCCAGCAGCCACTTGCGGGTGCCGTCGGCGGATTTGTGTGCGGTGACCACGCCGGGGGCGCGCACCTCGCAAAGCCGTTCGAGCTTGTCGCGGAACGACTTGGCCAGATCGGTCATCTGCGTGAAATCGTCCACGCCGCGCTGGTGCAGCCAGCGTTGCAGCTGCTTGGCGCGAAAAGGCTTGTCCCCCCATTGCCCGACCAGTTCGGCGAGCTGCGCCCCATCGAGCCCGAGCAGGTTGATGCGGGGCGTGGAAGCGGACGGCGTGCCGGCGTGGCCGGCGGCGAGCGGCGAGATCTGATTCATCTCGATCTCCTGGGGGCAAGCGGACATCCGGCTCAGCGGCTGTGGATGTTCATTTCGGGGAAGAAGAACGCGATCTCGACCTGGGCGGTCTCGGCGGCGTCGGAACCGTGCACGGCATTGGCGTCGATGCTGTCGGCGAAGTCGGCGCGGATGGTGCCCTTCTCGGCTTTCTTGGGATCGGTGGCGCCCATCAGGTCGCGGTTCTTCAGGATCGCGCCTTCGCCTTCCAGCACTTGCACGAACACCGGGCCCGACACCATGAAATCGACCAGGTCCTTGAAGAACGGACGGGCGGCGTGCACGGCGTAGAAACGCTCGGCATCGGCACGGGACAATTGCAGCATGCGCGCGGCGATCACCTTGAGGCCGGCGGTCTCGAATCGGGAAACGATCTGGCCGACGACGTTCTTGGAAACGGCGTCCGGCTTGATGATCGACAGGGTGCGCTCGATGGCCATCAAAAACTCCAATAAAAACAAATACTTTGAGGGAAACTTAAACGTGAAATTGTATCACGGCCGCATGATCCGCCATGGATGCCTGCAAGCCCCGGCGACTATGGCAAATCCCGCTGGAACGCCATGGAACCCTGGGGCATACTGGAAGTCTGAACCATCAGGCCCGCTCGCGGGGCCGCCGAGCCCAAAGACCACGAGGAGTCGCTCACCATGAACGATCTACGCACCACCCCCTTCAACCGGACCGGGACTGCGCCCGGCGAGGTTGTACGCAATCGCGTCCTGCGCAACACCTATTGGCTGCTGGCGCTGTCGCTGATCCCCACCGTGCTGGGCGCCGCCGCGGGGCTGTACACCGGCCTGGCCCAGACGATGGGCGCCAGCCCCGGCATCACCACCATGGTTTTCCTCATCGGCGCCTTCGGCCTGATGTTCGCCATCGAGAAGAACAAGAACAACGGCCTGGGCGTCGCCCTGCTGCTGGCCTTCACCTTCTTCATGGGCGTCATGCTGTCGCGGCTGATCGGCTTCGTGCTGGGCATGTCCAACGGCGCCAGCCTGATCATGACCGCATTCGGCGGAACCGCCATCGTGTTCGGCGCCATGGCGGTGCTGTCCACCACCATCAAGCGCGACCTCTCGGGCATGGCCAAATGGCTGTTCGTCGGCGCCGTCGTGATCCTGGTGGCGGCCGTCGCCAACATCTTCCTGCAGTTGCCCGCCCTGATGCTGACCGTCTCGGTCCTGGCCATCGTCATCTTCTCGGCCTTCATGCTGGTCGACCTGCAGCGCGTCGTCAACGGCGGCGAAACCAACTACGTTTCCGCCACGCTGGCGATCTACCTGGACGTCTACAACGTGTTCGCGAACCTGCTGATGCTCCTGGGCATCTTCGGCGGAAATCGGGAATAACCCCCCCCCTACGCGCTTCGCGCGCCCCCCCAGGGGGGCGGCACTGGCGGACCGGCAGAGCCGGATCCGCGGTGCCCTGGGGCTGAGCGCGCTTCGGTGAAGTATCAGGAATAAGCAAGCGGCGTCCGGGTTTAGGCGCCGTTTTTGTTTTTCAGCGGCCTGCCCCTCAATCTGTCCGGTTTTCCCCAGTAAGCATGTTGGGTTCAGACCCAGGAAACCGCGGATCCGGCTTTGCCGGTCCGCCGGTTTCGCCCCCTGGGGGGCGCGCGTAAGCGCGTAGAGGGGGGCATTCCAGCACTGCGATGGATTCGACGTGGCCGGTGTGGGGGAACATGTTGATTACGCCGGCCGCGCGGAGGGTGTAGCCGCCTTCGTGGATGAGGATGGCGGCGTCGCGGGCCAGGGTGGCGGGGTTACAGGAGACGTAGACGATGCGGCGCGGGCGGTCCTCGCCCAGGGTGGACAAGGCCTTGGCGACGGCGAGCGCGCCTTCGCGCGGCGGGTCGATGAGCATGCGGTCGAAATGGCCCAGGCTGCGCAGCCAGGCTTCGTCCACTTCGAACAGGTTCAGCGTCGAGAAGGACGTATGCGCGTCCAGCCCTTGTCGGCGCGCCGCGTCGAGCGCCCGGTCGGTCAGCGCCTGGCTGCCCTCCACGCCCACGACCTCGCGGCAGCGGGTCGCCAAGGCAAGCGTGAAATTGCCCAGGCCGCAGAACAGATCGGCGATGCGATCCGTCGGCTGGGGATCGAGCAGCGCGATGGCGCGCGAAACCAGCACCCGGTTGATCGCGTGGTTGACCTGGGTGAAATCGGTAGGCTTGAACGGCATGCGCAGGCCGAACTCGGGCAGCGTATAGGCCAGGCCGTCGGCATCTTCGGGTTCCAGCGGATGCGCGCTGTCCGGCCCCTTGGGCTGCAGCCACCAATGAACCTCGTGGCGCCGTGCGAATTCCCGCAGCACGGCGATGTCCTCGTCGACCAGGGGAACCAGGTGGCGCAGTATCAGCGCGACCTGCGTGTCGCCGACCGCGACCTCGATCTGCGGAACCCGATCGCGCGCAGGCATGGCCGCGACCATCCCGCGCAGCGGCACCAGCAGCGCCGCGACGTGCGGATGCAGCACGTGGCACTCGCGCATATCGGCCACATAGCTGCTCTTGCGTTCGCGAAAACCTACCAGCACCCCGCCCTTCTTCACCACCACCCGTACCGACAGACGCGCCCGGTAGCGATAACCCCAGGAGGGGCCGTGAATGGGCGGCAGCACGCGCTGGGGCACCAGCTTGCCGATGTGCCAGAGCGTGTCTTCCAGCACACGCTGCTTGATCGCCACCTGCGCGGCGGGCTCGGCGTGCTGCATCGCACAGCCGCCGCAGACGCCGAAATGCGGACAGCGCGGCGCGACCCGCTGCGATGAGGCCTCCAGCACCTGCTCGACCTCGGCGAGTTCATAGGAAGGCTTGCGCCTGAGCACCTTGAGCGTGACGCGTTCGCCCGGCAGTCCGCCTTCGACGAAGACCACCTTGCCCTGGCGCCTGGCAATGCCGCGCCCTTCCAGGTCGACCGATTCGATGCGTACCGAGCCGTCCGGGAAACCGTCCCCGGCGGCCGCGTCCGGGCCGTCCACGAGGGAAATATCTGCTTCTTGAGTCATGTCTGTCATTGCATGAATTCTCCGCCCTGCCCCGGGCGGGGCCGGCCGGGATCACCCCTGCGGGGCGTCCCATGCGGCGAGGTATTCCTTCCAATGCGGCTGGCCGATGGCCGCCAGCGTACTGCGCACGAGTTCCACTTCGTGATCGTATTGCGCGCGCGAGAGCATGCCGCGCATCAGGCGGAAGCGGCAATACACCAGCCAGGTGTTGACCACGTCGGTCTCGCAATAGGCGCGCACTTCTTCCTGCCGCCCGGAGCTCCATGCTTTCCAGACCTGGCTGCCATCCATGCCGAGCTTGCCGGGAAAGCCGCACAGCTTGGCCAGTTCGTCGAGCGGGGCATTGGCGCGGCCGTTGTACTTGGCAAGCAGGTCCATCAGGTCGCAGTGGCGGTTGTGGTAGCGGCTGATGTAGTTGCTGTAGCGGAAATCGCGGTCGTCCTCGCCCATGTCCCAGTAGCGCGCGGCCTGGATGCCATGGATCAGGCCGCGATAGTGCAGCACCGGCAGGTCGAAGCCCGAGCCGTTCCAGCTGATCAGTTGCGGCGTGTAGCGTTCGATGGTTTTGAAGAAGCCCGAGATCAGCACGGCCTCGGGATCGTCCGCCTTGCCTATGCACTTGACGCGAAAGCCCTCGTCGTCGCGGAACACGCAGCCGACCACCGCGATCTTCTGCAGGTGCAGCGGCAGGAAATCGTGCCCGACGGCTTCCCGCCGCGCCGCGGTCGCCCGCTCGACCACCTCGGCGTCCGGCACCTCGGCGGACCAGCCGTTGAGCGTGCGCAGCCCTTCCGCGTCGGGAATGGTTTCGAGGTCGAACACCAGCATCGGGGTCATGGCATGGGCCTCAGCGCGACGGCAGGTAGCTGGCGGGATCGACCGGCTTGCCCTGGCGGCGGATCTCGAAGTGGACGCGCGGCGATTGGGCGTCGGTGCTGCCCAGTTCGGCGATCTTCTGCCCGCGCCGCACGGCCTGCCCTTCCTTGACCAGCATGGCGCGATTGTGCGCGTACGCCGACAGGTAGGTATTGTTGTGCTTGATGATGATGAGCTGGCCGTAGCCGCGCAGGCCGCTGCCGCTGTAGACCACCTTGCCGTCCGCCGCCGCCAGGACGGGATCGCCCGGCGTGCCCGAGATGTCCAGGCCCTTGTTGCGGGTCTCGTGGAAATTCTCGATGACCTTGCCGCCGGCGGGCCAGGCCCACTCGACACGCTCGCCGGCGGGATCGGCCGGGCGCGGCGGCGCGGGCGTTGGCGCGGGCGCCGGGGCGGGCGTGGCGGCAGGCTCGCTGGGAGCCGGCGCATCCAGCGGCCGCGATGCCGATTGCGACGGCGGCGCGACCGGCGTGACCTCGGCGACGCCGTTATCGGCCGGCGCGGCCTGGGCCGGCGCGCGCGAGGTTCCGGGCCGCGATACCCGCAGCACCTGGCCCGGACGGATCTGATTGGGATCGGCCAGGCTGTTCCACTGCGCGATGTCGCGCCAGTCTTCGCCGTGATCCAGCGCGATGCGGATCAAGGTATCCCCGCGTTTGACCACATAGGTCTCGGCATCGGCCAGGCGCGACGCCTCGCGGCCGGCCGTGGCGGCCGGCGAGCCGCCCGATTTGTCCGCCGTCGTGCTGCGGTCCACCACCTGCACCGTCCTAGGCGTGGATTCGCACGCCGCCAGCAGCACCGCGCACCCCGTCAGGATCAACACGTGTCGGACAGGCCGCCCGACCAGCCAGGCCAGCGGCCCGCGGACGCAGCGGGTTTCGCCGCGGCCTGGCTTGCGCCGATTCAGCATCCCAGATCTCCTATTCACTACAACAACACTCCCGGCCGCAACGGAACGAAGCGCACGGGTTCGAGTTCGGTGCGCACCCAGCTCTGGGCTCCGGTGCGCTCTATCATGACCAGGTGCTGCCTGGCATCGCCCTCGGGCGCGACCAGGCGGCCTCCCGGGGCCAGTTGCGCCAGCAGGGCCTGCGGCACTTCCAGGCCCGCCGCGGCGACCACGATGGCGTCGAAGGGCGCCGCGCTGGGCACGCCCAGCATGCCGTCGCCGAACACCAGCCGGACGTGGGCCAGCCGCAGCGGCCGCAGCCGGTTGCGCGCCAGTTCGTGCAGGGCCTTGATGCGCTCGATGGAATACACCTCGCGCGCCACGCCGGCCAGCACCGCAGCCTGGTAGCCGCAGCCGGTCCCGATTTCCAGCACTTTGACCAGTTCCCGCCCGTTGCGCGCGGCGGCGATCATGCGCGCCACGATCCACGGCTGGGAAATCGTCTGGCCATGCCCGATCGGCAGCGCCGCGTCTTCATACGCGCGGCTGGCCAGCGCCTCGTCGACGAAGCGGTGCCGCGGAACGGCCTGCACGGCTTCGAGCACCCGCTCGTCGGCGATGCCGTGGCTGCGCAGCCGCGCCACCAGCGCGGCGCGCATGCGCTCGGAATTGAGCCCCCGGTTGTCGCTGCCGGCCGGCTCTCGCGCCGGACCCGGCGCCGGCACCAGCAGGCGCGCCGGCGCAATCCGGGTATTGCTGTTGGTCGGACGCGCCGTGTCGCCCCGCGCGGCTTGCGCTGGCGCGGGACGCGTCACGGGCGGACGGCCGGTGCTGACGCGGGTATTGCTATTGGCCGCGGTAATGGGCGGCAGCGGTGGCTGCGCCGGGCGGCGCGGCGGCCCGTCCGCCTCGCCGGCGTCGAGCGGCCGGGCCTGGCCCGGCGTCAGCGGTTTGCGTCTATCCATTCGGCAGGAATCCATTCACGCACCGGCTCGATCTGCGCCGTATGGGTCAGGTCGAACCGCAGCGGAGTAACGGATACCGCGCCTTCGGCGCAGGCATGGAAATCGGTGCCGGGCGTGGCATCGGCCGCCTTGCCAGCCGGGCCGATCCAGTAGACCGGCTCGCCGTACGGCGTGGACGAACGCACGACCGGCTCGGAAGGATGGCGCCGGCCCAGGCGGGTGACGCGCGGCGCCTTCAGTTCCGAAAGCGGCAGATTGGGAATATTCACGTTGAGCAGCGTCGGCCCGGCCAGCGGACGGGCCAGGAAGCGCTCGACGAAGCTGCGCGCCGCGGCGGCGGCCGCATCCAGGTGCGTCCAGCCCTTGGACACCTGGGAGAAAGCGATCGCCGGCAGGCCGAACAGGTAGCCTTCGGTCGCCGCGGCCACGGTCCCGGAATACAGGGTATCCTCGCCCATGTTCTGGCCGTCGTTGATGCCCGACACCACGAGGTCGGGACGCCGTTCCAGCAGCCCCGTCAACGCGACGTGCACGCAATCGGACGGCGTGCCGTTGACGTAGAAGAATCCGCTGGCGGCCTTGCGCACCGACAGCGGCCGGTCCAGCGTGAGCGAATTGGACGAACCGCTGCGGTTGGTCTCGGGCGCCACGACGATCAGCTCGGCCAGCGGCCGCAATGCCTCGACCAGCGCAGCCAGGCCGGGGGCGAAATAGCCGTCGTCGTTGGAAATCAGAATCAACATCTCGCGTCCGGAGCCATCACTGGCCTCGGCGTCGCCAGGACGCGACCCAGCGCCGCGCCCACGCACCGAGGGCACCGGAATTGTACATGAGCGCCTTTCTTCCCCGCAGCGCAAGGCGGGCGGCGCCATCGTCGCGCTAGCCGGGCGCGGGCGACTGCTTGCGATAGGCCTGCACCAGCGCGTCTACCAGGCCGCGTACTGCAGGCACCAGGCCGCGGCGCGACGGGAAAACGGCCTGGACGACCCCCTCCGGCAGCGAATACCCGGGCAGCGTGACCTGCAGCACGCCCGCCTGCACGTCGGCCGCCACCAGCGCCCACGGCACGCAGGCGATGCCCAATCCCTGGAGCGCCGCGATATGCAGCGTGGTCAGGTCGTCCACCGACAGCCTGGGCACGTGTCCCACCGACACCTGGCGGCCATCCGGCCCGGTAAAACGCCAGACGTGTTTTTCCGCCGCCTGCACCATGCTGAGCGTGGGCAGGCGCGCCAGGCCGTCCAGGTCGTCGGGCTCGCCGTGCTGCCTGAAGAAACCCGGCGTGGCGACCAGCACCATGCGGCTGGTCGCCAGCGGCCGCACCACCAGTTCGGAATCCTCGAAAGGCGGCTGCCGGACACGCAGCGCCAGGTCCATTCCCTCTTCCACCAGGTCCACGCGGCGCGAGGTGGCATCGATCTGCACCCGCACCCGCGGATGCGCGGCCAGATATTCCGCCACGATGGCCGCCACATCGCTTTGCAGCAGGCCAGCCGGGCAGCTGAGACGGATCAGCCCCTGCGGCTGCGAGGTCGTGCGGTCGACGGCCTCGCGCGCCGCCGCGGCTTCGGCCGCCAACGCCGCGCAATGCAGATAGAAGGTGTTGCCGACCTCGGTAACCGAGATCTTGCGGGTCGTGCGGTTCAGCAGCCGCACGCCCAGTTCTTCTTCCAGGGCCGCCACGCGCCGGCTCACGCGCGACACCGGGATGCCCATGGCCTGCGCAGCAGCCGTATAGCCGCCGTGCTCGACCACTTTGGCGAACAAGTACATGTCGTTGAGGTCCTGCATGGCTGCCGTCCGTCAATTATCCCAATATTAGAAAAGTACTTCCTGATCGGGGGAGTTTAAAAAGCATTATTGACGATATATCTTATTGGAGTGGCGGAAAAATTCCGCGTAAACCCTTATCTCGGAGAGCACGATGAACGTCCTACACCTCGATTCCAGCGCCACCGGCGATGCCTCGATCTCCCGCGAACTGAGCGCGGCCGTCGTCCAGGCCTTGCGCCAGGCCGACCCGAGCCTGCGCGTCGCCTACCGCGACCTGGTCGCCCAGCCGCCGGCCCACCTGGACGGCAAGCTGCTGCAGTCGCTGCGCCCGCAGCCCGGCGCCGAACCGGCCACCGACGCCGCTTTCCTCAAGGAAACCGCGTACACCGACGAATTGCTCGGCGAGTTCCTGGCCGCCGATGTCGTGGTCGTGGCCGCGCCCATGTACAACTTCTCCATCCCGTCGCAGCTGAAAGCCTGGATCGACCGCGTGGCCCAGGCCGGCAAGACCTTCCGCTACACCGCCAACGGCCCCGAGGGCCTGGCCGGGAACAAGAGGGTGATCATCGTTTCTTCGCGGGGCGGCAAGTATGCCGGCACGGCGATCGAAACCATGCTGGACCACCAGGAATCTTTCCTGCGCGCGGTATTCGGCTTTTTCGGCATTACCGACATCGGCGTCGTGCGCGCCGAAGGCGTCGCGCTGGGCGAGCAGGCGCGGGCGCAGGCGATCGAACAGGCGCTGGCGCAGGCCAGCCTGCTGGCCGAAGAGCTCAAGGCCGCGGCCTGAGGAGGCCTGCGCGTCAGCTCCGGGTCGCATACAGCAGCAGGACCAGGCCCGCGACCACCCATGCCATGCCCCAGCGCTCGCGCGGGCTGGCATGCTGCGCGAAGATCCGGCGCGAGGCAATCTGGGCGAACAGGACTTCGACCAGGCCCAGCGTGCGCACATTGGCCGCCGACGTGAGCGCGAAGCCGATATACCAGCACTGCGATGCGAATGCGCCCATGAATCCGGCCGGCAGCGAAGTGCGCCAGGCCTGCAGTACGCCGCGCAGCACGTCGCGGCGGAACAGGCACTGCCACACCACCAGCGCGCCGGTCTGCATGACCAGCCCCACGACCAGCGCCGTGCTGGCGCGCAGGACGAACGAGCCGCTCTCCAGCGAGACGATGGAGCCGCGGAAAGCGACGGCGGACAAGGCGAAGCACGCGCCGGAGGCAATGCCCAGCAGCGCCGGCCGCCAGTTGCCGCCCGCCCCCGCGCCCGGCCGCCACGACATGATGATCACTCCCCCCGTCGCGACGACGACCGCGCAAGCGCCCAGCGCGGTGAGCGGGTCTCCCAGTACCAGCACCGCGAACACCGCCACCAGCAGCGGTTCGGTCTTCACATAGACCGTGCTCAGTGCGAAGTTGCGCAACTGCATGGTGGCCAGCATCAGCACCGTCGCCACGATCTGCAGCACCGCGCCGGCCGCCGCGAACAGCAGGAACTGCCCATGCAGGCGCGGCAGCGCCTCCCCGCCCACCGCCACGACCATCGACAGGAACAGCACGGCGAACGGCAAGCCGTACAGGAACCTGACCTGAGCGGCGCCGAGCGTGCCCAGGGTTTCGGTCAACCGGTGCTGCATGGTGTTGCGCGCGGTCTGCGCGGCGGCGGCGATCAGAGTGGCGGGGATCCAGAGCAGGGAAATATCCAAGGGCGATGGCCTGATGAAGGTCCCCCCGCGCGCTGACGCGTGCCCAGCATGGTGGGCCCCCAGCCGCTGGATCGGGGAACTGAGATGGAGAGGAGAGGTGCGATGATACCTTGGCCGCCTCCAAGACGAACGGGCGCAAAAAGCCTACAGTGCGGGGTTCACGTTTTTCGCGTCATCATGGCTTCGATGTCCCCCTCTTCCCTCGTCCGGCCGACGCTGCTGATCGCCGGCATCATGCTGATCGCCTCCAACCTGCGCGCGCCCGTCACAGGCGTGGCGCCCGTCCTGGACATGCTTCGCGCCGACCTGGGCCTGAGCGCCGCCGCGGCGGGCATGCTGACCACCCTGCCGCTGCTGGCCTTCGCCGCCGTCTCGCCCCTGGCCGCCATCGTGGCACGGCGCACGGGGCTGGAGCGTGCCTTGCTGGGCGCCCTGC
This sequence comes from Pigmentiphaga humi, assembly GCF_900606115.1. Classification (GTDB taxonomy): domain Bacteria; phylum Pseudomonadota; class Gammaproteobacteria; order Burkholderiales; family Burkholderiaceae_B; genus Pigmentiphaga; species Pigmentiphaga humi. The sequence continues at coordinate 22,046 of NZ_UWPJ01000018.1, forward strand.
TGGCCCTGCTGGCCGGGCTGTGCCTGCGCTCCGCGGGCAGCACCTGGGCGCTGTTCGCCGGCACGATCGCGATCGGCAGCGGCATCGCGTTCGGCAACGTCCTGCTGCCCAGCCTCGTCAAGCGCGACTTTCCCCAGCGGATCGCCACGCTGACCAGCAGCTATGCGCTGGTCATGGGCATTGCCTCGGGCGCCGCTTCGTTCGTCGCCGTGCCGCTGGCGAACTGGCAGGCCGGGCCGGGATGGCCGCTGGCGCTGTTCGCTCCGGCGCTGCTGGTCGTGCTGAGCCTGGCGGTATGGCTGCCCAGCTGCCGCGCGGGCCGGCGTCCCGTTCCTTTGAGCGCCGACTCGGCCGCCCCGCGCCAGGCCATCTGGAAATCGTGGCTGGCCTGGCAGATCACCCTATTCCTGGGCATCAACTCGCTGATCTACTACAGCGTGGCCGGCTGGCTGCCGTCCATGCTCCACGATGCCGGCTATTCCGCAACGGAAACCGGCTCCATCCACGGCCTGCTGCAACTGGCTTCGGCCGTCGCCGGGCTGCTGCTCATACCCTTGATGCGGCGCATGCGCGACCAGCGCGCGCTGGCCTGCGGGGTCGCGATGTTCTCGGTGCTGGGGCTGTCCGGATTGCTGCTCGCTCCGCAATGGGCCACGCTGTGGACGCTGTCCTACGGCTTCGGCAGCGGCGCGTCCATCATTCTGGGATTGGCGTTCGTGAGCCTGCGCGCGCGCGACGCCTTGCAGGCAGCGGCGCTGTCGGGCATGGCCCAGGCCCTGGGCTACCTGCTGGCGGCGGGCGGGCCCACCGCCATCGGCGCCCTGCACGACAGCACCGGCGGCTGGACCGCCGCCTTGGCGGCCTGCATTGTCTGCGCCTGCGCCCAGATCGGCTTCGGCCTGGGCGCGGGCCGCAACCGCCACGTGGGATAGCGCACGGCCGGTGCCAGGTCCCGCATCGACGGGCCGTCAGCCTTCCGCCCAGTGCTCGGCGCGCAGCGTGACCGCCATGGCGGCCGTCGTCCCCGGCGCTACCTCCAGCAGGTCGTCCCACACTCTCGCGGTCTCGATGCAGATCATGTCCTGCCAGGCATCGGGGGCGAATTGCGACAACCGCAGAGATTTGTCCACCCAGGGATTCCACACCACCGCCGAGCGGGACGCGTGCGCCTCGATGTGCAGGGTACGGCGCCAGCCGGGATCGGCAATCGCGATGGGCTGGGCGATGCCGGTGTAGATGCGGTCGGTCTCGGCATCGATCGCCAGCGTCCCGTGCTGCGCGAACGTGTTCCAGCCACGCAGCGTGTCGACGTAGGCAGCGCCGTCCAGCCCTTCCACGGCGACCTTGCGCACATCGCTGACCGCGAAATACGTATGCAGCGCCTGGCTGATCACGAGCGGCTCCGCACCCAGGTTGCGAGTGGAGAGCGTCAGCGTCAGCGCGTCGTCCAGGACGATTTCCAGCGTCAATCGCGCGGCGTGGGGCCAGGCGGGGGCTCCCTGGGGCAGGTCGAGTTCCAGCAGCAGGCGGGCGGCGTCGCCCCGCGTACCCGACTCGGCCTCGCGCCAGTCCCATTCACGCGCAAAGCCGTGCGCGGGCGGCGCATTGCCGTCCGCAACCATGGCACGTACCGCGCCGGGATTGCGTTCGAGCTGTCCGAACCAGGGCCAGCATACCGGCACGCCGCCACGCAGCGACTTGCCGCGGCGGAACTCGGCGTGATCGCTCAGCCATACCACCGGCTGCCGCCCATGCGGCGTATAGCGCAAGACTTGCGCGCCCTGGCGCGCAACGAGCGCCTCGCCATGGCGGGACACCAGGCGCCAGCACGGCAATTCGCCCACCGTCAGCGCCTCGACCTTGCACACGGGCTCGCTCATCGCGCGTCAGTCCTCGTGGCGGTCGTGGGTCGCGGCCGCGCCCTGCTTCCAGTAGCCCGCCGCCTTGATCCATTCCTTGGGGACCTGCCAGTTCTCCACCAGTACCTGGCGCACGCGCTTGGCCACGCCCGACTCTGCCGCCACCCATGCATACCAGTCCCCCGCGGGCTTGGGCAGCGCCGCAACGGCTGCCGTCAACAAGCCGGGATCGCCGGCCCGGGCGCCCTGGCGGTGCAGCCAGGTGACCTGCACCTCGGCGCGGGTCTCGAACACCTGCTCCTCCTGGGCGTTCTCGACCTCGGCCACGACCCGCACAGGCGCTCCCGCGGGGAGTTCCTCGAGCCGCCGGGCGATCGCCGGCAAGGCGGTCTCGTCGCCCACCAGCAGGTAGCCGTCGAAATCCCCCTCCATCACGAACGAGCCGCGCGGGCCGCCGATGCCGAGGTACTGGCCGACGCGGGCCTGCTCTGCCCATTCGGCGGCCGGGCCGTCGCCGTGCAGCGCGAATTCGATATCCAGCTCGCCGGCGGACGCGTCATAGCGCCGCGGCGTGTAGTCGCGCGCCGGCGGACGCGGCTGGCCCTCCGGGAACACCATGCCATTGGGGCCGGGGGTCGGGACGACGGGGCGTTCCTGGCCCGGGCCGGGAAAGAACACCTTGATGTGGTCGTCGTGGGCCGCGCTGGCAAAGCCCTCCAGGTCGTCACCCTTGAGCGTGACGCACAGCAGGCGCGGCGTGACGTGCTTGACCGCGCTGACCTGCAGCAGGCGGAACTTCAACTCGTGGCGGACGCGGCGGGCCGCGCGTTCAATCTTTTTTTCCATTTTCATTTCCGGAATCGGTTGCGGGACGGGCGGACGAAGCGCCCAGGATTTCGGCGGTCGCCCGCCTCAGGATGGCGGCGATGCGCACGGCCTCGCCTCCCTCACAGGCGCCGGCCTGGTGCAAAGCCTGCTTGAGCGCATAGCGCGCCAGCATCAAATCTTCGGGCGTGCCCGGCGCGATGGAGTCCAGGCGGTCTTCCCCCTCGAACACGCGGCGCACCTGCGCCATCCGCGCGCCCACGCGCTCCAGGTCGTCCAGGATGCGCGCGGCCTGGCCGCGACGGCTTGCCAGGTGCGCGCTGCCCTCGCCCGTCAAGCGGTAGCGCTTTTTGGCGCCCTCCACGCTGACCGTGGCGAGGCCGACGTCTTCCAGGTAGGCGAGCGCCGGATACACCATGCCCGAACTCGGGCTGTAAAACCCCGAAGAACGCTCGGACAAACACTTGATCAGCTCATAGCCGTGGCGCGGCTGCTCTTCCAGCAGCGCCAGCAGGATGAGCTGCAGGTCTTCCGCCGCAAGCTTGCGGCCGGAACGCATGCCCAGGCCTCGGCCGCGGGCACCTGCTTCATTGCGTAGCATGACGACCTCCGGTCGCCAGCCGAACAAGGCCAGCGAAGTTATCTTAAGATCTATCTAAAAACATATCTTAAAACATAAAATCGTTCGACGCCAGTGCTTGTCACACTTTGTACATTTATCCAAGATTTCTGTGGAAAAGCCTGGGGAAAGCCCGGATCCGGCCCGTGCAAACCCGCATCAAACCTGGGTTTGAGGTTCCTGGGTCAATGCTTGAGCAGTCCCTCCTTCCGGCCCGCGCCACAAGGACACATCCGTCGCTTGCGCGGCCCGACACGGTAGAAACCCGGACTTATCCCCGCCTATTGTGGATAAAGCTGGGGACGGCCATGGGACAGTCCCTCGCAAACCCCGTTCCAGCGCGGCCGCGGGTAGGCCGATGAAAAAATGGGCACGCCCCTATTCCGACAGGCTCGGCGCCCAGAACACCTGCGCGATCGCGGCATTGGCGCTCAGCTTGGCGACCAGGCTGTCCAATTCCACGCCGTCCAGCGATGTCGCCATCGGCGTGGCCCGGATCTCGATTTCATCTTCGCCGAAAGGCAGCACCTCGAGGTCGGCCAGCGGCAGGCTGGCAGCCTCGAGTTCCCGTTCGAGCGCGGCTAGTGCCTCGGCGCGATTCGCCGTACCGGTCATCACGTGGATGAGCGCGGTGAATTCCGACGAGGAGATGTCCACGGGCTTGCGATTGAACGTATTGACCACCGGCCGCAGCAGCGTGTTGGCGGCCAGCACGAAGACAGTCGCCATGATCGCCTCGGCAATCAGGTCGGCGCCCGCGCAACTGCCTATGGCGGCCGATCCCCACAGCGTTGCCGCGGTATTCAGCCCGCGCACGTTGCCCTCTTCGCGCATGATCACCCCCGCCCCCAGGAAACCGACGCCCGACACCACATAGGCGGCCACGCGCACCGTGCCGTCCGGGCCGGCCACGCGCGCCGCCATATCGACGAAAATGGCCGCCCCCAGCGCGACCAGTACGTTGGTGCGCAGGCCCGCGGTGCGCTGGCGGAACTGCCGCTCCAGCCCTACCAGCGCGCCGAGCACGAATGCCGTCGCGAGGCTGACCAGCGAGTCCAGCAACTCCATCGTTTGCAGGTTGGCGAGTGCCTTCATGGCCTTTCCTTCGTTTTTTTATCGTGGTGTGTGCCGGCCACGCATGCCGGCCCCGGGGGATGATGCGCTCCCGGGATGACAACCGTGCAAGCCCCTAGTGCAGCCGCTCGTACTGCACGCGGTGGATGGCGGGATGCCGCCCCAGGCCGAGCGCGAGCGCGTTGAGCGCGGCGCGCCGCCCCGGCGGGCAGTCGAGCGTCACCGACATGCGGTGGTCGGGATGCAGGCCGCCCGCGCAGGCCACGCGTATCTGCGAGATGCGCAGATCGTGCCGCGATAGTTCGGCATGCAGGTGCTGGCGCAAGCGGTCGAGCCGCGGCTCGGTGCTAAACACGGTCAGGCGATACTGGTTGGCGCCGCGCCGGAATCCGCCGCTCCAAACGCCAAAAAAACGGGCGAAACGCATGATGGCCTCCCGGCAAAAAAGGAAGACGACCTATGCGGCAAACGCCACCCCTGTCGTGAAGAGAGGCGGAAAGATGAAGTGCGGGAATCCCGCGTTCGGGCGGGCTGGGGACACTGCATCCTGGCTGGGCAGGATGCGGCGGACAAGGCTGCGGACCTGCTCAGGCGACGTTTGCCGTATAGGCGTAGGAACTGCCGTCGTTATCCACGACTTGCCTCGATGAATGCTGAAGCTGCTATGGTAGCCCGCCTGGAACCTAGGGGCAACCCTAGGTCCGTCCACGCATCCAGCATGCCGGCCGCCACGCGCGCGACAGGCCTCGATGCCGCTGCTGTCGCACGCGTCCAACAGCGGTGAAAAAGCAGTCCAAATTCCATGCGGCCCGCCTAGACTATGCACACTCGTCCGCCCTGCGGCCGCCCTTCGCCGCCGGGTTTGGCGGTTCGAGCAACTTGCGCGTGTCCCGACCTTGAAATCCCTGCTTGTCGCCCGCCTTGCCGCGGTCCTCGGCCTGTGCGCGGCGTTTGCCGTTTCCGCCGCCCTCCCCGCCCCGCCCATCATCGTCCTGAACTCGCTCGATGCCTCGGTCAGCGTCCTCGATCCGGTCACCTACGCCGAGACGCGGCGCATCCCGACCGGCAAGGAGCCTCACCACATCTACCTGACGCCGGACGACAAATCCCTGCTCGTGGCCAATGCCGCAAGCGACTCGCTCACCTTCATCGACCCGCTCACCGGCGACGTCCAGCGCACGATGACCGGCATCGTCGACCCCTACCAGCTGCGCTTTTCTCCCGACATGAAGTGGTTCGTCACGGCGGCCAATCGCCTGGATCACATCGACATCTACCAATGGAACGGGCTGGCCGGCTCGGCCGAGCCCAAATTGGCCAGGCGCATCCCCGCCAGCCGCACGCCCAGCCACCTGACCATAGACAGCAAGAGCCGGAACCTGTACGTGTCGCTGCAGGACAGCGACCAGTTGACCGCCATCGATCTCGCCACCCAGACTCCGCTCTGGACCATAGGCGTGGGCAAGACGCCTGCCGACGTCTACATCACCGCCGACGACCGCTACCTGCTGGTCGCCTTGACCGGTGACAAATACGTCGAGGTCTACGACCTGTCGGTCGCGCCGGCCAGGCTCGCCAAGCGCATCGAAACCGGCGCCGGCGCCCACGCTTTCCGGGCGCAGGGCGACGGCCGCCACCTGTTCGTCAGCAATCGCGCCGCCAACACCATCAGCCGCATCGACCTGCAGTCCATGGGCGTGGTGGACAGCTACCCCGCGCCGGGCGGGCCGGATTGCATGGAGGTGCTGGCCGACGGCAAGACCCTGCTGGTCACCTCGCGCTGGGCGAAGAAGCTGACCGTGATCGATACCGTGAAGAAGGCCGTGGTGCACCAGACCAAGGTGGGCCGCTCGCCCCACGGCGTCTGGACGCTGTCGCATGCGCCCCGGTAGCGCCCTGCCGCGCCGCGCGGCCGCGATCTGTGCCGCCCTGGCGCTGGCGCACGCGGCCCCGGCGCTGCCCGCCGAGCCGTGCGCGCAGCCCGTCTACCTCACCTTCGACACCGGCCACATGGGCGTGGCGCCGCTGGTGGCCGAAGTGCTGGAGCGGCAGCAGGTCAAGGCCACCTTCTTCCTGGCGAACGAAACCACCCGGGACGGCGGGGCCAGCCTGGACGATACCTGGGCGCCCTGGTGGCGGCGCATGGCCGAGGCCGGCCATGCCTTCGGCTCGCACACCTACGATCACGTCTATTGGCGCATGGACCTGCCCGGCGGCTTCCGCGTGCGGCCCGGCTTCGGCCCGCAGGCCGGCCGCACCCTGGACATGAGCGCGGCGCAATACTGCGCCGAGCTCGACCGCAGCGCGTCGCGCTTCCAGGCCATGACGGGCAAAACCATGCTCGCGCTGTTCCGCGCGCCGGGCGGCAAGACCTCGCCCGCCCTGCTGAAAGCCGCCGAGCAGCAATGCGGCTACCGCCACGTCGGCTGGGCCCCGGCCGGCTTCCTCGGCGACGAATTGCCCAGCAATACGCATCCCAACACCGCGTTGCTCGAGCGGGCCTTGCGCAATATCCGGGCTGGCGATATCTTGATGGCCCACCTGGGTATCTGGTCGCGGCAGGACCCCTGGGCGCCGGCGGTGCTGGAACCGCTCATCGAAGGCTTGAAGCGGCGCGGCATGTGCTTTGCCACGCTGGCCGATCATCCGCAATACCGGGCCTGGCTGGCCACGCATCACGTCCATGGAAAACCTTAGCGACCTGTTCTCGGCCACCCAGCAGTGGCTGTTCGAATCCCTGGTGCAGCCCGCGCTGTTCCATCTCGGTTTGAGCGGCTTCATTGAAGATGCCTACGACGGCACGATGTGGGTGCTCGCCGGCTGCCTGCAATTGCTGGTGATGCTGGCGATTTTCGTGCCGCTGCAGCGCTGGCGGCCGGTCGAGCGCATCATCGACAGCCAAGCCGTGCGCCTGGACATTCTCTACACCGCCATCCATTCGCTGGGCCTGTTCCGGCTGGCGCTTTTTTTCACCACGCAGCCGCTGGCCGAACACCTGTTCGGCGAATTACACATACTGGGTTTCTCGCCCTACCACTTGGACGAGATCTGGCCCGGCGTCACCGACCGCGCCTGGGTCAGCCTGATCCTGTACCTGCTGATCTTCGATTTCGTCGACTATGCCATCCATCGGGCCGAGCACAGCCTGCCGCGCCTGTGGGCGCTGCATGCGGTACACCATAGCCAGCGCCATATGACGCTCTGGTCCGACAACCGCAACCATTTGCTCAGCGACCTGCTGCGCGACACCCTGCTCGTGCTCGTCTCGCACCTGATCGGCGTGCCGCCCGCCCAATTCGTCGCCGTGGTGATCATCACGCGGCTGGTGGAAAGCTTTTCGCACGCCAACCTCAGGACGGGCTTCGGCCGCGTCGGCCAATACCTGCTGGTGGGCCCGCGCTTCCATCGCCACCACCACGCCATCGAACCGCCCGCGGTTCCCGGCCGTCCCGAAGCGAACTACAACTTCGGCGTGCTGTTTCCGATCTGGGACGTGCTCTTCCGCACCGCCCGCTTCGACGGCAACTACGGCCCCACCGGCATCAGCGACCAGTTGCCCGCCCACGGCAGCCGCGACTACGGACGCAGCTTCCTGGCCCAGCAATGGCTGGGCATCAAAAGATTCTGCCAGGGCAAAACCAGAGCACACTAGTGCGACGAATCAAAACAACGATGACCCAGGAAACCGCGGACCTGGCTCCGCCAGTCCGCCGGTTTCGCCCCCATTGAGGGGCGCGCTTCAGCGCGCAGGGGGGATCAGAAGCTTTCTGTCGAGGTAAAGAGACCGACGCGCAGGCCTTCGGCGGTGTAGATCTGGCGGCCGTCGACGCTCATCGTGCCGTCGGCGATGCCCAGCACCAGCGAACGGTTGATGGTGCGCTTGATGTCGATGTTGTAGGTGACTTTCTTGGCGGTGGGCAGCACCTGGCCGACGAACTTGACCTCGCCCGAACCGAGCGCGCGGCCGCGGCCGGGATTGCCCTGCCAGCCCAGGAAAAAACCGACCAGCTGCCACATCGCGTCCAGGCCCAGGCAGCCGGGCATGACCGGATCGCCTTCGAAGTGGCAGGCAAAGAACCAGAGGTCCGGATGGATGTCCAGTTCCGCAATGACCTGCCCCTTGCCGTATTTCCCGCCCTGATCCGAAATGTGCGTGATGCGGTCCATCATCAGCATGTTGGGAGCGGGCAGTTGCGCGTTGCCTTCCCCGAACAGCTCTCCGCGCGCGCAGCGCAGCAGTTCTTCACGGGAATAGGCATTCTGTTGAAGCATTGAGTGCATCCTAGAGGCGGCCGCGCGCCGCCTGCGGGCTGGCATGCCCGGCCCGGCGCGCTGGCTGTCGTTGCGGGGGTGACGTAAATGAGCCCGGCATTATAGAAGGATTCCGCCCGCGGCAAGCCGCGGGCGGGCTCCCAGGCCGCCCTCGCCTCCAGGCCTGCCTACGCGTTCAGGGCGAACGCTCGCGGAAGGTCTTCACGTTGCCTTGCGCATCGACCTCTTCCAACCGGACCTTGAAGCCCCAGAGCCGCGCCAGGTGCTTCATGACCTGGTCGGCATCCTCGGACTGAAGCGGCCGGCCGCGAGTCGTGACGTGGCGCAGCACCAGCGAGCGGTCGCTGTCGCGGTTGTAGCGCACCACCTGGATGTCCGGCACCATCATGTCGCGGTTGTGCTGGTCGGCCAGCAGGCGCCGCACGCGCCGGTAGCCCTCGTCGTCGTGGATGGCCTCGACTTCGATCTTGGGGTTGTCCTCGTGGTCGGCGATGGCGAAGAAGCGGAACTCCCGTATCAGCCGCGGCGACAGGAACTGCGCAATGAAGGATTCGTCCTTGAAATTGCGCATCGCGAAGTCCAGCGTCTTGAGCCAGTCGCTGCCGGCGATGTCGGGGAACCACTCGCGGTCTTCCGGCGTCGGGTGTTCGCAGATGCGGCGGATGTCCTGCATCATCGCGAAGCCCAGCGCGTAGGGGTTGATGCCGCCGTAGCCGCGCTGGTCGAAGCCGCGCTGCGCCACCACGTTGGTGTGGCTCTGCAGGAATTCGATCATGAATCCGTCGTTGACCAGCCCCTTCTCGTGCATCCGGTTCAGCAGCGTGTAGTGCCAAAAGGTCGCCCAGCCTTCGTTCATGACCTTGGTCTGGGTCTGCGGATAGAAATACTGGGCGAGCTTGCGCACGATGCGCACCAGTTCCTTCTGCCACGGTTCCAGCGCGGGCGAGTACTTCTCGACGAAGTAGAGGATGTTCTCCTCGGGCTCGGGAGGAAAGACGTTGGATTTGCTCGCCCGCTCCACCGCCTGGTCGCGCACCGGCACCGTGCGCCAGAGGTCGTTGTATTGCTGGCGCGCGTATTCGTCGCGTTCGACCTGGCGCTGCACTTCTTCCCGGTGGGAGATCGGATGCGGACGGCGGTAGCGGTCCACGCCGTGCGACATCAGCGCGTGGCACGAATCCAGCATGGCTTCCACCGGGCCAACGCCGTACTTGTCTTCGCAAGCCATGACGTAGTCGCGCGCGAAGACCAGGTAGTCCAGCATCCCGTCGGCCTCGGTCCACTGCCGGAACAGGTAGTTGCCCTTGAAGAAGGAGTTGTGGCCGTAGCAGGCATGCGCGATCACCAGCGCCTGCATGGCCATGGAGTTCTCCTCCATCAGGTAGGCGATGCAAGGATTGGAGTTGATCACGATCTCGTAGGCCAACCCCTGCACGCCCAGCCGGTAGGCCTGCTCGTTGCGGATGAACTCCTTGCCGTAGGACCAGTGCGCATAGCCGATGGGCAGGCCGACCGAGGCATAGGCATCGAGCATCTGCTCGGACGTGATGACCTCGATCTGATTGGGATAGGTATCCAGCTTGAATTCCCGCGCGCACTCGGCAATGGCCTCGTCATAGCGCTGGATCAGCTCGAAAGTCCACTCCGAGGTGGTCGAGATGGGCTGGACACCCGCCCGCCGAGCCTCGGATGCATGTTCGAGGGTTGCGCTCATGCCGCCTCCTTCTTGAACAAATCGTGCAGCACCGCGAAGATCTCGCGGCGCTCGCGTATGCGCCGCATCGCAAAATGCCGCGCCGTCTCGCGCTCGTACTCGGCCCACAGGCTGCTCTTGCGCATCTCGTCCACGTCGGGGATCTCGATGTAGGCGAAATAGCGCGTCAGCGGCAGCAGCTTCTCCGACAGGTAGCGCGCGCTCTTGGCCGCATCGGCGCCGAAGGAATCGCCGTCGGTGGCCTGGGCCGCGTAGACGTTCCACGACGAAGGCGGATAGCGCTCGGTCACGATCTCGTGCATCAGCTCCAGGGCCGAAAGCACCACCGTCCCGCCGCTCTTGGGATCGTGGAAGAAAGTCTGTTCGTCCACTTCCTCGGCATTGTCGGTATGGCGCACGAAGACGAGGTCGACCTGCTCGTACTTGCGCGTCAGGAACAGGTAGAGCAGCGTGAAGAAGCGCTTGGCGAGATCCTTCTTGTTCTCGTCCATGGAGCCGGATACGTCCATCAGGCAGAACATCACGGCGCGCGCCAGCGGCGACGGTTCGACCACCCGGTGCCGGTAGCGCAAATCCACCGTATCGAGGAACGGCACCTTCGCCAGCTTGCCCCGGTAGGTGTCGATCTCGGCCCGGATGGCGTCGAGCTCGTCTTCCGGCGCGCCGGATTTTTCCGACTCATCCAGGCGGTCCTGCGCCTCGGACAGGCTCGACCGCGCGCCGCTGCCCAGCGCGATGCGCCGCGACAGCGAGGTCTTGAGCGTGCGGCCCACGCTCAAGGTGCTTGGGGAGCCGCTGGTCGTATAGCCGGCCCGGCGCCATTTCTGCTGCTTGATGTCGCCGAGCTGGGTGCGGATCAGGTGCGGCAGCTCCATGTCCTCGAAGAAGATGTTCAGGAATTCCTCGCGCGACAGGCTGAACGAGAACTGGTCGACCGACTCGCCCTCGCCCGGCTCCTTGGGATCGCCGCCGTCGCCGCCGCGAGGCCGATCGATCTTGTCCCCTTTGGCGAACTCGCGATTGCCAGGGTGGACGATCTCGCGATCGCCGCCCCGGCCGTAGCGGAAGCTCGGCTCGGAGATGTCCTTGGCCGGGAGGTTGATCTCCCCGCCCTGGTCCATCTCCTCGATGGAGCGCTCCTGGACCATTTCCCGTACCGCCTTGCGGATCTGGTCCTTGTACCGCCTGATGAAGCGCTCCCGGTTGACAGCGCTCTTGTTCCGGCCGTTAAGCCGCCGATCGATGAGTGAATTCAAGTTGTTCCACCCTCTGTGCACAACCCTCTATGCATGAAACCAATGCCGCCAGACCCAGGGCACGGCGGATCCGGCTCTGCCGGTCCGCCAGTGCCGCCCCCTCGAGGGGGCCCGCGCAAGCGGGCAGGACGTAGGCTTTAACTCATGAAGACTTCCTTACGCGCAGGTACCATTCGCACAAGAGCCTGACCTGCTTCTCCGTATAGCCTTTCTCGACCATGCGTTCGACGAAGCTCTCGTGCTTGCGCTTGTCCTCGACCGACGCCTTGGCGTTGAACGAGATGACCGGCAGCAGGTCCTCGGTGTTGGAGAACATTTTCTTCTCGATCACCTCGCGCAGCTTCTCGTAGCTGGTCCATGCGGGGTTGCGGCCGCCGTTGTTGGCGCGGGCGCGCAGCACGAAGTTGACGATCTCGTTGCGGAAGTCTTTGGGGTTCGCGATGCCTGCGGGTTTCTCGATCTTCTCGAGCTCCGCGTTCAGCGAGGCGCGATCGAAACTCTCGCCGGTTTCCGGGTCGCGAAACTCCTCGTCCTGGATCCAGCAATCGGCGAATGTCACGTAGCGGTCGAAGATGTTCTGGCCATACTCGGAATACGATTCCAGGTAGGCCGTCTGGATCTCCTTGCCGATGAACTCCGCATAGCGCGGCGCCAGGTAGCCCTTGATGTGCTCCAGGTAGCGCCGGCGGATCTCGTCGGGGTAGTCTTCCCGGCCGATGCGCTGCTCGAGCACGTACATCAGGTGCACCGGATTGGCCGCGACCTCGGTCTGGTCGTAGTTGAAGACGCTCGACAGGATCTTGTAGGCGAAGCGCGTGGACACGCCGTTCATGCCTTCGTCGGTGCCGGCATAATCCTTGTACTCCTGCAGCACCTTGGCCTTGGGATCGACGTCCTTCAGGCTTTCGCCGTCGTAGACCCGCAGCTTGGAGTAGACGCTGGAGTTCTCGGGCTCCTTCAGGCGCGTGAGCACCGAGAACTGCGCCATGATCTCCAGCGTTCCCGGCGCGCACGGCGCATCCGACAGCGAACTGTTCTGCAGCAGCTTGCGGTAGATCTTGACCTCTTCCGAAATCTGCAGGCAGTACGGGACCTTGACGATGTAGATGCGGTCGAGGAAAGCCTCGTTATGCTTGTTGTTGCGGAAGGTCTGCCATTCGGACTCGTTGGAATGCGCAAGAATGGTGCCGCTGAACGGAATGGCGGAGAACCCCTCCGTGCCCTTGAAGTTGCCTTCCTGGGTCGCCGTCAGCAAGGGATGCAGCATCTTGATCGGGGCCTTGAACATTTCAACGAATTCGAGCAAGCCCTGGTTGGCCAGGCACAGCCCTCCCGAATAGCTGTAGGCATCCGGGTCGTCCTGCGAATAGCGGTCGAGCTTGCGGATGTCCACCTTGCCGACCAGCGAGGAGATATCCTGGTTGTTCTCGTCGCCCGGCTCGGTCTTGGCGATAGCTAGTTGCCGGAGCACCGAGGGCTGCAGCCGCACGATGCGGAATTGCGAGATGTCGCCGTCGAATTCCTTCAGGCGCTTGATCGCCCATGGCGACATGATTCCCGACAGATAGCGGCGCGGGATGCCGTATTCCTTTTCGAGCTGCTCGCCGAAGCGTTCGGGCTGGAACAGGCCGAGCGGCGACTCATTGACCGGCGAGCCTTTCAGCGCATAGATCGGATAGGCTTCCATCAGCGCCTTCAGGCGCTCGGCGATGGAAGACTTGCCGCCGCCGACCGGGCCGAGCAGATAGAGGATTTGCTTGCGCTCTTCCAGGCCCTGGGCCGCATGTTTGAAGAACGCCACGATCTGGTCGATCACGTCCTCCATCCCGAAGAATTCCTTGAAGGCGGGATAGCGGCGGATCAGGCGATTAGAGAACAGGCGCGACAGGCGTGGATCGTTGCGCGTATCGATCAGCTCGGGTTCGCCGATCGCCGCGAGCATGCGTTCGGCGGAGCTCGCGTAGACCATGGGATCGCGGCGCGCGAGATCCAGGTACTCGCCGAGCGAAAGCTCGGTTTCCTGCGTCTTGGCGTATTGGGCCTTGAATCCTTCAACGATATTCAGCACGGACTACCTCCAACAGCGAGTAATGGGAAACTTCGCAACTCTGTTGTTGTAGTGCCGGATCGAACCGGCCTCCGGTTTCTCCCGCCGGATGATGTGTCTGCCTCGGCTCTCCTTCCTTGGGATCGTTGTGAACATCATACGGCGCAACTGCCAAGAGGGCTCCGCTTATGTTGCGCACGGGCGATAAATTTTTGTCACCGGTTCGCGTGGAATGAAGCGAACTCGATATTCATATGGCAGAACAGACATGCATGGAGTTCCGCACTGCGCCGAATCAGGACGGCCGGCGATTGCAGTCGGTTTCACTGAAATAAAAACAGGCGGTGGCTTACCCTTGCCCAAAAACTTCTGATATACTTTCTGTCTTTCGGGGCGTAGCGCAGCCTGGTAGCGCACTTGCATGGGGTGCAAGGGGTCGCGAGTTCGAATCCCGCCGCCCCGACCATACACAAGTTCTTGATTCGTATAGTCGGAACCCGAAGAAAAAGCCCGGTAGCCACAAGCTGCCGGGCTTTTTGTTTTGCGGGCGCGGGCCCAAGCGAAGCGGATAAAAGAAGCAGGAAAAACCGCGTCACAATTGTCATGCTCGCCAACAACTGAAACAGCCTCGGTGTCTGCGCCGAGGTACAAACTCCCCCGTTTACCTGAGCGGCAAGGCGGTCTTGTAGCGCACCTGCTTGAGCGCGAAGCTGGAACGGATCTTCTCGACCTGCGCGATCGGCGACAACTGTTCGAGGATGAAGCTCTCCAGCGCAGGCATGTCCGGCACCGCCACCCGCAGCAGGTAGTCGGCGTCGCCTGTCATCAGATAGCACTCCATCACCTCTTCGCGCGCACAGATCGCGTCCTCGAATACCTGCAGCGCCTCCCTGTTCTGTTGCTTCAGGCTGATGGAGATGAACACGTTCAGGTGCAGGCCCAGTTGCTGCGGGTCGAGCAACGCGACGTACTGGCGTATCAAGCCCGCGGCTTCCAGCGCGCGCACGCGGGCCAGGCAGGGCGAAGGAGACAGGTGCACGCGGCGTGCCAATTCCACGTTGGAGATGCTGGCGTCGGCCTGCAATTCGGCCAGTATGCGGCGGTCGATGTCGTCAAGATTCATCATGCTTTGAAATCCAATTTATTCAGTATTTTATGCTGATCGAATGGGCTTCAAGCAAGATTATCGGGCACATATGCTTGGCGACGGCGCGTAGAATTTTTTGCATTCCGACACCCGCCGCCAGAGAGTCTCCATGTACGACGATGCCCGCCACCTGCATGCCCCCGCCAATGCCCAGGGCGACTCCGACCCCGAGGAAACCCAGGAGTGGCGCGACGCCCTGCTGTCGCTGCTCGACGCCGGCGGGCCGCAGCGGGCGCGCGAAATCCTCGACATGCTGGCGCGCGTGGCCGGCGAGTCCGGCCTGGCCTGGCGGCCGGGCCTGAACACGCCCTATGTCAACACCATTGCGGCATCCGCGCAGCCGCCCTTCCCTGGCGATCTCGCGATGGAAGAACGGCTGGCGTCGCTGATGCGCTGGAACGCGCTGGCCATGGTGGTGCGCGCCAACCAGGCCTATGGCGAGCTGGGCGGACACATCGCCAGCTATGCCAGCGCGGCCGACTTGTTCGAGGTGGGCTTCAACCATTTCTTCCGCGCCGGCGTGCCCGACGCGGCCGACCTGGTGTTCTACCAGCCCCACTCGGCCCCCGGCGTCTATGCGCGCGCTTTTCTCGAAGGCCGCTTGGCCGAGCGCGACCTGGCCCACTACCGGCGCGAACTCGCCGCGCCGCGCCACGGCGCGCAAGGGCTGTCCAGCTATCCCCACCCCTGGCTGATGCCGGCGTTCTGGCAGTTTCCCACCGGGTCCATGGGCATCGGCCCGATCAGCTCCATCTACCATGCGCGCTTCATGCGCTACCTGTCGCATCGCGGCCTGCTCGACACCACCGGGCGCCGCATCTGGGGCATTTTCGGCGACGGCGAGATGGACGAGCCCGAGAGCATGTCGGCGCTGACCCTGGCCGCGCGCGAGAAGCTCGACAATCTCGTCTGGGTGGTCAACTGCAACCTGCAGCGGCTGGACGGCCCGGTGCGCGGCAACGGCCGCATCGTCGACGAACTGGAAGCCCTGTTCGCCGGCGCCGGCTGGAACGTCATCAAGCTGCTGTGGGGGTCGGACTGGGACGGCCTGTTCGCGCGCGATACGAACGGCGCGCTGCGGCAGGCCTTCGCCCGCACGGTCGACGGCCAGCTCCAGACCTTCGCCGCCAAGGACGGCCGCTTCAATCGCGAGCGTTTCTTCGGCCAGGATCCGGAACTGGCGGCGCTGGCCGAAGGCCTGACCGACGCCCAGATCGACCTGCTCAAGCGCGGCGGCCACGACCTGGTCAAGATCCACGCCGCCTACCATGCGGCGGCCCGGCATGCCGGCCGGCCCACCGTCATCCTGGCCCAGACCAAGAAAGGCTACGGCATGGGCGAAGCCGGCCAGGGGCGCATGACCACGCACCAGCAGAAAAAACTAGACCGCGACGCCCTGCTGGCCTTCCGCGACCGTTTCGAGCTTCCCCTGGACGACGAACAGGCTGCCTCGCTGGCCTTCTACCATCCCGGGCCCGACAGCGCGGAAGTCCGCTATCTGCAGGAAAAGCGTACGGCGCTGGGAGGACACCTGCCGGCGCGGCCAGTCCGGGCCGAGCCATTGCCCGTGCCGGCACTGGAGACCTGGGGGAAGTTCGCGATCGCTCCCGAGGGCAAGGAAATGTCGACCACCATGGCCTTCGTGCGCATGCTGGGCAGCCTGCTCAAGGACCCGACGCTGGGGCCGCGCATCGTGCCCATCGTGGCCGACGAGGCGCGCACCTTCGGCATGGCCGGGCTGTTCCGGCAGGTCGGCATCTACGCCAGCGCCGGCCAGTGCTACGAACCCGAGGACATCGGTTCGGTGCTCAGCTATCGCGAGGCCAGCAACGGCCAGATCCTGGAGGAAGGCATCAGCGAAGCCGGCGCCATCAGTTCCTGGGTGGCCGCGGCCACCAGCTATTCCGTGCATGGCACGCCTATGCTGCCCTTCTACATCTATTACTCGATGTTCGGCTTCCAGCGCATCGGCGACCTGATCTGGGCCGCTGCCGACCAGCGCGCCCGCGGCTTCCTGCTCGGCGCCACAGCCGGCCGCACCACGCTGGGCGGCGAAGGGCTGCAGCACCAAGACGGCAGCAGCCTGCTCAGCGCCGCCGCCGTGCCCAACTGCCGCGCCTACGATCCCGCCTTCGCCGCCGAGACCGCCGTGCTGATCGAACATGGCATGCGCGCCATGCTCGAAGAACAGCAGGACGTCTTCTACTACCTCACGCTGATCAACGAGAACCAGGCCCAGCCCACGCTTCCGGACGGCGTCCGCGACGGCATCGTCCAGGGGCTGTACCGCTACGCCGGCCACGGGAAGGGCGAGCCTGCCGCGCGGCTGCTGGGTTCGGGCGCCATTCTGCGGGAAGCCATCGCCGCCTCGCAGATGCTGGCGGACGACTGGGATATCCCCACCGAAGTCTGGAGCGCCACCAGCTATAGCGAACTGGCGCGGCAGGCCCAGGACGTCGAACGCTGGAACCGGCTGCATCCGGGCCAGGCCCCGCGCACCAGCCATCTGGAACGCTGCCTGGGCGGCACGCAGCCGGTGATCGCCGCCAGCGACTACGTGCGCGCCTGGCCCGCGCTGATCGCGCCCCACTGCGCCGCGCGCTTCGTCGCGTTGGGCACCGACGGCTTCGGCCGCAGCGATACCCGCGCCGAACTCAGGGATTTCTTCGAGGTCGATCGCCGCCACATCGTGCTGGCGACGCTGGATGCGCTGGCGCGCGAGGGGCGCATCGATATCGAGTGCTGCCAACGCGCCATCGCGCGCTACGGCATCGATGTCGAATCGGCCGCCCCGTGGACGCGCTGATCAGCCGCGCGGCGAGCAAGGCCTCGCCGCCTCCGGCCATGGGCCGGCCGCGGCTCAGGCTTGCAGGACCGAGCCTATGCTGTCGGAAATCGCCCGCAGCTCTTCGCGGATGGCGGCCAGCTCGCTTTCCTTGATCGCCACCGTGGGCGCTTCGGGCTCGCGCTCTTCTTCCCAGCCGGTGCCGTCCAGGCGGTTGCGCGCGCCGCTGATGGTAAAGCCCTGCTCGTACAGCAGTTCGCGGATGCGGCGGATCAACAGCACCTCGTGGTGCTGGTAGTAGCGGCGGTTGCCGCGCCGCTTGATGGGCTTGAGCTGGGTGAATTCCTGCTCCCAGTAGCGCAGCACGTGCGGCTTGACGCCGCACAGATCGCTGACTTCGCCTATCGTGAAATAGCGCTTGGCGGGAATGGGAGGGAGCACGACGGGAGTTTCGATGCGGGCCATGAGACCTCTCAGGACTGGTTCTGTTCGCGCAAGGCGACCTGCTCGACCATGCTCTTGAGCTTCTGGCTTGCATGGAAGGTGACGACGCGGCGGGCGGCAATGGGTATTTCCTCGCCCGTCTTGGGGTTGCGGCCCGGCCGCTGCGGCTTGTTGCGCACCTGGAAGTTGCCGAAGCCCGAGAGCTTGACCATGTCGCCACGCTCCAGCGCGTCGCGGATTTCCTCGAAGAAGGTCTCGACCATGTCCTTGGCTTCGCGCTTGTTCAGACCGACCCGTTCGAACAGCAAATCGGCCAGTTCGGCCTTGG
Source organism: Pigmentiphaga humi (assembly GCF_900606115.1). Classification (GTDB taxonomy): domain Bacteria; phylum Pseudomonadota; class Gammaproteobacteria; order Burkholderiales; family Burkholderiaceae_B; genus Pigmentiphaga; species Pigmentiphaga humi. The sequence goes on from NZ_UWPJ01000018.1 coordinate 40,416, forward strand.
TCAGGGTACGGGGATCGGTCCCGGACGGCGCATCGACGTCGGTGTCGAAGGCGTCCGGGGCGTAGCTGTCGGAAACGAGAGAATGCATAGACTCGGGATGGAACTCGGTTCAGACCCTCAATCGCGCGCCGTGTCCGGTTTCCAGCGCGGCGCGGATGCGGGCCAGGCACGACTCCACGCGGGCGTCGTCCAGGGTTACCGAAGTATCCTGTAGCCAGAAGCGGAAGGCAAGGCTTTTTTCCTTTTCTAACAAGGACTTATCCCGCCAAACATCGAAAATGCGTGCATCTTTGACCACCGCCAGTTCGGGCTCCGAAGCCAGCAGATTCCGCACCGTATCCAGCATGGCCTGCGCCGGCACCGCTTCCGCCACCCACAGCGCGAGGTCGCGGATCACCACGGGCTGGCGCGAGATCTCGTGCAGTTCCGGCAGAGGCCGGACGGCCACGCGTTCGGCGTCCAGTTCGAACACCACGGGCGCGTGCGGCAGCTCGGCGCGTTGCGTCCAGCGGGGGTGCAGCTCGCCGATCCAGCCGGCGGGCTCGCCGTCGATCACGATGCGTGCGCAACGGCCCGGATGCAGCGCGGGATGCTCGCCGGGCTCGAACCGCAGGGACTCGCGATAGCCGCCTGCCAGCAGGGCCTCGACGTCGGCCTTGACGTCGTAGAAGTCCACCTGGCGGGTCTGCGCGCCCCACTGCTCCTCCACGGCCGGCCCATAGGCCAGGCCGGCCAGCCGCATCGGCTGGTTCACGCCGGCAACCGCGGCCGGGCCGTCCTGCACGGCGGCATCGCGCCAGAACACCCGGCCCAGTTCGAACACGCGCACCCGCGCGGTCTTGCGGTTCAGGTTGTACTGCGCATTCGCCACCAGGCCGCCGATCAGGCTGCTGCGCATCACCGACAACTGGCTGGCGATGGGGTTGAGCAGGCGGATCGGATCGGCGTTGCCGGCGTAGTCGCGCTCCCACTCGGCCTCGACGAAGCTGAAGTTGATCACTTCCTGGTAATCGAGGTCGGCCATCAAATGGCGCAGTTCGTGGAAGCTGCGCCGCCCTTCCGGCAACGCGCGCACCGCCGCGCGCGCCATCGGCGGCAGGTCGGGGATGCGCTCGAAGCCGTAGACGCGGGCCACTTCCTCGATCAGGTCTTCCTCGATCTCGATGTCGAAACGGAAGGAAGGCGGCGTCACGACGAAGGCATCGGCCTCGCGCGCGAACGCCAGCCCCAGGCGCGTGAAGATGCCGGCGATTTCCTCGTCGGACACCGCCACGCCCAGTACCTTGCGGCAACGCTCCAAGCGCATGCGCACCGGCTTGCGTTCGGGCAGGTTGACGACCTGGTCGTCCAGCGGCCCCGCCTGGCCGCCGCAAACCTGGACGATCAGGCTGGTGAGGTATTCGATGTCGGCCGGGATCGTGGCGAAATCCACGCCCCGCTCGAAGCGGTAGCCGGCGTCCGTGCTGAAGTTGAAGCGGCGCGAGCGCCCGGCGATGCTCGCCGGCCACCAGAATGCCGCCTCGATGTAGATGTCGCGGGTTTCGGTCGAGACCGACGTGGCTTCGCCGCCCATGATCCCGGCCAGGCACTCCGGCCCGTTGTCGTCGGCGATCACGCCGACCTCGCCGTCGACTTCCACGGTCTGGCCGTTCAGCAGCTGCACGCTTTCGCCGGCCCGGCCCCAGCGCACCTGCAGGCCGCCATGGATCTTGGCCAGGTCGAAGACGTGGCTGGGACGGCCCCGCTCCAGCATGACGTAGTTGGAAATGTCCACCAGCGCCGAAATCGGCCGCTGGCCGGCGCGTTCGAGCCGGCGCTTGATCCACTCCGGCGTCGGCGCGGCGGCGTTCACGCCGCGCACCACCCGGCCCGCGTAGCGGCCGCACAAATCCGGCGCCTGTACGTCCACCGCCACCCTATCGTCGATGGCGACCGGCACCGGCGCCAGCCCGGGCACCGAGAGCGGCGACCCGGCCAGGGCCGACACCTCGCGCGCCACGCCCAGCACCGACAGGCAATCCGCCTTGTTGGGCGTGAGCTTGAGCGTGAACACCGTATCGTCCAGCTGCAGCCAGTCGCGCACCGAGGCGCCCACGTCCGCATCGGCGCCCAGGTCCAGCAGGCCGGCGTGATCCTGCGACAGCCCCAGTTCGCGCGCCGAGCACAGCATGCCCGACGATTCGACGCCGCGCATCTTGGCCACGCCGATCTCCATGCCGCCGGGCAGGCGCGCGCCCACCGTCGCCAGCGGCACCTTCATGCCCGCGGCCACATTGGGCGCGCCGCAGACGATCTGCAACGGCTCGCCCTGCCCCGCGTCGATGCGGCACACCCGCAGCTTGTCGGCGTTCGGGTGCGGCTCGACCGACACCACCTGCGCCACCACCACCCCGCTGAACGCCGGCGCCACCGCGGCCGTTTCCTCGACCTCCAGGCCCGCCATGGTCAGCTGGTGCGCCAGTTCGTCGGTCGATATGTCGGGGTTGGTCAACGCCCGCAGCCAAGACTCTGGAAAAAGCATGTGTGTGCCCCCCCCCTACGCGCTTACGCGCGCCCCCCAGGGGGCGAGGCGGGCGGACCGGCAAAGCCGGATCCACCGCCTCCTGGATCAGAATCAGCGCGACATCGGAGCGTCGGTTCTGATCCAGGGCACAGCGGATCCGGCTTTGCCGGTCCGCCAGTGCCGCCCCCTGGGGGGGCGCGCGTAAGCGCGTAGGGGGGGGCCTCCTCTATTTGAATTGTTTCAGGAAACGGAGATCGCCTTCGAAGAACTGGCGCAGGTCGTTGACGCCGTAGCGCAGCATGGTCAGGCGCTCCAGGCCCGAGCCGAAGGCAAAGCCGATGTAGCGTTCGGGATCCAGTCCGAAGTTGCGGACGACCGTGGGGTGCACCTGGCCGGAACCGGAGATTTCGAGCCAGCGGCCTTTGTTCGGGCCGGAGGTGAACATCATGTCGATTTCGGCCGAGGGCTCGGTGAACGGGAAGAACGACGGGCGGAAACGCAGCACCAGGTCGTCGGTCTCGAAGAAGGCCCGCAGGAAGTCGGTATAGACGCCCTTCAGGTCCGCGAACGAGATGTTCTCGTCTATCCACAGCCCTTCCACCTGATGGAACATCGGCGAATGCGTGGCATCGCTGTCGACGCGGTAGGTCCGGCCGGGCGCGATCACCTTGATGGGCGGCCGGTTGGCGCGCGCGTAGCGCACCTGCATCGGGCTGGTGTGCGTGCGCAGCAGCAGCGGCAGGCCCTTGTCGTCCTTCATGTCCACGTAGAACGTATCCTGCATCGAGCGGGCGGGATGGTTCTCGGGGTTGTTCAGCGCGGTGAAATTGGTCCAGTCGTTCTCGATCTCGGGGCCGTCCGCCACGTCGAAACCGATGGAACGGAAGATCTGCTCGATGCGCTCCCAGGTGCGGATCACCGGATGGATGCCGCCCGTGCCGCGGCCGCGTCCCGGCAGCGTGACGTCGATGGTCTCTTCCGCGAGCCGGGCGGCCAGCTTGGCGTCGGCCAAGGCCTGGCGGCGCTCGTTGAGCAAGGCCTCGATCCGGCTCTTGGCCTCGTTGATGCGCGCGCCTTCGCTACGCTTCTGTTCAGGGGTCAGGCTTGCCATGCCCTTGAGCAGCGCGGTCAGCGCGCCCTGCTTGCCCAGGAACCGGGCTTTTTCATTCTCCAGCGCATTGGGGTCGGGCGCGGCTGCGAAGGCCTCCCCGGCTTGGCTTATCAGATCGTCCAGATTCTGGGACATGGCGGATTCGTATCGGTGAGAAAAAATAGGCGCTTCTTTGCCTTGGCGCAGCCCGGCGGCAAACCTGCGCCGCAAACGCGAACGGGGCTTCGAAAGAAGCCCCGTTCGGGTGTTGCACTCGGCATTGACGCCTGGCGGTCCAGCCGGCAAAGCTGGCCGGACCCTGCCAGGGCGACGCGAGTTTAGGCGGCCAGGGCGTTCTTGACTTGCTGCACGATCGCGGCAAAACCTGCCTTGTCGCGCACAGCCAGGTCGGCCAGAACCTTGCGGTCCAGATCGATGGCAGCCTTCTTCAGGCCGGCGATGAACACGCTGTAGGACACGCCATGCTCGCGAACGGCGGCGTTGATACGCGTGATCCACAGCGCGCGGAAGGTGCGCTTCTTGGCGCGGCGGTCGCGGTAGGCATATTGCCCGGCGCGCATGACCGCCTGCTTGGCGATGCGGAAAACGTTGCCGCGGCGGCCACGGTAACCCTTGGCGGCGGTGAGGACTTTCTTGTGGCGGGCCCGTGCGGTAACCCCACGTTTGACTCTAGGCATTCGAAAACTCCAATATCAGCAGTTGGGTATCAGGCGAACGGCATCATTGCCCGGACCGACTTCACGTCGGCCTCGTGCACTGCCGTGGAACCGCGCAACTGGCGCTTGTTCTTGGTCGTTTTCTTGGTGAGGATGTGGCGCTTGAACGCCTGGCCCCGCTTGATGGAACCGCTACCGCGGACCTTGAAGCGCTTGGCAGCGCTTTTCTTGGTCTTCATCTTAGGCATGACTGCTTCCTGTACGTTTACATGCTCACGGGTGCCGGCCGTTGGCGCCGGACTTGACGACCCGCATTCACTTGTTTTACCTGCCCAGGCCCAGGGCGACGCACCGTGCCGGCGGATGACCGCCGCACGGATTTGAAGGCGTCCCTTGCAGGAACCAAAAGGATCGAGCCCCGGTAAACCCGGAGACTCCCGGCGCCAGGATTTGCTGCGCCGTACTTGCGCCAAGCCACGCCCAACCTGCAGCGTGGCCCGGAAAACCAGCGATTATAGCGCGTTATTCGCCTGCAGCGCCTTTGCCGCCGCCCGGCGCCTTCTCGGGCGCCTTTTTCTTGGGAGCCAGCACCATCACCATCTGCCGGCCCTCGAGCTTGGGCATGGCCTCGACCGCGCTGACCTCGAGGAGATCGTCACGGACACGCTCGAGCACGCGCATGCCGAGTTCCTGGTGGGCCATTTCACGGCCGCGAAAACGCAGCGTGACCTTGGCCTTGTCGCCCTCTTCCAGGAAGCGGCGCAGGTTGCGCAGCTTGACCATGTAGTCGCCCTCGTCCGTGCCCGGACGGAACTTGACTTCCTTGACCTGAATGATCTTTTGCTTGAGCTTGGCTTCGTGCTGCCGCTTCTGCTCCTGGTACTTGAACTTGCCGTAGTCCATCAGGCGACAGACGGGCGGCTGCGCATTGGGCGCGATTTCTACCAGGTCAACATCATTCTGTTCGGAAAGCCTAACTGCTTCGGCCAGCTTGACGATGCCAAGCTGTTCGCCGTCGACCCCAATCAGGCGCACCTCAGGTGCGGAAATTTCACCATTGATGCGATTCGGCTTGTCGGTAGCGATGTCTGAAACTCCTCAGTTCGTTTGAAATGGGCCGCGCGCGGCGCAATGCCCGCCGTTTCCAGCCGCCCCGCAACCGGAGCGGCCAGCCGCGTCACGGCTGGGTGGAAACTTCGGGATTGCGGCGTTCGGCCACGTCGGCAGCGAGCCGCGACGAGAAGGCATCGAGCGGAAGAACCCCGACATCGACGCCGCCGCGGGCGCGCACGGCCACGGATCCAGCCTGCCGTTCCTTTTCCCCGACAACGAGGATGTACGGAATTTTCTGCAGGCTATGCTCTCGGATTTTATAGGTGATCTTTTCGCCACGCAAATCCGACTCGACCCTAAACCCTTGTTTTTTCAGGGTTTGCGCGACACTTTCGGCATATTCGGCAGTCGATTCCGAAATATTGCAGACCACGGCCTGCACCGGCGCCAGCCACGGCGGCATCGCGCCGCCGAAATGCTCGATCAGCATGCCGATGAAACGCTCCATCGAACCGAGGATGGCCCGGTGCAGCATCACGGGCGTCAGGCGCTGGTCGTGCTGGTCGACATATTCGGCCCCCAGGCGGCCCGGCATCGAGAAATCCACCTGGATGGTGCCGCACTGCCAGTGGCGGCCGATGGCGTCCTTGAGCGTGTACTCGATCTTGGGGCCGTAGAAGGCGCCGTCGCCCGGGCTGATCTCGAACTCGCAGCCCGAGCGGCGCAGGCTTTCGATCAGCGCATGCTCGGCCTTGTCCCAGACCTCGTCCGAGCCGATCCGGCTTTCCGGGCGCGTGGCGATCTTGTACAGGATGTCGGTGAAGCCGAAATCGCGGTAGACGCGCTGCAGTTGTGACGTGAACGCGACGCACTCGTCCAGGATCTGGTCTTCGGTACAGAAGATATGGCCGTCGTCCTGCGTAAAGCCGCGCACCCGCATCATGCCGTGCAGCGAGCCCGAGGGCTCGTTGCGGTGGCACTGGCCGAACTCGCCGAAGCGCAGCGGCAGGTCGCGGTAGGAATGCAGGTTGGCCTTAAAGATCTGCACGTGGCCCGGGCAGTTCATGGGCTTGAGCGCGTAGTAGCGGTTCTCGGACTCGGTCGTGAACATGTTGTCACGGTAGTTGTCCCAGTGGCCCGTCTTTTCCCACAGCGAGCGGTCCAGGATCTGCGGCGCCTTGACCTCCTGGTAGCCGCTGTCGCGATAGACCCCGCGCACGTATTGCTCGACCTGCTGCCAGATGGCCCAGCCCTTGGGATGCCAGAACACCAGGCCCGGCGCCTCGTCCTGGAAGTGGAACAGGTCCAGTTCGCGGCCCAGGCGGCGATGGTCGCGCTTTTCGGCCTCTTCCAGCATATGCAGGTAGGCGTCCTGCTCCTCTTTCCTGGCCCAGGCCGTGCCGTAGATGCGCTGCAGCATCTCGTTCTTGCTGTCGCCGCGCCAATAGGCGCCGGCCACCTTCATCAGCTTGAACACCTTGAGCTTGCCGGTGGACGGCACGTGCGGGCCGCGGCACAGGTCGACGAAGTCGCCTTCGCGGTACAGCGTGATCTTCTGCTCGGCCGGAATCGAGGCGATGATCTCGGCCTTGTATTTCTCGCCGATGGAATCGAAGAACGCGACGGCGTCGTCGCGCTTCCATTCCTCGCGCGTGACGGTCTCGTCCTTCTTGGCCAGTTCCATCATCTTGTTCTCGATGGCTGCCAGGTCTTCGGGCGTGAAGGGACGCGAATACGAGAAGTCGTAGTAGAAGCCGTTCTCGATGACCGGGCCGATGGTGACCTGCGCGTCCGGGTACAGCGACTTGACCGCATAGGCCAGCAGGTGGGCGGTCGAATGGCGGATCAGGTCCAGGCCGTCGGCGTCCTTGGCCGTGACGATGGCAAGCCGGGCATCCCGGTCGATCGTGAAGCTGGTATCGACCAGGGCGGGCTCGCTGCCTTCGTAGGCGACCCGGCCGGCCAGGGCGGCCTTGGCCAGCCCCGCGCCGATCGATGCGGCCACGTCGGCCACCGTTACCGGAGCCGGGAACTCACGCTGGGAACCGTCTGGCAGCGTTACCTTGATCATTTGGAACAAACCTCGAAAGATGAAGCGCGGCGCGCTTGCATGACAGCAGGCAAAAAAAACGCGGCTGGCCGCCGCGTTCTTCATTTTCTACAGGATCCCGGGCCCGAGCCCGGCGGAAACAGACGATGCGATCCAGGAAACCAACGCGGCTAGCCGACGATGTTCCCCGAGGTAGTTCGCGCGCTCGAAACGGCTTGGAGGCGTCCGCTCATTTCCGCAACCGATTCCTGTGGTTGATTAGGCTTTCGATTCTAGCATAGCGCCCTCCCCCGGCGCAGCCTGGAACAGTCCGCGCGGCCGCAGGAAAAAGCCGTTCATGCGCTGCTCCAGCGCATGCGCGACCCAGCCGGCGGTGCGGCCCATGCCCCACAGCGCCGCCGCGCTGCCGGCGGGCAGGTCCCATGCCGCGCAAGCGGCCACCAGCCCCAGTTCGAGCCGCGGCGGCACCCCCACGCGGGCCTGCACGCCGTCGACGAAACGCAGCAGCGTGTCGGCCCGGCGCGGCCGGCGGCTCTGCGAGCGCGCCATCCGCAGCAGTTGCGCGGCGCGCGGATCGCCCTGCGGGTAGGACTCGATGCCGAACGGCAGCGAGCGCGCGCGCTGCTGCACCACCCGAGCGATCCAGGCATCGAGCTGGGCGCGGGTCTGGATGGACGCGAGCGTCTGTTCGATCCGGTCGCAGCCGCCGGCCAGGCCGGTTCCCGACAGCGTCGCCAGGGCCGCGCCCACGCAGGCGTGCAGCTCGGCGCCGACGGAAGCGGCCACGCGCGCGCTGAAGGTGGGCGGCGACAGCTCATGGTCCGCGCCGAGGATGAGCATGGTGTCGATCGCCCGCGCCAGGCTCTCACCGGCGGGCATCCCCAGGGCCTCGGCCACGTGGACGGCAAGCGGCTTGCGGCCGGACGGGGCGCGCAGGCGGCGTTGCGGCGACAACGCCCCGCAGCAGGTCGCGAAGGCGAACAGCAGCCGGCGCGCACCCGCTATGTGCGAACCGCTTCGCACTTCCTCGTCCACCGAGCCGCCGCCCAGCGCCAGCGCCGCCGCCTGGAACAGCCGCGCCATGTCCGCCGGCTCGCCCGCCCGCGGCCACAGCCCGCGCAGCGCGCGCCGCGCCGGCTCGGCCAGCGGCTCAGCGGGCCAGACGCTGGCGCCATCGGGCAGCACGCCGGTCCACAGCAGTTCGGCCACGTTTTCGAACGCGCCGGGAAAGCCTGCCAGGTCCGCCGCGAGATGGCCGCGATAGCGCGGCCCCGCCGGCGTGATCTCGGTGATCGCGGTATCGATCACGGGCTGCCCCCAGCGCAGCGCGGTGGCCGCCACCGCGCCATGGCCCATGCGCGCCTGGCTGCGCGCCCTCAGGCCCTCCACTTCCTCGCGCAGGTACAGGCGCGCCTTGCGGCCGGGCTGCGCGACCGGATGCAGCAGGCCCCGGCTCACATAGGTGTAGAGGGTGGCGGCCTTGACCTGCAGCAGCCGGCAGGCCTCGCGCGAATCGACGAAGCCGCCGGCGCTCCAGCCGTTCGCGCCGGGCGGCGCGATGCCGGCGGGTGCCGCGGCTTGCCGTGACTGAGTAGGAGGCTGTTTGCGGGTCATGGCACCTGGAATGGTCGAAAGACGCTGCGCAGGAGAAACGGCGCGGCTTCCCCTCAAGCATGCCGTGCCCACCCTGCGCCAGGCAAGCGGCCCGCGGCGGCAATATATCGATTCATCAATCGAGATTGATTCGACATCCATCGATCCATACACTGAGGCGGCCTTTCCATCCATTGCGCCGGCCGCGCCGAAGCCGGACACACCAGGAGACACACCATGATCCCGCACGCGGTCCGTCCAGGTCCGTTGGCGCTCGCGCTCGCCCTCTCAGGCGTCGCGGCCGCCCCGGTCTTCGCCCAGAACCAGGACGCCAGCCGTCCCATCACCATCGTCGTGCCGTTCCAGGCAGGCGGCGGCGCCGACACCGTCGCCCGCGTGCTGGCGCAGAACCTTCCGCGCCACTTGAACGGCCAGACCGTCATCGTCGACAACCGTGCCGGCGCCTCGGGCAACATCGGCGCGAACTACGTGGCGCGCGCCGCGGCCGACGGCCACACCCTGCTGCTGACCAACAGCACCATGACCATCAATGCGGCGCTCAACTTCACCCAGGGCTACAACGTCAAGAAAGACCTGCAGCCGGTCGCCCAGGTCGTATCCTCGCCGGTGGCCGTGGGCGTCAACAGCGCCCTGCCCGCCAAGAACGTGGCCGAACTGGCCGCCTACGTGCGCGCCAATCCGGGCAAGGCCAACTATTCCACCTGCGGCAACGGCACGCCGCAGCACTTCGCCGGCGCTGCCTTCAACCAATCCGCCAAGGTGGACATGGTGCACGTGCCCTACAACGGCTGCGCCCCCGCAGTCGCCGACGGCGTGGGCAACCAGGTGCCCATCCTGTTCAGCACCATTCCGAACATGGCGCCGCACGCCAAGACCGGCAAGCTGCGCATGCTCGCGGTCGCCTCCTCCAAACGCCTGTCCTTCATGCCGGACGTGCCCGCCATGGCGGAGACTCCGGAATTCAAGGACCTGGACATCACGGTCTGGTTCGGCCTGTTCGCCCCGGCTGCCATGCCGGCCAACGTACGCGCCCGCATCGAGCAGGCGGTGCTCGCCACGCTCAAGGACGCCAAGCTGCGCCAGGAACTCCAGGACCGCTACTACGAAGTGGACGCGCTCGGCGCCGACGGCATGGCGCGCCAGGTGGACAAGGATCTCGCCATGTACGCGCAACTGGCCAAGCAGGCCAATATCCGGCTGGAGTAAGCACACCCCCTGCCCGCTTCGCGGCCTGCCTCAAGGGGGCTCTGCTTACGGACCGGCGGAGCCCTGGGTCGTGTAGCGGTGCGCCGGCACCTGCATCGCCACTATTTTCCATGAAGGACTTTGATGACTGATAACGACCGCAATTCGGCTGGACGTACGCTCGAAGAACAGATCGACGATCTCGTCGCGGCCAATCGCATTCTTGCCAAGTACAACGTGCTCGATGGCTTCGGGCACGTCAGCATCCGCCATCCGGAGCGCCCGGGCCATTTCCTGTTGTCGCGTTCGCTCGCCCCGGAGCTGGTCACGGCTGCCGACGTCATGGAGTTCGACGCGGACTCCGAAGCCGTCGGCGGCGATACGCGCACGCCCTATCTGGAGCGCTACATCCACGGCGAAATCTACCGCGCCCGCCCCGACGTCCATGCGGTCGTGCACAGCCACTCGCCTTCGGTCATTCCCTTCGCCGGCTCGTCGGTGCGGCTGCGCCCGATCTACCACATGGCAGGCTTTCTGTCGGGCGGCGCGCCGGTATTCGACATCCGCTGCTGCTTCGGCGACACCGACATGCTGATACGCAACCGCGACCACGGCCGCGAACTGGCCAGGACCCTGGGCCAGGAAAAGGTCGCGCTGATGCGCGGCCACGGCTTCATCACCGTGGGCAGCGACGTGCGCTTCGCGGTCTATCGCGCCATGTACACCGAGACCAACGCCTCGCTGCAGCAGCGTGCCATCGGGCTGGGCGGCGAGATCGCCTACCTGAACGAGGAAGAAGCCGGAAAAGCCGATGCGATGATGGCCGGGGTGATGTTCCGGCCCTGGGAGTTGTGGAAGAAAAAGGCGATGGATGCGCAATGATCCAGGCGCGCCGCCGGGGCGGATTCGTCAGGCGACGAACCGCCTGACGACCTCGGCGTAAGGCGTAGTCGGCCGGCCGATGAGGCCCGACAGCGCGTGCCCCTCGTCGAACAGGCCGCCCTTGGCCGCGCCCGCGTCCGAGTCGGCAAGCAGATCCGACACGGCCTCGGGCAGTCCCGCCTGCACGAGCAGCGCCTTGTATGCGGGCTCCGCCAGGTTCTGGTAGCTGACGGGCCTGCCCGACCGGCGTGCCGCTTCCGCGGCGAATTCGGCCAAAGTGTAGGCCTCGTCGCCAGCCAGTTCGAACACCTTTCCTGCCATGCCTTCCTGCGTCAGGACGGCTGCCGCGGCTGCCGCGTAATCGCTTCGGGACGCCGAGGCGATACGCCCATCGCCCGCGCAGCCGGCCAGCACGCCGCGCTCCACCGCGCCAGGCAGCGCCTGCGCGTAATTCTCGGTGTACCAGCCGTTGCGCAGCAGCGCGAACGGAATCCCGGATGCGCGCACTGCCGCTTCAGTAGCCACGTGTTCATTGCCCAGCGCGAGAGGCGAGCTGTCGGCGTGCAGGAGGGAGGTGTACGCAATAAAGTTGACGCCCGCGCGCCTGGCGGCGTCGACCACGGCCTGGTGCTGTGGCACACGCTGCCCGACCTCGCTGGAAGAAATGAGCAGCAGCTTGTCCACGTCATGCAGCGCGGCATCGAGCGACGCGGCGTCCGCATAGTCGGCGCGGCGCACCTGCACGCCGGCGGGCAAAACTTCGCGCGCCTTGTCGACGCTGCGCGCCAGGGCCACCACTTGGCCGGCGCCGACGCGGCCGACGAGTTCCTGGACGACGAGCCGGCCGAGTTGGCCTGTACTTCCGGTAACGGCGATCATGAGTGCTTCCTCGGTTATGCAGCAGAGCTGCCGTGAGACAAGCCTCCAAGACTAGAGGATATACTTACCAAAAGTAAGTACATACCTGAAGGTAAGCCATCATGCCGCCCCACAGCCCCTCATCGCCGACTACCGACCCCGCCGGTTCGAGACACGCGTCCCTGCCGCAGGCGCCTGCCCTTGCCGCTGGGAGCGAGCGCCAGACTACGTTGGGCGAGCGGATCCGGCAGGGCGAACTGATGTCGCCCGACTGCCCCTCGCGCAGCGTGCTCATGCACGTGACCAGCCGATGGGGAGTCCTGCTGCTGGTTGCTCTGCAAGCCGGCACGCACCGTTTCAGTGAGCTGCGCCGCAGAGTGGGCGGCGTCAGCGAGAAGATGCTCGCGCAGACGCTGCAGGCGCTCGAAACCGACGGCTTCGTGGCGCGCGTGGTCCATCCGGACAAGCCGCCGCGCGTGGAATACGCGCTGACCGATATTGGGATGGAAGTGGCGCGGCACGTGGCGGGCTTGGCCGATTGGATCGAAGTCAATCTGCCGCGCATTCAGGAAAACCGGCACCGCGCCCAGGCCGCGGCAAGCAGGTCCGACCAGGCGGAGCCCGCGCGGCGCGTGCACCGGATTTGAAAATTTCCTGCGGGCTGCCGTTCAGGTGCCCGGAAACACAAACGGGTTACGGTGAGATCACCGTAACCCGTCGATTTGTACTGGTAGGCGCGATTGGATTCGAACCAACGACCCCCACCATGTCAAGGTGGTGCTCTAACCAACTGAGCTACGCGCCTGCTGCTGTGCTTGTGCAGCGAAGAGTTGAACTATACAGTTTTTCTGCTGCGTGTGTCAAACCCGCGGCAGGAATTTCGCGCGCTTTTACCTTCAGTCTCCCAGGTAGACGTCCTCGGTCACGAAGCTGTCCGGCCGCCGGGCCAGCATCGCGACCACCGTGGCGGCGATGCCCTCCTTGCGGCCGAGGAAACCCATCGATTCGTTGGTCTTGGCCTTGACGTTGACGCACGAGGCCGGAAGGCCGATATCGGCGGCGATGTTGGCGACCATGGCCGCGGCATGGGGGCCGATCTTGGGCGCCTGCGCATGCACGGTGGCGTCGACGTTGATCACCTGCCAGCCGGCGTCGGCCGCGCGCTGCACGGCGGCGCGCAGCAGCACGCGGCTGTCCGCGCCCCGGTAGGCCGGATCCGTGTCGGGAAAGTGGCGGCCGATGTCGCCCAGCGCGGCGCCGCCGAGGATCGCGTCGGTAACGGCGTGCAGCAGCGCGTCGGCGTCGGAGTGGCCGAGCAGGCCGTGGGTGTGGTCTATGCGCACGCCGCCCAGGACCAGCGGACGGCCTTCCACCAGGGCATGGACGTCGTAGCCCTGGCCGACGCGGTACGGGTACGAAGCGGGATCGATGGGTCGGTTCTTGTTCATGGTCGGTTCAACAGTTGTTCGATCAGGGCGAAGTCTTGCGGCCAGGTCACTTTGAAGTTGGCCAGCGACCCGGGCACGAGGCGCGGCGACAGGCCCAGCGCCTCGACCGCGCCGGCTTCGTCGGTAATGTCCAGGCCGCGCACTTGCGCATGGGCGAGCGCCTTGCGCAGCAGCGCCGCGCGGAACATCTGCGGCGTCTGGGCCTGCCACAGCCCGTCGCGCGGCACGGTGCGCGCCACGCGCGGCGCCGGGCCGCCGGCCTGGGCCTTGATGGTATCGGCCACCGGCATGGCCACGAGCCCGCCGGTGTCGTCGCCGGCGCAGGCGTCGATCAATGCGGCCAGCACCGGCGCCGGCAGGCCCGGCCGGGCGGCGTCGTGCACCAGCACCCAGTCGTCCGCTTCCGCGCCGCAGCGCGCCAGCGCGTTGGCGACCGTCTCGGCCCGCGTGGCGCCGCCGCAGGCCAGGCACGATACCCGCTCCAGCCCGGCCAGCGCGGCCTGCGCCCAGGGGTCTTCGGCACTGACGGCGACCACGACCTGTTCCACCCGCGCGTCGGCCAGCAATGCCTGCACCGCATGGCGCAGCATGGGCTGCCCGGCGATGTGGCGATACTGCTTGGGCCGGAGCGGCTGGCCATCCGGCGCGCCAGGCCCGGCGGCGCGCGCGCCCACGCCGGCGGCGGGCACGATGGCGATGATTCGGCGACTCGTTTTCATGGGCTCCTATAATACGGAATCGCGCCTCGCCCCGCGCTCGTCCGGGAACGGCGCCCTTTCCGCGAAACCGATGCCCCCCTCAGCCAGTCCCGAGCCCAAGCCGTCGTCCTCCCCCCGAACCTCGTCCGCCTGTCCGCCTTCGCAACTGGCGCAGGCGGTGCTGGCTGCGCTGCGGCCCGGCGAACGCTATACGCAGCCGCGGCCGCCCGGCGCCGGCGACGCCTGGTTGCTGGCCGACCTGGCCTGCCAGGCGGGCCGGCCGCTCGCGGTGCTGACCGCCGATCCGCTCGACGCGCAACGGCTGGCCGAGGAAATCCGGCTGTTCGCCCCGAGCCTGCGGGTGCACCAGTTCCCCGATTGGGAAACCCTGCCCTACGACGCCTTCTCGCCGCACGAAGACCTGATCTCCGAGCGCCTGAAGGCCTTGCATGCGCTGCTGCAGCAGGGCGTGGACGTGCTGACGGTGCCCGTCACCACCGCGCTGTACCGGCTCGCGCCGCCCTCCTTCCTCGCCGCCTACACCTTCTCGTTCCGCCAGGGCGACCGGCTCGATGAAGCCGCGCTGCGCGCCCAGCTGACGCTGGCCAACTACAGCCACGTCACCCAGGTCACGGCGCCGGGCGAATTCTGCGTGCGCGGCAGCCTGATCGACCTGTTCCCGATGGGCTCGGCCCTGCCTTACCGGCTCGATCTGTTCGACGACACGATCGAGTCCATACGCAGTTTCGACATCGACACCCAGCGCAGCCTGTATCCGGTCAAGGAAGTGCAGATGCTGCCGGGCCGCGAATTTCCGATGGACGAGGCGGCGCGCAACGATTTCCGCGCGCGCTTCCGCGAAGAGTTCGAAGGCGATCCGTCGCGTGCGATGCCGTACAAGGACATCGGCAACGGCATCGCCTTTCCCGGCGTCGAATACTACCTGCCGCTGTTCTACGACACCACGGCCACGCTGTTCGACTACCTGGGCGAGCGCACCATCGCGGTCACCCTGGGCGACGCCGAAGACACCATCCGGCGTTTCCTTCAGGACACCGGCAGCCGCTACGACTTCCTCAAGAGCGACCGCGAGCGGCCCATCCTGCCGCCCTCGCGCATCTTCCTGGATGCCGAGGGCTTGTTCGGCCACCTGAAGCGCTTCGCCCGGCTGGCGCTGGCCGGCGACAAACCCCACCCCGCATTCTTCGCGCCGCCCGAGGTGGCCGTGCAGCGCAAGGCCGACGATCCGGTGACGCGGCTGCGCGCCCTGGCCGCGCGCGGCGACGCTCAGGTGCTGTTGTGCGCCGAATCGGCCGGCCGCCGCGAAACCATCGCCCAGATGCTGGCCGAGTTCGGACTGGACCCGGAACCTGTCGAATCCATCCAGGATTTCCTCGCTCGGCCCAGCCCCTTCGCCCTGGGCATTGCCGCGCTGTCGTCCGGTTTCGGCCTGCGCGAATCGCAGCTGCTGTTCCTCACAGAGAGCGACCTGTTCGCCGGCCATACCGTGCGCCGCGGCAAGCGCGGCCAGGAGCGCACCAGCAACGTCGAGTCCATGGTGCGCGACCTGTCGGAGCTGCGCGTGGGCGACCCGGTGGTCCACGTCCAGCACGGCATCGGCCGCTACCAGGGCCTCATCGGCATGGACATCGGCGAAGGCGAGGCCGAGTTCCTGCACCTGGAATATGCCGGCGGCAGCACGCTCTACGTGCCGGTCTCGCAACTGCACGTGATCTCGCGCTACAGCGGCGCCGATCCCGACACCGCGCCGCTGCACCAGCTCGGCTCGGGCCAGTGGGAAAAGGCGCGCCGCAAGGCCGCCGCGCAGGCGCGCGACGCCGCCGCCGAACTGCTCAACCTGTACGCCCGCCGCGCCATGCGCCAGGGCCACTCGTTCAAGCTGCCGATGGCGGACTACGAAGCCTTCGCGGAATCCTTCGGTTTCGAGGAAACCCCCGACCAGGCCGCCGCCATCCAGGCGGTCATCCACGACATGACCTCGGGCAAGCCCATGGATCGCCTGGTATGCGGCGACGTGGGCTTCGGCAAGACCGAGGTGGCGCTGCGTGCGGCATTCATCGCGGTGGCCGACGGCAAGCAGGTCGCGCTGCTCTGCCCCACCACCCTGCTGGCCGAGCAGCACGCGCAGAATTTCGCCGACCGTTTCGCGGACTGGCCGGTGCGGGTGGTCGAACTGTCGCGCTTCAGGTCGGCCAAGGAAATCAGCACGGCCATCGAACAGATCAACGATGGCCGCGTGGACATCGTGATAGGCACGCACAAGCTGCTCTCGGACAAGGTCAGGTTCAAGAACCTGGGCCTGGTCATCATCGATGAGGAACACCGCTTCGGCGTGCGCCAGAAGGAAGCCCTGAAGGCGCTGCGCGCCGAGGTGGATGTGCTGACCCTGACGGCCACGCCCATCCCGCGCACGCTGGGCATGTCGCTGGAAGGCATACGCGATTTCTCGGTCATCGCCACCGCGCCGCAGAGACGGCTGGCGATCAAGACTTTCGTTCGGCGCGAGGACGGCAGCACGATACGCGAGGCGCTGCTGCGCGAACTCAAGCGCGGCGGCCAGGTGTACTTCCTGCACAACGAGGTCGAAACCATCCACAACCGCCGCGCCAAGCTGGAAGAGCTGGTGCCGGAGGCCCGCATCGCGGTGGCCCACGGACAGATGCCGGAGCGCGAGCTGGAACAGGTCATGAAGGCCTTCTACCAGCAGAAGTTCAACGTGCTGCTGTGCACGACCATCATCGAGACGGGCATCGACGTCCCCAGCGCCAACACCATCGTCATCCATCGCGCCGACCGCTTCGGCCTGGCCCAGCTGCACCAGTTGCGCGGCCGCGTCGGCCGTTCGCACCATCAGGCCTACGCCTACCTGCTGACGCCGGGCGAAGATGCCATCACCAGCAATGCCAAGAAGCGTCTGGAAGCCATCCAGGCCATGGAGGAGCTGGGCTCCGGCTTCTACCTCGCCATGCACGACCTGGAGATACGCGGGGTGGGCGAAGTGCTGGGCGAATCGCAGTCGGGCAACATCCAGGAAGTCGGCTTCCAGATGTACACCGACATGCTCAACGAAGCCGTGCGCGCGCTCAAGAACGGACGCGAGCCGGATCTGAACGCGCCGCTGTCGGCCACCAC
Source organism: Pigmentiphaga humi (assembly GCF_900606115.1). Lineage (GTDB taxonomy): Bacteria > Pseudomonadota > Gammaproteobacteria > Burkholderiales > Burkholderiaceae_B > Pigmentiphaga > Pigmentiphaga humi. The sequence continues at coordinate 57,627 of NZ_UWPJ01000018.1, forward strand.
CGAGATCAACCTGCACATTCCCGCGCTGCTGCCGCAGGACTACTGCGGCGACGTCCACGCGCGCCTGGCCATCTACAAGCGCCTGGCCAGCTGCGAAGAGGCCGGCGACATCGACATCATCCAGGAGGAACTGATCGACCGGTTCGGCAAGCTGCCCGAGCCGGCGCGCGCGCTGGTGGAGATCCACCGGCTGCGGCTGGCCGCCAAGACCGTGGGCGTCGTCAAGATCGACGCCAGCGAAGCGGCCGCCGTGCTGCAATTCGAACCCAATCCGCCCATCGACCCGATGCGGGTCATCGGCCTGGTCCAGAAGAACCGCGGCATGCGGCTTTCCGGCCAGGACAAGCTGCGCATCGAGATCAAGGGCGCCGACCTGAAAGCCCGCGTGGACGCCGTGCGTACGGTGCTGCGCGCGCTGGTCTGACCACCCATTCCCGACCATGACCCATCTCGTTATCCAGGCGCCCGCCCTTGCTCAGGACGCCGTCGAACACCTGTCCCGCCTGGCCGGCGCCCGCCGCGCCGTGGAACTGTCGCCCAACGCGGTGCGCCTGACCGAGGCGGACGCCGCCGCGCCCACGCGCCGGGCCGTGGCCGACTACTGCCGGCAGGCCGGCGTGGACTGGGCCTACGTGGAACCGGGCGCGCGCCTGTCCGACTGGAAGGTTCTGGCCATGGACATGGACTCGACCCTGATCAACATCGAGTGCATCGACGAGATCGCCGACATGGCCGGCCTCAAGCCGCAGGTCGCGGCCATCACCGAGGCTGCGATGCGCGGCGAGATCGCCAACTTCAGCGAAAGCCTGACGCGACGCGTCGCGCTGCTGGCCGGCCTGCCGCTGGAGGCGCTGGACCGCGTGTACCAGGAACGCCTGCAGCTCAACCCCGGCGCGGAGCGCCTGCTGCTGGCCGCGCACCGCACGGGCATCAAGACCCTGCTGGTGTCCGGCGGCTTCACCTGGTTCACCGGCAAGCTATTGCAGCGCCTGCAACTCCACGAAGCCCATGCCAATACGCTGGAAGCGCAGAACGGCCTGCTGACCGGCCGGGTGCTTGGCGACATCCTGGATGCCGAGGGCAAGGCGCGCCACCTGGCGGAGTTCTCGCAGCGCCACGGCTCGCGGCTGTCGCAGGCCATCGCCATCGGCGACGGCGCCAACGACCTGAAGATGCTCGGCCTGGCGGGCATGAGCGTGGCCTACCATGCCAAGCCGGTGGTGCGCGAACAGACCACGCATGCGCTCGACGTATGCGGGCTGGACGGCCTGCTCAACTGGTTCGAAGACACCTGCGGCTGAGCGGCGCGTTATCCCCAGCCTCTGTGCACGAGGCTGGGGACAGCCTGTGAACAAACTCCGGAGCGCCAGCAGGGACGCGGGTTTCCGGAGCATGCTTAAAAAATGGGCAAAGGTGCTTCGCCCTCAGGCCACGGTGCCCCACAAATCGTGCGCGTCCGCATGCGAAACGCGTACCGAGATGATGTCGCCCACCTTGTAGCGCTTCCAGGGCTTGTCTACCGGGGCGACGAAAACCTTGCCGTCGATATCGGGCGCATCGGCCATCGACCGGGCCACGCCGCCTTCGGGCGTGACCTCGTCCACCAGGCATTTCACGATCTTGCCCACGCGGCGCGCCAGCCGCTTGCGCGAAATGCCTTCCTGAACCTGCATGAAGCGGGCCTGGCGCTCCTGGCGCAGTTCGTCGGGCACCGGATCCGGCAATTCGTTGGCGCTCGCGCCTTCCACCGGCGAATAGGCGAAACAGCCGACACGATCCAGTTCGGCCTCGCGCAGGAAGTCGAGCATCTCTTCGAACTCGGCCTCGGTCTCGCCCGGGAAGCCGGCGATGAAAGTGCTGCGCAGGGTCAGGTCCGGGCAGACCTCGCGCCAGGCGCGGATCCGGTCCAGGTTGCGCTCGGACGACGCCGGCCGCTTCATCAGCTTGAGGATGCGCTGGCTGGCATGCTGGAACGGCACGTCCAGGTAGGGCAGCACGCGCCCGCCGTTTTCGTGCACCTCGTTCATCAGCGGCAGCACTTCATCCACGTGCGGATAGGGATAGACATAGTGCAGGCGCACCCATGCCCCCAGCTTGGAGAGCTCGCGCACGAGTTCGGTCATGCGCGTGCGCACCGCCCTGCCATCGACGAACCCGGTGCGGTACTTCACGTCCACACCGTAGGCGCTGGTGTCCTGCGAAATGACGAGGATCTCCTTGACGCCGGCCTTGACCAGGTTCTCGGCCTCGCGCATGACCTCGTGGATGGGCCTCGATACCAGGTCGCCGCGCATGGACGGGATGATGCAGAAGCTGCAGCGATGGTTGCAGCCCTCTGAAATCTTCAGGTAGGCATAGTGCCTGGGCGTCAGGCGCACCCCTTGCGGCGGCACGAGGTCGCTGAACGGATCGTGCGGCTTGGGCAGATGCAGGTGCACCGCCTGCATGACTTCCTGCGTGGCGTGCGGGCCGGTCACGGCCAGGACCTTGGGATGGACCTTCTGCACCACGCCCTCGCCGTCCGACTCTTTCTTGGCGCCCAGGCAGCCGGTGACGATGACCTTGCCATTGGCCTGCAGCGCCTCGCCGATGGCGTCCAGGCTTTCCTTGACGGCGTCGTCGATGAAGCCACAGGTGTTGACGATGACCAGGTCGGCGTCCTCGTAGGTCTTGGACGTTTCGTAGCCTTCGGCGCGCAGCTGGGTCAGGATCTGCTCGGAGTCCGAGGCTGCCTTCGGACAGCCAAGGCTCACGAAGCCTACCCGCCCTCCGCGATCTTGGGGGGCGATGGACACTGGTGTATTACTCATGAGGGATTCCGTATGCGGGCGGTTGCGCGGTCGCGCGCACGATAGCCAGGGCCGGCTAGGCCAATCCGCTATTTTACCCGTTGTGAGGCCCCCCCCTACGCGCTTACGCGTGTATGGACCGGGGACATGGTTAACAAGTGTGCAGGGACATGGGTAACAGATCGGTAAGGGTATCAGTCCAGGGTTAAATCGATCGAAGCGATCCGCTGGTGGCAGTAGTACAGATCGAACACCCCGTCCTGACCTGGCTGGGGCCGCAAGGCTACGGGCAGACCGCGCAGTCCCTCATAGAGACGTATCCGCCTGCCGTGCAGGTGGATCCAGCCCCCACTTTGCACCTTTCTGACCAGGTCGTCGGGTGCGTATTCGATCGGTGGCAGCACCGAGGGCATCGGCCGCGTGCTGCTGCGGTAGCGCTGGGCGGGCGTATGCAGGCCCAGCGCCTGATGCGGCCGCTCGTGGTTGTACAGACGCCGCCACTGATCGAAGTGCTGCTGCACGTGAGCCAGACTGCGGAAGCGGCGGGTTCCCAGGACTTCGGCCTTCAAGGTGCGATGGAAGCGCTCGTCCTTGCCGTTGGTCTGCGGGTGACGCGGGCGGCTGTGAGACAGTGTCACGCCCAGCCGGATCAGCCACAACCCCAGCCGCGTGATCGCTGGCTGGCCTGCCGCCCGCCAGGGCGGACCATTGTCCGTGTTGATGCACCCAGGCAGTCCATAGCGCTCGAAGGCCGCCTGCAGACACGCCTGCACCGGTTCGAACCGCTCCTGTCCCAACGCCTGCAGCACCAAGCTGTAGCGCGAGTGATCGTCCAGTACGGTCAGCGGGTGGCAGCGGGACTGATCGGTGGCAAAGTGGCCCTTGAAGTCCATCTGCCACAGATCGTTGGGCGCCTCGTGCTCAAAGCGCTCCCAAGGCACAGCCGCCTGGCTGGCCGCCGGGCTGATGCACCCGTGGCGACGCAGGATGGCGTTGACCGTGCTGGGCGCCAACTCCAGCTGCTGGTCGCGACCAAGCACATGGGCAATCTTGCGCGCCCCCCAGGCTGGGTGGCGGCTTCGCACCGCCAATACCCGATCCTCCTGCCAAGCCGGGGTGCGCCCCGGGCTATGCCGCGGGCGTCGGGTTCGGTCTGCCAAGCCGGCCAGCCCTTGCTGTTGCCAGCGCTCGAGCCACTTATAGCCAGTCTTGCGGCTGATCCCAAAACGCCGACATAGCTCGCTCAGGCTCACCGCCTGCGTACTGGCCAGCCGGACAAACTCTTCTCTCTGATCGGTCACGGTAACAGGGCTCCAGGACATAAGCCTCTCCCGATACAGTCACGGGAGAAGTGTTACCCATGTCCCTGAACACCTGTCACCTATGTCCCCAGTCCATACAACGCGCGCCCCCCAGGGGGCGGCGCTGGCGGACCGGCGGAGCCGGATCCGCGGCGCCCGTGGTTGGGCGGCGTCATGGATGATTGAAGCGCAAGGGCTGGCGCGAAGGCCAGCCCGTGGAGCGCCACCGCCTCGCGCCTTACTTGCGCTCGTTGTCCTTGGACTGCGGGGTGAACGGGAAGGACGTGAACATCGACCGCGTCTGGTTTTGCATCTGGTCCTGCATCTGCACGAACAGGTTCTTGCTCTGCTCGATGTAGTTGCTCATCATGCTCTGGATCATCGGCGTCTGGACGTTCATGAACTGGGTCCAGGCCTCGGGGCCGAACTGGCCGCCGTACAGGCTTTTGGACTGTTCGCCCAGCTTGTTCTGGATTTCCATGAAAGCCTGGATGTTCTTTTCCAGGTAGGACCCCATGATGCCCTGCATGGCATGGCCGTAGAAACGGATGATCTGCGCCAGCATCGTGGAAGTGAACATCGGCGCGCCCACCGTCTCTTCTTCCAGGATGATCTGCAGCAGAATGCTGCGGGTCAGGTCCTCGCCCGACTTGGCATCCACCACCTGGAACGCCTCGTTGTCGAGTACGAGCTGCTTGACGTCCGCCAGCGTGATGTAGGTACTGGTCTGCGTATCGTATAACCGGCGATTGGGATATTTTTTTATCAATCGCAACGAGTTGCCGGCTCCGGCTTGCTGCGCCATGCTTGCCCCCACTTTGTGTAGTGTGAATCGGGCGCGGCCCCGGAGGGCCGCGCCAGCCGCCAAGTGTAGATCAAGCCGGCGCCTGGCGCCGCCGCCGGCTTCGGGGGCTTACCCCATGTGCAGCCCGCCGTTGACCGAGAAGTCGGCGCCGGTGGCGAAACCGGCGTCGTCGGAAGCCAGGTACGCCACCATGGAGCCGATCTCGTCGGGCGTGCCCAGGCGCTTGACCGGGATCGTATCGACGATGGTCTGCAGCACTTCGGGCCGGATCGCGCGGACCATGTCCGTGCCGATGTAGCCGGGCGATACGGTATTGACCGTCACGCCCTTGGAGGCCACCTCCTGCGCCAGCGCCATGGTGAAGCCGTGGATGCCGGCCTTGGCGGTGGAGTAGTTGGTCTGTCCGAACTGGCCCTTCTGTCCGTTGACCGAACTGATGTTGATGATGCGCCCCCATTTGCGTTCGACCATGTCGCCGATGACTTGCTTGGTGACGTTGAACAAGCTGTTCAGGTTGGTGTCGATCACCGCGCGCCAGTCGTCCAGCGTCATCTTGCGGAACACGCCGTCACGCGTGATCCCCGCGTTGTTGACCAGGACGTCGACAGCTCCATGCTGCTCGCGCACTTTGGCGAAGGCCTCGACGGTGGAATCCCAATCCGCCACGTTGCCCACGGAAGCATGGAAATTGAACCCAAGCGCCACCTGTTCATCGAGCCACTGCTGGAAATTGCGATTGGGGCCGCAACCTGCCACGACCGTAAAACCGCTCTTGGCCAACCTCTGGCAAATGACGGTGCCGATACCGCCCATGCCGCCCGTTACGTAGGCTACTTTTCCGCTCATGATGCCTCCTTGAAAACCGGCGTTATGCTCCGCCGGTGAATGGAACCCCGCCCGCTGCGCGCTTCGCGCGCCCCCTCAAGGGGGCGGCACCGGCGGACCGGCGGAGCCGGATCCGCTGTGCCCGGGGATTGGGTATGGTTGGATGCGCGGATGCGCGCGTGGTAATGAAAAGCAGGCTTCATGCTCATACTGCCCGGACCTGGACGTAGCGGCCGGGGGCGGATTCGATGACGGGGTAGTCGGCGCTGCCCAGGGTGGCGCGGGCCCTGACCTGGCGGCCGCCGTGTCCGCGTATCCATTGCGCCCAGTCGTTCCACCAGCTGCCGGGGGTCTCTTGCGCGCCGTCGAGCCACGCCGAGGCGTCCGCGGGCAGCTTCTCTTCCTCGCCCACCCAGTAGTTGCGCCGGTTGCGCGAGGCGGGGTTGATCACGCCGGCGATGTGGCCCGAGGCGCCCAGGACGAAGCGCATGGGGCCGCCCAGCAACGCGGTGGAGGCATAGGCCGAGGTCCAGGGCACGATGTGATCGTCGCGCGAGCCATAGATGTAGGCCGGCATGTCCAGGCTGCTCAGGTCTATGGATTCGTCGCACACCTTCACCTTGCCGGGAACGCGCAGGTTGTTCTCCAGGTAGGTGTGGCGCAGGTACCAGGCATAGAACGGCCCGGGCAGGTTGGTGCTGTCGGCGTTCCAGAACAGCAGGTCGAAGGCGGACGGGGACTGTCCCTTCAGGTAGTTGTTGACGACGTAGTTCCAGACCAGGTCGTTGGGCCGCAGGAACGCGAAGGTCGTGGCCAGTTCGCGCGCCGCGAGCACCCCGCCGGCGGCGAACTGCTGCTCGCGCAGCAGCACCTGGGCTTCGTCGATGAAGACGTCGAGCACGCCGGTGTCGGTGAAGTCGAGCAGCGTGGTGAGCAGCGTCAGCGACGCCACCGGATCCTCGCCGCGCGCCCTGGCCACCGCCAGCGCGGCCGACAGCAGCGTGCCGCCCACGCAGAAACCCAGCGCGTTGACCTGCTTCTGGCCCGAGATGGCCGAGACCGCCCCGATGGCCCGCAGCACGCCCTCTTCCACGTAGGCGTCCCAGCCCGAGTGCTGCACGCCGTCTTCGTCGGCGGCCAGCGGATTGCGCCACGACACCATGAATACCTGCTGCCCTTGTTCGAGCGCAAAGCGCACGAAGGAATTGTGCGGCTGCAGATCGAGGATGTAGAACTTGTTGATGCAGGGCGGCACGATCAGCAGCGGACGCGCATAGGGCCTGGCCACTGCCGGCTTGTACTGGATCAGTTGGAACAGCGGGTTCTCGAACACCACCGCGCCTTCGGTGACGGCCAGGTTCTTTCCCACCTGGAACGACGACTCGTCGGTTTGCGAAATGCGCCCCTTCTGCATGTCGGCCATCAAATTGGCCAACCCCTGCTGCAGGCTCTCGCCGCCGGATTCGACCAGGCGCCGCTGGGCGTCGGGATTCAAGGCCAGGAAGTTTGAAGGCGCGACCGCGTCCACCCATTGCATGGTGGCGAAACGCAGGCGATTGAGCATGTGCTCGGGAGCTTCGAGGCTGTCGGCCATCCGCAGCATGGTGCGCGCAGACAGCAAGTAGGCGTGGGCAAGAAAGGCATGCGGCGGACTGGCGCCCCAGGCCTCGCCGGAGAAGCGCTGGTCGGACAGCGGTTCAAGCCTGCCGCAGGAAGCAGCCTGCCAAAGTTCAGCCCACTCTCTGGTGAACTGCTGCTGGATCTCCAGCAGCTTTTCCGGAGCCATGGCGTGCCCGCCGGACAGGAGATGGCTCGCGGCCTCTCCCTTTCCCGACATATCCGCTGACGACTGGAGCGTTTGCTGCCATGTCTGCTGTAGCCACGCCAAGGGGTTCGTTGAATCCTGTCGGGACTGACTCACTCTGAACACCTTGATCATTCGATTGCGCTAAGGGCGATAGTGCATAGCGCGCTCGCGGCTGTCAAATCCCCTGCCGCCGGTGCGGCCTTTGGCCGCTCGGACGTGCCGGCCGCGCATACGCGCGTAGACTACGCGCCTTGAGCATACACCTCCGGAGCCCCGCCGCCATGCATTTTTCCATGCTCATCGCCATCGGCTGGCTTTACGTCACGCTGCTGATGGCGCTGGCCCAGCCCACCGTGCTTGCCGGCGTCGCCACGCTGGTGTTCTACGGCCTGCTGCCCGCGGGCATCCTGCTCTACATCTTCACCGCTCCGGCGCGCAAACGTGCGCGGCGCGAGCGCGAGGCGGCGCAGCGCGAAGAAGAAGGCATGCAGCGACGGGAACCCTAGCCGCGCCGCCGGAAACGCGGCGCGCGCCGCGTGCCGGCCGGTCAGGGCTGCAGCCAGCACAGGGTGGCGAACCGGCCGGTCTGTCCTTCCTTGCGGTACGAGTAGAAGCGGTCGTTGCCGGCCACCGTGCACAGGCCGCTGCGCACTACCGATCGCACGCCGGCCGCGCGCAGCCGCTGTTCCGCCAGCGCCGGCAAATCCGCCAGCCACTTCGGCGCCCCGCTGCCGTCGCATGCGCCGCTCGGCACGAATGCGCCGGGCGGCGGCTCCGAGACCGCCGCGAACGCCGCCCTGACCTCGTCTCCGACTTCGAACGCCGCAGGGCCGATGGCCGGGCCTATCCACGCCCGCAAGGCGGCGCTGGACGCCATTGCCGCCACCGTCGCTTCCAGCACGCCCGCGGCCAGGCCGCGCCAGCCCGCATGCGCGGCGCCCAGCACGCCGCCGTCCTCGGCCGCGATGACGACCGGCAGGCAATCCGCCGTCATGATGGCCAGCACCCGGCCCGGCACGCGGGTCACGGCGGCATCGGCCGGCGCGGGCACGGCTTCCCGGTCGGCATCGGCCACGCGCGTACCGTGCACCTGCTCAAGCCAATAGGGCTCGGCCGGAAGCTGCGCGCGCAGGCGCCTGCGGTTCTCGGCCACGGCGGCAGGATCGTCGCCGACGTGCATGCCCAAATTGAGCGAGCGGTACACGCCGCTACTTACGCCGCCGGCCCGCGTCGTGGCGAACAGCCGCACACCCGGCCAGGCGGGTCCCTGCTCCCGGGGCAGGACGGGTCGGCTATCGTTCATCGGGGTCCTTTCTGTCTGCGCGTCCTTTCGCTGGGCGCGCGCCGCCTTCGGCAGCACTCATTCGTCTTCGTAAAAATCGTCGTCGGGATCGTCGTCCACGCCTTCCCAGGCAATGATCCCGGCCACGGCCAGCATGTCGGCGGGAAGCGGCGCATGGAAAACGCGCGGCCGCCCGCCGGCCGGGTCGTCGAACTGCAGCCGGGCGGCGTGCAGCATCTGGCGGGCGGCGGGCGGCACCGCCTTGCCGCCGTACAGCGTATCGGCGAGCAAAGGGTGGCCCATGCTCGACAGGTGCACGCGGATCTGGTGGGTGCGGCCGGTCTCGAGCCGGCATTCGACCTCGGTCACCGGCATGCCGCCGGGCGCGGCGCCGCAGCGCAGCGGCTTGACATGCGTGATCGCCGGCTTGCCGGCGATCGGCCGCTCCACGCTCATGCGCACCGGCACGCGCGGATCGCGGCCGATGGGGCGGTCGATCGTGCCGCCGCGCCGCAAGTGGCCGGACACCAGCGCGATATAACGCCGCCCCACGGTGCGGGCCTGCAGTTGCCGCACCAGCGCGGTCTGGGCGATGACGTTGCGGGCCACCACCATCAGCCCGGAGGTATCCTTGTCCAGCCGGTGCACGATGCCGGCGCGCGGCACCTGCGCCAGTTCGGGATAGCGATGGAGCAGGCCGTTGAGCAGCGTGCCGCTCCAATTGCCCGCGCCGGGGTGAACCACCAGCCCGACCGGCTTGTCCACCACGATCCAGTCGGCGCTATCCTCCACGACCGGGAACTCGATCGCCTCGGGCACGAAAGCCGTCGATTCCGGCGCGGCCTCTTCCCACACCGTGAGCTGGTCGCCCGGGCCGACGATCTGCCGGACGCCGGATTCCTTGCCGTTGACCAGCACCCCGCCGTGCTCGATCCAGCCCTGGATGCGGCTGCGCGAATGTTCGGGCATGAGCTGCGCCAGCACCTTGTCGAGACGGTCGGCGCGGGTGCCTGCAGGGAGGTCCAGCAGGCGCGGCTCGGCCTCCTGGCTGTGGATATCGTGGGACGGCTGAAAAGATGGCATGTTCTGGGAGGGGCTGGTCGCAAGCCCGAATATAATCATGGATAGTCTATCGGTGAGGAACACCACCATGCAGTTGAATACCCTGGCAATGCAAGCACCGGCTTCCGCCGGCGGTCATTCCGCTTGCGCCCGGTGGCGCGGCTTCGCATCGCGTCTTGGCTACGCCCTGGCGTGCCTGCTGGCTGTGGTCGTCCTGGCCGGCTGCGCCAACACCGGCAAGGAACCCGACCCCACCGTGGGCTGGTCTGCCGAGAGATTGTACAAGGAGGCCAAGGACGAAATGGACACCGGCAACTGGACCCAGGCGTCCAAGCTGCTGGAAAAGCTCGAGTCCCGCTATCCGTTCGGCGTCTATGCCCAGCAGGCGCAGATCGACATCGCCTACGTCTACTGGAAAGACGGTTCGAACCCGCAGGCGCTGGCGGCCATCGACCGCTTCGAACGCCTGCACCCCAACCACCCGAACCTGGACTACATGCTCTACCTGAAGGGGTTGATCAACTTCTACCAGGACAGCGCGATGTTGAGCAGCCTCACGCGCCAGGACCCCAGCGAGCGCGATCCCAAGGGCGCGCGCGAATCCTTCGACGCCTTCAAGGCGCTGGTGTCCCGCTATCCCGACAGCAAGTACGCGCCCGATGCGAACCTGCGCCTGAACTACCTGGTCAACTCGATCGCGATGAACGAAGTCCACGTGGCGCGCCTGTACCTCGACAAAGGCGCCTACGTGGCGGCGGTCAACCGCGCCCAGACCGCGGTGCGCGATTTCCAGGGCGCGCCGGCCGTCGAGGAAGCGCTCTACATCATGGTGCTGGCCTACGACAAAATGGGCATGGCCGACCTGCGCGACGACGCCTCGCGCGTGCTGGCCCTGAACTATCCGGACAGCCAGTTCGTCAAGAACGGCTTCCAGAAGGACAGCGGCCCCTGGTGGAAGATCTGGTAAGCCCGGCGCGTCAGGCCGCCTGCTGCGCCCCCGCCCGCTCGGCGTAGAACGCTTCTACGTCCTCCACGTTGCGGGTGCGCGTGAACGGCGGCAGGCCGCGCCACAGCAGCTTGCCATAGGGCTTCTCGACCAGCCGGCGGTCCGCCACCATCAGCACGCCCCAGTCGGTCTCGGTGCGGATCAGCCGACCCGCTCCCTGCTTGAGCGCGATGGCCGCCTCGGGCAACTGGTACTCGAAGAAGGGATTGCCGCCGCGCTCCTTGCAGGCCCGGATGCGCGCATCCAGCACCGGATCGTCGGGCGGCGCGAACGGCAGCTTGTCGATCGCGACCAGCGTCAGCGCATCGCCCGGCACGTCTATGCCTTCCCAGAAGCTGGCGCTGCCCACCAACACGCCATGCCGGCTGGCGCGGAAACGTTCCAGCAACTCGCGCCGCGAGCGGTCGCCCTGCTTGAACAGCGGCCAGTCCCAGCCGCGCTCGCGGAACGCCGCGTCGAGCAGTTCCGCCACCCGGTCCACCGCCCTCAGCGTCGTGCACAAGACCAGCGCCGACCCCTGGCTGGCTTCCAGCAAGGGCAGCAGCACCTCGACGAAACCTTCGGTAAAGCGCGGATCCTGCGGCGCGGGAATGCCATGCGGCACGAACAGGCGGCCGTTGACGGCATAGTCGAAGGGCGACTCCCAGCGACCCGTCGTGGCCTCGTACAAGCCGAGCTGGCGCGTGAAATGGGAAAAATCCTCGCGCACCGACAACGTCGCGGACGTCAGTATCCAAGCCTGGCCAGCAGGCCGATACTGCGAGAAAGCCTGCGCCACCGATAGCGGCGCGGTATGCAGGCGGATATGGCTCGCGCCGGTCTCGACCCAGCGGACCCAGCCGTCGTCCTTGGGCGCGGGCGGTTCTGGCCAGGCCGATTCCTGGTCCAGCCCCGCCTGCTCCTGCGTCGCGGGCGCCGCATGGGCTTCCGTCCAGCGCGCCAGGCAGGCGATCAGCGCCGGGCCGCGCTTGGCGGCCAGATCCAGGTCGGGGTGGCGCTCGCCTACTGCCGCCAGGATGCGGCCCAGCGTGTGGACGGCATCGATCACGCCCTGCACCGCCGCACCGAAATCCTGGCGGCTGGGCAGCATGTCGAAGGTGCTGCGCTGTCCGGGCATTTTCTCCACGGCCGCACAGGACAGCCGCAGTTCGCGGGCGGCCTGCTCGACAGCCTGCCCCAGCGCGACCCAGTCCGCGCTTTCGCGCGCGTGCGAGAGGCCGGCCACGGTCGCATCCCGCGCGAAATCCAGCAGTTGGTGCGAGGACACCGACTCGCCCAAGAAGCGCGTGGCCGCCGCGGGCAACTGGTGGGCTTCGTCGAACACCACGGTGTCCGCCGCGGGCAGCAAATCGGTGATGCCTTCGTCCTTGAGCGCCAGGTCGGCGAGGAACAGCGCGTGGTTGACCACCACGACATCGGCATCGAGCGCGCGCTTGCGCGCCTGCATCACGAAGCACTCGCGGAACGACGGGCACTCCGAGCCCAGGCAGTTGTCGCGGGTGGACGTGACGCGGTGCCAGATCTCGGCATTCTCGGGCACGTCGGCCAATTCGGCCTTGTCGCCGCTGCGCGTCTGGCGCGCGAACAGCTCGATCTTGCGCAATTGCGCCACTTCGGCGCGCGACCCCAGGCGGCCGTCACCGAGCGTGCGCTCCAGGTGATAGTGGCACAGGTAGTTCGAGCGCCCCTTGAGCAAGGCGGTGGTCACCGGCAGCCCCAGCGCGCCCCGCACGGCCGGCAGATCGCGCGCGAAGAGCTGGTCCTGCAAGGTCTTGGTGCCGGTAGAGACCAGCACCTTGCCGCCGTACATCAGCACCGGCACCAGGTAGGCGAAGGTCTTGCCGGTGCCGGTGCCGGCCTCGGCCACCAGCGTGCCGCGCTCCTGGATGGCGCGGGAAATGGCTTCCGCCAATTCGATCTGCTGCGCGCGCGGCCGATAGCCCTTCAGTCCGCGCGACAGCGGACCGCCCTCCTCGAACACTTCGCGGATCTCGCCCAGCGTAGCCGCGGACACCACCGTCGGCGCGTTGACCACGTCGCTCATGCAGGAATGTCCGGGACGAGCTGCATCTGCAGCGCCACGATGAGGTCCTTGATCTGAAGCTTGCGCTTCTTCAGGCGGCGCAGGCGCAGTTCGTCCACCATGGGATCGACGGCGAGCTTGTCGATCGCCGCGTCCAGGTCGCGGTGCTCGGTCTGCAATTCGACGATGCGCTCGTTCAGCGCGGCTATCCTGGCGTCCATCATGGTTTCCTGGCGGGAATCTGTTGTTCCGCGTTCTGCTGCAAGGCCCTCAGGCGCGAGGCCTCCTCCTCGCGTTCGGCGCGGCGGCGGGCACGCTTGGCCTCGGCGTCGGCGCGCTCGGCGGCCTGTTTTTCCGCGTATGCCCGCGCCTCGGCCTGCTTGCGCTCGAAATTGGCGCGATTCTGCGCCCGCACGGCCGGATCGTCCACGTCGCGGGCCGGCCGTGCGGGGGCGGCCGGCGCAGCCGGGGCTGGAGCGGCCTGCCTGGCGGCGGGCGGAGATGCTTGCGGGCGCTGCTCGCCTGCTTCCCGCTCCGCGGCAGGTGCCGGCGGCGGTTCGGCCGCAGCGGGCGGCGCCGTTTCCTGCGCCCTGCCCGCCGCCTTGTCGGCGGCTTTCTGGTCGCGGCTGGCATTCTCGAGGTTGCGCTTCTCATGGCGCTCGCGCGACGCTTCCCGGCGGATGTACAGCTCGGCCTGGCGCCTGGCCGAATCGGCGCGCATCACCGCCTCGTTGCGTTGCAGGCGGGCCTGCTCCACGCAGCGGTTGGCGAAAAACGTATGCATGCACTGCGCCGCGTCCGCTTCGTACTGCTGCTTGTAGCGGTCGGATTCGGCCTGGGCGGCCTCGGCCGCCGCCTGGGCCTGCTCGACGGAGGCGAAGACGGGTTCCGCCGCCCCTGCCGCCGCTGCAGGCAATAGCGCGGCCAGCGCCAGGGACAGGGCAAGCAGCCAGGCTTGGGCACGGGCGGGCAGGCGCCGCACACCAGCGCGCGGCGCAATCTGGCCGCCAGGGTTGCGGTCGACACATTGCGTAACGCCGTGGCGGGGATCGATTCGGGGCATGTTCTCAGACTGTGGCAAAATCCGCGGCTTCATTTTCCATGGTAGGACGGACGCGATGGCTATGGTCACCGACAGGGTCGGGGCACTCGACGCCCAGGCCCAATCCCGTATTATCGCCCAGCTCGCGAATGAACTCGGCGTTCGCGCGACACAAGTCGCCGCGGCGGTGGAACTTCTGGACGATGGCGCGACCGTGCCCTTCGTCGCCCGCTACCGCAAGGAGGCGACGGGCGGGCTGGACGATACCGTGCTGCGCAACCTGGAAGTGCGGCTGGAATACCTGCGCGACATGGAAAGCCGGCGCGCCGCGATCCTCGCGTCCATCGAACAGCAAGGCAAACTCACGCCCGAACTGCAGCAGGCGCTGGTCGCCGCCGATACCAAGCAGCGCCTGGAAGACTTGTACGCGCCCTACAAGCCCAAGCGCCGCACCCGCGCCCAGATCGCCCGCGAGGCCGGGCTGGAGCCCCTGGCCGACGCCATCCTGGCCGATCCCGCCGTGGATCCGCAGGCGGCCGCCGCGCAATATGTAAACGCCGACGCCGGCGTGGCCGACGTGAAGGCGGCGCTGGACGGCGCCCGCGACATCCTGACCGAGCGCTTCTCGGAAAATGCCGAGGTGCTGGAGAACCTGCGCGACTACCTGTGGGGCGCCGGCCTGCTGTACTCCAAGGTCGCCGACGGCAAGGAAAACGAAGGCGCCAATTTCCGCGACTGGTTCGACTTCAACGAGCCGCTGCGCACCCTGCCCTCGCACCGCGTGCTGGCGCTGCTGCGCGGCCGCCAGCAAGGCGTGCTCGAACTGCGCCTGGGCCTGGAATCCGAACTGGAAGCACAACTGCCCCACCCCTGCGTGGCGCGCGTGGCCAAGCTCGTCGGGCTGGACGGACTGTTCGGGCTGGACGTCTCGACGCGCCAGAAATGGCTGGGCGAAGTCTGCCGCTGGACCTGGCGCGTCAAGCTGCTGCCCTCGTTCGAGACCGAGAACCTGGCCCGGCTGCGCGACGAAGCCGAAGCCGAGGCGATCCGAGTCTTCGCGCTCAACCTCAAGGACTTGCTGCTGGCGGCTCCCGCCGGCCCCAAGAACGTGCTCGGCCTGGACCCCGGCATCCGCACCGGCGTGAAAGTCGCGGCCATCGACCGCACCGGCAAGCTGCTCGACACCACGACGATCTACCCGCACGAACCGCGCCGCGACTGGGACGGCTCGATCGAGGCCCTCGCCCGCATCGCGCGCCGCCACCAGATCGAACTGATCGCCATCGGCAACGGCACCGCCTCGCGCGAGACGGAAAAACTCGCGGCCGATCTGATGAAGCGCTACCCCGATCTGAATCTGACGCGCATCGTCGTCTCGGAAGCCGGCGCCTCGGTCTATTCGGCCTCCGAACTGGCCGCCGCCGAATTTCCCGAGCTGGACGTGAGCCTGCGCGGCGCCGTCTCCATCGCCCGCCGCCTGCAGGATCCGCTGGCCGAACTGGTCAAGATCGACCCCAAGTCCATTGGCGTGGGCCAGTACCAGCATGACATCAACCAGCGCGAACTGGCGCGCATGCTGGACAGCGTGGTCGAAGATTGCGTGAACGCCGTCGGCGTCGACGTGAACACCGCCTCGGCGCCGCTGCTGACCCGTGTCTCCGGACTGAACGCCACGCTGGCCAGGAACATCGTCGCCTGGCGCGACCAGAACGGCGCCTTCCCCTCGCGCGCCAAGCTGATGGACGTGCCCCGCTTCGGTGAAAAAGCCTTCGAACAGGCCGCCGGCTTCCTGCGCGTGGCCAACGGCGACAACCCGCTCGATTGCTCCTCGGTCCACCCGGAAGCCTATCCGGTGGTCGAACGCATACTTGCGAAACTGCAAGCCGACATCCGCAAGGTGATCGGCAGCCGCGACGCGCTCAAGGGCGTCTCGCCCGCCGAGTTCACCGACGAGCGCTTCGGCCTGCCCACGGTCCGGGACATCTTCAGCGAACTCGAGAAGCCGGGCCGCGATCCGCGCCCCGAGTTCAAGACCGCGACCTTCCAGGAAGGCGTCGAGACGCTGAAAGACCTGCAGCCCGGCATGATCCTCGAAGGGGTGGTGACCAACGTCGCCAACTTCGGCGCCTTCGTCGACATCGGCGTGCACCAGGACGGCCTGGTCCACATCTCCGCCCTGGCGGAGAAATTCGTCAAGGATCCGCGCGACGTGGTGCGGGTCGGCCAGACGGTAAAGGTCAAGGTGCAGGAAGTGGATCTGCAGCGCCAGCGGATCGCGCTGACGATGCGGCTCAACGACGATGCCGCGCCGGTGCGGCGCGGCGGAGACGGTGGCGGCGCGCCTCGTCCGGGCGGCGGGGGACGCGGACGCGATCGTCTCTCCGGCCAGTCCGCTCCGGCGGAAAGCGCGATGGCCGCGGCTTTCGCCAAGCTCAAGCGCTAGCGCCCACGGTGGCAATGCGATAATCCCACGCGTCCGCAATCGGGCTCCGGCGCGCCGACACCGTGCCGGAGCTTTTTCCTTGCCTGGGAATCCACCGCATGAAGACCTGCCCCGCCTCGCCCGCCGACCTGGACCTCGCGCAGCCCAGCGACGCGCTGGCCGCGCTGCGCAAGCTGTTCTGTTCGACCGTCGACGCCAAGCCGGTCGTCTACCATTGGTCGGGCCAGGCGTGGGCGCGGCGCGAAGGCGAACCGGATCGGCTGCTGTTCAAGGTGGAAGGCATGAATATCCGCCAGTGCGGCACGCTGCAGGACGCCGAACGCGGCACGGGATTCCGGCTGGTCTCGCGCGAATTGATGCTGTACCTGGACCCGCTGAGCGGCGAACCGCTGGAGACGTGGCGCAACCCGTGGACCGGTGCCGAGGTGCCCGTCATGCACGTGGCCAACGATCCCGTGAACATGCCGCCGTTCTTCGAGCGCGATAGCCAGGGCCGGCCCTTCCCCTCCCCGTTCCGCGTCCAGGGCGAGCGCGTGTTCGCGCGCAGCGAAATCCCGCTGTTCTACCCCAACCCGCTCGCCGGCGACTACCAGGAGCACGTCGGCAACCACTATCACGCCATGGAGATCTTCGACTTTGTGGCCGACCGCGCCCGGCTGCTGGACCGGCACGCCGATACGGGCGACGCGGCCCTGGCGTGGGTGCGCATCGCGCCGTGGCTGCCGTTCATGAAGATGGGGAGCCGTCCGGGGCTGATGGTGTTCAACGCCATGGGCCAGACGGTCGAGAGTATCGATGCCCTGCCCGCCGTGTTGCGCGACGCCATCGCCAACCATTACCCGAGCTACGCCGCGCCGCCGCCGCTGGACGACAACCGTCCCAATGCCACCAGTTGGACCGTGGCGCGCCAGGCCATCGACGCGGACCGGCGGGCTGCGCCCGCTGTGCCCGCGCAGCCCGGCCGCTGAGGACCGCAGCCGGGCGCGCCGGTCAGACCCCGACCGCCACTCCCAGCGCATCCAGCAGCCGATTGCGCAGGGCGTCGAACGCCGCCGACGAACGGTTGCGCGGATGCGGCAGGTCGACGCGCGCGTCGAGACGGAAGCTGCCCTCGTCCATGACCAGCACCCGGTCCGCCAGCACCAGGGCCTCATCGACGTCATGGGTCACCAGCAGCACCGTGGGCCGGTGCACTTCCACCAGCCGGAACAGCAGGTCGTGCATCTTGATGCGGGTCAGCGCATCGAGCGCGCCGAACGGTTCGTCGGCCAGCAATAGCTGCGGCCCCCGCGCCAGCGAACGGGCCAGCGCCACGCGCTGCTGTTCGCCGCCCGACAGGGTATTGGGCCACGCGTCTTCCTTGCCCGCCAGGCCGACCGCCGCGAGCACCTCGCGCGCGCGGCGTCCGGGATCCGGCCCGCGCAGGCCGAGCATGACGTTGTCGAGCACGGAGTCCCAGGGCAGCAGCCGCGAGTCCTGGAACAGCACCGAGAGGTGATCGGGCACGGTGATCGCCCCCGAGCCGCGCGCGCCTTCGTCCAGATCGGCGAGCGCGCGCAGAAAGGTGCTCTTGCCCGAACCGCTCTTGCCTATGATCGCGACGAACTCGCCCGGCGCGATGTCGATGGAAACATTGTCCAGCACCACCTTGTCGCCGAATGCGCGGACCAGGTTGCGGACCCTCACCGGCCGCCGCGCGGCCTGCGCCGGCGCGGATGCGTGTCGTTCCAGGATCTGCGTCATTGTCCCAGCGCCTTCCGGTATGCGAGCGTCCTGCGTTCCCAGGCGCGCACCAGTGCGTCCGAAACCAGTCCCAGCCCCGCGTAGATGATCAGGCCGACGACGATGACGTCGGTCTGCCCGTATTCGCGCGCGCGGTTCATCAGGAACCCGACGCCTTCGGTGGTGTTGATCTGTTCGAGCACCACCAGCGACGTCCAGCACGTGGTCACCGCCAGCCTCAGTCCGGTGAAGAAGCCCGGCAGCGCCCCGGGAAAAGCGACGCGTTTCAGAAACTCGCCATGCCCCAGGCCGAGCGTACGCGCGAGTTCCACGTAGCGCAGGTCGATGCCGCGCAGGCTGGCATGCGTGTTGATGTACACGGGAACCAGCACCGCGAGCGTAATGATGGTGACCTTCATGGCTTCGCCTATGCCCAGCCACAGGATCGCCAGCGGGATCAAGGCCAGGGTCGGCACCGCCCGCTTGACCTGGACCAGTCCATCCACGGCCGCCTCGCCGCTGCGGGTCAGGCCCGACACCAGGGCCAGCACCAGCCCCAGCACGACGCCCAGCACCAGGCCGCTGTAGGCGCGCACCGCGGACGCCATGAGATGCGCGCCCAGCGCGCCGTCCACCCATAGCTCATAGCCGGTGGCCAGTGCCGCCGACGGGGGAGCCAGAAGCTGGGGCGGCAGCCAGCCTACCTCGGAAGCAAGTTGCCAGAGCACCAGCACCACGGCGGGGCCGAGCAGGTAGGCGCCGCGCGGCAGCTTGCGCGGCGCCAGGCGCTGCGCGCCGGAACGGGTTTCCACCAAGGGCAGGACAATGGCAGGCGCGGCCGCGGGCGCGCCGTCCAGCACGAGGGTATCGGAGTTCAGTGGCTGCATCGTCTATCCTCCCGCGTCAAAGATCGCTCTTGGCGGCCTGGGCGCCGATCTGGTCGAAACGGAAGTCGAACTCTTCTTTCGCTTCCAGGCGTTTGGGAATCTCGCCCGCGGCGTGGATCAGGTCGATGATGTGCTGCTGGCGCGGCACGACCGCGCTCAGCGCCGGGAACGACGATTTGCCCTGCGACGCGTGCACCGTCGCGCCCACGTCCGCCGGCAGGTTCTGGCTCTTGACGTAGTAGGCCTTGATCCATGCTTCGGGGTTGGCCTCGGTCCATTGCACCGCCTTCGCCCAATGCCGCACGAAAGCGGCGATCGCGGCGGTGCGCACCGGGTCGCGCAGCGAGGTCTGGCTCGCATAGAGATAGTTCAGGTTGCGCGGCAGCCCCTCTTGCGCGCCGAGATCGAGCGCCTGGGCGCCGTCCTTCTTGAAGCTGGTGAGGTAGCGCGAGAACGGCGGCTCGTTCATCGGTGCGATGTCGACTTCGCCGGTACGCACGGCATCGGTGAAATCGACGATGCGCAGCGGCACCAGCGTGACGTCCTTCTTGGTCAGCCCCGCTTTCTGCAGCGTGGCCAGCACGAAGGGCTGGACGGCCGTCCCTTCCGCATAGGCGATTTTCTTGCCGCGCAGGTCGCCGAGCTTGCGGATGTCCGAACCGGGCTTGAGCGCATACCGATAGGTGGGCGCGTCGGTCAGCTTGGCGCCGACGATGGGCAAGGGATAGCCCGATACGTGGGCCTGCACCGGCGGCGCATCGCCGACGATGGCCAGGTCGAGCGCGCCGCCGCGGAAGGCCTCGAGAATAGCCGGCCCGCCGCGGAAGTCGGCGAACTTGACCTTGAAAGGAAGTTTCTTCTGTTCGCCGGAGGCGGCGAAAGCCACCTGCAATTGCTGGCGCTGGTCGGCCACGACCAATTGGAAATCCGGTGGAACCTTGGCGTCGAAATCCCCCGCGGCGCGGGCGGAGGCGGCGGGCAGCGCGGCGGCGCCCAGGGTCAGGGTGGCAAGAAGGCGAAAAATGGGCGTCATGGTAAGCAAGGTCCTCGATAATGTTTTCAGGGTGTTGGGAGGGTGTCCGATCCAGGGCACAGCGGATCCGGCTCCGCCGGTCCGCAAGTAGAGCCCCTTGGGCCCGGCGCCGGGCCGCCCCAAGGCGGGCCCAGGCCCCCTCGGGGAGCTGCCGCGTAGCGGCCGGGGGCCCGCCATTCAGGGCGCGCGTCAGCGCGTAAGGGGAGCTTCACCTCAGGCGGTCTGCCGGCGGGCTTGGGCGTACTGGCTTTCGGGGCGCGGCAATCCGTAGTGGCCGCGCAGCGTGCGGTGCGCGTAGCGTTCGCGGAAGAGGCCGCGCCGCCTCAGGATGGGCACGACCTCGTCGGCGAACAGCTCGAAGCCGCCCGGCATCCAGGGCGGCATGACATTGAAGCCGTCGGCCGCGCCCTGTTCGAACCAGCGCTGGATCTCGTCGGCGATGCGCTCGGGCGTGCCCGCCAGCACGAAGTGGCCGCGCGCGCCGGCCAGGCGGCGGATCAGTTGGCGCAGCGTGGGCCGCTCGCGGTCGATGATGTCGACGATCAGCTTGAAACGGCTGTAGGAAGCCAGCTTGCCCTGCCGGTCGATCAGCTCGGCGGCGACCGGGGCGTCCAGGTCGTGGCGGCTGAAATCCACGCCCAGCCGGGCCGACAGTTCCGCCAGGGAGAATTCGGGCTGGATCAGTTCGTCGAACGCTTCCTCCAGGCGCCGCGCCTCGACCTCGGTGCTGCCGATGAATGCGCTGATGCCGGGCAGCACTTTGATGTGCTCGGCGCTCCGCCCCAGGGCGACCGCCCGGCGCTTGATGTCGGTGTAGAACTGCCTGGCGCCGTCGAGCGTCTGGTGGGCCGTGAAGATGGCCTCGGCGAAGCGCGCCGCGAACGATCGGCCTTCTTCCGACGACCCCGCCTGCACGTACACCGGCCGGCCCTGCGGCGAGCGCGAGGTGCTGAGCGCGCCGCCCACCCGGAAATACTTGCCCACGTGGCGGATCGGATGAATCTTTGCGGTGTCTGCGAAGACGCCCGAAGCCCGATCCGCCAGCAGCGCGTCGTCCTCCCAGCTATCCCACAGCTTGCCCGCCACGTCGAGGAACTCGGTGGCGCGTGCGTAGCGGTCGCCGTGCTCCGGATGCGCATCGAGGCCGAAGTTCAGCGGCGACTTGCCCTCGTGCGTCGTAACGATGTTCCAGCCTGCCCGGCCTCCGCTCAGGTGGTCGAGCGCGGCGAACTGGCGCGCCAGGTTGTACGGTTCGGTATATGTCGTGGTGGCCGTGCCGATCAGCCCGATGTGCGAGGTCGCGGCGGCGATCGCGGACAGCCAGGTCAGGGGCTCGAGGCGGAATCGCGCCGCATACCGGATGTTCTCGGGCAGCACCGGACTGTCGGCCAGGAAGATGGCGTCGAACGTCGCCTGCTCGGCGCGCTGCGCGAGCGCCTGGTAGTAGCCGAGGTCCTGCAGCGTATCGAGGCCGGTCTGCGGATAGCGCCACGCGGCCTCGTGGTGGCCCGCGGGGTAGACGAAAAGATTGAGGGAAAGCTGTCGGCGTGCGCTCACGTATCCTGCTCCATGAAGCCGCGGAGCGTGGGCGGGCGCGACGGCGCTCACCCGCCTGTCCAGCCTCCGCGGCGTGGGCTGTATTGCTGAATGGGTGAAATCATCTTAGGGATCGCTCCGGCCCGCTCCTACTACATTCTCGACATGAACTAATGGCGCGGCGGGCGCGATGCCGCGATGCGGACGGACGAACGCCGGCCCGGCCCGCTCGGCCGCGCCGGATGTCCTGCAAGAAAGCGGGAAGCCCCTTGCCGATCAGTCCTGGAAGAAGCGCACGAACCACCGGTAGGTGGATTCGGGGTCCTCTTCCGGCACGTAGTGGCCGGATTCGGTGGCGCCGCCTACCACCGGCAGCGCGGCGCGCTCCTGCCAGATCGACAGCACGTCCCCGGCCGCGCCCACGCCGCCATGGCGGCCCCACAAGACCAGCAGCGGCGCGGCGACCTTGTTGCCGGCCTGGATGTCGGCGGTGTCCATCTCGAGATCGATGGAGGCGCAGGCGCGGTAATCCTCGCACGAGGCGTGGATGGTCTTCTCGTTGAAACAGCGCACGTACTCGTCGAAGACTTCCTTGGGGAAGAAGTCCAGCCCGCGCCCGTTCTTGGAAAGCTTGTGGCGCATGAACCAGTCCGCCGGCACGCTGCCCATCAGCCGTTCGGGAAACGGCTCGGGCTGGATCATGAACGTCCAGTGCCAGGCATCGGTCGCCCACTTCTTGTCGACGTGCGTCCACACATGCTGGCTGGGCAGGATGTCCAGGATCGCGGCCTTGCGCACCCGTCCGGGATGATCCAGGCACATCCGGTGCACCGTCCGGCCGCCGCGGTCGTGGCCCGCGACGTAGAAACTGTCGAAGCCCAGCGCGCGCATGACCTCGACCTGGTCCTGGGCCATCGCGCGGAAAGAATAATGTTCGTGCCGCGCGCCGCCGTCGCGCGGGCCGATGCTGTCGCCATAGCCGCGCAGGTCGGCCGCCACCACGGTATAGCGCTCGGCCAAGCGGTCGGCGATGCGATGCCAGCTCAGATGCGTGGCGGGATTGCCGTGCAAAAGCAGCAGCGGCGGCCCGCTGCCGCCATGGCGCAGGTGTATGCGCGCCCCGGCGGTCTCGATATCCGCCGTCGAAAAACCCTCGAACATGTCGCCTCTCCCCGCTCATGTCCCGCAGGCGCGCAACAACGCGCCCGGCTTCGGGACCGCAAGTCCAAAAGAGACATTATGTTGCCGCGCCCGCGATGCTGGAAATGCGCAGTTCGCATAAGCATCTGCGCAAACGGGCAAGCCGGCCGCCGCTACAAGGTGGCGGCAGCCCTGCGCTCGGCGTCGAGATACTCGCGCGACTGCATTTCCAGCAGGCGCGAGACGGTGCGGTGGAACTCGTTGGCCAGCGCCCCTTCGGTATAGAGCTCCTCGGGCTCGCAGGCGGCCGAGATGATCAGCTTGACCTTGTGGTCGTAGAACACGTCCACCAGCCAGGTGAAGCGCCGGGCTTCGGAAGCCTGGCGCGGCCCCATGCGCGGCACGCCGGACAGGATCACCGCGTGGAAGCGGCTGGCGAGTTCGAGGTAGTCGTTCTGCGAACGCGGGCCGCCGCACAGCGTGGCGAAGTCGAACCAGACCACGGTGCCGGACAGCTTGCGCGCCTTGATCTGGCGGTGTTCGATGGACAGCACCGGCGGTTCGATGGGCGGCGTATCGGCCAGCGCCTCGAAGGCCTGCTCCAGCGACGCATCGGCCTGCGCGTCGAGCGGACTGTGGTAGATCTCGACCTGCTCGAGCGCGCGGCGGCGGTAGTCCACGCCGGAATCGACGTTGAGCACGTCCATTTTTTCCTGGATCAGCTTGATCGCCGGCAGGATGCGATCGCGATGCAGGCCGTCCGGATAAAGCGTGGACGGCTCGTAGTTGGAAGTCATCACGAACGAGGTGCCGTTCTCGAACAGCGCCAGCAGCAGCCGGTACAGGATCATCGCATCGGCCACGTCGGAAACGTGGAATTCGTCGAAGCAGATCAGCCGGTAGCGGCGCGCGATGCGGCGCGCCACTTCATCGAGCGGATCGGCCATGCCCTTGACCTCGTCCAGTTCGCGGTGCACGCCGCGCATGAACTCGTGGAAGTGCAGGCGCGTCTTGCGCCGCACCGGCACGGTGGCGTAGAAGGCATCCATCAGGAAGCTCTTGCCGCGCCCCACTCCGCCCCACATGTACACGCCGCGTGGCACGCCGGGGCGTTTCAGCAGGCGCTTGAGGGCATTCGAACGCAGCGACTTGAATTGCACCCAGTCATCGTAGTAACGCTGCAGGCGCTCGATGGCCGCCCACTGGGCGGCGTCTGGCTTGAACCCGCGCTCGGCCAACGCGTGTTCGTAGTATTCGCGGACGTTCATTGCGGACGGGCAAAAGGGAAGAGTATACGTCGGCCGCCGGCCGCGCCCGCTCCCGTCCGGGGCCGGCGCGCGGTATCGGAATGTGCTTCCAGACCTGTCGCCGCCCCGCCGCCGATAACAGTCTGCTACCAGTTGGCATGCCGGGCTCGGATATGCTGGATAGGACGTCTTCACGACATCCACGCAAAGGGGCACGCCATGGCCGCCACGGCACGCACACTCTGGAAAGGCGCGATCAGCTTCGGCCTGGTCCATATCCCGGTGGGGCTGTATACGGCTACCCAGGAAAGCGAACTGGATTTCGACTGGCTCGATAAGCGCACCATGGATCCGGTAGGCTACAAGCGCATCAACAAGCGCACCGGCCGCGAAATCACCCGCGAAAACATCGTCAAGGGCATTGCCTACGAGGACGGGCGCTACGTGCTCCTGTCGGACGACGAGATCCGCGCCGCCTATCCCGAGTCCACGCAGACCATAGAAATCGAGGCCTTCGTGCAAGCCAGCGAGATTCCCTTCGTCTACCTGGAACGCCCCTACTACCTCGCCCCGCTGGGCAAGGGCGCCAAGGTCTATGCCCTGCTGCGCGAGGCGCTGCTCAAGACCGGAAGGGTCGGCATCGCCCGCGTCGTGATCCAGACCAAGCAGCACCTGGCCGCGCTCATTCCCGCCGGACCGGGGCTGATCCTGAACCTGCTCCGCTGGGCCGACGAAATCCGCTCCTGGGAGAACCTCGACCTTCCCGAGGAGGGCTCCCGGGCTGCCGGCATCTCGCCGCGCGAAATGAAAATGGCCGAGCAGTTGATCGACGACATGACCGATAAATGGGAGCCCGGACGCTACCAGGACGAGTTCAAGGAAAAGATCCTGCAACTGGTGCAGACCAAGATCGAAGCCGAAGAAACGGAGGCCGTCACGCCGATGGCCTCGCTGGAGGAAAGCCGTCCCACGGCCGACATCGTGGATCTGACCGAACTGCTCAAGCGCAGCCTGGAGAAAAACAAAGGGGACGCCAAGTCCGCACGCGGCGGCGGCAGCGGAAACGGCAGCCGCACCCGCGGCGGCAAAACCCGGCACAGCGCCTAACGGACATCGGGGAGCGCAGCCATGCCCAAGCGCGACGATCTGCGAACCTATCGCGCCAAACGCGATTTTTCCCACACCCCCGAACCGGCCGAGGGCGGCAAACCAGGCGACCAGGCGCTGTCGTTCGTGGTCCAGCGTCATGCGGCCCGCCGCCTGCACTACGATTTCCGGCTGGAACTCGACGGTACGCTCAAGAGCTGGGCCATTCCCAAAGGACCCAGCCTGGATCCGGGCGTCAAGCGCATGGCGGTCCAGGTCGAGGATCACCCGTTGTCCTACGGCAGCTTCGAAGGCCGGATCCCGGAGGGGCACTACGGCGCGGGAGAGGTTGCCATCTGGGACGCCGGCACCTGGGTGCCGCTGGAGAATCCGCGCAAAGGCTATCGCGACGGCAAGCTCAAGTTCGAGCTTCGGGGCACCAAACTGCATGGGTTGTGGGCGCTGGTGCGCATGCGCAAGGCGGAGAAGCAGCCGGCATGGCTGCTGATCAAGGAGCAGGACGACTACGCGGTGACCGGCCCGCAAGCCGACGCGGAGGAGGCCTCCCCGCCGGCGCCGGCCTATGCAGAACTGCCGGCCAGCCTCGAACCGCAGCTGGCTACGCTGGTCGACGCCGCGCCGGCCGATGCCGAGCATTGGCAATACGAGTTGAAGTTCGACGGCTACCGCGTCCTGGCCCGCATCGAAAACGGCACGGTCCGCCTGTTCACGCGAACCGGCAAGGACTGGACCCACAAACTGGCGCAATTGCGCGACGCCCTGGCCGCCATGCAACTGGCCGACGCCTGGCTGGATGGGGAAGTCATCGTGCCCGATGAACACGGCATCCCCGATTTCCAGGCCTTGCAGCAAGCCTTCGAGACAGGCAGCGCGCGCGGCGCGGTGTACTTCCTGTTCGACATTCCTTTCTATGCCGGCCGGGATCTGCGCCAACTGCCGCTCACCGATCGCCGCGCCACCCTGCGCGGCCTGATGGCGGGCGCCGATCCGGCCCTGGTGCGGTTCAGCGACGACTTCGACGCCCTGCCGCGCGATTTGGTGGCCTCGGCCTGCAAGCTCGGCTTCGAAGGGGTAATCGGCAAGCGCAAGGACGGCGGCTACCGTTCGGGGCGTTCCTCGGACTGGATCAAGCTCAAATGCCAGAACCGGCAGGAATTCGTCATCGGCGGCTATACCGACCCCAAAGGCAGCAGGACGGGGCTGGGCGCGCTCCTGCTGGGGTTCTACGATGAGGACGGCACACTGCGCTATGCGGGGAACGTGGGCTCGGGCTTCGATCAACGCACGCTGGCGTCGTTGAAAAAGCGCCTGGATGATCTCGCCGCGCCGCAGCCGCCTTTCGTGCGCAATACTGCCGGCATGGGCCGCGCGCATTGGGTCCGTCCCGAACTGCTGGCCGAGGTGTCGTTCGCCGAGTGGACAGCGGGCGGCCACATCCGGCAAGGCGTATTCCGCGGCCTGCGCGCCGACAAACCCGCGCAGGCGGTGGTGCGCGAACGGCCCACGGCGCCTCCCAAGGAGTCCGAAACCATGCAGAGCAACGGCCTGCCCTCTTCCTTCCGCGTCACCCATCCCGGCCGGGTCATCGACAAGCAGAGCGGCATCACCAAGCTGCAGCTCATTCAATGCTACGCCGCGCTCGCGCCGCTCATCCTGCCCCATCTCAAAGATCGCCCCGTCGCCCTCGTCCGAGCGCCCGACGGCATAGGCGGCGAGCTCTTCTTCCAGAAACATGCCGACCGGGCGGCGCTGCCCGGGGTCGTGCGACTGCCCCAGGAACTGGATCCCGGCCATCCTCCGCTGATGAAGATCGACAACCTGCAAGGCCTGCTGTCGGTGGCGCAGATGAACACCATCGAACTGCACACCTGGAACGGCGTGGACCATGCCATTTCCACCCCCGACAGAATGACGTTCGACCTGGACCCGGGCGAAGGCGTGGACTGGCTCCGGATCCAGGAAGGAACTCGGCTGGTGCGCGTCTTCCTGCAGGAACTCGGCTTGCCGGCCTTTCTCAAGACCAGCGGCGGCAAGGGCATGCACATCGTCGTTCCGCTGCGGCCCGAGTACGGCTGGGATGCGGTGAAGGGGTTCTCGCGCGCCATCGTCCAGCATCTGGCCGCCACCCTGCCCAGCCATTTCGTGGCCAAGAGCGGGCCGCGCAACCGCGTGGGCAAGATATTCATCGACTATCTGCGCAACGGCTTCGGGGCAACGACCGTCTGCGCCTGGTCGGTGCGCGCGCGGCCGGGGCTGGCCGTATCCGTGCCCGTCGGCTGGGACGAACTGGATACGCTGACCGGTTCGGCGCATTGGAGCCTGTACGTGCTGGGCGATCGGCTGGCCACGGGCAACACGCCCTGGGCGGACTACGAGCGCTCGCGGATCTCGCTGGCCGATGCGATGCGCCGGCTGGACTTCGACCCGAGCGAGGATGCCTGATCCGGGGCCCGAACAAGCGCCGACTTGACGATCCGGCGCCAACTGGTAGCATGCCGCTGCTGCCCATGTTCCGCATGGCTGCGATTGCCCGGAATTTCGTCATGCCTTACCGCCCCGCCCTGCTCTGTTCGCGGTGGCCCGCCCTGACCGGACCACGCCTGTGGCGCCTAGCGCCAGGCCCCGCGGCGCACGGCGATTTCGCTCCCTACAGTTTCCCCCAGGCTCTGAAAACCCTGTTCCTCGACGCGCAGGAAGCCGCTTCGCGTTCCGCCTACGCGCGCTCCAAACCCGGCTAACGGCCAGTCCTCACGCTCTCGCGCATTCCGATGGCCGCCCAGCGGTCTCGTCGGAACAGCGCCCGCACGTCCGCATGGCCTCCCGCCATGCGGACGCTTCCGCTCATCACCAGAGCCCGGACGCCATGGACCTCACCAAGCAATTCGTCAAAGCCAAGAACCCCTGCACCAGCGGCTACCGCTGGTTCATCCGCGACCACCAGGGCCAGGGGGATTATCAGCCTGTGCTGGATGCGCTGGTCGCAGCCGGCCGGATCGACGACGCCTGCTGGCTGCTGGACCAGTTCGGCCCGATCGACGCCGTGCTGCGGCTCGATAGCGTCGAGGCCCATGCCATCGTCTTCGCCGGCACCCTCGAAGTCAGCCAGGACATTCGCGTGGACACCCTGGTCCGCACCGGCGCGAGCCTGCGCGCCCGTGGCGGCATACGCGCGGGCACGGCGATCGTCGCCGGCGCGGACATCGAGACCGGCGGCAACCTGGCCAGCGGCGGCCACATCCGCGCCGGCGGCGACATCGAAGCCGGCTGGGGGATAGAGGCCGGGACAGTGCTGGAATCGGGCGGCCAATGCCGCGCCAAATGGGACATCCGCGCAGGCGGCGACATCCAGGTCAAGCTGATGCTCCAGGCGGACGGCAGCATCGAAGCCGGCCATGCCGTGCGCTGCGAGCGCGGCATCCGCGCCGGGGCGGACCTGCGCGCCGCGCATGACCTGATCGCCGGCCAGGGCATGCTCGCCGGCGGCAGCATCGTCGGAGACAACCATATCGATGCGGGCTGGGGCATCCGCGCCGCCGAGGACATCCTGGCCCAAGGCGCGATCCGCTCCGGCGAAGGCATCGAGGCAAATGGACGCATCGCCTGCGGCGAAGGCTACGGCATCTACGCCGGGCTGCAGGTCAGGCGCGATGCCTGGCCCAGCAGCGCGCGCGTGGCCGCATCCCGGATGCCGGACGGACTGATGAGCGGGCACTGGGAGCTTCTGGCCTGCGTCCACGGAAACTAGCGGAGCCGGCACGCACTGCCGCGCCGGCCAGGAGCGGTAACTCCGCCCTCCCGGCGCCCCAAAAAGAAAAAACCGCCGGCTTGCGCGCGGCGGTTTTCTCCGACTAGCCCGTATCGCTCAGAAATTCAGCGCACGCTTGTCCACCGCCAGCGCGGCTTCCTTGACGGCCTCGGACAGCGAGGGGTGCGCATGGCAGATGCGGGCGATGTCTTCCGACGCCGCGCGGAACTCCATGGCCACCACGCATTCCGAAATCAGTTCGGAGGCTTGCGGGCCGACGATGTGCACGCCCAGGATCTCGTCCGTCTTGGCGTCGGCGATGACCTTGACCAGGCCGGTGGTGTCGCCCAGCGCGCGGGCGCGGCCGTTCGCCAGGAACGGGAAGGTGCCGACCTTGTACTCGCGGCCTTCGGTCTTGAGCGCCTGCTCGGTCTTGCCCACCCACGAGATCTCGGGCGAGGTGTAGATGACCGACGGGATGGTGTTGAAGTTGACGTGGCCATGCTGGCCGGCGATGCGCTCGGCCACGGCAACGCCCTCTTCTTCCGCCTTGTGCGCCAGCATCGGGCCGCGCACGACGTCGCCGACGGCCCAGACGTTGGGCAGGCCGGTGCGGCAGTCGTCGTCCACGGCGATGAAGCCGCGCTCGTCCAGCTTCAGGCCCACGCCTTCGGCGTTCAGGCCCTGGGTGTTGGGTACGCGGCCGATCGAGACGATCAGCTTGTCCACGGCCAGCGACTGCTCGGCGCCCGCGGCGTCGGTGTACTTGACCGTGACGTTCTTGGACGCGGCCTTGACGTCGCCGATCTTGACGCCCAGGTTGATTTTCAGGCCCTGCTTGGTCAGGACCTTCAGCGCTTCCTTGGCGATCTGCTCGTCGGCGGCCGGCAGGAAAGCCGGCATGGCTTCGAGCACGGTGACCTCGGCGCCCAGGCGGCGCCACACGCTGCCCAGTTCCAGGCCGATCACGCCGGCGCCGATCACGCCCAGGCGCTTGGGCACGCTGCCGATGGCCAGCGCGCCGTCGTTGGACAGCACCTGTTTTTCATCGAACGGCAGGCCCGGCAGCGCGCGCGGGCTGGAACCGGTGGCGACGATGACGTGCTTGGCCACGAGCTCTTCCTCGGCCTTGCCCGTCACCTTGATCGACCAGCCGCCGTCGACCTGGCCCGAGAACGCGCCCGTGCCGTGGAAGAAGGTGACCTTGTTCTTCTTGAACAGGAACAGGATGCCGTCGTTGTTCTGCTTGACGACCGTGTCCTTGCGCGCGATCAGCTTGGCCAGGTCCAGGCCCAGGCCCTTGACCTCGATGCCATGGTCGGCGAAGTGGTGGCCGGCATGCTCGTAATACTCGGACGATTGCAGCAGTGCCTTCGAAGGGATGCAGCCCACGTTGGTGCACGTACCGCCAGGCGCCGGGGCGCCCTTGGCGTTGCTCCAGGCGTCGATGCAGGCGACCGACATGCCCAGCTGGGCGGCGCGGATCGCGGCGATGTACCCGCCGGGACCGGCACCGATGACGACGACGTCGAATTGCTTACTCATTTCATTTTTCCAGTTAGAAGGACCCGCTTAACCCAGGGCGCCGGGCCGTCCCCCACTAGCGTGGTGGTAACCCAGGATGCGGTGGATCCGGCTCCGCCGGTCCACCCGCATCGCCCCCTGGGGGGCGCGCGTAAGCGCGTAGGGGGGTCAGATATCCAGCAGCAGGCGCTGCGGGTCTTCCAGGGCTTCCTTCATGGCGACCAGGCCCAGCACGGCTTCGCGGCCGTCGATGATGCGGTGGTCGTACGACATCGCCAGGTAGTTCATCGGGCGGATGACGATCTGGCCGTTTTCCACCACGGCGCGGTCCTTGGTGGCGTGCACGCCGAGGATGGCCGATTGCGGCGGGTTGATGATGGGGGTGGACAGCATCGAGCCGAAGGTGCCGCCGTTGGAGATCGAGAACGTGCCGCCGGTCAGATCGTCCAGGCTCAGCTTGCCTTCCTTGGCCTTCTGGCCGAATTCGGCGATCTTCTTCTCGATGTCGGCCAGGCTCAGCTGGTCGGCGTTGCGCAGGATGGGCACGACCAGACCGCGCGGGCTGCCCACGGCGATGCCGATGTCGAAGTAGCCGTGGTAGACCACGTCCTTGCCGTCGACCGAGGCGTTGATGACCGGGTAGCGCTTCAGGGCCGCCACGGCGGCCTTCACGAAGAAGGACATGAAGCCCAGCTTGACGCCGTGCTCCTTCTCGAACTTGTCTTTGTACTTCGCGCGCAGGTCGATCACGGCCTGCATGTTGACCTCGTTGAACGTGGTCAGGATGGCGTTCTCGGCTTGCGACTGCAGCAGGCGCTCGGCGACGCGGGCGCGCAGGCGGCTCATCGGCACGCGCTGTTCCGGACGGCCGTTGACCAGCGTGGCGGCCTCGTTGACGACGGGCGCGGGCTTGGCGGCGGAAGCCGGGGCAGCGGCGGCGCCCAGGGCGTCGCCCTTGGTGATGCGGCCGCCGCGGCCGGTGCCTGCGACGGATTCGGGCGCGATGCCCTGCTCGGCCAGCAGCTTGGCGGCGGCGGGCGACGGGATCGAGGAAGCGGGGGCAGCGGCAGGCGCGGCGGCGGCCGGAGCAGCCGCCGGGGCGGGAGCGGCAGCGGGAGCGGCAGCGGGAGCGGCAGCGGCCTTGCCTTCGGTGTCGATCTTGGCGATGACTTCTTCCGAGGCCACGGTGCTGCCGTCGCTCTTGACGATCTCGGCCAGCACGCCGTCGGCCGGCGCCGGCACTTCCAGCACGACCTTGTCGGTTTCGATTTCAATCACGATCTCGTCGCGCGAGATGGCTTCGCCCGGCTTCTTCTTCCAGGTCAGCAGCGTGCCTTCCGAAACCGATTCAGAAAATTGGGGGACTTTTACGTCGACTATTGCCATGTCAGTGTTTCCGCAAGTTTGGGAGTTCTTTCGTCATCCGGCGCGCAAAGGCCGGACGGCCGGAGCCGCGTTCGCGCGGCCCCGGCCGGGAGGATTACTTCGTCAGCACGACGCCTTTGAGGCGGCCGAAGGCCTGGTCCAGCAGGGCCTTGAGCTGCTCCATGTGCTTGGAGTAGTAGCCGACCGCCGGCGATGCCGAGGCGGGACGGCCTGCGTAGGCGAGCTTCTGGCCGGCGGACATGTTCTCGTACAGATGGTGCTGCACGTAGAACCACGAGCCCTGGTTCTGCGGCTCGTCCTGCACCCAGACCACCTCGGTGGCGTTCGGGTACTTCTTGAACTCGGCCGTCAGGACCTTGTGCGGGAACGGATAGAGCTGTTCCACCCGCAGCACGGCCACGTCGTTGGCGCCGCGATCCTTGCGCGAGGCGACCACGTCGTAGTAGACCTTGCCCGAGCACAGCAGCACGCGCTTGACCTTGGCCGGATCGATGCCCTCTTCGACTTCGGGGATCAGCGTCTGGAACGAGCCCTTGCTCAGGTCGGACAGCGGCGAACCGGCGTCCTTGTTGCGCAGCAGCGACTTGGGCGTGAAGATGACCAGCGGCTTGCGGAACTGGCGGATCATCTGGCGGCGCAGCAGATGGAAGATCTGCGCGGCGGTGGTCGGCTGCACTACTTGCATGTTGGTGTCGGCACACAGTTGCAGGAAGCGCTCGACGCGGCCCGACGAGTGCTCGGGGCCCTGCCCTTCGTAGCCGTGCGGCAGCATCAGCACCAGGCCCGACTGGCGGCCCCACTTGGCTTCGCCCGAGCTGATGAACTGGTCGATCACGACCTGGGCGCCGTTGGCGAAGTCGCCGAACTGGCCCTCCCAGATGACCAGCGAGTTGGGCTCGGCGGTCGAGTAGCCGTATTCGAAGCCCATCACGGCTTCTTCGGACAGCAGCGAGTCGATGACGCGGAACGGCGCCTGCGCGTCGGACACGTTCTGCAGCGGCACGTACACGCCCGAATCCCAGCGCTCGCGCTTCTGGTCGTGCAGGACGGCGTGGCGGTGCGTGAACGTGCCGCGGCCCGAATCCTGGCCGGTCAGGCGCACCGGGTAGCCCGAAGCCACCAGGCTGGCGAAGGCCAGGTGCTCGCCCATGCCCCAGTCGAGGTTCATCTCGCCGCGCGCCATGGCGCGGCGGTCGGCCAGCACCTTCTCGACGATCGGGTGGACCTTGAAGCCTTCCGGCACCGTGGTGATGCGCTCGCCCAGGCGCTTGAGCTCGGCCTGCGGCATGGCGGTGTCGCCGGCGTCGGTCCACTTGCGGCCCAGGAAGGGCGACCAGTCGACGGCGTATTTGTTCTTGTAGTCGGTCAGGACCGGGTCGACCGTGTGGCGGCCTTCGTCCATCGCGGCGCGGAAGCGCTTGACGTATTCGTCGCCCTCGTCGGCGCCGATCACGCCCTGCACCGCCAGCTTGTCGGCATACAGCTTGCGCGTGCCGGGGTGCTGGCCGATGCGCTTGTACATCAGCGGCTGGGTCAGCGCCGGGGTGTCCTGCTCGTTGTGGCCCAGCTTGCGGAAGCAGACGATGTCCACGACGATATCTTTCTGGAACTCGACGCGGAAGTCCAGCGCCAGGCGCGTGGCGAACACGACGGCTTCGGGGTCGTCGCCGTTCACGTGCAGCACCGGGGCTTCGATCATCTTGACCACGTCCGTGCAATACAGCGTCGAGCGCGTATCGCGGGGATCGGAGGTGGTGAAGCCGATCTGGTTGTTGATCACCAAGTGGACCGTGCCGCCCGTGCCGTAGCCGCGGGTCTGGGCCAGGTTCAGGGTTTCCATCACGACGCCCTGGCCGATGAAGGCCGCGTCGCCGTGCACCAGCACCGGCAGCACCTGCTTGCCGCCCTCCATGCCGCGGCGCTCCTGGCGGGCGCGCGCGCTGCCCTCGACCACCGGGTTGACGATTTCCAGGTGCGAGGGATTGAAGGCCAGCGACACGTGGACGGGGCCGCCGCGGGTCGAGATGTCGCTCGAGAAACCCTTGTGGTACTTCACGTCGCCGGCAGCCAGGCCGCCGTCGTTGTACTTGCCCTCGAATTCGGCGAACAGGTCCTTGGGCATTTTGCCCAGGGTGTTGACCAGCACGTTCAGGCGACCGCGGTGGGCCATGCCCAGGACGACTTCCTGGATGCCGCATTCGCCGGCATGCTGGATCAGTTCGTCGATGGAGGGGATGAAGCTCTCCCCGCCTTCCAGCGAGAAACGCTTCTGGCCGACGTACTTGGTGTGCAGGTAGCGCTCCAGGCCTTCGGCGGCGGTCAGGCGGTCCAGCACGTGCTTCTTCTGGTCGGCCGACAGGCTGGGGGTGGCTTGCGTGCTTTCCAGGCGCTGCTGGATCCAGCGCTTGATGACCGGGTCGGACACGTGCATGAACTCGACGCCGATGCTGCGGCAATACGTGTCGCGCAGCGCCTTCACGATCTCGCGCAGCGTCATGTGCTCGGCGGTCGTGAAGTAGGTGTTGGTGGCGGAGTAGACCTTGTCCATGTCGGCCTCGGTCAGGCCGTAGAAGCTGGGCTCCAGCTCGGGGATCGCGGGGCGCTCCTGGCGCTGCAGCGGATCGAGGTCGGCCCAGCGCGCGCCCAGGTAGCGGTACGCGGCAATGATGGACTGGACGTGGACTTGCTTGCCGGCTACCGAGAGGTCGCTTTCGGCGGCGCGGGGCAGGAAGGCGTTGGCGCGGGCGCGCTGCGCGAAGGATTCGATAACCGGGGCATGGGCCTGGTCGCGGGTCGATTCCTGGCCGTCGACCGCCGGTGTGTGCTGCAACTGGTCGAAATAGTTGCGCCAGTTGTCGGGAACGGAACCCGGGTTGTCGAGGTAGGCCTCGTAGAGCTCTTCTACGTACGGCGCATTGCCCCCGAACAAATAGGAGGTGCTGGATTCTTGGATGCTGGACATGATTTGCGCTTCACCTTGCCGGGTGTTTCACCCGTTCGATGCAGGACGGACCTTCCGCGACACGGCTCGGCCGATTAGCGGATAGCTAGTGCAGAAGGCGGTTGACAGAAAAATTACAGGACAGGACAACAAACCAATAAACTTGTAAAGCATAGCATTTAGGATCCGGCACCGCTCGGAAAACCCATTCGACTGTGGCGGTTTCCCCTACTGCCGGAAGGGCCGATCCTGCTGCTTCCACAGACCCGCCCCGCGCCGGATTGGTTCCTCCTCTCCAGCAAAAACGGGAAATGCCCCCAAAGCTCTTCCGCGACGCTTCTTCCGGCTGAAAAAAAACCGCCTGTCTCGCAACAGGCGGTTTTCTCTGAACGGCTGGGGCGGCGCCGGCGGCAAGCCGCCGGCACAGGATCAACGCTTGTCCAGATCCGGCACGTCGCGCGAGGGCGAGCCGGTGAACAACTGGCGCGGACGGCCGATCTTGTAGTCCGGATCGGAGATCATTTCGTCCCACTGGGCGATCCAGCCAACCGTGCGGGCCAGCGCGAAAATGGCCGTGAACAGCTGGGTCGGGATGCCGATGGCGCGCTGGACGATACCCGAGTAGAAGTCCACGTTCGGGTAGAGCTTGCGCTGGACGAAGTAATCGTCTTCCAGGGCGATCTTTTCCAGGGCCATGGCCAGCTTGAACAGCGGATCGTCCTGCAGGCCGAGCGCTTCCAGCACTTCGCGGCAGGTTTCCTGCATCAGCTTGGCGCGCGGATCGTAGTTCTTGTAGACGCGGTGGCCGAAGCCCATCAGGCGTACGCCCGAGTTCTTGTCCTTGACCTTGGCGACGAACTCGCCCAGCTTGTCGACGCCGCCGGCAGCCAGCAGGTCTTCCAGCATCTGCAGCGCGGCTTCGTTCGCGCCGCCGTGGGCCGGGCCCCACAGGCAAGCCACGCCCGCGGCGATGGCCGCGAACGGGTTGGTGCCCGACGAGCCGCACAGGCGCACGGTCGAGGTCGAGGCGTTCTGCTCGTGATCGGCGTGCAGGATGAAAATGCGGTCCAGCGCGCGCTCGATGACGGGGTTGACCACGTACTCTTCGCACGGCGTGGCGAACATCATGCGCAGGAAGTTGCCCGTGTAGGACAGGTCGTTCTTCGGATAGACGTAGGGCTGGCCGATCGAGTACTTGTAGGCCATCGCCACCAGCGTGGGCATCTTCGCGACCAGGCGGATGGCCGAGATTTCGCGGTGCTTGGGCTGGGTGATGTCGAGCGAGTCGTGGTAGAAGGCGGACAGCGCGCCAACCAGGCCGGTCAGCACGGCCATCGGGTGGGCGTCGCGGCGGAAACCGCGCAGGAAGAATTGCAGCTGCTCGTTGACCATGGTGTGACGAGTCACCAGGTCATTGAACTCGGCCTTCTGCTTGGCGTTGGGCAACTCGCCGTTCAGGATCAGGTACGAGGTTTCCAGGAAGTCGCACTTGACCGCCAGTTGGTCGATCGGGTAGCCGCGGTAGAGCAGTTCGCCCTTGTCGCCGTCGATGTAGGTGATGCTCGACGAGCAAGCGGCGGTCGACATGAAACCAGGGTCCAGCGTGAACATCCCGGTTTGCGCGTACAGCTTGCGGATATCGACGACCGACGGGCCGATCGTGCCTTCATAAACCGGAAACTCGGCGCCCGGGCTCCCATCGGAGAAGGTCAGGGTCGCTTTCTTGTCGGACAGTTTCATCGGGATTCCTCTTCCATCAAAACTATTACATACGGGACTTAGGCTGGCTCACACCGAACGCAGCCGCGTCAGCAAGTCCTGCATGGCAGGCGTCGCCAGCTCACCTTCCGGCTCCTTGCGGGCCAGCAGATAGTCCAGCAACTCGTTATCGGTCAGCTCGAGCAACCGTGTCAGCTCTGCCACGTCGGTGTCCGTGAGCTGGGATTCGCAGGCGTCCAGGAAACGCGTCAGAATCAGGTCGTTCTCGAGCAGGCCCCGCCGGGCGCGCCAGCGCAGGCGTGTCCGGTCATGCAGGGAAAACTCCGGCACCACGGCCTCAGACCGCGCGCCGGGCCATCATTTCCTTGATCTTGCCTATCGCCCGGGTGGGGTTGAGCCCCTTGGGACAGACGTCGACGCAGTTCATGATGGTGTGACAACGGAACAGACGATATGGATCCTCGAGATTATCCAAACGTTCCCCGGTCGCTTCATCGCGGCTGTCGGCCAGGAAGCGGTAGGCCTGCAGCAGGCCGGCCGGACCGACGAACTTGTCCGGGTTCCACCAGAACGACGGGCACGAGGTCGAGCAGCAGGCGCACAGGATGCACTCGTACAGGCCGTCCAGCTCTTCGCGCGCCTCGGGCGACTGCAGGCGCTCCTTCTCGGGAGGGGGCGCGTCGTTGATCAGGAAGGGCTTGATCGAGTGGTACTGATTGAAGAAGTGCGTCATGTCCACG
The DNA here is from genome assembly GCF_900606115.1 of Pigmentiphaga humi. Taxonomy (GTDB): domain Bacteria; phylum Pseudomonadota; class Gammaproteobacteria; order Burkholderiales; family Burkholderiaceae_B; genus Pigmentiphaga; species Pigmentiphaga humi. The sequence continues at coordinate 94,739 of NZ_UWPJ01000018.1, forward strand.
ATCAGGTCGCGGATCACGGGCAGGCCGGGCAGCGGGCGCAGCACGATGGGCTGCTTCAGGTCGAGCAGGTTGGTCGTGCACGACAGGCCGTTCTTGCCGTTGATGTTCATCGCGTCGGAACCGCACACGCCCTCGCGGCACGAGCGGCGGAACGACAGGCTGTCGTCGACGTCGTTCTTGATGCGCACCAGCGCGTCAAGAAGCATTTTGTCGTTCGGGCCGAGCTCGACCTCGAGCTTCTGCATGTAGGGACGCTCGTCCTTGTCCGGGTCGTAGCGGTAGATCTCGAACTTCACAATGCGCTTGGCACTCATGAAAGACACTCCAAAATTTGTTCCCCCTACGCGCTGCGCGCGTCCCCCAGGGGGCGGTGCTGGCGGACCGGCGGAGCCGGATCCGCTGCCCCCTGGGAAGGGGATGTAATAGCGGTTTAGAAGGTTCTCGCTTTGGGCGGGAAGCTGTCGACGGTCAGGGGCTTCAGCGTCACGGGCTTGTACTCGAGGCGGCTGCCTTCGGAATACCACAGCGAGTGGCGCAGCCAGTTCTGGTCGTCGCGCTCGGGGAAGTCGCTGTGCGCATGGGCGCCGCGGCTTTCGTTGCGGGCGGCGGCCGACACGATGGTCGCCTTGGCCACTTCGACCAGGTTGTCCAGTTCCAGCGCCTCGACGCGGGCCATGTTGAAGACCTTGGAATGGTCCTGGATCGCCGCGCTCTTGGCCCGTTCGGCCAGCTCGTTGATCTGCTGCACGCCCTCGTCCAGCAGGACCTGGGTGCGGAACACGCCGCAGTGGCGCTGCATGGAATTGCGGATGTCGTTGGCCACGTGCTGCACGCGCTCGCCCTGCTTGCGGCTTTCCATCGCGTCGACACGGCCCAGCGTGAAGTCGGCGGCGTCGGCCGGCAGGTCCTTGTGCGAACGCTGCTTCAGGCTGGAGGCGACGATGTGGTTGCCGGCGGCGCGGCCGAACACCACCAGGTCGAGCAGCGAGTTCGTGCCCAGGCGGTTGGCGCCGTGCACCGACACGCACGAGCATTCGCCGATGGCGTACAGGCCGTTGACCACGGAGTTGGGGTTGCCGTCCTTGGGCACGACCACCTGGCCGTAGTAGTTGGTCGGGATGCCGCCCATCTGGTAGTGGATGGTCGGAACGACCGGGATCGGTTCCTTGATCGGGTCGACGTTGGCGAACTTGAGCGCGATTTCGCGGATCGACGGCAGGCGCTTGTTGATGGTATCGGCGCCCAGGTGGTCCAGCTTGAGCAGCACGTAGTCGCCGTGGGGGCCGGCGCCGCGGCCTTCCTTGATTTCCTGGTCCATCGAGCGCGACACGAAATCGCGCGGCGCCAGGTCCTTCAAGGTGGGCGCGTAGCGCTCCATGAAGCGCTCGCCGTCCTTGTTCAGCAGGATGCCGCCCTCGCCGCGCACGCCTTCGGTAATCAGCACGCCGGCGCCGGCCACGCCGGTCGGGTGGAACTGCCAGAACTCCATGTCTTCCAGCGGCAGGCCGGCGCGGGCGGCCATGCCCAGGCCGTCGCCGGTGTTGATGAAGGCATTGGTGGAGGCGGCCCAGATGCGGCCCGCGCCGCCGGTGGCCAGCACCGTGGTCTTGGCTTCGAAGATGTAGATCTCGCCGGTTTCCATTTCCAGCGCGGTCACGCCCACCACGTCGCCTTCGGAATCGCGGATCAGGTCGAGCGTCATCCACTCGACGAAGAACTGGGTGCGGGCCGCGACGTTGCGCTGGTAGAGCGTGTGCAGCAGCGCGTGGCCGGTGCGGTCGGCAGCCGCACAGGCGCGCTGCACGGGCTTCTCGCCGAAGTTGGCGGTATGGCCGCCGAACGGGCGCTGGTAGATGGTGCCGTTGGGGTTGCGGTCGAACGGCATGCCGAAATGCTCGAGCTCGTAGACCGCGTTGGGAGCTTCGCGGCACATGAACTCGATGGCGTCCTGGTCGCCCAGCCAGTCCGAACCCTTGACGGTGTCGTACATGTGCCAGAACCAGTTGTCCTCGCTCATGTTGCCCAGCGAGGCGCCGATGCCGCCCTGCGCCGCCACGGTGTGCGAGCGGGTCGGGAAAACCTTGGAGAAGACGGCGACGCTCAGGCCGGCCTGGGCCAGCTGCAGCGAGCAACGCATGCCGGACCCGCCGGCGCCGACGACCACCACATCGAACTGGCGGCGCGGAAGAGTAGAGTTAACGGCGGCCACGACTTAGATTCTCCACAGGATTTGAGCGGCATAGGCGATCGAACCCACCAGCCACAGAACGGTCAGGACTTGCAGGGCCAGGCGGATGCCGGCCGGCTTGACGTAGTCCATCCAGATGTCACGCACGCCGATCCAGGCGTGGTAGGCGAGCGAAATGATGGCCAGGAAGGCCAGCAGCTTGCCCAGGGGGAAGCCGAGCACTTCGAAATTGAACAGGTGCACCCAGTTTTCGTAGGTGAATTCCGGAGTGATCAGGGCGCCGATGGCCAGGATCACCGTGTAGATGACCATGATGACGGCGGTGATGCGCTGGATGACCCAGTCCTTGACGCCGTAGTGGGCGCCGACGACCAGGCGCTTGCGGCCGATATTTTGCGGGGCGGACATCAGAACACTCCGAACAGTTTCAAACCAAAGACGACGGTCAGCGCCAGGCTGACGACCATCACGGTGCCAGCGGTGCGCTGCGCCGTTTGCTTATCCAGTCCCTTGTGCAGATCCAGCGCCAGGAACCGGATGCCCGCACAGAAGTGGTGCAGGTATGCCCAGATCAGGCCCAGCAGGACGATCTTGACCAAAGGATGGGTGACGAAATCGTGGAATTGCGCGAAGCCGATCTCGGAAATCAGGCTGCGCTCGAACAGCGGCAGCAGGATCAGCGGCAGCGCCAGGAACAGCGCGAAGCCGGACACGCGGTGCAGGATGGACACCTTGCCGGCCCAGGGCAGCCGGTATCGCGCGATCTGCGAGATGTTGATATTTCTGTACTGTGGGCGGGGTTTTGCGGCAGAGTCGGACATCACGACCTCGGGTAAAGTAAGCAAACCATGAAAAGAACCATTGCAGCGTGGCTGCGCCTCAGGTGGACGCGTCCTGGGAGACGTGTCGCGCAAGCCGGGAAATATTCCCGCGAGCCTGAGGTTTCCACCGGGGTTTCGGAGCCCGGCGCACATGCGCCGCCCGAAAACCGCCGATTAAGGCAAACGTGCTATTTTCGCCCATTCAGCGCCGCTGTATCAAATCGTTCCCGGAACCCGCGTCAATTGAGGCTATTCCGGTAGTGGTAATGCGAGGTCAGGTACAAGCCGCGGCGCATTTCCACCGGGCGGTCGCCATAGGTGAAAGAAATGCGCTCGACCTGCAGCAACGGGGTTCCCGGCGCGACATCCAGCAAGGCGGCCTCCGGCTCGCCGGCCGGGACCGCCCGTATTTTCTCGTCGGCGCGTATCATCCGCACCCCGAACTCGCTTTCGAACAAGCCGTACATCGGCCCCTTGTACTCGGCCAGCCGCTCGGCCGTGAGTCCCTTGAACAGGGCGCCGGGCAGCCAGATTTCATCGATGACCGTGGGAATGTCGCCGAAGGACAGCACGCGGCGCACCAGCACCACCGCGTCGCCTGCGCGCAGCTCGAGCACCTTGGCGACTTCGGCTGGCGCGCGCAGGCGGCGGCATTCCAGGAAGCGGCTGCGCGAACGCGCCTGCTTCCCATTGTCCGGCGCCAGGCGCAGAAAACGGAAACGGACCCGGTCCTCGTGGTGGGTGGCGACGAAAGTGCCCTTGCCCTGGCGGCGCAGCAGGATATTGTCGGCCGCCAGTTCGTCGATGGCCTTGCGCACCGTGCCCTGGCTGACCTTGAAACGCGCGGCCAGGTCCAGTTCGCTGGGGATGGCCTCCCCCGGTTTCCATTCGCCGCGGTCCAGGCTCTGCAGGATCAGGCCCTTGATCTGCCGGTACAGCGGGCTGAACGCCGCCCCCGGGCCGCCGGGAGCGCCCGGATCACCGGCCGCAGCGGCGCCTGCCGCCGCGGCGGCATCGGGCGAGGCAGACAGGCAGGGCGAACGGGGCTTGATCGGCATGGCCCGGATTGTGTCACAGCGTAACCTGCGATGTCCAACCGAAGCGCCAAAAAAATCTTATGTCTTATATAAAACATAAGATAGGTTAATTGACGCTCGTCCGCGATTTTTCTACACTTTCCCGATCATGCCTACCCACGCCTGCCGCGCCGCCCGTTCCCTCCAGGCGCATCGCTGTCTGCCGCTCGCCGTGGGCGCCCCGCCTCCTCCCGCTTTCCATCCCTTGCGCCGTGCACTCCCCTGGCGGAGTTACACTGCGCGTCGCGTCATTCCAACTCACTTCCCTCTTCGGAGACTTACATGAGCAAGCCCGCAATGCGCGTCGCCGTCACCGGCGCCGCTGGCCAGATCGGTTACGCCCTGCTGTTCCGCATCGCCTCCGGCGAAATGCTGGGCAAGGACCAGCCCGTCATCCTGCAACTGCTGGAGATCCCCGACGAAAAAGCGCAGAAAGCGCTCAAGGGCGTGATCATGGAGCTGGAAGACTGCGCCTTCCCGCTGCTGCAGGAAGTCACCGCCCACAGCGACCCCATGACCGCGTTCAAGGACGCCGACGTGGCCCTGCTGGTCGGCGCCCGCCCGCGCGGCCCCGGCATGGAGCGCAAGGATCTGCTGGCCGTCAACGCCCAGATCTTCACCGCGCAGGGCAAGGCCCTGAACGCCGTCGCCAGCCGCAACGTCAAGGTCCTGGTGGTCGGCAACCCCGCCAACACCAACGCCTACATCGCCATGAAGTCGGCCCCGGACCTGCCCGCCCGCAACTTCACCGCCATGCTGCGCCTGGACCACAACCGCGCCCTGTCGCAGATGGCCGCCAAGGCCGGCAGCGCCGTCGGCGACATCGAGAAGCTCATCGTCTGGGGCAACCACTCGCCCACGATGTACCCCGACTACCGCTACGCCTCCATCGCCGGCAAGCCCGCCACCTCGGTGCTGAGCGACGACGATTGGAACCGCAACACCTTCATTCCGACCGTCGGCAAGCGCGGCGCCGCCATCATCGACGCCCGCGGCCTCTCCTCCGCCGCCTCGGCCGCCAACGCCGCCATCGACCACGTCCACGACTGGGTCCTGGGCAGCAACGGCAAGTGGGTCACCATGGGCGTTCCGTCGGACGGCTCCTACGGCATCCCCGAAGGCATCATCTACGGCATGCCCGTGATCACCAAGAACGGCGAGTACGCCATCGTCAAGGATCTCGACATCGACGCCTTCTCGCGCGAGCGCATGGACGCGACGCTGAACGAGCTCCTGGAAGAGCGCGACGGCGTGAAGCACCTGCTGTAGGGAAGCCCACCCCCTACGCGCTTCGCGCGCCCCCTCAAGGGGGCGATGCGGGCGGACCGGCAAAGCCGGATCCACCGCATCCTGGGTAAAAGCGGACGGGTGAAGAGCGGTGTTCTTTCCGGCCCAAGAGGCACACGAGTACGATAGCGTCCTCGTGTGCTTTTTTTTCGCTCCCAAGCTGCGGCGCAGCAACGACCGATGCCGCAGGCTGTGTCCGGGGCAGTCGGCCGAAACCGGGAAGTCCCGCGCAGCGGGACCGGCGTCGCTGCGCCCCGCCAGCCGGCTGCCCCGGACACAGCCGTCTCAAGAACTCAGACTCATACAGCGCCCATGAACCACCCATCCCAAGTCCTGCACGAATCCGGCAAGCCCCCCGTCGTGCTTCCCGTCTGCGACCACTACGCCGGCTCCGAAAAGCTCATGCAGAAGAGCCTGGAACGCCAGGCCCAGGCCGGCCCCGTCTTCGACGTCACCCTCGACTGCGAAGACGGCGCGGCCGTGGGCCGCGAAGCCGAACATGCGGAAATGGCCGCGCGCCTCGCCGCCAGCGACGCCAACCGCCACGGCCGCGTCGGCGTGCGCGTCCACGACGTCAACCACCCCAGCTTCATTGCCGACCTCGAAATCCTCATCGGCATCGCCGGCCACAAACTGGCCTATATCACCGTCCCCAAGCTCAACTCCGCCAACGACGCCCTCAACGCCGCCGAATCCATCGAACGCATAGGCATGGAACTGGGCCTGGCCCGCAAAATCCCGGTACACGTGCTCATCGAGACCCACGGCGCGCTGCGCGAAGCGTTCCGCATCGCCGCCCATCCCGCCATCGAATGCCTGTCATTCGGCCTGATGGACTTCGTCTCCTCGCATCGCGGCGCCATCCCCGCCCATGCGCTCACCGCCCAGGGCCAGTTCGACCATCCCCTGATCGCGCGCGCCAAGCTGGAAATCTCCGCAGCCTGCCACGCCTACGGCAAAGTGCCCTCGCACAACGTCGTCACCGAACTGAACGCGCCCGGCGTCATCGCCCAGGCCGCCCGCCGCGCCGGGCAGGAATGCGGCTACACCCGCATGTGGAGCATCCATCCCTCGCAGATCGACCCCATCGTCGAAGCCCTCTCGCCCAGTGCCGCCGACATCGAAGATGCCGAACGCATCCTGCTGGCGGCCGCGCGTGCCGACTGGGGCCCCATCCGCGACGGCGACGCACAGGCCGGCCGGCTGCACGACCGCGCCAGCTATCGCTACTATTGGGACGTACTGCGGCGCGCCCATGCCGCCGGCATGGACGTGTCGGCCGAAGCCAGACAGCAGTTTTTCGCTTGAACAGGCAAGGCCGCGCCGGACACGGCGCGGCCCGGGACTCACTGGTCGTTCAGGCTCTGCCTGGCGGCCTCTTCAGGCGTCATGCCCTCGTAGAACTGGTCGGTGAACCACTCGGCCTCTTCCTCGATGTACTCGCGCGCCTCCTCGAGGCTCGCGCCGGCCTGCACCAGCAATTTTTCGACCTCGCCGCACCACGCGAGCAGTGCCTGGAGATCGGGGTCGAGGTCTTTGTCGTTCGCCATCGGCGTATTTCCATTGAAAAAAAGAAGCCTGCACGCCACGCTATTCGCCAACGCAACGCGGCATGCCGCCGAGCATACTCCAATTGCCGGCCGGCCCGGCTAGGCCTCGCCGTCCAGCTCGCGGACCAGCAGGCCGATGAACCGGTCGATCACCTCCGCGCGGTTGCCGTCCGAGGTGCCCGCCATGTGCGGGCTCAGCAGAAAATCCCGGCATCGCCAGAGCGGATCGTCGGCCGGCAGCGGCTCGGCACGAAAGGTATCCAGGTAGGCATGGCGCACCAGCCCGCGCGCATGCGCAGCCAACAACGCCTCGGCATCGACCACCCGGCCGCGCGCGACGTTGACCACGCCCAGGGGCCGCCCGGCGTCGAGGGCCGATAGCGTATCGATATTGAAAAGCGACTCGGTGGCCGGCGACAGCGGGCAAACGAAAAACACCCAATCCACCTCCCCCACCCACTGCCGGAACCGCGCATAGGTGTCCGTCGGCCAGCCCTCTTCGATCGGTTCCCCGCTGTGGCGCAGCACCCGGCAGCGTACGCCGAGCATGGACAGGCAGGCGCCCAGCCGCCGCCCTACCGCGCCCCACCCCACGATCACGGCTTCCAGGTGGCGCAGCGCCCTCACCTCGTCGTGCCGCAGGGGCTCCCAGCGCTGCTGCAATTGCTGCTCGCGCGCCCGGTGCAGTTGCCGGCTGAAGTACAGGAACCCCGCCAGCGCCGTCTGTGCCACCGCCTCGGCATTCGCACCGGGCGAATTCGTGACGCGCACGCCGCGCGCGCGCAAAGCCGCATAAATGCGGCGGTCCGTGCCCGAGGCATAGGTATGCACCCAGCGCAGGCCCGGGGCGGCAAGCAGCGCCTCATAGAATGCCGCGGTCTCGGGCGTGAGCACATCGTCGGTAGAGGCGCCCACCACATCGCGGGTGATGAGCGCCGCATCGGCCCTGCCCGCCTCCGGCAGGCCGAGCAGCGCCACGCGCCCGGGCCAGCGCCGCGGCACGCCCGCTTGCCGCAATTCGGCACGGCCACGCTCGGAGCACAAGAGATTCAGCATGTTCTATGTCTGTGGATCGCCGTACGCCTGGGCTACCGGCCCCCTACCGCGCCCTGCTCCATCATGCGTCTTGCCGCCTCGTCCGAATAGCCCAGCTCGCGCAGGATCTCCAGCCCGTGCTCGCCGAGCAGCGGCGCCGGACGCATCTCGCACGCCACGCTGCCGCTCATGCTGGTCGGGTCGGCGATGTCCCACATCGCCCCTTCGCTGGGATGCTCGACCCGGCGCAGCAGCCCGGCGCCGACGATATGCGGATCGCTGCGCAGGCTGTCCAGCGTGTTGTAGGGCATGGCGGGGATGTCCGCCGCGGCGAGGGCTTCCAGCCATTCTCGGGTGGTGCGCTCCGCCATGGCCTGGGCCCGGATGGCGAAGTATTCGCTGCTGTGCGCGGCGCGCGCCTGCTTGGTGCGAAAGCGCGGATCCTCTTTCATCTCGGGGCGGCCCATCACGTCCATCAAAGCGTGGGCCTGCGCATCGGTATTCGTGGTCAGGCAGACGTAGCCGTCCAGCGTTTTCACCGGGCTCGCCTGCGGGTCGATCAGGCGCAGGTCGCCCGGTTCGGACAAAGGCGGATCGAAGGTGGCGCCGTACAGGTGTTCACTCATGACCAGCGCGGCCATGTTCTCGAACATGGGCACCTCCAGCCGCTGTCCGCGCCCGGTGCGCTCGCGCTGGAACAGGGCCATCAGCACCGCATTGAGGGCCATCAGGCCGACGGTGCGGTCCGCCACGACGTAGGGCACGTAGCGCGGCACGCCGGTCGCCATCTCGGCCAGCGCCGCGACCCCGGAGCCGCCCTGGATGATGGAATCGTAGGCCGGCGTGTCGCGGTACGGCCCGGGGCCGAAGCCGACCATGCTGCAATAGACCAGGCGCGGATTGCGCGCGGCGAGCGCGGCGTAGTCCAGCCCCAGCCGCTCGATCGCGCGCGGACGCATGTTGATCAGCATGACGTCGGCCCGCTCGACCAGCGCCATCGCCACTTCGCGTCCCGCCTCGCTCTTGAGGTCCAGCGCGATGCTGCGCTTGCCGCGGTTCAGGTGCAGGAACTTGCCGGACATGCCCGGGGTGGGCGACGGCCCGGCTATCCAGCGGATGACGTCGCCATCGCCCGCTTCGATCTTGATCACGTCCGCGCCATGGTCGGCCATGATCTTGGCTGCATAGGGTCCGACGACGGCGGAGGTGAAATCCAGCACGCGGACGCCGGCGAGCGCGGCCTGGCTGGGGTCGGGAGTATTCGATTGCGTCGATTGGGTCATGGGCAAAGCCGGCGCGCCGCTGGGGCCGCCGCGTTTCCTCGGTCTATGGCATGCGATGCCGTGCAGCATACGTGCTCGCGCGGCATGGCACTAGTCCCGGCAAAATGCTTTCCGCCGCGCAGAACGCGCGTCAGGGCCACGCGACCTGATAGTTCAGGATGGCCGAGACCGAGCGCCGCGCGCCCGCGGTGCAGGCATCCGTATAGCAATACGATGCGTATTCCTGGTCGAGCATGTTGTTCGCGCTGGCTCGCAGCTTCAGTCCCTTGAGACTGGAGTCGAGACGGGCGAAGTCGTAATTGACGCCGGCGTCGAGCAAGGTATACGAAACCGCCATTCCCGAGGCGGCGCCGCCGTAATAGGCGCCGGCGCGCCCCACCCTGCCGTCCAGGCTCAGGCCCGCGAACCAGCCGCGCGTGACGGCATAGTTGGCCCCCAGCGACAGGCGCTGTTCCGACACGTCCGGATAGCGGTTGGCCAGCATGGCCGCATAGGCGTCGTCGCTGGCGTGCAGGACGGTCGAGCGGGTCAGCGCGTAGGTGGCGACCAGATTCATGTTCTGCAGCGGCTGCAGCTTGCTCTCGACCGTCGTTCCGCGTATCCGCATTTCCGCCCAGGCGCTGCACCCGGCGGCCGCGCAGCCCTCCTGGGCATTGCTCGCCTGGGCATTGTTCTGGATCTGGTTGAAGGCCGTCACGGTCATCAACTGGCCCAGCAGCGGCGGCTGGTAGCGCACGCCCGTTTCGTACTGCTGGCTGGTGGCCCAGGCCGCATCGCCCGCGCGCGGCGCGTAGCTTTGCGAATAATTGACATAGGGCGACAGCCCGATCGGAAACTGGTAGCGCAGGCCCAGCCGGCCGCTGTAGACGTCGTCCTGCGCGGCATCGGCCTCGTCGCCTGCCGTGTTCAGGTCCACCGTGCGGCGCATGCCCTGGTCGCGCCGGCCGACCATGGACAGCACCCAGCGCTGGTACTGCACCTCGTCCTGCACGAAGAAGCCCAGCTTGCTCTCTTCGGCGTACGAACGCGCCATGATGCGCGGCTGGCCGATGTGCGTGCCGTACCCGGCGTCGAAAATATCCAGCGACGGCGCGGGCGCGATCCTGCTCTCGTAGATGTCGCGCGACTTGAGGTAGTCGAAGCCGAACTTGAAACTGTGCTGCAGGCCCGCAGTCGTGAACCTGGCCTGCGCATACGTGCCGACGTTGAAGGTCCCGAGCCCGCTGCCCAGCCCGTCCGACTCGACCGACGCGCCATCCGGGCGGCCGGCCGCGCCGGGCTGGTTCTGTGGACCGTCGTAGCGCAGGCTCTGCTTGACCATCCAAGTGTCGTCCAGCTTCTGCTCGAACTCGTAATTGGATTTCGTGCCCGGCGTGGCCTGGTTGTAAGCCTGCAGCCCGGTACGGCCGTCGATGCCGCCATCGGCATCGGGAATCCAGCCCGGCACGGCCGGCGCCCGCGGCGATGCCGGCGCGCCGGTAGCATCGGCCACCGGATAAACCAGGGCCACGGAGGTATACGGCAACTCCGGTTCCGGCGGCGCCGGCTCCTGCCTGGCCGGCGGCCCCGCCGGAACCGCCGACGCGGACGCAGGCTCATGCAGCGACACCGCAGGCGCGCAAGCGGCCAGCGCCAGCGGCACAACCGCCAGCGCCACACCCCGCATCCGCAGCCGATGTCGCAACAACCTCAACCCTTATCCATCCGTATCACAACCGCACCGAACCCAGACCGGCACACGGACATCCTAGCTTCCAACCCTCGCCATGCCGGCCATTCGTACCGCTTCGAGACCCCTCTCAAAGAGAAGTTCCCACCGCGGAAGAACACTTCCTCCACCACCAAAAACGCCCGTCTCCGACCCAGGAAACCGCGGATCCGGCTCCGCCAGTCCGCCGGTTCGCCCCTGGGCCCGGCGCCGGGCCGCCCAGGCGGGCCCAGGCCTCCTCGGGGGGCTGCCGCGTAGCGGCTGGGGGCCATCATTTCCGGAGCGCGCGCAAGCGCGCAGGGGGTCAATGATTCTCACTAGCGTGATTGATCGTGTACTTCGGAATCTCGACCGTCAGGTCCGCATCGTCGATGATGGCCTGGCACGACAGCCTCGACGCCGAGGTCAGCCCCCAGGCCTTGTCGAGCATGTCTTCCTCGTTGTCGCTGGCGTCTTCCAGCGAAGAAAACCCTTCCCGCACGATGACGTGACAGGTCGTGCACGCACACGAGAGTTCGCAGGCGTGTTCGATCTCGATGTGATTGTCGAGCAGCACGCGGCAAATGGAAACACCGGTCGGCGCGTCTTCGATGACGGCGCCTTGCGGGCAGAGTTCGGGGTGCGGCAGCACCGTAAGCTTGGGCATGGTGTAAGACCTGGTATTTAAGCGCGGGGCGGTCCGGAATGAAGCGGGCCGCGTCCCGTCATGCGATTTCGTCGACGCGCCGGCCCGCCAGGACGTGCCGTATGCTGCGGTCCATCCGCTTGGCGGCGAAATCCTCGGTGGCCTGCGCCAGCGCCTCGATCTGCCGCCGGATCTGGTCGGCATCGCCGCCGGCCGACGCCGCGGCCGTGCGCTCGAGCTCGGCGCGGATCGCCGCCAGCACGTCGGCCTCCAGCAAATCGGCGTCGGCCTGCAAGGCCGCCTCGACCGACTCGACCAGGCGCCGTGCCTCGACCTGCTGCTCGCGCAGCGCACGCATCTTCATATCGACGTCGGCGCTCTGCATGCCGTCGGCCAACATGGCCGCCACCTCGTCGTCGGACAGCCCGTACGAAGGCTTGACCGAAATCGAGGCCTCCACGCCCGAGCTCTGTTCGCGGGCCGTCACATTGAGCAGGCCATCGGCATCGACCTGGAAGGTGACGCGTATGCGCGCGGCCCCCGCCACCATGGGCGGGATACCGCGCAGCTCGAAGCGCGCCAGCGAGCGGCAATCCGATACCAGTTCGCGTTCGCCTTGCACGACGTGGATCGCCATGGCCGTCTGGCCATCCTTGAAGGTGGTGAACTCCTGGGCGCGGGCGACCGGGATGGTGCTGTTGCGGGCGATCACGCGCTCGACCAGCCCGCCCATGGTTTCCAGCCCCAGCGACAGCGGAATGACGTCCAGCAGCAGCCATTGGTCGTCCGCGGAACGGTTGCCGGCCAGCAGGTTGGCCTGCATCGCGGCGCCCAGCGCGACGACCTGGTCGGGATCGAGGTTGATCAGCGGTTCGGTGCCGAACAGCTCGCCCACCATGCGGCGGACGATGGGCATGCGCGTGGCGCCGCCGACCATGACAACCCCCTTGACCTCGTCCGCGGCCAGGTGCGCGTCGCGCAGCGCGCGGCGCGCGCTGGCCAAGGTTCGCGCGACCAGCGGCCGGGCCAGCGTCTCGAATTGCTCGCGGGTCAGGCGCAAGGCCAGTGCCTGGCCGCCCGACAGCGTTGCAGCCTGTTCGGCGGCGTCCGCCTCGGACAGCGCTTCGCGCACCGTCCTGGCAGCGACCAGCAAGACGCGCTGGTCTTCCGCCTTCAGGCCGGAAAGGCCGTGCCCGGCCATCCAGGCATCGACGATGGCGCCGTCGAAGTCGTCGCCGCCCAAGGCCGTGTCGCCGCCGGTGGCGATGACTTCGAACACGCCCTTGGACAGGCGCAGGATGGAGATGTCGAAGGTGCCGCCGCCGAGGTCATAGACCGCATAAATGCCTTCGGCGGCGTTGTCCAGCCCGTAGGCGATGGCGGCGGCGGTCGGCTCGTTGAGCAGCCGCAGCACGTTCAGGCCGGCCAGGCGCGCAGCGTCCTTGGTGGCCTGGCGCTGCGCATCGTCGAAATAGGCCGGTACGGTGATGACGGCGCCGACCAGGTCGTCGCCCAGCGCGTCTTCGGCCAGCTGCCTCAGCTTGGCCAGAATCTGCGCGGATACCTCGACCGGGGTCTTGTCGCCCTGGACGGTCTGCACGCGCACCATGCCCGGGGCGTCGACGAACCGGTACGGCACGTGCAGCTTCTCGGCGTCGGCCAGGCCGCGTCCCATGAAGCGCTTGACCGATACCAGCGTGTTGTGAGGGTCGAGCGCCTGCGCGGCGAGCGCCTTGCGGCCGATCTGCACGTCGCCGCCCGGCAGGTAGCGCACCGCGGACGGCAGCAGCGCCCGGCCCTCGCCGTCGCGCAGCACTTCGGCCACGCCGCTGCGCACCGAGGCCACCAGCGAGTTGGTCGTACCCAGGTCTATGCCCACCGCCAGCCGACGCTGGTGCGGGGCTTCGGACATGCCGGGTTCGGCTATCTGCAAAAGCGCCATGCGTTCCTATGTATCTTCAGTCTTGTTCCGCCAGAGCGTCGACGGCTGCATCGACCTCGTCGGAGAATTTTTCAATGAACATCCACTCCCGCACGCGCACGGCGGCAGCGGCGTAATCATGCCGGCGGTCCAGCAGTTCGCCCACTTCCTGCACCATGCCGCGCCGCGCCTGCGCCAGCTCGCCGGCCAGCGCCTCGAGCGCGGCCGCATCGCGCCGCGCCCGGGCTTCTTCCAGCCCTTCGCGCCATTCCATCTGCTGCATCAGGAAGGCGGGCGTCATCGCGGTATTGGTCTCGACCTGCAGGTCCACGCCCGCCCGTTCGCACAGGTAGCGGGCGCGCGCCAGCGGCGAGCGCAGCACGCCGTAGGCCTCGTTCGCGCGCGAGGCCCACTGCATGGCCACGCGCCGCTCCTGGGCCGAACCGGCCGCATGGCGGTCGGGATGGACCTTGGCCTGCACGTCCCGCCAGGCCCGGTCCAGCGCATCGCGGTCGAGCGCGAAACCGCGCGGCATCCCCAGCAAATCGAAATGGTCGGGATCCTGCTGCATCAAATGGTGAAAGACTCACCGCAGCCGCAGGTTGCCTTCTCGTTGGGGTTGTTGAACTTGAAGCCTTCGTTGAGCCCTTCGCGCGCGTAGTCGAGCTGCGTGCCGGCCAGGTAGGGCAGGCTCTTGGGATCGACGAACACTTTCACGCCTTCGCTCTCGAAGACCTGGTCGTCCGGCAGGAACTCGTCCACGTACTCGAGCTTGTAGGCCAGGCCCGAGCAGCCCGTGGTGCGCACGCCCAGGCGCAGGCCCAGGCCCTTGCCGCGCTTTTCCAGGTAGCGGTTCACATGGCGCGCGGCGCGTTCGGTCAACGTTACCGACATGGCATCCCCTTGCGAAATCTCAGCTGGCTTGGTGCTTGGCGCGATAGTCGCTCACGGCCGCCTTGATGGCGTCCTCGGCGAGGATCGAGCAGTGGATCTTGACCGGCGGCAGCGCCAGTTCCTGGGCGATATGGGTGTTGCGGATGTCCATCGCCTGATCGAGCGTCTTGCCTTTGACCCATTCGGTCACCAGCGAGCTGGAGGCGATGGCCGAACCGCAGCCGTAGGTCTTGAAGCGCGCGTCTTCGATGACGCCCTGCTCGTTGACCCTGATTTGCAGCTTCATGACGTCGCCACAGGCCGGCGCGCCCACCATCCCGGTGCCGACGGATTCGTCGCCCTTGTCGAACGAACCGACGTTGCGGGGGTTTTCGTAGTGATCGATGACTTTTTCGCTATAGGCCATGTTTGTTCTCCTGGTTCAGTGTGCAGCCCACTGCACCGTGTTGATGTCCACGCCGTCCTTGACCATTTCCCACAGCGGGGACATTGCCCGCAGCTTGTCGACCTTGCTGCGGATAAGCTGGACAGTGAAATCGATTTCCTCTTCCGTCGTGAAACGGCCGAGGGTGAAACGGATGGAGCTGTGCGCCAGTTCGTCGCTGCGGCCCAGGGCGCGCAGGACGTACGACGGCTCCAGGCTGGCCGAGGTACAGGCCGAGCCGCTCGAGACGGCCAGTTCCTTGACCGCCATGATCAGGGACTCGCCTTCCACGTAGTTGAAGCTGACGTTCAGGTTGTGCGGAATGCGCTGTTCCATGTCGCCGTTGAGATAGACCTCTTCGATCGTGGAGAGGCCCGCCCACAGCCGGTCGCGCAGCATGCGCACGCGTTCGCTTTCGATCGCCATTTCTTCCTTGGCGATGCGGAAGGTCTCGCCCATGCCGACGATCTGGTGCGTGGCCAGCGTGCCCGATCGCATGCCGCGCTCGTGGCCGCCGCCGTGCATCTGCGCCTCGATCCGCACGCGCGGCTTGCGCCGCACGTACAGCGCGCCGATGCCCTTGGGACCGCACATCTTGTGCGCGCAGAACGACATCAGGTCGACCTTCAGGCTGGCTAGGTCGATCACGACCTTGCCCGTGGCCTGGGCGGCATCGACGTGGAAGACCACGCCGCGTTCGCGGCAGATTTCGCCCAGTGCCGGGATGTCCTGGATGACGCCGATCTCGTTGTTGACGTACATGACCGAGGCCAGGATGGTGTCCGGGCGGATCGCCGCCTTGAACACCTCCAGGTCGAGCAGGCCGTCCTCCTGGACGTCGAGGTAAGTCACCTCGAAACCTTCGCGCTCCAGCTCGCGGCAGGTGTCCAGCACCGCCTTGTGCTCGGTCTTGACCGTAATGACGTGCTTGCCGCGCTCGGCATAGAAGTGCGCCGCGCCCTTGATGGCCAGGTTGTCGGACTCGGTCGCCCCGGAGGTCCAGACGATTTCGCGCGGATCGGCATTGACCAGCGCGGCCACCTGGGCCCTGGCGTTTTCCACGGCTTCTTCCGCTTCCCAGCCATAGGCGTGGCTGCGCGAAGCGGGGTTGCCGAAATGTTCGTACAGCCACGGCACCATGGCATCGACCACGCGCGGATCCACCGGCGTGGTGGCCGAGTAATCGAGATAAACCGGCGTCTTGATCATGGTTTTACCTTCCTATTGCAGCGCCGCGCTCACACCGCGGCAGTGGGCTCGGCAGCGCCCGAACGGCGATCCATCAGCACCGACTTGGCGGCGCTGGCTTCCTGCAATTCGCGCATGCGCTGCTGGTCCACCAGGTCTTGCAGGGAGACGGAATCCAGATACTCGACCATCTTGCGGTTGAGCGTGGCCCACAGCTCGTGCGTCATGCACTTGCCGGATTTGCCGTCGTTGCCCCGGGTGCAGTCCTGCTTGCCGCCACAGTCCGTGGCGTCCAGCGGCTCGTCGACGGCGAAGATGATGTCGGCCACGGTGACGTAGCGCGCCAGCTTGGCCAGCGAATAGCCGCCGCCCGGGCCGCGCATGCTGTCCACCAGCTCATGGCGCCGCAGCTTGCCGAACAGTTGCTCCAGATAGGACAGGGAGATGTTCTGCCGCTGGCTGATCGCAGACAGAGTGACCGGACCGCTGTGCTGGCGCAGCGCCAGATCGATCATGGCCGTAACGGCGAAACGCCCTTTCGTTGTAAGTCGCATTCGGGACCCCTGAAGTCTGATCTTCAAGCGTCGGAGACTGCCTGGACGCGTCCTGCGAGGACTCCGCCGGGAGCAAATCCCTAACGATTTGGTCAAGTATACCGAATTCCCGAACGTTTTTCTAGGGTTTTCCTGGGGAAACGACGGATACGGTCAGAACGTTGCAGCGCACCAAACGATGCCGGCGAACAGGATTGTTCCGCGCCGGTGCAGCCCGGGGATGGGAAGCCATTGAGGCAAAAACAAGGCCCGGGATGACCCGAGCCTGGGGAAATACGGCCTGGCAACGCCGGCGCAAGGCGCCGGCAAGAATCACGCTGCCTGGTATTGAGTCGCGCGCTTGCGCACCACTTCGAGCAGCCCTTGGCAGGCATCCTCGATGTAGTCGAGCACCTTGCCGAACCCCTCGGGGCCGCCGTAGTACGGATCGGGTACGGTTGCTTCTTCGTATTCGTTGGCGAAACGCATCAGCAGCATCAGCTTGTGCTGATATTGCTTGGGCGCCTGCTGCTGCAGCAGCGACAGGTTGTCCCAGTCCATGGCCAGAATCATGTCGAACTCGCGGAAGTCGTCGACACGGATCTGCCTGGCGCGGATCTCGCCAATGTCATAGCCGCGCTTGCGGGCAGCGGCCTGCATACGCGCGTCGGGAGGCTCACCGATATGAAAGGCGTGAGTCCCGGCCGATTCTATACGGACAACGTCGGAAAGACCGGCGTCTTTCACCAGGCGGCGAAACACGCCCTCTGCGCTCGGCGAGCGACAGATGTTGCCCATGCACACAAACAGTACCTTGGTCATCATGTCCGAAAGTGTGCGGGAAAACCCCGCATAGTTCAAGTTTTTTTTATGGGCAGAAGAAAATATTCCGCGCCAAAAAACGCTTTTTAATCAACCTCTTACCACGCAAGCGCTAGCGTTGCGGCAAGCCATCGGAACATGGTGCGCACTTATGGTTCATGCCGGTGCCCCACCGGCATGCCTTCCCATGCACCATTTCCGGGCAGAAATCTTGCGCAATGCACAAGGCATGCAGCCGCGGAACTATGGCCACCCGGCATTCAGCGCATCCTCGTCCGCCTGCTGGCCGCCCGCGCCGAATACCTTTTGCTTGAGGGCGAGCAACTGGTCGCGCGCCCGCGCCGCCTTCTCGAACTCCAGGTTGCGCGCATATTCCAGCATCGCCTTCTCGAGCTTCTTGATTTCCTTGGCCATCTGTTTTTCGCCCATGGCCTCGAAGCGCGCCGCCTCCAGCGCCTCTTCGCCGGCCTCCCCGCCGTTCTGGGGCGCATAGACGCCGTCGATCAGGTCGCGCACCTGCTTCTTGACTCCCTGCGGGACGATGCCGTTGGCGGCGTTGAACTGCATCTGCTTTTCGCGCCGCCGCGAGGTTTCGTCCAGCGCCCGGCGCATGGAATCGGTCACCACGTCGGCGTACAGGATGGCCCTGCCGTTGAGGTTGCGCGCCGCCCGGCCGATGGTCTGGATCAGGCTGCGCTCGGATCGCAGGAAGCCTTCCTTGTCGGCATCGAGGATGGCGACCAGCGACACTTCCGGGATGTCGAGTCCCTCGCGCAGCAGGTTGATGCCGACCAGCACGTCGAAGGTGCCCAGGCGCAGGTCGCGCAGGATCTCGACGCGTTCGACCGTATCGATGTCCGAATGCAGGTAGCGCACCTTCACCCCATGGTCGGCCAGGAAGTCGGTGAGGTCTTCGGCCATGCGCTTGGTCAGCGTGGTGATCAGCACGCGGTCGCCCTGCGCCACGCGCAGGTTGATCTCGCCGAGCACGTCGTCCACCTGGTTGAGCGCGGGCCGCACCTCCACCACCGGATCGACCAGCCCGGTAGGCCGCACCACCTGTTCGACCACCGCGTCGGCATGTTCCTTCTCATAATTGGCCGGTGTCGCCGAGACGAAGATCGTCTGGCGCCTCTTGGCCTCGAACTCCTCGAACTTCAGCGGCCGGTTGTCCAGCGCCGACGGCAGGCGGAAGCCGTAGTTGACCAGAGTTTCCTTGCGCGAACGGTCGCCCTTGTACATCGCCCCGACCTGCCCGATCGTGACGTGGCTCTCGTCGATGATCATCAGCGCGTCGGGCGGCAGGTAATCGACCAGCGTGGGCGGCGGATCGCCCGGCCGCGCGCCGGAAAGATGCCGCGAGTAGTTCTCGATGCCCTTGCAGAAGCCCAGCTCCTGCAGCATTTCGAGGTCGAAGCGGGTGCGCTGCTCGATGCGCTGCGCCTCCACCAGCTGGCCGTTGTTCACGAAGTGGCCGGTGCGCTCGCGCAGCTCGGCCTTGATGGTCTCGATGGCGCGCAGCACGGTCGCGCGCGGCGTCACGTAGTGCGACCCGGGGTAGACCGCGAAGCGCAGGATCTTCTGGCGCACCTTGCCCGTGAGCGGGTCGAACAGCTCCAGCGTATCGACCTCGTCGTCGAACAGCGTGATGCGCAGCGCCAGTTCGGCGTGCTCGGCCGGGAACACGTCGATCAGCTCGCCGCGCACGCGGAAGGTGCCGCGAATGAACTCCGTGTCGTTGCGCGTGTACTGCATGGCCACCAGACGCGCGATGACGTCGCGCTGCCCCACCTTGTCGCCGGTGCGCAGCATCATCACCATATTGTGATAATCGTCCGGATTGCCGATGCCGTAGATGCACGAGACGCTGGCCACGATGACCGTGTCGCGCCGTTCCAACAGGCTCTTGGTGGCCGACAGCCGCATCTGTTCGATGTGCTCGTTGATCGACGAATCCTTCTCGATGAACAGGTCGCGCGTAGGAACGTAGGCTTCCGGCTGGTAGTAATCGTAATAAGAGACGAAATACTCGACCGCGTTGCGCGGGAAAAACTCGCGCATCTCGGCATAGAGCTGCGCCGCCAGCGTCTTGTTGGGCGCCAGCACCAGGGCCGGCCGGCCGAGCCGGGCGATCATGTTGGCCATGGTGTAGGTCTTGCCCGAGCCGGTGACGCCCAGCAGCGTCTGGTACATCAGACCGTCCTGGATGCCTTCGCAGAGCTGCGCGATGGCCGCGGGCTGGTCGCCCGCCGGCGGATAGGGCTGGTAGAGCTGGAACGGGCTTCCTTCGTAGGTCACGAAACGGGGTTCGAAACCCGGTATCGCAGCCTGCTCCGGTGTGGCGCGCAAGCCTTCGGAAGGCGTCGTCTGCATGCTAGACTCTTGTTTCATCAGGAAAACTTCGGCAGCGAAACGGCGCCAAGGTTCCGGCAGGCCTCCACCGAGTCTTCCTCGGTCTCTGCCGTCGCACCGTCCCACGACGGCTTCGTCGACCGAAAAAAGACATTGCGCGGTGCGCTCCTCCGGCGGGATTCATCCCACAGCAGGATTTCGCATTGCAAAAAACAACCCGGCATTATTCCCCGCACTTCATATTCCTACAACCCCGCGCGCTTAACGGACGCTTTACATGACTTCGCTCTTCGCAGCCGTAGAACTGGCCCCTCGTGACCCCATCCT
Organism: Pigmentiphaga humi; assembly: GCF_900606115.1. Taxonomy (GTDB): domain Bacteria; phylum Pseudomonadota; class Gammaproteobacteria; order Burkholderiales; family Burkholderiaceae_B; genus Pigmentiphaga; species Pigmentiphaga humi. Next base: position 114,773 of record NZ_UWPJ01000018.1, read on the forward strand.
GGGGCTCACCGAACAATTCAACGCCGATACCCGCAGCAACAAGGTCAACCTGGGCGTGGGCGTGTACTACAACGATGAGGGCAGGATCCCGCTTCTCAAGGCCGTCCGCAAGGCGGAGCTGGCTCGCATCGAAGCCGCCGCCGCCCGCGGCTACCTGCCGATCGAGGGCCTGGCCGGCTACAACCGCGCGGTGCAGGAACTGCTGCTGGGCGCCGGTTCGCCCCTGATCGCCCAGGGCCGCGTGCTGACCACCCAGGCGCTGGGCGGCACCGGCGCGCTGAAGATCGGCGCCGATTTCCTCAAGCGCCTGGCTCCCAGCGCCAAGGTCGCCATCAGCGATCCGAGCTGGGAAAACCACCGCGCCCTGTTCGAATACGCCGGCTACGAAGTCGTCAACTATCCCTATTACGATGCCGCCACCCATGGCGTGAACTTCGCGGGCATGCTGGCGGCGCTGGAAAGCTATCCGGCAGGCACCGTCGTGGTGCTGCACGCGTGCTGCCACAACCCGACGGGCGTGGACCTGTCCGGCGAGCAATGGGCCAAGGTCGTGGAAGTGGTCAAGGCCCGCGGCCTGGTGCCCTTCCTGGACATCGCCTACCAGGGATTCGGCGACGGCATCGACGCCGATGCCACCGCGGTGCGCCAATTCGCCGACGCCGGCCTGGATTTCCTCGTCAGCTCCTCGTTCTCCAAGTCGTTCTCGCTGTACGGCGAGCGCGTCGGCGCCCTCTCGCTGGTTGCCGCCGACAAGGACGAAAGCGCCCGCGTGCTGAGCCAGTTGAAGCGCGTGATCCGCACCAATTATTCCAACCCGCCCACCCATGGCGGCACGGTGGTCGCCACGGTGCTGACCTCGCCCGAACTGCGCGCCGAGTGGGAAAGCGAGCTGGGCGAGATGCGCGACCGCATCCGCGCCATGCGCGGCGCGCTGGTCGAGAAACTCAAGGCGCGCGGCGTCGCGCGCGATTTCAGCTTCGTGCTCAAGCAGCGCGGCATGTTCTCGTATTCGGGCCTGACCGCGGCCCAGGTCGACCGCCTGCGCGAAGAACATGGCGTCTATGCCATTTCCACCGGACGCATCTGCGTGGCGGCGCTGAACTCGCGCAACATCGACGCTGTGGCGGACGGCATCGCCGCGGTCCTCGCATAAACCGGGCAAACCTGCCGGGGCGGTGCAGGAGATGGCAGTTTGCGGTTTTGAACTCTTCGCCATCCATGCTATAGTTACAGGCTCGATTCCCCGATAGCTCAGTCGGTAGAGCGACGGACTGTTAATCCGCAGGTCACTGGTTCGAACCCAGTTCGGGGAGCCAAGGAATCAAACCCAAAACGGACGCCTCGCGCGTCCGTTTTGCTTTGGTGCGCGACAGGAGGGCGAGCGCGTGCGGGCTGCGGGCCGTTTGCGCAGCGGCTTTTCTGTATGATTTCGCCCCATGGGCGCCCACGCAATTTCCCGCTTGGCTTGGCTGGCACTGCTGTGCACATTGCTGCACGCGGCAATGCCGTCCGTGCACGCCATCGCACCGCCCGATTCCATGCAGCGCACACTGGCGCTGCAACTGGGGCAGCTCTGCTCGCAGCAAACCGATGCGCCCCATGACGGCGACTCGCTGCCGGCCACGCCGCCCTGCCTGCTCTGCCTGGCGGGCGCCCATCTGGCCCTCTCCGGGCCCTCGTTCTGCGCGGTCGCCCCCACTCCTTATGTGCAATACGCGCAGCGCGCCGCGTCCCGCCTTCCCGTCGGGGGCGCGGTGCCCTATCTGTATTTCTCGTCCCGAGCCCCGCCGCGGGGAGCTCATTCCCTCTATTCCGAACGCGGGGGACTCGTGCCCCTGCCGCGTGACATGCCGGCGCAGCCGGCCACTTGACGACGAGATTTCCATGCAGATACGCCATGCTTTGCTTTCCACCCTGTTCTCCCTCCTGGCCGCCAGCCCGGCCTGGTCGCACGGCTACACGGCCGGCGACATCGCCATCGGCCACCCCTGGGCACGCGCCACGGTGGCCGGCCAGCCGGCCGGCGGAGGCTTCCTGAAACTCACCGCCGGCGGCGGCGGCGACACGCTGCTGGCCGTGCGCAGCGAGGTGTCCGCGCGCGCGGAATTGCACACCATGAAGATGGATGGCGATATCATGCGCATGCGCCAGGTCGATGAAATCCCGGTCCCAGCCGGGCAGACCGTCGAACTCAAGCCGGGTGGCTACCACATCATGTTCATGCAGTTGAAGGCGCCGCTGAAAGCGGGCACGAGCTTTCCCGCCACGCTGGTCTTCCGCAAGGCCGGCGAAGTCAAGGTGGACTTCAAGGTCGAGGCCGCCGGCGCTGCCGCGGGCGGGCACGGCATGTCCGGCCACGGCGGCCACGCCCATTGACGTAACGCGTTAGACTGATGCAGCAGCCGGCCGGCATGCGTCTTCCATACCGGCGGGGGAACGCGGACATGCCTGTTCCGGATGATCCCTCCCGCGAGTACCAACCATGACGCCCGGCCCCATCAACCCGGCAGGAATTGCTGCATGAGCGCCACACAACCACCAGCAGGTGCCGCATCCTCCCATGAGGGGGATGCGGCGCAACGACCAAAAGACGCGCCTCCGCACGCCTCCACGCGACAATCCGAAAGCGGAGGCCCCTGCCTCCAGGCAGCGGGCGGGCTGTACCGGGGCATGACCCGCGAGGCGATCGACGCCGCCTACAACAACAGCGCCGCCGTCCTGAACAGCGCCGTCCTGATGGCCGAGTTCGACGAACGCAGCCAGAAACTGCGCAGTGCCTATCCCCACTATCTCGACCTGCGCTATGGCCCTGCGCCGCGCAACCGGATCGACTACTTTCCCGCCTCGCGCCCAGGCCCGCTGCTGGTCTTCATCCATGGCGGCTACTGGCAGGCGCGCGCCAAGGAGAACTTCAGCTTCCTGGCCAACGGACCGCTCGACCACGGCCTGCACGTCGCGATGGTGGGATATACGCTGGCGCCGGAACGCTCGCTGGACGGCATACTCGGAGAGCTTCGCGCGGCCCTGGCCTGGCTGGGACAGCATGCCTCGCGATGGGGCACCGATCCGCAGCGCATCGTCCTGAGCGGCTGGTCCGCGGGCGCCCATCTGGCGACGCTGCTCATGGATGCTCCCGGCGTGCTGGGCGCCCTGGCCATCAGCGGCATCTACGACCTGGAACCTATCAGGCTGAGCTACCTGAATGAAAAGCTGTGCCTGTGCCCGCCCGACGTGCGCCGGCTCAGCCCCATACACCGGCCGGCCAGCAAGCGCGAACTGGTGCTCGCCTGCGGCGGCGACGAACTGCCGGAATGGCAGCGCCAATCCGAGGCCTATGCCGCCGTACGCGCCGGACTGCCCGGTACGCTGCTGCGCGTGCCCGACCGCAACCACTTCACCATCTTGGAAGAACTGGCTTCGCCCGACGGCATCCTGACCCAGCACGCCTGTCGGCTGGCAGGGCTCTGAAACCAGCCGGCCTGCACGCCGAGGCCTGTTAGCGCGGCTCGCCCTTCACTTCCAGCACCACCTGCCCCCGGCTCAGGTCGGCCAGCATGCGCCGCAATTGATCCACCTCCTGGCGCGGCACGAGCACGTCCAGGCGCACGCCCCGGGCGCCGAAATGCTCCTGGGCCACCTCGACGCCGGCCTCGCGCAAGCGCGCCTTGAACAGAGCCAGTTCGGCGAACGAACAATCGAGCGCCGCCTCGGCCAGATCGAGCACGGGTACGCGCCGGCCCAGCCGCAGGCAATTGGCGGCGCATCCGCCATAGGCCCGCGCCAGCCCACCCGCGCCCAGCAGCGTCCCGCCGAACCAGCGCACCACCAGCACCGCCACGCGGTCGCAGGCTTGGCCATCGATGGCCTGCAGGATGGGGCGGCCCGCGGTGCCGCCGGGTTCGCCGTCATCGTTGAAACGATACTGCGCGCCTATCCGGTAGGCCCAGCAATTGTGCGTGGCCGTGGCGTCCGCATGCTGCGCGAAGAAAGCCAGCGCCGCATCGGGGCTCGACGCCGGCGCCGCATGGGCGACGAAACGGCTTTTGCGGACTTCCTCGCGATAGGTGCAAGGCGCCTCTAGCGTGAACAGGGAACTCATGGGGAGAGTTTACCGTGGCGCGCCCTTCTCTTTGACGCAACGCCTTTTTCTGCTATAGTTATTGGCTCGATTCCCCGATAGCTCAGTCGGTAGAGCGACGGACTGTTAATCCGCAGGTCACTGGTTCGAACCCAGTTCGGGGAGCCAAGGAATCAAACCCAGAACGGACGCCTCGCGCGTCCGTTTTGCTTTGGCGAGCCGGGCTGACCCGCCTGCACGCTCTTTTCGCCTTGTCCCACCCATGCTTACACACCGGCGCGTACTGGCGATGGCGCTGCCCATCGTGCTTGCCAACCTGACCCAGCCCTTGATGTCGGCTGTCGACACGGCCGTGGCAGGCCATCTGCCGGGGCCGGAATACCTGGCAGGCGTCGCGCTCGGCGGTTTGCTCTTCAGTTTCTTGTTCTGGGGCTTCGGCTTCCTGCGCATGGGGACCACCGGACTGGTCGCCCAGGCCTGGGGCAAGCGCGACGAACATGCGCTGGCAGCCAGCGTGGGCCGGGCCCTGCTGCTGGCTGCCGCGATCGGCGCCGTGCTGCTGATCCTGCAGCGTCCCTTGATTGCAATGGGGCTGGCGCTGCTGGGCGGCAGCGCCGATGCCACGCGCCAGGCCGCCGCGTATTGCGCGGGCAGGATCTGGGCCGCGCCGCTGGCCCTGGCCAACTATGCAATCCTGGGCTGGCTGCTGGGATGCCAGCGGGTGCGCATGGCGCTCGCCCTGCAGATACTGATCAATGCGGTCAACCTGGCTACCGTGCTGGCCTTCGTCCACGGCCTGGACATGGGCGTGGCCGGCATAGGCGCCGCCACCGCGGTTGCCGACGGCGCGGGCACGCTGGCCGGGCTGTTCCTGCTCTGGCGTGCCCATCGCCAGGCCTGGATGCGCCTGCGGCTCGCACAGCTGTGCAATGGCGCGGCACTGCGCCGCCTGGTGAGCATCAACTTCCACATTTTCGTCCGCACCGCCTGTCTGGTCGGCAGCATGGGCTGGTTCGCCCACCTGGGCGCCGCGCAGGGCGATGCCGTGCTGGCCGCCAACGCCCTGCTGCTGAATTTCCTGACTTTCATGGCCTTCGGCCTGGACGGCTTCGCCCATGCCGCGGAAACGCTGGTCGGCGCCGCGGTGGGCGCCGGCAACGGTCCCGCGCTGCGGCGCGCCGTGCGCCTGTGCATGGGCTGGGCCTGCGCCGGCGCCGTGGCGTACGCGCTGGTCTATCTGTCGATCGGCGGCGCCATCGTCGACCTGCTGACCGACCAGGCCGCGCTGCGCGAGACCGCGCGGCGCTTCCTGCCCTGGATGGCATTGGCCCCGATCGCGTCGGTCTGCGCCTACCTGTACGACGGCGTCTTCATCGGCGCGACCCGGACCCGGCCGCTGATGCTTTCCATGATGGCATGCGGCGCGGCGTTTCTGGCCATGTCGCTCGGCCTGCTGCCGGTGCTGGGCAATCACGGGCTATGGCTGTCGTTCCTGGCCTTCAACGCCCTGCGCGGGCTCACCCTGTACCTGGCCGCGCCGCGCGCGGTCTATCGCCTGGCCGGCGCGTGAAGTCCGGCCAGGCGGCTTGACAACGGCGCGTGCGTCCCATTAAGGTCACGCCCCTCTTATCCTGCAGGTGATTCCATGGTTGTCTGGCTCAAAGTGCCCTTTGCCGAAAAAGACGAAGCCAAGGCGCTGGGAGCCAGGTGGTCCCCCGTGCAGAAGAAGTGGTACGTCAAGGAGGGCGCCGATCCGGCGCCGTTCCAGCGCTGGCTGCCCGCCGGGGGGGCCGTGGCCCCCGCCGGCCAGTCGGCCGAACCCGTCGCCGCGGACGATGCGCCGCCGCCCGATGGCGCGGTGGTGTACTGCGACGGCGCCTGCCGCGGCAATCCGGGCGGTCCCGGCGGCTGGGGCGCGTGGATACGCACGCCCTCCTCCTCCGTGGAGATTTTCGGCGGTTCGCCCGACACCACCAACAACCGCATGGAGCTGACCGCCGCCATCGAGGCGCTGCGCTGGCTGCCGGTGTCCTGCGAAGTCGTCGTGCACACCGATTCGCAATACGTAGTCAACGGCATGATGCAATGGCGCCATGGCTGGGTGCGCAAGAACTGGAAAGACGTCAAGAACGTCGAGCTCTGGAAGACGCTGATCGCCGAAGCCGAGCGCCATCGCGCCACCTTCCGCTGGGTGCGCGGGCACAACGGGCACAGCGGCAACGAACGGGCCGACGCGCTGGCCAACGAAGGGCTGGAGCATGCCCGGCGCACGGGCGCGAGCGAAGCGGTCGTCCGCATACTCGACACGCATTGATGCGCGCCTGCGCATAACGCCACAAAACCAGGCTGCATGGACTATTCTTCTCGCGTAAAGCCCACCGCGATCCCGCCATGCAAATAGCACCGTTGGCTCCAAACGAAGAAAAAAGGCTGGCCCTGCTTCATGCTCTGGATTTGCTCGATACGCCGCCGGAGCCGGCCTTCGATCTGATCACGAAAATGGTCGCCGGCGCGATCGGCGCGCCCATCGCCCTGGTCTCGCTGATCGACCGGCATCGGCAATGGTTCAAGTCCCGGGTCGGCCTGGACGTCGCGGAAACGCCCCGCGAATACGCCTTCTGCGCCCATTGCATTCTGCGCGACCAGATCCTGCTCGTGCCCGATGCCCTGCAGGACGAACGCTTCTTCGACAATCCGCTGGTCGCAGGCCCGCTGGGCATACGCTTCTACGCCGGCATCCCGTTGCGCAGCCAGGAAGGGCTGGCGCTGGGCAGCCTGTGCGTGCTGGATACGGCGCCGCGCCAGTTGACGGCCAACCAGATCGACTTGCTGCGCTATGCCGCGCAGTTGATCGACCGCGAGATCGCCCGGCGTGAAGCCACGCTGCTGGTGCGCCGGACCAGCGAATCCTCGCTGCAGGCGGGGCTCGACAGCGAAATGCGCTTTCGCGCGGTGTTCGAGGGGGCCGGCGTGGGCATTGCCGTGGTCGCACCCGATGGCCGGCTGGTCGAAGGCAACCAGGCCCTGGGCCGCATCGCCGGCTATCCCCCGGACGAACTGCAGGGGCTGGTGCTGCCCGATCTGCTCGACCCTCCCGACCGGGACGCCTACCAACGCCTGCGCCAGGAACTGGCGGCGGCGCAGCGCCCGCAATACTCGCTCGAAACCCGCTGCATCACCCGCTGCGGCACGCTGGTGTGGATCAACCTGACCGTGGCGGCGCGCCAGGACCATGCAGGCAAGCTTCTCTATTACATCGCCATCGTCGAAAACATCGACGAACGCAAGCGCGCCCAGGCCGAATTGCAGGCCTTGCAGCAGACGCTCGAGCAGCAGGTCGAGCAGCGCACGCGCCAATTGCAGCATGCCCATGAGCAGTTGCAGATCCTGACCGACAACCTGCCGGCCATGATCGCCTCCTTCGACCTGGAACTGCGCTTTCGCTTCGTCAACGCGACCTACGAACTGGCCCTGGGCAAATCGACGCACGAGCTGCTCGGACTGACGCTCGCCCAGGTACTGGGCGAGGCCAAGGCACAGGAAATCGTCCCCTATGTGGCGCAGGCCCGCCACACCGGCAAGCGCGTCGCCTTCGAGACCTCGCTCGATCTTCCCAACGGCAACCGCCATTACGGCGCGGTCACGCTGATCCCCGACATCACCGGGGGCAGGCTGGTGGGCTTTCACAGCATCGTCCACGACATTACCGAGATCCACAAGCGCGAGCGGCAGACCGAGCTGGAGGCGCGGCGCGACACCCTGACCAACCTGCCCAACCGCCGCGCCGTACAGGAGTTCCTGCCCAAGGCCATGGCCCAGGTCGACGAGCACGGCGGCATGCTGGACGTGCTGTTTCTGGACCTGGACGGTTTCAAGGCCGTCAACGACACGCTGGGCCATAACCATGGCGACCAGCTGCTCAAGGAGGTCGCGCGGCGGCTGGTCGCCCTGCTGCCCCAGGCCGATCTGGTGGCGCGGCTGTCCGGCGACGAATTCGTCGTCATCGTCCGGGACGACGGCACGCATTCCCGCATCGATCGGCTCGCCCGGCAAGTGGTGGCCGGCATCTCCGCGCCTGTCCGCCTGGGCGAGCACCAGGTGCAGATACAGACCAGCATCGGCATCGCGTTCTACCGGTCCGGATCGGACATGAACCCTGTCGACCTGCTGCGCAACGCCGACATGGCCATGTACGAAGCCAAGCGCGCCGGCAAGAACCAGTACCGCTTCAGCGCCGAACAGACCTGACACGGCCCCGCCACGGCTTGACGTCGATACTGTATATTTATACAGTATATGATCTGTTCATGTCTGCTGGTCCCATGTCCGCTTCGATCCATTCCTGCCCGCCGGCTCCCATCCATCCGCTGCTCTGGAAGGCGAACCAGCTCGCCCGTACGAGCCGGCCCGGGCTCGAGACCGGCCATGCCGACCTGTCCCGATGCCTGCCCGGACAAGGCTGGCCGCTGGGCAGCCTGACCGAACTGCTGCTGGACCAGGCCGGCATAGGCGAATTGCGCCTGCTGATGCCTGCGCTGGCGCGCCTGCCCGCCCACCGCAGCATCGCTCTGCTGCACCCGCCTCATGCCCCCTGTCTACAGGCCTGGACGGCACATCGCATCGCGCCGTCCCAACTGCTCTGGATCGCTCCCGAACAGCCGGCCGATACTTTGTGGGCCGCCGAGCAGATACTCAAGCACGGTCACTGCGGCGCCCTGCTGTGCTGGTCCGCCTCGGCGCCAGCCGCCGCCCTGCGGCGGCTGCACCTGGCCGCCCAATCCGGCGACACCGCGTTCTTCATGTTCCGGCCCACGCAGGCGGCGCACAGCGCTTCGCCCGCGCCGCTACGGCTGCAGCTGCGCCCTGCCGGCGATCGCCTGCGAGTGGACATCCTCAAGCGCCGCGGCCCGCTCCCGGGCACCTCGCTGCTGCTGCCCCTGATCTCCTCCGCGCCAGCCCGCGCGGCCATGCCCTCCCAAGCTCGCCATGCAACTGTGGATCAGCGTCTACCTGACGCAACCCAGCCTCGACGCCTTGAGTCCGTCCTGGCAGGATGAGGCCGCCGCCCCGCTGGCGGTGCTCGAACGCGAGACCGTGCTGGCGGTTTCTTCCGCGGCGCGGCGGCTCGGCGTACGGCCGGGCATGCGCAAGAAAGGCGCAGGTGCCATTGCGCCGCAAACCCTGTTCGTGCAGCGCGATGCCGCCCGCGAACGCCAACTGCTCGACGCCGCGGCGCTGGCCATGTTCCAGTACACCCCCGAGCTCGCCCTGGGCCCCGATGCCAGCCTGCTGCTCGGCGTGGGAGCCAGCCTGCGGGCTTTCGGCGGCCCGTTGACGCTGTCCCGCCGCATCCGCCGCACCATCGCCCAGCTCGGCTGCCAGGCCCGCCTGGGCATGGCGCCCACGGCGCTGGGCGCCTGGCTGCTCGCGGCCCGCCCCGCGCCAGGACCACGCCGCGTGCTGCGTCCGGCCGCGCTGGCGCGCCGCTGGGCCGGACTGCCCTGCCAACTGCTGCCGCCGGCGCGCGCCCATCTGGTCTGGCTGGACGGCATAGGCTGCCGCACGCTGGCCGACCTGATGCGGCTGCCGCGCGCCGGCCTGCAGCGCCGCTGCGGCGCAGCGCTGCTCCAGGCGCTGGACCACGCGCGCGGCCAAGCTCCGGAACTGTACGAGTGGGTCCGGCCTCCGCTCGATTTCTCCGCCCGCCTCGAATTGCTCGCCCGTATCGACCATGCCCCGCTGGTGCTGCTCGTCGCCCGGCGCCTGGTCCAGCAATTGGCCGGCTGGCTGGAGGCGGTCCATGCCTCGGTCACCGCCGTCACGCTGGAGCTGGAGCATGAACGCGGCCGCCATGCCCGGCCGCCCACGCCGCTGTGCATCGCGCTGGCCAGTCCGGGCTGGCATGCCGACCGCCTGCTGCGCCTGCTCAAGGAGCACCTGGAGCGGCTGGTCCTGCCGGCGCCGGTCATTGCCGTCGCGCTGCGGGCCGGCGGCATCGCCCCGCGCGAGGTCCCGTCCACACGGCTCTTCGCCGATCCCGGCGGCACCCCGGCCGACCGCGGCCGCCTGCTGGAATTGCTGGCCGCGCGGCTGGGCGCCGGCCGCGTCCTGGGCGCGGCGCCGCAAGCCGATCATCGTCCCGAAGCGGCCAATCGCTGGCAGCCGGCGCTCGATCCGCCTGCGGCCGGCGCTGACGCCCCCGAGGCGCTCGACCGCCCGCTCTGGCTGCTGCCCAGCCCCCTCCCCCTGTCCATGCGCCAAGAACGCCCCTGTTACGGCACGCCGCTGCGCCTGCTGCGCGGCCCCGAGCGCATCGAGAACGGCTGGTGGGACGGCGCTCCCATCGCCCGCGATTACTTCGTGGCCGAAAGCGAGACCGCCATCCGCTACTGGATCTACCTGGACCAGGCGCTGGACGAGCCGCGCTGGTTTCTCCACGGCCTCTACGCCTGAGCGCCCATGGATCCGTCCTCGCCCTCTTCCGGCTCCCTGCCGGACTATGCCGAACTGCAATGCCTGAGCAACTTCAGCTTCCTGCGCGGCGCCTCCTGGCCGGAGGAACTGGTCGAGCGCGCCGCAGCGCTCGGCTACGCCGCGCTGGCCATGACCGACGAATGCTCCCTGGCCGGCGCGGTCCGGGCCCACGTCGAGGCCGCCAAGCACAAGCTGCCGCTGGTCCTGGGCAGCCAATTCCACCTGCAGGACGGTCCCGGCGGCGTTCCCATGGAACTGGTCCTGCTGGCAACGAACAAGCAAGGCTATGGCAACCTGGCCGAACTGATCACGCTCGCCCGCTCGCGCGCCGCCAAGGGCAGCTACGTGCTGGAAACGGACGATCTTGCCTGTCCGGAAGCGGCGCATGCGCATCTGCGCGGCCTGCCCGACTGCCTGGCCATTCTCGCGCCCGCCCATGGCCTAGACTCCGCCGCGCTGGCGGCGCAGGCGGCATGGCTGGCAGCCACGTTTCCCGACCGCGGATGGATCGCGCTGAACCTGTCCAGCCAGGCCGGCGATGCCCGCCACCGCGACACCGTCATGCGCGTGGCGCGCGCGCACGGGCTGCCCGCCGTGGCCACCGGCCGCATCGAAATGCATTTGCGCTCGCGCAAGGCGCTGCACGACACGCTGTGCGCGATCCGCAGGCGGCAGACCGTCGCCGAATGCGGCTATGCGCTGGCGCCCAATGCCGAACAGCACTTGCGCGCGCGCGTGCGCCTGGCCAAGATCTACCCGCCCGAGACCCTGCGCGAGAGTCTCCGCATCGCCGCCCTATGCACCTTCAGCCTGGACGAACTGAAATACGAATACCCCGAGGAACTGGTGCCGTCCGGCCATACGCCGGCCACCTACCTGCGCGCCGCCACCTATGCCGGCGCGCGCAAGCGCTACCCTCATGGCATCCCGGCGCCGATCGAGCAACTGCTCGAGAAAGAACTCGGGCTCATTGCCGATCTGGCGTACGAGGCCTACTTCCTGACCGTCTACGACCTCGTACGGTTTGCCGAATCGCGCGGCATCCTGTGCCAGGGGCGCGGCTCGGCGGCCAACTCCGCCGTCTGCTTCTGTCTGGGCATCACCGCCGTGCAACCCGGCGACAACACCTTGTTCGGCCGTTTCATCAGCAAGGAGCGCAACGAACCGCCCGACATCGACGTGGATTTCGAGCACCAGCGCCGCGAGGAAGTGATCCAGTACATCTACGGCAAATACGGCCGCCGCCGCGCCGCGCTCACCGCCGTGGTCATCACTTACCGATCGCGCAGCGTGCTGCGCGACGTGGGACGCGCTCTCGGCATGGACGCCGCCCTGGTCGACCGGGTCGCCAAGGCGCACCAATGGTGGGACGGCCGCAACGCCATCCTCGACCGCTTCCAGGAATGCGGACTGGACCCGGCCTCGCACGGCGCGCAGCTCTGGGCCAGGCTGGCCGAACGGCTGCTGGGTTTTCCGCGCCACCTGTCCCAGCATCCGGGGGGCTTCGTCATGTCGCGCGGCCCGCTCTCGCGCATGGTGCCCATCGAAAACGCCGCCATGCCCGAACGCAGCGTCGTGCAATGGGACAAGGACGACCTGGACGCGGTCGGCCTGCTCAAGGTGGACGTGCTGGCCCTGGGCATGCTGACGGCGCTGCGGCGCGCGCTGGAATTCGCCAACCAGCGCCAGCAGCGCGAACTTCGCCTCTACAACATCCCGTCCGGCGACGACGCCACCTACGACATGATCTGCGAAGCCGACACCCTGGGCGTCTTCCAGATCGAATCGCGCGCGCAGATGAGCATGCTGCCGCGGCTGCGGCCGCGCACGCTCTACGACCTCACTATCCAGGTCGCCATCGTGCGGCCCGGCCCGATCCAGGGCGACATGGTGCACCCCTACCTCAAGGGCAGGCGCCACCCGGACACCATCACCTATCCCAGCCAGAAAATAAAAAAGGTGCTCGAACGCACCTGCGGCGTCCCTATCTTCCAGGAACAGGTCATGCAGATCGCCATGGTGGCGGCCGGCTACCGCGAAGGCGAGGCCGACGAGCTGCGGCGTTCGATGGCCGCCTGGCGGCGCAAGGGCGACCTCGTCCGGCACTACGAGCGCATCATCGACGGCATGTTGGCGAACGGCTACGAACGCTCGTTCGCCGAAGCCATCTGCCGGCAGATCCAGGGCTTCGGCGAATACGGTTTCCCGGAATCGCACGCGGCCAGTTTCGCGCTGCTCGCCTATGCCAGCTCCTGGCTCAAGCGCCACGAGCCCGAAGCCTTCCTGGCAGCGCTGCTCAACAGCCAGCCCATGGGCTTCTACTCGCCCTACCAGCTCATACAGGATGCCCAGCGGCACGGCGTCCGGGTGCTTCCTGCCGATGTCTGCGCCAGCCACTGGGAAGCCACGCTCGAACCCGCCGGCGAGCGTCCCGCGGTCAGGCTGGGACTGAACCAGGTGCAAGGCCTGCCGGAAGCCGCCGGCCGGCGCATCGAAGCCGCGCGCGCCCAGGGCCCTTACCGCGACGCGGCCGACCTGGGCCGGCGCGCCGAACTCGACCGCCACGCGCTGCAGGCGCTGGCTGCCGCCGACGCGCTGCGCCCCTTGTCCGGCCACCGGCGCGCGGCGCTCTGGGATGCCCTGGACAGCGTGCCTGCGCGCGGCCTGCTGCGCGATGCCATGGTCCATGAACCGGCGCCCCGGCTCGCCGCCCCCGGCGAGGCCGACGACATCCGCGCCGACTACGAAGCGCTGAAGCTCACCCTCAGGCGCCACCCGGTGGCGCTGTTGCGCGAGCGCCTGGCCCAGCGCGGCTTCCTGCCCGCGCAGGTGCTGCACGGCTATCCCGATCGCCGGCTGGCGCGCGCCTGCGGCATCGTCACCGTGCGCCAGCGTCCGGGCACCGCCAAGGGCGCCGTGTTCGTCACGCTGGAAGACGAGACCGGCCAGGTCAACGTCATCGTCTGGCCCGCGCTGGTCGAGCGCCAGCGCCGGGAACTGGTCGGAGCGCCGCTGCTGGGCGTCTACGGCACCTGGCAATCGCATGAAGGCGTGCGCCATCTGCTGGCCAAGCGGCTGGTGGACCTCACGCCGCTGCTGGGCAGCCTGGTCGTCTCGAGCCGCAACTTCCACTAGGGCCTGTTCAATCCTCCCGCGGCCGTTCGCCCGGGCCGCTCCGGTCCGGCACGATGACCCGGCGGCGCGTCGTTCCGGCCTGCCGCGCATGGGTGATCCTGCGCACCAGCGCCAGGATCACCAACGCGAACACGGTGCTGAGGATGGCCGTCATCTCGCGCCCCATCCCGGCCGCGATGCCTATGGCCGCGGTCAGCCAGATGCTGGCAGCCGTGGTCAGTCCATGGATCTCGCGGTCGTGCGCCTTGAGAATCGCCCCGGCCCCCAGAAAACCTATGCCCGAGATCACGCCTTGCAGCACCCGGCTCATGTCCGCCACTTCCATGCCGCCCTGCAAAGGCACCAGTACGAACAGCGCCGCGCCCAGGGCCACCAGCATGTGGGTGCGCAGCCCCGCCGAGGTGCCGCGCATCTCGCGCTCCAGGCCCAGCAGGCCGCCCAGCGCCATCGCCACGACCAGGCGCACGAACACGCGGGCGAACTCCCCCGCATCCGACAGATCCGCGAACTCTTCCGCCACCACGCTACCCATTTGCGCCCACATGCTTGCTCCCATGCCCGGTATGCCGGATATCAGGCCCCAGGCTACGACAGTCGGAGACCGCGCCTGCACCAAGAGGTCACGAAGGTAACAAAGGAATGGGCGCCGTCCGGCGGCACCCGGATCCCGGGTATGTCCCCAGTTGAAGTCCTGTTAAAAACTTTTACAATTTTCCGATGAGATGGGCCCCGCCCGGCGCTCCGCCAGACTGACCCATCCACGTCCGGCGAAGGATTTGCACGCATGAAGATTCCAGCCATCGCTCCGGGCACCCGCCTGGCGGCGTCCACGGCATTCGGCCTGATCGTGGTCGGCCTGGTCATCGCAATGGCCGCGTCACGCCCTTGGCTGGGGCTGGCCCTGGCCTGGGACGCGTCCAGCGGGACGGCCCTCGTCGCGGCCAGCACGGGCCCCGCCGGGTCCATTCCGGCCGGCACCCGCCTGGTCAGCGTCTCGGCCGGCGGCCCCGCCCACGTTTTCTCGGCGCTGGACTCCACCATCGAGCCCGACGGCAATCTGGCCACATACACCGAATACCGCGAGTTCCTCGCCAGCCAGGACCGGCTGGCATCGATCCAGGCCGAACCTTCGCTGGTCTTCCTCGACACCGACGGACGCAGCCATACCGTCGCGCCGGCGGCGCACCGGCCCTTATCCACCCTGCCCGCTGACTTCTGGATCCAGGTCATGGTGGGATTCTTCGCGTGGATGATCGCCGCGGCGGTCTGGGCCTTCCGGCCGCGCGAAACCAGCGCGCGCTTCCTGCTGTTCAACGGCTGGACCACCTTGATGTTCTCGCCCGGCGCCGCGGTCTACACCACGCGCGAATTCGGGATGCCGCTGGCCGAAATGCTGCTGCTCAAGACCATGAACTTCGGCGGCGGCCTGCTGTTCTGCGGCAGCATGGTCGCGCTGATGCTCAACTACCCGCGCCGGATGGGGCCGCGCGGACTGGGTTCCGTGGCGATCGCCGCCATGGCGGCCTGGTTCATCGCGCAGGCCTTCGGCATCTTCGATTCCATGCTCGTGGGGCGGCGCATCCCGGTGCTGGTGGCGCTCGCCGCGATGGTAGGCATGGCGGTGGCGCAATGGCTGGGCACCCGGCGCGATCCGGTCGCTCGCGCGGCCATGCAGTGGTTCCTGCTTTCCTGGGTGCTGTGCATCAGCCTGTTCGTGGCGCTGACCATGGTGCCCCAGTTCCTGGGCGTGCAGACGGGCGCCATCCAGGGCTACAGCTTCATCCTGTTCCTGCTGCTCTACGTGGGAATCGCCTTCGGCATCATCCGGTTCCGGCTTTTCGACCTAGGCATATGGTGGTTTCGCACCCTGGCCTGGATAGGCGGGGCCATCGCCCTGATCACGCTGGACCTGCTCTTCCTGTTCGGCATGCAATTCTCGGCAAGCTGGTCGCTGAGCCTCTCGCTGCTCGCCTGCGCGCTGCTGTGGCTACCCTTCCGCAACTGGCTGTGGGACCGCACCATGCGGCGTCCGCCGGCCGCCAACGACGTGTTTCGCCACGTTCTGCACGTCGCGCTCGCGCCCACCCAGGCGGGCCGCCTAGAGCGCTGGCAGGCCTTGCAGCAGCAGTTGTTCTCGCCCCTGGAGATCGCCTGGGCCGACCCCGTCCAGGACATCCAGGTGGACAGCGACGGCATCGCGATGACGCTGCCCGGCGCCGGCGCCTCGCCGGCCTTGACACTGCGCTATCCAGGCGCGGGGCGGCGTCTCTTCACGCCCGCCGACGTGCGTCTTGCCGGGCAACTGGTAGAAATGCTGGCCTATGCGGAGGAAAGCCGCGAATCCTATGCCCAGGGCGCGCGCGAGGAACGCAGCCGCATCGCCCGCGACCTGCATGACGACATCGGCTCGCGCCTGCTGTGCGGCCTGCATCAACCCGACCTCGAAAGCGCCCGCGAGAGCATGGCGCAGGCCATAGGCGAAATGCGCACCATCATCCACGGCCTGATCGGCGAACAGCATCCGCTCGATGCGCTGGAAGCCGATCTGCGCCACGAAACCGGCGAACGCCTGGAAGCCGCCGGCATCGCGCTATCGTGGCAAGGCTGCGACCCGGCGCTGGCCAGGATCACGCAAGTCGACTACGCGGTCTACAAGAACGCGCTGTCGGCCGTACGCGAACTGACCGCCAATGTCATCCGCCACGCCATGGCCACCGTGGTCGACGTCTCCATGCGGCTGGACGCCGGCCGCCTCGTTGTCGATATGCGCGACGATGGCCGGGGCTTCGCGGCCGAGTCCGATCCGTCCGGGCACGGCCTGCGCAACATCCGCAGCAGACTGGAAGAGCTCGGCGGCGCCATGCAGTTGGAATCGCACCCGGGAGGAACGCGCGTCCGGATGGAGATCCCGCTGCGCGCGCCTGCCGCAGCGCCGCCTCGTCCCGCCGCATCAGCGCGGCCATCGGCTCCGGGCCAGGACAGCGCTGCGGCAGCCGCTGCAGGGTAGTCCCGGGAGCGGCCCCTCACCCCCGCACCGCTTCCTCCTGGCGGACGGGCGCCCGCCCGGGCGCGGGGATGGCGTTTTCTTTCATGCACACGCCATAGTCGGCCTCGAGATCGTCCGGCGTGGCATGCCGACGATGAACGCCCGCGACCAGATCGATGAACCACTTGCGGGTTTCGGGGTCGTTCATCCTCGCGCTGGTCAGCACCGTTTCCACGGTGCGCTGGGCGGTCCAGCCCTGCTCCCGGAGGCGGACCACGATCAGGCCCACGTCCCGGTTCGTGGCGCATTCATCTTCGCGCATCGCCTCGCCCGCACCAGCCGGGACCTGCGCGGCACACTCCGCCGCCACGGCGATCGCACACGCCGCGAGCATGATTCTCATGAAAACCGCCGTTTTGTAAAAAGTCCGGGCCGAAGAAGGCACAAGCATAGCGAAGCCCGGTCTCGAACTCCACAATTTCAGCGCTATATCCGTGCTTCCGGGATAAACCGCAGCACGGAGACCAGCTGTTAAACCCGGAAAAGACCGCAACGGCACGGTAACCCCTGCCGAGACGCGCAGCCGCTAAGCTGGAAACCAGCCGAACAGCGGACCGGTGGACGAATCCCATGCGCACTCCTCCTTCTTCGCACGAGACACGCTACGCCGCCGAAGCCGATCTACGTGCAGCGGTACATCGGTGGCGGCCCGACATTCCTGCCCGGGCCGTCACCATAGACAACGACGAGCGCGGCCTCTGGAGCGCACAGATCTTCGGGGTGGAACAGGCCCTGCAAGGCTCGAGCTCCGCCCTGCTGGACGAAGTCACGGACCGGCTGGCACAGTGGCATCCCATTTACGACGCCGACGAAACCGCGGCTCTGCTCACTACGCTCAAGGTCATCGCCCCCAAAGCCGGCGTGGTCATTCCTCCCGGCGCGCTGAAGCTGACCGAGCTGCCCGGCGGCGTGCTGGTGCTGACGCTGAACGACGCGCCCGTGGTCGATTCCGAAGACCCGCTGCACCTGCTGTCGCAAGCCGTGCTGCGCCTACGCGCGGCTCAGGCCCGCACGCGCTGAACAGGTCGCGCCAAGGCCGGCTGGTATCATGTTTCTTTCCCGCTTCGCAGCGGGCCCTCCATAGGTGGAACATGTTCCCAGCACGACTCACGGATGGCTACCGTTCGTTTCTCGGCGGCCGCTTCAACGACGAGCGCGCCCGTTATAAAACGCTCGCGGAAAAAGGCCAGAAACCGGAAATTATGGTGATAGGCTGTTGCGACTCCCGCGTCGCCCCCGAAGTGATCTTCGATGCGGGGCCGGGCGAAATCTTCGTCGTGCGCAACGTCGCCAACCTCGTCCCGCCCTACGAGGGCGGCACCCAGAACTACCACGGCACCAGCGCCGCGCTCGAATTCGCGGTGCAATCGCTACGCGTCAAGCACATCGTGGTGATGGGCCATGCGCTGTGCGGCGGCGTCTCGGCTTTTGCCAACAGCGCCGACCCGCTTTCTCCCGGCGACTTCATCGGCAAGTGGATGCAGCAGATCTCGCCGGTGGTCGACAGTATCGTTCCGCCCGGAGAGAACCCCGGCATGTACATCCGCCAGCTCGAACTGGCGACGGTGGCGCACAGTCTCGCGAACCTGATGAGCTTCCCGTGTGTGCGCATCCTGGTCGAACGCGGCCAGCTCCAGCTGCACGGCGCCTACTTCGGCGTGGCCACCGGCGTTCTGCTGGTGCGCGACCCCGCCACCGGCGAATTCCATCCTGTTCCGGAAGACGGCTTCGTGCTGAGCTGAGCCGGCGCCCGGCAACAACTTTTACGCAACCTCGCCGGGCAGCCGCGGTCCCATGATTTTCGCCCACGGAGCCCGAACCATGATGCGACGCCTTGTCCTTGCCGCCGCCCTGTCCCTGCCGTTGTTCGCGCATGCGGCGGGCACCGCCACGCTGGCGGGCGTGGACGACCGCGGCCAGCCGTTCTCCGCGTCGGTGGAATACGCAGGCGCCAGCCTGCGCGCGGCATCGCCCCAGACGCCCAACTATTACCTGCTCGCCCGCGGCGAGAAGATCTACGGCGTGGGCCGCGTCAATGGCCAGCCGATTGCGATGGAGGCCGGCGACCTGATGCGCATGGCGGGCGGCATGATGCCGAGCCCGACCGCGGTGCTCGAACAGGTCAGCGCCATCGAGTCGCTGCAATCGACCAACCGGCGGGAAACCGTGGCCGGCCTGGACGGCACGGTCTACGTCCTGGCGTATCAGGACGGCCGCCGCCAGCGCCGCACCGAGGAGCTGGTGCTGACGCCGGACCCGGCCGCCAGCGAACTGACCGCCGCCGCGCTGCGCCTGGGCCGCAGCCTGGCGGGCCTGTCCGGCACGCAATTGCCCGCCGGCGCCGACGACCTCGCCGGCCGCCTGCAGCGCGAAGGACTGGGCTTGCTGCGCTTCGGCAACCGCTTCCGCGTGGAGTCCCTCGACCGCCGCGCGCCGCAGGCCTCACGCTTCGAACTGCCTGGCGGATCCTTCCAGATCCCCGACCTGCGCGGCCTGCTGCCCGGCATCGGCGGCAGCCGCTAGGAAAACAGACACGCATGAACCGCAGCACACGGCTCGGGCTGGCCAGCATCGCCGTCGGCGTCCTGGTACTGGGCCTGAAGTACATCGGCTACCTGCTGACCGGCAGCGTGGCCCTCTATTCCGATGCGCTGGAAAGTATCATCAATGTGGCAACGGCCTTGATCACGGTGGTGGCGGTCGCCGTCAGCGCGATTCCTGCCGACGCCAACCACCCCTATGGCCACAACAAAGCGGAGTATCTATCGGCAGTGCTCGAAAGCACGCTGATCGTGATCGCGGCGCTGGCCATCCTGCGCGAAGCCTATATGGGTTTCCTGCACCCTCGGCCGCTGGCCGCGCCGGCGCTGGGCATCGCCTTCAATCTCGGCGCAACGGCGATCAACGCGGCATGGGGCGCGATCCTGGTCCGGTACGGGCGGCGCTGGCACTCCCCGGCCCTGGTGGCCGACGGCCGCCATCTCTGGACGGACGTCGTCTCGTCGCTGGGCGTGGCGGCCGGGGTCGCGCTGGCGGCGCTGTCCGGCTGGCAGCGGCTGGATGCGCTCATTGCCGCGCTCGTGGCCGTCCACATACTCTGGTCGGGCTGGATCCTGATGCGCGACTCGATCGGCGGGCTCATGGACCGCGCCTTGCCCGACGAGACCATCGCCGGCCTGCGCCGCCTCATCCAGGAGACCGGAGACGGCGCACTGCAGGCCTACGATTTGCGCTCGCGGCGGGCGGGCGCCCGCGTCTTCATCGAATTCAACCTCGTCGTTCCCGGCGCCATGCCGGTCGCGCAGGCCCATGCCATTTGCGACCGCCTGGAAGCCGCGCTGCACGCCTACATCGACGGCAGTACCGTCCTCATCCACCTGGAACCCGAAGGGGAGGCCGTCGCCGCCCCCGAGGTCCGAATCGCCTGATTTCCATTCTTTGCCGCCATGTACCATCCTCCGCTAGATTCCCTGCAGCACGACACCGTCATCGACGCCACCAAGGCCTGGCTGGAAAAAGCCGTCATCGGCCTGAACCTCTGTCCATTCGCCAAGGCCGTGCACATCAAGGACCAGATCGCCTACGTCGTCAGCGATGCGCGCGATCCCGGCACGCTGCTCGAACACCTGGCCCAGTCCCTGCGCACGCTCGCCGAGGCCGATCCGGAGCGCATCGACACGCTGCTGCTGATCCATCCCTGGGCGCTGGACGACTTCTATCTCTACAACGATTTCCTGGATGAAGCCGACGCGGCCGTCGAGGCGCTGGGCCTGCTGGGCGAGATCCAGGTCGCCAGCTTCCATCCCGACTACCAGTTCGCGGACACCGAGCCCGACGACGTCGAGAACTACAGCAACCGCTCGCCTTACCCCACCCTGCACCTGCTGCGCGAAGCCAGCGTGGACCGCGCGGTCGAAGCCTTTCCTGAAGCCGAGCAGATCTACGAGCGCAACATCGAGACGCTGCGCGCGCTCGGCCACGAAGGCTGGCAGAAGCTGGGAATCCCGCCGGGCGAATAAGCGCCCTATTCTTCGCCTACCCGCCCGCGCAGGCGCTTGATCTCGCCGTGGCGCACCTTGCGCTGCAGCCGCCGCTGGCGCGAGCCCGCCGTGGGGCGGGTCGGCTTGCGCGGCTTGGGCGGTTCGGCCACCGACGCCAGCAGCACGCGCAGGCGTTCGAGCGCATCGGCACGGTTCTTGTCCTGGCTGCGGAACGACTGCGCCTTGATGACCACCACGCCGGCGCTGGAAATGCGCCGGTCGTGCTTCTGCATCAAGGCCTCTTTCCAGGCCTGCGGCAGCGACGAAGCCGCGATGTCGAAGCGCAGGTGGACGGCGCTGGAAACCTTGTTGACGTTCTGGCCGCCCGCCCCTTGGGCGCGCATCATGGTCAGGACGATCTCGTCCTCGCCGATGGCGACCCCGTGGGCGATGGGCAGGATGTTCATGCCGCGCCCGCCTCCACCCGCATGCCCAGCCGGCGCAGCAGCGCGCGGTCGGCTTCCGCCTGCGGGTTGTCGGTGGTCAGCAGGCGATCGCCATAGAACATCGAATTGGCGCCGGCCAGGAAGCACAGGGCCTGCAGCGCTTCGTCCATCTGCTCGCGGCCGGCCGACAGGCGCACCACGGCCTGCGGCATGGCAATGCGGGCCACCGCGATGGTGCGGACGAATTCGAACGGGTCCAGCGCCGCGTTGTCCGCCAGCGGCGTTCCTTCGACGCGCACCAGGTTGTTGATCGGCACCGATTCCGGATAGGGGTCCATGTTGGCCAGCTGCGCGATCAGCCCCGCGCGCTCGCGGCGCGATTCGCCCAGCCCCACGATGCCGCCGCAGCATACCTTGATGCCCGCGTCGCGCACGCGATCGAGCGTATCGAGCCGGTCCTGGTAGGTGCGCGTCGTGATGATCTGTCCGTAGAACTCGGGAGCGGTATCGAGATTGTGGTTGTAGTAGTCCAGCCCCGCCTCGCGCAACTGCTCGGCCTGGCCGTCGCGCAGCATGCCCAGGGTCACGCAGGTTTCCAGGCCCAGGCCCTTGACCGCGCTCACCATCTCGGCCACGGCGTCGACCTGGTGCGGCTTGGGGCTGCGCCAGGCCGCGCCCATGCAGAAGCGCGTGGCGCCGTTGTCCCGCGCCGCGCGCGCCGCATCCAGGACCTCGTCCAGCGGGAGGAGCTTCTCGGTCTCCACGCCGGTATCGTAGCGGGCCGATTGCGGGCAGTACGAACAATCTTCCGGACAGCCGCCGGTCTTGATCGACAACAGGGTCGAGAGCTGGATGGCGCTCGCGTCGAAGAAACGGCGGTGCGTCTGCTGCGCGCGGTACATCAGGTCGGCGAAGGGCAGTTCGAACAGCGCCGCCACGTCGGCCACCTTCCAGGGCGTGCAATTGCGGCGAGATGTAACCGGAACGGAAGCGCTGGCGAGGGTGGAATCGGCGTGCATGAAAACTCCTTGATAACGGATCGCTGCGCCCGCGGCGCCTGCGCGTCGCTATGGTAAGCAAGCAAGCCTGTCCGATCAAACGGCAAAGCTCCGTTTTTTCATATAAAAATCTGCGAATTTGCAGCCATCTTCGCGATTTTAAAAAAACTCGGCAGCAAGATGCCGCCTACGCCTGTTGCAATTTTCCGCTGCGGCGCCCGGCGGGCCCGTGTTTGGCCAGTCCCCACGCGGCCGACGCGAGGTTCCCGCCACGCCGGGAGCCGACTTGCAATTCTTCGCCAAGATTGTTTGAATGCCGGCCTGTGCAAAGGCAGAACGCCGCGTCGGCGAGCTGCCCATTTTTTCAAGGAGTACGCATGCGCACCAAAAAAGAACTGATCGACGCTCTGGCCGAGCTCACCCAACAACCGAAGAACGTCACCGAAGCCTTCGTCGACGCCCTGGGCGATGCCCTGCGCGAATCGCTGGCCAAGGGCGACGAGGTCGTGCTGCCCGGCGTCGGCAAGTTCTCGGTGAAGGCGAAGGCGGCCAAGACCGGCCGCAACCCGCGCACCGGCGAAGCCATCCAGATCGCCGCCCGCAAGGCCCCCGCCTTCAGCGCGGCCAAGGTCCTGAAGGACGCCGTGGACGCCAAGTAATCCGGCGCACCGCATGTGCATCGAAGCCGGCCGGCTTCGATGCCCCCGCCAAGCCCAAAAGATCAGCCTGCCTTACACTCACAGGAATCCCAGCCCCCGGAGCCGATTCTTGCCGACCGATCCCACCGCAGAGCCCTTCGACGGTCCCAGCACCACTTACCTGGTCTCCCAGGTCCACCACCCGCTGCGCAACATCAGCGACGCCCTGCTCAAGCCCTACGGCGTCACGGGGATCCAGTTCACCGTATTATCCGTGGTCGCGCACCGCAACGGCCTGTCTTCCGCCGATCTGTCGCGCCGCTTCTATGTCACCCCGCAGTCCATGGGCCAATTGCTCTCCACGCTGGAAGAGCGCGGCCTGCTCGAACGCAAGGAAGACGCGAACAACCGGCGCATCCTGCGCATCGGCCTGACTGCCGCGGGCTGCAAGGTGGTCGAGGCCGGCACGCGCGACATGGCCAGGCTCGAGGAAGAAGCCTTCAGCAGCCTCAGCGCCAAGGAATTGAAGACCCTGCGCGGCCTGCTGCGCACCCTGGTCGACGATTTGCGCCAGCGCAGGATGGGCGCGAGCTGAGACGCCCGCCGCCTGCAGGCGTCTATCGAAATCCGTTGTGAATCGATAATTAATATGTGATTCAACAGCCAGGCCGCTCCGTCATATAGTCCCCGCATATCCATACCTTACACAGGGGACGAACATGAATGAATCCTTGCGTGCAGCGGGCCGGCAGACGCGCCGCGCCTGCCTGAGCATCCTGGCCGCCGCGCTGGCAGGCGCCGGCGCCATGGCCCACGCCGCCGGTTTTCCCGAGTCGCCCATCACCATCGTGGTTCCCTTCCCGCCGGGCGGACCGACCGACACCACCGCCCGCCTCGTGGGCAAGACCCTCTCCAAGCAACTGGGCCAGCCCGTCGTGGTGGAAAACCGCGCCGGCGCGGGCGGCACCGTAGGCTCGACCTACGTGGCGCGCGCCAAGCCGGATGGCTACACCTTGCTGTGGGCCAGCACCAGCAGCCTAGGCGTGGCGCCCGGCCTGTACAAGAACCTGGCCTACTCCCCCGTCAATTCGTTCGAGCACGTGGGCCTGGTGGGCCGCAGCCCCATTCTGCTGGTGGTGCGCTCCTCGCTCAACATCGATACGCTGCAGGCGCTCACCGCATATTCGGCCAACAACCGTGTGTCCTACGGCTCGGCCGGCAACGGCTCGATCAACCACCTCACCGGCGAATGGCTCAAGGAAGTCTCGGGCGCGAACCTGATGCACGTGCCCTACAAGGGCGGCGCGCCGGCCCTGGCCGACATGCTGGGCGGCCAGATCGAAATGACGCTGGAAACCATTACGGTGGTCCGCCCCTATCTGGAGACCGGCCGCGCCAAGGTGCTGGCCACGGGCGGCGCGACGCGTTCGCCGGACATGCCGCAAGTGCCCACCGTGAAAGAGATCTACGGCAACGATTTCGAATCCTATTCGTGGACCGGCCTGGTCGCCCCCGCGGGCACGCCCGCGGCCGTGGTCAGCAAGCTCAACAACGCGCTGCGCACCGCGCAGGACGATCCCGAACTGCTGGCGCAAATGAAAGCCGGCGGCCAGGACGTGATCAAGACCTCGCCCGCCGAATTCAAGAAATTCGTCACTGCCGACACGCAACGTTGGTCGGCCCTGATCCAACGCACCAAAACCACTCTGGACTGATCTCCATGCGTATCATCATCGCCGGCGCCGGCCTGGGCGGTCTCACCGCCGGTCTCGCGCTGCTCAAACAAGGCTTCCAGGTCCGCATCCTGGAACAAGCGACCGTGCTCAAGGAAGTGGGCGCCGGCATCCAGCTCGGCCCCAATGCCGTCCACGTCCTCTATGCCCTGGGTTTGCAAGACGACCTCAACGCCAAGGCCTGCGAGCCGTCGGCCAAGATCGTGCGGCTCTGGAATACCGGACAGACCTGGAACCTGTTCAACCTCGGCGACGTCTCGCGCGAGCTGTACGGCTACCCCTACCTGACGGTGCACCGCGCCGACCTGCACGAAGCCATCGCCGCCGGCGTGCTGCGCGAAGACCCGCAGGCGCTGGTGCTGGGCGCCAAGTTCGTCCGCTATGAACAGCACGGCAACGGCGTGTCCGTCCATACTGCCGACGGCCGCTGCTTCGAAGGCGACATCCTGATCGGCGCCGACGGCGTGCATTCGCAGGTCCGCTCGCAACTGTTCGGCTCCGACAGCCCGCGGTTCTCCGGCCTGGTGGCTTGGCGCGGCGTGATCGAAGCCGACAAGCTGCCGGAACACCTGCGCCATCCCTATGGCGTGAACTGGGTCGGCCCCGGCGCCCACGTCATCCACTACCCGCTGCGCGCCTTCAAGCTGGTCAATTTCGTGGCGGCGGTGGAGCGCTCGGACTGGCAGGTCGAATCCTGGACCGAGCGCGGCACCGTCGAAGAATGCCTGACCGACCTCAAGGGCTGGCATGAAGACGTCCATACGCTGGTGCGGGCCACCGACGTTCCGTACAAGTGGGCGCTGATGGTGCGCGATCCCATGGAACGCTGGAGCGACGGCCGCGTGTCGCTGCTGGGCGACGCCTGCCATCCGACCCTGCCTTTCCTGGCGCAAGGCGCCGGCATGGCGCTGGAAGACGGCTACATCCTGGCGCGCGCCCTGCGCGACCACGCCGATGCGCCGGAACAGGCCCTGCTGCGCTACGAAGAGGCGCGCAAGGACCGCACCGCTGGGGTGGTGAACGGCTCCAATGCCAATGCCAAGCGCTTCCACAACCGCGAACTCGCGCACCCCGAAGGCGCCGAGGCCTACGTCAACCGCGAATGGCAGGAAGAGCGCATCAAAGAGCGCTACGAGTGGCTGTTCACCTATGACGTCGAGACCGTGCCGATCTGAAGCCGGCCTGGCGCGGGGTCAATCCCGCGCCATCACCTGCTTGAACAGCTCCGCGAAATCGGCCAGCGTTTCGTGCAGCGGCGCGCCCGTGCGCATGACATAGCTGAAATCGAAAGACGTCGTCGGGCTGATCGGACTGAACGCAAGTTGGTAGCGCACGCAGGCATGCTGGGCGAATGCCGGGATGACGGCGATGCCGAATCCCTGCTCGGCCATGCCCAGCGCGGTATCCAGGTGCTGGACGGTCATCCGCTGGGCAATGTCTATGCCCTGGCGGAACAAGGCATCTTCGCTCACCTGCTGGACCGGGCTGTCTTCGGTCAGCGCGATATACGGCTGGCCGCGCAGCATCTCCCAGGTGGTGTCCTCGCGCCCCGGCGCCGACGGCACCGGCTGGTAGCGGCCGGGCGAATAGACCGCCAGCAGCCCCGACGACTCGATGGGCTTGCGCACCAGCCCCGACACCTTGGTAAAGAACGCGCCGAAGGCGGCATCCACCTCGCCGGCTTCCGCCAGTTGCTGGATCTCCATCGGACCGCCGGCAATGATCTCGACTTCCACGTTCGGATGCCGGTGCCGGAAACGCCGCAAGGTCTCCGGAACGACGTTGGCCGCCATCAGCGGCGTGAACGCCAGCTTGAGCGCGGCGCCTTCCTGGCGGCCCATCTCCCGCAGGCGAGCCGCGGCGGAAGTCAGCTCGCGCTCGGCCAGCTCGGCCGAAGGCAGAAAAGACCGCCCCGCCTCGGTAAGCACCACCGCGCGGGTCGTCCGCTCGAACAACCTCACATTGAGTTGCGACTCGAGTTCCCGGATCGTCGCGCTAAGCCCCGCCTGGCTCAAATGCAGGCGCTGGGCGGTGCGGGTGAAGTTGCCCGATGCGGCAACGCCGAGAAAGGCACGCAACTGGCGCAAGGAGATGTTCATGCGCTGATTATAAGCTCCCCCCTACGCGCTTCGCGCGCCCCCCAGGGGGCGAGGCGCGTGGACCGGCAGAGCCGGATCCACCGCCTCCCGGGTCGAGGGAATGTATCTTGGTCTGTGGCAGCTCGCTCTTTTGCCTCGACCTCACGCAAGCGCATGTTGGACGACGGGCACCGCGGATCCGGCTCCGCCGGTCCGCCAGTGCCGCCCCCTGGGGGGCGCGCGAAGCGCGTAGGGGGGGGACCTAATCCAAGCGCAGCCCGGTCCGCTTGACGATGTCGCCCCACTTGGCGATATCGGTCGCCACCAGCTTGCGCAGCCCATCGGGCGAGGTGGGTTTGGGGTCGGCGCCCACCGCGCGCACGCGTTCGATGACGTCCGGATCCTTGAGCGCGGCCGTGATCGCTTCATTCAGGCGCGTGACCACCGGCGCGGGCGTGCTGGCCGGCACGGCGATGCCGAACCAGCCCATGGCCTCGTAGCCCTTGATCCCTGCCTCTTCGAGCGTGGGCACTTCGGGCAGCGAGAAAGAGCGCTCGCTGGTGGTGACCGCATAGGCCTTGAGCCGCCCTTCTTTGATGGCCGGCACGGCGCTGGGGGTGTCGCTCATGGCCAGCGGAATCTGCCCGGCCATCGCGTCGGTCGTGGCGGGCCCCGTGCCCTTGTAGGGCACGAGCACCATTTTGACGTCGGCCAGCTGGTTGAGCAGTTCGCTCGCCAGGTGCATGACCGTGCCTTGTCCGCCATGGCCCAGCGACAGCTTGCCGGGCTCGGCGCGCGCCGCCGCCAGCATCGCCTTGACGTCCTTGTAGGGCGAGTTGACGGGGCCGACCAGGACGAAGGGCGAGGTCGCCACCAGGCTGACCGGCGCCAGGTCCTTGACCGGATCGAAGGGCATGGAACGGTACAGCACGCTGTTGATGCCCAGGGCGCCCGCGCCGCTCAGCACCATCGTATAGCCGTCGGGCGCCGCGCGCACTACCGCTTCCACGCCGATATTGCCGCCCGCGCCGCCTTTGTTCTCGACAATGACCTGCTGGCCCAGGCTCTTGGACATGGCCGGCGCCATGACCCGCGCGATCAGGTCGGTGCTGCCGCCCGGAGGAAAGGCCACGATCAGCCGCAGCGGCCGGCTGGGGAAATCATGCTGGGCATGGGCCGCCGGCGCCGCCGATACGGTTGCGACGGCGATGGCCGCGAGGAACTGTTTTTTCACCTTGGTCTCCTTTGTCTTTCTGGCTTGTCCGCGCCGCCCGATGCGGCCGCCTTTTAATGATCAAGTTCAAAATTGATCAAACTCAATAATCTCTCAAGTGCGCACGCCGCGCATCAGGGCATGCGCCATCATGGAATTGACCTGCTCCGCGGCCTCGTAGGCGGCCCAGTGGCCCGCGCCCGGCACCAGGTCGAAAGTCGCCTGCGGCAAGGTGTCTTTCAGCGCCCGCTCCTGCGCAGACGCTTCGCCGCCGCCGTAGACATCGCGTTCGCCGGCGATGCCATGCACCCCGCAGCGCAAACCGGTATAGGCCTGAACCTGGCGGCTTGCCAGCAGCGGGCGCACGTCCAGGCGGCACCGTTCGAGATTGGCGGCGTGCACCGCAACGGCCTCGTCGTCGATCCGGCTGGCGTCGCCGAACATCAGGACCGCCAGGTTGTGCCGGTGGATGCGCGCCCGCTCGGCCGGATCTTCTACGCCGCGCCAGCGCAGCAGTTCCGGCTGGGGCGGAACCGCGAGCCGGAAGCCGCCGCGGAGCAGCACGACCTGCGGCACCTGCGCGGGACGCTGCATCGCCATGCTCTCGACCAGCACCGAGCCCAACGAGAACCCCGCCAACGCGGGACTGGCCTGCGGGCCGAGCAATTGGTCCAGCCCCTGCCATAGCATCGCGGCGAATGCCGCGCACGATGCCTCTCCGGCCGGCAGGTCGGAATCGCCATGGCCGGGGAGATCGGGCAGCAGCAGCGTGAAATGGCGCGACAGCGGCAGCACATTGCGCAGCCAGTGCGTCCAGGAACCGCCATTGCCATGGACCAGCACCACCGGCGGCCCCTTGCCCCAGATACGCCAGCTCATCCGGCCGCCGTCGATGGCGGTGTCCGCCGCCGCTGCCTGCGCCTGCACATCGTCGACCGTCGCCCGCACGTTCGTCTCCCGGTGGCACCAACCAAACAATAATGATACCTTATATAAAGATACTTTATTTAGTCAAGAAAGGTTTACGCTGAGAATCGACGCTTTTCTTCTAAAATGATTGCAGCCGGCAGATTCCGCCGCCTCCTTCCGCCGTTGCCTCGTCTCCATGAAGATTTCGTCCGCCCGCGCCCAGCCTTCTCCCTCGCCCGAGCTGGGCCTGCGCGAGCGCAGCAAGCAAGACAAGCTGCGGCGCATCAAACAGGCCGCGCGCGAGATTTTCCTGGAGAAAGGCTACGACGCCGCAACCACGCGCGAGATCGCGCAGCGCGCCGACGTCGCCATCGGCACTGTCTTCGTCTACGCCGAAGACAAGCGCGACCTGCTCATGATGATCGTCAACGCCGACCTGGATGCCGTCAACGACAAAGGCGCGAGGGTGCTGCAGCAGGATGGCGCGCTGATCGATCTGTTGATGGCCTTCTTCGGCCTGCGCTACAAGTACTGGGCCAGGCATCCGCAGATCTCGCGGCCGGCGGTCCAGGCCACGTCCGACTTCCTTGCCGCCAGCGTCGACCGGGGCGAGGAAACCCAGCGCTTCTATGCGCGCCGCGCCAACATCTACGCCATGCTGGGCGAAGTGGTCCGGCGCAAGCAGGAACGCGGGGAAATCGGCAGCGATGCCTCTCCCGAGTTGATCGCCGCGCTGTTCGTGACCATCTACCTGGCCGAGGTCAGGCGCTGGCTCAGCCAGGCCGCGCCCAAGCCCGCCGGCGGGCTGGCGACGCTGCGGGCGCTGCTCGAACTGGCCATACGCGGCCTGGCTCCCGTCGGGCGCGAACTCACCGCCATGGGCATGGGCGACTGAACCGCCGCGAGCCCCGCCATGCCGCCCATCGACCTGCGCACCGTCACGCTGCTGACCTCCGTCATGGGGGTGCTGATGTCCATCGTGCTCATTTCCGTCTATCGCGGCTTCCCCTCCTCCATCAAGGGACTGGGACAGTGGGCCGGCGGCTCCATTCTTTATTCGGTCTCCGCCGTGGCCTTCGGCCTGCGCGGCATCGCCCCGGACTGGTTCTCGATCATTGCCGGCAACGTCTGCCTATTGATCGGCACGGCATGCTGGCTGACGGGATTGCAGCGCTTCTATGGGCAGCCGCCGGCCCGTTTCTGGCCCGCCGCGGGCATCGCGGCAGGCACCGCCTGCATCTGCTGGTGGCTGCTGGTCGACCCCAACTACATCATGCGGCTGGCCAGCTTCACCGCCATTCTGTCCGTCTTCTACGGTGCCCTGTTCATTGTCGTCGTGCGCCATGGGCCGCGGCATTTCGATACCGGATTCCTCGCGGTACTGATGCTGATACTGACCGTGGTGCTGGTGGTCCGCTGCGTCACCAGCCTCATGCCGGACTTCACAGGCACCGGCATGTTTTCGGACGACGTCGTCCAGGTGGTCTATCTGGTCACCTACAACTTCATGATGCTGCTGCTGACGGTCGGGCTGGTCATGGTCGCCACCCATCGCCTGCGCACCGAACTGACCCGCCATGCCGAGCACGATCCTTTGACCGGGCTGCTGAACCGCCGCGCGCTCGTTTCGATCTATGAGCGCGCATGCCGCCAGCGCAGCGGAAGGCATGCGCCCATCGCGCTATTGCTGATGGACCTGGACCACTTCAAGGCCATCAACGACCTGCATGGCCACGCCGTGGGCGATGCGGTACTGCAGGACTTCAGCCGCCGCGCCATGGCCGCGGTGGGTGCGCGCACGTGTTTTGCGCGGGTCGGCGGCGAAGAGTTCGTCATCCTGCTGCCCGACACCGACGCCGCCCGCGCCCACGCAATTGCCGAAGCCGTACGCCTGGCCGTGCAGCGCGATGAAGACAACGGCCTGCCCGCCTACACATGCAGCATAGGCGTGGCAACGATGCCGCGCTCGGCCTGCCGGATGGACGCGCACCTGCAGGCCGCCGATACGGCGCTCTACCTGGCCAAGAGCCGCGGCAGAAACCGGACCAAACTCGCCGACGGCATGCCGGTGGCCGCCGTGGCGCGCCATGCCGCGGCACCCACCCCCTAGAAACCAGGCCGGGACCAACCGCCTGCCTGCCAGGCGCCGCCCAGCAGGTCGTGGGAATCCAGCAAGGCGTAGACGATGTGAGGATGGTTTTCGAACGCGCGCCGCAGCGCCGCCGGGATGGCATCGCGCGTCTTGCGGCACAGCCCGGGCCGGGCCTCTACTTCTATGCTCAGGCCCCGCACGGTGCGCACTTCATTGGCGCTGGGCGAAATGTGCAACACGATGCCCAACTGCGCCTGGAGGCGCCCTTCCATATGCTTGAGATCCTCGAAACTGGCCAGGCTTTCGAGGCGGGAGACCAGTCGTTTTTCTTCTTCCTTGGTCAGCCTGAGGACGCGCAGGTCGCCCTGCGGATCGGCCAGCAGCAGTTCGCGGTCGCAGACACAGGCGCCGGGCGGGCATTCTTTGCGGATCGGGAACGGGACGTTCATGGCCCCGTATTTTATCCCCTCGTCCGCCGCGCGTGGAGCCCGGCGCCCTTGCGGTATTACTCCGCGGTCATGCCGGCGGCGCGGATGATCTTGCCCCACTTCTCCGTATCGACTTCCGCCACGCGCGCGAGATCCTTGGGCCCGCCGGGCAGCGGCTCGGCGCCGATGGTGCGCAGAAACTGCGCCATCTGAGGCGTGGACACCACCTTGTGCAAGGCCGTGCTGAGAGCGCGCTGCACGTCGGCAGGCGCATTCGCCGGCAGGAAGATGCCGAACCAGCCGGCCAGATCGTAGCCCTTCACGCCTGCTTCCGCCATCGTCGGCACATCAGGCAGCGAAGTCGGACGAGTGGCGCCCGTCACCGCCAGCGCCTTCACGCGGCCGCCCTTCAGTTGCGGAATGGCCAGCGTGGCGTCGGCGAACACGAACGTCAGGCGGCCGCCGATCAGGTCCGTCATCGCCGGCGGCACGCCCTTGTACGGGACGTTGACCGTGTCGACGCCGGCCAGCGTCTTGTACAGCTCGCCCGCGACCTGGCCGGTCGCGTTGCCGCTGCCCCAGGAGTACTTGCCGGGCTGCTGCTTGAGCATCGCCGTCAATTGCGCGACGGTATCGATCTTGGTGTGCTCGGACGACACCAGCAGCACGAAACCCAGGCTGGCGACGGTACCGACCGGCATGAAGTCCTTGACCGGATCGAACGGCAGCTTCTTGAACAGGTGCACGTTCGCCGCGTGGGTGGAGTTGGGCGTGAACAAGATGGTGTAGCCGTCCGGCGCGGCCTTGGCCACGGTATCCGCCGCCAGGTTGCCCAGCACGCCAGGCTTGTTCTCGAGCACCACCGGCTGCCCCAGTTCTTTTTCCAGTCCGGCTGCAACCTGGCGCGCCACGTTGTCGATGCCGCTGCCGGCCGGATAGCCCAGCAGCATGCGCACCGGACGAGTCGGATAGTCGGCGGCGGCGGCCGGTACGGCGGCCGCCAGGGTCAACGCGGCTCCCAGCCAGGCAAGGCGCTTCTTCATGGATGAAATCTCCTCATGGTTGCATCGCGGCCTGTCCCGGCCGCGACTATCTTGGGTATGAAAAACAGCGGGCGGTCAGCGCCCGAACTTGGCGGACAGCGCGGTGCCGGACAGATGCCCGGCGAGGCTGCTGGAGGCCGAGGGCGTGAGCCCCGGCGCCAGCTCCAGAAATTGCTTGACGGCGCGTACCGTGACCGGACCGCAGCCGAGTATGGTCGCAACGATTTCGTCCGCGCGCGCCTGCAATCCGCCGCGCGCGACCACCTGGCTCGCCAGCCCCGCTTGCAGGGCCTGGCCGGCGTCGAGCACGTCGCGGGTCAGCACCATGTGCGATACCGTCTTCACCGGCACGCGGCCGATCAGCGCCGACATGACCAGCGCGGGAGGAATGTCCCGTTCCATTTCCGGGATCTGGAAACTCGCGTCGTCGGCGGCAAGGGTAATGTCGCACACGCCGGCCAGCGCGCAGCCGACCCCATAGGCGCGGCCCTGCACCACGGCCAGGACCGGCACCGCCGTCGCCTTGATCGCGTCGTACAGTTCCAGCGCCGGCAGAGCCACCTTGCGGCGCAGCATCTCGCCGGTCGGCGTCGAACCCGGCGCGGGCATGGGCGACACGCGGCCCGCGCAGAAATCTTCGCCCCGGCCCGAAATCCGCACCAGGCGCACATCCTCGTCCAATGCGCTCACCGCATCGATGATGAGCCGTCCCATTTCGCCGCTCATCAGGTTGCCGTTCTCAGGCGTCGCCAGCACGATGTCCAGCAGGCCATCGCGGCGCGTTACTTCTACAGGTGTGGTCATGGAGGGCTTACTCGGGTAGGTTCGACAACAGTTTCCACAGGACGGACGGCGTGGCCGGCATGGGGATCTCTTCTTCCAGGGCTCCGCCCATCGCATCGGTCAGGGCATTGAAGATCGCCGCGGTGGCCGGCGTGATGCCGCTTTCGCCGCCGCCCTTGACGCCCAGCGCGTTGCCATGCGTGCGGTCTTCGGTGAGTTCGATGCTCAGGTGGGCGGGAATGGCGCCGGCCCGCGCCACGCCGTAATCCATGTAGGAGCCGCTGAACACCTGGCCGCTTTCCGGATCGATGTAGTAGTCCTCGAAGAAAGCCTGGCCGATGCCCTGTGCCAGGCCGCCATGCACCTGCCCGTCGATGATCTGCGGATTGATCGGCCGGCCCACGTCGTCGATGGAGGTGTAGCGCACGATCTCGACGTCGCCGGTTTCCGGGTCGATTTCGAGTTCGCAGATCGCGGTGCCGGTCGGATGCGCGGGAATGCGGCCGTTGAATTCTGCGCTGGTGAAAAAGCGGCGCTCGTCGGGCTGGCCGGGCAGGCCGGCTCGCTCGATCTGCGCAGCCACCTCGGCCAGGCTGACCGAACGCTCGCTGCCATCGGTGAAGCTGCCGTGCCCGATGGTGACCTGGCCCGGATCGCAGCCCAGCATGGCGGCCGCGACCTGCGAGCCGATCTCGCGCAGGCGCGCCGTCGCTTCGAAAATCAGATGGCCTACCAGCCGCATGGAACGATCCGAATGCGAACCGCCGCCTACCTTGACGAAGGCCGAGTCGCCGGTGCGCAGCGTGATCGCCTCGAAAGGCACGCCGAGTTCGTCGGCCAGCACTTGCAGAAAGGTCGTCTCGTGCCCCTGGCCGGTGCTTTGCGTGCCGGCCACGAAGTCGACGCGCCCATCGGTGCCTATGGTCAGCTCGATGCGCTCGCGCGGCGCGCCGACGGGCGATTCGACGTAGTTGGACAGGCCGATGCCGAGCAGCTTGCCGCGGCTGCGCGCCTCTTGCTTGCGCGACGCGGCATCCTGCCATTCGGAGACCTGCAGCGCGCGTTCCATGTTGGCGGCGAAGGCGCCGCTGTCGTAGTTCAGCCCCATGGGGCTGCGGTAAGGCATCTGCGCGGGCTGGATGATGTTGCGGCGGCGCAGTTCGATGCGGTCCAGGCCCAGCTCGTGCGCGGCGATGTCCAGCATCCGCTCCATCACGTGCGTGGCCTCGGGCCGCCCCGCGCCGCGATACGGCCCGGTCGGCGGAGTGTTGGTCAGCACCGCCGACAGGCGCGCGATGGCCACGGGCACGTGGTAGACCGTAGTCATGATGCGCGAGCCGTTGGACAGCGGCACGTAGGAAACCGTGTGAGCGCCGATGTTGCCGATGACTTCGTTGTCGATGGCCAGGATGCGGCCGTCGGCATCCAGGGCCATCGCGGCGCGGATGATCTGGTCGCGCCCCTGGTAATCGGACAGGAAAGCCTCGTTGCGGTCGCTGGTCCATTTCACGGGACAGCCGGCGCGGCGCGCCGCCCACAGCACCGCGAGCTGGTCCGGATTCACGCAGCTGCGCGGTCCGAAGCCGCCGCCGACGTCCTGCGCGATGACACGCAGCTGCGACGGAGAAATCCTGAGCGCGTCGGCCATGCACATCTGCTGGCGCGTCACGCCCTGGCTGCCCGCGAGCAGCAGGAATTCGCCGGTGCGTTCATCGTAGCTGCCGATGACGGAGCGCGGCTCCATCTGGCAATTGACGACG
Source organism: Pigmentiphaga humi (assembly GCF_900606115.1). Lineage (GTDB taxonomy): Bacteria > Pseudomonadota > Gammaproteobacteria > Burkholderiales > Burkholderiaceae_B > Pigmentiphaga > Pigmentiphaga humi. The sequence continues at coordinate 149,607 of NZ_UWPJ01000018.1, forward strand.
CGGCTGTTGCGGAACTCGCGCCGAACCACGTGGTGGGCGCGCGCGAAGGCTTCGAGCACGGCGGCTTCGTCGCTGCCGGCATGGGCCTGGAAGCACAGGTTGCGCGGCGCGCCGTCCCAGAGCTGGGGCGCGCCCTCTTCCATGGCCTGAACGGCGTCCACTACCGTCGGCAGCGGCTCGTAGTCGATCTCGACCAGTTCGCAGGCGTCGCGCGCCTCGCGCACGGTGTGCGCCACCACCAGCACGATGGGCTCGCCGACGTGGCGCACGCGGTCCACGACCAGCGGCAGGTGGCGCTGGTTGAACACGCTGCCCGTGTGCGAATGGAGGAAAGCGCGCTCTTTGAAGGCAATGGCATCCGCCGGGTTGGGAATGTGGTCCATGCCCTGGAAACCGTCGTCCAGGTAGTCCTGCCCGCACAGCACCGCGATCACGCCGGGCGCCTGCCGCGCCGCCTCCAGGTCCATGCCGCGGATCTCGGCGTGGGCATAGGGCGACCGCACGAACGCGCTGTAGGCCTGGCCCGGCAGGCTCATGTCGTCGGTATAGCGCCCGCGCCCGCTGACCAGGCGGATGTCCTCCGCGCGAGGCAGCGGCTTGCCGACCAGCTTATCCATGGCGCACCGTCCCGATGGGCTTGCCGGCCTCGAGGCGCGCCTGCGCCGCGTGCTTGACCGCCCGGATGATATTGACGTAGCCGGTGCAGCGGCAGATGTTGCCCTCCAGGGCATGGTGGATCTGCGCGTCGTCGCAGGAACCGTTGGCATCCAGGTAGTAATCCACCGCCATCATCATGCCCGGCGTGCAGAAGCCGCATTGCAGGCCGTGACAGGCCACGAAGGCCCGCTGCGTTTCGCCCAGCGCCTCGGGCGTTCCCAGCCCTTCCACCGTGGTCACCTCGCCGCCGCTGGCCTGCGCCGCCAGCACCGTGCACGACTTCACCGCATGCCCGTCCAGCTTGACGGTGCACGCGCCGCACTGGCTGGTATCACAGCCGACGTGGGTGCCGGTCAGGTCCAGCTCGCGCCGCAGGAACTCCACCAGCAGGGTGCGGTCGTCCACTTCGCGGCTGACGGCCACGCCATTGACGCGCAATTCCACCCGGGTCATATCTGCACCCTCTCCCCGACCTTGGCGCTGAAGCGCTTGAAGAATTCCTCGGCCATCTTGTTGGCCACGCCGCCTATCATGCGCGCGCCGATCTGGGCCAGCTTGCCGCCCACCTGCGCCTGCGCGGTGTAGGTCAGCACCGTGACCTCGCCGTCTTCGGCCAGGTCCACGTCGGCGACCATCTTGCCGAAGCCCGCTATCCCGCCGTCGCCCTGGCCGACGATCTGGTAGCCCTCGGGGGCCCGCCGTTCGCCGATCGTGAGGTTGCCCTTGAACTTGGCCTTGACCGGCCCGATGGCGGCCACGACCACCGCCGCATACGTGTCGGGAGCCGTTTCGCTGAACGATTCGCAGCCCGGCACGCAAGCCTGCAGCACCTCGGGGGTGTTCAAGTATTCCCAGACCAGTTCGCGCGGGGCGTTCAGCCGATGCGATCCTTTGAATTCCATAATGTCTCCGGTGTCTTTCGGCGCCGGCCGGCGCCTATCTCCGAACCGCGCTCAGGCGGCCGGAACAAGTCCATTCCAGGCGCGCCGCGCCATTACCCTGACCAGATTGGCCCGATAGGCCTGGTCGCCGGCCCGATCTTCGTTCAGGCCGCTTTCGTCCAGCTCCACCCGGGCCAGCGCCTCCGCATCGCCGGATGCCAGCGCCGCTTCGGCCTCGGTCCAGCGGAACACACAGGGGCCTGCTCCGGTCACCGCCACGCGCGGGCCGTCGTCCGTCACGGCGATGAACACCCCGGCCACGGCATAGCCGGTCGCCTTGTGGCGATACTTGGCGTAGGCGCTGCGGCGCGGGATGGGAAACTCGAAACCGGTGATGATCTCGCCCGGCTCCAGGGCGGTCTCGAACATGCCGGTGAAAAAATCGTCGGCGGCGATGCGCCGCTGGCTGGTGACCACGATCGCGCCGAGGCCCAGCACGGCAGAGGGATAGTCCGCGGCCGGATCGTTGTTGGCGACCGAGCCGCCCATGGTGCCGCGATTGCGCACCTGGGGATCGGCGATCAGGCCGGCCAGGCCGGCCAGGCCGGGAATCGCCTGGCGCACGATATCCGAGGATGCGACCTCGGCATGCCGGGTGGCGGCGCCCACTTTCAGCACGCCGCCCTCCAGCGCAATGCCCCGCAGCTCCTGCAAGCGGGTCAGGTCCACCAGATGCGAGGGCGCGGCCAGCCTTTGCTTGAGCGTGGGAATCAGCGTCATCCCGCCGGACAACGGCCTGGACTCGGGTTCGCGCGCCAGCCAGTCGAGCGCCTCCGGCAGTGTTGCCGGCCGCACGTAGCTCAAGGAATACACGATGTCTCCGTCTTCTAAAGCCGGGGAGGACAAGCCTCCCCAGTAACAGACATCTACTTTAGAAGAAACGCCGATGCTGCTGAAACACGGGTTTGCGATGGACTAACAAACGATTTCGATTAGTCCCCCGCGCGGGTGATCAATCCTCGTAGCGCTTGAGCATAGCCCGTGCGATCACCAGTTGCAAAACCTGGCTCGTGCCCTCGTAGATGCGCAGCGCCCGGGCATCCCGGTAGAGCCGCTCGACGTGGTGCTCCGCCACGTAGCCGGAGCCGCCATGGATCTGCAGCGCGCGGTCGGCGATGCGCGACAGCGCCTCGGAGCAGAAATACTTGGCCGCGGCGGCCTGGGTGCGGACGTCCTCGCCGCGCTGCAGCGCCTGGGCGGCCTGCATCACCAGGGCGTGGCCGGCCAGGTACTCGGTCTCGGAATCGGCCAGCATCGCCTGGATCAGCTGGAACTGGGCGATGGGCTGGCCGAACTGCCTGCGCTGCACGGCATAGCGCGCCGCCTCGTCGATCAGGCGCCGCGCCATGCCCAGCGCCGAGGCCGCCACGCTGATGCGTCCGCCGTCCAGCACCTGCATGGCGATCCGGAAGCCCTGGCCGAGCGCGGCTTCGCCGCCGATCACGTTGCTCACCGGCACGCGCACGTTCTCGAAGATCACGTCGCCGATGGGCGAGCCCCGCTGGCCCATCTTCTTCTCAGCCTTGCCGATGTGCAGGCCCGGCGTATCGCGCTCCACGACGATGGCGCTGATGCCGTCGGCGCCCTTGCGCGCCGGGTCGGTGCGGGCCATGACCGTGAATACGTGCGCGCGCGTGGCGTTGGTGATGAAGCGCTTGGTGCCGTTGATCACCAGCATGTCGCCGTCGCGCTCGGCGCGCGTCTTCAGGCTGGCGGCGTCCGAGCCGGCGTCGGGCTCGGTCAGGCAGAAGGCGGCGCGCAGCTCGCCAGTGGCCAGGCCGGGCAGGTACTTGCGCTTCTGCTCCTCGGTGCCGGCCAGCACGATGCCCTTGCTGCCTATGCCTACGTTGGGCCAGAACACCAGGCGGAAAGCCGGCGAGGTATAGCTGAAGGCCATCTGCACCTGGAGTTCCTGCATCAGGTCGAGTTCGCAGCCGCCGTACGCTTCGGGTATGCCCAGGCCGAAAAGACCCATTTCCTGCATTTCCGCGATGACCTCGGGCGGCACCTCCTCGCGCTCCTCGACCTGGCGCTCCAGCGGCATCAGGCGCTGGCGGATGAAGCGGTCCACCGCGTCCAGCAATTGCGGGAAGGTTTCCTGATCGAATGCCGACATGCTCTCTCCTCACTCCACGATGAACAAGGCATCCAGCGCCACCACGCCTTCGCCTTCGGGCAGCGCGATCAGCGGATTGACGTCGATCTCGGCGATGCCGGGATTGGCCAGCATCAGGTCCGAGATCCTGCGCACCGCCGCCGCGACCGCGGCCACGTCCACCGCGGGCTTGCCGCGCAGGCCCGACAATAGCCGCGCCCCCTTGAGCTGGCGCAATTCGGCCGCGATCTGGGCTTCGGTCAGGTCGGGTGCCAGCAAGCGCACGTCATGCAGCGCTTCGATCCAGATGCCGCCCAGGCCGACCAGCGCCACCACGCCCCAGTTGGGATCGCGGCGCGCGCCGACGACCAGTTCCAGGCCCGGACGCGCCATGGCCTCGACCAGCATGCCGTCCAGCGCCAGCCCCGGGCTGTAGCGCGCCACCGAAGCCTCCACCCTGGTCCAGGCGGCCGCCAGCGCGGCTTCGTCGCCCAGCCCCACGGCCACCCCGCCGGCGTCGCTCTTGTGCATCAATGCGTCCGCCTGGGCCTTGAGCACCACCGGATAGCCGAGGTCCGCGGCGATCCGGCGCGCATCGTCCAGCGTCCGCGCCAGCCCGCCCCGGGGGGTGGCGATGCCCAGTTCGCGCAGCCACTGCTTGCCGCGATACTCGGCCACCGGCCCCCGCGTCGGTCCATGCAGTTCGATGCCCGCGCCCGCGGCGCGGTCGGCCGCTGCGGCATGCAGCCGGCCGTAGCGATGCACGTGCGCCATCGCCCGCATGGCGCGATCGGGCGAGCGCAGGAACGGCATGCCGCTGGCATGCACGGTATCCAGGAACTCCTGGCCGAGCGGTCCGCTGTCGCCCATGATGACGAAGCAGACCGGCTTGCTCGAAGCCTGCATGACCGGCAGCAGCGACGTGGCCTTGGCCATCTGCTGAGACGGCGAGCCGCCCATCAGCGCCATGACCAGGCTGCCGACGTCCGCATCGTCCAGCATCGCCTGCGCGGACTGGCCGAAGATTTCCGGCTTCTGCATGCCGATCGCGGTCAGGTCCAGCGGATTGTCCGGCGCCATGAAGTCGGGCAGGACGCCCGACAAGACCTGCATCGTGGCCGGCGCGAAACGCGCCAGCTCCAGCCCCGCGTCTTCGCAGAAATCCAGCGCCACGCCGCGCAGCGCCCCGGAATTGGAAGCCACCGCCGCCCTGCCCTGCGCCACCGGCTGCGGATAGCGCGCCAGGATGGCGGTCACGTCGAACAATTCGTCCATGGAGCCGACCACCACCACGCCCTCGCGCTCCACCATGGTCCGCATGGCCTGGTAGTCGCCGGCCAGCGCGCCGGTATGCGAGCGCGCCGCCTCGCGCGCCCGCTGGCCGCGGCCGGGGTGCATCAGTACGATGGGCTTGCGCAGTTCGCGCGCCCGGGCCGCCACGCGCAGGAAGGCCGAAGGCTTGCGCAGCATTTCGACGAATACCGCGAACGCATCCACGTCCGGCGCCTCGACCAGCGCGCCGAGGAAATCCTCGGTCGACAGCACGGCCTCGTTTCCGGTAGAGATGGAAAACGACACGCCCAGGCCGCGACCCAGGAAAGCCTGGCGCAGATTGCCGCTCATCGCCCCGCTCTGCGCAACGATGCCGATGCGCGGACCGCTGCGCGGCGCCGGCGGCTGTACCGGCTCGAAGGTCAGCGGCACGCCGTCCGAAAAATTGAGGAAGCCCAGGCAGTTGGGGCCCAGCACCGCGATGCCGTAGCGCCGGGCGATCGCGGCAAGCTGCTCCTGCGCCGAGCGCCCCGCCTCGCCCAGTTCGGCAAAGCCGGAGGCAAAGACCACGGCGGCGCCGACTCCGCGCCGGCCGCAGGCCTCGACCGACTCGCAGACCGCCGCCTGTGGCACCACCAGCACGGCGACGTCCACGCCGTCGGGCAGTTCGTCGATGGAACGCAGGCAGCGCACGCCGTTGACCTCGTCGCGGCTGCGGCTGACCAGGTGCAGTTGCCCCGGGTAGCCGAAACGCGCCAGGTTGGCCAGCAGCAGGCCGCTGACCGAACCCGGCTCGGGCGAGGCGCCGACGACGGCGATGGACTTGGGCCGCAGCAGGCGGTCCAGCACGATGGAAGCCATGATGTCGTCCTCGCCGGTTCAGCGCTGGTAGGCGCCCAGGCCCGGCTTGAAAGCCTTGTCGTCGAGGAATTGCTTCATGGCGGTATCGCGGCCCCGCTCCGGATCGTGGAAGGTGCCCTGGTCGACCTTGGCCATCAGGTAGTCGGCGGCCTGGTCCCAGCTCATCTCGGCGGCCATGCGGTGGGCGATCTTGGCCTGGCGCAGCACGGTCGGATTTTTTTCCATCAGCACCTTGGCCAGCTCGCGGGTGCGCTCGCGCAGGCGTTCGCGCGGCACGGCCTCGTTGACCAGGCCGATCTCGGCGGCGCGGCGGCCGTTGAAGGTCTCGCCGGTCATCACGTAGTACATGGCCTCGCGCTCGCGCACCAGGCTGGCCAGCGCGCGGCTGACCACGCCTGCGGGGATGATGCCCCAGTTGATCTCCGACAGTCCGAACGTGGCCTCCTCGGCGGCGATGGCGAGGTCGCAGCACACCAGCGGCGTGAAGGCGCCGCCGAAGCACCAGCCGTTGACCATCGCGATGGTGGGCTTGGAGTAATAGCGCAGCCAGCGCCATTGCCACTGGCCGTTGGCGCGGAACAGGCGGGTGCGTTCCTTGGGATCGTCATCGGTGGCGCGGAAGTACTCGCGCAAGTCCATGCCGGCCGAGAACGCGTCGCCCGCGCCGGTCAGGACCATGATCTTGCAATCGTCGTTCGCCTCCAGTTCCTCCATGATGCGGACCATGTTGTAGACGATGCCGGGGTTGATGGCGTTGCGTTTCGCGGGCCGGTTCAGCGTGACCCAGGCGATGCCGTCTTCGATCTGGACCAGGACGGGGGGTTGTTCGGCGGCCTGCTCGGCGGGATGGGCGGACATGGCATGTCTCCTCGTTGTTGGGATGGATGCCGATACTATATAAACTTACTTTATATAAAACAACTTTATTTTTTGGCTGCGGCATAGGCATGGCCCGCGCGGCCGCCGCCCGGCGGCGCCGCGTGTCTATCGCTCGATGCGTGGATGCAGGGGATCCGGGCCCGCCGCCGTCACAGGCCGGCCAGCCTGGGCGGCAGGCGGTACGCCGAGATCTGCCCGAACGTGCGGCCGGCCCAGTCGGGACCGGCGACCTCGTCCGGGCCGTGCCGCCAGGCCGGACGCTTGTCCTTGTCGATCAGCAGCGCGCGAATGCCTTCGCGGAAATCGCCGTGCTCGCAGCACCACAAGGCCACCTGGTAATCCAGGCGCAGCACGTCGGCGAGGCTGGCGTGGCGCATGCGGCGCAGCAACTCCCAGCCCAGCCGCGCGGTACTGGGCGCACCGGCGCGCAGGCCGCGCTGGGCCGCCTGCAGCCAGGGATCTTCCGGCTCGGCCGCAAGAATGGCCTCGACCACCGGCGTGTATCCCGGCGCCGCACACCAGGCGCCGAGCGTGTCGAGATGGCGCCGCAGCGGCCCCTGCCCGCTCGGCTGCCGGCGCGCCGCCAATACGCCATGCATCAGCAAGTCGTCGTCGCGCCTATCGCCCGTCCAGTTTTGCGCGGCCAGCGCATCGATCGCCGCGCCGCGCTCGGCCTCGGCCAGGCGATAGTCGGCCCAGCCCACGAACAGCGCGTCGTCGGCCTCGATCGCCGCGCCGGTCAAGGCCAGGAACAGGCCCGACTTGCCCGGCATGCGGTTCATCGTCCAGATCATCCCCACATCGGGAAACAGGCCGATGGACACTTCGGGCATGGCCAGCCGCGACGCCTCGGTCACGACGCGATGGCTGGCGCCGATCAGCAGGCCCATGCCCCCGCCCATGACGATGCCATGGCCCCAGCACAGCAAGGGCTTGGGATAGGTGTGGATCAGATAGTCCAGCGCATACTCGCGCTCGAAGAATGCCGGGATCCCCGGCGCCAGGCCGGTCTGGCCCGCATGGCCGGCCATGGCGCGGTAGACGCCCTGCAGGTCGCCGCCGGCGCACAGCGCGCGCGTTCCCTCGGCCTGCAGCACCACCGCGGCGATCGCCGGATCCGCGGCCCAGGCCTGCAGCCTCCCGGCCAGCAGTTCGGCCATATCCAGCGACAAGGCATTGAGCGTGGCCGGCGCGTTCAGGCTGGCCATGCCCAGGCGGAAACCGCCGCCGGCGGCAAGTTCATCGAACAGGACAGGCGCGGCAGCGGTGGTCATGGCCGGGAACTCCGGAAAAATCGATCAGTTCGCGCCGCCGAACAGCGAGCGCTCGCGCCGCACCAGCAGCGCGCCCAGCGCGGCCGCGCCGAGCAATACGAACAGCAGCAGGCTCCAGATCTCGTAGCGCACGCCCAGCAAATCCACCGCCGCGTCGGCGCAGGTCGCGTAGATGCCGAATACCTGCGGCACCACCTCGTCCAGTCCGCTCGAGGTCATGAAGCGGTCGGCGAAGGTCTGCGCGCAGCTCATCATTTGCGAGGCGACATTGTGCTGGTAGGCGGCTGCGGCGACGCCCCCCGCCGCCAGCAGCGCCGCCAACGCGGACAGGACGCGCTGCGCCACGGCAGCGCGGCGCAGCAACAGGCCCAGGATGGCGGCGACGGCGATCGCCAGATAGATCAGGCGCTGCAGGACGCACCATGCGCAAGGCTGCATGTCGAACGCGTACTGCGAGACCAGGGCGACGCCGATGGCGCCCAGGCTGAGGATGGCGACGAGGGCGAGCAGACGGTCGGCAAGAAGGGTTCTCATGGAAAACACGCGGATTCAGTGAGTGGGAGGCAACTGCGCATCGCGCAGCACGGTCGTCAGCAGTTCGGAAGCCCCATCCCAGACGATCTGGACTCCCAGGCACAGCAGGATGAAAGCAGACAGGCGCAGGAAGACCACAGTTCCCGTATCGCCCAGCAATCGCAGCAATTGCTGCGCGTAGCGAAAGCACAGCAGCACCGAAGCCGCCACCACGGCCAGACCCGCCACCGCGCCGGAAATCCGCGTGATGCTGATGACCAGCGACGTCTGGTCGTGCAGGCTCGCGCCCACGGTAATGGCAGCCGCGATCGAACCCGGGCCGCAGGCGATCGGGAAAGTCAGCGGATAAAAGGCCGTGCGATTGACCATCTCGGGGGTGAAGCCCTCGGCCAGCCGCGCCGAGCGCTCGGCGCCGCCATCGTTGGAGTTGAGCAGGCGCCAGGCGCTGGACACCACCAGCAAGCCCCCGCCCACCCGGACGATGGACAGCGAAATGCCGAAAAAATCGAGCACGACCGAGCCGATCAGCATGGCGGCGAACAGCAGCAGGAACACATTGCGCGCGATCTTGCCCGCCAGCACTTCCCGAGTGCTATTGGAAGCGCCTTCGGTCAGGGACAGGAAGATCGGCGCGGTCGCCGTAGGGTTCAAAATCGGCAGCAGCGCGGCCAGGGAGAACAGCAGGCTCTTGCCCAGCGCCAGCCCGTACACTTCGATCAGCATGACCGAAGTGTAAGAGAAACGGCGTCAAGCCGCAGCGGCCCGGAGCCCTCTATCTTGCAACGCAACGCGACAGGCGTCCTGAACCAGTTCGGCGTAGACCTCGCCCACCAGGATCAGCGCCGGGCCGTCGCCCAGTTCCCCGGCGGCGGCGGGCAGGCCCGCCACCGTGGTGGGCAGCACGCGCTGGTCGGGGCGGCTGGCGTTCTCCACCAGCACAGCGGGGCGCGACGCGGGCAGCCCCGCCGCCACCAGCCCGTCGGCAATGGCCTGGGCCTGGCGGCTGGCCATGTAAAGCACCACGGTATCGGCGCCGCGCGCGGCATCGGCCCAGGCGTGCGGCTGCTCGCCCTGCCCGACCGCCGGCGTCAGGAACGCGACGCTGCGGCTGACGCCCCGGCGCGTCAGCGATTGCCCCAGCGCGGCGCTTGCGCCGAATGCCGCGCTGATGCCCGGCACCACCTCTACCTCGATGCCTGCGCCGGACAGCGCCGCGATCTCTTCCTGCGCCCGCCCGAACAGCATCGGATCGCCGCCCTTCAGCCGTACGACACAGGCGTGGCGCTGCGCCGCATCGACCAGTTGGCGGTTGATGAACTGCTGCGCGGTGGACAACCGGCCGCAACGCTTGCCCACCGCCACCTTCCTGGCCTGGGGCGCCAGGGCCAGCACCTCGTCGTCGACCAGCGCGTCGTGGAACACCACGTCGGCCCGCGCGAGCAGGCGCGCCGCCCGCAGCGTCAGCAGATCCACGGTTCCGGGCCCCGCTCCGACCAGATACACTTTGCCCATGATTCAGCCCTGCCAGCCGGCGGCGCCCTGCGGCGGCCGATGGGTGGGCCGGACGGCGGGCATCGCCGCCGCTTCTTCCTCGCGCGCCGACTCGCCGGCCCGGGCCGCGGGCGTCGAATAGCTGCGCTGGTAGGCCGCGGTGAAGGTGCCGAAAGCCTTGAGCGCTTGCTCCGGATCGTGGCCGGGCTTGACCGCGAAGCTGTCGAAGCCCGCGCGCGCCTGGTAGTGGATGGTATCGATCAGGACATCGCCCACCGCCCGCAGCTCCCCTTGCCAACCCAGCCGCGTGCGCAGCATGTAGGCGATGGAATAGCCGCGGCCATCCGTATAAACGGGGAAATCGACGGCGATCAGCGCCAGGCCCTGCTCGTCGATCCGGCCCGCTTCGGCCAGTTCGAGGGGATCGTCCGCCGGGGCCAACAGGACGCCCACCGGCCTGCGGCGCCCGCGCAGCTCCGCATGCGCCGCGCGCCAGACCGCCAGCGGCACGAGCCAGTCGCCGTCGTCGGGCGGCAGGGCTTGCGCCTCGGTGGGTTCGAAACGCTGCCAGGTGTCCGCTTCCAGTCCATGCGGCCGTACGAGCGTGGCGGCTTGCTGCAACTCAGACATGGGCGGCCTCCGCGACGGCGGCCTTGGCCTGCTTGCGTTCTGCGTAGACCCGGGTCTTGAATGGCTCGATGCCGACGCGTTCGACGACATCGATGAAGCGTTCGGCGTCGCTGTCGCGCAGATCGAGGTAGGTCTCCACCAGGTTGGCGACGACGTCGGCCACCTCGCCCCGGGCGAAGGACGGGCCGATGATGCGGCCGATCGCCGCCCCGCCCCCGCGCGTGGACGCGATGTCGGGCAGCGGCTTGGCGCCGCCGTTCTGGCGCCCGCCCAGCGTAACCTGGTACCACTCCTCGCCCGCCTTGTCCACGCCCAGGATGCCGATGTGACCGACGTGATGATGGCCACAGGAGTTGATGCAGCCCGAGATGTTCAAGTCGAGTTCTCCGATCTCGTACAGGTAGTCCAGGTCGTCGAAACGGCGCTGGATGGCCTCGGCCACGGGAATGGACACCGCATTGGCCAGCGCGCAGAAATCCCCGCCCGGGCAGGCGATGATGTTGGTCAGGAGGCCGACGTTGGGAGTAGCCAGGCCCAGTTCGTCGAGTGCCTTCCACAGCGCGTGGAGCTGGCTGCGCGGCACGTCGGCGAACACCACGTTCTGTTCGTGCGTGACGCGCATCTCGCCGAAGCTGTAGCGGTCGGCCAGGTCGGCCACGGCGTCCATCTGGTCGGCCGTGATGTCTCCCGGCGGCACGCCGGTGCGCTTGAGCGACAAGGTCACGGCGGCGTAGCCGGCCACCTTGTGGGGATGCGTATTGCGCTGCAGCCAGCGGGCGAAGCGCGGATCGGCGCTCGCATGCCCGGCGGACGTATCGGCCCCCGGGTCGGCCGCGTACGGCGTGGCCGGGAAACGGTCGGCGATGGCGCGCACCTGTTCGTCCGTCAGGGTCTCCCGGCCGCCCTTGTTGTGCTGCCACTCCCGCTCGACTTCCTCGGCGAAAACCTGCGGGGTCAATTCCTTGACCAGGATCTTGATGCGGGCCTTGTACTTGTTGTCGCGCCGGCCGTGCAGGTTGTAGACCCGCAGGACGGCCTGCAGATAGGTCAGCAGGTGCTGCCAGGGCACGAAGGGATTGATCAACTGGCCCACCAGGGGCGTGCGGCCGAGGCCGCCGCCGACCCACACCCGGAAGCCGATCTCGCCGTCCCGCTCGACGGCCTGCAGGCCGATGTCGTGCACGCCGACCGCCGCGCGGTCGGCCACGGCGCCGCTGACCGCGATCTTGAACTTGCGCGGCAGGAAGGCGAATTCGGGGTGGAAGGTGGACCACTGCCGGATCAGTTCGCACCAGACCAGCGGATTGACGATTTCATCGGGCGCGATGCCGGCGAATTGGTCGGTGGTCGTGTTGCGGATGTCGTTGCCGCTGGTCTGGATCGCGTGCATCTGCACCTTGGCCAATTCGGCCAGAATGTCGGGCACGTCCTCGAGGTTCGGCCAGTTGAACTGTATGTTCTGCCGGGTGCTGAAATGCCCGTAGCCGCGATCCCACTTGCGCGCGATATGCGCCAGCGTGCGCAGCTGGCGCGACGCCAGCATGCCGTAGGGAACGGCCACGCGCAGCATGGGCGCGTGACGCTGGATATACAGACCGTTCTGCAGGCGCAGCGTGCGGAAATCGTCCTCGGTCAGCTGCCCGTTCAGGAAGCGCCGGGTCTGGTCCCGGAACTGCGCGACGCGTTGATCGACCAGCAATTGATCGACGGGTTGGTACTGGTACATGCAACAAGCCTCTGCGGATAGGGCAAGCAAATGGCGGAATTCGCCCAAACCCGCAGCTTACAAAGACCGGTATATGAATAAAACGACCGGTTCGTCATGTGCATATACAAGAAAGCTATATGAAGCCCGCCTGTCCCAGGGCACCGCGGATCCGGCTTCGCCGGCCCGCCCGGGGCGGGCCCGGCCTCCCTACACTCCCATGCTTACCCTCAGGCCGCCCGCCGGGTTGGCTTCGTTGCTGCTGTTGTTGCGACGGCGCTCGATGTGGTCCAGATATTCCGGCGTCACGTCTCCGGTCACATAGTGGCCGTCGAAACACGAAGACTCGAACTGCGTAAGGCTGGGGTTCATGTCGCTGACCGCCTGGCGCATGGCGTCGAGATCCTGGTAGACCAGCGCGTCGGCGCCGATCACGCGGGCGATTTCCTCGTCCGTGCGGCCGTGGGCGATCAGTTCGCTGCGCGTAGGCATGTCGATGCCGTAGACATTGGGGAAGCGCACCGGAGGCGCGGCCGAGGCGAAATACACCTTGTTCGCGCCCGCCGCCCGGGCCATGTCGACGATCTCGCCGCTGGTGGTGCCGCGCACGATGGAATCGTCCACGATCAGTACGTTCTTGCCTTTGAACTCCTCGCTCATCGCGTTGAGCTTCTGGCGCACCGACTTCTTGCGCACCGCCTGGCCGGGCATGATGAAGGTGCGGCCCACGTAGCGGTTCTTGATGAAGCCTTCGCGATAATTCAGGTTCAGCTTGGCCGCCAGCTGCATGGCCGCGGGCCGGGCCGAATCGGGAATCGGCATGACAACGTCGACGTCGCCCAGGCGCAGGTTGCGCGCCACCTTGTCGGCCAGGTACTCGCCCATGCGCAGGCGCGAGCCATAGACCGAGACGCCGTCCATCAGCGAATCGGGTCGGGCGAAGTAGACGTACTCGAAGATGCAGGGGCTGAGCACCGGGTTGTCGGCGCACTGGCGCGCGCTGATGCGGCCGTCCAGGTCGATGAAGATGGCTTCGCCCGGGGCGACGTCGCGCTCGAGCCTGAAGCCCATGCCTTCCAGCGTGACCGACTCCGAAGCGACCATCCATTCGACGCCCGCGTCGGACTCGGCCTTGCCCAGACAGAGCGGCCGGATGCCGTGCGGATCGCGGAAGGCGAGCATGCCGTAGCCGGCGATCTCGGCCACCACGGCATAGGCGCCGCGTACGCGCCGGTGCACCGAGGACACCGCGCGGAAGATCGCGTCTTCGTCCAGCGACACGCCGCTCGACGAACGCTGCAGCTCATGCGCCAGCACATTGAGCAGTACTTCCGAATCGGAATTCGTGTTGATGTGGCGGCGATCGATGCGGAACATCTCTTCCCGCAGTGCTTCCCAATTGGTCAGGTTGCCGTTGTGGGCGAAGGTGATGCCAAACGGCGCATTCACGTAGAAAGGCTGGGCCTCTTCTTCGCTCGAGCTGGAACCGGCGGTGGGATAGCGCACCTGGCCGATGCCGGAGTTCCCGGGCAGCGACCGCATGTTGCGCGTCCGGAAGACGTCGCGCACCAGGCCATGCGCCTTGAACATATTGAACGCGTTGCCCTGCGACGTGGCGATGCCCGCCGCGTCCTGACCGCGATGCTGCAACAGCAGCAGGCTGTCGTAGAGCAACTGATTGACCGGCGCGTGCGAGACGACACCGACGATTCCACACATGAGAGCCTCTCTTCAGTTATCCATACCGCTGCCCGCCATCCATACAGGACGGCGCAGCCGTTCGAACCTGGGCGCGCATCGGCGCGCTGGGGGTAGTCATACTAATAACGGATCCAATCCGCAAACTGTTCCGGCAAGTACGGCCTGACCGCCCGGACGCCTGCTTCGGCATAGGGAGACAAGACCGCCTCGGTCCACCACGGTTCCTTGGGCAGCGGCGTGAACCCGGCCGCCACCACCAGAACCAGCACGATCAGCACGCCGCGCGCCAGGCCGAACAGCGCGCCCAGGCCACGGTCCGCCAGCGACAGGCCGGTGGCCTTCATCACCATGCCCAGGGCAAGGTTGACGATACCCACTGCGATCAGCACCGCGATGAACACACCCGCGTACGCAACCACCGCGCGCAGGCCGGAATTCTCGATGTACGGCGCCAGCATGTCGTACGCATGCGGTCCGTACCGTATGGCGCCCGTGAAGGCAGCCACGTAGGCGACCAGCGACAGGACTTCCTTGACGAGCCCCCTGAACAGGCCTATGACCACCGACGCCCCCAGAATCAGCAAGACGCCGTAGTCGAAATGGGTCACAGCGGAACGATGGAGCTGCCAAAGCCTGCCGAGGTGATGCGCGCGCGGGCCGCGTCGGCCGCCTCGCGCGAAGCGAACGGACCGACCCGGACGCGGAAGACGTCGCCCTTGCCCGTCTTGACGCGCTCGGTGAAGCTCTTGATGCCCGCCGCGCTCAGCCGGTCGCGCATGTCATTGGCGCGGTCCTCGGTGGAAAACGCCGCGATCTGCACCGCGAAACTGCCTTTGCTTTCGGGCTTGTCCGGCTTGGGCTGCGAAGCCGCCGCCGCATTGCCCTCCAGCAGGGCCCGAGCGCGCGCCGCCTCGGTCCGCGCAGCCTGGGCCCGGGCGGCTTCCGCCTTGGCCGCTTCCGCACGGGCGGCATCGGCCCGGGCCGTGTCCTCGGGCGCCGGACGCGCAGGCGCCTCGGCAGCGGGTGCGGACCTGGCAGGCGGTTGGGGCTGTGCAGCCTCGGGCTTGGGAGGCTCCGGGCGCGCGGGCACCGGCGCAGCGGCGGGCGCACTCACGCCGGGCTCGGCCGGACGCGTAGGCGCTTCGGCCTCAGGCGCCCTGGCCAGGGGTTCTGCGGTATTGCGGTCGGGGATCTGGATGGGGATGTCGTCAGGCAGCAGCGGCGGCTCGGAATCGAGCACCATGGGCAGCACGACAATCGCCGCCAGTACCAGGGCGATCGCGCCGACCAGCCGGCGCCGCGCGCGGCGGCGCGCTTCCTGTGCGGGATCCTGCGGGTCGCTGCCGGCTGCATAGCCGGCGCGGTTGGATTTGGCCGTCGTGGCGGCCGCCTTCTTCTTGCGCTCGAGCAATCCCATTGATACGTCCGGCTGAAGCACGCGGCGGTCGTCGGCGGGCGCAGGCCCGGCTCAACCCGCGCGGGCGGCCTTGGCCGCACGCATGGAGGCCAACACGCCCGCCACGGTTAGGAAAGATCCGAAGACCACAATTCTATCACCCTCGCCTGCTCTTTCCTGCGCTGCGGCAAATGCCGCGGCCGGATCGGCGAAGGCCTCGATCGAAGCGTCTTTGCCGCGCCCGGCCCCGAGCGCCTCGAGCCGCTCGACAAGCGCCTCGCCGCTCAGCCCGCGCGGTCCCTCCAGGCCGACGCAGTACCAGTGATCCACGCGCTCGCCCAGCCTGGCGATCACGCCGTCCACGTCTTTGTCGTTCAACATGCCGAACACCGCATAGGTGTAGGGATAAAAGCCCATGTTGTCGAGGTTGTCCGCGAGCACCGCAGCGGCGTGGGGATTGTGCGCCACGTCGAGAATCACCGCCGGCCGGCCGGGCAGTATCTGGAAGCGCCCCGGCAACTGCACCTGCAGCAGTCCGAGCCGCACGGCCTGCTGCGGCACGTGCAGGCGGTCGCGCAGCGACTCCAGCGCGGCCAGCGCGGCCGAGGCATTGAGCAGTTGATTGGCGCCGCGCAGCGCCGGATAGGCCATGGCGTTGCGGCGCATGCCGCGGCCGCCGTAGTTCCACTGCTGCTTGTCGCCGGAATAGTTGTAGTCGTGGCCGAAGCGCCAGAGGTCGGCGCCTATGCTTTGCGCATACTCCACCAGCGACTGCGGCGGCACCGGATCGGCGCAGATCGCCGGCTTGCCGCCGCGGTAGATGTGGGCCTTCTCCCAGCCGATCTTTTCGCGGTCGTCGCCCAGCCATTCCACGTGGTCCAGGTCCACGCTGGTGATGACGGCGCAGTCGGCGTCCACGATATTGACCGCGTCCAGCCGCCCGCCCAGCCCCACCTCGAGTATCGCCACGTCCAGCCCGGACTGCGCGAACAGCCGCAGGATGGCGAGCGTGGTCAGCTCGAAATAGGTCAGCGAGACGTCGCCGCGCGCCGCATCCACCGCGGCGAACTGCTCGGTCAGCGCCGCATCGCTGGCCGGCTCGCCGTTGACGCGGGCGCGCTCGTTGAAATCCAGCAGGTGCGGCGAGGTATACAGGCCGACCCGGTAGCCCGCGCACAGCAGGATGGATTCGAGCATGGCGCAGGTCGAGCCCTTGCCGTTGGTGCCGCCGACGACGATGGTGACCGCATCCAGGTCCAGCGCCAGCCGCCGCGCCACCTCGCGCACCCGCTCCAGGCCCAGGTCGATGGGACGGCTGTGGATGGACTCCAGGTAGGCCAGCCACTGCGCCAGCGGGCTATGCGGATCGGGTCGGAAAACGGGGACGGAAGACGACATGGACGGGCCGTGGAAAAACGCGACAGGAAAAGAAAAAGAGAAAGCCGGGGGATCAGCCCTTGGGCCAGGCGGTGAGGATGTCGTAGCCATCCTCGGTCACCGCCACCATGTGCTCCCATTGGGCGGACAGCGAGCCGTCGGCAGTCACCACCGTCCAGTCGTCGTCCAGCACGCGCACCTCGTGATGGCCGGCGTTGAGCATGGGTTCGATCGTGAACACCATGCCGGTCTTCAGGCGCAGGCCGGTGCCGGGCTTGCCGTAGTGCAGCACCTGCGGGGCCTCATGGTACTTGCGGCCGATGCCGTGGCCGCAATAATCGCGCACCACCGCGTAGCCCTGCCCTTCGGCATAGGCCTGGATGGCCGCGCCCACGTCGCCCAGGGTGGCGCCGGGACGTACCGCGGCGATGCCGCGCAGCATGCTTTCCAGCGTCGCTTCCGCCAGGCGCCGGGCCTGTGCCGACGGCGTGCCGGCGTAGTACATGCGGCTGGTGTCGCCGTGCCAGCCGTCCTTGATGACCGTGACGTCGATATTGACGATGTCGCCTTCGGCCAGCACGTCTTCGGGCTTGGGAATGCCGTGGCAGACCACGCCGTTGATGGAGGTGCACAGCGTCTTGGGAAAGCCGTGGTAGCCCACGTTGGCGGGAATGGCCTTCTGGACCTTGGTGATGTATTCGTAGCAGCGGCGGTCCAGTTCTTCGGTCGAAACGCCCGGCTGGACGTACTCGCCGATCATTTCCAGGACCTCGGCCGCCATGCCGCCCGCAATGCGCATCGCTTCGACTTCTTGCGGGGACTTGATGGTGATTGCCATTCGGGAAACTCCGTGTTGATCCGATTCTAACCCGGGCCCACGCCTGTCTCTTCGCCGCTTCGCGCGGGACGTGCCCGGGCTGCCGTCGCGGACCATCGGTCCAGGCTGCGCATGACGGCACGCGCCTGGGCCAGCGGATCGTAGACGCCGCCATAGCGCGCGCGCATGTCCGCCAGGGCGCCGGCCGCGCCGGCGCGCCAGCCCGCATGCGCGGCCGACCACTTGCGCTCCGTCCCGAGCGCGAGCGCATAAGGCAGGTAGCGCTCGTAGCGCGCCAGGCCGGCTTCGGGGCCCGCGGCGGGCTCGGGACGCGCCAGGAAGCGGCGAAAGGCATCGACCTGGGCCCGCAGCGCCGCCCCTTGCCGCGTATAGCCCCGCAGGAACAGGAAGGCGGCGCAGACCATCGCCAGCAAGGCCAGCGGCGCCAGGCTCGCCGCCAGCAGCGGCAGCGGCGCCACATGCGTGACCACGCCCCACACCCCTCCCGCCAGGCAGGCCAGCGCCAGCACGCCCAGGACGGCGCGGCTGGCCAGGCTCGTCGCGCCTGCGCGCCATTGCGCATACAGGGCAAACAGCGCGGGCACGGCCGGCAGCGGCAACAGCAGGCTCCAGGCCTCCCACGAACGCAAGGTGCCGACCCGCACGATCCCCAGGCCGACCAGCGCGACCGTCATCGCCAGCCATAGATAGAAGCCGTGGCGCGCGCGGTCCGAACCATCGACGAACAGGCTGCGCGCGTAGGTCTCTTCGAGGCGTTCGCGCTGGTCGCGCTGCGCCTCGTCATAGCAATGGCGGTACAAGCCGTCGAGCCGCAGCAGCGTCCGGTCGCCCGAGAACCATGCTCCCGCGCTCGCCGTCTCGCGGCGGCGCTGGCCGCCGAGCGCGGGGCTCTCGGCCTGCGGCGGCCCGGAAGCGAAGAAGCGCCCCAGCATGCCGTTGAGCAGCGGATCGTGGCGGCCATCGCCGCCGGTGTGGTTGGGCAGGCGCTCGATATAGCGGCCGTCCTGGCGGACCAGGACGCCGACGGAACGGCGCGACAGCAGTTCCATCATGCCGGCCAGGAAGGTCCAGCGGTCGTAGCCCTTGCGATCGATGTAGCGCAGCGCCGGCGCCGACAGTCCCTCGGGCGGATCGTCCAGACGCTCGCGCGTGCGCGGCCCGGACCTGCGCAAGGACAGCGCGGCCAGCAGGTAATACACGATCAGCAGCGCGGCGCCGCCGCCGGCCACCCACAGCTCGGCGCGATCCTGCACGTCATGCCACCAGGCCCGCAACGGCCCGGGCCGCTCGACCGCGCCCGCAGGCCATGCCACGTCCACTTCCATGCCCTCGCCCGGCGCCAGCGTCCGGGTGGACACGAATACCGCGCGCCCGGCCTCGCGCACATCGAGCCGCCCCGGCGCGCCGCCGCCGCGCGCCGCCACGACCGCGTCCGATACCGGCGCATCGTCGGGCAGCACGATGCGCACGCGCACTTTGTCTACCGGCAAGGCCCACGAACGGCCGGTGGCGTCCCAGGCCAGCCGGTCGCGCGCCCCGTCGGCCTGCAGTTGCCGGCTCACCCGATAGACCAGCGAATACTGATACTCGCCCATGCGGAACGATACGTCGGGCTTGCCCGTGACGAGGCGCAGGCCATCGGGCAGGCGGCTGACGGCGAACGGTTCCGGCCGGCCGTCGCGGCGCATGGACAGCACGTCGAGCGCAGCGCTGCGCCGGTTGCCTTCGGCGTCCCGGTACAGCCCGGCGAAGTCGCGCTGCAGGCCGTATTTGATCAGGCGCCCTTCGGAGCGTACGCGGATGTTCTCCGTTACCAGCAGGTCGCCGCTGCGCTCGACCTTGATGTCGCTGAAAAACTCCAGGATGCGCTCGTCCGCGCGAGCGCCCGGCGCGGCGGCGAGCAGGCAGGCGGCCGCCAGCATCCCGGCCCGCGCGATGCGCCGCCAGACGATTCGCGCGCAGCGCCGCGCGCCCTGTCCATCCAGGGCGGCAGACCGGCCGCGCCGGCAATGGCCTCCCCTTCCGGGGCCGCAATCAACCATAGGCATTCAGATATCGCACCACACCTTGTCGTTCCGGCAGGACTGTACCACCGGGCGTCCGCCTGTATGGCGCGCACAACCGCTTGTTGCGACTTGGGCCGGCTGATGCGGGTGTTTCCTGCATGGCATCGCTTCCGTGTTTTCCCCATTGACACGTCTCTCGACCGAGTTATAGAATTTTTGAACTTATTGTTCATTTATGTACACATCAGGCCGAATACAGGAGAACCTCATGGCATCGCCTCTCATTGGCATCAGCGGCGCGGGAATTGGCGGGATGGCGGCGGCGATTGCCCTGCGCAAGCTCGGCCTGGAATCCGTGCTGTTCGAACAGGCCCCCAAATTCGCCCGCGTCGGCGCCGACATCAACCTCACCCCGAATGCCGTACTGGCCCTCGACGGCCTGGGCATGGGCGTGGGCGCCGAACTGCGCAAGACCGCGGCCCGCCCCACCCACCGCATCAGCCGCATGTGGGATACCGGCGAGGAAACCTCGCGCCTGGAAATGGCGAACGCCGCCGAAGAACGCTATGGCGCGCCGCAGCTCACCATCCACCGCGCCGATCTCCTGTCCGCGCTCGAGCAGGCGGTGCCCGCCTCCACCCTCCACATGGGCAAGCGCACGGTCAACATCAGCGAGGGCGCAGACGGCATCACCGTCGCCTTCGAAGACGGCACCTCGCAGCGCGTCGATGTACTGGTCGGCGCGGACGGCATCCACTCGACCGTGCGCAAGTACCTGCTGGGCGACGAATACCCCGATTTCACCGGCGTGGTGGCCTACCGCGCCGTGGTGCCGGCCGCCAAGCTGGAAGGCGTCCCCAACCTGGGCGCGTTCACCAAGTGGTGGGGCCCCATCCCCGAGACCCAGATCGTCACCTTCCCGCTCAACCTGGGCCGCGACATCTTCATCTTCGCCACCATCCCGCAGGACAGCTGGCGCCACGAATCCTGGACCATGCCCGGCAGCGTCGAGGAACTGCGCTCGCTGTACGCCGATTTCCACCCCGAGGCCCGCGCGCTGCTGGACGCCTGCGACGAAGTGCTCAAGTCGGCCCTCTACGTACGCGATCCGCTGCCGTCCTGGTCGCGCGGCAACGTCACCCTGCTGGGCGACGCCTGCCATCCCATGATGCCGTTCATGGCCCAGGGCGCCGGCATGGCCATCGAAGACGCCGTCGTGCTGGCGCGCCAGTTGGCCGCCCTGCCCGAGCAGCCTGCCGAAGCCCTCACGCGCTACGAAAGCGCGCGGCGCGAGCGCACCGCCAAGATCCAGCTCGGTTCGCGCGGCAACAACTGGCTCAAGGACGGCGGCAATGCCGACTGGGTGTACGAATACAATTCGTGGACCGTTCCCCTGGCCTGATCCGCATGCCCGCTACTGCCGACTCCTTCGACCACGACGAACCCGCCGGCAAGGCCGGCCTCGTCTCCCCCGTGGTGCGGGCTTTCCGCCTGCTGCGCTACGTGGTCGAAGGCGGCAGCACCTCCAACCTGAGCGAGGTGGGCCGCACCATCGACGTCAACCGCGTCACGGTGATGCGGCTGATCGCCACGCTCGAGCACGAAGGCGTGCTCGAAGCCCTGCCCCAGGGCGGCCACCGCATCGGCCTGGGCTTTCTGAAGCTCGCTTCGGCCGCCACCGCCGCCGACGACATGCTCGACCTCGGCCGGCGCGTGCTGGCCGACGTGCGCGCCGCGCTGAACATGTCGGCCTACCTGGCGGCCCTGGACGGCAGCCACGTGGTCTACCTGCTGCGCGACATGCCCGAGGCCGGGCTGATCAGCAGCGTCAAGGTCGGCACGCGCCTGGCGGCACCGCTGACCACGCCGGGACGCGTGCTGCTCGCGTGGCAGCCGGCGGGCGCACTGGAAACCGTGCTCGCGCAATTGCACCGGGAGGCCGGGCTGCCGGACCCGGCCCGCCTGCGCGCCCAACTGGCGCAGGATCGGGAGCAAGGCTGCGCCTGGAGCTTCTCGGGTTTCGAGGCCGGCATCGATTCCTGCGCGGCTCCGGTATTCGACGCGCTGGGAGCGGCCGTGGCCGCGATCAGCGTGGCGGGCCCGGAAGCCGCCTACCAGACTCAGCCCGGCCTGCGCGCACGCGCCGAGCAAGCCGTCAAAAATGGCGCGCGCGACCTCTCGCTGCTGTTGGGCAGCCGGCACTATCCGCCTGCGGCTTGACGAGTTCGCGTCGCTAAATCCTCACGATCATGAGGATTTTTGATTAACCTAGTTTGAATGACTCATTTTCCTCACGATCGTGAGGATTTTGTTGTGAAACCCCCTACATTCTTCCATAATCCTTACAAACGTGAGGATTCATGAAAATACCACTCCAACGCGCGGACGCGCTCGGCCCCATCGTGCGCGCGGTCCGCAAGGCCCAGGCCATCCGCCAGGACGACGCCGCCGGCAGCATAGGTGTGAGCGAAAACTTCCTGGGCAAGATCGAGCGCGGCAGCGATACGATCCAGTGGGGCAAACTGTTCCAGGTCTTGCATGGCCTGGGCATCCGGGTCGTACTCGACGTCCCGGACGAAGCCGCAGCCCGGCTCGCGCAAACGGGTTCCGCCACCAAGGCAAGCTGATGGAAGCGCGCTGCATCCGCGCGATCATCCACAGCGTGATCGCGCAGATGGTCGGGCAGTTGGCGCCATAGGCCGGGGCGCGCCCGCGCCGCGCCTCGGCCGTTGCCCGCCGCCGGCAGCACCTGCAGGGGCGAACATCCAGTTGGATTGACGCCTCCATGCCGTGACGAGCGGCGTGCTAATGTTGCACCCGCCCTTTCCGGGAAGGCGCGGCCCTGCGGTGGACACGGCCTTCCCGGCTCACCCATGCGGATCACGACATGAACTCTTCCTCTTCCGGCGCCAACCAGGCGCTGACCCCGGTCGCGCCTTCCGCCCGCCTGTTCGGCTGGCACAACCATGCCTCGCTATGGTTCAGCCTGGGCGTCGGCCTGCTCGTCATGCAGGTAGGCGCCTACCTGGTGCCCGCGCTCGGCACCCGCGAGGCGCTGCTGGCCATCGTCGCCGGCTCGATCGTCGGCGCCGGCCTGCTGGGCTGGGTCGCGAAGCTGGGCTGCGACAGCGGACTGGCCAGCGCGGGCCTGATCCACGCCACCTACGGAAGCGCGTTCGCGCGGCTGCCCGTGCTGCTCAACATCGTCCAATTGGTAGGCTGGGGCACGTTCGAACTGGTCGTGATGCGCGATGCCACGGTGGCGATCGGCCGCCAGGCCGGCGGCATGGCGGCGCCCGGCTGGACCGTCGGCGCCACGCTGCTGTGGGGAGGCCTGCTGGCGCTGCTGATCAGCGGCTCCATGGTTCAGGTCGTGCGGCGCCTGATTTCGCGCGTCGCGTTGCCGCTGGTGGTGCTTTCGCTGCTCTGGCTGAGCTGGCAGTTCCTGGGAATGGCGCATGCGCAGGGCTGGGCCGGCTTGTGGCAGCGGCCGGGCAACGGCGGCATGGGCGTGCTGCCGGCGCTGGACCTGGTCATCGCCATGCCGATCTCATGGCTGCCGCTGGTGGCCGACTATGCCCGCTACGGCCGCGGCGGCCGCGCGGCGCTGGGCGGCACCTGGCTGGGCTACGCCATCGCCAATGTGTGGTGCTACGGATTGGGGGTGCTGGTGGCGCTGACGCTGCCGAGCGCCGACCTGGTCACGGCGCTGCTGCTTGCGCAGGGAGGCCTGATCGCGCTGTCGCTGATCCTCATCGATGAAGTCGACAACGCCTACGGGGACTGCTATTCGGGCGCGGTGTCGGCGCACAGCCTGCATCCCCGCTGGAGCATACGGCGCTGGGGGCTGGCCATGGTGGCGGTCTGCACCGTCCTGGCGCTGGCCTTGCCCATCCATGACCTGGAACCCTTCCTGTTGCTGCTGAGCTCGGTGTTCGTGCCGCTGTTCGGCGTCATCCTGGGACGCCTGTCCTTCGGCATCAATGCCGCCGCCGCGCTGGCGCGGGCCCGCGCCATCCACTGGGGACCGGTCGCGATCTGGCTGGCCGGCGTAGCCACCTACCATCTCGGCCGCCTCGTCGCGCCCGATGCCGGTTCGGCGCTGCCGGCGCTGGCCCTGAGCTTCCTGCTGGCGCTGGCGACGCGTCCCCGCGGCCAGACCCCAGCAGCCTGACGGCGGCACCGCCACAAAAACTAGCTCCCCAGGAACAGCTCGCGCACCTGCGCCGCCGTCGCCAGCGGCCGGCCCAGCGCCGCAGCGACGTCGGCCACCTGTCCGACCAGCGCGGCGTTGTCCGGCGCCAGCGAACCGTCGCGCAGGTAGAGGTTGTTCTCGAAGCCCACGCGGGCATGGCCGCCGAGCGCGGCCGCCGCGGCCGCACATGCATGCTCCTGTTTGCCGAAGGCGCACATGGCCCACGGATAGGCCTGGTCGTAGGCGGCCAGGAAGGGCAGCAGGTCGGCCGGAGACGAGGTCTGGCCGGCGCTGTAGCGTCCCAGCACGAACAGCACGAACCACGGCGCATCGGGCACCACGCCCTGGCGGCGATAGTCCATCCAGCGTTCGACGTCGGCGGTGTCGTACAAGATCACCTGCGTCATGACGCGCTCGCGCGCCAGCCAGCCGAACAGCGAGGCCACCCGCGCATCGGCCTGCGGGCCGACGGCGATTTCGCGCAAACCCACCGAGACCGCCTCGGGGTGCACCGCCATGACGGCCTCGACCTGTTCGTCGGGCGCGTAGACGCCCGCGGCCTCGGTGGTGATCTGCACCACCAGTTCATTGCCGACCGCATGGCGCACCGCCCGGGTGGCGGCCAGGTAGGCTTCCGGCTCCAGGCTGTGCGACTGGTCGGCCTTGCGCACGTGCATGTGCAGCATGGCCGCGCCTGCATCCAGACATTGCTTGGCCACTTCGGCCAGTTGGCCGGGCGTGACCGGCACGGCGGGATGGTCCGAGGTCTTCTTGTAGGCGCCGTTGGGAGCGACGGTGATGATCAGCGGGGTATCCAGCCCCGCCGCCGAGGGTGTGCTCATGAAAACTCCTGGTTGCTCGCGACGGGCCCGGCAGCTCGCCGGGCCCGGATTCATTCATTATGGCTGCGCGACGGGATCGCGCATGGTGACGAACTCTTCGGCCGCGGTCGGATGCAGGCCTATGGTCTGGTCGAACTGGCGCTTGGTCGCGCCGCATTTGAGCGCGATGGCCAGGCCCTGGATGATCTCCGCGCCATCGGGCCCGACCATGTGGCAGCCCACGACCTTGTCGGTGGCGTCGTCCACGACCAGCTTCATCATGGTCTGCTCGTCGCGCCCGGACAGCGTGTTCTTCATCGGGCGAAAGCGCGAACGATAGATGCGCAGCTTGCCGTAGCGCTCGCGCGCGTCCTCTTCGGACAGCCCCACCGTGGCGATGGGCGGCTGGCTGAACACCGCCGCCGGCACGTTTTCCGGATCGGCCTGCATGGGATTGTCGTTGAACAGGGTCTCGGCCAGCGCACGGCCCTCGGCGATCGCCCAAGGAGTCAGGTTGATGCGGTCGGTCACGTCGCCTACCGCATAGATGCTCGGTACATTCGTGCGCGACCGGCCGTCCACCTTCACTTCGCCGTCCTTGCCCAGCGCGACGCCGCAGGCTTCCAGGCCCAGCCCGGAGGTGTTGGGCGCACGGCCCGTCGCCATCAGCACCTGGTCCACGACCAGGACCTGGCCGTCTTCCAGCTGCGCGGCGATGCGTCCGTCCTGGCGCGACAGCGCCGCCACCTTGGTATTGGGCCGTATCGCTATGCCGCGCTTTTGCAGGGATTCGGCCACGCTTGCGCGGACGTCCTGGTCGAAGCCGCCCAGGATGCGGTCGCGCCGCACCGCCACCGTCACGTTCGCGCCGGCGCTGCGGAAGATGCCCGCGAACTCGAGCGCGATATAGCCGCCGCCGACGATCAGCACCTCGCCCGGCAGCTCGGGCAGCGACAAGGCCTCGTTGGACGTGATGGCCAGTTCCGCGCCGGGGATCTCCGGGCGCACCGGGCGCCCGCCGGTGGCGATCATGATGCGTTCGGCCGTATGGCGCCTGCCCGCCACTTCCACCGTATGCGGGTCGACCAGCACCGCGCGGCCCGCCAGCAGGGCCACGCCGCCCTGGTCCAGCATGCGGCGGTAGATGCCCTCCAGGCGATCGATCTCGCGGTCTTTGGCGGCCACCAGCGCGGCCCAGTCCAGGCGCGCGCCCTCCACCGTCCAGCCATAACCGGCGGCATCCTCGAAGGCATCGGAGAACTGCGAGCCGTACATCAGCAGTTTCTTGGGCACGCATCCGCGGATCACGCAGGTGCCGCCCACGCGGCCGTCTTCGCAAATGGCGACGCGCGCGCCGTACGAGGCGGCGCGGCGCGAACCGGCCACACCGCCGGAACCGGCGCCAATGGTGATAAGGTCATAGTCGAATGCGGACATCGGCAAGGTCTCCGGCGGGGTGGATGCTGAAAGATGCCACGGATAATAACCGGCCTGCCCGGCCGAGTCCGCCAGGGCGATGGAGTAGACTCGCTTCCCTTATCCTTCTTGCAGGTCCGCATGCCGTGACGACCGCTCCCGAACTCCTGCGCTGGAACGACCCCGGGCCTCGAGAGGCCGCCTGGCTGTCGTCCAGCGGCCACCCGCCGCCCAAACGTATGCTGGTGGCCGACGACCGCATGCCGGCCGACCAGGCCTACCGCCATGCCTGCGAAGGCACGGCGCTGCTGTGGCAGGGAGACTTCCAGAACGCCCGCCAATTGCTCCAGGCCATGGCGCGGCGCGTGGACCGCAAGCCCGTCAAGCCCGGCGCGAACCTGACCGAGACCTTCCACCTGTACCGCCAGGCACAGCTGCAGCGGGCCCGCGTGCTGGGCATGCTGCTGGTGCCCCTGGCCGCCGACGGCAGCGTGCCGCTGCGCCGCGCGCCCGACGTGCGCCAGGCCTGCCTGGAAGCCTATGGTCCGCAGACCCGCGACGCGGTGGTATCGCTGCGCGAACTGCAGGGCGCGATCGGCGCGCACGAGTGGCGCAAGAAAGGCGTGCCCATCGCCGCGCTGGATGCGCGCATCCATCCGCACTACGGCGTGTTCTCGCCGGTGCGCGGCGAATACGTGGAGTTGGTCGCGCAGGCGCCCCTGCCCTCGGCCGGCACCGCCTTCGACATCGGCACCGGCACCGGCGTGCTGGCCGCGGTGCTGGCGCGCCGCGGCATGCGCAAGGTCGTCGCCACCGACAACGATCCGCGCGCGCTGGCCTGCGCGCGCGACAACATCGCCCGGCTCGGGCTGACGGGCAAGGTCCGGGTGGAACAAACCGATCTCTTTCCGGCGGGGCGCGCGGCGCTGGCGGTGTGCAACCCGCCCTGGCTGCCCGGCTCGGCGCATGCCGGCCTGGACCGCGCCATTTTCGATCCGTCCAGCCGCATGCTGCGCGGCTTCCTGGCCGGCCTGGCCGAACACCTGGAACCCGGCGGCGAAGGCTGGCTGATCCTGTCCGACCTAGCCGAGCACCTGGGCCTGCGCACCCGCGAAGAGCTGCTGGACCTGATCGCGCAGGCCGGTCTGCGCGTGGCGGGCCGCCACGATGTCAAGCCGCGCCATCCGCGCGCGCAGGACGACGCCGATCCCCTGCATGCCGCGCGCGCGGCGGAAACCACTACGCTATGGCGCCTGGTGCCCGCGGCGCCCATCCCTTCCTATCCTGGACAAGCATGATCAAGCACATCGCCATGTGGCGTCTCAAGCTCGACGAGGGCATGAGCCGCGAAGCTGCCTTCGACATCATCCGCGACACCATCGCCGCGCAGCGCGGGCGCATCCCCGGCCTGCTGGAATCCGAGGCGGGGCTGAACTTCAGCACGTCCGGCAAGGCGCTCGACGTGGTGGTCTATACCGTTTTCACCGACCGCGCCGCGCTGCAGGGCTATCACCAGCATCCGGTCCACATGGAGACCCGCGCCAGGATGGACCGCTTCCTGAGCGCGGGCTGCATGGTGGATTACGAAGTCGATTCCGCCGGCGCTTCCGCGACGGCATAACCCAGGCGGGCCGAGAGCGTGCCGGCCGCCTTGCGCACCGCCACGGCGATGGGACCGGCCGGATCCGCGTCGAAACGGGCGCTGTTGCCCAGCGCCGAGATCGCCAGGACCAGCCGGCCGTCGTAGTCGAACACCGGCGCGCTGACCGAATTGACGCCGGGCAGCAGATCGCCGGTGACCCGCCCCACTTGCGAGCGGCGCACCGCGTCCAGCAGTTCGCGCACCTCGCCGGCGCTGGCCGGATGGAGCCCCTCCGCGGCACGCCCTTTCAACTCTTCGGCAATCAGGCCGCCCGTCAGCCGTTCGTCCATGAAGGCCGCGAACACCCGGCCCGTGGCCGAAGACAGCAGCGGCATGACCGAACCCGGCCGCACGTTGACCATTACCGGACGCGGCGAATCGCGCCACTGGACCACCGTGGGCCCGCGATTGCCCCAGACCGCGGCCAGCACCGTTTCTTCCAGCGCCAGGCTCAGTTCGTCCAGCAAAGGCGTGACCAGCCGCACCGCATCGAGCGCGGCCAGGCTGGCCAGGCCGATGCGCAAGGCGCCGCGTCCCAGGCTGTAGCGCCCCTGGGCGTCCTGCTCCACGTAGCCGCGCCGGACGAAGCTGGCCAGGTAGCGATGCACCTTGGCCGGATGCATCTGCGCCGCCGCGGCGATGTCCTTGAGCATCATCGGACGGGTCGTATCGGCAAACACGTCGAGCACCGACAAACCGGTTTCCAGCGCCTGCACGCCGCCCTGGCGCGCCGCCGCCTCTTCCTCGACTACCGGCTCCTGCGCCTCCGTCGCGCGCCTGCCCGCCATGGCCACCCCTCTTGATTACGCTTGACGTAATGCTAGCACCCGATACGTAATTTCTTGACTAGCTCTCGATAAAAAATTACGCTTAACGTAAATACATTACTTTCAACGTAAATACGGATGCCGCAGCCTGGGCATCTGCCTACGACGAGACAGCCCATCCACGCGCCCAGCCCGATCCATGCGGCCCACCCCGCCCGGACCGCTCTTTGCCACGGACCATCATGAACACTCCCGCCCTTTCCCACGAAGTCCCGTCCGCCGACTACATGTCCGGCTTCGGCAACGAATTCGCCACCGAAGCCCTGCCCGGCGCGCTGCCCGCGGGCCGCAATTCGCCGCAGCGCGCGCCCTACGGCCTGTACGCGGAACAGATTTCCGGCACCGCCTTTACCGCCCCGCGCAGCCACAACCGGCGCTCGTGGCTCTACCGCATCCGGCCCGCGGCGGTACACATGCCCTTCGAACCAATGGAACGGCAGCCGGAACTGGTCAGCGATTTCGCCCAGGTGCCGCCGACCCCGCCCAACCAGTTGCGCTGGGATCCGCAACCCATGCCGCAGGCGCCCACGGATTTCGTCGAAGGCTGGACCACCATGGCCGGCAACGGCTCGGCCGATGCCATGCAGGGCTGCGCCATCCACCTGTACGCCGCCAACCGTTCCATGGACGGCCGCTATTTCTACAACGCCGACGGCGAACTGCTGATCGTGCCCCAGCAAGGACGGCTGCACATCGCCACGGAAATGGGCGCCATCGATCTCGTTCCCCAGGAGATCGCGGTCATCCCGCGCGGCTGCCGCTTCCAGGTGAGCCTGCCCGACGGCGAGGCGCGCGGCTACATCTGCGAGAACTTCGGCGCGCTGCTGCGCCTGCCCGATCTGGGCGTGATCGGCTCCAACGGCCTGGCCAATCCGCGCGACTTCCTGACTCCTCGCGCGCGCTACGAGGACCTCGAGGGCGACTTCGAACTGGTGGCCAAGTTCGGCGGCCGGCTGTGGCGCGCCGACATCGGCCACTCGCCGCTGGACGTGGTCGCCTGGCACGGCAGCTACGCGCCCTGCAAGTACGACCTGCGGCGCTTCAACGCCGTAGGCTCGATCAGCTACGACCACCCCGACCCGTCAATTTTCCTGGTGCTGCATTCGCCCAGCGACACCCCGGGAGTGGACGGCATCGATTTCGTGATCTTCCCGCCGCGCTGGCTCGCCGCCGAGGACACCTTCCGGCCGCCCTGGTACCACCGCAACGTCGCCAGCGAATTCATGGGCCTGGTGCACGGCGCCTACGACGCCAAGGCGGAAGGCTTCGTGCCGGGCGGCGCCAGCCTGCACAATTGCATGGCCGGCCACGGCCCCGACGGCGACACCTTCGAGAAGGCTTCCATCGTGGATACCCGCACGCCGCACAAGGTGGACGACACCATGGCCTTCATGTTCGAAACCCGCACCGTCATCAAACCCACGCGCTATGCGCTGGAAACCGCCCAATTGCAGGCAAGCTATTTCCAGTGCTGGCAGAACCTGACCAAGCATTTTTCCCCGGAGACACGATGAGCAACGCCCCCGCCACGCCCGCCCTCAAAAGCTGGGTGGCCTCCGCCAATGCGGCCGACTGCCACTTCCCCATCCAGAACCTGCCCTACGGCGTGTTCAAGCCCACGCCGGACGCCGATGCGCGCGTCGGCGCGGCCATCGGCGACCAGATCCTCGACCTTTCGGTGCTGGAACAGGCCGGACTGCTGCGCACCCCCGCGCCACTGTTCGCCGCCGCTAGCCTGAACGCCTTCATGGCCAGCGGCCGCGATACCTGGCGCAGCGTGCGCGCGCAATTGGGCACGCTGCTGCAGGCCGACACCGCCACGCTGCGCGACGATGCGGCGCTGCGCGCCCGCGCGCTGGTTCCCCAGGCATCCGCCACCATGCTGCTGCCGGTCCAGATCCCGGGCTATACCGATTTCTACTCCTCCAAGGAGCACGCCACCAACGTCGGCTCGCTGTTCCGCGATCCCAAGAACGCGTTGCTGCCCAACTGGACGGAAATCCCCATCGGCTACAACGGCCGCGCCTCTTCGATCGTCGTCGGCGGCACGCCGGTGCGCCGTCCCAATGGCCAGGTCAAGCTGCCCAACCAGGAGCGGCCGGTGTTCTCGCCCTGCCTGAAGCTGGATTTCGAACTGGAAACCGGATTTTTCGTCGGCGTCCCCAACGGCATGGCCGAACCGGTCGCCTGCGGAGAAGCCGAATCGCACATCTTCGGCATGGTGCTGCTCAACGACTGGAGCGCGCGCGACATCCAGGCCTGGGAATACGTGCCGCTCGGCCCCTTCAACGCCAAGGGCTTCGCCACCACGATCTCGCCCTGGGTCGTCACCATGGACGCGCTCGAGCCGTTCCGCACCGCGCAGCCCGCGCAAGACCCGCTGCCGCTGCCCTACCTGCGCCACGACGGCGCGCATGCTTTCGACATCCACCTGGAAGTCGCGCTGCGGCCGCAAGGCGCCCCGCAGGCAGCCACCATCGCCCGGACCAACTTCAAGCACATGTACTGGACGATGGCGCAGCAACTGGCGCACCATACCGTGTCGGGCTGCAACACCCGGGTGGGGGACCTGATGGGCTCGGGCACGATCAGCGGACCGGATCACGGTTCCTACGGCTCGCTGCTCGAATTGACCAGCAATGGCAAGACTCCGGTGGACATCGGCGGCGCGACCCGCGCCTTCATCGAAGACGGCGACGAGGTCGTCATGACCGGCTGGTGCCAGGGCGACGGCTATCGCGTCGGCTTCGGCCACTGCGCGGGCACCGTCCTGCCGGCCCTGCCGATCGCCGGCTGACGCCAGCGCCGACCTGCCGCGCCGCCCTGCCCGCGGCGCGGCCTGCAACGACAACTCGAGGAGACACCATGAAGCACACCTGGACCCGCGCATTCGCCGCTTCGGCACTGTTGGTCTGCACCGCATCCGCCTACGCCGCGGACGCCTACCCCGCCAAGCCGATCCGCTGGATCGTGCCCTATGCCGTCGGCGGCGGCTCCGACTTTCTGGCGCGCACCATCGGCGCCCAGTTGTCGGAGAACATCAAGCAGCCGGTGGTCGTGGACAACAAGCCGGGCGGCAACACCGCCATCGGTGCGGCCGAGACGGCCCGCGCCGCCCCGGACGGCTACACCGTGCTGTCGGCCGACAACGGCACCCTCGTGTTCAATCCGGCCCTGTACAAGAGCCTGAGCTACAGCCCCACCAAAGACCTCGCGCCGGTCACGCTGATGGGCCGCTTCCCGATGATCCTGATCGTCGGCCCCAATACCGACTTCAAAGACGCCAAGGACTTCGTCGCCAAGATCAAGAGCCAGCCCGGCAAGTTCAGCTACGCCTCGGCAGGCGCCGGCAGCCCCCACCACCTGGCGATGGAGCTGCTCAAGGAACGCACCGGCATGCGCATGCTGCACATCGCCTATCGCGGCGCGGCGCCGGCGCTGGTAGACGTGGCGGGCGGCCAGTTGTCCGCGATGATGACCGACCTCGCGGCCGGCAACGCCTTCATCAAGGGCGGCAAGGTCCGGCCGCTCGCGGTGGCCAACCCCACGCGCCTGGCCCAGTTGCCCGACGTACCCACCTTCGCCGAGCTGGGCATCCAGGACGTCGTCGCCTCGGCCCAGGTGGGCATGGTCGCGCCCGCCGGTACACCGCCCGAAGTCATAGGCGCCCTGCAGAAACAGGTCGTCGCCGCGATCAACACCCCCGCCATCAACAAGAAACTGATCGAGTTCGGCATCGAGCCGGTCGGCAGCACCCCGCAGGAATACGCCGCCCTGATCAAGTCCGAAAGCGCGCTCTGGCAAAAGCTGATCCGGGATCTGCAAATCACCCTGGACTAGCACCTCCCCTTCTCGTCGTGTTGCGGCAGATGGAGAGCGGGCACGCCTCTTGCGAAGACAGTGGCGTGTTCCAACAAACAAGAGGTGTAGCCATGAAACGTTTGAACTCCTGCCGCAATACCCTGCTTGCCGCCATGCTCGCCGTGGCCGCGCCACTGGCATTCGCCCAGACCGGTACCACTGGCTCGACCATGGACAATTCGCGCAATATGAATTCGCAGCGAAGTAACGACGCAGAGTCGCGTACGGATATGGGCCCTTCCAGCGGCTCCGCCGCCAAGCCCGTGCCGTCCACGCGCGGCAACGGCGCAACCGGGAACCAGGGCCTGCCCAACGACAACGGTCAGATCCCCCGGTCGCGCGATAGGCATCTGGAATCCCGTACAGACATGGGTCCCTCCAGCGGTGCCTCCGGCAAGCCGGTCCCTTCTCCGGACAGCTCGGGTGCGACGGGTACCATGCAGAACAAACCTGGCCAACTCCCGCCCTCGGGCGAAAGGCACAAGGAATCCCGTACCGACATGGGTCCCTCCAGCGGTGCCTCCGGCAAGCCTGTGCCGCAGCGATAAGCGCTTCAACGAGAGCCGAAACGTAGATTTTTCTGAGCAGTCCATCTCTTGCTGATCCGTGGAAGCTCTCCGCTTCCACGGCGTCAGGCTCTTCCGGCCTCCCCTCATGGCGCGCAGCGTCTACGCTGTGCGCCGTTTTCATTGGGGCCTCTTCAAGCCAACGTTTCCGGATAAGGCTCGCGCACCCGCTCTTGCATGCCGGCCATTACGCCGAGCAGGCTCTTGCCCTGGATACCGTTGAAGCCGCGCACGCCGGCGCGCGCCAGATGAACGGCACGCGCACCAGGCCCCGGTAGTGGATGGGGCCTTTCAACATCAGTTGATGGTCACCCAGGTAGTCGCCATGGTCGCTGGTAAAGATGACCACGGTGTTGTCCGCCAGACTCAACCGTTCCGGCGCCGCCATCACGCGGCCGATCTGGCAGTCGATGTTGGAGATGGAACCGTAGTTCAGCGCCAGGGCTTCTCTGGCCTCGCGTTCGGTGCAGGCAAAAATGGCCGCCGTATGCTTGACCGCCTTGCCTTCGTCGCGTTGGCGGCGCAGCCAGCGCACGTGCGGTAGCCCGTCTCGCGCAGCACGTCCACGAAAGTGCCCGACCGCAGATCCAGCGGAATGCCGTTTTGGCGCGGCCCCCCGGGGGGCGGTACTGGCGGACCAGCGGAGCCGGATCCGCTGTGCCCTGGGTCGAACCGGCGCGAACTGAGATAATCGTTCATCTTATACGGCATCAGGAGACGCCATGTTCCGTAAAGTCTGCGCGGTCGCCATGCTGGCGTTCGCCGCTACGGGCGCTTGTGCCCAAGGCTACCCGTCCAAGCCCATCCGCCTGCTGATCCCGTTCCCGCCGGGCGGAGGCACCGATATCCTGTCGCGCCTGATCGCCAATCGACTCGGCGAAGCCGAGAAATGGACGGTGGTGTCCGAGAACCGGGCCGGCGCCGGCGGCACCATAGGCATTGCCGCGGCAGTGCGGGCCGCGCCCACCGGCTATGAAATGGTCATGGGCCAGAAAGACAACCTGGTCGTCGCGCCTTACCTGTACAAGAGCGTGACCTACGATCCCACGCGCGACCTCGTGGCCGTCGCGCACGTGGGCTACACGCCCATCCTGATCGTCACCCAGGCGAACTCGCGCTTCAAGTCCCTGGCCGACGTGGTGGCCGCCGCCAAGGCCGCGCCCGGCACCATCACCTATGGCTCGCCGGGCAGCGGCACGACCATCCACCTCGCGGGCGAGATATTCAAAGACGCGGCGGGCATCGACATCCGCCACATTCCCTACAAAGGTTCGAACGCGGCGATGATGGACGTGCTCGCGGGCAACGTCGACCTGATGGTGTCTTCCGTTCCTTCCGCGATGGCGCAGATCCAGTCCGGCAAGCTGCGCCCCCTGGCCGTTACCAGCGCCAGGCGCAGCACCTCGCTGCCCGACGTGCCCACGGTCGCGGAACTCGGCTACAAAGGCTTCGACGTCAGCACCTGGTATGGCCTGTTCATGCCGGCCGGCACCCCCAAGGAAATCGTCGCGACCATGAACCAGGCGGTGAACAAGCTCCTGGCCATGCCCGAAACCCGCGACGCCATCCATGCCCAGGGAGCCGAGGCGCAAGCCATGTCGTCCGACGAATTCGCCGCCCTGCTCAAGGCCGACTACCAGAAGTGGAAAGGCATCGTTCAGGCGGCGGGGGTGACCGTCGAATAAACACGGCCCATCTGCGCGAAGTCGACTGAAACATTTGGATGGCCGGCGCGCCGAACCCGCTGCGCCCCGCCGGGTCTATCTTCTCGAGCGGCCGTGCCCATTGCCGGGCCAGCCGCTGGAATCCTTTTCCGGCCGGCCCTGTCGAGGCCGGTTCCTCCAGGAGAGCATGATGAAGACCAGGCGTTTGCTGACCAGTATCGTATTGGGCGCCTTCGTTGCGGTATCGGGCACTGCCATGGCGCAAGGCGGCCCGGGACGCGGCAACGGTCCCGACCGTGGCGCCAGCCATGGCGGCCCGGGCGGCGGCCCCCATGGCGGGCCGGGGGCCGGCGGCGGCGCGCCCGGCCACAACGGCCCCGGCATGCGCCCTGGCAACCGCCCGCATGCCGGCCCTCCGGGACAGGCCAATTACCGCCCGGATCCGCGTTACGAGCGCTGGGCCAAGGGGCAGCGCGTTCCCCTGCCCTACCGCGGTCCGCAATACGTGGTCGACAACTGGCGCGGCCATCACCTGGCGCCGCCGCCTCGTGGCTACCACTGGATCAACGTCGGCGCCGATTATTTCCTGGTGGGCGTGGCCACCGGCATCGTCCTGCAGGCCATCTTCGGGCAATAGCATCGCATGGCCCTGCAAGCGCCGCGTACGATCCGCGCGGCGCTTGCCCGCAACAGGCCTGTCTACAACTGGATTCCCAGCTGTTCGACCAGCCCGCCCCATTTCTTTTCTCCCTCCACGATGGAACGCCGGGCTTCCTCGACCGAGCCGCCGGCCGGCTCGGCGCCTTCCGCCGCGAGGCTGGAGCGCGCCTCCGGCGAATTGAGCACCCGGTTCACGTCGCGGTTGAGCCGCTCCAGCACCTCCTTGGGCGTGCCGGCCGGCGCCATCAGGCCGAACCAGCCCACGGCCTCATAGCCGGGCAGGCCCGCCTCGGCCACCGTCGGGACCTCGGGCAGCAGCGGCGAACGCCGGGCGCTGGTCACCGCCAGCGCTTTGAGCTTGCCGCTCTTGATCTGCTCGCGCACCAGCGGGAACGGCGCGAAATTGAGCTGGATCTGGCCGGCTATCGTATCTGCCACCGACGGGCCGCTGCCCTTGTACGGAACGTGGATCAGCTTGACCCCCGCCATGGAGGCGAACAGTTCGCCGAACAAGTGGTTCGACGAGCCATTTCCCGACGAGCCGTAATTGAGCTTGCCCGGATGCTGCCGCGCATACTCGATCAGGCCTTTCACGTCGGAAAAAGGCATGCGTTCGTTGGCCACGAGCACCACGGGCGGCGTGGCGATCAGCGCCACCGGCGCGAGGTCCTTGACCGGGTCGTAGCCGAGGTTTTTGTACAGGCTGCCCGCCACCAGGATGTTGCCGAACGACGCCAGCACCGTGGTGTAGCCGTCGGGCTTGGATTTGGCGACCTGCTCGACGCCTATGGTGCCCGCCGCACCCGGCTTGTTCTCGACCACGACCGGCTGATTCCAGGCCTGGCTGAGCCCTTGCGAGATCACGCGTCCGAGCATGTCGGTGTTGCCGCCTGGCGTGTACGGAACGATCAGCCGGCTGGGGCGGGACGGAAAACCTTCGTCGGCGGCGTGGACGGCCAGGCCGGCGGCTGCAACCATACAGCCCGCCGCAATCGACAGCATGCGCTTGTTCATGGCGCTCTCCCTAGACAGTGGCCGCGGCGCGCCCGTGGCGGCGCTCGTAGGAAGTGCCGAACTCCCGCGTCTGGCGGAACACTTCGGGCAGCGGGCGGCCATTGGGCAGGGTCACCCAGGCTCGCAACAAGTGCCGGCGCTGCGCCGGATCGTCGTGGTCCTGGTATTTGGTGCGTGCATGCAGCACGCTGTAGTTGTTGCCGATCTGGATGTCGCCGGGCTCCATGCTGAAACTGAGCTGCACCTGCGGATCGTTGCAGATCTCCTCTACCAGTTCGATGGCCTGAGCCTCGGCCTGCGTCCAGCGCGGCACGTCGGGCAGTTCCTGGGCCAGCCGCAGGTAGCGCCGCTTGTAGAGCGCGCTCAGCTTGCCCTCGAAGAAGTTGAGGATGGGAACCGACTGGATGCGCAGGCCGCCGCGATGCTGGCCGCGCGTATCGAAATGGTAGGGCTGCTGCAGCACGTCGACCAGGTCGGGCCGGCGGCGCAGCACTTCGTTGTAGAGCGCGGCGACGCTCACCAGCTTGCTCACGCCGCCCGACCTGGCGGTGCGCAGGCAGAGCAACATGAATGCGTCGCCGCCATCGTTATGGAAGGTCAGCTCGTCGTCGGTCTGGTAGCTGCGCACCGAGTTGTCGTTCGATACCTTCAGTCCGGTGTTGGTGACGCTGTGCATGCGGTTGCCCGCGCCATCCTGCTCCTGCGGATCGCCCAGGTGCACCGACAGCCCCCAGAACAGAATGCGCGCGTCGTCGTCGCTGTAGTCGGCAATGGGCAGGCCGCGCAGCAGCGCGAAGCCACGCCCCCCCTCCAGCTCCTCGCGCACGCGCTCCAGCCGCGCCGCCATGCGGGGAATGGGAAAGTCCTCCGGGCCGAATGCCGCCGGCGCCAGGCCGCGCGCCTTGCAGGCGGCCACCGTCGCGGCAAGCTCGTCGGTCTCGGCGCGGTCCAGCCGCCAGATCCAATCGGTCCGCCCGGCAAGGCTGGACCCCGTCCAGACCTCCGGTCCCGTCAATGGCTGCGCAACACGATTCATTTCGGCCTCCGTTTTGATGACTTTAATATTGTCGACAATTTAAAAACCATACTTCATCGACACCGCCAAGGCAACGGCACTCCGGGTAATTCCTGCGTGCTCAGGAAACCTCGCGCGACGCCAACTGGCGCCGGATCTCCTTGCTGTTCTCTTCCAGGCGGCGCGCCCAGAGCCGCTCGGCCTCGTCCGCATCCTGCCGGCGGAAAGCCTGCAGCGACTTGCGCCACAGCGCGAGCGAGCGTTTGCGGCGCTCGGGGCTGTGCAGCCCGATCCGGGTATAGCGGAACATCTGCAGCGACAGCGATGCGATCAGGGCGAACAGCCTGTCGTTGCCGCTGTGCGCGGCGCAGCACAGGGTCAGGCGCGCCAGCGTCTCGCCGAAGGCATCGCCGCCCTGCGGATCATCGGCCAGCGGCGCCAGCTTGGCAACGCCGTCCTCCAGGATGGCCAACAGTTCGGGCGACGGCGCCGTGGCCACCCGCCGCGCCACCAGCCGTATCAGGCTGACGCGCACCTCCAGCAATTCCTCGACCTCCCGGGTGGACAGCTGCGTGGCCTGCGCGCCGCGGCGCGGATGGATGCGGACGATGCCCTCTTTCTCGAGCAGGCGCATCGCCTCGCGCACCGGACTGCGGCTGACGCCGAATTCATCGGCGATATCCTGTTCGCGCACCCACTCGCCCGGCGCAATGGTTTCATTGAGGATGCGGTCGCCGATGTGGGCGGCGATCTGCTCCGGCAGCGTCAGCGTCTTGCACTGCCCCAGCAGCCAGCGAAAACTGGTGGCGCTGCCTTCGCCGCCAGCCATCAGGAATGCGGAGGATCGGGTGACTGCGGATGGCTCCATCGAATGCCCTATACGTGTTGCCCGGGGGACGCATGCGGAATGCGACCAGGCGCAGTATACGGCGCGGCATGCCCAGCCTGCTGCCCGATGCCTCGAGCCGGACATGCCGCAAGATGCGGGACGGCTAGCGCATGATCGAGGGCAGCCAGAGCGCCAGGCCGGGAAACACCGCAATGGCAACCAGGCGCACCACGTCGGACACCATGAAAGGAATGACGCCCTTGTAAATGGACCTGAGCGACAGGCTGGGCACCATGGCTTTCATGATGAAGACGTTCAGCCCCACCGGCGGCGAGATCATGGCCATCTCGACCACGATGATCAGCACGATGCCCCACCAGATCGGATCCAGGCCCAGGCTGACGATGACGGGCGCCACCACCGGCACCGTCAGAAAGATCATGGCGAAGCCGTCGATGAACATGCCCAGGACCACATAGCACAGGAGCAGCAGCGCGACCACCGCCATCGGCTCCAGGTGCAGGGCCTGGATTCCGGCCATGGTCCGCTCGGGCAGGCCGGAGATGTTGACGAACTGATTGATCACCATGGCGCCCGCCGCCACGACGTAGATCATGGACGCCGTGGTCAGCGCCTCTTTGAGCGCCTCGGTAAAGCGCTGCCAGCTCATGCGGCGGCGCCAGCACGCGAACGCGAGCGCGCCGCCGGCGCCTATGCCGCCTGCTTCGGTTGTCGTGAAAATACCGAAGAAGATGCCGCATACGATCATGCCGAACAGCAGCAGTACGCCCCAGACCGACCCCAGCGCCTTGATCCGTTCGGCCCACGTGACCGAGGAATGCGAGCGCGGCAGCCAGCCCGGCACGAGCTGGACCAGCGCGACCACGACCAGCAGGTAGCACGCCAGCTGTATCACCGCGGGAATCAGCGCCGCCATGAACAGGCTGCCCAGGCTGGTCTCGGTCAGCATGCCATAGATGATCAGCGCGCCGCTGGGCGGGATCAGGATGCCCATGGTCCCGCCCGCCGCCACCGTGCCCGCGGCCAGGCCCTGGTCATAGCGCAGCCGGCTCATGGCCGGCACCGCGATGCGGCTCATGGTCGCGGTGGATGCCGCCGAGTTGTGCGACAGCGACGCAAAACCCGCGCACGCCAGAATGGAAGCCATGGCCACGCCGCCGCGAAAGCGGCTGAACCAGACGTCGGCGGCATTGAACAGATCGTCGGCCAGACCCGCCTTGGTGACGAACACGCCCATGGCCAGGAACAGCGGCAATACGGAGAACTGGAAATTCATCGCCAGTTCCATGACGGCCTGCTCGGCCACCGACAGGCCGGCATCCAGGCCGCGCGGATGGAGCGCCGCGATGCCGCCTATGCCGCACAACAGCATGTTGAAGCCCAGCGGCAGCCGCGTCAGCGCCATCAGCGCCAGCATGGCGACGCCCACGATGATGATGGTCATGTCGTCCCTTCCCCGGAACCGCCGGCTGCGCCATGCGCGGCATCCGCGCGCGGCGGCCGGACGTACAGCGCCGCCGGCACGGCCAGGATGGCCAGCGCCGCCATGCCGAACACCACCCAGGCCAGGCGGATCTCCAGATAGCTGGTCAGGTAGTCGGTGGTCCACAGCGTGACCGAACTGCGCACCGCCATCCAGGCGAACAGGCCGCAGCACAGCACGCTGCCCGCCCAGGTAAAGACCTGCTCGACGCGGCGCAGCGGCCCGGGCAGCTTCTCAGCCAGCACGCCGACGCTGATGTGGGCGCGCTCCAGCGTGACCAGCGACAACCCGGCAAAGAACATGATGCCGAGCAGGAAGGACACGATCTCGCTGGCGCCCGGCAGGGGCTTGTAGAAGTTGCGCCCCAGCACGTCGACGAAAGTCACGAGAATCATCGCTGCCAGGCTGGTCCCGCCCACTGCCGCCGCGAACCGCGACAGGCCGCGCATGAACCTGCTGCGCGGCGGGTCCGGCACCCGCTTGATGGACATCGCGCTCATCTTTCGTGCGCGCCCGCCGCTTCGGCGGCCTTGGCCATTTCTTCGCGGTAGGCTTTGAGCACCTGTTCGGGATTGGCGACGCCTCGTTTGCGGGCGCTCTCGACCCACTCGTACTCCTGCGTGCGCATGACCGGCTCCATCTTGGCCAGGATATCGGCGCTGGCCTGCGACACCTGCAGCTTGATGGCCTTCATGCCGTCGCGTTCGCGTTCGTCGATGGCCCTGCCGGTACGCTGCGGCAGCCCCTCGGCGGCGCGCTGCACTGCTGCGCGCTGCGCATCGCTCAGGCCGTTCCAGGTATCGCCGTTCATGACGACCGCGAACGAGACCGTGCCGAAGCCGCCCGGAACTTCCATCATGTACTTCACGTAGTCGCCCACCTTTTGCTGGGCGATCGTGCCCGGCCCCACCATGAACGCGTCCACCGTGTGCTTGGATGCGTATTCATAGAGCTGCGCCAGCGTCGAATACACCGCCACGCCGCCCAGTCCGCGCACGATGTCGGTCAGTTCGCCGGCCGGCGTCCAGACTTTCAGCGCGCGAAAATCCTCGATGGTCTTGACTTCCTTGTCGCTGCTGACGAGGTGGCGCGGCGGCAGCGTGTGCATGGACAGCAGCTTCATGCCCTTGAACTCGTTGGCCTGGTCGAAGTATTTCTGCTGGACGTTCCACAGCGCCACCGACGCCGATTCCGCATTGGCCGCGTTGAATGGCAGATCGGCGATCAGCGGCAATTGCAGCCGCGAACGCTGGGAGTAATGCGCGACCACGGCGAGGTCCGCCACCTTCTGCGAGACGATGTCCCACTGGCGGGGCGACGGCGCGAGCGAACTGGCCGGGATGGTGATCTTCAGCGTGCCGCCGGTCTCGGCTTCGATGCGCTTAGCGAAATCGACCACGGCAATGCGGTGCACCGGGTCGAACGGCGGCAGGTAGCTGTTGTAGATCAGTTCCTTCGTCTGGGCCTGCGCGGCAGTTGCCAGGCAAGCGGCCACCGCGGCCGCCAGATGCTTCCAATCGATCATGCTCGTCTCCTGCCTGTATCGGCTTTGCTTGTTTTTGTATCCGGCCATCCCGGCCGG
The DNA here is from genome assembly GCF_900606115.1 of Pigmentiphaga humi. Classification (GTDB taxonomy): domain Bacteria; phylum Pseudomonadota; class Gammaproteobacteria; order Burkholderiales; family Burkholderiaceae_B; genus Pigmentiphaga; species Pigmentiphaga humi. The sequence goes on from NZ_UWPJ01000018.1 coordinate 190,860, forward strand.
TGGGCATGCGTGTCAATGCGGTTCGGAGTCTCCGGGGATCTTCAGCATCCAGAGATGGTGCTGAGGCGTTTTCTCCCAATGGCGCGGCACGAAGTCCTTGTCCATGCGGTCCATGTCGGATGCGAATTCGATGCGCCCTCCGGCCGGCGACTGAAACATGCGGAACACGTTCGAGCCCAGGTTGTGCCGTCCCAGGCGGCGCGATTCCTTCCAGCCCTGCGCGATCATGTAGTTGCCGCCCTCGACGACCTCGTCGATGTCGTGCACCTCGAACGCGATGTGGTTGATGCCGAGCGCGTTGGTGCGGTGGCACAGCAGCAGGTTGTGGTGTTCGATGTCGCCCTCGCACTGCATGAACGTGCCCATCGGCCTGACGGTATCGATGGCGCGGAAGCGCAGCCTGTCGAGATAGAAGCGCTGCGCTTGCTCGTGGCCCGCGTCGAGCACGTCCCAGGCGGCATGCACGATGCGCAGCGGACGGGCGCGGCCATAGGGCGTGACGCCTTCGTTGCGGCGCTCGACGTGGCCCAGTTGGTTGGTGCGCCGCGGCGGATCGGCCGCCTCGACCTTGTCGCTCAGCCGCAGGGCCACGCCGTAGCCCGACTCGTCGCGCGTACGCACCACGCCGCCGGCGTCGACGCTGACCTCGCGGTCGCGTCCGAGTTCTGCGGCCAGCGCGTCGAGCGCGGCCTGCGTGCCGACGCCCCATGCGACCTCGCGGACATTGGAGCCTGCGCTGCTGCGCGGCGGCAGGCTGGCATCGTCGGCGCGCAGGATGCGAACGAACTGGTTCACCGGCGTACGGAATGTCGCGCCGCTTCGTCCGGCGTCCACCGGCTCCAGGCCGACGTCGGTCATGAAGCGGGTACACAACTCCACGTCCTCGACGCCGTAGGTGACGGATTCGATGCGTTCAATGGTCATGTCTGGGGCGGATCCTGCACGGGGCTGCGGGGTTGGGGATGGGAGGGCGATTGATCGTACCTACAAGGCCGACGCCGCCGCAACGGGCCCGGCGAGCACGCTTATGTTGCACAGAACTGGACAATTGGCCGGCCCCGATCACTTACATTGTCGGAGCGCCGGAATGACGCGCCCCTACCCGTGCGCGCCGGCCGCAAGAATGGCGGACCGCCGCGCCGCCCATCTTCCAGAACCCCACCCCGACATCCGGAGCCTCCATGCGCCTGCCCGTCATTTCGCCCGAACAATACAGCCCCCGCCAACAGGAACTGGCCGCCCGCATCGCGGGCAAGCGCGGCCAGGTCCGCGGCCCCTTCCTCATGTGGCTGCACAGCCCCGAGCTGTGCGACCGCGTGGAATCGCTGGGCGCCTACGTGCGCTATGACTGCTCGCTTTCCGAAAAGCTGCGCGAGTTCAGCATCCTGATCACCGCGCGCTTCTGGGACGCCCAGCACTCGTGGAACGCCCACCTCGGCAAGGCCGTCGCCGCCGGCCTGGACCCCGCGATACCCGAGGCGCTGGCCCGGCGCGAGCCGCCCGTCTTCAAGGCCGATGACGAGCGCGTGTTCTATGAGTTCTGCACGCAGATGCTCGAACGCCATTTCGTCAGCGACGCGACCTTCAACGAGGCCGTCGCGCTGTTCGGCCAGAACGGCGTGATCGACATCATCGGCTGCCTGGGCAATTTCTCCATGCTGGCCTTCTGCCTGAACGCCACCCAGGTCGACCTCGATCCCGCCAAGGCGCCGCCCTTCCCCGACGTGCGCGGCTACGCCAAGGTCGAAGCCGCCACGGCCTGACCGGACTCCATGGACGGCCTCGACGCCGAGGTGGCGGCGGTCGTACGCCATGGCAGGCTGGCGCAGATCACGCTTGCAGGACGCGACGGCGCACTGCCCTCCTTTCACCCCGGGGCGCACATTCTCCTGCAGGCAGCCCCGCTGGCCTGGCGCGCCTACTGGCTGGGCCCGCGGGACAATGCCGGCCGCTACCGCATCGTGATCGACGTCCCGGACGCGCCCGCCAGCGCGTCACGCGCCTTCGCGCTGCAGGCCGCGCCGGGACAGGCCGTCCGCATCCGGCCGCCGCTGGAGCACCTCGGCATCGCGTCCGCGGCGCGGCGGCACCTGCTCTTGGGCGCCGGCATCGGCATCGTGCCGCTCGCCGCCATGGCAAAGGCCTTGCACGAGGACGGCCGGGATTTCGCCTTCCTCGCGTTCTCCCGGCCGGATGCAGGCGTGCCGCTGGGCGACGAGCTGCACACGGCCCTGTATGCCAGCCGGGTCGCCTGGAGCGATGCCGAAGACGACGAGCAGGCCCGCGCCATCGACGCGGCGCTGGAACGATGGGACGACGGCACTGAAGACACGCACCTGTATGCCTGCGGGCCGGCGGCCTTCATCGATGCGGCGCTCGATTGCGCGCGCTGGCGCGAATGGGCCGAGGCGCGCCTGCACCGCGAATACCCCGGCGAGACGCCCGCCTCCGCGATCCAGGGAGCGCCGTTCGACGTGCATCTCGCGCGCTCCGGACGGACGCTCCACGTTCCCGCCGACCGCACGCTGGCCGACATCCTGAACGCCCATGGCATCCACGTTCCGCTGTCCTGCGGCATGGGCTTGTGCGGGACCTGCGTCATCCCCGTGCTCGGCGGCAGCGTCGAACACCGGGACCACCATCTCGATGCGGCCGAACGCGCGGCCGGACGGCGCATGGCCGCGTGCTGCTCGCGCGCCCGGCAGGGCGCGCTGGTCCTCGACCTGTGAGCCTGCGCGGGCCGCCATGCGCGCAGGTCTTTGGAGCAGCCACTGTCAACGGTTCTGCACCATTGGATTGCGGGCCATTGGGACGCCGGAACAGTTCCTAGAATGCCGCCAGTACGGTGCAAAACCCTCCGCACCGGACAACGTCCAAGCCACCTGACCAGGAGATACCGCTGATGTTCATTGCCGACTCGCAAGTCCACCTTTGGAAAGACGAGACCCCCGACCGCCCCTGGCTGCCCGGCGCGCGCGAACGGATGAAACTGAATGGCCACCGCCTCGAAGCGTTCACCCATGAGGAATGCATCGGCCTGATGGACGAGGCCGGCGTCGACCGGGTGCTGATCGTCCCGCCCTCATGGGAAGGCGATCGCATCGACTATGCGCTGGAAGCCTGCGCAGCCCATCCCGGCCGTTTCGGCATCATGGCCCGCATCCCCCAGAACAAGCCCGAAGAAGCCAAGGCCATGCTGCGCGACTGGAAGAGCCTTCCGGACATCAAGGGCGTGCGCCTGACCTTCCACCGCCCGCAGGACCGCAACTGGATGATAGACGGCACCTGCGACTGGTTCTGGCCCTTCGCCGAGGAGAACGGCGTCATCGCCATGGTCCACGCCCCCGTCTGGAAGGCCGAACTGGGCGCCATCGCCAAGCGCCATCCGGGCCTGAAGATCATCATCGACCACATGGGCATCATGGCCCGCTGCGTGGACGACGCCATCGGCTACTGGGTCCAGGAAACCGCCGACCTGCACGAGCATCCGAACATCTACGTGAAAGTCTCGGCCCTGCCCGGCTACTCCACCCATCCGTTCCCCAACCAGAACATCTTCAAATACGTGCGCGAGATGGTGGACAAGATGGGTCCCGAACGCTGCTTCTGGGGCACCGACCTGACGCGCCTGCTCGACCACGGCCTGACCTACACCGACACGGTCGAACAGTTCACCAAGCACATGGATTTCAGCCAGCGCGAACTCGAGCAGATCATGGGGCTGGGCCTGTGCAAGTGCCTGAACTGGCCGGTTCCCGCCGACGCCCGGTAAGACGCCGGCACGATTCGATACCACTCCTGGAAAAGCCGAGGCACACCGTGAAAGCGTATGTGGATGGAGGAGAGGGCCTGCTGGAAGCGTTTCGCAATCTCGGGGTCGATTACATCTTCTCGTCTCCGGGTTCGGAATGGGCGCCGGTCTGGGAAGCGGTGGCGCGCCAGCGGCACGAAAACCTGCCCGGGCCCAGGTACATGGACCTGTGGCACGAGACGCTGGCCGTCGGCATGGCCACCGGCTATGCGCTGATGACCCACCGCCCCCAGGCGGTCCTGCTGCATGCCGGGGGCGGCCTGCTGCAAGGCACCTGCGCGATCCAGGGCGCCCAGTTGTCGGGGGCGCCCATGGTGATCTTTTCGTCGGAAAGCAATTCCTACGGCGAGCGCGAAAGCGTCGACCCCGGTTCCCAGTGGTATCGCAATCTTTCCATCGTCGGCGGCGTCCATGGCCTGGTCCAGCCCATCGTCAAATGGGCCAACCAGGTTCCGGGCATCGAAACGATGTACGAAATGGTGCTGCGCACGGGCGAGATGTCCATGCGCGCGCCGACCGGTCCCACCTATCTGGGCATTCCGGTGGAAGTCCTGCTCGAACCTTGGGAATCGCCCGCGCACCCGCGCAAGGTTCCCGCTCCCGCGCGCAAGGTATCGCCGCCGGACGAACTGGACGCCGTCGCCCGCATGCTGGCCGAAGCCCGTCAGCCGGTAGTGCTGACCGAATCGGCCGGACGCTCGCCGGGCGGCATGGAAGCGCTGGTGCGCCTGTGCGAGCAGCTCGCCATTCCCGTCATCGAGCCGCAATCGGCCGTATGCACCAACTTCCCGCGCAGCCATGAACTGCACCTGGGCGGCAGCGCCGACGATTTCATGGGCAGCGCCGACCTGGTGCTGCTGGTCAATTGCCGGGCTCCCTGGTATCCGCCCAGCCGCAAGCCCACCGGCGCCCGCACCGTCGTGCTCGACGAGGTGCCGCAGCGCCCTCACATCGTCTACCAGGTGCTGCACGCCGACGTCTACCTGGAAGGCGACGTGCCTGCCACGCTGGACGGCCTGCTGGCCGCCGTGCAGCGCGTCGGCTTCGACGCCGCGCTGGTCCGGGAGCGCCGCGCGCGCCATCACGCGACCCACGCCAGGCAGCATGACCGCGCCGACCAGGCCGAGCGCCAGGCCCTGGAACGCAGCGACGCCATCGATCCGGTGCTGGTCACCCGCCTGCTGCGCGAGACCTGCGCGCCGGAAACCGTATTCGTGGACGAGACCATCACCCACAGCAGGCTGGTCCAGCAGCACCTGCGCTGCGACCGCCCGGCCAGCTACCACTATGTCCAGGGCGGGCTGGGCCAGGGCATCGCCGTGGCGCTGGGCGTCAAGCTCGCGGCCGGCGGCAGGCCGGTGGTGCTGACGGTCGGCGACGGCTCGTTCCTGTACAACCCCATCGTCCAGAGCCTGGGCGCCTCGCGCGACCAGAACCTGCCGCTGCTCATCGTCATCTACAACAACGGCAAGTACCTGTCGATGCAATACAACCACCGCCGCTACTACCCCGACGGCGTGGCGGCCGAGACCGGCAGCGGCCTGGGCTCGGACCTGTCCACCCAGCCCGACCTGGCCAGCCTGGCCGGGCCTTTCGGCATGCATGGAGAAACGGTGCGCACCCCGGACCGCCTGCCCCAGGCGCTGGCCGACGCCGCCGCGGCGGTGGCCGCCGGACGCACCGCCATCCTCAACGTCATCGTCGCGAAATAAGCGCGGCGCGCGGTGCCGAAGCGCGTCGGCACCGCAACCGGTCACGATCAATCGAACGCAAGGAGATACGATGGAGACGCCCAAAAAGGTCAAGGTAGGCGCGCAGGCGCTGCACGCCATGGTGCGCGACATGTTCGCCGCGGCCGGCATGGAAGCCGCTCCGGCCGGCGTGGTCGCCGACGTACTGGTATGGGCCAATCTGCGCGGCGTGGATTCCCACGGCATCGCGCGCGTGCCGCGCTACCTGGAAATGTTCGCCTCCGGCGAGGCAGCCGCGCGCGCCGCGATGGAAACCCAACGCCTGCGGCCGGGCGTGCTGATGGTCCACGCCAAGGGCGCGCCCGGCCCGGTCGCGCTGACCCACGCCGTCCGCCAGGCCATGGAAATCGCCCGCGAAACCGGCGTCTGCTGGGCGGCCGTGCGCGGCACCGTCCATACCGGCGCCATCGGCTACTACACCGAGCTTGCCGCCAGGGAGGGCTTCGCCGTCATCGGCCTGGTGGCCGGCGTTCCCAACATGGCCTATACCGGCAGTTCCGTGCCCGCCGTCGCCACCAGTCCGGTGTCGATCGCCATGCCCTCGGCCGCCCAGCCCACGCCCGTGCTCGACATGGCGACCGCCGCGATCGCGCTCGGCAAGATCGCCCAGTACAAGATCGCCGGCAAGCCGCTGCCCGAAGGTTCGGCGCTCGACGCCGACGGCGTTCCGACCACCGACGCGGCCAAGGCCGAGACACCGCTGCCCATGGCGGGCGCCAAGGGCGCGGGCCTGTCGCTGATGCTGGAACTGCTGTGCGGCGTGCTGACCGGCAATCCGATCGTCACCGAATACCACACGCATACGCCGGAGGGCGAGCGCCACCGCCAGAACGCCACCTTCATCGTGGCCGACGTGTCGGCCTTCCAGCCGCCCGACCGGGTTCGCGCCATGGTGGACGCGACCCTGGACACCCTCCACGGCCTGCCCAGATCCGGCGCCGACGCCATCCTGTTCCCCGGGGAGCGCGGCGCCAGCACCCTCGCAGCGCGCAGCGCAAGCGGCATTCCCCTGCCCATGGCGAGCTGGAAAAAACTGGTCGCGGATGCCGAGCGGCTCGGCGTGCGGCCAGCCGCGCTGCTGGACTGATCCGGCAGCCTCATCGATACCCCAGGAGGAGACCGACTTGAGTTCCGCCACAACCAGCCAGACCGACGCCTACGGCCCGGTACAGATGCTCATCGACGGAGCGTGGACGGACGGCACGTCCGGCCGCCGCGAAGAAATCCGCAATCCCGCGACCGACACGGTCATCGGCACCGTCCCGCTGGCCAGCGCACAGGACCTGGACCGGGCCCTGGCCGCCGCCGACGCAGGCTTTCGCCGCTGGCGCGACACCCCGGTCGATGCCCGCTCGCGGATCCTGCACCAGGCTGCGGCTCGGCTGCGCGAGCGCGCGCCCGGCATCGCCCGCAACATGACCCGCGAACAGGGCAAGCACTACAAGGAAGCCCTGGGCGAAGTCACCCGCGTCGCCGACATGATCTCCTGGGACGCCGAGGAAGGCCGGCGCGCCTATGGCCGCGTCGTGCCCATGGACAACGACACCGAACTGACCATCATCCGCCAGCCCGTGGGGCCGGTGGCGGCATTCACGCCGTGGAATTTCCCCGCCGGCTCGCCTACCCGCAAGATCGCCGCGGCGCTGGCGGCGGGCTGCTCCATCGTGATCAAGGCCTCCGAGGAAGTCCCCGCGACCGCCTGCGCCATCGCGCACTGCTTCCAGGATGCCGGCCTGCCCGCCGGCGTGCTCAACCTCGTGTTCGGCGTTCCGGCCGAAGTGTCCAGCCACTTGATCCCTTCGCCCGTGGTCCGCTTCGTCGCCTTTACCGGCTCCATCCCGGTGGGCAAGCAACTGGCCGCCATGGCGGCCAGCCACATGAAGCCGCACATGATGGAGTTGGGCGGCCACGCGCCGGTCATCGTCTGCGCCGACGCCGACCCGGTCCAGGCCGCGCGGGCCTGCATCGCCGGCAAGATCGTCAATGCCGGCCAGGTCTGCACTTCTCCGAGCCGCTTTTTCGTCCACGACGCGATCCACGACCGCTTCCTGGCCGAGCTGGTCAAGGCTGCCGGCGAGGTCGTGGTAGGTGACGGCCTGGACGAAGGCACGACCATGGGGCCGCTGATCAGCCATCGCCGCCTGCAGGCGGTGGCGCAACTGGTCGACGATGCGCGCGCCGGCGGCGCGACGGTGGTCTGCGGCGGCGAACGGATGGATCGTCCCGGGCACTTCTATCCGCCCACCATCCTGACCGACCTTTCCCCGCAGGCGCGCGTGCTGCACGAAGAGCCGTTCGGACCGCTGCTGCCCGTCCTGCGTTTCAGCGACCTGGACGACGCCATCGAACAGGCCAACGCGCTGCCCTACGGGCTGGCCGCCTACGCTTTCACGAAGTCGGCGACCAATGCGAGCCGGCTCAAGCGCCGGTTCGAGGCGGGCATCCTCTCGATCAACCACACCGGCGGCTCGGTGCACCAAGCGCCCTCGGGCGGGTGGAAGGAAAGCGGCTACGGACGCGAGGGCGGCCCGGAAGGCCTGGACGGCTACCTGATCACCAAGCGCGTACTGCACAAGATCCTCTAGGCATACGGCCGCGCGGCGGAGCCTCTCCGCCCCCCGCCAGCCGCGCCGCCGTCCGCCCTGCCCGACTCAGTCGATCTCGGCGAGGCGCGACTCGCGCGCATTCTCCAGTTCGGAAACCGGATGCACGCGATACCAGTTGTAGATGAAATCCAGGAAACACTGGATCTTGCGTATGCGGTGCGCGCCCGGCGCATAGATCGCATAGAGCGGCCGGTCGGGCACCTTGAAGCCGGGCAGCACGATCTCCAGCTCGCCTTCGCGCAGTTCGCGCAACGCCGAGCGCAGCGGCAGCATGGCGATACCCAGCCCCTGCACGGCGGCCTTCTGCAGCACCAGGAAGGTATTCGAGGAAAACGCCACGTTCTCGACCTTGATGCGCAGCTTTTCTTCCTCGGTCGTGAAATGCCAGATCGGGTCGTTGGTGTGGACCAGGCATTTGTGTTCCAGGAGATCGCGCGGCTCCATCGGCCGGCGGGAACGCGCCAGGTAGGCGGGCGAGGCGCACACCACGAACTGCAGCGTGGCCATTTTCTTGACCATCACCGACGAGTCGCGCAGGTACTTGGTCTGGAACGCGATCTCGTAGCCCGAACTGAGGAACTCGTGGGTGCGGTCGGACATCCCGCCCAGTTCGAGCCTGACCTTGATCAGCGGATATTCGGCGGCGAACGAGGCGATCGCATCGCCCAGGTCCAGGCTGCCTATCCACTTGGGCGAGACGATGCCGAGCGCGCCTTCGGGACGTTCGCGCAGGCCGCGCAACGACTCCTCTTCCTCTTTGATCTCGGCAAGGATGCGCTGGCAGAAATCGAAATGGCTGATGCCTGCTTCGGTGAGCGTGACCGAGCGGGTGGTGCGATTGAGCAGGCGCGCGCCCACCTGCTGCTCGAGGTCCGCGATATGGCGGGAGACCAGCGCGCGGGACAAGCCCAAGGCCCGCGCGGCGACGGAGAAACTGCTCGTTTCTACGACGGAAACGAAACTCTTCATGACGGTAAAGCGATCCATGGACGTAGTATCCGCTAGAACCGAGACCCGAACTGTTGAGGACCGTGCAACATTGAGTTGTCCTGGGCTCAGGACAAGGGTGATCTCCTAAGATGGCACTCGCAAAAAGTATAAAGGGAGACCCGCGTTGAAGTGGTGCCGCTACACCCACGAAGGCCAAACCGGCTACGGGCTCGTGCAGGACGACAGCATACAGCCGCTGGCCGGCGGACTGTTCGACCCGCCGCGGCCTGCGGGCGCGCCCCTTCCCTGCAGCGCCGTGCAATGGCTGCCGCCGGTCGTGCCCGGCACGTTCTACGCCGTCGGCCTGAACTACCGGTCTCACATCGAGCACGCCCGCCAGCACGGCATGCCCGGCGCGCAGATTCCCAACCGGCCGGAAATCGGCTACCGGGCCAACAACGCGCTGACCGGCCACCTGCAGCCCATCATGCGGCCGCGCGGCGTCCACGGCCGTTTCGAGGCCGAAGCCGAACTGGTCGCGGTCATCGGCCGCAAGCTGCGCCGCTGCTCCCGCGACGAGGCGCGGGCAGCGATCTTCGGCTGGACCATCGGCAACGACGTGAGCGCGCGCCAATGGCAGCACAGCGACCGCACGTTCTGGCGCAGCAAGAACAGCGACACCTTCAAGCCCATGGGCCCGTGGATAGACACCGGCGCCGATGCGATGAACGCCACCACCCTCGTCAGCGTCAACGGCGAGCGCCGCCTGTCCTTTCCCACCGGGGCGATGGTCTTCGATCCCTGCGACTACATCGTCGAGATGAGCAAGTACCTCACGCTGCACCCTGGCGACGTCCTCTGGATGGGCGCCGACGGCACCACCCAGATGGAGCCAGGCGACACGATAGACATCGAGATCACCGGACTTGGCACCTTGCGCAACTACGTCGTCCTCGATGCGGACGGCCTCGACGAAGAAGACCGACCATGAGCAACCGGCCACACTCCATCCACCACATCAACTTCCCGTGCACCGACGTGAACCGCACCCGCGAGTGGTACACCAAGGTGTTCGGCATGAAACACGTCGATGTCGGCCACTTGAGCAACACCAAGGTGCTGCTGCTCACGCGCGGCGACTTCGATCTGCACTTCACGCCCATGACCGAAATGCGCAACCTGTTTCCGGTGCACTGGGCCATGGAGGTCGAAGACTGGGACGGCTTCCTGGCCCACCTGCGCTCCATAGGCGTGCGCTACACCAAGCCCGTCGAGCGTCCGCAGAACAACTCCAAGTTCTGCTACATCCACGATCCCGACGGCACGACCATCGAGCTGACCTACCACGGCAACCGCCCCGGCTGAGCCGTCCCGGAAAGGAGAACACGCATGCCTTACGCCAATTCGGGCCCGGTCGGCATCTATTACGAAAGCCATGGGGAAGGCCCCGCCGTCATGTTCGTGCACGGCTCGGGCGGCCATCATGCCGCGTGGTGGCAGCAGGTGCCGGTGTTCGCGTCCGACTACCGGGTGCTGACCATAGACTTGCGCGGCTTCGGCCGCTCCGACCCGGTCGAGGGCGGTCCCGACGCCCAGGACTTCCCGGACGATCTGCTCGCCGTGCTGGACCACGCCGGCGTCGAGCGGGCGGTGCTGGTAGGCCAGTCCATCGGCGCGGTCGCCTCGCTGCAGGCCGCCGTGCGCCATCCCGGCCGGGTCGCAGGCGTGATCCTGGCGCACTCGCTGGGCGGCATGAATCATCCTGACGTCACGCCGCTGGTCCGGGCCGATCGCGCCGTGGCCGAGACGCTGCCCGTCATCGACCGCCTGCTGACTCCGGAATTCCAGGCCCAACGGCCCGAGATGACCTTCCTGTTCAAGCAGATGGGCACCTTCAACCACGCCACCATGCAGGATCTGCGCAACCTCAGCGTGGGCGGTCCCAGCGTCGAACAGGTGGCGGCCAGCGGCGTGCGCGTGGCCTTCCTGGCCGGCGAACGGGACGCGGTCATCCGCACCGACACCGTCCGCAAGGCGCACGAGCTGCTGCCCGGCTCGCTGCTCGACGTCGTGCCGGCAGCGCCGCACTCCATGTACTGGGAGATGCCCGCCCAGTACAACGCCGCCGTGGGACGGCTCCTGCGCCGGCTGTACGCCTGACGCGCTCCCGCTACCGAATACCGAGAATACGGAGATAGCGAAATGAATATTTCCCTGCAGGATGCCAAGGCGCTCATCGACGCGGCCCAGGCGGCTGCCGTCAGGATCGACAAGCCCATCACGGTCGTGGTGGTGGATACGGGCGGCTTCGTCGTCGCCACCGAGCGCATGGACGGCGCCCGTCCGCTGCAGCCCAGCATCGCCACCGCCAAGGCCTACACCTCGGCCGTCATGCAACGCCCGTCGAAAATGCTCAAGGGCTGGGCCGAATCGCAGCCCGGCTTCTTTGCCCAGGTGTCGACCATGGGTCATCACCCCATCGTTGCCACCGAGGGCGGAATGACCATCAAGCGCAACGGCCAGTTGCTGGGCGGCCTGGGCGTCTCCGGCGGCACCGGCGACGAAGACCAGGAAATCTGCGACGCCGCGCTGCATGCGCTCGGCTACGAATCCGCCTTCGCCGAGTGGAACACCATCAAGAAGGACTGACATGGCCAACCCGATGAAATTCCGCGCCGACCATGTCGGCAAGCTGGTCGTTCCCCGGAGGCTGCAGCAGGCCCGCGAGCAACTGGACGCAGGCACGCTGAGCCAGGCGTTCTACGACGAATTGGCCGCCGAGGCTGCGGCCGCCGCGGTCGCCATGCAGATCGAGCTGCGCGTGGACGTGGTCACCTCGGGCGGACTGCGCGCCGCCGCGCCCGGCGCCTGGATACCGGCCGACGAAGTCCGGTTTCTCTACGAGCACACCCGCAAGCCCTATTCATGGCCGTTCAAGATCTGCCTGCCCGCCCCGTCGCTGCTCGCGTGGCGGTCGCTCTCGGCCGGCACGGCCTCCCCCCGCGACCTGGCCGGCGTCGCCAACCAGGCCGTCTCCGGGCTGAGTGACACGGTCGCCGCCTTGATCGCCGACAAGACGCCTTACGTCCAGGTCGACAGCGGCGCCGCCTACGACTGGCTGGCGCAGCCCGAGGCCCAGGCCATGCTCCAGGACGGCGGGCAAAGCGCCGATGCCGTCTTCGAAGCGCTGCGGCAAGCCGACGCCGCCGTCTTCGCGGAGCAGGCCCAGCCCCGCGACACCACCCTGGCGCTGCGCCTGGGCCGCACGGGCGACGGCGGCTCCTGGCTGCTGCGAACGGCATCGGCGCCGCGGATCGGCAAGCTGTTCGACGGCCTGGCCATCGATCGCGTCGTGCTCGACCTCGGCGGCCGGGTGCGGGATTTTTCCCCGCTGGCGCAACTGCCCATGCCGCTCACCGTGGTCCTCGGCCTGATCGAGGCCAATGCCGATACGCTGGAAGACACCGAGGCCGTCCTCGAGACGCTCGATGCGGCCGACGCCGTGCTCGGCCAGCACCGGCTGGCGCTGGGCACCGACAAGGACTTCGCATCGGCCACCGAGGAGATGCAGCGCCGCAAGCTCGACCTGCTGCAGGGCTGCGCCCACCGGTATTGGGGAATAGAAATCTAGCCCCGACGCGCCCGGCGGAGCGGATCGGCGATGCCGCCGATTGCCCGCTTTGCGCGCGATGAAACGCAATGAACCGATACGAGTCATGCATGGAGACACTGATGAGCTATTTGCCGAACCGCCTGAACGACAGGCCTGGATCCTCTTCACGGCGGCGTGCCGCGGCGGGAGCGCTGCTGGGAGCGGTCGCGCTGGCGCTGGCGGGAGTGGCGCACGCGGCGTACCCGGAGCGTCCCATTACCCTGATCCTGCCGGTTCCGCCGGGCAGTTCGTCGGACATCGCCGCGCGGGCGGTGGCGGCGGAGGCATCGAAGACGCTGGGCCAGACCGTCGTGGTGGAAAACCGCGCCGGGGCGCACGGCGTGATAGGCATGCAGGCCGTGCGCGGAGCGCGGCCCGATGGCTACACCATAGGCGTGGTCAACGTCGGCACGCTGGCCGTCACGCCCGAACTGTTCACGCGCAAGCCCTATGACCCGGTGCGCGACTTCAAGCCCATCACCCTGGGCTGGTCCTTCCCCAGCGTACTGTTCGTGCCGGGCTCGTCGCCCGTCAAGACGGTTGCGGAACTGGTCGCTGCGATCAAGGCCAAGCCGGACAGCTATGCCTCGCAAGGCCCGGGCAGCGGCGGGCATCTGCTGGGCGAGCAGTTCCGCCTCCAGACCGGCGTGGACGCCACCCACGTCCCGTACAAAGGCTCGCTGCCCGCCCTGCAGGACGTGATGGCGGCCCGGGTCGCCTTCAGCTTCGACGGCGCCAGCCTGGACAAGGCCCAGTGGGTCAAGGAAGGACGGCTGCGCGCCATCGCCATCGCGGCGCGCAATCGTTCCGAATTGTTCCCCGGCGTGCCCACCATGCGGGAAGCGGGGTTTCCCGGCGTCGAGATGGACATCTGGTTCGGCCTGGTCGGCCCCGCCGGGTTGTCCGACCCCATCGTGCACGTATTGAACGCGGCGTTCGTGAGTGCACTCAAGACCGCCCAGGCGAACAACCAATTGCAGGGATTCGAGGTCTATGCGACCTCGCCCCGGGAGTTCGCCGAACGCATCGCCGCCGACGTCGCGCACTTCGCGCCCATCGTCAAGCAATCGGGCGTCCAGGTCGAGCATTGAGACCTGCGGCCCTACAGCAGCATGCCGCCCGACACCTCGATGCGCTGCCCCGTCATCCAGCCGTTGCCGGGCCGCAGCAGCGCCGCGACGGCGCCGCCGATGTCGTCGGGCAGGCCGGCGCGGCCCTGCGCCGTCACCGATGCGACAAACTCGTTGAGGGCCTGGTTGTCCCGTACCGCGCCGCCGCCGAAATCCGTTTCGATCGCGCCGGGCGCGATGGCGTTGACGGCGATGCCGCGCGCCCCCAGCTCCCTGGCCTGGTAGCGGGTCAGCACCTCGATGGCGCCCTTCATCGCGCCGTACGCGGCATACCCCGGCAGCGCGAAGCGCGCCAGCCCGGACGATACGTTCAAGATGCGGCCGCCGTCGGCGATCAGCGGCAATAGCGCCTGGGTGAGGAAAAACGGACCCTTGAGATGGATGGCCACGAGCTCGTCGAACTGCGCTTCGCTGGTTTCGGCGAAACTGGCATGGATGCCGATGCCGGCATTGTTGACGAGGACATCGAACTGTTCGCGCTGCCAGGTTTCCTGCAGCGAACGCCGCAACGTGGCCGCGAAGGCGCCGAAACTGCCAGACTGCGAAACATCCAGGGGTAGTGCGACGGCACGGCGGCCCAGCGCTTCGATCTGGCTAACCACGGCCTGCGCCTCGTCGGCGCGGCTGCGATAGGTCAGCACCAGGTCGGCGCCGTCGCGCGCCAGGTGCAGCGCCGCATTGCGGCCCAGGCCGCGGCTGCCGCCGGTGATGAGGGCGATACGGGGAGTCGAGGCATTCATTTGGCTTCCTTGCAGATGGTGTGGAGACGGAAGCACTTTAATAAAGCACAATACCGAGAAAAACCACCAAGATAGGACTTCACTGTCCGAATTCAGTTGACAATGGACCTGGACGCCCTCCGCATCTACCTGCACGTCGCCGAAACCGCCAGCTTTACCCGCGCCGCGGAGCGGCTGGGCCTGACCCGTGCGCGCGTCTCGGCAGCGGTGCAGCGGCTGGAGACCGAACTCGGCACCCGCCTGCTCCAGCGCACCACCCGCACCGTCCAGGTAACCGACGACGGGCGTCTGTTCGCAGAGCGGGCCCAGGCGCTGGTGGCCGATGCCGACGACGTCCAGGCGCTGTTCCAGCGCCAGCCCGCCGCCCTGCGCGGCCGGGTGCGCGTGGACATGCCGCTGCTGCTCGCGGCGCGCGTGCTGCTCCCGCGCCTGCCGGAGTTTCTGGCCGTCCATCCGCACATCGAGGTGGAGCTGAGCAGCACCGACCGCCGTGTGGACCTGGTCCGCGAAGGATTCGACTGCGTCATCCGGATCGGCATGCTGCAGGACTCGGGGCTGATCGCCCGCTCTCTCGGCCGCATGCGGCAGATCAACCTGGCCTCCCCCGCCTACCTGGCGGCCTTCGGCACGCCCCGGACGCTGGCGGATCTGGGCGGGCACCGCCTGGTCCGCTATTCGGCCGACCTCGGCGGCGGGCCGGCCGGCTTCGAGTATGTCGAAGACGGCCAGCTGCGCACCCAGCCCATGGCGGGCATGGTCACGGTCAATACCAGCCTGGCCTACGAAGCGGCCTGCCTGGCCGGCCTGGGCATCATCCAGGCGCCCGTCCAGGGCCCCAGGGCGCAGCTCGTCGCCAGCGGCCAGTTGGCGGAATTGCTGCCGCAATGGCGGCCGCCTTCCCTGCCGGTGACGCTGCTGTATCCGCATCGCCGGCAGGTGCCGCGCCGGGTGCAGGCCTTCATGGATTGGGCGGCCGAACTGCTGGCGCCGGAGCTGGAAGCGGGATGAGCGGCACGCCGGCCACAACGCCGGCGCAAGGCTCAAGCCCGGGAATCGACGCCCGGCCGTTCCGCGGCGCCCTCTTCGCCCCCTTGCAAGGCAACGCGCGCAGCCGGCGCCTGCCCTTGCCTGTCCTCGCCGAAGTGCACCACCATTTGCGGATACGGCACTTCGATGCCCGCTTCGGAGAAATGCTTCTTCACCAGCCGGTTGTAGCCGCGCTGCACGGCCCACTGCATGCCCGGCCGGGTCTTGATCAACACGCGTATGGTCACGCCCTTCTCGTTGACGGCGGTCACGCCGGGGATGGAGATTTCCTCGAGGATTTCCGGAGCGAGGATCTCGTCGGTCATCAATTCGGCAAACGCGCCGCGCAGGTGCGCCATGGCATCGTCCACGCTCTCGCGGTGCGAGATGGTGTATTCGCCCAGGTGGTACGAGAAGTCGCGCATATGGTTGGAGACCACCTCCACCGATGAGAACGGGACCAGGTGGTAGCCGCCGTCGAGCGTGCGTATGCCCACCGACCGGATGGTCATTTTCTCGACCGTGCCGAACACGCCCGCCACCTGCACGACGTCGTTCTCGTTCATGCCGTTCTCGAGCTGGATGAATACGCCGGTGATGATGTCCTGCACCAGCTTCTGCGCGCCGAAGCCGACCGCCAGGCCGACCACGCCGGCGCCCGCGATCAAGGGCGCGACGTCTATGCCGATCTGCGACAGGACCACCATCGTGGTCATCGCCACGATGACGATCAGGGCCGCGTTGCGGAACAGCGAAAGCAGCGTCTTCTCGCGCGCGCTGGGCATCGGCCCGCCTTCCTTGAGGCTCAGGCGGTGCTCGATGATGCTGGCCACGACGGTCCACGCCAGGGTGGCGATCAGCAGCACGATCGCCACGTTGACGGCGGTGCCGATGGCGCGCGATCCCGCATCCGAAGTGATCCAGCGCGCCAGGTCGAATGCGTGCCAGCCGTCCAGGATCACCAGCAGCGCCATGACGCGGATGGCCAGGCCCAGCAGCTTGAGCGCCGCCGGCACGTAGGAGTTCAGCCGCGCCTCCAGCATGGGCAAGCGCCGGCGCGTGTCGTCGGACAGGCGTATCGGCCGGGCCAGCAGGGAGTTGAGCACCAGTACCAGCAAGGCCGCCACGCCCGCGACCAGGACGGTCTGCAGCGTGGCCTTGACCATGAATGGCAGGGCATTGGCCGGATCGACCTGGCTGACCACCAGCAGCACGGTGAAATAGGCGATGCCCAGGATGTGCCAGGTGCGCGCCAGCAGGCCCGGGCGGCGCAGCAGCGCGGTATCGCTGCGGGCATGCTCCTCCATCCGTTCGCGCACGTTTCGGCGGTTGCGCCAGATCACGCGCACCGCGTACACATAGATGCCCAGCATGATCAGCAGGCCCACCATGCGGCCCAGCGCGGGCGACAGCAGGGTCGACGCCAGCGGGTCCACCAGCATGGTGCCGTAGCCGGCCACTGCAGTGATGAACACGATGCGTCCATTCCAGTAGCCAGCCGTCTCGTCCGAGACGGGCAGCAGCCGCAGGTGCGGGTGGCGCGTGGCGAACACGGTGCGGATCAGGACCTTGGTCATCTCGACGGCCACGAAGGCCTTGAGGAAGACCGCGGCAAGCACCGGCAGCGCGCCCCGGCCGGGGCCGAGGTAGGCCGCCACGGCATATCCGGCCGCGGCCGCCAGCAACACGACGACGGCGTCGATGATCACCGCTCCGACAATGGCCACGGCACGCCGGCACAACACTTTCACCCCCACCGGCACTCCCTCGGGCGTGGCGGTGGCCGCGCGGCCCAGGCTGGCGACCCAGCGGTCGATGCGCCCGTAGATCCACAGCGCGACCAGCCGCATCAGCACGAAAGCGGCGATTGCCGCGGCCGCCACGGCGGCCAGGCCGAGCAGGACGCCGGCGGCCTGGCCGGCGGGCATGCGCGGCAATTGGCCGCTCGCAATGGCCTTCATGTCGTCGACGCCCTCTTCGACGTCGGTGGCCAGCCCGGCCAGGAAACGCTCCACGCCGTCGGCCAGGCGCGTGCGCAGGGGCGCGGAATCCTCGCCGGCGCGCCGGGGCGCCGGCCGCGCCGCCGCCTGCGCAGCCGGCGCGCGGGCCCGCAACTGCTCGATCAGGGCCTCGCGGGCCTTGGGATCGTCCAGCAGTTCCGCCAGCGCGGCGGGCGTCAGCGCCGGATGGTCGGCCGGCGCGGCCTCGGCGGGCGCGGCGCGGGCGGCGCCCGCGAAAAGCCCCAGAGCCAGCGACACCGCCAGCAGCAGGGCTGCCAGCCAGGGCCTCGACGGCCCGCGGTGCCAGGGTCGGGCAGCGCGGATCGAATGAAAGAACATGCATATCGGTGCTGTCGCTGGGTGCTGCGCCACTCGCGGGCCTCCTTGGTCGAACGATGGAAAAAGTCCCACCGAGGGTAAAACACGCAGCCGGCCATGACAAATCGCCTCCCAGGCGGCGGCGCCGCACCCGGACCCGCGCGGCTGCGGCAAACCGGCACTTGAACACTTGCCCAAACAATGGAAACATGGCGCGTTACCTTGCCTGCCCACGGAGCACGACCGTGTCCGACATGACCCGCGACCAGGCGCTGCACGCAGCGTCCGACATCGTCAACCGCGCCCGCGCGGGGCTCGCCCCGCGTCCAGAGATCGTCTCGTTCTTCGATGAAGCCACCTTCACCGCCAGCCACGTCGTGCGCGACCCGGCCAGCGGCCACTGCGCCATCATTGACAGCGTGCTCGACTTCGACATGGCCAGCGGCCGCACGAGCCGCGCCTGCGCCGACACCCTGGAAGGTTTCGTGCGCGCGCAAGGCTGGGACGTCCAGTGGCTGCTCGAAACCCATGCCCATGCCGACCACCTGTCGGCAGCGCCGGTGCTGCAGGAACACCTGGGCGGGCAATTGGCCATCGGCCGCGACATCACGCGGGTGCAGGAAACCTTCGGCAAGATCTTCAATGCCGGCAGCCGCTTCGCCCGCGACGGCAGCCAGTTCGACCATCTGTTCGCCGACGGCGAACGCTTCGGCATCGGCGAGCTGGAAGCCATTGCCCTGCACGTGCCCGGCCACACCCCGGCCTGCATGGCCTACGTGATCGGCGACGCAGTCTTCCCGGGCGATACCCTGTTCATGCCCGACTACGGCACTGCGCGCTGCGATTTCCCCGGCGGCGATGCCCGCACGCTCTACCGCTCGATCCGCCGGCTGCTCGCGCTGCCCGAGGCCGCCCGGGTCTTCCTGTGCCACGACTACCAGGCCCCCGGGCGCGACCGCTATGTCTGGGAAACCACCATAGGCGAGCAGCGCCGCGGCAACATCCACGTGCACGAAGGCGTATCGGAAGACGATTTCGTCGCCATGCGCGAGGCCCGCGACGCCACGCTCTCCATGCCGCGGCTGATCCTGCCCTCGGTCCAGGTCAACATGCGCGCCGGCCACCTGCCCGAGCCCGAGGACAACGGCGTGCGCTACCTGAAGATCCCGGTGGACGCGCTGTAACCGGCACCCTGCCCGGCAGGCTGTCGCTGCCGCCCGCCGGCGCCGAATCCTTTTCGCCGTTCCGATCTGTCGGAAAAACCACGGGAACCCGTCTTCGCGACCGGCTCCCGAAGGTTTTCTATTGCCTCCAGACATGAAGCGAGATATTGTTTTGACTATCTTAAAACATATCTTACGACATATAAATGGCTGTTCCCTCTACCGATACCGGCGCCGGCCGACAACTGCCGGCGCTATCCCCGCGCCGCCTCGCGCTGGTCATGCTGCTGGTCACCGGCGCGCTGTTCATGGAAATCCTGGACGGCACCATCATCACCACCGCCCTGCCCGCCATGGCGCAGAGCTTCGGCACCTCGGCCATCGCGCTGAACATAGGCGTCAGCGGCTACCTGCTTGCTCTCGGCGTGTTCATTCCCGTGAGCGGCTGGGTCGCCGACCGCTACGGCGCGCGCCGCGTCTTCGTTGCCGCGATCGCGCTGTTCACGCTTGCGTCCGCGCTGTGCGGCATGGCCGACGACCTGCCCACGTTCTTCGTCCTGCGCATCCTGCAGGGCATCGCCGGGGCGATGATGGTGCCGGTCGGCCGGCTGGTGGTGATGAAGTACACCCCCAAGGCCAGGCTCATGGCCGCCATGTCGGCGCTGGTCTGGCCGGCGCTGGTCGCGCCCGTGCTGGGCCCGCCGCTGGGCGGTTTCATCACCGAGCACTTCGGCTGGCGATGGATTTTCTACCTTAACGTACCGCTCGGCGTCATTGGCCTGGCCGCGGCCTGGATGATCATTCCCGGGGTCGCCGAACCGGCGCGCCGCCGTTTCGACCTGCGCGGCTTCCTCCTGTGCGGAACGGCAACCTTCTCGTTGCTGTTTGCCCTGGAGCAACTGGTCGACCGCCTCGATGCGCCGAGCCTGGCCCTGCTGGCGGCGGGCATCGCGCTGCTGGCGTTGTCCATCCGCCACCTCGCGCGGGCGCCGGAGCCGCTCATCGATCTGCGCTCCTGGCGCATTCCGACCTTTCGCGCCTCGCTGCGTGGTGGCTCCCTGTCGCGCATGGCCATAGGCAGCGCCCCCTTCCTGCTGCCCTTGATGTTCCAGGTCGGATTCGGCTACGACGCCTTCCGGTCGGGCCTGCTGGTGCTGGCGGTGTTCGCCGGCAACCTGGCGATGAAAGCGGTCACCACGCCCGTCCTGCGGCATGCCGGCTACCGTCCGGTCCTGGTCTGGAACGGCCTGCTGTGCGCCCTCAGCATCGCTGCCTGCGCGCTGCTGACGCCCGGCACGCCGCTGGCCGTCACGCTGGCGCTGCTGTTCGTGGGCGGCGCGGCCCGTTCCATGCAATTCACCGCGCTGAGCACGCTGGCCTACGCCGACGTGCCCAAACCGCAGATGTCGGACGCGAACGGATTGTTCACTACCATTTCGCAGCTCAGCATGGCGGCCGGCATCACGCTGGCCGCGCTCGGCATCCGTGTGGGCCACCTCATCGCCGAGCGGTTCGAATTGACCGGCGCCGGCATGGGATACCGCATCGCCTTCCTGATCGCCGCGGCGGTCTGCGTGCTCGGCATCATCGACGCGCTGCGCCTGCCCGCCCAGGCGGGCGACCATTTCGTTTCACGCGCGGCCTGAAGGCGAGGCCCGGGCCGGGGCTCACCTCAGCGCACCGGCAGGAAAGAAAACAGCAGCAGGTTCTGCGCGTAGTTGATGCCGATGCGGCGCGTATTCTCGCCCAGCAGGTTCGCCACCAGGTCCAGCCGGCCGATCAGCGCGCCGAACTCGCGCTCGAAGCTCAGGTTCGCCTGCTCCGGCGTCCACTCGTTGGCCAGCAGCAGCAGCGTGCCGCGCGCATCCTTGCGGGTGTTGAGCAGCCAGGCGGCGGCCTCGACATTGCGCGCGGCGTTGTAGACGCGCTGGCCGTCGAGCAGGTCGAACGCGAAGAATCGCGTCTTGCCGTCATGTGCCGCGATGATGGTATCGGCCAGGCCGTAGATGAAGGCCGCGACCCGGTCGCCCTGGTAGGAAGGGTCGAGCGATACGGCCAGGACTTCGACGTCGCGCAGCCCCGCCAGCCCGGCCGGCGGCGTGCGCGCGTCGATGGAGCGGCGCACCGCCTCGGCGGCGGCTTCCAGGTCCGGCTGGCCGGCCTTGCGCCATTCGCGCGGATTGCGCTTGTACAGCTTGGTCATCAGCGACATCAGGCCGGCCAGGTTGTCGCGCATGGAGATGGTCAGCGTCCGGTTGAAATCCGTCTGCACGACCTGGTCCGAGGACATCTCCTCGGTGCCGCCAGCCTCGTAGCCCGGGCGAGGCAACGCCCTGTACTGGGCGCAGCCGGCCAGGATGGCGCATGCCACCGCGGCCGCGCCTGCCATCCTGATAGGGACCATGCGCCATCCATTCTTTGCACTGGGGCGAGGATAGCGCATTGGCGGCCGGCGGGCAGCGGCGGCTACAGCCCCGTCTGGCGCTTGACGGCATCCTCGTGCAGCGACTCGTTCAACTGATCCACCACGATGGCCCACGGCGCATCGGCCTGCAACTGCTCGGCCAGGAACTGGCGCTGCCCGGCGTTCCAGTACGGCGCCTCGGCGATCTGCACGTCGGCCGGCAGCTGATGGGATTTGATGAAATCGGCGATGGCCTGTTCGCTGGCATCCAGGCCCAGTTGCAGGAACAGGTTGGTCATGCGGACGACGGCGTTGTTCATGGCGGCTCCTCTGGCAGTAGATAATGATCAAGAGTATCAAACGGGCGGTTTGCCGGCACGTCCGGCAGCGGCGCGGGTCACGGCGGCCGGGCGCGCGGCAGCCCCGCGAACACCCCGATGGGCAGCGCCGAGCCTTGCACGCATGCGACCAGGCCGTGGCCGGGCTCGGCCTCCACTACGTGGCCGCCGGTGAAATCCGAAAACGCCGGCAGGACCGTCATTCCCTCCCTCAGCCAGAACGCCGGCCAACTGCGCGGCACCCCGGGCAGGCGCGTGCGCGGATGCACGTGGCCGGCGACCACATGGCGGCCATGTGCATCGGGCTCGGGCAGGTGGCGAAACAGGAGGGGACCGTCGCAGCAGGCCTCTCCCAGTCCGCGCATGCCGAGCGCGGCGGGCGCCAGGGCGCGGTCGTGGTTGCCCGCCAGCACCGCCACCTCGAGCCCGGCATGCGCCTGGCGCCATCGCAGCCAGGCGTCGCGCCAGCCCGCCTGCGCCGCCGGGCCATGCAGCACGTCGCCCAGGATCCAGACTTCGCGCGCGGCCATGCGCGCCGCCAGCTCCGCCAGGCGCTGCAGATCGTCCTGCGTGCCGCCGCTCGGCACGGCGATGCCCGCCCGGCGAAAGACATGGCTCTTGCCCAGATGCAGATCGGCGATGATCAAGCGCTTGCGCGCGGGCCAGAACATGGCGCGCTCGCCCAGCAGCACGACGGGTTCGCCGGCCAGCTCCAGCGCCAGCGCGCTCTCAGACGATCCGGGCATAGCGCTTCTCCAGTTGCGCGGCGGCGCGCTGGATGCGCGCCTGCCAGGTCTCCGTGCTGAGCTGCCCGCGCAGGCTCTCCGACCACAGGGGAAATGACAGCGGCGTCAGCGCGGCAGGCTCGCGCAGCGCGAGTTCCCTGCCCTCGCAATCGCGCAGCGCGGCGGCCAGTCTCGGCGCCTCCAGCTGGAACGCCAGGGCTTCCCGCTCGGCCTGCGCCAGCAGCAGGTGGTCCGGGTCGTAGCGGCGCAGCACGTCGTACAGCAGGCCGCTGGAAGCCTGCACCTGGCGCATCGCGCGCGCGGCCCGCCCCGGCAGCGACGGCGTCAGCAACCCGGCGACGCGGGCGATCTCGCGGAACTGCCGACGCGCCAGTTCGCCCAGGTTGACGCCTTCCCGCAGGTCTTCGGCCAGGTTCCGGACGCCGAGCAGTTCGCGCAGCAGCGCCGCGTCCAGCGGCGCCGGTTCGGCCAGGGTCAGCATGAGGCCATAGTCGTTGACGGCATACGAAAACGTATTGGCCTGCCGCCGCCCCCACCGCAGCGCCATCGTCGCCGCCAGGCCTTCATGCACTGCCCGCCCCGCAAACGGGTATACGAACAAGTGCATGCCGCGCCGCGTCGCGATGCGCTCTGCCACCAGGCGGCCCGGGCCGGGCAGCGCGCTGGCCCGCCGCTGGATGCGCAACAAGGGTTCGGCCATGCGCATTTCGGGATGATCGCCGGGGTCGGCGCACAGACTCTCCACTTCGCGCGCCAATTGCGTGGACAAGGCCATGCGACCGCCCTGCCAGGTGGCGACCGGGCCGTCGCCGCCCTTGGCCCGCCGCACGTAGGCCGTCATGTTTTCCAGCCGGGCCAATTGCAGCGTGCGGCCGGCGAACTGGAAACGGTCGCCCGGCCGCAGGCGCGCCAGAAAGCTTTCCTCTACGGATCCCAGCCCTCCGCCTCGCAGATACTTGACCGACACCGCGCCATCGGCGGCGATGGTGCCGATGGAAAGCCGATGGCGCAACGCGATCCGGCGGTCGTGCACCCGGTACCAGCCGTCGGCATCGCGTTCTACACGCCGAAACTCGGGATAGTTGGACAGCGCCTGGCCGCCCTGCGCGATGAAATCCAGCACCGCCCGCCAGCTTGCCGGATCGAGCCCCGCATAGGCATGCGTGCCGAGCACCTCCCGGTACAGCGCATCCGCCTCGAACCCGCCGCCCAGCGCCAGCGTGACCGCATGCTGCGCGAGCACGTCCGCACAGTCGCGCGGAGCCGGCCTGGACTCGATCCGGCCATACGCGATGGCCTGCCGGGCCGCGGCATATTCGATCAACTCCAGCGCATGGGTCGGCACGCAAGTGACGTGACCGGATTCGCCCGGGCGGTGGCGGGCGCGGCCGGCGCGCTGCAGCAGCCGCGCCACGCCCTTGGGGCTGCCGACCTGCAAGACTTGGTCGACTTCCGGGAAATCCACCCCGAGATCCAGGCTGGAGGTCGCCACTACGCAGCGTATCGTTCCGGCGCGCAGGCCTTGTTCGGCGGCGGTCCGCAGCGCCGGATCCAGCGAGCCGTGATGCAGCGCCAGCGTGGCCGGATCTTCCGGCCAGATCGATGCCAGCGCGCGATGCCAGAGTTCGGCCTGGGCGCGCGTGTTGGTGAACAGCAGGCTGGCGCGTACTTCGAACAGGCGCTTGAACACCCGCGCCAATTGGGAGAGGCCCAGATGCCCGGCCCAGGGCAGCGCCGCGCCCTTGCCTTCCGGCATCAGCGTAGACAGCGTCATCCGCCTGGGGCGCGCGCCCGCCACCAGGGCGCCCTGCGGCGCATGCGGCAACAACACCTCGCGGGCTTGCTCCAGATTGCCGAGCGTGGCCGACAGGCCCCAGATACGCACCTGCGGCGCGAGGCTTCGCAGCCGCGCCAGGCCGAGCTGCAGCAGCACGCCGCGCTTGTTGCCCAGCAGCTCGTGCCACTCGTCGACCACGATGCAGCGCAAGGTGCGAAAGCGCGGCGCGGTATCCGCATACGACAGCAGCAGCGCCAGCGACTCGGGCGTGATCACCAGCACGTCGGCCTTGCCCTGGCGGGCCAGCCGCCTGTCCCGCGCGCTGGCATCGCCGGTGCGCAAGGCCACGGTCCAGGCCAGCTCCAGGCCTTGCGCGGCCTGGTCCAGGGCGCGGACCGTATCGGCGGCCAGCGCGCGCAGCGGCGTCACCCACAGCACCCGCGGACCGGCGTCCGCGACCCAGCCGGCCTGCCCGGATTCGGCCAGCGCTTCCAGCATGGGGCCGCCGAATGCAGCCAGCGTCTTGCCGCTGCCCGTGGGCGTGTGCAGCAGCCCGGACTCGCCCGCCAGATAGCGCCGCCAGGTCTCGCGCTGGAATGGCGCGGGCTTCCAGCCCCGCGACGCGAACCAGGCCGCCAGCGGCGCATCCCGACCCGGCGACGGGCGATTCATCGCGCCAGCGCCTTGAGCGCATCGAGGCGGTCCGCCTCGGCGGCCGGCTTGTCGTGCCGCCAGCGCAGGATGCGCGGGAAACGCACGGCGACGCCGGACTTGTGGCGCCTGGAAAGATTGACCCCCTCGAAGCCCAGTTCGAACACTTGGACCGGATCGACCGCGCGCACAGGTCCGAAGCGCTCGCGCGTGTGGGCGCGCAGCCAGCGGTCCAACGCCAGGATTTCCTTGTCGTCCAGGCCGGAATAGGCCTTGGCCACCGGCACCAGCTCGCCGTCCTGCCATAGACCGAAGGTGTAGTCGGTATAGAGCGTACTGCGCCGCCCATGGCCCGGCTGGGCGTACAACAGCACCGCGTCGATGGTCAGCGGGGCGATCTTCCATTTCCACCAGTCGCCGCGCCGCCGTCCGCCCTGGTAGGCAGCGCCGGCACGCTTGAGCATGAAGCCTTCCACGCCCCGCTCGCGGGAGCTTGCGCGCAGCGCCGCCGCCTCTTCCCAATCCGGCGCCGCGACGAGCGGCGACAGCGCCAGCCGATGATCGGGATGCCGCAGCAGCAGCGCTTCGAGTTCGCGGCGGCGTTCGGTCTGCGGCAGTTCCCTCAGATCGGCGCCATGGAGTTCGAGCAAATCGTAGGCCAGCATGCGCACCGGCGCATCGGCCAGCCATCGGGTGCCGGGCTTGAGGCGCTGGATGCGCGTCTGCAGGGCCGAGAACGGCATCGGCATGGCCTCCCCTTCCCGCCAGGCCAGCAGCTCCCCATCGAGCACGCAGTCGGCATCCAGCGCCGCCGCCACGGCCTCGATCTCCGGAAAGCGCCCGTCCAGGCGCTCCTCGCCGCGCGACCACAGCGCCACCTCGCCATGGCGCCGGATCAACTGGGCGCGTATGCCGTCCCACTTCCACTCCAGCAGCCAGTCCTCGATCGGCCCCAGTCCGGCGGGCTCGCCCTCCAGCGGCGAGGCCAGAAAAAACGGATAAGGCTGCTGCCGGTCGCCGGGCAGGTCTTCCGCGCTCAACAGATCGCGCAGGAACGCCGGGCTGGGCGTCCATGCGCCCAGCATGCGCTGCGCGATGCGCGCGATCGGCACGCCCGAGAGCTCCGCCAGCGCCTGCTGCACCATGCGCTGCGACACCCCGACGCGCAGCGCGCCGGTCAACAGCTTGTTGAACACCAGCCGCTCGTCGAACGGCAAACCCAGCCAGGCCGTGACGACCACGCTGCGCCGCTCGGCCTCGCCGCCGTTGGCGACCGGCAGCATGACTTCCTCGATCCACTCCGCCAGCCCGCGCTCGGGCGCGGGCCGTGCCGGGTCGGGCACCAGCAGCGCCAGCGTCTCGGCCAAGTCGCCGACCTGGGCATAGCTGGCATCGACCAGCCATGGCGCGGTATCGGAAGCCTCGGCGACCCAGGCCCGCAACTCGCCCACGCCGGCGATCTTGCGCCGGGCGGTGCTGATCTTGCCGCCCGCCAGGAGATACAGCGCCCAGGCGGCATCGCGCGGCGGCGCCTCGCGGAAATACGCCGCCAGCGCGGCGCGCTTGTCCAAGGTCGCGGTGGAGCGATCCAGTTCCTGGTAGAGCGCGGCGAATCGCTTCATGGCTTTGCCTTCGCCGCGCCGGCCGGCGCACTGCTAATCGTCTTCGCCATATTGCGTGGCCAAGGTCTCGGCTGCCAGGCCTGCTTCGTTCAAAGTCCGCACTAGCGCATCGGTATCGCCGTGCGTGGCGATCACCCGGCGCGCGCCGGTCTCGCGTATCGTGCGCAGCAGGTCCGGCCAATCCGCATGGTCGGACACCACGAAGCCCCGGTCCATGTTGCGCCGGCGCCGATTGCCGCGCAGCCGCATCCATCCCGAGGCGAAGCCCTGCTGCGCCTTGCGGAACCGCCGCAGCCACGCGCTGCCCGCGGCCGAGGGCGGCGCCAGGATCAGCTCGCCGGCAAAGCCCGCATCCGCCGCGCCGGCATCCGCAACCAGCCGCGTGTCGGCCATCGCGATGCCGCAGCCGCGGTAGACCTCCACCCCCGCCGCGATGGCCCCGTGCAGGTAGACCGGACGATCCAGATGCGGCGCGAGTTCGGCCAGCAGCCGCTGGGCCTTGCCGAGCGCATAGCAATAGAGGATCGCGGCTTCGCCGCGCTGCGCGCAATGGTCCCGCCACTGCGCGATCTCGCCGGCCACCTGCGCGCAATCCGGCCAGCGGTAGATCGGCAGGCCGAAGGTCGCCTCCGTGATGAAGGTATCGCACGCGACCACCTCGAAAGCCGCGCTGGTGGGATCCGGCTGGCGCTTGTAGTCGCCCGACACGACCCACACCTGTCCGTCGGCCTCGATGCGCACCTGCGCGGATCCCAGCACGTGGCCGGCGGGATGCAGGGACACGCGGGCATCGCCCAGGACGAATGGCTCGCCGTAATCATGCGGGCGAAAGTCCTGCTCGCCCAGGCGCCAGCGCAGCACGGGCAATCCTTCCGCGCTGGTGTGATAACAGCCCATGCCCGCATGCGCGTGGTCGCCGTGGCCATGCGTCAGCACGGCCGCGGCCACGGGGCGCCAGGGATCGATGTAGAAGCGCCCGGCCGCGCAGTAAAGGCCTTCGGGGCGCAGTTGCACCAGGTCTTGCATGGACGGCGGATCTCCCATCGGGCTGCTGCATGAGGTCCAGGCATGAAGGACGCATCCTCGCAGCAAACTATATGCCCATGCGAGTCGGCCGAATCGAGTCCGGTCCCGCGGACCTGTATAGGCCCGGCCACAACCGTTACCAAGATTCTTCCGTCCCCCGTGCTCGGCCGTGCGAGCACGGTCTTCCATTCACGTCGGATGGAATCACTTTGTTTAAAGCCGAAACGGGTTGGCGCCGAATCGCCGTGTATGTTGCATCAACCAACGCGGCCGGCCCCCATGCGGATCGGCTCTCGTCCTCAGGCCGCGGCTCATCCTGATTCTTTCTTCCAAGTCCGCAGCCATGACTGGACCCTCCTCGCCCCTCGCCGATCCCGCCCTCTCGAAGCTGCGCGCCATCCTTCGCGATCTGCCCCGGGATACCTATGCGCTGCTGCATGACCTGATCGATTCAGGATGCGCGGACCTGCCCTGCCCCGGCGCGGGCCGCACGCTGGCGCGCTGGCAAATGCTGGCCGAAGTCGCCCGGCACGACCTCGCGCTGGCCAAGCTGTACGAAAGCCATGCCGACGCGCTGGCCATCCTGCACGAGCTGGGACGCGATGCGCTCGCGCCGCGCGGCGGCCTGTGGGCGGTATGGTGCGCGGAGCCGCCCGACAGGCGCGTGCGCGTCGTCCCGTCCGGAACGGCAGCCGATGCGGTCCGGCTCCACGGCACCAAGGCCTGGTGCTCCGGAGCCGCGCATGTCGGCCACGCGCTGCTCAGCGCCTGGGACGCCGACGATCGGCCTGTGCTGGTTGCGGTCCGGATGGACCGGCCCGGCGTTCGGGTCACCGGGGAAGGCTGGCATGCGGTGGGCATGGCGGACACCGCCAGCGTGGACGTCGTCTTCGATGCGGCGCCGGGCTGCCTGGTAGGCGGACCGGGCGCCTATGTCGAGCGCCCCGGGTTCATGCACGGCGCGGCGGGCATAGCGGCATGCTGGTACGGGGCGGCGCAAGCCATAGGCACGCGGGTGGCGCAATCAGTGCGGCAGCGGGAAGACGATCCGCATGCGCTGGCCCATCTCGGCGCCATCGACGTGGCGCTGGCCCAGGCGCGCGCCCTGCTGCGCGCCGCGGCGGCCGAGATCGACGCCCGAGACGGGCGCGACGCCTGTGCGCATGCCGTCCGGCGCGCGCGGCTGGCCGTCGAGGCGGCCGCGGAAACCGTGCTGCGGCGCGCGCCGCGCGCCGTCGGCGCCGGGCCCCTATGCAAGGACATCGGCTTCGCGCGCCTGATGGCCGACCTGCCCGTGTTCATCCGCCAAAGCCACGCCGAGCGCGACCTCGCCGCACACGGGCACGCCGTTTCCCAATCCGGCCAGGACGCTGCATGGACGCTCTGAACCGCCGCGCCATCGTGGGCAGGGGCACGCCCGAAGCGGCCTGGCAAACCTGGCTGCGCCGCCACCCCTTGCGCGCGGCAAGCGCCGCCGGCCTGGTCCGCGCGGGAGCCGCGCTGCACGTGGTCGCGCCGCACCCCGACGACGAGATACTCGGCTGCGCCGGCATCATGCGGCAGGTCTCGCGCCTGGGCATCGCCGTCCAGGTCTGGGCTGTCACCGATGGCGAAGCCAGCCACCCCGGGTCGCCAAGGTGGCCGGCGGACAGCCTGGCGCGGGCGCGCACCCGCGAAAGCGAACAAGCGCTGCGCCGGC
Organism: Pigmentiphaga humi; assembly: GCF_900606115.1. GTDB lineage: Bacteria > Pseudomonadota > Gammaproteobacteria > Burkholderiales > Burkholderiaceae_B > Pigmentiphaga > Pigmentiphaga humi. The sequence goes on from NZ_UWPJ01000018.1 coordinate 220,250, forward strand.
TCGGCATAGACGCGCGGCGCGAACGCCTCGGCCTGCCCGACGGCGGGGTCGCCACCCACGAGACGGAACTGGCGGCGACACTGGGCGCACGCCTGCAGCCGGGCGACACCGTCATCGCGCCATGGCGCCTGGACGGCCATCCCGACCACGAAGCCGTCGCCCGGGCATGCCTGCGGGCGTCGAAAATCCGCGCATGCAGGCTGCTCGAAGTCCCCATCTGGGGCTGGCACTGGGCGGAACCGGCAAACGGCGGATTCCCGTGGCGGCGAGCGGCGGCCATCGCGCTGGACGCCGCCGACCGCCAGGCCAAGGCCGACGCGATCCAGGCATTCCGCAGCCAGCTGGAACCCGACGCGGATACCGGCAACCCGCCCATCCTGCCCGATTTCGCATTGGCGCGATTGCAGCGCACTTTCGAAGTGGTGCTGCAATGACGGACTTCGAAGCCTTGTACCGCAACCATCCCGATCCGTGGTCGGTCCGCAGCGCGTGGTACGAACGCCGCAAACTCGGCCTGCTGATGGCGGCGCTGCCGCGCGAACGCTATCGCTGCGCGCTCGAACTCGGCTGCGGCACCGGCCAGGCCACGGTGGAACTGGCCGCGCGCAGCGATGCCGTGCTGGCGGTGGACGGCGCTCCGACCGCGGCGGCCCGGTGCCAGGAGGCCCTCGCGCAGCGGGGCACGATCAACGCGCGCGTATACCTGCTCGACTTGCCCGGGCAATGGCCGCTGGCCGCCGGCGCCGCCGTCGATCTGATCGTGGTTTCGGAGCTGGCCTATTACTTTTCCGACGACGCGCTGCGGCGCTTCATCCAGTGCTGTTCGCGTTCGCTCGCCCCGGGCGGGGACTGGGCCATGTGCCACTACACCCTTCCCTTCCACGACCGGCTCCAGGACACCGCGCGCCTGCACCGCGCAGTGGACGATACCGCCGGGCTGCGCCGCATCGTCACCCACGACGACGCGCGCTTCCGCCTGGACATCTGGCGCAAACACGAAGGAGCCGCCCCATGATCGGCGTCTGCATCCCCGCCCACAACGAGGAAGAGGACATCGGCCGGTGCCTGGCCGCCATGGCCCGCGCGGTGCGCCACCCAGGGCTGCGCGGAGAGCCTGTGGAAGTCGTGGTGGTCCTGGATGCCTGTTCCGACCGCACCGCGGCGCGCACGCGCGCCTGGCCGGTAACCGCGATCGAGACAGCCTGCCGGAACGTCGGCCTGGCGCGCGCGGCCGGCGCTCGCCGCCTGCTCGACGCCGGCGCCAGATGGCTGGCCTTCACGGATGCCGACACGGTCGTGTCGGAAAGCTGGCTCGCCGACCAGCTCTCGCTGCAGGCGGCTGTCGTCTGCGGCACCGTGGAGGTCGGCGACTGGACCGCCCACGGCCCCTATGCCGAGCTCGCCCGCAACGCCTTTCTTTGCGCCTATCAGGACCGCGACGGACACCGCCACGTCCACGGCGCCAATCTCGGCATCGATGCCGCGGCCTATCGGCGCATCGGCGGCTTCCAGGCACTGGCCTGTAGCGAAGACCAGGCCCTGGTCGACAAGCTGGAGCGCGCCGGCGTTCCCATCGCCTGGACCGCGTTGCCCCGCGTCGTCACCAGTGCACGCCCCTTCTCGCGCGTCGCAGGCGGATTCGCCTGTACGTTGCGGCGCGCGTGGGAGCAGCAGTCTCCGCGCCCCCAAGCCATGCTGGAACCCGGCGAAGCCTGAGCAGGGCTCGCAGGCGCGCACATGGGGATCAGCTCAACCGGCGGGAGACCATTCTGTTCAAAGCGTTACGAAGCGTGCGGCCGCTTTGCCGCCATACGAATCGGCGCACGCCAGCCGGCCCGCAAGCGGAATCATTTTGTTTAACGCGGACACGCGCCGGAAAGAGCGCCGTCTGTATGTTGGAGTGCGCCGAGCCAACCAACAACCTCCGAGGAATGCATCATGCCTACACGCAAGCGTCCACCCACCGACCCCGCACCACAGCCGGCGGTAGACACCGCCTACCTGAATACGGACAGCGGTCCCGCGACGCCTCCCTCCGAGGCGGCGGCGCATCCGGCAGTAAAACAGGCCCGCGCCGTGGGGAAGATGGTCGAGGGCATGCCGGCCAATCCGAACAAGCCGGCCGAATACGGTCTGGCGGCGGCTCGCCCGCCGGCCGGCGCGACTGCCGAGCCGGCCGAGGAGTCCGCTTTGGCGAGCACCTTGTCGGAGAAGAACCGTTCGGGCAAGACGGGCGCCAGGGCCGCGTCCGGCGTCAACGCCGCCGGCGGCGAACTGCCGCGCGTGCGCGCCGACGGCTCGGGCCAGGCCATCACGACCAACCAGGGCGTGCCCGTAAGCGACAACCAGAGTTCCTTGAAGGCGGGCCTGCGCGGCCCGGCGCTGCTCAAGGACTTCATCCTGCGCGAGAAGATCACCCACTTCGACCACGAACGGATCCCGGAGCGCATCGTGCATGCCCGCGGCTCGGCCGCGCACGGCTACTTCGAATGCTATGAAGCCTTGGCGGACCTGACTTGCGCCTCGCTCTTCGCCGAAGCCGGAAAACGCACGCCGGTATTCGTGCGGTTCTCGACCGTGGCCGGCGAACGGGGTTCCAAGGACACCGCGCGCGACGTGCGCGGCTTCGCCGTGAAGTTCTACACCGACCAGGGCAACTGGGACCTCGTGGGCAACAACATGCCGGTGTTCTTCATCCAGGACGCCATGAAGTTTCCGGACCTGGTCCACGCGGTCAAGCCCGAACCCCATCACGGCATGCCGCAGGCCGCGTCCGCGCACGATACTTTCTGGGACTTCATCTCTCTGATGCCCGAATCGACCCACATGATCATGTGGCTGATGTCGGACCGCGCCATCCCGCGCAGCTACCGCATGATGCAGGGCTTCGGCGTCCATACTTTCCGGTTCGTCAACGCCGAAGGCCAGGCGAAGCTGGTCAAGTTCCACTGGAACCCCAAGCTGGGCACGCACTCCCACGTCTGGGACGAAGCCGTCAAGATCTCGGGCGCCGACCCCGACTATCACCGGCGCGATCTCTGGGAGGCCATCGAGGCCGGCGAGTATCCCGAGTGGGAACTCGGCGTGCAGGTCTTCGACGAAGCGCAGGCCGAACAATTTTCGTTCGACATCCTGGACTCGACCAAGATCGTCCCCGAAGAGCTCGTGCCCATCCGGCCCATCGGACGCATGGTGCTCAACCGCAATCCGGACAATTTCTTCGCCGAGACCGAACAGGTCGCCTTCTGTACGGCCCACATCGTTCCCGGCCTGGACTTCACCAACGACCCGCTGCTGGCCGGACGCATCCATTCCTACGTCGACACGCAGATCTCCCGCCTGGGCGGTCCCAACTTCCATGAGCTGCCGATCAATGCCCCGCTGGCGCCGGTCCACAACAACCAGCGCGACGGCATGCATCGCCAGGCCATCCACCGCGGCCGCGTCGCCTACGAGCCCAACTCGCTGGCGGGCGGCTGTCCCTTCCAGGCGGGCTCGGCCGGATTCGTTTCGTTTCCCGAACCCGTCGCGGCGGACGAGCTGCGCGGCAAGGCCGAGAAATTCGCGGAACACTACAACCAGGCGACGCTGTTCTACGAAAGCCAATCCGGGCACGAACAGCAGCACATCATCGATGCGTTCTCGTTCGAACTGAGCAAGGTAACGGTGCCCGGCATACGGCAGCGCATCGTGGCCACGCTGCGCAACGTTTCCGAAACGCTGGCGCAGGCCGTGGCGGCGAATCTCGGCATGCCTGGGCTGCCCGATCCGCTGGCGCGCGCGGATGGAAGCGCGCCCGAACCCGAAGTCGGGCACTCGGCCGCGCTGTCGCTGCTCGCCCGTCCGGGCGACGGCGGCATCCGCACGCGCAAGATCGCAGTCCTGGTCGCCGACGGAGTGGACGGCCAGGCGGCAATGCAAACGGCGCAGGCGCTGATCGGCAAGGGCGCGGTGGTGCGCCTGGTGGGGCAGCACGTCGGGCTGCTCGAAGCCGCAGCCGGGCAATCCCTGGATGCCGATGCCTCGTTCCAGAACAGCCCCTCCGTCCTGTTCGATGCCGCCGTCGTTCCCGATGGCGCAGCGGCCATCGAAGCCCTGTGCGCGGACGGGTTCGCGCTGGAATTCATCCGGGACCTGTTCCGGCACGGCAAATCCCTGCTCGCCATCGGCGCCGGCCGTCAGCTGCTCGAACAGGCAGGCGTCCCGCTGGCCGACCCGGATCCCGGCCTGGTGCTGGCCGATTCTGCCGGCAAACCGGCTCTGGCGTCATTCATCCAGGCCGTCGCGCGGCATCGCCATCCCGAGCGCGAAACCGACCCGCCGAAGGTGTAAGCATAGGCACGCAGAGGATGGACACGCCCGATTCGGCGCCGGACGCTCGGCCAGCCGACCTCAAGGTCGGCTGCGCCGGATGGGCCATCCCCAGCCGCCACGCCGATCTGTTCGGTCCGGGAGCGAGCGTGCTCGCGCGCTACGCGACGCGCTTTCCCATCGTCGAAATCAACTCGTCGTTCTACCGCCCGCACCGGCCCGGCACCTACCGGCGCTGGGCCGAATCGGTGCCCGACGATTTCCGTTTCTCGGTCAAGGTGCCGCGCAGCATCTCGCATGAATTGCGCCTGTGCGACGCCGGGCCGGCGCTCGACGGCTTCTTCGGCCAGGTCTGTGCTCTCGAAGAAAAATTGGGCAGGCTCCTGCTGCAGTTGCCGCCGTCCCTGCAGTTCGATGCCCGCACCGCGTCCGTCTTCTTTCGGATGATGCGGCGCCGCACCGCCGTTCCCATCGTTTGCGAGCCGCGGCATCCCACCTGGTTCGACCCCCGCGTCACGGCCATGCTCGAACGGCACGGCATCGCCCGGGCGGCGGTGGACCCGGCACCGGTGCCCGCGGCGGCGCTCCCCGCTGCCGATCGCCGCCACAGTTATTGGCGCTGGCACGGCTCGCCCCGGATCTACTACAGCGAATACGATCATGCGGCGCTGCAGGCGCTGGCCGACGCCATCCGGCAGGAGCGAGGCGATGGCGATACGCCGTGGGTGATCTTCGACAATACGGCACTGGGACACGCCGTGCCTAATGCCGCACAGATGCAGGCGATCGTGGGCAACCGCGCGGAAGGTGAAAGCCAGATGTGAAAAGGAAGGCCCCCACGCTTGCCGCTCCGCGGCGGCGCTGCCCCCCGAGGGGGCTTTTCATCTTGGGGCGGCCCGGCGATGAAAGGGCCCCCACGCTTGCCGCTCCGCGGCGGCGCTGCCCCCCGAGGAGGCTTTTTCATCTTGGAACGGCCCGGCAAATGAAAACGGCGCTGGATCGCTCCAACGCCGCTGCCGTCCCCGGAGGCTGTCCCCGGACGAAACCCGGGAGCCTGGGCCGGCGTTGCCCCGGTCAGGAGCCGGGGCCGCTCGAACCGGAAGCGGTTTTCTGCGCAGCCGGTGTGGCCATTCTTGCGCTGCCGGTCCGTGCCGTCAAGAGATGCCGACACCGCGGAACGCGCGCCTCCGGATGCTGCATAATCATCCGATGACCGCCACCCTCCCCGGCCCCGATGGCCAACCGCGCTGCCGCTGGTGCGGCGCCGCGCCCGAGTTCTTTGCCTATCACGATGCCGAATGGGGCTTCCCGGTGGCCGACGACCGGCGTCTGTTCGAGAAACTCAGCCTGGAGGGCTTCCAGTCCGGTCTGAGCTGGCGCACCATCCTCGCCAAGCGCGAGAACTTCCGCGCCGCCTTCTACGGCTTCGACATGGCCAGCGTGGCGCGCATGACCGAGCGCGACGTCGCCCGCCTGCTTCAGGACCCGGGCATCGTCCGTCATCGCGGCAAGATCGAAGCCGTCATCAACAACGCCCAGCGAGCGCTGGAACTGGTCGCGGAAGAAGGCTCGCTGGCAGCCTATTTCTGGCGCCATGAACCCGATCCGGCCACGCCTGACCCGGCGCAGGCGGTTTCGACGTCGCCCACTTCCATCGCCATTTCCAAGGATCTCAAGAAACGGGGCTGGAAGTTCGTCGGCCCGACCACGGTCTACGCCTTCATGCAGGCCATGGGCATGGTCAACGATCATGCCGCTGAGTGCGTGACGCGCGCGCAGGTGGCGCACGCACGGCAGGCGTTCACGCCGCCGCGCCGCTAAAGCGCTTCTGTGCATGTCCCCATCCGGAACGACCGCCATGCAATACCCCCGTGATCCCGCTGCCGCCGATACGCCTGGGGCGCATTCGGCGCTCGCTTCGCTCGCCGCCACCGCCGAAGACGCGGATACCCGCCTGTTCGCGCAACTGGTTGCGGCCCGTGAAACAGGCGGCCAGCTCGCATGGCTGGGGCTGGACCGGGCTCGCCTGGAAGCCCTGTGCCGGCGCCGGTTTCCCGGGCTCGCCATCGCTCCGCTCCACACCTGTCCCCAGGAAACCGCGTTTACGCGCGCCTTGCACCGCCATCTGCTGGCCCACGGCAATCCTGCGCTGCCTGCGGACGACGTCGACGACCTGGCGCGCATCATCGCGCATGCCTGTTTGCGTCCCGACCATTTATGGAAAGATCTCGGCCTGCGCGGCCGCGAGGACGTCACGCACGCCCTGCATCGCTATTTCCCCGGCCTGCCCGAACGCAACACGGGCAACTTGCGCTGGAAGAAGTTCCTGGCCTACGACCTGGCGGCGGCCCAGGGCCTGCCGCCCTCCCCCGCGCCGGGCTGTCCGGGCTGCGAAGCCTACGGCGAGTGCTATCCCCGGACAGGCTAAGGCGCGCCGCCCCCAGGTTTGCCGGCGCGGTCGACGTGCCCCAGGTCCCGCCCCGGATCCAGCCTGTCGCGCACCCGCTGCTTGAGCGTCTTGGCATCGGGAAAACCGCCATCTGCCTTGCGGTCCCAAAGCAGTTCGCCGTCGTAGCGGATCTGGAAGACCCCGCCTGTTCCCGGTATCAGCGCCACTTGCCCGAGGTCGGTGCCGAAGGTGGACAGCAGTTCTTGCGCCATCCAGGCGGCGCGCAGCAGCCATTGGCACTGCGTGCAATAGGCGATCGAGATGGCGGGTGCGGACGATGCGGTCATGATGGCTCCGTTCCAGAAGCAGGCAACAAGGCATCCAGCCTGGCCTGCAGCAATCGGGGGAAGTGCGGCCGCCAGCGCGCATTGGCTGGCGACGGATGAGGCAGCGGATGCAGGTGCAGCACGCGGGCTGCGCACGGACCGCGCAGCGTGAGGGAAAAACTGGCGGTGTATTTGTCGTCGCGCCGCCAGAAAGCCTTGAACGCCTCGCGCGCTTGGTCTTCCAGTCCGATGCCGAACCATTCGAAGGCTTCGTTGCCCAGCGTAATGATATGCGTCCCTTGCCATGAGCAAGAGAGGATGCGCGCGATGAGCGGATGGAAGCGCTGCCGCACCGAGGCAGGCCATGCCTTGTTGCCCAGCGGCTTGAAGGGCACCGTACTGATCCAGAAGCAGCGGCGTCCCGCGCGCAGGCCCGCATCGAAGGTGTAATCCTCGCCGGGAAAAAGGTGCGCATGCAGCGCTGCGCGCAGCAGCTGGCCGGAACTGCCGACGAACGGTTCGCCATGCCTGACCTCCTCTGCTCCCGGGTCGCGCCCGAAAAAGCACAATGGCGCATCGGCCGGCCCCAGGCCTAGAATGGGAACGAGCGGATCGCGGCCGGCGGCGGCATAGGCAGCCCGGTCTGTGTGGTCCAATTGCACGGCCAAGTCTCGGAACGCTTCGAGTTGTTCGGCGGAAAGCGTCATGGCGCGAAAGCATGAACAAGGTCGGGACCGCATTGTAGGCCTGCCGCGTCACAGGAGGCATACGGCATGAGCGGGAAGGTAACGGCTTCCATCCGGGTGGGCATAGGCGGCTGGGTCTACGCGCCATGGCGCGGCAATTTCTACCCCAAGGGGCTGGTCCAGGCGCGCGAACTCGAATACGCGAGCCGGCACGTCACGTCCATCGAAATCAACGGCACGTTCTACGGCACGCAGAAACCTTCGAGCTTTGCGCGCTGGCGCGACGAGACGCCCGACGATTTCGTGTTCGCGCTCAAAGGGCCGCGCTATGCCACGCATCGGCGGGTGCTGGCCGAAGCCGGTCCGTCCATCGAGAAATTCCTGGAAAGCGGCCTTGTCGAACTCAAGCACAAGCTGGGGCCCATCAACTGGCAATTCGCGCCGACCAAGACATACGAGGAAGAAGATTTCGCCGCCTTTCTCGCGCTGCTGCCCCAGCGGCTGGGAGGCCTGCCGCTGCGCCACGCCGTTGAAGTGCGGCACGACAGCTTCGCCACGGCCGGGTTCGTCGAACTGCTGCGCCGGCACGGGGTCGCCGCCGTGGTGGCCGACAAACCCGGGGTCCCGCACATCCACGACGCGACTGCGCCGTTCGTCTATGCGCGCCTGCAGTCGGCCGGCGAAGACCACCGCGAAGGCTACGCGCCGGCGGACCTGGATCGCTGGACGGCCCGGGCCCGGAGCTGGGCGCGCGGCCACAGTCCCGCCGATCTGCCCTTGTTGGCCCGGTCCCATCCGGAGCAGGACGGCCGCCCGGTATTCCTCTACATGATCAACGGTTTCAAGCCCAAGGCGCCGGCCGCCGCCATGGCGCTATTGCGGCGCCTGGCGGACCAGCCCGCTCAATAGCGCTCGGGCACCATCATGTTTTCCGGCACCGGGCGGCGGATGTAGTCTTCGTGGCGCACGCGCTGCGGCAAGTCGATCTGCGGATGCGGAATCTCATGGTAAGGCACGAGGCCGAGCAGATGGCCGATACAGTTGAGGCGGGCGCGTTTCTTGTCCACCGCCTGCACCACCCACCACGGCGCCTCGGCGATATGCGTACGCTCGAGCATCGCTTCCTTGGCGCGCGTGTAGTCCTCCCAGCGGCGCCGCGACTCCAGGTCCATGGGACTGAGTTTCCATTGCTTGAGCGGGTCGTGGATGCGTCCCAAAAAACGCAGGTGCTGCTCATCGTCGGTGATCGAAAACCAGTACTTGACCAGCTGTATGCCTGATCGCACCAGCATGCGCTCGAATTCCGGAACGGAACGGAAGAATTCCTCGTACTCGTCGTCGGTGCAGAACCCCATGACCTTCTCGACGCCCGCGCGGTTGTACCAGCTGCGGTCGAACAGAACGATCTCGCCGGCGGCCGGCAAATGGGAAACATAGCGCTGGAAATACCACTGGGTGCGCTCGCGGTCGTTGGGCGCGGGCAGCGCCGCGACCCGGCACACGCGCGGGTTCAGACGCTGGGTGATGCGCTTGATCACCCCGCCCTTGCCGGCGGCATCGCGCCCCTCGAACAGGATCACGAGCTTGTGGCGGCTACTGACGACCCAGTCCTGCAGCTTGACCAGTTCTCCCTGCAGGCGAAACAACTCGCGGAAATACCGCCGGCGCAGGTCCTCGTCCTGCTCCCGCACGAGTTGGCCGTCGGCATCCCACTCGCGGTCTTCGAGTTCCATCTCGAACTCTTCGTCATAGCTGTCGATCAGGTCGCGGTGGATGCGCTGCATCAGCGCCTGGCTGTCGGGTTCGAGGGAATACGTCATGGGGGGGACGAGGTCATGAATGCACACCCCGTCTTTTTGCTACAGCAAGATGACGCAGTCATGACAGCGCGGCCCGCCGCGCTATTGCACCCGGCCGAACCACCACAGCGACAGCAGGCCCGAACACACCGCCAGCAGCACCCCCAGCGCCGTGAACAAAGCCGTGACTTCGATCACGTCGCGCTTGTCGAAAGCCAGCCGTGCGCTCAACGAGCGATAGACCTGTTGCAGTTCCTTGGCGTCCTGCGCCTGGAAATACTGGGCGCCGGTGATGTCGGCCACTTTCTTGAGCACGGCCTCGTCGAGCTTGACGCGCATGGACCAGCCGTCGGTGGAGAGCGTCGTGCCCTCGGGCGTGCCTATGCCTACGGTGAAGATGCGCACCCCGTAGCGCGCGGCCACTTCGGCGGCCTTGAGCGCATCCGGGCCGGTATTGCTCTGGCCGTCCGAGAGCAGCACGATGGCGCCCGAGGCATAGGACCCGGGCACCGCCGCTTCGGCCTGGGCGGCCTCGGCCAGGGCCTGCGCCGCCGACGGCCGGGCATTGCCGCCGCTCAGGAAGCGTTCCACGTCGATGCGCTCCTGCGGCAGCACCGTCGCCAGCGAGATGATCAGTCCGCTGCCCAGCGCCGTTCCGCGCTGCGGCTCCAGGCGTTCGATCGCGGCCACCACATCTTCGCGCTTGCGGGTGGGCGACTGCACCACGGCCGCCGCCCCCGCCACCGCGACCACCGCCACGCTGACGTTGGCCGGCTGCTTGTCCACGAACAGCTTGGCAGCCTGCTGCGCCGCATAAATGCGGCTGGGCTTGACGTCGGTCGCGCGCATGCTGCCGGACATGTCCATGGCCAGCACCACGGTTTCCAGCCGCGAAGGCAGCATCATCAAGGCCTGCGGTCGGGCGATCGCGACGATCATGGCGGCCAGGCCGAGCAAAAGCAGGCAAGGCGGCAGGATGCGCCGCGCCGCCGAGGGCTGGTAGCCCAGGCCCGCCAGCGCGGGATAGCGCACCGCAACCTGCCGCCTGCGGCGCGACAGCCGCCAATAGGCGAAACCGAGCGCCGGCACCAGCAGCAATAGCCAGAGCATGCTGGGCCACAGAAAACTCAAGGCGGGCAGGTTCGGTGCGGACATCTATCTGGATCCCGGTTTCTAGGGTCGGGCCCACGGGCCGTTCACCCCGCCCGCGAGCTGGCTGCGGCGCTTGCGCAGGCGCGTGAAATGCATCAGTGCGGCGTCGAGCCTGTCGTCGGTGGCCAGCTCGAGACAGTCCACGCCCGCATCGGCCAGCGCGCTGCGCAGGGCTTCCTCGCGCTTGGCCGCCTGTTCGGCAAAACGCCGCCGGAAGCCCGGATCATGGGTATCGACGAAGAGCTGTTCGCCAGTTTCGGCATCTTCCAGCACCAGCAGTCCCAGGTCGGGCAGCGCCTGCTCCAGCGGATCGTAAAGACGCACCGCGATCACCTCGTGCCGCTGGGCCAGCATGCCCAGCACCGGCTCCCAGCCCGGCGCGCTGATGAAATCGGAGATCACGAACACCACGGAACGCCGCTTGATCGTGGAATACGCCTGTTCCAGCAGATAGGCCAGCCGGGTCTGGCCCGACTTGCCGTCCGCCCGCGCCTGCCCGACGCGATCGAGCAGATGCAGCACATGGCGCCGCCCCGACCGCGCGGGCAGCACCTCGCTGGTCTTGCCGGCGTACAGGATGCCGCCGACGCGATTGCCGTAACGGGTCAGCAGACGCGCCAACACGGCCACGAACTCGGTCAGCAGCGTGCGCTTGCGCACGCCCGCCGAACCGAAATCGATCGAACCGGACAAGTCCAGCACGAACCACGCCGACACTTCCCGGTCTTCCTGGAATTCGCGCACGTACGGAGTCTGCAGGCGCGCCGTCACGTTCCAGTCGATGTGCCGCACGTCGTCGCGGGGCTGGTATTCGCGCAGATCGGCCAGGTCCAGGCCGAAGCCCCTGAACAGCGTCCGGTAGTCGCCCTGCAGCGCGCCGTCGAGCCGGCGGATGACCGTCCAGTCGAGACGGCGCATCAACTCCTCCGCGTCCAGCCGCGGCGGCGCGGCGGGCGGGGCGTCGTTGGCGGCCGCGGCCGCGCGCTTATTGAACCGCCGCAACCCGAACATGCGCATCCAATGGCCGCTCAGGCGCCGGCACGGTTTGCAATATGCGGGCGATGACCTGGTCCGCGCCCATGCCCTCGGACAAAGCCTCGTAGGAAAGCACCAGGCGGTGGCGCAGGACGTCGGGAACGAGATCGATGACGTCGTCGGGCAGCGCATAGTGGCGCCCGCGCAGGAAAGCCAGCGCTCGCGCGCCTTCGACGAGATTGATGGTGGCGCGCGGGCTCGCCCCGAAGGTCACGTAGCGCGACAGCTCGGACAGGCCATAGGCCCCCGGACGGCGCGTCGCGGCGACGACCTGGACCGCGTACTGCACCAGGCCCGGATCCACGTAGACCTTGCGGCACTCGCGCTGCAGCTGCGTGAGCTGCTCGGTGCTGGCCACCGGCGTCACGCTGACGGGCGGACCCGTGACGCGGTCGACGATGACGAACTCCTCTTCCTCGGTCGGATAGCCGACGACGACCTTCATCATGAAACGATCGACCTGCGCCTCGGGCAGCGGATACGTGCCCTCGGTCTCGATCGGATTCTGCGTGGCCATGACCAGGAACGGCGACGGTACCTTGTGCGTCTCGCCCGCGATGGTCACCTGGCGCTCCTGCATGACCTCGAGCAGCGCGCTCTGCACTTTGGCCGGCGCGCGGTTGATCTCGTCGGCCAGCAGCAGGTTGGCGAACACCGGCCCCAGCACGGTGGAGAAATCGCCGGTGCGCTGGTTGTACATGCGCGTCCCCACCAGGTCGGCCGGCAGCAGGTCGGGCGTGAACTGGATGCGCTTGAACGTCCCCCGTATGGTCTTGGCCAGCGTATTGACGGTCAGCGTCTTGGCCAGGCCGGGCACCCCTTCCACCAACAGGTGCCCCTGCGCCAGGATGGCCACCAGCACCCGCTCCAGGAAGTGGTCCTGTCCCACGACCACGCGCTTGACCTCGTACAGCAGGCGCTCCATCAGGTTGGCGCTTTCTACCGGATTCATGGATGTATCGTTCATAAGCGTCCTGTCGAGGGAGGGTCAGAAGGGAGGCATGCCGACCGCGCTGCCGGCGCTTTCTATCGTGGTGGCAAAGCCGATGCCGACGAAGGTGCCGGCCTGGGTGGGGTTCAGGATGGCCGTGACGATGCCGACCACTTCGCCGCTCATGTTGACCAGCGGGCCGCCGGAGTTGCCCGGGTTGGCGGCTGCGTCGAACTGGATCAGCCGGGTCAGCACGTGTTTGCCCTCGGCCGACAGGAATTCGCGGTTCAGCCCCGATACGACGCCGGCCGATACCGAAGGCCCGATGCCGAACGGGAAACCCACCGCGACGACGTCGTCGCCGGGCGCCAGATCCAGGCTGGAGCCCAGCGTGGCGGCCGGCAGATCGTCGGGAATCGACTTGGCGCGGATCACGGCCAGGTCTTTCTCGGGATGGATGGAGACCACGTTGGCCTCGGCCTGGTAGCCGTCGAAGAAAGTCACCCGCAGCCGCTTGGCGCCGGCGATGACGTGGAAATTGGTCAGGATGGTGCCGTTGTCGACGATCACCACGCCGGATCCCACGCTGCCCTCCTGTTTGGGCGCGTTGCCGCCGTCGTTGTCGGCGCGGCGGTCGGTCTTCTTATCCGGCTTGGCCTTGTCCGCGCCCTTCTCCTTGGTTCCGGGCTTGGGCTTGCCGCCGCCCGGGGGAGCCGGCTTGGCCGCCGCGGGCTTGTCCTCGGCCTCGGGGCCGAGCCCTTCTATGCGCACCACGGCCTGGCGCACGGCCTCGGCCGCCTTGGCCGGCCGCGACGGCAAGGTCTTGTGCTCGAGCGTGTGCATGACGGCCGCATCGATGTCGTCCTGGGTCAGCGGAACGTGCCGGGGTTCGAGCATGAGGGCGGCCAGGCCGCCGGCCATGGCCAGCAGCGCGATCCCGAACAGCACATGCCGGAATCTGGTTGCGCGGCCGCGCCAGCGCCGCATGCGCCCGGGCCCGGACGGCTGCTCGGCCGCGGCATCGGGTTCGGGCGCGGCCGGCTCCGGCCTCGGAGTCCTGCTGTATAGGGCAACCCGCTTCATAACCGCCATCCAGGCTGGAGTTCGTCACGGCATGCAGGGTGCGGCCAGGCGCAAACGTGCGCGGGCTGGCCTGTCTGCTCGAAAGACCCACCCTATCACGTCCGATGTCCGAACCGGCGCTTTGCAAAAATAAGGTACCACTGAAACACCCGCGTTGTGCAGTTCTTTACCGGCTCGTGAGTTAATAGGCATACTAAGCACACCCATGGCATCCCTTCTTGCCAAGGAGCACTCATGCGGTTTCTCTGGCCCGAACTCCTCTGGCTGCAGCTCCTCGTTCCCCTGCTCGTCGGCCTCTATCTGTACGCGCTGGCCCGGCGCAAGAAGGCCGCGGTACGCTATGCCGCCCTATCGCTGCCCAAGGCCGCCATGGGGCCGGGCCAGCGGCTGCGGCGCCACGTCCCGCCGCTGCTGTTCCTGCTGGCGACCGCCGCGGCGCTGCTGGCCTGCGCCCGGCCCACCGCCACCGTCACGCTGCCGTCCGACACGCTCACGGTCGTGCTGGCCATCGATGTCTCGCGCAGCATGCAGGCCGCCGACATTCCTCCCAACCGCCTGGTCGCCGCGCAAATGGCCGCCAAGCGCTTCATTGCCGAACTGCCCGCCAATGTGCGCCTGGGCATCGTTTCCTTCGCCGGCACCGCGGCCGTGGTGCAGACGCCCACCGACAACCGCCAGGAGATGGTCGACGCCATCGACCGCTTCCAGCTGCAGCGGGCCACGGCCACCGGCAGCGGCCTGATCCTGTCGCTGGCGGTGCTGTTCCCCAACGACGGCATCGATCTCGAATCGGTGCTGTTCGAGACGCCGTCTCCCCGGGTGCGCCGCGGCATCGCCATCGACCGGGCCGCGGAAGCCGCCGAGGCGAAGAAGAAAAACAAGGAAAAGGAACTGGCGCCGGTACTGCCCGGCTCCTATACGGCGGGCACCATCATCCTGCTGAGCGACGGCCGGCGCACGACCGGCCCCGACCCGATGGACGCCGCCCGCATGGCCGCCCAGCGCGGCGTGCGCGTCTATACCGTGGGGTTCGGTACCCAGCAAGGCGCGCCCATCGGCGACGAAGGCTGGTCGTTCTTCGCCCGGCTCGACGAGCCCACGCTGCGCTCGGTCGCGCAGATGACCGGCGGCGAATATTTCCTCGCCAGTTCGGAAGCGGATCTCAGCACCGTCTACAGCCACCTGAACTCGAAGTTCACGATGGAACGCCGCGAAACCGAGATCAGCGCCCTGCTGAGCGCCGCCGCGGTGCTGCTGCTGACCGCCGCCTGCGCGCTGTCACTGCTCTGGTTTAGAAAGTAGCTCCCCCCTACGCGCTTCGCGCGCCCCCAGGAGGCGGTGCTGACGGACCGGCTGAGCCGGATCCGCGGCACCCTGGGTCGATCATTCATCCGGCATGGTTTGGCCGATATAGCGCGCCAGGAAGGCTTCCATGGCGGTGTAGAACTCGAACTGGTTTTCCTCGTTGTGGAAACCGTGTCCTTCGTTGTCCTTGACCATGTATTCGACGTCGACCCCGTGCTTGCGCAGCGCCTCGACGATCTGGTCGCTCTCGTCCTTGTTGACGCGCGGATCCTTGGCGCCCTGGGCGACGAACAGCGGGGTCTTGATGCGGTCGACGAAGAATACCGGCGAGCCGTCGTGCAGCAATTGCCGGTCTCTCTCGGGGTCGCCCACCATTTCGTGCATGGAATCCAGGAAAGGCTTCCAGTACGGCGGGATGGTGTTCATGAAGGTGAACAGGTTGGACACGCCCACGTAATCGACCGCGGCGGCATAGAGATCGGGCGTGAACGTGATCCCGGCCAGCGTCGCATAACCGCCGTAGCTGCCGCCATAGATGGCGATGCGCGCGGGATCCGCGATGCCCTCGCGCTTGAGCCACTCCACCGCGTCGGTGATGTCGTCCTGCATGGCCCGTCCCCACTGCTTGAACGAAGCCTCCCAGAACTTGCGGCCATAACCGGTGGATCCGCGGAAATTCATCTGCAGCACCGCGTAGCCGCGGTTCGCCAGGAACTGGATTTCCGGATTGAAGCCCCAGGAGTCGCGCGCCCACGGGCCGCCGTGGGGATGGATGATGACCGGCAGGCTGCGCGGCGGCGAGCCCACGGGCAGCGTCAGATAGCCGTCGATCTTCAGGCCGTCGCGCGCCGTATAGCGTATCGGCTTCATCGGCGCCATGTCGCGCTCCAGCAGCCACGGCTGGATATCGCCCAGCTTGGTCAGGCGCCGGGATGCCGCGTCGTACAGGTAGCGCGCGCCCTGGGTGCGGTCGTTGTAGGCCGCCACCACGAAGCGGCTCTCGTCGCGCGTCGCGCTCTGCAGCGCCACCTCATAGCCGCGCAGCCGGCTTTCCAGCTCGGCGTAGATCTCCGCGGTAGCCTCGTCCAGCACGTGCCGCTGCGGCTTCCAGGTCTCGTAGCCGATCTCGGTCAGCACCTTGCGGTGCTGCGAATAGGCCAGCCCCGACACGTCAACGTCCGGATGCTCGAACAGCATCGCGCCCTCGCGCGCGGTATGCGGATCGAATTCGAACAGCGCCGCCTTGTCGCGGCCGCGATTGGAACTGACGTAGATGCGCCGGTTATCGAAGGTGAAGAACAGCGGCGCCACCACTTCTTTGAAGTCCGTGGTCAGGATGGGTCGGAACTCCTCCGCCTCGGCATCCCGGTACAACAAGGTGTTGTTGACGCCGTCCGTGGCCACGGCCAGGCGCAATCGGCCCTCGTGATCGGTCGCCCAGCCCGTGATGTTGCCGGGATTCTGCGCGATCAGCTCGGCCCTTCCCGTGGCGACTTCGACGCGGAACACGTCGAACACCTGCGGATCGCGCTGATTGTGCGACAACAGCACGTAGGCATCGTCGTCGACCAGGTCATCGACCACGTGGGCGCGCACGCCGTCGTAGGGCGTGAGGTCCGTCGGCGCGGATGCGCCGTCGATCGGCACGGACAACAGGTGGAAGTTCTCGTCGCCGCCGAAATCCTTGACGTAGAGGATGCGGTCCGGCCCCTTCCAGAAGAAGCCGCCGACATCGCGCGCCGTCTCGCGGGTCAGCGTCCGTGCCGGGCCGACGGGTGCGCCGTCCTCGCCCAGCGCCTGCACATGCACGTTCTGCCGGCCTTCTGCCCGCGCCAGGAAGGCCAGGTGCCGGCCGTCGGGCGAGAGGCGGTACGCGGAGCGTTCCGGACGGCGGAAGAAATCGCGCACGTCATAGCGCTTGACCAGGGGGATGGCTGGGGAAGGACTCGTTGTCATGGCGCGGCACGCTTGAAAGGAAACAGGCCGGACAAGGCGCTCGCCCGGCGCGGGGACAGCACAACATAGCACAGCGCCGGACGCACGCTCGCCGCGTCCGCGCAGCATTCTGTTGCAGTCTGGCGGAACGCCGCGCCAACGCCGTGCTCCAATACTCGAGAGCCGCGGCATCCGTGCCGGCAGGAACCATCCTCGCCGCTTGCCGCGGCGCCCGTACCTCTGCCAGGGAGAATCCATGCGCGCCCCCCACTCCGTTTCTTCCACCGTCCGTCCCTCGCCGTCGCGGCTGGCCTGGCTCGCATGCTGGGTGACGGCGCTCGCGATCGCCTTCTTCGCAGCCGCCCAGGCGCGCGCGCAGGCCCCCAGCCCGCAGGATCCGCCCAACGTCATGGTGCAGAAAGCGGCCAACAACGTGCTCGAGCGCATCCGCAAGGACGCCGAGCTCAAGTCCGGCTCGCCAGCCAAGATCAACCAGGCCATCGACGAACTGATCCTGCCCTACGTCGATTTCGAGAAGACCACGCGCCTGGCCGTGGGCCGCTACTGGCGCCAGGCCACGCCCGAGCAGCGCGCCGAACTGGTCAAGGAATTCCGCAACATGCTGGTGCGCACCTACGGCGGCGCGGTCTCGTCCATCACGCCGCAGGCTCGCGTGGACATGCGGCCCTACCGCGCCGAACCCGACGCGACCGACGTCGTCGTGCGCACCACGGTGAGCGACGGCCAGCGCGATCCCATTCCGGTCGACTACCGGCTGGGAAAATCCGCCGACGGCTGGAAGATCTATGACCTGAACGTGATGGGCGTCTGGTTCATCGAGAACTACCGCAACCAGTTCGCCAGCTTCGGCTCGCAAGGCGGCGTGGAAGCGATCATCAAGGCGCTCAAGACCCACAGCCAGAAGATGAACGTCCCGGAAAAATAGCCCCCCCCTACGCGCTTACGCGCGCAGGGAAGC
>NZ_UWPJ01000007.1 GCF_900606115.1 Pigmentiphaga humi
GTGATCGCCGCCGTCAGCGTCGTCTTGCCGTGGTCAACGTGACCGATCGTGCCCACGTTTACGTGCGGCTTCGTACGCTCAAACTTGCCTTTTGCCATGTTCTCTCTTCCTGCAGTGTGCCTGGAGGTTTAACGAATTACTTGCCAGCAGCCAATTACTTGGCGCGGGCGCTGATGATCGCGTCGGCGACGTTCTTCGGCGCTTCGGCGTAATGCTTGAATTCCATCGTGTACGTGGCGCGGCCCTGGGTCGCGGAACGCAGCGAGGTGGAATAACCGAACATCTCGGCCAGCGGGACTTCGGCCTTGATGGTCTTGCCGCCGCCGACCATGTCGTCCATGCCCTGGACCATGCCGCGGCGCGAGGACAGATCGCCCATCACTGTACCGGCGTAGTCTTCGGGGGTTTCGACTTCCACGGCCATCATGGGCTCGAGCAGGACCGGGCTGGCCTTGCGCATGCCGTCCTTGAAAGCCATCGAGGCAGCCATCTTGAACGCGTTTTCGTTCGAGTCCACGTCGTGGTACGAACCGAAGAACAGCGTGACCTTGACGTCGACCACGGGGTAGCCGGCCATCACGCCAGCGGACAGGGTGTCGATGCAACCCTTCTCCACCGCCGGGATGAATTCACGGGGCACCACGCCGCCCTTGATCGCGTCGACGAACTCGAAGCCCTTGCCCGCTTCTTGCGGCTCGACCTTGAGCACGACGTGGCCGTACTGGCCGCGGCCGCCCGACTGCTTGACGAACTTGCCTTCGGATTCTTCGCAGACCTTGCGGATGGTTTCGCGGTAGGCCACCTGCGGCTTGCCCACGTTGGCATCCACGCCGAACTCGCGCTTCATGCGGTCCACCAGGATTTCCAGGTGGAGCTCGCCCATGCCGGCGATGATGGTCTGGCCCGATTCTTCATCGGTGCGCACGCGGAACGACGGATCTTCGGCGGCCAGGCGGTTCAGGGCGATGCCCATCTTTTCCTGGTCGGCCTTGGTCTTGGGTTCGACGGCCTGCGCGATCACGGGCTCGGGGAACTCCATCTTTTCCAGCGTGACGATCGATTCCGGATCGCACAGCGTTTCGCCGGTCGTGACGTCCTTCAGGCCCACGGCCGCGGCGATGTCGCCCGCCAGAACTTCCTTGATTTCTTCACGCTGGTTGGCGTGCATCTGCAGGATACGGCCGACGCGCTCTTTCTTGCCCTTGATCGCGTTGTAGACGGTGTCGCCGGAATTCAGCACGCCCGAGTACACGCGGATGAAGGTCAACTGGCCGACGAACGGGTCGGTCATCAGCTTGAACGCCAGCGCGGCGAACTTTTCCTTGTCGTCGGCCTTGCGGACCACCGGCTGGTCGTTCTCGTCGGTGCCATCCACGGGCGGGATGTCGACCGGCGAGGGCAGGTAGTCGATGACCGCGTCCAGCATGGCCTGCACGCCCTTGTTCTTGAAGGCGGTGCCGCACAGCATGGGCTGGATTTCGCCGGCGATGGTGCGCTGGCGAATGGCGAACTTGATCTCGTCTTCCGACAGCTCGCCGGATTCCAGATACTTGTCCATCAGCTCTTCGGACGATTCGGCAGCCGCCTCGACCATCTTCTCGCGCCATTCGTTGCAGGTGTCGACCAGCTCGGCGGGAATGTCGCCGTATTCGAACTTGGTACCCTGGCTGGCGTCATCCCACAGGATGGCCTTCATCTTGACCAGGTCGACCACGCCCTTGAACGAATCCTCGGCCCCGATCGGCACTTGCAGCGGGACCGGATTGGCCTTCAGGCGCAGACGCATCTGCTCGTAGACCTTGAAGAAGTTCGCGCCGGTGCGGTCCATCTTGTTGACGAACGCAAGACGGGGCACGCCATACTTGTTGGCCTGGCGCCAGACGGTTTCCGACTGGGGCTGCACGCCGCCCACGGCGCAATACACCATGCAGGCGCCGTCGAGCACGCGCATGGAGCGCTCGACTTCGATGGTGAAGTCCACGTGCCCCGGGGTGTCGATGATGTTGAAACGGTGTTCCGGGTAGTTGCCGGCCATTCCCTTCCAGAAGCAGGTCGTGGCAGCGGAGGTGATCGTGATACCCCGTTCCTGCTCCTGCTCCATCCAGTCCATGGTCGCGGCGCCGTCGTGCACTTCGCCGAGCTTGTGGTTGACGCCCGTATAGAACAGGATACGTTCGGTGGTGGTGGTCTTCCCTGCGTCGATGTGCGCAGAGATGCCGATATTGCGATAGCGCTCGATCGGGGTCTTGCGGGCCATGATCGGATTTCCTTGATGACTGGGCTAGTCGGCCCGCGACGATCAGCCGCGGGCCATTAAAAACGAAGGGTGCTGCTGCTTACCAGCGGAAGTGGCTGAAGGCCTTGTTGGCCTCGGCCATCTTGTGGGTGTCGTCACGCTTCTTGACGGCACCGCCGCGTCCTTCGGACGCGTCCATCAGTTCGCCCGCCAGGCGCAGGTCCATGGACTTCTCGCCACGCTTCTTGGCTGCCTCGCGAACCCAACGCATTGCCAAGGCCAGGCGGCGCACGGGGCGCACTTCAACCGGCACTTGGTAGTTGGCGCCGCCGACACGGCGGCTCTTGACCTCGACGATGGGCTTGACGTTGCCGATCGCCTGACCGAACACCTCGATGGGGTCCTTGCCGGTCTTGGTCTGGATCTGTTCGAGGGCGCCGTAAACGATGCGCTCTGCAACGGCTTTCTTGCCGGAGAGCATCACGACGTTCATGAATTTGGCGAGTTCCACGCTGCCGAACTTGGGATCGGGCAGGATTTCACGCTTGGGTACTTCGCGACGACGAGGCATTTCTACTTCCTATGTCTTCAGTTGAACCGCCGGCTAGCGCCTGCGGCCGCGGCCTGTCTTGAGGGCTTGCGCCCGACCGGCCCCTTACTCGCGCCCGCCCTGCAAACCAGGACGACGGCGACGGGACGATGCTGCTGGGAAAGCCCGGGATCAGGCCTTCTTGGGACGCTTGGCGCCGTACTTCGAGCGCGACTGCTTGCGATCCTTGACGCCTTGCAGGTCGAGGGAACCGCGCACGATGTGATAGCGCACACCCGGGAGATCCTTCACCCGGCCGCCGCGCACGAGCACGACCGAGTGCTCTTGCAGGTTGTGGCCTTCGCCGCCGATGTACGAGATGACCTCGTAACCGTTGGTCAGGCGCACCTTGGCGACCTTACGCAGAGCCGAGTTCGGCTTCTTCGGGGTCGTAGTGTAGACACGGGTGCAGACGCCGCGACGCTGCGGGCTGTTCTCAAGAGCGGGAGACTTGCTCTTGGCATGGCTGGATTCGCGCGGCTTGCGCACGAGTTGGCTGATAGTTGGCATAAGCCCTCTTCCGTAACCTTTGGGGGTCTTTGGGATCCGGTCTGCGACCTTCGTCACAAGGCGCAGACAGCTGCAACAAACCGCCCGACCGGCTCCGAGCAGGAAGCCGCCACCGGGTAGCCGGAAGAGGAACATGCACGGGCCGCGCAATCGTGCGGCATGGAATCTACTGCTGGGGAAGGAACGCCGCGACGCGGCTCTTGAGAAAGGCAGCTACTGCGGGGATCCGGGCAATGCTGCCTGCCGGATATTGCAGTTCTGCACATCAAAGAACGCGCGGCCCGGGCGAGCCGACTCCAGAGAGCTTGCGATAATAACCTGGGCCCGCGAGAACTGTCAATGCACGCCCGCGCCTTCCATTGGCGCGCCATCGTGGCCGGCGCGCAACGTCAGGCGGGGGA
Source organism: Pigmentiphaga humi (assembly GCF_900606115.1). Taxonomy (GTDB): domain Bacteria; phylum Pseudomonadota; class Gammaproteobacteria; order Burkholderiales; family Burkholderiaceae_B; genus Pigmentiphaga; species Pigmentiphaga humi. Next base: position 3,737 of record NZ_UWPJ01000007.1, read on the forward strand.
CGTCATCGGCCCGCCGCCCCGGCGCGCCAGCGAACCTGTTACTCTCGCTCACATATGGCGCGATCGCCCTCCACAGCCTATCCGCCCCCTCCCCGCCTGTCGACAGCACCTCATGCCCGCTCCCGCTTCCGCCGGCTTGCCCCGTTGCACCCTGTCTCTCGCCGGCGTCGAAGAAACCGCGCGTGTGGCCCAATGGCGCCAGTGGATGGCGCACATGGTCGATATCGATGTACCGCGCCGAGGCGGCCCCTTTCACGGCAACCTGATCGCCTACACCACCGACGGCGTCGTGCTCTCTCATTGCGAGAGCACCGCGATGACGGTCCGGCGCAGCCTGGACCGCATCGCCCACGACGACATCGACTATTACATGATACAGATCGTGCTGAGCGGGGGCGCAGGCCGTGTCACTTCAGGCCGCAGCGAGGTGCCCAGCGGTCCCGGCGACATCATGCTGATGGACTTCGATCGACCCATCGCCATCGAGCGCGCCGCCTACCGCGCGATCGGGCTGTTCGTGCCCAAGCGCATGCTGGCGCCTCATCTGTCAGCAAATGGAGAACATTGCTGCATCGCGCACCGCGAACACGCGATGGCAGCCACGGCAACGGATTGGGCGCTCGCGCTGCTCAGGCAGACCCCCTTCCTGAACGAGGCCGGCGCGAACCTCGCGCTGTCCAGCCTGCTTCCGCTGTTGGCGGCCAGCCTGGCGCCCGACGCGCGCGCAGAGGGCGGGGCCACAGGCCGCGGCGGCGCGCGACAGCGGCATGTGCTCGATTACATCCATGCCCACCGCGACGACCCCGAACTGGACATCGCCCAGGTCCAGGCACATTTCGGGATATCGCGCTCGCAACTATACCGGCTGTTCGCCGGCGATCCAGACGGGCCCGCCGCCCTGATCCGGCACTATCGGCTCAAGACCGCGCTGCAAGACGTGGTGCAGCGCGACGACCTGAGCATCGCGCAGATCGCGTATGCCGCCGGCTTTGCCACGCCGGCCGGCTTCAGCACGGCCTTCCGGCGCATGTATCACGCCTCGCCGCTGCAATTGCGCCAGCAGGCGCAGGCACCCACGGGCCGGCGGCGGCCAGCCCCGGCCGCCAGGCCGTACCAGCCACACCTCCCTTCCGCCGGCTAAAGCCTGTTCATGCCAAAAGGAGGTTCGCACAGACCGGGAACCGGCGACGCGCCTCTTCCTAGCGTTGCCGCTGACTGTAGAGCCAAGGCAGATACATCGCGGCTTCGGCCTGCTCCATGGGACGCCAGACGGCATAGTGCGCGCGGTTGGTCGATACAAGGTCCGAGGGAAGCGAGTCATTATTTCTCGTCACGCCGATGTACATCGGGTTGTCGTCGGCGAAATGGTAGACCCAGCAGGTCCCGATGGACACGAACCTCACATCCCAGGAACACTCTGACGTCCACATGTTGATTCCGCCACCGGCAAACAGCTTCGACGGCGCTCCCTGCTGCAGGGCGAAAACGTTGCCGTCGATGCGGTTGCGGTCGGTCTGCTTGAAAGCCTGAGTGACGACAGACAGCTCGGGTTTGCGCCAGCCGCCTTTGGCGGCGACGGCGGCAGGCAGCCTGGGGATTTCGTCGTGCAGCACGTAATAGTCGCGTGAACTGTGCCACATGCGCAGCGTGTCGGCGTGTATGAAAGTCGTATCGTCCGGCAGCGCCCTGGGCAAACGCCCCATGTACAAGTCACGCTCTTCTTCCATGTCCCGGACGAGCATCTCGATGTCTCCCTGCGCCGACTTGCCGGTGCGTGCCTCACGCGAGCGGAAGGCTTCGATCAGCAGGTAGTGCATTTGCAAATTGTACGAATCGAAAAGCTCCACGAAGTCGATCAGACGACGGTAATGCTCCACCGAATAGAAGCGCTGGCCTACATGCAGGCTTTCCGCATAGGCCTGGATGATGGATTCCTTGGCCAACGCCCCATTCAGCACATCGGCGAACGCCGTACGCAGCCCGTACAGCGACAGGATCGCGTTCTCGACCTCGAGTTGCTTGCTCGCCCGGTCGCCGCTGTAGCCTGCCATGTTGCGCAAGTCCTTCATCAAGCCCCGTATACGGGAGATCAGGGTGTCCAAGGAACCTTGCTTGATCTCCACCTGCAGGGCAGCGATGCGCTTGACGGCTTCGTCCACGGTGGCACGCACTTCATCGAGCTTGCTTTCGATCAGGCGCAATTGAGCCATGACTTCGGCATGATCGGCTTGCCCGACGCCGAGTCCGCTCAGGAGTTCGCCGGTAGCAGTGCCGCTCAGCTTGCTGACGGCACCGTTGATCAGCCCGAGCGCGACCGTCGTGCCGAACGGGGACAGCCGCAGCCCGCCCGTGAAGGCCTGCCGGCTCTCGGCGCTAACCATCGCCTGCGCCACCTGTTGATCGATGAATCCGTCCAGGCCCAGGCCGCTTTCCTGCGCCGCCCGCTGGAAGGCCGCGCTGTTGAAATCGCTGGCATCGGCAAAGCCGCTATAGAGCGAACGCCCCGGCTCGAGCTGCAGGTACGCGGCAAGCCTGACCTGTGCGGTCTCCAGGTCCCATCCGGCCGTATGCAGGCGGTCAAGCAGCGTCGAGACCGCGGTAATCTGCTCGCCGAAAAGCCCCGCGCCGAATGGCTCGACATACGTGGACAGCGTTGCGGATACCGCACTGCCGTCCGGCAGCGTGCCGCCCGAGGCAAGGATGCGCAGCCCTTGCGGCACCTGCTCGGCCGGGATCTCGAACATCCCTTCCTCGTCGGTGACAGCACTGCCCGGCCAAGCACTGCCGTTCGCCGCCTGCAGCGAGACGGTCGCGCCCGCCACGGGCCCGTCCAGGCTGACCTTGCCGAAGACCGGCCCGGGAACGAGGGTGGCGGTTGTGCCGCCGGCGTCCGATGCGCCGGTCACGGCCGAATCCCCGCCGCATCCGGCCAGGGCAAAACAAAGCACACAGGCTCGGAGCCAGGAGATGTGCAGCCGCCACGGCGAGGTGGCGGGCGCCAGCGAAAATGTTGTCATGGTCCAGGTTTTCCAGAAGAAAGAAAGCCGGCTCGCTCCGAAAAGGTGCCGGGTTGCGTGCATTGTCCCGGCCCGGGATCGCGCGGCATTCCCAAGCGTCTCGGGTTTCTTCGAATTCGTCCCGAAGCGCGCGCGCACGCCGGCAACATTGGCCACGGCCCCCTGGGCTTGACGCCTGTCGAGGGGGGCGCGCGAAGGCCGGTCGACCATTGAACATTGCACTCGGCAAAACCTGGCCCGAAGATTGCTTAATTCTGCCGTGCGGCGCCGTGCGCACCTTTGCAGAGTCTTCCGCTAGCCATTCACTAGTGAATTCCCTAATTAAGTCGCGCAAAATTACTCAGTACAGTGATCATATTACTCAGCCTACTGAGTATTTTGGTGCATCGCCGGCACCCTTGCGGTGCAAGTTTGCCGTCCGACCAATCCTTCTCCAAGCGAGTCCGACCATGCTGACCAAGCTGCCCATCAATCTGCTGTTCTCCCTGGCTCTAACCACCTTTATCCAACAGGCCGCGGCGGCGGAAATAAAACCCGCTCCCACCTTTCCCGTCAAACAGGTCGAGATTACCGTCCCGTATGCCGTAGGCGGCGGCGTGGACATGCTCGCGCGCCTGATCGGCGAACAGCTGGGCAAGCTCGGCCACCCGGTGATCGTCGACAACAAGGCGGGCGCCGGCAGCACGGTGGGAACCCGCATCGTCGCAGGCAAGCCCAAGGACGGCCATTCGCTGCTGATGATGAACGACGCCTATTCGCTGGCGCCCGCTATATATAAGAACCTGGGCTACGATCCCAAGAAGGACCTGGAGGCGGTGATCAACGTCGCCTATGCGCCCATGCTCGTGGTCGTGCCCACCACCTCCAAGTTCAAGACGCTGGCCGACCTGGTCGCCGCCGGCCGCGAGGCGCCCGGCAAGCTGTCGTACGGCTCCTGCGGCGCCGGCACCGACCCGCACCTGGCCGGCGAGATGATGAACATCGATTTCAAGATGCAGAACGTCCACGTGCCTTACAAGGGCTGTGGCCCGGCCTTGGTCGACACCATGGGCGGGCAGGTCGATTTCGCCGTGGTCACCATCTCCGGCGCCCTGACCTACATCTCGGGCAACAAGCTGCGCGCGTTGGCCATCACCTCGGCCGACCGCTCCAAGGCCGTGCCCGAGGTCCCCACCATCGCCGAAAGCGGCGCGCCCGGCTTCAATCTGAGCCAATGGCAAGGCCTGGCCGTGCCGGGCGGCACGCCCGAGAACATCAAGATGGACGTCTACAAGACGATCTCCGCCATCATGAAGACCGACGCGATGCGCAAGCGCCTGCTGGACCTGGGCTACACCACCGCCGACGAGGGTCCGGCCGCGTTCCAGAAGATCGTCAACGAGGACATCGACCGTTTCGCCACCCTCGCCCAGAAAATCGGCCTGAGGGCGGACTGAGCATTCATTAAAACAAGAAGGACGCATTCGTGAACAAACTCAACATCAGCCTCTCCGTAGGCAATTACGACCGCACCCAGGCCCTGTTCGACGGCCGCGTGGACATCGAGGGCTGCAACGTGCGCGCCGTCCCGCTCGAGCCGGAGGAAGCCTTCCACCGCGCTTTCCGCTACGAAGAATTCGACGTGACGGAAATCTCGATGAGCAGCCACATGATGACCACGGCGCGCGGCGACAACCAGTACATCGGGATTCCGGCCTTCCTGTCGCGCGTGTTCCGCCAGTCGGGCATCTACGTGCGCACCGACCGCGGCATCGACAAGCCCGAAGACCTGCGCGGCAAGACCATAGGCGTGCCGGAATACCAGATCACCGCCAATGTGTGGATCCGCGGCATCCTGGAAGACGAGTACGGCGTCAAGCCGGCCGACATCAAGTGGCGCCGCGGCGGCGTGGAAGAGCCCGGCCGCGGCGAACGCGCTCCGATCGAGCTCGATCCCTCCATCGACCTGCAGCAGATTCCCGACGACAAGACCCTGTCGGGCATGCTGGAGTCCGGCGAGATCGATGCCGTGATCGGCGCCCGCGCGCCGTCCTGCTTCCTGCGCGGCGTGCCCAACGTGGGCCGCCTGTTCGGCGACTACATCGAGGCCGAGAAGGATTATTTCCGCCGCACCCGGATCTTCCCGATCATGCACATGGTGGGCATCCGCAAGTCGCTGGTGGCCGAGAACCCGTGGCTGCCGGTCAGCGTCTACAAGGCCTTCCTGAAGGCCAAGATGCTGGCGGTCAAGGAGCTGGACGAGATCTGCCACCTGGCGGTGACGCTGCCCTGGATGGTGCACCACCACAACGAGGCCAAGAAGCTGATGGGCGAGGATTACTGGCCCTATGGGCTGGATGCCAACCGGCACGTGATCGAAACCTTCGCGCGCTATCACTACGGGCAGGGCCTGTCCAAGCGCAAGGTGGCGCCCGAGGAGCTGTTCGCCGCCTCTTCCCTGGACCTGTCCAAGATCTGAGGCCGCATGAAAGCCCCCGCCGTCGAGTACGTCAGGCCCGCCAGCCTGGATGAAGCCCTGCAGTGCCTGGGCGGCATCGACAACGCCCGCGTACTGGCCGGCGGCCAGTCGCTGATGGCGATGCTGAACATGCGCTTCGCGTTTCCGGACTGCCTGGTCGACATCAACCGCATCCCGGAGCTTTCCTATATCCGGGATGACGGCGATGCCGTCCATATCGGCGCCATGACCCGCCAGCGGGAGGTGGAGTTCTCGGACCTGGTGGCGTCCCGGCTGCCCATCCTGCGCGAGGCCATCCTCAACGTGGGCCACCGGCAGACGCGCAACCGCGGCACCGTGGGCGGCAGCCTGTGCCAGCTCGACCCTTCGGCGGAAATCCCCACCATTGCCATGGCGATGGACGCCGAAGTCCAGGTCGGCAGCGCCGCCGGGCGCCGCGGCATCGCCATGGCCGATTTCCCCGCCGGCTATATGACGCCGGCGCTGCAGCCCGACGAAATGGTGCTGGGCGTCTCCCTCCGGCCCTGGGATCCGGGCCACGGCTCCTGTTTCCTGGAGTTCTCGCGGCGCCATGGCGATTTCGCGATCGCTTCGGCCGCGGTGCTGCTGCAGTTCGGACCGGACGACAGGATCGCGCGCTGCTCGATCACGCTGGGCGGCTGCGCCTCGGCGCCGGTGCGCATGCCGCGCGCCGAGCAGGCGCTGCTGGGCACGCCGGCGGCGCCGGGCGACATCGAGCGCGCCGCGGGCCTGTGCGCCGAGGTGGAAGCGAGCACCGATTCCTACGTGCCTGGCTGGTACCGCCAGCGGCTGGCCCGGGTCCTCGCCAGCCGCGCCATTACCGGCGCGCTCGCGCGCACGACGAGATAAGAACATGGCAATGACGCAAAACTCCCAAGCGCGGCCGGTCTGCCTGTCGGTCAACGGGCAGCCCTGCCAGGGCATGGCCGAACCGCGCGTGCACCTGGCCGATTTCCTGCGCGGCGAACTGAAGCTGACCGGCACGCACGTCGGCTGTGAACACGGCGTCTGCGGCGCCTGTACCGTCCTGGTGGACGGCGTCTCGGCGCGCAGCTGCCTGATGCTGGCCGTGCAGAGCGACGGCTGCGCCGTCACCACCATCGAGGGGCTGTCGGCCGACGAACGCGCCCCCCACGCGCTGCAGCAGGCCTTCCACGAACTGCATGCGCTGCAATGCGGTTTCTGCACCCCCGGCATCCTGATGTCGCTCAAGGAATTGCTGGACCACAATTCCGATCCCGACGAAGACACCATCCGCGACGTGCTCTCGGGCCATCTGTGCCGCTGCACCGGCTACCAGAACATCGTCGCCGCCGCCAAGCGCGCGGCGCAGATCATGCGCGAGCGAGGCAGCCATGCACGCTGATCCGGGCCTGGTCACCCATCCCGGCATGGGCATGAGCCCCGGCCGGCTCGAGGACGAACAACTGCTGCGCGGCAAAGCCTGCTTCCTGGACGACGTGGCCGTGCCCGATCCGCTGCACGCCTGCTTCGTGCGCAGCCCGCACGCCCACGCCCGCCTGCTGTCGGTCGACGCGGCGCAGGCGCGCGCCATGCCGGGCGTGGTCGCGGTCTACGCCCGCCAGGACCTGTTCGGCCACATCACGTCGTGGCGCATGCCGCTGGGCTTTCCGCTGGCGGTCCTGCCCGAGGACACGACCCCGTTCGCGCTGGCCGGCGACGAAGTCGCCTTCGCCGGGGAAGCCTACGCCGTGGTCGTGGCGCGCACCCGCCACCAGGCGGAGGACGCGGCCGCCGCGGTGCAGGCCGAATTCGACGTATTGCCCGCCGTCTCGGACTGCCGCCGCGCCGTCGAGCCGGATGCCCCGCTGGTGCGCAGCGAAATCGCCGGCAACGTGCTGCAGGACTACACCCTGGCCTACGGCGACCACGACGCGGCCTTCGAACAGGCGGCGGTCGTCCTGCACGACGATTTCTGGGTCCATCGCGGCTGCGGCCACCCGATGGAAGGCCGCGGCGTGGTGGCCGCGCCCGATCCGGCCACCGGCGTGCTGACCGTCTGGTCCTCCACCCAGATGGCGCACGAACTGCACTACACCATTGCCCACATGCTGGACCAGCCCGAAGACCAGCTGCGCATCATCACGCCGGACGTGGGCGGCGGCTTCGGCGCCAAGTTCATGATCTACCCCGAGGAGGTGGTCGTCCCCGCCGTGGCGCGCGCGCTCGGCCGCCCGGTCAAATGGGTGGAAGACCGGCGCGAGAATTTCCTGACCACCATCCAGGAGCGCGACCAGTTCTGGTCCATCTCCGTCGCCGCCGACCGCGACGGCAAGCTGCTGGGCGTGCGCGGCGGCTTCATCCACGACCACGGCGCCTATACCCCGCAGGGCACCAACGTGCCCTACAACGCCGCCTCGTCCATGACGGGCCCCTACGTGGTCCCGGCCTTCTCGCTGCGGGCGCGGGTGGCCTATACCAACAAGGTGCCGGTGGCCACCATACGCGGCGCCGGCTATCCGCAGGCCGCCTTCGTGATGGAACGGATGATGGACAAGCTGGCGCTGGAGCTGGGGCTGGACCGCCTCGAATGCCGCCGGCGCAACCTGATTCCGCCCGGCAAGATTCCCTATACCAAGCCGCTGAAATCGCGCGCCGGCGTCCCGCTGGTGATCGACAGCGGCGACTTTCCCGCGCTGCAGGCGCGCGCCGCCGAGGCCATCGACTACGACGGCTTCGAAGCGCGCCGTGCCCGCTCGGCCGAGACCGGCATGCTGCGAGGGGTGGCGCTGGCCAACAGCGTCAAGCCCACCGGCCGCGGCCCCTACGAGACCGCCCGGGTGAAGATCCATCCGTCCGGCCGAGTGGTGGTGCACACCGGCGCGCTGGCCATGGGCCAGGGCATCAAGACCACGCTGGCGCAACTGTGCGCGGCGCACCTGGGCCTGGACCCGGTCGCGGTAGACGTAGTGGCCGGCGACACCGGGCACATCGCCTACGGCATGGGCGGCTTCGCCAGCCGCCAGGCCATGATGGCCGGCTCGGCCGTGTCCGAGGCCGCCGCCAAGGTGCGCGCCAAGGCGCTCTGCACCGCCGCCGCCGTGCTCAAGGTGGACCAGGGCGAACTGGACATCTCCAACGGCGAAGTCCACACCGCCGACTTCAGCCAGCGCGTCCCGCTGGCGCGCCTGGCCATGCTGCTCAAGGGCGTGCCGGGCTATGCGCTGCCGGTCCCGGGCATGCCGGGGCTGGAGGAAACCGTGCACTTCCAGTGCGACGCCCAGGCCTACGCCGGCGCCTCGCATGCCTGCGAAGTCGAGGTCGATCCGCTCACCGGCGCGGTCCACGTGCGGCGCTACGTGGCGGTGCAGGACAGCGGCAACATCATCAACCCGCAGATCGCGCACGGCCAGGTCCACGGCGGCGTGGTCCACGGCATCGGCAACGCCCTGTTCGAATGGATGGGCTACGACGCCAATGCCCAGCCGCTGACCACGACCTTTGCCGAATACCTGCTGCCCACCGCGCCGGAAGTGCCGACTATCGAGGTGATCTTCCAGCCCTCGCCCACGGAACTGAACCCGCTGGGCGTCAAAGGCATAGGCGAGGTCGCCACCATTCCCGTGGCCGCCGCCGTGATCGGCGCCGTCGAGCACGCACTGGCCGGGCATGGGGTGCGCATCACCGAATTTCCGCTCACGCCGGTGCGCCTGGTCGAACTGCTGGACCAGGCCGCCTCCGCCAGCCCTAAGCATTGACGCATCCGAGAACCGACTCATGGAATTCACCAATCGATTTCACGTTCCGCTGCCGCTGGAAGAAACCTGGAAGCTGATGCTGGACGTTCCGCGCATCCTGCCCTGCCTGCCCGGCGCCAGCCTCAAGGACACCCTCGGCGAGAACAAGTACCTGGGCTCCGTCTCCGTCAAGCTCGGCCCCATCAAGCTGTCGTTCGACGGCCAGGCCGAACTGGTGCGCCAGGATGACGAGCAGCACATCGCGTGGCTACGCGGCTCCGGCCTGGACCCCAAGGGGCGCGGCTCGGCGCAGTCCGAGTTCAGCTTCGCGCTGACGCCCGCCGCGGCCGGCGGCACCGATGTCACCGTCACCACGCAGCTGCAGTTGTCCGGCGCGGTGGCTCAGTACGGCCGGGGCAGCGGCATGATCGCCGAAGTGGCCGGGCACATCCTCAAGCAATTCGAAGCCAACCTGGCCGCCTCGCTGCACGACGACGCGCCGGCGCCGGCCGCTCCGGCTCCCGCTCCTGCCGGGGCGGGCCTGCCGGCTGGCGCGATGCCCCGGCCGGCAGACGCCGCCCAACCCGCGGCGCCTGCCGCCGTCGCCGTCAGCACGCCCGAAGCCCAGGCGCTCATGCTGCAGGCGCAGGCCGTGCTGGCCCAGGCCCAGGCCGTCCTGGCCGCGACCCAGCAGGCGCTGCACCAGTCGCAGCGCGGCGCCGCCCGGCAGGCTGCCCGGCCCAAGGAATTGAACATGCTTTCCATCGGGCTCAAGGCCATGTGGTCGCAATTCAAGATGTCGCTGGGAGGGCTGTTCGGCCGCCGCTAAGGATTCGGGCGCCACGGCCGCGAGCCCTGCCCACATACTCAGCATACTGATAAATGGAACCCGCCATGAACTGGACACGAATCGCCAAGGTCGCCGATGTCGGCGACGACGAAGGCATGCCCTTCAACCTGGACGGCAAGGAACTCGCGCTGTTCCGCAGCGACGGCGAATTCTTCGCCACCGACAACGTCTGTACCCACCAGTACGCCCTGCTGAGCGACGGCTACGTCGAGGACGGCTGCGTCGAATGCCCGCTGCACCAGGCCCAGTTCGACCTGCGCACGGGCGAGGCCAAGTGCGCCCCCGCCACGCAGCCCATCCGGGTCTATCCCATCAAGGTGGAAGAAGATGACATCTACGTCGCCATCGAATGAACAGGCGCCGCTGATCATCGTCGGCGCCGGACAGGCGGGCGCCATGGCGGCGCGCGCGCTGCGCGAGTCCGGCTACGCCGGCCGGCTGCTGCTGATCGGCGACGAACGGCATGCCCCGTACGAACGCCCGCCGCTGTCCAAGGCCGTGCTGTCCGAGCCCGAACCGCCCGCGCTGGACCTGCTGCCCACCGGCTTTCCCGCCGAGCAGGGCATGGAACTGCTGACCGGCAGGCGCGTGGCGCGCCTGGATCCGCAAGGCCGGCGCATACAGCTCGACGACGGCGCCTGGCTGCCCTTTCGCGCCTGCCTGCTGGCCACCGGCGGCCAGGTCCGCACGCTCCCCGCCCTGCCGCCCGGCACGCCGGGCGTGCACTACCTGCGCACGCTGGACGACGCCTTGCGCCTGCGGCAAGCCATGCGGACGGCCGACCGCATGCTGGTCATCGGCGGCGGCTTCCTCGGCCTGGAAGTCGCGTCCACCGCGCGCGCGCAAGGCATGGCGGTCACGCTGGTGGAACAGGCTCCCATGCTGCTCGGGCGCGCCGTGCCGCCCGAGGTATCCGCCTGGCTGGCCGGCCGCGCGGCCGCCTACGGCATAGACCTGCGCCTGGACGCCCGGATCGGGTCGCTGGAAGCGCGGGATGGCGGCGTGACCGCCGTCCTGGCCGATGGCGAGACCCTGCGTGCGCCGCTGGCCGTCGTGTCGGTCGGGCTGGTGCCCGAGGTCGCCCTGGCGCAGGCTGCCGGGCTGGTGATCGACGCGCGCAACGGCGGCGTACTGGTCGATGCCGGCTGCCGCAGCAGCGCCCCCGGCATCTACGCGGCGGGCGACTGCGCCAGCCGCCGTGAAGTCGGCAGCGACGCCGGGCTGCGCCTGGAGTCCTGGCAGAACGCCAACGAGCAGGCCCGCATCGCCGCGGCCGCCATGCTGGGCGTCGAGACCCACCCGGCGCCCCAGCCCTGGTTCTGGACCGACCAGTTCGACTGCAACATCCAGATGATGGGCCATGGCGGCAGCGGCACGCGCTACGTCGCGCGCGGCGATCTTTCCCCCGGCCGCGACGGCGGCAAGGCGCTGATTTTCGGCGTCCGCGACGGCCTGCTCGCGCAACTGATCGCGATCAACGCGGGCGGCGATCTGCGCGCCTTCCGCGACCTGGTAGGCAAGCCGCTCGCCTGCGCGCCCGAGGCCCTCGGCGACGCCGCCATCCCCGCCAAACAGCTCGCCCGCCTGGCGCTCGGCCAGGCGCGCTCCTAGCAAGGAAAGACACATCATGTACAAGAACCAGGAAATCCTCGACTACACCGTCGGCGCCAAGAACGGCCCGGCCGAAGACTACGCGTGGCCGGAGGACGGCGAACACCTGATCCCCGATTGGGTCTATACCAGCCAGTCCGTCTACGACCGCGAGATGGAACGCATCTTCAAGGGCAAGACGTGGAACTTCGTCGCGCTGGAGGCCGAGATTCCCAACCCGGGCGACTACAAGCGCTCGTACGTGGGCCCGGTCCCGGTCGTGGTCTCGCGCGCCGAAGACGGCGCGATCACCGTGTTCGAGAACCGCTGCGCGCACCGCGGCGCCGAGTTCTGCCGCACCAGCCAGGGCAATGCCAAGGAATTCGTCTGCCCTTACCACCAATGGTCCTACGACCTGAAAGGCAACCTGCAGGGCATCCCGTTCAAGCGCGGCGTGGCCAAGCAGGGCGGCATGCCCAAGGATTTCCGCAACGAAGACCACGGGCTGCTCAAGCTGCGCGTCACCACCCGCAACGGCGTGATCTTCGCTTCGTACTCGGACGAGGTCGAGCCCATCGAGGAGTACCTCACGCCCGAGATCCTGAAGGATTTCGACGTCGCGTTCCCAGGCAAGCCGCTCAAGATTCTCGGCTATTACAAGAACGAGCTGCCCTGCAACTGGAAGATGTATCACGAGAACCTGAAGGATCCGTACCACGCCACGCTGCTGCACTCTTTCCTGGTGGTGTTCGGCCTGCTGGTGGCGGGCAACGACTCGGCCATGATCGCCGACCCCGTGCACCATCGCCACGGCACCATGGCCTCGGCCAAGAAAGAAGACAAGTACGCCGCCATCAGCGACGACACCAAGAAGGAAATGCGCTCCTTCCATGACGGCATGCGTCTGCAGGACGACCGCTTCCTGGAGTTCGTCAAGGAGTTCGATTCGCCCTGGTCCGTGACGATGCAGACGATCTGGCCCAACCTGATCGTGCAGCGCGAAATGAACACGCTGGGCGTGCGCCAGATCGTGCCCAACGGTCCCAACAGCATGATCATGCTCTGGACCATGTTCGGCTACGAAGACGACACCCCCGAGATGATCCGCCACCGGCTGCGCCAGGGCAACCTGATGGGGCCGGCCGGCTTCCTCGGCCTGGAGGACAACGAGGCCATGAAATTCGTGCAGGAAGGTGTGCGCCGCAGCAGCTCCGACATGAACGTGGTCAAGCTCGATGCGGCCAATACCGGCACGTCGAATTCGCTGATTTCGGAAGCGGCGATCCGCGGGATGTATCAGTACTACAGAAAAGTAATGGAGCTCCCCCCTACGCGCTGACGCGCGCCCCCCAGGGGGCGGCCCTGGCGGACTGGCAGAGCCAGATCCGCGGTGCCCTGGGTCTGGGGAGGGTGTCTTGGATAGAGGTGATGTGTTCTTTTGATCCTCTGCTGATCAGGTATGGAAGGATTTTGTGATGAGCGAATTGAAGATTTCTGGATATCAGGCGGCGCGGGTGGATGCGCGGCGGGCGATGGCGCTGCGGCCGTTGGTGGAGCATTTCAATGCGGAGTATTGCGCGGCGCTGGATGGCGGCGATATCGAGCGCTGGCCCGAGTTCTTCACGGAAGACTGCGTCTATCGCATCACTGCGCGCGAGAATGCCGATCTGAACCTGCCGGTGGGGCTGGTGTACGCCGAGGGGCGGCCGATGCTGCACGATCGCGCGGTGGCGATCTCGCGCACGCAGATGTTCGCGCCGCGCACCATGCTCCACGTGCTCTCGAACGCCCGCGTGGTCGACGGCAGCGACGACACGATCGTGGCGCAATGCAATTTCGTGCTGCTGCAGACCCTGGTCGAGGGCCCCACCACCCTGCACCTGGCCGGCACCTACTACGACCGTTTCCAGCGCGACGGCGACGAGCTGCTGCTGCAGGAGCGCCAGGTCGTCTACGAATCGTCGGTCATTGCCAATGACCTGGTCTATCCAGTCTAAAGGGAGTATCCAAGTGCAAACCCACCGCAAGATCGCGCTCGAAGAACACTTCATGATGCCCGGCTTCGAGGAATATTCGAACAGTTTCCTCAGCTTCATCGACCCGGCCACCCAGAAGGAACTGGCCCAGCGCCTGAACGACTTCGACGAATTGCGCCTGGACGAAATGGACCGCGCGGCCATCGACCTGGTCGTGCTGTCGCAATCGGGCCCCGGAGTCCAGGCCGAGCCCGACGGGCAGGCCGCGATCGCCAAGGCGCGCGCCAACAACGACTTCCTGGCCGAGCGCATCGCCCGCCATCCCGAACGCTACGCCGGCTTTGCCATGCTGCCCATGCACGATCCGCTCGAAGCCGCGCGCGAACTCGAGCGCTGCGTCGCGCAGATGGGCTTCAAGGGTTCGCTGGTCAACGGCCATACGTTGGGCCGCTACTACGAGTCACGCGACTACGATCCGTTCTGGGCCCGCATGCAGGAACTGGACGTGCCCATGTACCTGCACCCGGCCTACCCCTGGCGTCCGCTGCATGCGCTGGAAGGCATGCCGGTGCTGACCGGGGCCAGCTGGGGCTGGGGCGTGGAGACGGCCAGCCACGCGCTGCGCTTGCTGTTCGGCGGCGTGTTCGACCGTTTCCCCGGTCTCAAGGTGATCCTCGGCCACATGGGCGAATTCCTGCCCTTCCAGCGCTGGCGCCTGGACAGCCGCTTCGCCGCCTATCCCTTCGGCATCGAGCTCGAGCGGCAGCCTTCGCAGTACATCGGCAGCAATCTGGTGATCACCACCTCCGGCGTCTGCTCGCATCCCACGCTGCTCGGCGCCGTGGGAGAAATCGGCGCCGACGCGGTGATGTTCTCGGTCGATTACCCCTATGAATCGACCGAAGCGGCCGCCGCCTTCATCGACAGCGCGCCGCTGCCGCCCGACCAGCTCGAGGCCATCTGCCACGGCAACGCCGCCCGCCTACTCAAGCTCTGAATCTGGACGACAAGACCATGACCAAGCAACTGTTCCGCATCGGCCAGATCGTGCCGAGCTCCAACACCACGATGGAAACCGAGATACCGGCCATGCTGACCGCGCGCCAGCAGATCCGGCCCGAGCGCTTCACCTTCCATTCGAGCCGCATGCGCATGAAGCACGTGGTCAAGGAAGAGCTGGCCGCCATGGACGCGGAATCCGACCGGTGCGCGGTCGAACTGAGCGACGCGCGCGTGGACGTGCTGGGCTATGCCTGCCTGGTGGCCATCATGGCCATGGGCCGCGGCTATCACCGCCAGTCCGAGAGCCGGCTCAAGAAGCACACCGCCGCCAACGGCGGCGACGCCCCGGTGATCACCAGCGCCGGCGCCCTGATCGACGGCCTGAAGGTGATCGGCGCCAAGCGCATCGTGGTGGTGGCCCCCTATATGAAGCCGCTGACCGAGCTGGTGGTGGACTATATCCGCCACGAGGGCTATGACGTGGCCGACTATCGCGCGCTGGAGATTCCCGACAACCTGGAAGTGGGCCGGCACGACCCGGAGAACCTGCCCGCCATCGTCGCGCAGATGGACACCGGCGATGTCGATGCCATCGTGCTGTCGGCCTGCGTCCAGATGCCCTCGCTGCCGGTGATCGCCAAGGTCGAGGCGCTGACCGGCAAGCCGGTGATCACCGCCGCCGTCGCCACGACCTACGCCATGCTCAAGGCGCTGGGCCTGGAGCCCATCGTGCCGGGCGCGGGCGCATTGCTCTCAGGCGCCTACTGATCCGGCAGCGGCCGCCGGAGCGGCCGCGCCTGCCCCTTTCACGCATCCAGCGAGCCAGCCATGTCAGACAGCAACTTCCTCTACGGCGCCAACGTCCGCGCCAACGGCATCCGCCAGCACTATCTGCGGTACGGCGGGGACCAGGGCGAGCGCGCCGCGCGCGACCCGGTCATCCTGGTGCCCGGCATCACCAGCCCCGCCATCACCTGGGGCTTCGTGGGCGAGCGGCTGGGCCGCCGCTTCGACACCTACATCCTCGACGTGCGGGGACGAGGCCTGTCCACCGCCGCGCCCGGCCTGGACTACAGCCTGGACGCCCAGGCCGAGGACCTGATCGCGCTGGCCGAGGCGCTGGGCCTGGCGCGCGCCAGCGTCGTCGGCCACTCCATGGGCGCGCGCATCGGCCTGCGCGCCGCCCGCATCGGCATGCCGGCCATGGCGCGCCTGGTCGCGGTCGATCCGCCGGTGTCCGGGCCCGGACGCCGCGCCTATCCGGCCAAGCTGCCCTGGTACGTCGATTCCATGAAGGCCGCCCGCGCCGGCATGGACTGGCAGGCCATGCGCGAGTTCTGCCCCACCTGGACCGAAGAGCAGTTGCGGCTGCGCGCCGAGTGGCTGCACACCTGCGACGAGGAAGCGGTGCTGGCCAGCTTCGAGGGCTTCCACACCGACGACATCCATGCCGACCTGCCCAAGGTCGAACAGCCAGTACTGCTGATGACGGCCGAGCGCGGCGACGTGGTGCAGGATGGCGACGTCGAGGAGATCGGCAGCCTGCTCGCCTCGATGCAGACGGTGCGCGTGCCCGGCGCCGGCCACATGATTCCGTGGGACAACGAGGAAGGCTTCTACGCGGCCTTCGGCAACTTCTTGGGAGAGGAGGTCTGACCATGGCCATTAGCGACTATGCCTTCATCGAGGCCTGGCGCGAGGTGTTGACGCTGTCGCGGCTGGAGGCCGGGCAGACCGTCACCATCCTGACGTCCGCTTCCACCCATCCGCAGACCTTGTCCTGCGCCACCATTGCCGCGCAGTCCCTGGGCGCCATCGTCAACCGGCTGGACCTGCCGCCGATCAACGGCGAAAAAGCGCTGAGCCGCGACTCGCTGGCCTACCTGGGCACCACGCCGCTGACGGGCAACCGCGCCGCGATCGCCGCGCTCAAGGCCAGCGACCTGGTGCTGGACCTGATGACGCTGCTGTTCTCGCCCGAGCAGCACGAGATCCTGCAGACCGGCACCAAGATCCTGCTGGCGGTCGAGCCGCCCGAGGTGCTGATGCGCATGGTGCCGACGCTGCAGGACAAGGCGCGGGTCACGGCCGCGGCGGCCCGCATCGCGGCCGCCAGGCAGATGCGCGTGCGCTCGGACGCGGGCACCGACCTGGCCTGCCCGCTGGGCGAGTTCCCCGCCATCAGCGAGTACGGCTTCG
Source organism: Pigmentiphaga humi (assembly GCF_900606115.1). Lineage (GTDB taxonomy): Bacteria > Pseudomonadota > Gammaproteobacteria > Burkholderiales > Burkholderiaceae_B > Pigmentiphaga > Pigmentiphaga humi. Next base: position 20,548 of record NZ_UWPJ01000007.1, read on the forward strand.
TCGACGAGCCGGGCCGCTGGGACCACTGGCCCAGCGGCTTTGCGCTGACCTGGCCCGACGAGGGCGGCGCCAGCGGCCGCATCGTGATCGACCGCGGCGACATCCTGCTGCCGCAGAAATGCTACGTGCAGGATCCGATCACGCTGACGGTGGAAAAAGGCTACGCGACCCGCATCGAGGGCGGCCTGTCGGCCGACCTGCTGCGCGACTACATGGCTTCGTTCGACGATCCGGAGGCCTATGCCATTTCGCACATCGGCTGGGGGCTGCAGCCGCGCGCGCGCTGGTCCACGCTCGGGCTCTACGACCGCGAGGCTACTATAGGCATGGATGCACGCGCCTTCGAGGGCAATTTCCTGTTCTCGCTCGGCCCCAACAACGAAGCGGGCGGCTCGCGCACGACCACCTGCCATATCGACATCCCGCTGCGCCACTGCACCGTGAGCCTGGACGGCCAGGACGTGGTGGCCGGCGGCAAGGTCCTCGACTGAACCGGAATCGTCATGCACAAGGAAATCTCGACCTACCAGCGCCAGGGATTCGGCGCCGACCTCGAACTGCGCGGCCCGGCCGGGCTGCTCATCATCGACTTCGTCAACGGCTTTGCCGACCCCGAGGTGTTCGGCGGCGGCAACATCCGCGAGGCCATCGAGCGCACCGCGGTACTGCTGGCCCAGGCGCGGCAGCGGGGGTGGCCCGTGGCCCATACCCGCATCGTGTTCGCCGACGATGCCGGCGACCAGAACGTGTTCAGCGAGAAGGTTCCCGGCCTGCTGGTGCTCACGGAGCACGATCCGCGCAGCGCCATCGTGCCGGAACTGGCCCCGGCGCCCGGCGAACTGGTGGTCCGCAAGACCCTGCCGTCGGCCTTCTTCGGCACCACGCTGGCCGCCTGGCTGACCCAGCGCGGCGTGCGCACGCTGGTGGTGGCGGGCGCGGTGACCAGCGGCTGCGTGCGCGCCAGCGTGGTGGATGCGATGTGCCACGGCTTCCGCACGGTGGTGGCCGCGGACTGCGTCGGCGACCGCGCGCTCGGCCCGCACGAGGCCAACCTGTTCGACATGCAGCAGAAGTACGCCGCCGTCCTGCCGCGCGACGAAGTGCTGGCGGCACTGGGGTAGAGGCCCCCCTACGCGCTTGCGCGCGCCCCCCAGGGGCGGCGCTGGCGGACCGGCGGAGCCGGATCCGCGGCGCCCTGGGTCGGGAAATGGCGCGAGACACCGTGGAGGAAGGCAGGCGAGGATCGGCAGTATACTGATCAAAACGCGCCGGGTTGCCGGTGCGGATACTATCGACGATGCACCCCAAGATGACTCTTCAAGAAGCCCCATCGGGAGCTACCGACAACGAGGTACCCTCGCCTGCCTTCGATCCCGCCGAACAAGTGCTCTGGTCTCGCCCCGGCTACCTGGCCCGCCGCCTGAACCAGATCCACTATGCAATGTTCTTCGAGGAATGCAGCAATGAGATCACGCCAGTCCAATATGGCATACTCACCGCGCTGTCCCTCCAGCCCGGCAGCGACCAGAAGACCATAGGCAGGGAACTCGGCCTGGACCGCACCACGACCGCCGACGTGCTCAAGCGGCTCGAGCGCAAGGGCTACGTCACGCGGCGCGTCGATCCCGACGACCGCCGTTCGCGCCAGTCCTTCATCACGGACGAGGGCCTGCGGGTGATGGGGCTGCTGCAGGAGGGCATGAACCGCGCCCAGCAGCGCCTGATCTCGCCCCTGAACAAGAAAGACCAGCATACCTTCGTCCGGCTGCTGGCCAAACTGGTCCAGGCGAACAATCACTACGGCCGGGCCGCGGCCGACCTCTGATTTCCCGCGGCCGGGCTGCGCCCGCGCCGCCGCAACACGGATCGATGCATGCTCGGGCTCATCCTGACGCTTGCCATCCAGGCCACGGCCTCGATGGCATTGCTCGCACTTCCCATGGTCGCTCCCGCGGTCAGCGACACCCTCGGACTCTCTGCGGTATTCGTCGGCTACTACATCAGCATCGCCTACATCGGCGCCGTGATCGGCAGCCTGGCCGCCGGCACGCTGGTGCCCCGGCTGGGCGCGATCCGGGCCAGCCAGTTCGGCCTGCTGCTGATCGCAGGCGGACTGGCGCTGTCCAGCGCCGCCCAACTGGGCCCGATGCTGGCGGGCGCGCTGCTGCTGGGCATGGGCTACGGCCCCATCACGCCGGCCAGTTCTCACCTGCTGGCCCGCACCAGTTCGCCGCGCCACATGTCGCTGATCTTCTCGCTCAAGCAGACCGGCGTGCCGCTGGGCGGCATGCTGGCCGCCGCGCTGGTACCGCCGATCGCCATGCACAGCAGCTGGCAGGCCGGCATCCTCGTCGTGGCGGCGGCCTGCGCCCTCTGCGCGCTGGCCGCGCAGCCCCTGCGCGCCGCGCTCGACGTGGGCACGCACGCCGCCGGCCCGGGCGGCCGTCTGCGCAACGTTCTCGCGCCGCTCCGGCAAGTCTGGTCGCGCCGGCCGCTGCGGATCCTGTCCATCTGCTCTTTGCTGTATTCGGCGGTGCAGGTCTCGCTCACCACCTACCTGGTCACCTTTCTTCACGTCGAACTCGGGCTGACGCTGGTCGCCGCCGGCCTGGCCTCGTCCGCCTGCCAGTTCGCCGGCGTGGTGGGACGCATAGGCTGGGGCTGGGTCGCGGACCGCGGCCTGGGAGCGCTGCGCACGCTGGCCTTGCTCGGCCTGCTGAGTCTGGCCTGCTGCGTCGCCGTGGCGCTCGTCCCCACGGCCGTGCCGGTGCGGCTGCTGATCGTGCTGCTGTGCATATTCGGCGCGGCCGCCATCGGCTGGAACGGCGTCTACCTGGCCGAACTGGCGCGCCGCGCGCCGGCCGGCTCGGCCGGCAGCATCACCGGCGGCGCCTCGGCCATCACCTTCCTGGGCGTCGTCGCCGGGCCGCCCCTGTTCGGCATTGTGTCCGACCTCACCGACAGCTACCGGACCGGCTTCGCCATGCTGGCCCTGCCGCTGGCCTGGTGCATCTACCGGCTGGTGAGCGACAGCCGCCGGGGGTAGGCACGTTCTTGCCCCGCCCGCGGCAACCCGACAGGCTCGTGCCCCCGGGATACGGAATCAGGATGGCCGGACGCCGAAATTGTTGGCCCAGACGGTCAGCGCCGCCTGGCGCATCTGCGGGCTGAACTCGGCCCGCAGATGGCGGAAGCGCCGCTGGACCGCGGCGGACACGGTGTGCACCACGTCGTTGCCGGCGGCCGTGGCGCGGATCAGGGTGACGCGCCGGTCGGCCGACGAGGGAATCCGCACGACCAGCTCGCGCCGTTCCAGCCGGGCAGCGAGCCGCGACGACAGCGCCAGCGAGACGTCGAGCCGGACCGCCAGCTCGGATACCGACCGGGTGCCGTCCCGGCTCCCCTGCAGCTGCACCAGCAATTGGTGCTCCAGAGGCTCGACGCCTGCCCGCCGCGCCTCGTCATCGATCATCCGGAAGGCCAGGCGCATCAGATAACGCGCATCGGCCACCGCAACCGCGCGCGGATTCGTGTTCAATCGCCACCTCCGTCTGTGGACATCGCTTCTGCGCAGGAAAACGGGAGCCTGGCAGGAGCAGACGAATAGTGCGTCGACGCGCGGATCAAGGCAAGAACCGCCTACAGGTGGACGCCCACCCTGGCACGGGCAAAGGTCACGACTTGCCCTGCCAGCGCCGCCAGTTGCTCGCCTACCTTGGCGTCGGCCACCTTGCCGTCCGCCCCGAAAGGCGCCTGGGCCGAGTTGATGGCGACCCCCAGCGGCGTAGGCCAGCCGCGCAGCGCGTGGATGGTCGCGCGCACCGACGCCAGCACCGTGGCGCCCGCCTGCCACCCAGCCGCCGATACGATGCACCCCACCGCCTTGTTGTGAAGGTAGGGATCGGGGTCGTCGGCAAGCCCTTGCAAATAGTCCAGCGCATTCTTCAGGAAGCCGGAGATGCCGCCGTGATAGCCCGGCGTGGCGAAGATCACGCAGTCTGCCCGGCGCACGGCCTCCAACAACTGGTTGGCCGCCTCGACGTGGTGCGCCTGGGCCGGGTCGTACATCGGCAGGCCCAGATCCGCCGCGACCAGCAGTTCGGTTTCCGCTCCCAGGCGGCGCGCCTCCTCCAATGCCAGGCGCAACGCCAGTTCCGACGAAGAATACGGCCGCAGCGTACCGCCGATTCCCAGTATCACGGGCGGACGGCCCTGGCCGAAAGACAGATCATTCATAACAGTGACTCCATATCAGATATCCATAGCGCACGTGAAAATACGCCACCGACCCGGGGCGCAGCGGCTGGGGCCTACCATGCCGGGCACGCGTCAGCGCGTCGGGAAGGGACCCTCTCCCAAACCCAGGTTCTCGCGCAGCGTCGCGTGCTCGTACTCCCGGTGAAACATGCCGCGCCGCTGGAGTTCTGGCACCAGCATGCCGACCACGTCGTCGAAGCCCGAGGGAAGCATGTCCACCATCAGGTTGAAGCCGTCCGCCCCGCCGGCCTCCAGCCAGGTAGCCATGATGTCGGCCACCTGCTCCGGGGTGCCGACGATCTGCTGGTGGCCGCCGCCGTAGCGCGCCAGCAATTGGCGCACCGTCAGCTTCTCCTTAACGGCCAGGTTCACCAGCGTGCGACGAAAGCCGATCGAGCCGGAGAACGCCTCATCGGGACCGAGAAGGTGGGCCGGGAACGGCTCGTCGAGCTTGAGCACCTCCACATCGAGCCCTACGCGGCGCGCGAGCTTGAGCAGTTCGGGGCCCAGGCCCAGCGCTTCATCCATCATGTCCTTGCGCCGCCATGCGTCCGCCTCGGTCGCGCCGAGCACCGGCAGGATCCCGGGCAGGATCTTGATCTGGTCGGGGTGGCGGCCATAGCTTTGCGCGCGGCGGCGCATGTCGGAGCGGAACTCCACGCCTCCTTCCAGCAGATGCTGGGCGGTGAAGACCACGTCGGCGTACTTGGCCGCCTGGTCGCGCCCCTCCGGCGAAGCGCCCGCCTGGAAAATGACCGGCCGGCCCTGCGGCGGGCGGGCGAACGGCAGCGGGCCGCGCACCGAGAAATATTCCCCGGCATGATTGATTTCGTGCACCTTCCCGGCATGGGCGAACAATTTGTTCGCCTTGTCGCCTACCAGTGCGTCGTCTTCCCAGCTATCCCACAACTTCAGCGTTACGTCGATGAATTCGTCGGCGCGGGCATAGCGGCTCTCATGATCGGGCAAGGTGCCGCCGCCGAACATGCTCGCCACAGCCGGCAGGAAGGTAGCCACCGAATTCCAGCCCGCGCGGCCGCGCGTGAGGTGGTCCAGCGTCGCAAAACGGCGCGCCAGATCGTACGGCTGGTTGTATGTCGTCGAAGCGGTGCCGACCAGGCCGATGCGATTGGTCACCGCCGCCATCAGCGCCAGGATCGTGACCGGATCCATCGATCCGCAGGGCCGCTCGGTGCCCGCCTCGGCATTGGTCATGCCGTCCGCCAGGAAGATCGCATGCAGCTTGCCGGCCTCGGCGGTCCGGGCGATCTGCAGGTACATCTCGGGCCGCAGATAATCCGTCACCTCGCCATCGCGCGCCGCCCATGCCCCCAAATGCATCCCGAGCCCGTGCATCACCGACGCGGACAGGATCATCGAAGAATTCTTTACAGCCATCGCCTTGCTCCATTGGTGGTTATTGATTGACTAAAGTCAACTAAATTCCTTGCACTTCGATATTCCAGGTCACGTGGCAACCTATCCGCAACACATAAAACAGATGCCACTTAGACCCAGGGCACAGCGGATCCGGCTTTGCCGGTCCGCCAATGCCGCCCCCTTGAGGGGGCCCGCGTAGCGGGTAGGGGGTGGTCTCTCCTTCCGGTCCGCCAGTGCCGCCCCCTGGGGGGCGCGCGTCAGCGCGTAGGGGGGTCTATATTCAGGGGGTTACATACCAATTGCCGCCGACAGCCGCCGCGCCTGTGACGCGATCAGGCGCGCATACGCCGCCTCGGACGAATCGCGGAACCGCATGGCCGGGATCACCAGCGCGATCGCGCCGACCACCCTGCGTCCCGGCCCATAGACAGGACTGGCCAGCCCGACCGCCGATTCGAGGATCTCGCCGCGCGTCAGCGAGTAGCCCCGCGCGCGCACCTTGTCCAATTCCTGTTCGATGTCGGGGATCGGGCGCGCGGGACGCGGCATCGTCTCGTCGCCCTTGGCCAGCGCAGCTTTCGCTTCCTCGGTGGGCAGCGAAGCCAGGATCGCGCGCGCGGGGGCGCCCCGCAGCAGCGACAGCGGCTGCTGCATCAGGAACCGGTATTGCAGCGGCTTGGTCGCATCCACCCGTTCGGCCAGCATCATCGCGTGCGACGACGGCAGCGCAGTCGCGAACAGGCAGGTCTCGTCGCACTGTCGAACCGTGTCGAGCAGGAACTGGCGCGCCAGCGTCATTCCCGGCACGCTGCGCCCCGCCGTGGCGCTGGTCCGGTAGAACTCGACGCTGGCGCGGTAGCGGCGCATGGGCGCGCGGTCGGCCCAGCCGACATTGACCAGTTCATTGAGCAGGCGATGGACGGTGCTGGTCGCCAGCCCCAGCGAATCCGCGATCTCGACGATCGCCAACGGCTCGGGGCTGGCCGCCAGCATCTCCATGATGGCCTTGGCGCGCGCCACCACGCCGCCGCTGATTCGCTGTGCCGCCATGAAAAGCCTCCTTGAGCAAACGCTTTCGTCTACGAGCGTACCAGCGCCAGCAGGGTGCCGGCATATTCGGCCGCCATGTCGGGCGGCAGCCGCCCGGCCTTGCCCTGATAGCGCTTGATGATCTCGAGCACACGGCGGGGCCGCGCCGCCAGCTGCCGCACGAAGGCCAGGCCGTCGCCGCGAAAAGTTTCCGCGGCCAGCACCTTGCTGGCCAGCCCCAGCGACACCGCCGATGCGGCATCGATCTTCTCGGCCGAGTAGATCAGGTAGGCCAGCGCCTTCTCCGGCACCTTGCCGAGGGCGGCGCACATCGCCATCGTCGGCGGAATGTCGTGCTCGATCTCGGGAAACGCGAACGCCGCATCGGCCGCTGCCAGGGTGATGTCGCAGGCGGCGGCGAGCGCCGCGCCGAAGCCCAGCGCATCGCCGTGCACGAGCGCGACCACCGGCACCTGCGCATCGGCCACGGCCTGGTAGGCGTCGAGGACGGCGCCCATCATATGGACGCGGACGTCGTAGGGCGTCATGCCGCTGCGGTCCTCTCCTTTGCCGTCCCGGCCCGTGCAGAACTGCGGGCCGCGGCCTTCGACGACGATCACATGGATCGTTTCGTCGCTGCCGAGCTCGCGAATCGCCGCGGCCAGGCGGCGCATCATCGCGCGCGTCAGTGCATTGCCCTCGCCGGGGCGGTTGAGGTCGAGCCTGGCAACCGCGCCTTCGCGGGTGATCTGGAAGTCGAATTCGCTCATGCCGTCCCCCTCACTCGTCGAACGACAGCTTGCGCTTGTCGATAATGGCCTGGAACATCTTGCGATCGGACTGGAGCTGCCCTGCCAGGTCTTCCGGCGTACCTGCGCCGGGCACATTCCCCATGGTCGCGATGACCCGGCGGGTCTTCTCGTCCTTCAGCGCATACTGCAGCGCGTCGCTGAGCTTGCGCACCACCGAGTCGGGCGTACCCTGCGGCACCATCAGGCCGTTCCAGCCGTTGAACGAAAAGCCGGCCAGTTCGGGCAGCGTGCCCTGGATGGGAGGCAGGTCGGGGATGGGCGGCCAGGTTTCATGATTGGTGGTGGCGACCCCGGTCACCAGGCCGCCGTCGAGAAATGGCTTGGCGCCCGCCATGAACATCATCGACACCCGGCCCGACGCGATCTCCGCGGCGGCAGGCGCTTCGCCGCGGAACGGCACGTGAACCAGGGAAAGACCGGTAGCCGCCGCGAACATCTCGGCCATCAAGTGCTGGCTGGAACCCGAACCGATACTGCCGAAAGTCAGCTTGCCCGGATTGTCGCGGCCGTAGCGGACCAGATCGGCCACGGTGTTCACCCCCAGCTTCGGCGATACGACCAGGGAAAGACCCGACACGCATATCTTGCCGACCGGCTTGAGCTTGCCTTCCACATCGAACGACAGCTTGGGACGGGTGATGAAGTTGGCCGTGTTGGCCGCGCTCGGGACCGACACCGTATAGCCGTCCGGTTCGGCGGATGCGACGCGGACGAGGCCGATGTTGCCGGTGGCGCCCGTCACGTTCTCGACGATCACGGTCTGGCCGAGACGGGCCTGCATCGCCTGCGCCACCGTGCGCATGCACAGGTCCGACGGGCCGCCGCTTCCGGTCGGCACGATGAAGCGTATGGGCCGGTCGGGGTAGCCGGCCGCGCCGGCCGATGCCGTGCATGCAACCATCGCGATCAAGGTCAAAGAGCGAAAAAGATTCCGTGTCATGCTTGTCTCCGCCTGCGTCCGCTTGGGAACGTTGTTCAAATTTCGGAGACGAGTCTACGCAACGGGGAGGAATCGGCAATATTGAAATCCCGCGTCGCGGAATTCGGCCGATAAATAATTCTGACGCGCCTTGCGACCCCGCCGCAGAACCGGACACCGACCGCGTCCGGCCGCCGGGCAATAGCGGCGGATACTGGCGGCGCATCCAGGTTGACGCTTGAGCTGCTTGGCCCGGACAATGAACGCAGAGGCGGCTCCGCCCGCCCATCCTTCCCCGAGCCAACAGGAGTCAGACATGACCGACAAGAACGCGCTTCCCGGCCATTCCACCACCAGTTTCGGCGCCCCGGCACCCAGCGACCGCAATTCGCTGACCGTGGGCAGCGATGGCCCCATCCTTCTGCACGACGTGCACTTCCTCGAGCAGATGGCACACTTCAACCGCGAAAAAGTGCCCGAGCGCCAGCCGCACGCCAAAGGGTCGGGCGCTTTCGGCGAATTCGAGACGACCGAGGACGTCTCGCGCTACACCAGGGCCGCGTTGTTCCAGAAAGGCTGTAAGACCGAAACGCTGGCCCGCTTCTCGACCGTGGCGGGCGAGTCCGGCAGCCCCGATACCTGGCGCGACGTACGCGGCTTCTCGCTGAAGTTCTACACCAGCGAAGGCAATTACGACCTGGTCGGCAACAACACGCCTGTCTTCTTCGTGCGCGACCCGATGAAGTTCCCCCACTTCATCCGCAGCCAGAAGCGCCTGCCCGACTCCGGCCTGCGCGACGCCCACATGCAATGGGACTTCTGGACCAACAATCCCGAAAGCGCGCACCAGGTCACCTACCTGATGGGCGACCGCGGCCTGCCCCAGTCGTGGCGCCACATGAACGGCTTCGGCTCGCACACCTATATGTGGATCAACGCCCAGGGCGAGAAATTCTGGGTCAAGTACCACTTCCACAACCAGCAGGGCGAGAAGAACCTCACCAACGAAGAGGCCGCCCGCATCGCCGGCATGGACGCCGACTACCATCGCCGCGACCTGTTCGAGGCCATTGCCCGGGGCGATCATCCGAAGTGGGTGATGTCGGTGCAGGTCATGCCCTACGCCGAGGCCAAGACCTACCGCTTCAACCCCTTCGACCTGACCAAGGTCTGGCCGCACAAGGACTACCCGCTGATCAAGGTCGGCGTGATGACGCTGAACCGCAACCCGGAGAACTTCTTCGCGCAGATCGAGCAGGCGGCGTTCTCGCCCGGCAACACCGTGCCGGGCATCGGCCTGTCGCCCGACAAGATGCTGCTGGGCCGCGCCTTCGCCTACAACGACGCCCAGCGCGCCCGCATCGGCACCAATTTCAACCAGTTGCCCGTCAACCAGCCCAAGGTGCCCGTCAATACCTATATGTTCGACGGCCACATGACCTACCACCACGCCGGCAACGCCGCGACCTACGTGCCGAACAGCAGCGGCCGCGCCTGGGCCGACGAGACGGGCCCCATGGAAGACAGCTGGGAGAACGACGGCAACCTGGTCCGCGAAGCCTACAAGCTGCGCAGGGACGACGACGATTTCGGCCAGGCCGGCGCCCTGGTGCGCGGCGTGTTCGACGACGCGCAGCGCGAGCGCCTGGTCCAGACCGTGGTCGGCACGCTCAAGTCCGGCGTACGCTCGCCGGTGCTGGAACGGGTGTTCGAGTACTGGAAGAACGTCGATGCCGGCATCGGCCAGCGCATCGAAGAGGCCTGCAAGAAGAGCAGCTGAGCCCCTCAGGCGTGGCGGCGCCGCGCCGTCACGCCTGTTCCGCCACCGAGGCCTCGTTGCGGCAGACCTGCCGGACCTCGTCGATCAGCAGCTGCGCCCCCGGCGACGAATGCTCCGACGTGCGCCGCAGGATGCCCATCGGGCGCTCGGTGCCCGGCAGGCTCACCGGCAGCGTCACCAGCACGCCCGCCTTCAGTTCATGCGAGAACAGCTGGCGCGACGCGGCCGAGATCATGTCGGTCTCGAGCAGCAGGCCGCGGATCACCGAGATGTCCGACGACTCCACCGCCACCTGCGGTTCGGTCAGCCCCTGCTGGGCCAGGCAGGAGCTCAGCGCCTCGCGGCTCGGCGTCCCGGGCCGCGACAGCACCCACGACGCGTCCAGCAGGTCGGCCAGGTCCAGCGCGGAGGCCGCGGCCAGGGGATGATCCGCGCGCGCCAGCACGGCCATGGGCTCGCTCATCAATTGCTCGACCACCAGGCCGCTTTCCACCGGTTCCAGCGGCAGCGCGCCGGTCAGGAAATCGACGTCGCCCAGCCTCAGCCCGGCGATCAGCGCATCCATGGGCGCCTCCAGCGTTCGCACCTGCAGGCGCGGATGTTCCCGCAAGACCCGCCCGATCGCCACCGGCAGCACGAAGGGCCGGCTGAACGGCAGCGCGCCCACCACCACCTGCCCCTCGATCACCCCTTTCAGCGCGGAGATTTCGCTGGCCGCCAGCCTTAGCTGCGCCAGCGCGCGCTTGACGTGCGCCAGCAGCAATTCGCCGCATTCGTTCAAGGCCACGCCCGCATGGGCCCGGTCGAACAGCGGCACGCCCACGCTGGACTCGAGATCGTAGAGCGCCATGCTGGCGGCCGGCTGCGACACGCCCACCGACGCGGCCGCGGTGCTGATGTGCTTGCGCTCGGTGAAGGCGAACAGCAGCTCGAGCCGGCGTTCGTGCACCGACAGCGAGAAAAACGGCGCGGCCCGCAGCCGCGCGGCCGAGGCAGGATGGCGCTCGCACAACAGGTCGCAGGCGCTCTGCAGTTCGGCAAAGGCCATTTCCGTGCGCCGCGACAGGGCCTGGCCGAAATTGGTCAGCAGCCACTGGCGCGCGCCCCGTTCGAACAAGGCCACCCCGAACCATGCCTCCAGTTCCTGGACCGAGCGCGACACCGCGGATTGCGCGCGGCGCAATTCTTCGCTGGCGCGCGTAAGGTTGCCGTGGCGCACGACGGCGAGAAAGGGCTTGAGGTGTTTGGTGTGAAGCATGCGGCGCGGACCGGGAGCTCAGGCGCCCGGCCAGGAGGGCAGGAAACCCGCCCCCGCGGCCCTGACCCGGCAATGGAACGGCGCCGCGAAATGCGTCGGCAGCAACAGCAGGCCATCCTGCGCCGCGGCAGCCAGCAGGTCCAGCCGGGTCTGGAGTCCCACCACGGGGTCGTCGTCGAATATCGAGCACAGCGCCGGGTAAGGCAGCTGGATCGGGTGATGGATGACGTCGCCGCTGAACAGGGCCTGGTCGCCGCCGGCCCGCAACCGGATCGTCGCGTTCCCCGCGGTATGCCCCGGGGCGGGCTCGACCGTCAGCCGGTCGTCCACCACGTGCCCGTCGTCTATCAGCACCGCCTGGCCCGACTCGACGACCGGCAGGATGCTGTCCGCGAACACGAAGCGCTGCGACTCGCGCGGCACGTGGTCCGGACGGCGTTCGTCCCAGCGGTCGAACTCCGCGCGCTTGAACAGATAGCGGGCGTTGCGGAAGGTCGGCACCCAGCGGCCGTCCCGCAGACAGGTATTCCAGCCGACGTGATCCGCGTGGAAATGCGTGCACATCACGAAGTCGATCTCGTCCGGGTGCGCGCCGGCGGCCGCCAGGCGCTGCAGCCAGGGCTCGTCGCGCATGTGGAAGCGCGGGTCGGACGGCCGGTTCTTGTGGTTGCCGATGCAGCAGTCGATCAGGATCTTGTGGTGCGGCGTGACGACCAGCCAGCTGTGGATGCTGGTGCGCAGGCGGCTGCTCTGCGGATCGTAGAAGTGCGGCACCAGCCAATCCCGCTGCGCCTCCCACATGTCGGGAAGCAGCGCGGGGAACATGCCTGTGCCGGTCAGGCCGGGGCCGTGATAATCCTCGATGCGCGTGATCGAGACGTCCCCGACGCGGAGCCCACGCAGGCCCGGATCGAAGGCGGGCAGGGGGTGCGCGGTCATGGCTGCATTATTGCAGGAACGCCCGTCATTGATCGAGGCGGATTCCCGCCTCCCTGATGATTTTCCCCCAGCGCGCCGCGTCCGCGGCGATGAATTGCTTGAAATCCTTCCCGCTCGTGGTATCGACGGTATACCCCTGCCCCACCATCATCGCGCGCAGCTCCTGGCTGCGCATGGCCGCCACCGCCGCCGACCGTATCCGCTCGAGCACCGCCGGCGGGGTTCCCGCCGGCGCGAACAGTCCCTGCCAGCTGAGCACCTCGTCCAGCTGCGCCACGCCGAGTTCGGCGAAGGTCGGCACCCCGGGCAACAGCGGATGGCGGCGCGTTCCGGTGATGGCGGCGCCCTTGACCCGCCCAGCCTGCAGATAAGGCAGGTAGAACGGCACGTCGCTGATCGCGCTGTCGATCTGTCCGCCCAGCAGGGCCTGCAGCGCATCGATGCTGCCGCGGTACGGGACGTGCAGCATGTGGATGCCGGCCGAGCGCGCGAGGAGTTCGCCCGTCAGGTGCATGGACGAGCCGTTCCCGGGCGTGCCGTAGCTCGGCCCGGGGGTTTCCCGGCCCAGGCGCCGCAGGTCGTCGAATCCGGCCACGCGCCCGCCTTCCCGCCCCACCAGCAACAGCGGCGAGTGCACCAGCATGGTCACGGGCTCGAGTTCGCGCAGCGGATCCAGCGGCAGGCTGCGATAAAGACTGGGGCTGATGGCCAGGATGCCGGTGAAGCCCAGCAGCAGCGTATAGCCGTCCGGCTTGGCCTTGGCCACCGCGGCGGCGCCGATCAGGCCGGCGCTGCCGGTCCGGTTCTCGACGACGACCGGCTGGCCGAGCGAGTCGGCCATGCGCTCGCCGAGCTTGCGCGCCAGCGCGTCGGTTCCGCCGCCCGCCGGCACGGGCACGACGATGCGCACGGGCCGTTGCGGGAAGTCCTGCGCGCCGGCCGCGCCGGCGATCAGCAGCAAAGGAGCGAGGAGGTAGCGCAGCAGGAACATGGGAATCTCCCGGTTCAGAGCGCCTGCAGGGCCGGCGCGTGTTCGCCGAGCACTTGCAGGAACTCGGCGGAGGAAATGACCGAGCCGAAGTTGACCCTGACGGTGGACAGGGTGCCCTCGTGCCCGGTCGGGTTGCCGCTGCCCACGCAATCCTCCAGGACCACGATGTGGTAGCCCAGGAAAAAGCCATGGCGCAGCGTGGAATCCACGCATACGTTGGTGGCCACGCCCGTCAGCACCAGCGTGCGGATGCCGCGCGCCTGCAGTTGGGCATGCAGGGTAGTCTCGTGAAAGCCGCTGAAGGTGTGCTTGTCGGCCAGCACGTCGCCCGGCTCGGGCTGGATGCGGAAGAAATCCGCGCCCCAGGTGCCTTCCATGCAGCAGCCTTCGCCCTCGCGCATGGCGATGTGCGCGTCGGCCAGGTACTTGAAGTCGTACACGGACCGCAGCCAGGCCACCGTCGCCCCGGCGCGGCGGGCCGCCTGCGCCAGCTCCCCGATGCGATCGGCGATGCGCGCGTTGCTGTCCACGCGGATGGGATTGCGGCCGCTTTCTGCGCGCGTGCGGTGCAGGTAGCCGCCTTCGGCGCAGAAGTCGTTCTGCATGTCTACGATCACCAACGCCGTCTGGCTGGGCTGCAGCTGTTCCGACAGCGTGCTTGGGATGTTTTTCATGAATTGCCTCTGTGCGCTCAACGTTCCGGCATGACAGTGCCGCACTTCTTGCAGGTGCGGAATTCGAGCGAGCCCCAGAAATTGTCGTAGGCTCGGGAAACCGGGTCGGTTCCGTAGTCGTTCACGATGAACGTTTCTTCGTGCAGCAGGTTGTCGCACGACGGGCAGAACCAATGGAAACGGTCCACTTCGCCGGGACGCCGCATGCGCTCGACCACGAGCTGGAACGCATCCGGCGGGAAACGCGGCGAATGCGGCACCATCGGAGGCTGGTACAGGCAGTGCCCCTCGGGCACGACGGCCACCTTCTCGACGCCTTCGGGCGTACGGTAATGCAGGTGCAGGTCGCCCTTGAGCGAGTATTGGAGCTCGTGGCTGGGATTCAGGTGGAATTCGCTGCGGTACTCGCGGCCGCGCGCCACGAAGCACAGGCAGTCGTCCTCCTGCCACAGCGGGTAGGTGCGCCGCTCGTCGGTCGACGACAGGTAATCCATGATTTCCTGCAGGTCAACCTGCGGCATGTGCAATTGCAGGCTGGGAAAGATTTTCATCTCGATGTCCTCGGATAGTCCGCCTATTCTCGGCGCGCCGGCCCGGCCATGCCAGCCGGTAACGCTTCTTTGTCGGACTAAAAAACTTATGCCGCGCCGCGCTGCCCCCGGTCACCCCGGCACATAAAGAAATTGCGCCGCGGCAGAACCATTTTGCCGCGCAGGGATCGGGCATCCGCCCGAGAATGCCCTTACGGGAAGGCACCGTGCCCCGCTGTTGATCACAACGAGGAACAGAGCATGAAACATCTGCGCAACACCATGCATCGCATCCTGGCAACGGCCGCGTTTCCGGTGGCCGTCCTGGCCGCCCCGGCCCATGCCAACGAGGCCGCCGGCTGGCCCGACCGCATGATCAAGCTGGTGGTTCCGTTTCCGGCGGGCAGCGTGACCGACCGGATCGGCCGCGTCCTGGCACAGCACCTGGAGGCCAGCCTGAAGCAGTCCGTGGTCGTGGAAAACCGTCCCGGGGCCGGCGCGACCATAGGCAGCGACCACGTCGCCAAGGCCAAGCCCGACGGCTACACCATCCTGCTGGGCGCCAATGCGTCGCATGCGGTGAACGTGGCGTTCATGAAGCTTCCCTACGATCCGGTCGCCAGCTTCGAACCGATCAGCCTGGTCGCGGCGGTGCCCAGCGTCCTGATGGTCAACCCCAGCTTGCCGGTCAAGACCGTCGCCGACCTGCTGGCCCTGTCCAGGAGCCGGCAGGACAAGATCACCTATACCTCCGCCGGCGTCGGCACCACCGGGCACCTGGGCATGGAAATGCTCGCGTCGACCACCGGCACGGCGTTCCTGCACGTTCCCGCCAAGGGCCCCGCCCAGGCGCTGCAGGACGTCATGGGCGGACACGTCGACATGCTGATCGAAAGCATCGCGCTGTCGGCCCCCGTCGTGAAGGACGGCCGTCTGCGCGGCCTGGCCGTCACCTCGCAGCAGCGCTCGCCGGCCCTCCCGGAGATGCCCACCATGGTCGAGGCGGGAGTGCCGGGCTACGAGCTGCTGCTATGGTTCGCGCTCTATGCGCCGGCCGGGACGCCGCAGGCCATCGTCGAACGCCTGCACAAGGAAACCGCCCGCATCTTCGCCGATCCGGCGGTGCGCGATCCGCTGGTCCGCGACGGCGTCACGGTGGTGGCGGGCACGCCCAAGGAACTGGCCGACTTCCAGCGTTCCGAGATCGACAAATTCGGCGCCCTCATCCGTACGCTCAAGCTCGATTTGCGCCAATAGCTCCGGCCCGCGGACCGCCGGATCAGAAGCCGGCGGCGGCGCCATCGCGCCTCGGCTCGGACGCCCCCACGTAGCCCTCGCCGCTGCGCACGATCAGTTGCGCTCCGCCGAAATCCAGGTCGTCCAGCGCACTCGCGCTCTTGACCGGATGGCCGCGCGCGGCCAGGGCCTGGGCCACGCCGGCGTCGAAATGCGCTTCCAGCCGCAGCATGCCGGCGTCGTCGATGCGCCAGCGCGGCATGTCCAGCGCCGCCTGGGGATTCAGGCCCAGATCGGCCAGCGCGCAAATCACCTGCACCTGGCCCTGCGGCTGCATATCGGCCCCGACCACGCCCAGGGCGGCCAGCGGCCGGCCGCCGCGGGTCAGCATGGCAGGAATGATGGTGTGGAACGGCAGCTTCCCGCCCGCCACCCGGTTCGGATGCCCCAGCTGCAGCACGAAGCCCGACCCCCGGTTGTTGAGGCTGATGCCCGACTCCGGCACGACCACGCCCGACCCGAAGCCGTGGTAGTTGGATTGGATCAGCGAGACCATCAGGCCGCCGCCGTCCGCCGCAGCCAGATAGACGGTGCCGCCCCCCGGCAGCGGACGCGCGCCGTAATTGCCCGCCCTGTGCAGCGATACCTCGCGGGCGCGCTGGGCCAGGTACGCGGGCTCGAGCAGCCAGTCCGGCGGGACGGCCATCGCGTCAGGATCGGCCAGATGCGCGTAGACGTCGGCGAACGCCATTTTCATGGCCTCGATCTGGAGGTGGGCGCGCTGATCGGGCGCCACGTCCGGCCCCAGCTCGAAATGGGCGAGGATTCCCAGCGCGATCAACACGGCAAGGCCTTGCGAATTGGGCGGCAGTTCATGGACACGCAGCCCGCGATAGTCGCCATGCATGGGCACGACCCACTCGGCGCGCTGGGCCGCCAGATCGTCCATGCTCAACGCGCCGCCGTGCTCCCGCGCGTGCGCGGCGAGCAACCGCGCCGACCTGCCTTCGTAGAAATCGCGCCCCTGCGTATCGGCGATACGGCCGAGCGTGTCGCCCAGCACGGGCAAGCGGAACCGCTCGCCGGGCAGCGGCGCCCGGCCTTGCGGCAGGAATGCCGCGGCGAACCCGGGCTGCCCGCGCAGCCGGGGAACCTGCCGGGCCCACAGCCGCGCGATCTGCGGGGAAACCAGGAATCCCTCGCGCGCATAGCGGATGGCCGGCTCCATCAGCACGGGCCACGGCAGCCTCGCCCCCATCTCGGCAAGCGCCATCCAGGCCGACACCCCGCCCGGCACCGTTACGCTGTCCCATCCTTCCGCCGGCATGCGGGAGCGTCCGGCAAAGCGCTCGGGCGTCCAGGCGCGCGGCGACCGGCCGCAGCCCGTCAGGCCGCGCACCGCCGATCCGTCCCAGACGATGGCCAGCGTGTCCGAGCCCAGGCCGTTCATGACCGGCTCGACCACCGTCAGCACGGCCGCAGCGGCGATCGCCGCATCGACGGCGCTGCCCCCGCGCGCCATCATCGACAGCCCGGCCTGTACCGCCAGCGGCTGCGAGCTGGCGACCACGTGCTCGGCCAGCACCGGCATGCGCCGGGACGCATAAGGAAAATCCCAATTCATTGCCCTTCCTCCGGCGCGCCGTTGCTGCGCGCTACCCTTCCGCGTACACCCATCGGCCGCCCACCATCGTGGCCAGACACCTCAGATCGCGAAGCGCCTCGGCCGGCGTCGCCAGCGGGTCGCCGGACAATACGGCGAGATCGGCATGATGGCCGGCAACGAGCTGCCCTTTTTCGCCTTCTTCGAACGTGAGCCAGGCACCGCCCCGGGTCACCAGGCGCAACGCCACCTCGTTCGACGCAATGCCGCCCGGCCCCATGACCCGCCCCGTGGTCCGCTCGCGGCGGGTAGCCATGGCCCACATGCAGAACAGGGGATCGTAGGGCACGGAATCCGTCCCGGCAGCCACCGGCACGCCCAGCTCGAACAACTGGCGGGCCGGCGAAACGTAGTCCATGGCCTGCGGATCGATGGAGAGAAACGGCCTGCCATGCTTCCACAGGTACTGGCCGGGAATCAGCGTCGTGCCGACCCCGAGGCGTCGCAGCGCAGCCAGTTCGTCCGGCGTGGACCGGCTGATGTGCTCCAGCACCCAGCGCCGCTCGCCGATGGGGAAACGCCCGGCGAGCCGCTCCATGACCGGGACGATTTGCGACAGCTTGTCGGACACCACCGTATGCACGCGCAGGTCGTACTGCCCGGCGAGCATGCACAAGGTCTCGAACTCTTCGGTCGAATTGGCCTGCTGCACGTAGCCCGACCATCCCATGTAGTCGAGTTCGCGGCGCTGGATGGCCTGGACGCAGGGGTCCCCGCCATGCGCGAGGAACACGCCGGACACCCGGAACACGGCATCGCCTACGCCCCGCCCCCTGAGCAGCGGCGCCCAGTCGCGCATCGCGGCGGCCGCCTCCTCCAGGCTGCGCCAGCGTGGGCTGACGGTCATCGCGGTGCGCATCGTCAGCTCGCCGCGCTCCCACATGTCCCGGTAGGCGGCGATCACCTCGGGAGCGCTGCCGTGGCCCTCGTAGATGCTGGTGATGCCGGCGCGATGATAGAGATCCATCGCCCGGACGATGCCCTCTCGCCGCTGTTCGTAGCTGAAGCGGGGCACCGCCGGCAGCAGGTCCGGCTCCAGGGTGTTGACGAAGCCCAGCTCCGTGAACAGGCCCAGCGGCTCGCCATCGGCGTCTTTCTCGATGATGGTCGCGGGTGTCGCCGGCACCGTGCCGCGTCCGACGCCATTGAGCGCCAGGCCCAGCGAGTTCATCGCGGCATGGCAGGGCGGCTGGCCCCAATACCCGCTGGGAGACGGGATGTAGACGGGATGGTCGGGCGCCACGCTGTCCAGTTCGTAGCGATTGGGCAGCCGGCCTTCGCGCAGCGTCGATGGCGCGTCGAAATAATAGGGAGGCTGCCCCGCCGGCATCGTGACGATCCACTGCCCGGGCGGCGTGCGCTGCGCCAGGCTGCGGATGCGCGCGAGTATCTCGGGGATGCCGTGCGCCCCCTCCAGGGTCGGCCGTATGAGCCGCGTGCCGATGGAGTCCATGTGGGCATGGGCATCGTTGAAACCGGGGATGATCGCGCAACCGGGAAAATCCCTGACTTCGGTTCCCGGTCCGCGCAGCGCCAGCATCGCCTCGCGGCTGCCGGTGGCCAGCACCCTGCCGTTCCCGATCGCGAGCGCCTGCGCGCGCGTGCCGGCATCGTCCAGCGTCAAGACCTGCCCCAGCAGAATCGTATCGGCCCGCCTCATTACCCTTCCATTTGCTTGATGGCGGCGTCCGGTCCATCGGGTCGCCGATCCGGCCGCCGGCCGCAGCGCCCTCCTCCGGCATCGGGCCATTATGGCGCCGCCACCACGTGGGCAGCGCAGCAAAAGGCTGACGCCATGGACGAATCTGCTTATGGCGACGGCGGCGGGTCCGCCCCTTTCCCGCCAGGCGCAACAAAATGCTTCTACCGCTGCCGAAAGCGCTTATGCCCCGACACGGCTGCCGCAACCGGTGGCACAGTTGGCGCTAGAAGCTGCTCGCGCAGCATCGCCTCGTGACGTTTTTCTCCGGACAGATAACCATGAAAACACCGCTGCTCCCCACCGTGCTCGCCGCGACGCTCCTGACCCTGGCCGCGCCGCTGGCCGCCCAGGCCCAGGCCTATCCGAACAAGCCGGTCAAGATCGTCTCGACCTTTCCCGTCGGCGCCGGACCCGACGTGGCGCTGCGGCTCGTGGCCGACAAGCTGTCGCAGAAATGGGGCCAGCCCGTCGTGGTGGAAAACAAGCCGGGCGGCAACGGCTTCATCGCGGTGGACGCGGTCAAGCGCAGCGCGGCCGACGGCTATACGCTGGTCCAGATGGACAACGCGCAGACCAGCGCCCAGCCCTATCTGTTCAAGAAGCTGCCCTACGACCTGATGCGCGATTTCGAGCCCATCACGCCGATGCTGCGCAACTACTTCTTCCTGGTCGTGCCGGTCGACAGCCCCTACAAATCGACCGGCGACCTGCTCAAGGCCGCGCGCGCGCAGCCGGGCAAGATCACCTACGGCTCCTGGTTCATCGGCAGCCCCGGCCACATCGGCGGCGCGATGCTGGAACAGGAGGCCGGCGTGGAGATGATGCACGTCCCCTACAAGGAGATGGGGCAGCTGTACACCGCCGTAGCCAACAAGGAACTGGCCTGGGCCTTCGGCAGCGGCGGCAGCGCCGGTCCGCTGCAGCGCGCCGGCAAGGTGCGCTACCTCGCCGTGTCGTCGCCCAAGCGGCTGGAAGGTTTTCCGGAAGTGCCCACCATCAGCGAATCGGGCGGACCGGCGGGCTACGACCTGATGGGTTCGGTGGCGCTGCTGGCGCCCAAGGGCACGCCCGCCGAAATCGCCGACAAGATCCAGGCGGACGTCGCCGCGGTGGTGCGCGACCCCGAGATCGCCAAGCGCTATGACGGCATGTTCTACGAACCCTATACGATGACCCGCCCCGAGTTCGTCAAGACGCTGGCCGACGAGAACCGCAAGTTCGGCCAGGTGCTGCAGAAGCTGAACATCGCGCTGGATTGAGCTCCTGCGCGCTTCCGCGCGCCCTACACGCGGAAGCGCGCCACCGCCTGGGCGATGGCCGCCAGTTTTTCCTGCGCGTGTCCGGCCGAGCAGATGGCGTTGTCGGCGAAGGTGGCGAAGCCGCAGTCCGGGTGCAGCAGCAGGCGCTCGCGCCCGAACAGGTCGATGCCGCGCTGGATGCGCGCCGCCACCCCGTCCACGGACTCCACGCTGCAGTCTTTCTGGTTGACCACGCCTATGCCTATGCGCGCATCGTCGGGCAACTGCTTCAGGATCTCGACGTCGCCGGCGCGCGGCGTGCACATTTCCAGCAGATAGGCGCCCACCCGCACCTGCGCCAGCGTACCGACCAGGGGCGCGTAGCTGCCCGCGAGGGCGACGCTTTCGTCGGGAGTCCAGTTGCCGCGGCACACGTGCAGCGCGGTGCGCTCGCGCGGCATGCCGTCGAACACGGCATTGAGCAGATCGCGCGCGAAGCCCAGTTCCTGTTCCGGAGGCAGGGACTCGGATAGCGCTCCGCACATGAAGCTGCGCTTGTTCTTGGCGCCGGCGAACACCACCTCGGAAAGCACGGGCTCGTCGAACTGGATGATGGAGGCGCCCGCATCGAGCAGTTCCTGCAGCTCCTCGCGCAGCACCCGGACGATGTCCGCGGCCAGTTGCTCGCGGCTGTCGTAGGCGCGGTCGGAAATGCATTCCATCCACATCGTGCGGGTGAGCAGGTAGGGGCCGGGCAACGCGACCTTGACCGGCTTGTCGCTTGCCGCGCGCAGGAAATCGACCTCGTGCGCCACCAGCGGGCGCGAACGCGACAGCGCGCCGAACACCGCCGGATGGCGGACGTCGCCGGCGGGAATGTCGAGCGCGCGCAGTTCGGCGGCGAATTCCTCCGGGTCGTCCACCAGCGGCAGCAGGTCGGCCAGCGGGATCAGCTGGCAGTTGTCCAGGCGCGAAGCGACGAAACTCGCGTAGCTGTCGCGCCGCTGCTCGCCGTCGGTCATGACGTCGACGCCCGCCTTCTCCTGGGCCGCCACGACCAGGCGCACGGCATCGTCCGCCGTCTCGTGGAAGGCCGCCTCGGAAAGCCGCCCTTCCACATAGGCGTGCATGGCCTCGATCATCCAGCGCGGCCGGGGCCAGCTGCCTATGCCCATGACCGCCAGCTCCGGCACCGGCGGCGCGGCGACGGGCTCGCGGCGGCGCATGGGCGCCGCAACCGGCGCGGCCGGTTCGACCGCCGCGACAGCCACAGCCGCATCGCGCTCGGCCAGCCGGCCCTTGCAGACCAGGAAGCTGCGCTGCTTGCCGGTCTTGGTCCACGAGACCAGTTCGTTGCCGGTCAGGCGGCACCAGGCCGGCAAGTCCTCGTCCACGGAGATCTCGCGCGACAGGATCTCCAGCAGGCCGCCGCGCGGCAGCGGATCGATATGTTTGCGGATCAGCAGCAGCAAGCCGTTGCCGCAATCGAGATCGCCGCCGTCGAAGCCGACGTCCGGCGCATGCGCGTGTTGGGCCGAAAGTTCCATGACCGTTTCCAATAATGCAGTGGCAATCAGGCGCGCCGGCGGCGCCCCAGTTCGAAGCCGACGACCAGGCAGCCGAGCGCGAGCAGCGCCAGCGCGATGATCAGCGACGGCGACATCCCCGCGCTCGCGGCCGGTTCCTGCGGCTGCGCGGGCGCTTGCGCGCCCGCAGGCGCGGCGTTGCCATCGGCGCGCGCCGCGGCATCGTACATGCGTGCCAGCATGGTGCGCCCGACGTCTTTCAGGATGGCCTGGCCCGCCACGCGCCCCTGGCCCAGCACCAGGTCGACGCTGGCCACCTCGGGGCCGCCCAGGTTGATCGAGCGCGCGCCGTCCTTGTCCTCCACGTGCCAGGCGGTGACCTTGTCGCCGTCGATGGCGTCCACCACGATCTTGAAGTAGCCCTCCGGGCCGGTTGCCGAAGCGCCGGGCTTGAGCCGGATCTCTTCCTTGTTGACCAGCATGAAGCCGAAGTTGTGCCCGGTCGGGCAGCCGACGGGATAGGAGGCGTAGCGCGGATCCGGCGCGTAGTCCTCGCCGTAGCGCAGGCTGAACGCCTTGCCGTAGACCTTGAGGTTGGCCTTGCCGCCCTCGAAGGCGTTGGGCCAGGGCGACAGGAACGCCACCATGTCGCCGTCCTCGAACACCAGCGCCTTGCGCGCGGCGGTATCCTCGATCAGCAGCTCTTTCTTGACCGGACCCACGGTGCGGGTATTCTTCACTTCGCCGTTCTCGAGCAGTTCCAGCGTCGCCGTGCCGGCCTGCTCGTCGACCTGGGCGACGCGCAGCGTGCGCGCGCCGACCTGCCAGGAATCGCCCTGCGCGGCCAGGCCGGCGAAGACTTTCTGCTCGGCCAGCAGCAGCCGGTCCATGCGTATGCCGCTGAGCCAGTCGAACTCCAGCTTCTGCGGCGAGACCTCGCGCGCCTGCCCCTGGTTGTAGAGCTGCGTGAAGCGGTTGCCCCACCAATTGGTTTCGTTGGCCGACAGCACGGGCGCGCCGAAGGCCCATTCCCAATCGGTGCCGGCGATGGTCTTGACGTGCAGCGCATGGTTGGCCATGGTCTCGTGGCCGACCGTCGCGTAATAGTGGTAGACCGTGCCGCCCACGACCGCGCTGCCGCCGGCCGGAATGGTCACGTTCTCCTGCACCTCGATGGACATGTCGTAGTCGACGTAGGTCGCCATGCGGCCCAGCACGGGCACGATCTCGCCGCGCAGCGCGACCTCGCCGCCCCAGGTGTCCTCGTGGTAATACAGGCCGCCCGGCGGAATGACCACCTCGCCGTTCTCGACCCGGCTCTTGCGGATGAACACGCCGTCGAACTTGGGAATCTTGCGGCCGAAATCGTCGCTGACCATGCGGTATTGCGGCAAGCCCGGCAAGCCGGCCACGTATGCCGGCTTGACCGGGCGGTCGGCCATGGAAGAGAGCGGCGGCGGCGCGAGAGGCTTGTCGGCCAGCGGGTGCGCCAGCGGCAGGCCCGGACGCGCCGGGGTCAATATCGCGGCATAGTCGGCGGCCGCTGCGGGCGCGACTTGGACAAGCACCAGCATCGCCGCGGTGGCGGCGGCAAGGCGTCGTTTCATGAGGAGACCCCCGGTTGTCTATCGTTATCGGTTATTGACGTCGTTCAATGCTGCGCCTGCGGCGCGCATGCCGTTCCCCCCGCCTGGGCGGGCGGCAATGCGCAGGTCGCCAGACGACGCGACAGGAACAGCGTTCCCCAGGCGGTGAACAGCAGGGTATTGAGCGCGATCAGCCATTTCGGCACCCCCGCGAGGAAGCTGCCCGCCACGCCCAGCCCCACCACCGAAAGCGCCGGCGCGATGCAGCTGATGCACAGCGCGGACACCGCCAGCACGCCGCTGCCGGCGGCCACACCTGCCGACGCCGCACCGCCCCGGCGGCCCGCCACCAGCGCGAAGGCCATGAAGGCGAAGGCCAGCCCCACCGTCAGCGCGGTGAAGTACTCCTGCTTGCGCACGAAGCTCACTTTCCATGCCTCTGTCCGCGCATAGGCCAGGCCTTCCGCGGCGGAGAACTCGCCCGGCAGGAAGCCGCACTCCTCGGCGGCGGACTCGGTGGCCGGCATTTCGAACACGGCAAAGCTCACGGCCACGTAGCCGAGCGCCGCCAACAGGAACACGATGGCCATCAGGCGTTTCGGAATCATGCTTGTATCCGGATCAAAGATGGGATTGGATGCGGCCCGGCGATCAATAGCAAATGCTCGGCGCGCCTTCGCTCATGAATTCGACCAGCTTGGCGCCGCCGACGATCTTGGCGCCGGCCACCAGGTTCTCTTCGTCCAGCCCGCGTTTCTTGAAACACGGCGAGCACACGTAGATCTGGCCGCCCGCCTCGGCAAAACTGGCCATCAAGTCCTTGAGCGGCGCGAAGCCTTCTTCATGGATGTCGTCGGCATATCCCTTCTGCGACAGGCGCGTGCCTTCGACCGACAGGAACACCACGGTCTCTTTGTCGGACGCCACGGCGGCATTGGCGATGACGAAGCCCACGGTGGCCTTGTCGGTATCGTTCTTGGCGCAGCTGATGGAAACCACGAATTTGCTCATGTCGGACTCCTGAAGAAAAAAGGGGACTGCGGGGAAAGCGGACTACCAATCCAGGCGCGATCGTATCCAGAACCCATGGGCCTGGGCGTCGTAGCGCAGAAGCTCGTTGCGGGTCATGCGGCACCACGCGGGAATGTCCTCGGGCGCGCCGGCGTCGCGGGTGACCATGTACAGCACCTGGCCGGGCATGGCGCGCAGGCGGCGGCGCAGGCGCGACACCAATGCGCCGCAGCCCATGTCGCCGGCGTCCCAGGTGTCGGCCACGGCGATGTCGCCCGCCGGGACGGGAAGAGGCGTATCAGTCATGGCGTATCCGGCGCGCCGCCAATGGGCGAGGCGCGATGGCGATGAATCGCATCGTTCAGGTATTCAATGGGGCGTGGACGAAGGCGCGCAGCGCCGCGGGCCGGCCCGCGCGCAAGAACGCCGCACGGGCACTGGCTGAAGGCGACCATGCGGCACGCGCATGGCGGGGTATCAGGAAGAAGGCGGATGCAGGCGGATGTCGAAACCGGGGGCGGGCATGGCGATCTCCGGGGACGCGCCTGCTTGCGAACCGCGCGCGGTGCGCTCCCCTGGCGTGACTATACTATCTCCCGGGGTCGGCCGCTAACTGCCGGAACCGGCCGGCACGGGCTGCCTCAGCTCGGCCGCGCGGCGCGCAAACTCCCTGCTCTTGTCAGGCTGGCCCCGGCTGGCGTAGTAGGTATCCAGGTTGTCCAGCACGGGCAGCAGGCGCGGATCAGCCGGCCCGGCCGCCTGTTCCAGCAAACGCAGCGCCTCCAGAAAACGCCGCTCGGCATCGGCCCAGCGCTGTTGCCGATAGTCCAGGCCGGCCAACTGGTTGAGGATCTGCGACCTGCCGGCCAAGGCTTCATCGGCATCGCCGAGCCCTGTGTAGATGTCCAAGGCCGCGCCATAGGCCTGGCGGGCCTGCGCGGTCCCGCCCTGCTGCTCGGCCAGTTTCGCCATGCTGGCCAGGATCGCGGCCTCGGGAAGGGCGCGCGCGGCGCCTTCGCGCTTCCTCGCCTGTGCCAGCGCCTGCTCGAAGCGCTGCCGGGCCTCCCCGTATTCCTTCCGCTGCATGTGCCAGAGCGCGAGTTCGTTGTAGTGGCCCGCCAGGGCGGGGTCGTCCGGATCGGCGGCCTCGCGCAGCGCCGCGGCTTCACGGTGCAGGCCGGCAGCCTCGTCCGCCCCGCCCTGCTCCTGCAGGGCCTGCGCCTGGCGCGCCAGGGCATCTGCCCGCTCGCGCCCGGACAGGGTGGAGTCCTCCTCGGCCAGCAAGCGCCGGTCGTAAGCCCGCGCCTGCTCGGGCCGGCCCAGCCCGGCCGCGAGCGCGCTCAATGCGGACAAGGCATTCTTGCGCAAACGGGCTGCCTGCCCGTCCGCGCCGCCGGGCAGCGCCTCGCCGATCGCCAGGCAGCGCTCGTAGGCAGCGATCGCCTCCTCGCCCCGGCCCGCAGCTTCCAGCGCGCCGCCCAGGTTCAGCGCCAGCGCCGCGGTATTGGCATGGGCGCCGAGCGCGCGTTCGCTCAGCGCGAGCGCCTCGCGCAGCAGTTCGGCCGCCTGCGCGGCATCGCCCTGGGCCTGCCTCGCGAGGGCGAGCAGATTCAGGCTGCTGGCCACGTGCGGGTCGCTGCGGCGCTGGGCCGTGCGCGCCATCCGCAAGGCCTGGCGAGCCGCCGCTTCGGCAGCCGCGGCATCGCCGCCGGCGTAATGGCGCCCGGCCCGCTCGTACAGGGATTGCCATTCGCCGCTGGCAGCTGCGGCGCACGGCGCCGCGGCTGCCAGCATGCCGGCGGCCGCCAGCACCGCGGCCGCGATGCCGCGAAACCCCGGGCGCGTCATGCCGGCGTGGAGGCGGCGGCCCGGCGCCGCAGGACGGCGCCCAGCACAGCCAAGGGCAGCAGCAGCCAGCCGAGCGCGCCGCCGTTGCCGCCCGACACCGGCTCGGCCTCGACGGGAACGACATCGATCGCATAGGTGGACGACACCTGGCCGGGAAAGTCGGCGCTGGTGCTGTCGCAGGTCAGGGTATAGGTCCAGGCGCCCAGCCTTCCCGGCGTATAGCTCTCGCCGCTGGACGACGCGTCGCGGCTGCCGGCCCAGGCGCTGCCCGGCTCGGTGCTGCTGGCCACGCAATTGGCCGCGAGCTGGCTGCTCCAGGCGAACTTGACGGTCTGGCCCAGCGCGACGGACCGCGCGTCCACCGCTCCACCTCCCACATTGTGGGGCGCCGTCGCGGAAAGCTTGACGACCGGTTCGAACTTGAACACCGGCACTTCGTCGCCGGGGTTGAACTTGAACACGGTGCCCCAGCCGTATGAACCGCCCAGTTGCGCCATGCCGTAGAGCGTGCCGTCGCCGGCGCGCATCAGGCCCAGCGGATTCTTGCCATCGGGGTTGTAGCCGCTGTTGTTGCCGACCGTCTCGTGCGCGCTCAGCGCATTGAAAGCGTACAAGGCATCGTATGCGCCGCTTGCCGGATTCAACCGGAAGATCAGCCCATTGCCACTCACCCCGCCGAGCATGGCCGTTCCGTACAGATTGCCGTCGGCCCCCTTGACCAGCGACGAGGGGCGCATGCCGTCGATATTGGCCGTCTCGGCGCCGAACTCGTACAGGACCCGGTAATCGCTGCCGTCCGGCATGATGCGGAAGAGCGTGCCGTTGCCGTTCGCCCCGCCCATCGAGGTGGCGCCGTACAGAATGCCGTCGGCTGCCTCGACCAGCGCGGTGACCTCCAGGCCCGCATAGCTGCCGGCATCGCCGATGTTCTCCGCCAGAACGCGAAAATCCGTACCGTCGGGCAGAATGCTGAAAACCATGGGCCGCCATGCGTTGCCGCTGCCCGTATCCTTCAGGATGCGCGCCACTCCATACAGCCTGCCGTTGCTGTGGGACAGCACCAGGCCCGCCTGCGAACCCACGGTGGTGGCGATGGTGTACAGGGTCTCCATGCCGCCGGAACCATCCTTGTTCACCACGTAGAGAATGCGCGCCCGGTTGGAGTTGTACAACCGGCCGTCGGCGCCCTCGATCCAGGCATTTCTCAGCGTGCCGCTGGGGGTGGGTGCAAGCAGCTCCCAGCCGCTTCCGGTCCAGCGCCGCAGGCCGCCCTCGATGCTGTAGAGCCTGCCATTGCTGGCATAGGTCAGCTGGCCGGGGCGCGCATTGCCCGTGTCGGCCTCGCGCTCCAGGATCGTCTGGCCTGCATCGGGCGCATAGCGGTAGAACAGCCCGCCGATGCCGCCGGAATCCATGTACGCCGCGTCATAGCCGCCGCCATTGGCGGTCGAACCGTACAGGCTGCCGCCCTCTCCCTCGACCAGGGCCGCTACCGGATAGTAGATGGTGGCATTGCCGGTGGGCGGATAGGCGCCGTTGCCGCCGGCGGCAACGTTGCCGGTGTAATGGATGACGGCCTCGACGGAAGGCAGCTCGGCGTGGGCGGACGGCGCGGCGACGAGCGCGCCCGAGGCCAGCGCCAGCAGCGCGGCGGTAACAGTGGAAACGCGTAGGGTCATGATGCGGAATCCGGGATCAGAATTGATAGGTGACCGTGACTTTGGCCGTGCGTCCGGGAGCGGGAATCGCCAGCGCGGGCGTGCTCAGGGCCTCGATGTAGTAGCGGTCGCGCAGGTTCTCGATGCTGAAGTTCACGTCGAGGTACCGGTTGACCCGGTAGCTGCCGAACAGGTCGAAGACTTCATAAGGCTGCCAGCCCAGGTTCATGGTGTTGCCCTGGCTGTCCTGCAGGCGGCCGGCCGCGCCGCTGACGAAATGGGCCCGCACGCCGAGCGTCAGGCGCCGCTCGAAGAAGCGGCCGCCCAGGACCAGCGTCTGCGTGCGCTTGGGCGGCAGGACCACGCCGAACATGGCGATGCCGAAATCGCTGGTGAAAGAATCGGTGCACTGCGGCTCCATGAAGCCGCAGAACTGCGCCTTGCTGTATTGGGTGAGCGCGTAGCTGGCGAAGAAACGGCCGTTGTCGTAGCGGGCGGAAAGCTCCGCGCCGCGAAAACGCGCGCCGTCGATGTTGAAGTAGTAGTACGGCGTGTTGCTGTTCGTGCTGAGCATCCGCGCCATATAGTTCTTGTGCCGGTTGTTGAACCAGGCCAGGTTCACGGTCAGGCTGTCGTCCGTGGTCCACAGCGCGCGCTGGGTGGAGCGCACGCCCAGTTCGATACTGCGCGTCACCTCGGGCTGGAGCACGCTGCCCGCGTTCCCGTAGGTCAGGCCGACCTCCTTGGCCGTGGGCGGGCGCCAGCCCTCGCTGTAGCGGGCATAGAGATCGGTCGAGCGCCACGGCGTGAAGGTCACGCCCACGGTGGGATTGAGGCGGCTATGCCCGTCCTCCACGCTGAAGGGAATGCGGTTCTGCCCGGGCACGGACGAGACGAAGCTGCCCGTGCCATCGGTGGTATAGGTCTCGCGGCGCAACCCGCCCTCCAGCGACAGCCGCTCGGTCAGCTTCGCATCGGCCCGCGCGAACAGGCTGTAGAGCTTGCGCTCGCCGCGCGGTTCGGTAATGCCCAGGCCGGTGGTCTTGTCGGTCTGCACCGAGCCGCCATAGGCCAAGGTCAACTCCCTGCCCGCCACGCTCAGTTCCGACGTGTTCCAGGCCTCCAGGCCGCGCGTGGTCGTGCTGCCCGAGACCCCGTAGGTCACTTCGGGATGCAGCTCGTCCAGGTCGACGCTCCAGACGTTCGCGCGCAGATTCCAGAATGGGTTGGACGCCGGCCGCCAGCCATAGCGCGCCAGCCAGGTGCTCTTGCGCACTTCGGCCGGCTGCTTCTGCTCGATGTTGTAGTCGTAGGCCGTCAGCCGCGACTCGCCGAAGCGGCTGTTCAAATGGTTGTAGCTCAGTTCGGCCCACTGGTCGCCGGGCAGTTCCAGGCGCGCCTTGAACAAGGTGGAATGCGTTTCTTGCGAGGTATTGAAAACCTGCTGGCCGGGCCCGTAGAGCGACAGCGGATAGCGGGTCTCGCCGGTCGCGCCGGTGACGGCATAGGTGGACGATCCGCGCTCGCCGGCGTAGTAATTGCTGGTGCGCCGCTGGCTGTGCGCGAACACCAGGTCGAGCTTGTCGTCGAGCCCGCGCCATGCGGCGGCCACGCTGCCGGAGAGGTTCTTGTCCGGCGTCTTGACGTCGAGCGGCGCGGTGCCCTGGTAGTTCATGTAGCCGTCGCCGGGACTGTTGTGGTTGGCCCAGCCGCCGCGCAGGCGCAGGCCCCACTTTTTGCCGTCGCGGATCAGGTCGTCCGAGGTCAGCGTGCTCACGTTGACCACGGCGCCGCCGGTGCCCGCGCCGTTCGGGCCGATGTTGGGCCCCTTCTCGACCACGATGCTGCTGATCAGATCGGCATCGACATAGTTGTGGTTGTTTTCGCCGCCATAGCTCTTGGAGGTGTTGCTGGTGGCCTGGGTGCCGTCGACCAGCACCTTGATGCGGTCGCTCTGCATGCCGCGGATGTTGAGGTCGAAGGAGACCCCGTTGCGGGCATTGGCCGCGGTCACGCCGGGTATGCCCTTGAACAGGTCGCTGGTGCTGGTAACGGCGAAGCGATCGAGTTCGGCGCGGGTGACGACGTCGACGGTTCCGGCATCCCGCTGGGCCTCGCGCTCGCCGATCACCGGCACGGACGGCAAGGTCAGGGTGCCCGGCGCGACGCCGCCGGCCTGCTCCCCGGCCAGAACTGCGCCGCCGCGCCGCAGCGCGTAGCCGCCCTGGCCGTCGCGTTCGGCTTGCAGGCCGCTGCCCGCCAGCAGCGCGGCCAGTCCGCCCTCGACGCTGTAGCGCCCACGCAGCGCGGGCGCCTGTTTGCCGTCGGCCAGCAGGCTGTCGATCGACAACAGGATGCCCGTCTCGACGGCAAAACGATTGAGCGCCTCGGCCAGCGGCGCGGCCGGCAGATCGTAGCTGCGCACCGCGTCGGCCGGGGCCGGCCGCTGCTGGCCCGCAGCCTGCTGCGGCCATGCGGCCGGCGCCCAGGCCAGCAGCGTGGACAGGACCAGCACGCTCAAGTGGAAGGGTTCGGGGGTGCGGCGTCCCGTTGACGCAATGTGGCGTGGCATCCGGCGGATCCTCATGGGGAAACAGGGCAACAAGCGCCGTCGCGGTACCGCCGCGCGGCTTTCATCCTGTTGGCCGGACCAGTCCGTCAAACCGGAACCGCCCCGCGAAAAAATTTTTGCCGTACCGCCTTGCATTCGACCCGGGTCATAGCGGATCCGGCTTGCCGGTCGGCAAGCGTCCCCCCGGTCCATACACGCGTCAGCGCGTAGGCGTGGACCCTACCATTACCCACCAGGGCGCGTAACGCCGCACCTCGACCGGCAGTGCATGCTCCAGGGCCGCCAGCGCATGGTCGGTGTCCCGCACCGAATAGACCCCGGCCAGCCGCAAGCCCGCCACGTCCGGATCGCAGCCCAGCCTGCCCCGCCGATAACGACCCAGTTCGGCGAGGAAGTCGTCCAGCCGCACGTCCTGGACCACCAGCACGCCACGGGTCCAGCCATGCGCCACGCCGGTCAGCGGCCCGGGCGCGTCCACACCGCTTGCGGAAAACCGCGCGCGCCTGCCCGCTTCGACCACCTTGGCGGCGCCGCCGCCGGCGGGCGCGATCTCGACCGCGCCCGCCTCGACCGACAACAGGCTTGTTTCCCGCCCCTGCCTGACGGTGAAGCGGGTGCCCAACGGGCGCAGCCGCGCATGCGCGGTGTCCAGGTAGAACGGCCGCGGCCCCGCGCGGCCCGGGTCCGGCGCAGTGGCCACGTGGACCTCGCCGTGCAGCAGGCGCACCCGGCGTTCGCGCACCCCGTAGCGCACGTCGATGGCGCTCGCGGTATTGAGCCAGATGCGCGTCCCGTCGGCCAACGTCTGCTCGCGGATCTCGCCGGTAGCGGTGCTCAGGTCCGCCCGCATGCTTTCCCACGCTTGCGTGCGGCTGCCCATCCAGGCCGCGGCGGCGGAACCGCCCAGCGCCGCCAGCGCGCCCAGGGCCTTTCGGCGCGATGCGCCGCCGCGCGCGTGCAATGCGAAGCGGCCGGGCAGCTCGGCCGCCGCGCCGAACCGTCCGCTGATGGCCTCCACGCGCCGCCAGGCCGCGTGCTGGGCGCTGCCCGGCATGCCCAGCCAAGCCCGCCAGCGCGCGCGGTCCTCCTCGCGCGCGTCGCCGAAATGGAGCACGGCGAACCATTGCGCGGCTTCCTGCAGAATGCGCTTGTCGGGGGAACGAGGCGGGGCAGTCACGGACGATCGCCCATTCGGCATGCGCGGTTCACTCTGCGCCCACGTCCAGCAGCAGGCATTGGTACATGGCCTGCGCCAGGTATTTGCGCACCATGCGGTCCGAGACGCCCAGCACGCCGGCGATCTCCCCGCACCCCAGGCCATCGAGCCGGGCCAGCAGGAAGGCGCGCCGCGCCTTGGCCGGCAGGCGATCGAGCATGGCATCCAGTTCGCACAGCGTCTGCACCGCAACGAGCCGCTCTTCCGGCGACGGCGCCAGGGCCTCGGGGCGGCGGGCCAGTTCCTCCAGGTACGCCTGCTCGACGCGCTGCCTGCGCCAATGGTCGGCCACCAGGCCGTTGGCAATGGTGGCGAGGTAGCGGTAGGGCTCGCGCACGATCAATGCCGCAGCGGGCTGCGCGTGCAGACGTCCCAGCACGCGCAGGAAGGTATCCTGCGTCAGGTCGGCCGCGTCCGCGGCGTGCCCGAGCTTGCGGCGCAGCCACCTGTCCAGCCAATCGCCGTACTCGGTGTACAGGGCTTCGACATCGCGGAAGGACGTGAGCTGTTCGCTGGACATGGGGCTCGGGAGCGCGGCATGGCCATGGGCCGGCGCCGGGCCGCTCAATCGGTAATGAGAATTAATCTCATATTAAAAGCGCGTTCGAAAAATTTTGCAAATATTCCGGTGGACTGCCTATGCCGCGCCGCCCGGTCAGGCGGGTCCGCGCGGGCGGTTCGAGGCCGGGGTCAGGCGGACCAGCCGCGCGACCGCATCCAGGCGGCGAGAGACCGCTCGGCGTCGGCGCCCTCGCTCACGAGCCAGTCGCGGAACGCGCGCGCGGCGCGGCGCTCCGCGGGAAGGTTGGGATAACTGACGTAATACGTGCGCCGCTTGACCGGCGGTATGTCCAAAGGCACCACCAGCCTGCCGGCGATGATGTCGTCGAGGACGAGAAAGAGCGGCACCAGCATGACGCCCAGGCCTTCCATGGTCGCCTGCAGCGAGAAATACATCTGTTCGAAGCTCAGTATGTTGACCGGCCGCACATGGCCGCATCCGACGCCATGCAGCCATTCGGACCAGGAATACGATTCCGTGGCATAGCTGAGCAGCGTGTGGCGCGCCAGATCCTCCGGCTGCGCGAGCCCCGGCCACTCCAGCAGGTCGGCGTGGCAGACGGGCACGACCACTTCGCTCATCACGGGGATGGAGCAGCAATGCAGCAGTGGCGCGTAGTCGGTGCGTATCGCCAGATCGTAGCCATGGTCCTGGAAGTTGACCGGCGCGATGGACGTGGTCAGCCGCACATCGATTTCGGGCCGCGCCCGCTGGAAACGCGAAAGCCTGGGGATCAGCCAGCGCATCATGAATGTCGGCGGCGCGTTGACCCGCAGGCCGGCCCCCGCGGATTGCTGCCGGGCCTGCATGGACGCGACCGCGATCAGATCGAGGCCCATCGTTATCTGCTCGAGATAATCGCGGCCGGCGTCGGTGAGCGCCAGCTGCGATGCCGACCGCAAGAACAGCGGGACCCCCAGCCAGGCCTCGAGCAGCGCGACTTGCCGGCTGACGGCGCCATGCGTGACGTGCAGCTCTTCGGCTGCCTTGGTGAAATTGACGTGCCGCGCTGCGACCTCGAACATCCGGACGGCATTCATCGGAGGCAATTTTCTCATGGTCGCCGGATATTGCCATGAGCCGCCGGCGCCGCCAATGGGCGCTGCCTATCCGGCCGGCGCCCCCGCCCTGCCGGATGCCTCAGGGCGCCGCCTGCGCGGGCCCGTGGCGTTCAATTGCCGATCCGCAGGTTCAGATCCTTGATCACCTTCGTCCAGCGCGACAGCTCGTCGCGCTGGAAAGCGGCGAACTCGGCCGGAGGCATGAGCGGGCTCATCTCGTAGCCTACCGCCACACAGCCTTCCTTGAATTTCTCCGAGGCCAGCACCTCGGACAGCGCGCGATACAGTTTGTCCGCGACCGCGGGCGGCGTGCCGGCCGGGGCGTAGAGGCCGATCCACGAGGCGCTCTCGAAGTCCACCCCCTGCTCGATCACCGTGGGGACGTCCTTGACGAAGCCGCTGCGCTCCTTGCCGGTCACTGCCAGGGCGCGCAGCTTGCCGGCCCGGATCTGCGGCAGCGCGTCCGAGACCGACGACACCAGGACCTGGACGTCGCCGGCCGCCGCCGCGAGGATCGCGGGCCCCGACCCCTTGTACGGCACCTGCTGGATATCGATTCCGGTCTTTTGCTTGAACGCTTCGAACGCCACCTGGTGCGGCGACGACGGCGATGCATAGAACAGGCGGCCGGGCTTGGACTTCGCGAGCTGGACCAGATCGGCCAGCGAATGCACGGGCAGGTTCTGGGGCACCGAGAACAGCAGCTGGCTATACCCGATCATCGTGATCGGGACGAAATCCTTCATCGGATCGTAGGCCAATGCCGGATTTAAGCCGGGGTTGTAGGCCATCATCCCGCTCGAGCCGCTCAGCAGGGTATAGCCGTCCGGAGCGGACTTGGCCACATACTGCGCCGCGATCGCCCCGTCGGCGCCCGCCTTGTTCTCCACGACCACCGGTTGCCCGAGCACCTTGCGCAGGTGCTCGGCCACGAGCCTGCCCATGATATCGTTGCCGCCGCCCGGCGCAAAACCTATCACCAGCGTGACGGGCTTGCTCGGGTAGTCCTGCCCGAAGGCCGGAGCCGCCACCACCGCCAGACAGATCGCCAGTGCGCCGCTGGCGCGCTTCCATCGCCGTTTGCCGTTCATGTTTGTCTCCAACGTTATCGTCATGGTCCGGCCGGATGCGGGTTTGCCCGGTCGGAGCCATGCTTTGCATCAACTCATTGCGCCTCCGCCATCGACAGGCAGCGCCACGCCGGTGATGTATGAATTTTCGGGTGCCACGAGAAATAGTGCGGCGCGCGCCATCTCCTCCGGCGTGCCCAGCCGCTTGATGGACCGCACCTGCCGGTTCATTTCGGCGTAGGAATCGGGAACGATGCCGGGATGGCGCGCCAGCACGCCCTGCCACAGCGGCGTAGTGTCGATGGGGCCCGGGCAGATGGCATTGACGCGAATGCCGTCCGGGCCGAGCGCGACCGCCAGCGCTCGCGCCAGCATCAGCAGCCCGGCCTTGGAAGCCGAATACGCCGGCGACTGCCGGGACGGCCTCAGGCCCAGGCCCGACGCGGTGAACAGGATCGAACCGCCGCCCGCGCGCCGCAAATGCGGCACGGCATACTTGGCGCCGAAGAAGCCGGCCTTCAGGTGGATGTCCATCACCTGGTCGTACTGCGCTTCGGTCGTGTCCTCGAGCAGCCCCGGCCCAGCCACGCCGGCGTTGTGGAAGAACACGTCGAGCTGGCCCCAGCGCCGGACGGTCTCGTCCACGGCATAGGCGATCTGCCCGGTCTGGCGCAGGTCGCATTCCACGAAAAAGGCCTCGCCGCCGTCCTCCCCGATGTCGCGCGCGGTTCGTTCGGCGTCGGCGCGATTGATGTCCGCGATGGCGACCCGGGCCCCCTCGCGGGCGAACAGCAATGCGCTGGCACGGCCGATGCCCGTCGCCGCGCCGGTAATCAGGACTGTCTTCGATTGCAGCAGCATCAATGGCTCCATCCGATGATCGAAGGGACTCGCCGCGCCGGACGTCAATCGGCGCGGTCGAGATCGCGAAAAGCCGGACGGCCGTCGCGGGTCAACCACATCTGCCCGCCCGCGCAGTCCATGACGGTCCCGCTGATGAAGGCGGCCGCATCCGAGGCCAGATAGAGCGCCATGTCGGCAACCTCCTCGGGAGACCCCATGCGCGCCAGCGGCACGTTCGACAGCAGCTGTCCCAATTGCTCGGGGCGCCGGTTCAGCGAGGTGCGCGGCGTTTCGATCAGGCCCGGCGCCAGCGCATTGACCCGCACATGCGGCGCGAGCTCCATCGCCAGCGACTGCGTCAGGCTGATCACCGCCGCCTTGGCGGCCGAGTACGCCGGCAGGCCCGGGAACGGGAACTGGCCCGTCAGCGATGCCATGTTCACGATGCTGCCGCGCTCCTGGGCCAGCATGAGCGGCGCGACCGCGCGCGTGCACAGGAAAACGCTCTTCAGATTAACGGCGAAGGTATCGTCCCAATCCTGCTCGCTCAACTTGCAGACCCGTCCTATCCTGAAGCTGGGACCGCTCGCGCCGCCCGCGTTGTTGACCAGCACGTCTACCGTGCCGAACGCCTCTCGCGCCGCGCCCACCATGCGGTCGACGTCGTCCGCGCGCGTCACGTCGACCCGGACGGCAATCGACTCGCTTCCGCCGGCCCGGCTTTCGGCCGCCGCGGATTCGGCCTTGTCCGGATCCATGTCGGCGAAGCACACCCGGCCGCCCAGCCGCGCGATCCCCAGGCCGATCTCCCGGCCTATGCCGCTTCCCCCGCCCGTCACGATGGCGGCTCTGCCGCGGAACGACAGTTCTGACAATCTCATCTGCGCCTCCCCTGGCTCTTCCACGGTCAATCGTTGCCGCGGCGCGGAGGGATGTAGACGCCCTCCTCGACGAAGCGCTGGATGGGCTGGGCGCGCGACCGATCGGCCTGGTCCACGGGCAGGCGGTCCGCGTACATGTTGATCGGATACAGCGGCTTGTCGTACATGTGCCGGAAGGCTTCGCTGCGCACCTGCGTCAGCCAGTTGTGGCGCGGGTCCATGCGCCGGCGCCGCAGCGCCTCGATGCTGATCTGCGCGGCCGTTACGGTCTCGCCGGGATAGTTCACGTGCTGCACGATGGCGCCGTGATAATCGATCACCATCGACCCGCCCGGGTAGGAATTGGCCGGATTGCCGCGCACCAGCAGGTTGCCCGGCGCGCAAGCCGCCACGTACATGGTGTTGAAGGCAGCGTGCGCCCGGTTGGTCACTTCCCACAGGTCTTGCGGCGGCGACCCATCGGGCTCGGCCATGCCGCTCGACCGGATCATGACTTCGCATCCCTGCAGGGCCATGGCCCGGGAATGCTCGGGATAGAACGCTTCGTTGCAGATCAGGTAGCCGAGCTTGCCGATGTCGGTCTCGATGACGGGGAACATGCAGCTGAGCTCGTCGCCTTTCTTGCGGCCGTACTTGCCGTCCATCACCTCGATGTAGCGGTCCCAGACGTCATGGGGGCTGACGTCGTCGCGCCCGCTGTACGGCAGGTAGGGGCAATACTTGTGGCGCTTGTAGATGACCTCGCCGGCCGGATCGATGATGAACGCGGCGTTGAACGCGAATTCCGTGCTGATTTCGGGAATCACCTCATGGGCGCTGCCGGCGATGTAGGTCTTGTATTTGCGCGCCTGTTCGGCCAGCAGTTCGATTTCGTCGCCCGGAATCCGGATCGCCATGTCCTTGGCGACCTTGGTGAACAGGTTCGAATAGGGCTCCGGATTGTTGTTCCAGCCCTGCATGAAGACTTCCGGCAGCACCACCAGCTTCAGCGGCGCGTATTCCCGGAACGCCAGCCGCGTCGGCCCGTAGCCGAAGATTTCGATGATGCGGTCCAGGTTGGCCTTGCGGATATCGCGCCTATGGTCGATGCCCACCCGGTTGGTCTGCATCAGGACGATGGAATAGAGATCGGTCACTGTCGCTCCTCGGTGTCCGACGCGCCGGCGGACGGATCATGGCCGGCGGTGCGTGGTTTCTTCTGTGAGCGAAGTGTGCGGCGCGCGCCGCGTACCTACCAATCGACATATTTTTGGGGACCTCCAGGAAAACTCACAGTACCCCAGCGCTGCCTCTCGCTCGCACCCGCCGTGGCGGATGAAGTACTTGCTCACTGCGCGCTAACATGGCCCATCACCATCCAGGAGCAAGCCATGGGTATTCTGCAAAACGGCCGCTGGGTCGAACAGGAAGTCGGCGCCGCGTCGGCCGGTGGGGAATTCGTGCGCGAGCATTCGGTCTTTTGCAACTGGGTTACCGCGGATGGGCGGCCCGGCCCCACCGGAGAAGGCGGCTTTCGCGCGGAGGCGGGCCGCTACCGCTTGTACGTGAGCCTGGCGTGTCCGTGGGCGCATCGCACCCTGATCTTCCGGCGGCTGAAGGGTCTGGAAGCGATGATCCCGATATCGGTGGTGCACTGGCACCTGGGGCCGGACGGCTGGTCGTTCGAGCCGGGCGAGGGCGTGATTCCCGATGCGGCCAACGGCAAGCGCCTGCTGCGCGACATCTACACGCTGGCCGACCCGCATTGCTCCGGCAAGGTCACGGTGCCGGTGCTGTGGGACACCCAGCGCCGCACCATCGTCAGCAATGAGTCGGCCGACATCATCCGGATGTTCAATACGGCCTTCGATGCGCTGGGCGCGCGCGAGGGCGACTACTGCCCGGCGGCGCTGCGCGAAGAGATCGACCGATTCAACGAGCGCATCTACGCCACGGTGAACAACGGCGTCTACCGGGCCGGCTTCGCCGGCACGCAGGACGCCTACGAGCGCGCGGTGCGCCCGCTGTTCGAAACGCTGGACTGGCTGGAGGAGCGCCTGCGGAGCAGCCGCTACCTGTGCGGCGACCGCATCACCGAGGCCGACTGGCGCCTGTTCACGACATTGCTGCGCTTCGACGCCGTCTACGTCGGCCATTTCAAG
This sequence comes from Pigmentiphaga humi, assembly GCF_900606115.1. Lineage (GTDB taxonomy): Bacteria > Pseudomonadota > Gammaproteobacteria > Burkholderiales > Burkholderiaceae_B > Pigmentiphaga > Pigmentiphaga humi. The sequence goes on from NZ_UWPJ01000007.1 coordinate 58,931, forward strand.
TGCAACCTGCGGCGCCTGGCCGATTACCCGGCGCTATGGGGCTACGCGCGCGAGCTGTACCAGTGGCCCGGCGTGCGCGACACCGTGGATTTCGGCCACATCAAGCGCCACTACTACGGCAGCCACCGCCATCTGAACCCCTCGGGCATCGTGCCGCTGGGCCCCGTGCTGGACTTCGAAGCTCCCCACGGGCGGGGATAGGCGAAAAAAGCCCCCACGCTACGCCTTCGGCTGCGCTGCCCCCCAAGGGGGCGCTTTTTGCCTCGGGGCGGCCCAGCGGCAAAAAGAAACCCCCACGCTACGCCTTCGGCTACGCTGCCCCCCGAGGGGGCGCTTTTTGCCTCGGGGCGGCCCAGCGGCAAAAAAAACCCCCACGCTACGCCTTCGGCTGCGCTGCCCCCCGAGGGGGCGCTTTTTTGCCTCGGGGCGGCCCAGCGGCAAAAAAAACCCCGACGGCAACAGCCCGTCGGGGTTTGATTCGACCCAGGGCACAGCGGATCCGGCTTTGCCGGGCCGCCAGTGCCGCCCCCTGGTGGGGGGCGTAGGGAAGACTTTCTATTCCTGATCCGCGGCGGGCTCGTCGCCCACAGGTTCGGAAGACGAAATCAGGGTATCGGCCGGCGTCTTGAAGATCTCGCTCTCGTCGAAGGTCGAACCCACGTCGGAGAACACCACTTCGCGCTCGGCGGCCTCCTGGGCTTCCTTCTCCTTGCGGGCGACATGGTAGGCCATGCCGGTACCGGCGGGGATCAGGCGACCCACGATGACGTTTTCCTTCAAGCCGCGCAGGTCGTCGCGCTTGCCCATGATGGCGGCTTCGGTCAGGACACGCGTGGTTTCCTGGAACGAGGCGGCCGAGATGAACGAGTCGGTCGACAGCGAGGCCTTCGTGATACCGAGCAGCACGTTTTCGTACGTGGTCGGGCGCAGGTTTTCGGCGTTGATGCGATCGTTCTCGTTGAGCATTTCGGCGCGTTCGACCTGCTCGCCCGGGATGAACGGCGTATCGCCCGGATCGACGATGTTCACGCGGCGCAGCATCTGGCGCACGATCACTTCGATGTGCTTGTCGTTGATCTTCACGCCCTGCAGACGGTAGACGTCCTGCACTTCGTCGACGATGTAGATCGCGAGCTTCTCGATGCCTTGCAGGCGCAGGATGTCGTGGGGATCGGCCGGGCCGTCCACGATCATTTCGCCCTTGTTCACCACCTGGCCGTCGTGCACCAGCACCTGCTTTTCCTTCGGAATCAGGAACTCGTGGCTGATGCCGTCCAGGTCGGTGATGACCAGGCGCTGCTTGCCCTTGGTGTCCTTGCCGAACGAGACCGTGCCGGTGACGTCGGCCAGCATGCCGGCGTCCTTGGGCGAGCGGGCTTCGAACAGCTCGGCCACGCGGGGCAGACCCCCGGTAATGTCGCGGGTCTTCTGCGATTCCTGCGGGATACGGGCCAGCACTTCGCCGACACCGACCTGCTGGCTGTCGCGCACGGTGATCAGCGCGCCGACCGGGAAGGAGATGCTCACCGAGTGGTCGGTGCCGGCGATCTTGACTTCCTCGTTCTGCGCGTCGAGCAGCTTGACCTGCGGACGCACGGTCTGCTTGGCGCTGCCGCGGGTCTTGGGCGTGATGGCGACCAGGGTCGACAGGCCGGTGACCTCGTCGAGCTGGCGCGCCACGGTGACGCCTTCTTCCACGTTCTCGAACTTGATCGTACCGGCGTACTCGGTAATGATCGGACGGGTCAGCGGATCCCACGACGCCAGTTGCGCGCCGGCCTTGACCGTCGTGCCGTCGCCGTGCAGCAGGATGGCGCCGTACGGAACCTTGTGGCGCTCGCGCTCGCGGCCGTTGTCGTCGACGATCAGGATTTCGCCCGAACGCGAGATCGCGACCTGCTCGCCCTTGCCGTTGGTCACATAGCGCATCGCGCTGGTGAAGCGCACCGTGCCGTTGGACTTGGTTTCCACGCCGGAGGCCAGCGCCGCGCGCGAGGCCGCACCGCCGATGTGGAAGGTACGCATCGTCAGCTGCGTGCCGGGTTCGCCGATGGACTGGGCGGCGATCACGCCTACCGCTTCGCCGACGTTCACCGACGAACCGCGGCCCAGGTCGCGGCCGTAGCACGCGGCGCACAGGCCATGGCGGGTTTCGCAGGTCAGGGCCGATCGGACCTTGACCTCGTCGATGCCCAGGCGCTCGATGGCGTCCACCGCGTCTTCGTCCAGCAGCGTGCCGGCTTCGAACACGGTTTCCTGGGTGTCGGGGTTGACGATGTCGGCAGCCGCGGTGCGGCCGAGGATACGGTCGCGCAGCGGTTCGATCACTTCACCGCCTTCCACCAACGCCTTCATGGCGAAACCGAAGGTCGTGCCGCAATCTTCCTCGGTGATGACGAGATCTTGCGTCACGTCCACCAGGCGGCGGGTCAGGTAGCCGGAGTTGGCGGTCTTGAGCGCCGTGTCGGCCAGACCCTTACGCGCGCCGTGGGTCGAGATGAAGTACTGCAGTACGTTCAGGCCTTCGCGGAAGTTCGCGGTAATGGGCGTCTCGATGATGGAGCCGTCCGGCTTGGCCATCAGGCCGCGCATGCCGGCCAGCTGGCGGATCTGCGCCGCGGAACCGCGGGCGCCGGAGTCGGCCATCATGTAGATCGAGTTGAACGATTCCTGGCGCGTCTGGTTGCCGTGGCGGTCGGTGACCGGCTCGGTCGAGAGCTGCTCCATCATCGCCTTGCCGACGCGGTCGCCGGCCTTGCCCCAGATGTCCACCACGTTGTTGTAGCGTTCCTGGGCGGTCACCAGACCCGACGAGTACTGCTTGTCGATCTCCTTGACCTCTTTGCTGGCCTCGGCCAGGATGCCTTCCTTGGCGGACGGGATCAGCATGTCGTCCATGCAGATCGAGATGCCGCCGCGCGTGGCCAGGCGGAAGCCCGACTGCATCAGCTGGTCGGCGAAGATCACCGTGTCGCGCAGGCCGCAGCGGCGGAACGACTGGTTGATCAGGCGCGAGATTTCCTTCTTCTTCAGCGACTTGTTCAGCACCGAGAAGGGCAGGCCCTTGGGCAGGATCTCCGACAGGATGGCGCGGCCGACCGTGGTCTCGAAGCGGCGCAGCACGGGCTGGAATTCGCCGTTCTCGTCACGCTCGTACTCGTTCAGGCGCACGGTGATGCGCGACTGCAGCTCGACGGCCTTGTTCTCGTAGGCGCGCAGCACTTCCGAGACGTCGACGAAATGCAGGCCTTCGCCCTTGCCGTTGACGCGCTCGCGGGTGGCGTAGTACAGGCCCAGCACGATGTCCTGCGAAGGCACGATCGAGGGCTCGCCGTTGGCCGGGAACAGCACGTTGTTGGAGGCCAGCATCAGGGTGCGGGCTTCCAGCTGGGCTTCCAGCGACAGCGGGACGTGGACGGCCATCTGGTCGCCGTCGAAGTCGGCGTTGAACGCCGCGCAGACCAGCGGGTGCAGCTGGATCGCCTTGCCTTCGATCAGCACCGGCTCGAACGCCTGGATGCCCAGGCGGTGCAGCGTCGGCGCGCGGTTCAGCATGATCGGGTGCTCGCGGATCACCTCTTCGAGGATGTCCCACACCACCGGTTCCTGCGTTTCCACCAGCTTCTTGGCCGCCTTGATGGTCGTGGCCAGACCCATCATTTCCAGACGGTTGAAGATGAAGGGCTTGAACAACTCCAGCGCCATCAGCTTGGGCAGGCCGCACTGGTGCAGCTTGAGCTGCGGGCCCACCACGATCACCGAACGGCCCGAGTAGTCGACGCGCTTGCCCAGCAGGTTCTGGCGGAAGCGGCCGCTCTTGCCCTTGATCATGTCAGCCAGCGACTTGAGCGGGCGCTTGTTGGCGCCGGTCATGGCCTTGCCGCGGCGGCCGTTGTCGAGCAACGAGTCGACGGCTTCCTGCAGCATGCGCTTTTCGTTGCGCACGATGATTTCGGGCGCCTTGAGCTCCAGCAGGCGCTTCAGGCGGTTGTTGCGGTTGATGACCCGGCGGTACAGGTCGTTCAGGTCGGACGTGGCGAAGCGGCCGCCGTCCAGCGGCACCAGCGGACGCAGCTCGGGCGGCAGCACCGGCAGCACTTCCAGGATCATCCAGTCGGCCTTGATGCCCGACTTCTGGAAGCCTTCCAGCACCTTCAGGCGCTTGGAGATCTTCTTGATCTTGGCGTCCGAGCTGGTGGCCTGCAGGTCGCCGCGCAGCGTTTCGATCTCGCGGTTGATGTCGATGGTGCGCAGCAGTTCGCGCACCGCCTCGGCACCCATCACCGCGCGGAAATCGTCGCCGTACTCTTCCGTCTTCGCCAGGAAGTCGTCTTCCGACATGATCTGGGCGCGCTTGAGCGGCGTCATGCCCGGATCGATGACGCAATAGGCTTCGAAATACAGCACGCGTTCGATGTCGCGCAGCGTCATGTCCAGGACCATGCCCAGGCGCGACGGCAGCGACTTCAGGAACCAGATGTGGGCGACCGGGCTGGCCAGCTCGATGTGGCCCATGCGCTCGCGGCGCACCTTGGCCAGCGTGACTTCCACGCCGCACTTCTCGCAGATCACGCCACGGTGCTTCAGGCGCTTGTACTTGCCGCACAAGCACTCGTAGTCTTTGATCGGCCCGAAGATCTTCGCGCAGAACAGACCGTCGCGCTCGGGCTTGAACGTGCGGTAGTTGATCGTCTCGGGCTTCTTCACCTCGCCGAACGACCACGACCGGATCTTCTCCGGCGACGCAATGCCAATGCGAATGGCGTCGAACTGTTCTTCCTGCGTAACTTGCTTGAACAGATCCAATAGCGCTTTCATGGCGACTCCTATCAGTTACGCTCGAGGTCCATATCGATCCCGAGCGACCGGATTTCTTTGACCAGCACGTTGAACGACTCGGGCATGCCGGCGTCGATCACGTGATCGCCCTTGACGATGTTCTCGTACACCTTGGTACGGCCGTTCACGTCGTCGGACTTCACGGTCAGCATTTCCTGCAGCACGTACGAGGCGCCGTAGGCTTCCAGCGCCCACACTTCCATTTCCCCGAAGCGCTGGCCGCCGAACTGCGCCTTGCCGCCCAGCGGCTGCTGGGTCACGAGCGAGTACGGGCCGGTCGAGCGGGCGTGCATCTTGTCGTCGACCAAGTGGTGCAGCTTCAGCATGTGCATGTAGCCCACCGTCACCGGACGCTCGAACATCTCGCCGGTACGGCCGTCGTACAGATAGGCCTGGGTCTTGGAATTGGCCAGCCTCAGGTTCTCGGCCAGTTCGTCCGGGTAGGCCAGGTCGAGCATGGCGCGAATGTCCCCTTCCGAAGCGCCGTCGAACACCGGGGTGGCGAACGGCACGCCGTTGCGCAGGTTCTGCGCCAGCTCGACGATCGCGTCGTCGTCCAGCTCGTCCAGGCGGGCGGCGGTGCCGGTGGTGTTGTAGATCCTGGTCAGGTAATCGCGCACCTTGGCGACCTCGATCCTGCGCGCGTCGGCCAACATTTCGTTGATGCGCTGGCCCAGGCCCTTGGCGGCCCAGCCCAGGTGCACTTCCAGCACCTGGCCGACGTTCATCCGCGAGGGCACGCCCAGCGGGTTCAACACGATGTCGACAGGGGTGCCGTCGGCCATGTGCGGCATGTCTTCCACCGGGGTGATCTTGGAGACCACGCCCTTGTTGCCGTGCCGGCCGGCCATCTTGTCGCCGGGCTGCAGGCGGCGCTTGACGGCAAGGTAGACCTTGACCATCTTCAGCACGCCCGGGGGCAGCTCGTCGCCCTGCGTCAGCTTCTTGCGCTTCTCTTCGAAGGCCAGGTCGAACTGGTGGCGCTTCTGCTCGATCGACTCCTTGGCCTGCTCGAGCGCGGTGGCGGCGGCTTCATCCGACAGGCGGATGTCGAACCACTGCCAGCGGTCCAGCTCGGACAGGTAGGACTTGGCGATGGCCGCGCCCTTGGCCAGCTTGCGCGGGCCGCCGTTGACGACCTTGCCGACCAGCGATTTCTCGATACGGTCGAAGGTGTCGTTCTCGACGATGCGCAACTGGTCGTTCAGGTCCTGGCGATAGCGCTTGAGTTCATCGTCGATGATGGACTGGGCGCGCTTGTCGCGCACGATGCCTTCGCGCGTGAACACCTGCACGTCGATGACGGTGCCGACCATGCCCGAAGGCACGCGCAGCGAGGTGTCCTTCACGTCGGAAGCCTTCTCGCCGAAGATCGCGCGCAGCAGCTTCTCTTCGGGGGTGAGCTGGGTCTCGCCCTTGGGCGTGACCTTGCCGACCAGCACGTCGCCGGCCTCGACTTCGGCGCCGATATACACGATGCCGGATTCGTCCAGGCGGTTCAGCTGGCCTTCCGAGAGGTTGCTGATGTCGCGCGTGATTTCTTCCGAACCCAGCTTGGTGTCGCGGGCGACGACCGTCAGCTCCTCGATGTGGATCGAGGTGTAGCGGTCGTTGGCCACCACGCGCTCGGACATCAGGATCGAGTCTTCGAAGTTGTAGCCGTTCCAGGGCATGAACGCGACCAGCATGTTCTGGCCCAGGGCGAGTTCGCCCAGGTCGCTGGAGGCGCCATCGGCCAGCACGTCGCCCCGGGCGATGATGTCGCCGCGGCGCACGACGGGGCGCTGGTTGATGTTGGTGTTCTGGTTGGAACGGGTGTACTTGATCAGGTTGTAGATATCGACGCCCACTTCGCCGGCGACGTTCTCTTCGTCGTTGACGCGGATCACCACGCGCTCGGCGTCGACATAGTCCACCAGGCCGCCGCGGTGCGCCTGCACGGTGGTGCCGGAGTCGACCGCCACGGTGCGTTCGATGCCGGTACCGACCACGGGCTTCTCGGGACGCAGGCAAGGCACGGCCTGGCGCTGCATGTTCGAGCCCATCAATGCGCGGTTCGCGTCATCGTGTTCCAGGAACGGGATCAGCGATGCGGCCACGGACACGATCTGCGACGGCGCCACGTCCATGTAGTGGACGTTCTCGGCGGCGGTCAGCATGGTTTCGCCCGCTTCGCGGCAGGCCACCAGGTCGTCGACGAAATGGCCCTGCTCGTCCAGCGTCGCGTTCGCCTGCGCGATCACGTAGCGGCTTTCCTCGATGGCCGACAGGTACTCGATCTGGTCGCTGACCTTGCTGTCCACGACCTTGCGGTACGGCGTTTCCAGGAAGCCGTACTCGTTCAGGCGGGCGTACAAGGCCATCGAGTTGATCAGGCCGATGTTCGGGCCTTCGGGCGTCTCGATCGGGCAGACGCGGCCGTAGTGGGTCGGGTGCACGTCGCGCACCTCGAAGCCGGCGCGCTCGCGCGTCAGGCCGCCGGGGCCCAGTGCCGAGACGCGGCGCTTGTGCGTGATCTCGGACAGCGGGTTGGTCTGGTCCATGAACTGCGAGAGCTGGCTCGAACCGAAGAACTCCTTGATCGCGGCCGAGATCGGCTTGGAGTTGATCAGGTCGTGCGGCATCAGGTTCTCCGCCTCGGCCTGGCCCAGGCGTTCCTTGACGGCGCGCTCCACGCGCACCAGGCCGGCACGGAACTGATTCTCGGCCAGCTCGCCCACACAGCGGACGCGGCGGTTGCCCAGGTGGTCGATGTCATCGATCTCGCCGCGGCCGTTGCGCAGCTCGACCAGCACCTTGATGGTGTCCAGGATGTCCTGGTTGTTCAGCGTCATCGCGCCGGTGATGTCGTTGCCGCGACCCAGGCGGCTGTTCACCTTCATGCGGCCCACGCGCGACAGATCGTAGGTTTCCTCGCTGAAGAACAAGCGCTGGAACAGCGCTTCGACGGCTTCCTCGGTGGGCGGCTCGCCGGGGCGCATCATGCGGTAGATCGCCACGCGGGCGGCGGTCTGATCGACGGTCTCGTCGGTGCGCAGGGTCTGCGAGATGTAGGGGCCCTGGTCCAGATCGTTGGTGTACAGCGTCTGGATCTCGCGCACGTTGTTGTCGCGCAGCTTGGTCAGCAGGGATTCGGTCAGCTCTTCGTTGGCATGCGCCACGATTTCGCCGGTGTCCGGATCGACCACGTTCTTGGCCAGCGCACGGCCCAGCAGGAAATCCTCGGGCACGGAAATGCGCTTGGTCTCGGCGGCGACCAGGTCACGGATGTGCTTGGCGTTGATGCGCTTGTCCTTGGCGACGATCACGTTGCCGGACTTGTCGTTGATGTCGAAGCGGGCGACCTCGCCCTTCCAGCGCTCGGCGACGAATTCCATCAGCGCGCCGTCGTCCTGCAGCTCGAAGCTGTCGAACGAGAAGAAATGCTCGAGGATGGCCTCCGGCGTCATGCCGATGGACTTGAGCAGGATGGTGACCGGCATCTTGCGGCGGCGGTCGACGCGGAAGAACAGGATGTCCTTGGGGTCGAACTCGAAGTCCAGCCACGAACCGCGGTAGGGAATCACGCGGGCCGAGAACAGCAGCTTGCCGGAGCTGTGGGTCTTGCCGCGGTCGTGCTCGAAGAACACGCCGGGCGAACGGTGCAGCTGGGACACGATGACCCGCTCGGTACCGTTGATGACGAAGGATCCGGTGTCCGTCATGAGCGGAATCTCGCCCATGTAGACTTCCTGTTCCTTCACTTCCTTGACGGTCGGCTTGCTGGCCTCGCGGTCGAGCAGCACCAGGCGGACCTTGGCGCGCAGCGGCGATGCGAAGGTCAGACCGCGCTGCTGGCACTCGCGCACGTCGAAAGCGGGATCGCCCAGCACATAGCTGACGAACTCCAGGCGCGCCATCTGGTTGTGGCTGACGATGGGAAAAATCGAGGTGAACGCGGCTTGCAGCCCCTCTTCCTTGCGCTGCAGGGCGGCAGTATCGGACTGCAGGAAAGTACGATAGGACTCGAGCTGTGTCGCCAGCAGGAAGGGAACGTTTTGCACGTCCTCGCGCTTGGCGAAGCTCTTGCGGATGCGCTTCTTTTCGGTGAACGAGTAGGGCATGAGCACTCCGACTCAGGTTGCATGAACCACGGGTAGTGGTCCTAAAATACGACATCGAACTCTTGACGAGAGCCGCCTGCCGGCACGGCAGACGGGCTCTTGGCCGGGTTCTCCGGCACGGGTTTCGGGTCCGCAGGCGGCATCATCCCCACCTGCGCACCGGAAATCCGTCCATACGGCTGTCCGGCGCCATGCCGCACGGCCGCGTACTGCGGAGGAAAGGAAGCTTTCGAAGGTGTCCTTCAAAAGCCCTTTTCCAAAAACGCAAAAACCCGGAGGCCGTTTTTGGGCGGCCACCGGGTACCGGCAAGGATCGAATTACTTGACTTCGACCTTGGCACCGGCTTCTTCGAGCTTCTTCTTGGCAGCGTCGGCGTCGGCCTTGGACACGGCTTCCTTGACGGGCTTCGGAGCGCCGTCGACCAGGTCCTTGGCTTCCTTCAGGCCCAGGCCGGTCAGTTCGCGCACGGCCTTGATGACGTTGACCTTGTTGGCGCCGATTTCGGCCAGGATGACGTTGAACTCGGTCTGCTCTTCAGCAGCGGCAGCAGCGGCGCCAGCGGCGGGAGCGGCAACGGCCACAGCGGCGGCAGCAGCCGACACGCCGAACTTCTCTTCCAGGTCCTTGATCAGTTCCGACAGTTCCAGGACGGTCAAGCCGGCGATGGCGTCGATGATTTCAGCTTTGCTAAGTGCCATTTTGTTTAAAACTCCAATGAATTTGATACCAGGTATGGGGGTCGCTTCGTTTAACGAAAGTCTGTCGAGCGGAAGGCAGGCTGATTACGCAGCCTGTTCTTGCTTGTCGCGCACGGCCGCCAGGCCGCGGACGAACTTGCTCGGAACTTCGTTGAGCGTACGCACAAACTGTGCAACGGGTGCCTGCATCGTGCCGAACAGCTTTGCCAGCAACTCGTCGCGCGAGGGCAGCGAGGCCAGGGCCTTGACACCTTCGACGTTCATGACGCTGTTCGGCAGGGCACCGCCCTTCAGAACCAGCTTGTCATTGCTCTTGGCAAAGTCGAACAGCACTTTGGCGGCCGTCACCGGATCGGCGCTGATGGCGTACATCAGCGGTCCGGTCAGCTGCGACGACAGTCCCTCGAAAGGGGTGCCGGCCACAGCGCGGCGGGCCAGCGTGTTCTTCAGAACACGCAGGTAAACGCCCGATTCACGTGCTTGCTTGCGCAGTACGGTGACGGAAGCGACGTCCAGACCACGATATTCGGCGACAACGATCGATTGAGCCTTGGCAACCTGTGCCGAGATCTCTTCGATCACCACCGATTTCTCTTGACGATTGAGACTCACGGTTTGAACACTCCATCATAAGACGCTCGGGATACCACCCCTTCACGTCAACCGAATGCGGCGAACCTGGTCGATTTCTTTGGATAAAGAATTCTTCCTGGGAGCGCCGTCTGCGCTGGATCCGCACCGGGATGGACAGCATTGCCAGCCTGTCCGCGGCCGCGGTTTTAAGATCCCCCGGTTGCCTGGCGAGCCAGGATTCCCGGTTTCACTCCAGCGGTCTTTGACAGCAACACCGCGCGTCCGGCCCGTAAGCCTCGCACCCGGTGCAGCCCAAAGTCTTGTTGTCCTGCGATTACTGCTGGGTAGCCGTCAGGGAAGCCTGGTCCACACGGACCCCGCCGCCCATCGTCGACGAAACAGCCAGCTTGCGCAGATAGATACCCTTGGCGGTAGCCGGACGAGCCTTGTTCAGGGCGTCGACCAGGGCCAGCAGGTTGCTCTGCAGCTGTTCGACGTTGAACGACGCGCGGCCGATCGTGGCGTGGATGATCCCGGCCTTGTCGGTACGGTACTGGACCTGGCCGGCCTTGGCGTTCTTGACAGCGGTGGCGACGTCGGGGGTCACGGTGCCGACCTTGGGGTTCGGCATCAGGCCGCGGGGACCCAGGATCTGGCCCAGCGCGCCGACCACACGCATGGTGTCGGGCGAGGCGATGACCACGTCGAAGTCGAGCTGGCCGGCCTTGATGCGATCGGCCAGGTCTTCCATGCCGACGATGTCGGCGCCGGCGGCCTTGGCGGCCTCGGCCTTTTCGCCCTGGGCGAACACGGCCACGCGCACCGACTTGCCGGTACCGGCGGGCAGAACGACGGAGCCGCGGACCAGTTGGTCGGACTTCTTGGCGTCGATGCCCAGTTGCACGGCCAGGTCGATGGACTCATCGAACTTGGCGGTCGCGGTTTCCTTCACCAGCGCCAGCGCTTCGGCGACGGGATACAGCTTGCTGCGGTCGATCTTGGCGCGCAGGGCGGTCAAGCGTTTGGACAAGCGTGCCATGATTACAGACCCTCCACCGTGATGCCCATGCTGCGGGCGCTGCCAGCGATCGTGCGAACCGCGGCGTCCATGTCGGCGGCGGTCAGATCGGCTTGCTTGGTCTTGACGATTTCTTCGACCTGGGCGCGCGTCAGCGTACCGACCTTGTCGGTATGCGGCTTGGCCGAGCCCTTCTGGATGCCGGCGGCCTTCTTGATCAGGATGGTCGCCGGGGGCGACTTCATCACGAACGTGAAGCTCTTGTCCGCGTAGGCGGTGATCACCACGGGAATCGGCAGACCGGGCTCGATGCCCTGCGTCCTGGCGTTGAACGCCTTGCAGAATTCCATGATGTTGAGGCCGCGCTGACCCAGGGCCGGGCCGATCGGGGGAGAGGGATTGGCTTTACCAGCTGGAACTTGCAGCTTGATGAAGCCGACGATTTTCTTCGCCATGCTTTGCTCCTTTCGGGTTCATGCGCAAGACTTGACAGCCTGCTCCCCGAGTTTTGCGGTCGTCCGTCCGGCTTGCAGACGCGATGAAACGGATGGCGCCGACCGTGGCTCGCCATCCGCCTGAATGCAGGCTCAGGTCTTCTCGACCTGGCTGAAATCGAGCTCCACCGGGGTCGATCGGCCGAAGATCGTGACCGACACGCGCAGCTTGCTCTTTTCGTAGTTCACGTCTTCCACGTTGCCGTTGAAGTCGGTGAACGGACCTTCCTTGATGCGGACCATTTCGCCCACTTCGAAGAGGACCTTGGGACGCGGCTTCTCCACGCCCTCTTCCATCTGCGACAGGATCTCGTCGACCTCGCGCTGCGGAATGGGAGTGGGACGGTTGCCCGACCCGCCCACGAATCCGGTCACCTTGTTGGTGTTCTTCACCAGGTGCCAGGTTTCGTCGGTCAATTCCATCTCGACCAGCACGTAGCCCGGGAAGAACCGGCGCTCGGTGATCGACTTCTGGCCGCCCTTGACCTCGATGACTTCTTCGGTGGGCACCAGGATGCGGCCAAAGGAGGTTTGCAGAGCGGCACGATCGATGCGCTCGGTCAGCGCCCTCTGGACGCTCTTTTCCATGCCGGAATAGACATGGACAACGTACCAACGCTTGCTCATCGTCTTTATTCCGTCGTGTTATTTCCAACCGAGCAGGAGGTCGTACAACACCCACTCGATGGTTTTGTCTGCCAGCCACAGGAACAGCGCCATGACCACCACGAACGCGAACACGGCGACCGTGGTCTGGATGGTTTCCTTGCGCGAGGGCCAAACGACCTTGCGCGTTTCCTGGACCGAATCCTGGCCGAAAGCGACCAGACGGCGCCCGGGTTCGCTGAACCAGGCGATGGCCAGCGCCACCAGTATGCCAGCGATGATCACGCCCACGCGGGCAATCATCGGGCTATTGGCGAAGGCGTAGAAACCGGCCAGACCCGCCACGAAAACCACGAAGGCCAGGCCCAGCTTGATGCGATCGGCGGTGCTAGTTACGGTTTCGACGTTTGGATTCGACATCTTTTCGTCCGGACGGCGCCCGAGTCGGGCGCCAGCGGTGCTTTTTGAAACACCCGGGCGGAGCGAGGGTCCGCAGGACCAGGCCCCTATCGGAAGCCCGGACGAGAACCCGCGCATTCCGGGAAAGTGGCAGGGGAAGAGGGAATCGAACCCACAACCTTCGGTTTTGGAGACCGACGCTCTGCCAATTGAGCTATTCCCCTAATGGAGCCTCCCCTTGCGCTTCGCGCTCCCCCAGGGTATACGCTGGCGGACCGGCAAAGCCGGATCCGCGGCGCCCTGGGTCGGGCCGGAATCCTAAGGGGAGGCCCTGGAAACTACAAACTTGGCACTACAACTACAACCTGCCCCACGCTGCCGCCCTGTGATCCAGGGGACCGCGGATCCGGCTTTGCCGGTCCGCCAGTCCCGCCCCCTGGGGGGCGCGCGTCAGCGCGTAGGGGGGATTACTTCAATACCTTGGCA
>NZ_UWPJ01000022.1 GCF_900606115.1 Pigmentiphaga humi
CGGCCTGGCCGGTCCGCCAGCGCCGCCCCCCCTGGGCCCGGCGCCGGGCCGCCCCAAGGCGGGCCCAGGCCCCCTCGGGGGGCTGCCGCGTAGCGGCTGGGGGCCCACCACTCTGGGCCCGCGAAGCGGGCAGGGGGTGGGCTCCCTCCTGCTAAACTGCGGCGATCCCTCGTTTTCTACAGGACCCAAGACCATGGGCTTTCTCGCCGGCAAACGCATCCTCGTCACCGGGGTGCTGTCCAATCGCTCCATCGCCTACGGCATCGCCAAGGCCTGCCGCCGCGAAGGCGCCGAACTCGCCTTCACCTACGTCGGCGAACGCTTCAAAGACCGCATCACCGAATTCGCCGCCGAATTCGACAGCAAGCTCATCTTCCCCTGCGACGTCGCCGAAGACGCCCAGATCGAGGCCACCTTCGCCGAACTCGGCAAGACCTGGACCAAGCTCGACGGCCTGGTCCACGCCATCGGCTTCGCGCCGCGCGAAGCCATCGCCGGCGATTTCCTCGACGGCCTCTCGCGCGAGAGCTTCCGCATCGCCCACGACATCTCCGCCTACAGCTTCCCCGCCATGGCCAAGGCCGCCCTGCCCCTGCTGCAGGGCCCCGAAGGCAACGGCACCGGCGCCGTGCTCACGCTGAGCTACCTCGGCGCCGAACGCGTCGTAGACAACTACAACACCATGGGCGTCGCCAAGGCCGCGCTCGAAGCCGCGACCCGCTACCTGGCCACCTCGCTGGGCCCCAAGGGCATCCGCGCCAACGCCATCTCGGCCGGCCCCATCAAGACCCTGGCCGCCGCCGGCATCAAGGATTTCTCGAAGATCCTCAACTTCGTCGAGACCTTCGCGCCGCTGCGCCGCAACGTCACCATCGACGACGTCGGCAACGTCGCCGCCTTCCTGCTCTCCGACCTCGCGGCAGGCGTGACCGGCGAAGTGACGCACGTCGACGCCGGCTTCTCCACCGTCGTCCCGGGGATCGCGTAAGCCGCTGCATGACCCGTCGCCCGCCCGTCCGGCCCGCCGACCGCCACGCCTTCGACACCATCATCGACGCGCGCTCGCCCTCGGAGTTCGCGCTGGACCACATCCCCGGCGCGATCAACTGCCCGGTGCTGGACGACGAAGAACGGCGCATCGTCGGCACGCTCTATAACCAGACCGGCGCGTTCGAAGCGCGCCGGGTCGGAGGCGCCATGGTGGCTGCCAACCTGGCCCGCCATCTGCATGAGCGATTCGCCGACCAGCCCGCGAACTGGAAGCCGCTGGTGTACTGCTGGCGCGGCGGTCTGCGCAGCGGCTCCATGGTGACCTGGATGCGGCTGGTGGGCTGGGACGCGCAGCAGCTGGCCGGCGGCTACAAGGCTTTCCGCCATCACGTGGTGGACTTGATCGACACCCTGGCGCCCCGGCTCGACCTGCGCGTGCTGTGCGGCGCCACCGGCAGCGCCAAGACCCGCATCCTGCACGCCCTAGCCGAGCGCGGCGCCCAGGTGCTGGACCTGGAATGCCATGCGTGCCACAAGGGCTCGCTGCTGGGCGCGCTGCCCGGCGTGGAGCAGCCCGGCCAGAAACGCTTCGAGACCCTGGTCGGCCAGGTGCTGGAATCCGTAGACCCGTCCCGGCCGCTCTATGTGGAAGGCGAAAGCGCGCGCATCGGCAGGCTGTCGCTGCCCTTGCCACTGGTCGCCCGCATGCGCGCCGCGCCGTGCATCGAGATCCAGGCTCCAGCCGCGGCGCGCCTGGACTTCCTGCTGCGCGACTATGCCTACCTGGGCGACGATCGCGAAGCGCTGGCCGACAAGCTCGACTATCTCAAGGCCCAGCAGGGCGGCGAAACCGTCCAGCGCTGGCAGGCCTGGGCCCGTGCCGGCAACCTGCCGCCGCTGTTCACCGAGTTGATGGCGCAGCACTACGATGCCCACTACGAGCGCTCGCAGGCCCGCCATTTCTCCGCCTGGCCGCAACGGACGGCGGTCGCCGCCGCCGAACTGACGCCGGCCGGCATTGCCGCCGCGGCACAGGCCGTGCTCGCTCTGGAAACGGCGCGCCCAGTCCCTGCGCCTGCCGATTCGTGAAGCCGCAAAAAATGCCCCCACGCTAGGCCCTGTGGGCCGTCGCTGCCCCCCGAGGGGGCGCTTTTTGCCTCGGGGCGGCCCAGCGGCAAAAAAGCCCCCACGCTACGCCTTCGGCTGCGCTGCCCCCCGAGGGGGCGCTTTTTGCCTCGGGGCGGCCCAGCGGCAAAAAAGCAAAAAGCCACTCGGTGGCGAGTGGCTTTTCACATTGCGGACCAGCGCGTGCGGGTGAGGCAGGCGGGCCCGGATCAGGCGCTCAGGCGCGCTTGATTTTCTCGAGCATCTTGAAAATGCCCTTGGGCGCCCCCACAAAAAGACGTTTGAAGGGCTTGCCCAGGCAGCGGCGCTCCAGGGTGTTGCGGCGCGTGCGTTTCTTTTCGGCCATGTCAATCTCCAGTCGATGAATCCGGTTAACCCGGCATTCTAGCCGATATTCGGCCTACTGGGGGGCCGGCGCATCGGCGGCGGCGGCGGGTTCGAATTCGAGCGCCCCGCCGACGAACTTGGCGGTCTGCTGCTCGGCGCGGCCCAACACCCGGCCCAGGACCTTGCCGGTCTGGTGGGAGACCACGTGCCAGACATGGCCGACCTCGGGAACGGTATGGACGGCAACGGTGCCACCCAGCAGAGCAAGCGCCAACGCGACCGTCACCACCACGCGCAGGCTGCGCGGAGGCGGCGGAACGTCGCCCAGCGTCGGCGGCGGGAGATAGACGCCCGCCTCGGCGCCGAACAGATCGGCCTGGGAGGTTTTTTGCTTGCTCATGACGCTATCGTACCTTGCGGCCTGCTGCGGGTTTGTGCGTTCTTGTTACCTAGGCTTGTCAAATGTTGCGATTTTCGCGGCGCTCTCTAACCAGCTACGATTGAAAAATTGCCGGCGTTTTTCCGGCCTCTGAAGCGAACGATGTCCTCCTCCCCCAATACCCCCCAGGACGCCAGCGCCGAACCCGAGATCCGGGTGATCGGCGCGCGCCAGAACAACCTCAAGAACCTGAGCCTGACCCTGCCGACCAACGAGCTGGTGGTGGTCACCGGCGTGTCCGGCTCCGGCAAGAGCTCGCTGGTCTTCGACACGCTCTATGCCGAAGGCCAGCGCCGCTACGTCGAGACTTTCTCGCCCTATGCGCGCCAGTTCCTGGACCGCATGGACAAGCCGCAGGTGGACCGCATCGAGGGCATACCCCCGGCCATCGCGATCGACCAGACCAATCCGGTGCGCACCTCGCGCAGCACGGTCGGCACCATGACCGAGCTGAACGACCACCTCAAGCTGCTGGTCGCCCGCGCCGGCCGGCTCTTCTGCCGCCAGTGCGCGCGGCCGGTGCAGAAGGACACGCCCGAATCCATCTATGCTTCGCTGGCGCGGCGCAGCGCCGCGGCCGGCGATCCGCGCCTGGCGGTCACCTTCCCGGTGCAGGTGCCGGCCAACTACAGCGAAGACGAGATCCGCGGCTTCCTGGAGCGCCAGGGCTATACCCGGGTGCACGCCCAGCGCAAGGTCGGCACCGGCAAGCATGCGGTGCAGCAGCTGGACGTGGTGCAGGACCGCTTCCGCTTCGGCAACGCCGAGCGCGCGCGCGTGATGGAAGCGCTGGACGCCGCGCTGCGGCTGGGCGCCGGGCGCGTGGACGCGCGCGTGCTGGGCGACGACGGCGCCGAGACCGCGCTGTGGAAATACAGCGACGAACTGCACTGCGCCGACTGCGACATCGCCTATTCGACCCCCACGCCCAGCTCGTTCTCGTTCAACTCGCCGCTGGGCGCCTGCGAGGCCTGCCGCGGCTTCGGCCGGGTGATCGGCGTGGACTACGGGCTGATCGTGCCGGACGAGGGCAAGACCCTGCGCGGCGGCGCCGTCAAGCCCTGGCAGACCGCCAGCTACAAAGAGTGCCAGGACGACC
The DNA here is from genome assembly GCF_900606115.1 of Pigmentiphaga humi. Classification (GTDB taxonomy): domain Bacteria; phylum Pseudomonadota; class Gammaproteobacteria; order Burkholderiales; family Burkholderiaceae_B; genus Pigmentiphaga; species Pigmentiphaga humi. The sequence goes on from NZ_UWPJ01000022.1 coordinate 3,981, forward strand.
TGGTCAAGTACGCGGCCCGCGCCGGCATTCCGCTGGACGTGCCCTGGCGCAAGCTCACCGATGCCCAGCGCGAGTGGGTGCTGCAGGGCACCTCCGACTGGAAGGGCGGCAACGACGCCTGGAAGACCCAGTGGTACGGCGTGAAGCGCTTCTTCGACTGGCTGGAGACCAAGGCCTACAAGATGCACATCCGGGTGCTGCTGTCCAAGTACCGCGCCTACACGCCGTGCCAGGCCTGCGGCGGCGCCCGCCTCAAGCCCGACTCGCTGCTGTGGCGGGTGGGCGGCAAGGAAGAGGCCGACAGCGTGCTGCCCGAATCGGACGGCACCTACACGCGCTTCCGCCCGGTGGGCGCATCGTGGGGCGCGGCCACGCTGGCCGCGCTGCCCGGCCTGTCCATCCACGATCTGATGCTGTTGCCCATCGAACGGGTGCGCACCTTCTGCGACGCCTTGCGTTTCGAAGGCGCGATGGATGCGGCCACCGAGCTGCTGCTGCAGGAAGTTCGCGCGCGCCTGAAATTCCTGTGCGACGTCGGCCTGGGCTACCTGACGCTCGACCGGCAGAGCCGCACGCTGTCGGGCGGCGAGGTCCAGCGCATCAACCTGACCACCGCGCTCGGGACCTCGCTGGTCAACACGCTGTTCGTGCTCGACGAGCCTTCCATCGGCCTGCACCCGCGCGACATGAACCGCATCGTCGAAGTCATGCACCGGCTGCGCGACGCGGGCAATTCGCTGGTGGTGGTCGAGCACGATCCGCAGGTCATGCTGGCCGCCGACCGCGTCATCGACATCGGCCCGGGGCCGGGCGAGCGCGGCGGCCACATCGTCTTCAACGGCTCGCCCGAGCAATTGCGGCAGGCCCCCACGCTCACCGGCGACTACCTCTCGGGCCGGCGCCACGTGGCCGCGCCGCGGCCCATGCCGGTCAACGCGAACACGCCGCGCCTGATCGTGGAAGGCGCGCGCGAACACAACCTGAAGAACCTGCACGCGGAGTTCCCGCTGGGCCGGCTGGTCTGCGTGACCGGCGTCTCGGGTTCGGGCAAGTCCACGCTGATCCAGGACGTGCTGTATCCGGCGCTGCTCAAGCGCAAGGGCAAGCCCACCGAGGCGCCCGGCGCGCACGACCGCATCCTGGGCGACGACTGGATCGCCGAAGTGGTGATGGTGGACCAGTCGCCCATCGGCAAGACCGCGCGCTCCAACCCCGCCAGCTACGTGGGCGCCTTCGACGGCGTGCGCAAGCTGTTCGCCCAGGCGCGGCTCTCGAAAGAGCGCGGCTATACCGCCGGCATGTTCAGCTTCAACGCCGGCGACGGCCGCTGCCCGACCTGCGGCGGCACCGGCTTCGAACACGTCGAGATGCAGTTCCTGTCGGACGTCTACCTGCGCTGCCCCGATTGCGACGGCACCCGTTTCCGGCCCGAGGTCCGCGAAGTCACGATCACGCGCAAGGGCCGCGAGGCCTCGATCTCCGACGTGCTGGAGATGACCGTGACCGAGGCGCTGGACTTCTTCGAAGGCGAGCGCGACATCCAATGGGGCCTGGCGCCGCTGGCCGACGTGGGCCTGGAATACGTGCGCCTGGGCCAGCCCGTGCCGACGCTGTCGGGCGGCGAGGCGCAGCGCCTCAAGCTGGCCGGCCACCTGGCCGAGGCCGCGCGCTCGGGCATCTCGACGCTGGGCGCCAAGCTCTCGAAGAAAGGCAGCCTGTTCCTGTTCGACGAGCCCACCACCGGCCTGCACTTCGACGACATCGCGCGGCTGATGGGCGCCTTCCGCAAGCTGCTGGCGGCCGGCCACACGCTGATCGTGATCGAGCACAACCTCGACGTGATCCGCGCCTCGGACTGGCTGATCGACCTCGGCCCCGAAGGCGGCGACGCCGGCGGGATGATCATCGCCGCGGGCACGCCGCGCGACATCATGGATTCGCCTGCCTCCTACACCGGGCAGGCGCTGCGCGAATATGAGCTGCAGATCGGCAGCCTGGAAACCGCGCAGGCGAAGACGAACGGCAGCACGGCGGCCGACGACACCGCCCAGCCGGCGCAGGCCGCCTATGCGGCCGAACCCGCGCAAACCGTGCCCGTCGTGGCCGAGGCGGCCGTTTCCTATGGCGCCGCCGACGCCGGCGTGCCGCTGCAGAACCTGCTCGCGCGCCGCCGCCACGCGGCGCGCGCCATCCAGATCAAGAACGCCCGCGAGCACAACCTGAAGAACGTCGACGTCGAGATCCCGCGCGACACCTTCACGGTGATCACCGGGGTCTCGGGCTCGGGCAAATCCACCCTGGCCTTCGACATCCTGTTCAACGAAGGACAGCGGCGCTACCTGGAGTCGCTCAACGCCTACGCCCGCTCCATCGTGCAGCCGGCCGGCCAGCCCGACGTGGACGCGATCTTCGGCATCCCGCCAACGGTGGCGATCGAGCAGCGCACCAGCCGCGGCGGACGCAAGTCCACCGTCGCCACGATGACCGAGACCCACCACTTCATGCGCCTGCTGTACATGAAGCTGGGCACGCAGTACTGCCCCAACTGCGACATCCCGGTCGAGCCGCAGACCTTCGACCTCATCGTCAGCCGCATCCTGCGCGACCTCAGGGGCCAGCACGTCGGCATCCTGGCGCCGCTGGTCAGCGCGCGCAAGGGCTACTACACCGACCTGGCCAAGTGGGCGGCCAACAAGGGCTATACCCACCTGCGCGTGGACGGCGCCTTCATCCCCACCGCCAAATGGCCGCGTCTGGACCGCTTCAAGGAACACGACATCGACCTGCCGGTGGCCGACTTCATCGTCGACGCCGCGCACGAAGCGCCGCTGCGCGCCGCGATCCACGAAGCGCTGGAACACGGCCATGGCGTGCTCAGCGTGGTCTGGCCGCTGCAGAAACTCCAGGTGGAGATGGCCAGCGGGGCCGACGCGCCGGCGCCCGAACTCGAGCAGCGCGTGTTCTCGGTCAAGCGGGCCTGCCCCTCGTGCGGACTGAGCTTTCCCGAGCCCGATCCGCGCATGTTCTCGTACAACTCCAAGCACGGCTGGTGCACCTCCTGCTTCGGCACCGGGGTCAGGCTGCCGGGCTTCGACGCCGAGCAGACCGGCGAAGAAACCGCCTGGAACGCCTGGTACGAAGGCGAGGCCCTGCCCTGCCCGGATTGCCACGGCCAGCGCCTGAACCGCAACGCGCTGGCGGTGCGCTGGCGCGGCCGCTCGATCGCGCAGCTGTCGTCCATGGCGGTGCGCGAGGCCGGCGGCTTCTTCCGCGAGCTGCGGACCGAAGGGCGCGAGGCCGAGATCGCGCGCGACATCCTCGCCGAACTGCGCAGCCGCCTCGAATTCCTCGAGGAAGTGGGCCTGGGCTACCTGGCCCTGGACCGCGCCGCGCCCACGCTGTCCGGCGGCGAGGCCCAGCGCATCCGCCTGGCCGCGCAGCTGGGCTCCAACCTGCAGGGCGTCTGCTACGTGCTGGACGAACCCACCATCGGCCTGCACCCGCGCGACAACCGCATTCTGCTGAACGCGCTGTCGCGGCTGGAAGGCAAGGGCAACACGCTGGTCGTGGTCGAGCACGATGAAGACACCATCCGCCGCGCCGCCCACGTCATCGACATCGGGCCCGGCGCCGGCGTGCGCGGCGGCACCGTGGTGGCGCAGGGCACGGTGGACGACATCATCGCCAGCCCGGACTCGCTCACCGGCAAATACCTCGCCCATCCCCTGCAGCACCCCCTGCAGCCGCGCCGGCCCGTCTCCCCGGACACGCCGCGCATCGCCGTGCGCAAGGCCAGGCTGCACAACCTGCGCGACGTCGACGCGAGCTTCCCTGTGGGACGCCTGACCGTGGTCACCGGCGTCTCGGGTTCCGGCAAATCCACGCTGGCGCGCGACGTGCTGCTCGACAACCTGCAGCGCCGCATCGGCAAGGACGCGGAGAAGCAGGCGGCCTGGACCGGCTGCGCCGCCATCGCCGGCTGGGAAGGCGTGGACCGCGTGCTGGAAGTCGACCAGACTCCCATAGGCAAGACCCCGCGCTCCTGCCCGGCCACCTACGTCGGCTTCTGGGACACCATACGCAAGCAGTTCGCCGACACTACCGAAGCGCGCATGCGCGGCTGGGCCGCAGGCCGCTTCAGCTTCAATACCGGCGAAGGCCGCTGCCCGGTCTGCGAAGGCCAGGGCATGCGCACCATAGAAATGAACTTCCTGCCGGACGTGAAAGTGCCGTGCGACGCCTGCAACGGCGCGCGCTTCAACCGCGAGACACTGGCCGTGCACTTGCGCGGCAAGAGCATAGGCGACGTGCTGGCCATGGAAATCGACGAAGCCGTCGACTACTTCGGCGCCCACCCGTCCATCCTCAACCCGCTGCAATTGCTGCAAAGCGTGGGCCTGGGCTACCTCACCCTGGGCCAGCCCTCGCCCACCCTGTCCGGCGGCGAAGCCCAGCGCATCAAGCTCGTCACCGAACTGGCCAAGGCCAGGCTCGACGAGGGCACGATGCGCACCGGACGCGCCTACAAGATGCCGCACACGCTGTACGTGCTGGACGAACCGACGGTGGGCCTGTCGATGGCCGACGTCGAGAAACTGATCCGCGTGCTGCATCGTTTGGTGGATGCCGGCAACACGGTCGTCGTGATCGAACACAACCTCGACGTCATCGCCGAAGCCGACTGGCTGCTCGACATGGGTCCCGAAGGCGGCGGCGAAGGCGGCCAACTGGTGGTCGAAGGCACGCCCGAACACGTCATGGAGCAGAGCGCCCGGTCGCATACCGGACAGGTACTGGCGGAATTCATGCAGACGGCGGCCGCCGGCAGCGCTGCCGCCGAAGCCCACGCCGAGGCAGGCTGATGCGCCCCCAGCTCATCGAAACCCTGCGCGTCGAAGCCGACGGACGCATGCCGCTGCTGCCCTGGCACCTGGAACGCCTGGGCAGTTCCTGCACCGAGCTGTCCTACCGCTGGTCGGTGGACGCCGTCCAGCGCGCCATCGCCCGCGCTGCCGCCACCTTGCCCGACGGCGTGCGGCACCGGATGCGCGTGCTCGTTTCCGACGACGGCGGCATCGCCGTCGAAACCACGCCGCTCCCCGACTTGCCGCCGCACCCGAAAGTCGCGCCGGCTTCCGAGCCGCTCGACTCCCACGCCCCACTGCTGCGCCACAAAACCACCTGGCGCCCGTGGTACCGGCAAGCCGCCGACTGGCTCGCCGCGCACCCCGACCACTTCGACCTGCTGTTCCTGAACGAGCGCGGCGAACTGTGCGAAGGCAGCCGCACCAACCTCTACCTCAAACTGGACGGCCGCTGGATCACCCCGCCCGTCGAATGCGGCCTGCTGCCAGGCGTGCAACGGGCGGCATTGATCGACGATGAACTCGCGGAAGAAGGCGTTCTCACGCTGGAGGATTTACGGCGCGCCGAAGGCATCCGCCTCTCCAACGCGCTGCGCGGCTGGTTCGACGTCGCGCTGTCCACGACGGCCTGAAGATCAGAGGCCGGCGGCCCGGGCATCCGTTCCGCCCGCCGCGATGAAACCAGACCAGAACAGGGAGTCCTGGCCGACATCGACGTCGTAGCGCCGGCGAAAAGCCAGCCCCCCTTTCTCGTCCACCTCGAAAACCGCGAGGCCCGGCGGAATCGCCGTCTCGACATCGCCTTCTCTGAGCAGGCGCTGCTGCATGTTGCCCACGACCATCATCGTCTGGGAAGGATCGATGGAGAAGGTGCGCGGCCGGTTTCCCCGCGTGTCCGCATGTTGGGCGAGCAGGGGTTCGCCGGTGGCGGGATCGAGATCGAAGCGCACGACGGCATTTTCGCCGCCCAGATGGACTTCGAGAGGATTGTGAGGCCCGCCGCGGTTGACGACGTAGAGCGCCTTGCCGGAGGGATGCAGGCCGATCGCGCCCACCACCTGCTTGTGGAAAATACGGCCCGGGTCCTTCAGGGTTTCCTTGATGTAGAGCGGCTCGTCACGAACGGTGCCGTCCACGGTTTCGAAAACGAACAGCTTGTTCTGGCGCTCCAGCGCGACGTAGATCCACGGCTTGCGCGGGTGGAAGACGATATTGCGCGGCCCGAATCCATAACCTCCGCCCGGCGCGACGCTCTTCTGGAAAGTCAGGCGGCCATCGTCGTAGTCGAACACCTTGAGCGCGCCCGGATCTTCCGGCCGGCCATCCTTGGCGTCGTTGCCGCGCGCGCACAGAATGGCGAGACGGCTGTCCGAAGACACCAGGATCTGGTGCGCGTAGACGCCCGCATCGAGGTCGGATGGCTGGGGCACCTCTTCGCCAACCGTGCCGTTCTCCTCCACGCGGTGCACCGACAGCCCGGAGGGCTTATGGTAGGCCACCAACAGGTGGCGGCCGCGCGGGTCGATGCAGACGTGAACCGGGCGCGAGCGCAGCGGCGCCGGCTTTCCATGGGCGGCAAGCATGCCTTGCCCGTCGATGCGGAACGCGCGAAGTTCGTGCGTATCGCCCGCGACCCGGGGCCCGCCGTTGCTGACGGCCGCGTAGAACAGCCCGGTCGCGGGTGCCTGGCAGGCATATTGCACCGCGCCCGCGAGCGGAATTTCCTGTATTGGCCGCAGGGAAAAATCCGCCGCATCGACGGCATGCACCACGAGTCTCGGCCCGACGCCGGCGCAGAAGAGGGAGGAATGGTTCATGTTTTCGCAGAGAGCCGGATCGGTCAGGAAAGCCTCGGACGAGCGATGAGACCGCGGTTGAGTTCGTCGATGGCGCGGCAGCCCAGAAAGGCCATGGTTTTCTCCAATTCGTTCGCCAGCAGGGCAAGCGCGCGTTTGGCGCCCTCCTTCCCGCCGACCGTCACGCCGTAAAGCGGCGCCCGGCCCACGAGCACGGAATCGGCGCCCATGGCGATTGCCTTGGCGATGTCGCTGCCGCGGCGGACGCCGCTGTCGAGAATGACGGTCATGCGGCCGCCGACCGCGTCGACGATCTCCGGCAGCACGTCGATCGAGGCGATCGAACTATCCATGTTGCGCCCGCCGTGATTGGAGACGACGATGCCGTCGGCGCCATGCTGGAGGGCGAGCCTGGCGTCTTCCGGATGCATCACGCCTTTGACCAGCAGCGGCCCCTGCCAGCGCGCGCGCAGCCGGTCCACGTCTTCCCAGACCAGGGAATCCGCCCGCAGCGCGGAGCGGGCCGTCGGATCGGCCGTGATCCTGACCTTGTATTCTTCGGGGAAATTTTCGTTGCGCGGCATGCCGCTGGTCATCATGTAGCGCAGCATGACCAGGGCGAACCAGCGGGGGTGCATGAGCATGTCGGCGACGGAGCGCGCGGAGATGCGGTAGGGAACGCTGAAGCCGTTGCGCTTGATCTTTTCGCGCAGGGAGCCCCGGCCGAAATCGGCGCTGACGAGCAGCGTGTTGTAGCCGCTGTCGCGGGCACGCTCCACCAGCCTGTACGAGAGTTCGCGCTCGCGCCACATGTAGAGCTGGAACCAGAGATTGCCGCCGGCTTCCCTGGCGACTTTCTCCAGAGGCGTGATCGAATTGGTCGACAAAATGAACGGCACGCCGACGTCGCGCGCGGCGCGGGCCAGCTCCACCTCGCCTTCGTACCAGCAAAGGCCGGATATCGCGGTCGGCGCGACGGCAAGCGGCAGGCTGACCGGCTGGCCGAACAGCGACGTCGCCAGATCCATGCTGGAGACGTCGTTCATGATCCGGCTGTACATCTTGACCAGGCGAAACGCCTCGCGGTTGTTGGCCAGGGAAACCAGGTCCTCGCTGCCCGAGTCCATGTACTCGAACACACCCCGGGGCAGAATGCGCCTGGCTTCCTGGCGCAGGTCTTCGATGTTCAGGTATTTTTTCAGATTGGACATACAACCCCGAAGGATCAAGTCTTGGCGCCAAGAAGCTTGACCGCGTCTTCGGCCAAGGACATGTCCGCGACCTGCGAGAACGGCAGGACGGTCTTCTGGGTATGGAAGCGCACGTTCACTTCCTGGACGTAGTTCATCCTCGCCTCGGAGACGACGATGTCTTCCGAATAGGGCTTGTATTTCTGGAGGAAATTCCACTGCGACAGGGCCTCGGCCTCGTGCCCTCCCCGCTGGCCTGTCGCGGCCGCGTATGCCTTCACGAAATCGTCGCGGGATTCCGGCGACTGGACGTAGCGGTAGAGTTTTGCAAAAGCCGCCAGCGCTTTCACCAGGCCGTCGCGCTTTTTGGCGATGGCTCGCTCGGACGTGTATGCTGTCTGATACGTGTAGTCGGGGATCTCTTCCCAGAAATTGCCGTGTTCCGGCACATGCACACCGTACTTTTCCTGCTGATCGTAGACGTCGATGCCGGAAGCTCCCGCGGCGATCGTGCCGCCGGCAACGGCTTTGAAGATCGCCGCATTGCTGCCGATGTTGCGGAACTGCACCTTGCTCACATCGACCCCGTTCTTCGCAAGCACCAGCGTGGTCAGCATGTGGACGGCGGCGCCGATGGCCCCCGAGCCCATGACCTTGCCTTCGAGATCCTTGAGGGTCTTGATGGCGGGGTCCTTCGCGTAGATCGCGGCCTGGTAGAGCATGGAGCTGCCGCCGATGATCTTGAGCTTGGCGCCCTTGGACATGGCGGGGAAAACGCCGTTGAAGGCGACGATCGTCGCCATGTCCATTTCCCCGCTGATCAGGCTCGGAATGACCTGGGAATTGTCGGTGACCTTGGTGACTTTTGCCTCGATCCCGAAATCGGCATCGTATTTCTTCTGCAGAAGCATCTGGATAAGCGTGTTGGTGAGCGTGGAGTTCGACGTGATGATGTTCACGCTCTCCCCGGCGGCGAACGCCAGGTTCACGAACGTCGACGTGCTCGCGGCGGACGCAAGTCCGGCGAACGCGCTGAAACGAAGAAATTCGCGCCTGTCTAAGCGGTTGTCCATGTCTCTTTCCTCCTGGTGGGTATCGGGCTCCATCCATGCAGGCGATGCGCCTTCGAAGCCTTGACTACGTCTTGCGGTATCCATCCCATCCGAGCCAAGCGCATACGGCTTTGCCCATGATGAGTTCCTTGTCGCGCCGCGACAGCCAGTCGATTTCTTCGGTGATGAACGTCACGCACTGGCGGTAGCTGCATGTCATGCGCGACAGGTCGGTACCCCAGAACACGCGCTCCGGGCCGAACGCATCGACCGTCCGGCGCAACGGCTCATGCAGATCGAGAAAGGGGTAGGCCTCGGCCGAATGCAACGGCAAGCCCGTGATCTTGACCGCGATATTCGGGTGCTTCGCCAGCGCCAGCAGTTCGGGCAGATGGTCGAATGCCCGGGGGCCTTTCCGGTTGCGTGTCAGCCCCATGTGATCGACGGCGAGGCGCAGCTGCGGGTGTGCCTGCGCGATCTTCGCGAAGCGATCGAGGTGGCCCGGCGCCAGCATCATGACCGGAATGCCGGCTGCCTCCGCGGCCGGCCATATCCAGTCCGCCTTGCCATCCACGAGGAGGTGGCTGTGCTCGGGATTGAAGACGAGGCGGATGCCGAGCGCGCCCGGCCGACCCTTCCATTTCCGCAGGATCTCGCGGCTTTCAGGCGCATCGACCTTGACGCGGCCCATGACCGCGAAGCGGTCGGGATGCGCGGCAGCGGCCGCGAAGGCATGCTCGTTGTCATCCCAGCTCGGCGGAACAATGATCACTCGGTCCACCCCAGCTCGGTCCATTTCCGGCAGCAGATCGTCCTTGGAAAAGACAGCCTGCTGGCGGTGGTGGGCGTTGGCGGGGGTCACTTTCCGTCCGCTCGTCCAGAGATGGACCTGGGCGTCGACGATCATCGTTCGGTAGAACCCAGGCGATCGAGCCGGTGGATTTCCGCAAGCTGATCCAGCGAGTTCCGCCATTCCGCGTCCGGCGCCTCGCGCAGAGCGGGACGCTGGTCCACGGCGTCGGCGACCCAGTCGATGCGCTCGGCGATGGCGCTGGCCATCAAGGGCGTCATGCCGATCTCCGCGACCGTGTCGGCGGACTCGCGCATTTCCGCCGCGCGGCGGCGGCCGTGTTCGAGCAGGCGGCCGATCTTGTAGCCGGCGAAATCTTCCCAGTTCATGCCGGGATAGCTCCGCTGCAAGGATTCCAGCACGCCCTCTTCGACGCCATAGAGCCGGGCGGCCAGCAGGCATTCGGTGGCAAGCGCTTCGAAGCCTTTCACCATCACGCTGCGGCACATCTTCAGCGCCGATGCGCGGCCGATCTCGTTGTCGCCGAGGGTCAGCTTCATGCCCGTCCCGTCCATGACCCGCTTCACTTCCGCCGAAGCCTTGCCGCCGAGCGTGATGGGCACCTTGATGCCGTAGGGTTTGATCGGCGACATCACGGCGGCCTCGACGTAATCCGCCCCCGACTGCTCGACGGCGGCGGCGTCCTTGCGCTTGGTGGCCGGAGACACCGAGTTCAGATCGACGAAGATCTGGCCCGGACGCAGGTAGCCGCCGGCTTGCGCGGCGACGTCGTAGGCCGAGGCCGCGGTAACGGCCGAGAAAACGATCCTGGCATCCCGCGCCGCTTCCGCCGCGGATCCGGCTATCGAGACGCCATTCGACCGCGCGGCCTGCGCCAGCGGATGCCGGGTCGCGTCCCGGTCGAACAGGATGTCGTAGACCGTGACGTCCTTCAGGCCCGAGGCGACGAACTCTTTCGAGAATCGCGCCCCCACTTCGCCGAAACCGATAATCGCGATCTTGCGGTTGCCGTCAGTCATGTTCAGTCCTCTCTCCAAACTCTCCAGGGGGCGATCCAGGACTCGACGCGCCGGGCAAGCACCGTCAGGATGACGCCCATCAGCATCAGGACGAAGATCGGCACGAACATCGAAGCCGTATCGAACTGGTTTCCGTACTTGACGATCAGCGCGCCCAGCCCCGTGATCGAGGTAAAGAACTCGGCGACGACCATGCCGATGATGCCCCGGCCGATGCCCAGGCGGACGCCCGTCATCATGTAGGGAAGCGCGGAAGGGAGGATGATCTTGACGAAGACCTGGTGCTCCCTGGCGGCGAAGGCATTGCCGACGTCGAGTAGCGCGGCCGGCACGTTGCGCACGCCGGAAATGGTGTTGATCAGGACCGGGAAGATCGTCAGGATCACGACGATGAAGAGCTTGGACGTGTTGCCCAGGCCGAACCACAGGATGACCAGCGGAATGATGGCGATCAGCGGCGTGGCGTACAGCGCGTTGACGAGCCAGTCGGTGGCCGCCTCCACCGCGCGGTACCGGCCGATGACCAGGCCCAGGACCAGGCCGAGAACCGTGGCGATCGCAAAGCCGAAGAGCAGGGTCTGCAGGCTGCTCGACATGGCGGCCGGCAGTTCGCCGTTCATCGTCATTTCGTAGGCGGCCATGCCGATGGCCGAGGGATAGGACATGAACAGCGGGTCTATCTGCCGGCCGAAGATCTCCCACATCGCGAATGCGAAAACGATCGAACACAGCCGGATGATCCGCAGCCGCCTCGCGGGAGATGCCGCCTCCAGATATTCGATCTCATGGGCAGCGGCGTCCGGCGCATCCGGTTTGCCGTCGTCTTTCCTGGTCATGCCGCGGCCTTTTCGTCGTTGCGGATGAGATCCCACATGTGGGCGCGAATGCGGAGGAACTCGGGATCGCCGCGCAATTGGGCGATGTCGCCGCGATCGCGGGGAAAGGGGATGTCGATGATCTTCCGCACCCGCCCGGGCCTGGCGCCGAGGACGATGACGCGATTGCTGATGTAGATCGCCTCGTCGAGATCGTGCGTGACGAACAGCACGGTATTGCGGGTTTCGGTCTGAATGCGCAGCATCTCGTTCTGAAGCACCTCGCGCGTCTGCGCGTCCAGCGCGCTGAACGGTTCGTCCATCAACAGGATGGATGGGTCGATGGCGAGCGCGCGGGCGATTCCCACTCGCTGCTGCATGCCGCCGGACAATTCGTGCGGATACTGGTTCTCGGCATGGACGAGGCCGACCAGCTCCAGCAGCTCCCGGGCTTTGCGGGCGCGCGCGGCGGACGGCACGCCCTGCAGTTCCAGGCCGAACTCGACATTCGCGCGGGCGGTGCGCCAAGGCAACAGGCTGGCCTGCTGGAACACGAAACCGCGATCGCGTCCGGGGCGCCGGATGGGCACGCCGTCCACCTTGGCCACGCCTGCGTCGTAGTGGACAAGGCCCTGGATGATGCGCAGCAGGGTGGTCTTGCCGCAGCCGCTCTCGCCCACCAGCGTGACGACCTCGTTCTCGTGGACGTCGAAGCTGATCTCTTTCAGAACCGGAAACAAAGAATCTTTTTTGTTATTGCCATCGCCCCGGACCCGAAAGGATTTGGATAGTTTCTCCACGGAGAGTTTCACTTTCTGCACGATGCTTGTCCCTTCTCAGATCTACTCTATGGTGCGGCGCGAAACGCCCGTGATCCGTCCGTTCTCATGGCGTGCCGCCTGGCCTTTCGGCCGGCGCGCTCGAGAATTCTTTATGGCCGTGAGACTAGCACCGGCCTGGCCGAATGCCTTATTGGATTACTGCCGGACGGCATAAGTTTTCTGCTTTGCGGGAGGATTTCTAATGATCCGAAGCGCACCATTGACGTCTCAAGAAACAAGAGCGAGTTCTCATCGATGAACCTGTCAACGTTTCCCAATCTTCGGCACTTGCGCGTGTTCGAGGCGGTCGGGCGATTGCAGCGGCTGGGCCTGGCTGCCGCCGAACAGAACATGACGCAGCCCGCGGCGACCCAGGCCATCTGCAAACTCGAAGAGCAATTCGGCGCCACGCTGCTCACCCGCAGCCAGAACGGATCGACGCTTACCGAGGAAGGCAAAATGCTTGCGGCACGGCTGGCGCGCTTCTTCGACCAGATCAACGCGGCGCTCTCCGAACCGCTGCTGCCGGCCAACCGAATATCGGTCGAGCAGATCAGGAACCGGATCACCAGCGGACACTTGTGCGCCCTGGCGGCGCTCGCGGAAAGGGCCGGCATCGACAAGGCCGCCCAGGCCCTGGCTATTTCGAAGCCCTCCTTCCAGCGCATCGTGCGCGAGGCGGCGCGCATTCTTCACCGTCCGATCTGCCAGCGCACGGCGCATGGCATCGTGCTTACGCGTTTCGGCACGGAGCTGTCACGCCACATGAAGCTGGCCACGCTGGAGATCGAGGGCGCGGCCGAGCAGATTCAATCGATGTCGGGCCCCATCCAGGCATGCATCAAGATCGGCATCCCGCAGTTGGGGAACTCGGTCTTCCTCGGCACGGTGCTGAGCGAGCTCATGAAGAAGCATGGCGAGATCCAGCTTCTGGTTACCGAGCGGCCGAAAGACGTCCTGCTGCAGGAACTGCACTTCGGCACGCTGGACATTATTTACGGCACGCTGAGCGAAACCGACATCGGCAACGACTTCGTTGAGGAGTCTCTGTTCCGCGATCCCTATTGCCTCGTCGTTCGGACCGGCCATCCGCTGACCGGCGCAGCCAGGATTTCTGTCGGCGATCTGGCGAAGTACAAATGGATCGTGCCCCGGGTCGGGTCCTTCAGGCGCGGCATTTACGAAAGCCTGTTCGCCAGGCATGCCCGGAAGCCGAAGACCGCCATCGAGACCACATCGCTGAACATCCACTTATCGCTGCTGCAGACCAGCGACTACGTGACCTTGATGAAACACGAGGAGATCATGCTCCACGAGCGCCTTGGCACCCTGATCACGCTGCCCCTGCCGCTCAGGAATCTGCACGGAACCGTCGGCATCACCACGCGCGCGGGCTGGCATGCGACGCAGGCCCAGTCGCATCTTCTGGAAATCATGCGCGAACAGGCGGCCCGAATGCCGCCCGCGACGCCTCATGCGGCGCGACGCGCGCGAATGCCGCGCGGGGATGCCTCCATCTGAAAAAGAATGCCCCGCCGGCGCTCCGGCGGCGACCGCATCGGCCATTCAATCCGTCATCGCGGACGCCCGTCCAGTACGCCCCTCACCACCTCGTTCGCCGCAGCCAGCCCCATCCCCGCCGTCACCATCACCACCGAGCCATACCCCGCGCAAGACAAGCCCTGCGGCGCCTCTCCCGCGCGCGCCGAGTCCGCAGCGGCCCATACCGCGGGCAAGGTGGCAGCCTGGTCCACCCACAACGCCCGCACCTTCATCTTGGGCACGCGCCGCGCTACCTTGCCCCCCGCCGCGCCCGCCTTCGGGAACCCGTGCTGGCGCCGCAGCTGATTGCGTATCTTCGCCAGCAGCGCGTCGTTCGCCGCCTCCGACAGATCCCCCGCCCGCAGCGCCAGCGGATCGGTCTTTCCTCCCGCCCCGCCGCACACCACCAACGGCATCCCGCTGCGCCGCGCATGCAGGATCATCGCGATCTTCGCCGACACCTGGTCCGTGCAATCCACGATGGTTCCCGCCCCCGCCAGCAGCGCTTGCGCGTTATCCGGACCGAGAAAATCGTCCACCAGTTCCAGTTCGCACAGCGGGTTGATATCGCGGATGCGCTCGGCCATCGCCTCGACCTTCGACTGCCCCAGCGTGCGGCCCAGCGCATGCACCTGGCGATTGATGTTCGACTCGGCGATATGGTCCAGATCGATCAGCCTCAGCGCTCCCACGCCACACCGGGCCAGCGCCTCGGCCGTCCACGCGCCTACGCCGCCCAGGCCCACCACGGTCGCGCGGGCGGCACGCAGCGCCTCCAGCGCGCCCGGCCCATAGAGCCGGTCGATGCCGCCGAAGCGGCGTTCGGTATCGAAATCGCAGGAATTCATCATCGAGACTCCGCCCCACGGGGGCACATCCAACGGCGAGAGAAACACCGTACGCCGCCCTGGCGGCGCGGAAAAGCGCCGATAGTAGCAGGCGGGCGTCGCCGGGCGGGCCTTCGCGGCGAGGCATCGCAAGAGTAGAATCGGAGCACGACACGACTCCAACACGAACACAATAGCCGGCGGCCCCGTCCCGCACCGGCGTGCCTCACGACTTGCCCGACACCCAGCCGCACCTCCCCTCTCCCGCCCCCGAGCCGCCCCGCCCAGAGCTCGAGGCGGACGCGGGCGCGCACGCCGCGCCGCTGGACAATACCGGCGTTGCCATTTTCTGTTGCCTGGCCATCCTCACGCACATGGCGTTGACGGGCGGGCGCGTCACCGTCGCCCTGGGCGCGCTCGCGCAGGGCGCGTCCAGTTTCACGGTGGGCATCCTGATGGCGCTGTTCGCGCTGGTGCCCATGCTGATGTCGGTGCACGCCGGCCGCTGGGTGGACCACGTGGGCGCGCGCCGGCCCATGGCCACGGGCGCCGGCCTGCTGATCGCAGGCAGCCTGCTGCCCGCCATCCTGCCGCACACCTACGTGCTGTTCGCATCCAGCTGCCTGACCGGCATAGGCTGCTTGGTGTTCCAGATCGCGGTGCAGAACCTGATGGGCTTGCATGCGGGTCCCGACCGCCGCATCGTCAACTTCTCGCGCCTGTCGCTGTCGATGTCGATTTCCGGCTTCGGCGGACCGCTGGTGGCGGGCCTGGCGATCGACAACCTGGGCCTGCGCTGGGCATTCTGCCTGCTGCTGATCGGCCCGCTCGCCGCACTGGCCGTCTACCTGCGCCAACGCGACCGGCTGCCGCCTCCGGCCAGCGCTCCCGTCCAGGCCGCGCCGGCGCAGATCCGCGACCTCCTGGCCGCGCCCATCATGCGGCGCGTGCTGATCGCCACCGCGCTGCTGTCGGGCTCGTGGGACCTCAACTCCTTCATGGTCCCCATCTTCGGCACGTCCATCGGCCTGTCCGCCACCACCATAGGCGTGATCCTGTCGGCCTTCGCCGTCGCCACCTTCGTCATCCGCATACTGCTGCCGTGGATCCAGCGCCGCCTGGCTCCCTGGACGCTGCTGCGCACCGCCATGTTCGCGGCCAGCGCGGTCTACGTCGCCTATCCGTTCTTCCGCGACGTGCCCGTGCTGATCGCGCTGGCCTTCGTGCTGGGGCTCGCGCTCGGCAGCGGCCAGCCCAGCCTGCTGGCGCTGCTGCACGCGCACGCCCCGCACGGCCGCGCCGCCGAAGCGCTGGGCCTGCGCATGGCCATCATCAACGGCGGCCAGTTCGCGCTGCCGCTGGCTTTCGGCAGCCTGAGCGCGCTGGCCGGCATCGGCCTGCCGTTCTGGACCGTGGCCGTCCTGCTGCTGGCCGGGGGCATCTTCAACCGCGCGCCGCGGCCCGGCCGTGGACGCGGCGCCTGAACGCCGCCCGCCGTCGCAAGGCAATCCCCCGCTTCCCGGCATCATGCACGCATCCGCTCCCGACCTGCCCCTGCTCACGCCCGCCCAGCGCCAGGCATCGATCGGCGCCGCGCTGACGGGCTGGAACGGCCACGACGACGTCTGGGTCTTCGCCTACGGCTCGCTGATCTGGAATCCCGGCTTCTCCGTGGCCGAGCGCCGCATGGCGCGCGTGAGCGGGCACCACCGCTCGCTGTGCCTGTGGTCGCGCGTGAACCGCGGCACGCCGGCCAATCCTGGGCTGGTGTTCGGCCTCGACCGCGGCGGCAGCTGCCGCGGCTGCGTGCTGCGCGTGGCGGCGGCCGAGGTTCCCGCCATCTTCGCCGCGCTGTGGGACCGCGAAATGATGACGGGCGCCTACCTGCCGCGCTGGCTGCGCTGCCTCACGCCGGCAGGGCCGGTGCAGGCCCTGGCCTTCGTCATCGACCGGCGCGGCTCCGGCTATGCCGGCGCGCTGGAAGAAGCCCGCCTGCTGGCGGCCATCCGCGGCGCGCACGGACGCTACGGCGCCTGCGTGGACTACGTGCTGGATACGGACCGCGCGCTGCGCGATCACGGCATCCGCGACCGCCAACTGGAAAGGCTGGCGCGGCTGCTGGCGCCGCTCGCAGGCGCGCCGGCCGACCCGGTATAGTTGGGGCTGCACCTTTTTTCCGTTCGATCATGTCCATCGCCGACATCCGCCTGAACTACCAGCAAGGAGCCTTGCTGGAAGCCGACGCCCCCGCGTCGCCCATCACGCTGTTCGGCGCCTGGTTCGGCCGCGCCGTATCCGACAAGCTGCTCGACCCCAACGCCATGTCGCTGGCCACGGTGGACGAACGCGGCCGGCCCGCGGTGCGCACCGTCCTGCTCAAGGGCTACGACGAGCGCGGCTTCGTCTTCTATACCAATTACCATTCGCGCAAAGGGCGCGACCTGGCCCACCTGCCCTACGCCAGCCTGCTGTTCTTCTGGCCGGCGCACGAGCGGCAGGTGCGCATCGAAGGCCGGGTGGAACTGGCGGCGCCGGAAGAGTCGGACGCCTACTTCCACAGCCGCCCGCTGAGCTCGCGCATCGGCGCGTGGGTGTCGGAGCAGAGCAGCGAGATCCCCAATCGCGACCTGCTGCGCGAACGCGAGGCGCGCCTGCTCGCCGAATTGGGCGAGCATCCGCCCCGGCCCGAGCACTGGGGCGGCTACCGCGTCGTGCCCGACTCCATCGAATTCTGGCAAGGCCGCCCCTCGCGCCTGCACGACCGCCTGGTCTACCGGCCGGAACCGGAAGGCGCTTGGCGCATCGTCCGGCTGGCCCCTTGAAGCAATGACTCGGCAAGACCGCACGCCCGACGACCGCGAACCGCAAGACGCGGAGAACGGCGGCGCTTCCCAAGGGTCGTTTTTCGACGATGCGCCCGCGCCCGCCAAGCCGGCGGCGAAGCGGCAGAAGACGATTCCGGCTGCCGAGCATCCCGCCGCGCTGCGCGCGCTGGGAGAAGGCAAACCGCCGGGCTTGTACCTGGGCACCTCGTCGTGGTCTTTCCCGGGATGGGAGGGCATCGTCTATGGCGCCAAGGCCAGCGAATCGCTGCTCTCGCGCGAGGGGCTGCCGGCGTATTCCGCGCATCCGCTGCTCAACAGCGTCAGCCTGGACCGCACCTTCTATGCGCCGCTGACGGCCGAGCAGTACGCGCGCTACGCGGCGCAGGTTCCCGACGGCTTCCGCTTCGTGGTCAAGTGCCCGAACCTGGTCACCGATGCGGTGCAGCGCGACGACCGCGGCGCGCCCACCGGCCCCAATCCCAGCTTCCTGGACCCGGTGCTGGCCGCCGACCATTTCGTCTCGCCCTGCCTGGAGGGCCTGGGGAACAAAGCCGGACCGCTGGTCTTCCAGTTCTCGCCGCTGCCGCCCGAGATCCTCGGCGATCCGGCGGGCTTGGTGGCGCGGCTGGGGGATTTTCTGGCGGCGCTGCCGCCGCTGCCCGCATCCGAAGGGCACGTCCGGCCTTTCTACGCGGTGGAGTTCCGCGATCCGCAAGCCGTTACGCCGCGCATGATGAAAATGCTGGCCGAGCGCGGCGTGCGCTACTGCGTGGCCATCCACGCGCGCATGCCGTCCGCGGCCCGGCAGATGCAGGCCGTGGCGGCGACCGGGCCGGGGCCGCTGGTGGTGCGTTGGAGCCTGCTGGCCGGGCAGCGCTACGAAGCCGCCAAGGCGCGCTTTTTCCCGTTCGACAAGATCCAGGTGGAAGACCCGGAGACCCGCCGCGTGCTCGCCGCCGCGGCGCGCGCCGCGCAGGCGGCCGGCCAGCCGGCGTGGATCGTCGCCAACAACAAGGCCGAAGGCTGCGCCCCGCGCACGCTGGAGCTGCTGGTAGGGGAAATCGCGGCGCCGGCCGGCTCGCAAGGCTAGAATGGGGGTTTCCGAGCCACATCGGCTGCGCGGCCCAGCAAGCCGGCGCGCCGCCCTCCCTGGATGCCAGCAGCTCTTCCGGACTTCGACTCCTCCGCTTTCCGTTCCGCCCTGGGCCGTTTCGCCACCGGCGTGACCGTGGTTACCGCCGTCCATCCCGACGGCCACCCGCTCGGCCTCACGGTGAGCTCCTTCAATTCGGTATCGCTGGCTCCGCCGCTGGTGCTATGGAGCCTGTCGCTGACGTCGAGCTCGCTGGCCGCGCTCGAGGCGGCCAGCCACTACGCCATCAACGTGCTGGCGGCCGATCAGATCGACATCGCCAGGCGCTTCGCCACGCGCGGCAACGCCGCCGAGCGTTTCACCCAGCTCGCGTGGCGCCCGGGCGCCAGCGGCGCGCCGCTGCTCGAGGGCTGCACCGCCTGGTTCGAATGCCACAACCGCAGCCGCTACCGCGAAGGCGACCATTGCATTTTCGTCGGCGAAGTGGAACGCTGCGGCCATACGGATGCCATGCCGCTGGTGTTCCACGCCGGCGGCTTCGACCTGACCCCGCAACGCCCCCGCAAAACGCCTTCCACGCCCTGATCCGCCATGACCCTGCTCCCGCCCCTGCGCCGTGCCGCCCTGCTCCTGCTCTGCACCCTGCCGCTGGCCGCCTGCAATTATTTCGGCTCGTCGGACGACGACGGCGGTGGCGGCGGCAACAGCGATGCCCAAGGCATCTGGAATGGCTCGCTGACCAGCGACACCCTGGCGCTGCACATGCTGGTGGCGCCCAATAACGAGTTGTGGGCCATGTCCTGGAGCGAGCAGTACACCCAGGTGCGCCGCATGACCCGAGGCACGGGCTCGCTCAACGGCAAGAGTTTCTCCGGCACCGGAACCACCCTGGGGACCGGCGACACCACCGCGGAAAACGCCACGATCACCGGCACGGTCGCCACCGGCGCCAGCTTCGACGGCAACCTGGGGCAGAACGTCACGTTCACCTCGACCTTCAACAGCCAGTACAACAATGCCTTCGAACTCGGCAGCTTCGCGGGCACCTGGCAAGGGCGGGACAGCACCAACTCCGCCGTCAACTTCACCATCCAGTCCAACGGCGACCTGGAAGCGCGCTTCACCATCAGCGGCCGGCCCGACGATTGCATCGTCCGCGGCGCGCTGGCCAAGCCGTCTTCCGGCAAGAACTACGCGACGCTGTCGGCAAGCTTCGGCAACGCCACCAATTGCCTGAGCCAGCATGCCGGCGCTTCCATGCAGGGCGTGGCGATGCGCTTGACCGAACAAGACAAGCAGCCGCTGCTGCTGGTCATGGCGACCAACACGGGCAAGACGGCGGGATGGTTTGCCTATGCGCGCCTGAACGCGGCCGAGGTCGACGACGAGACCGAGACCGAGACCGAGACCGGAACCGAAGACAAAGCCGAATAGCGCGTGAATCCCGGCCGGGCGCTCAAGCGCCCGAGCCCACCGCGGCGCGGTCCAGGCGGTCGCGCACGGCGGTCCATTCCGGACCGGCCGGCGGCTGTTCGAAAATCAGCAGGTCCAGCCCCTTGCCGTCGAACGCGCGCAGCGTCGCATACAAGGCCTGGGCATAGCGAGCGGGCTCGGCGGGCGCCTCGATCCAGGCCGCCGCTCCGCCCGGGTCGCGCACGGACCACACCCCTACCTCCTGGCCGCGCGCCGTGGCTGCGGCGATCTCGGCCCGCAATTCGGCGCCGCCCGCCAGCCTGAGCGGCGTGCGCGGCGCATAGTGCGCCGACAGCGAACCCGACACGCGCGGCACGTCGCGGCGCGCGTCCATCTCGGCGCGGGTCAGCACCACCGTGCCGAGCACCGCCGACAGTTCGACCGGGGAAATATGGCCGGGGCGCAGCAGGATGGGAATCTCGCTGGAAACGTCGACGATGGTCGATTCGATGCCGACGCCGCAGGCGCCGCCGTCCAGCACCACCGGCACGCCTGTGTCGAACTCGTCGGCCACGTGCTGCGCCGTGGTCGGGCTGACCCGGCCGAAGCGGTTGGCCGACGGCGCCGCCAACCCGCCGCCGAAAGCCTTGAGCAGTGCCTGGGCGACCGGATGGGCGGGACAGCGCACGCCCACCGTGTCCTGGCCGCCGGTCACGGCATCGAGCACGCCGGTCGCGCGCGGCAGGATCAAGGTCAGCGGGCCGGGCCAGAAAGCGGCCATCAGTTTGCGCGCGGCCGCCGGCACCCGCACGGCCCAGTGCGACAAGTCGTCGCCCTCGGCCACGTGCACGATGACGGGATGGTCGTTGGGCCGCCCCTTGGCCGCGAAAATGCGCGCAACCGCCTCGGCGCTGGACGCGTCGGCAGCCAGCCCGTAGACCGTCTCGGTAGGCATGCCGATGGGCTGGCCGGCGCGCAGCAGCGCGGCGGCCTCGACAATGGCCTCGGGAGTCGGCGGCAGGATGCGCGCGGGCACGGGGCTACGGGAAGGCGATGCCCAGCACGGCCGCCGCATGGGCGGCGCTGCGTCGGGCCTGCTCAGAATCCAGCCCGAGGCAGGTGACGTGGCCCATCTTGCGTCCCGGCCGCGCGTCGGTCTTGCCGTACAGGTGCAGCTTGGCGGTGCCGGTCTGCAGCAGCTCGCTCCAGGCCGGCTCCGCCTGGCCGCCCTGCGTGAACCAGGCATCGCCCAGGATGTTGAGCATGACGGCCGGCACCATCTGGTTGGACAGGCCCAGCGGCATGCCCGCCAGCACCCGCACCTGCTGCTCGAACTGGCTGGTGACGCAGGCGTCGATGCTGTAGTGGCCGCTGTTGTGCGGACGCGGGGCGATCTCGTTGACCACCAGGCGATCGCCCGCCAGCACGAAGAATTCCACGCACAGCACGCCGTGATAATCCAGCCCGGCGGCGACCTGCAGCGCGGCGGCGGCGGCGCGGCGCGCGATATCGGCCGAAGCGCGCGGCGACGGCGCGGTGGTGATCGCCAGAATGCCGTCGCGGTGCACGTTCTCGGCCACGGGGTAGGTCATGACTTCGCCGTCGAAGCCGCGCGCCACCACCACCGAGACTTCGAACTCCAGCGGCAGCATGGCTTCGAGCACGCACGGCACGCCGCCGAACGACGCGAAGGCGGCGCGGGCCTCCGCGGCCGACGCGACGCGGGCCTGGCCCTTGCCGTCGTAGCCCAGGCGGGCCACTTTGAGAATGCCGGGGAACAGCGAGGCCGGCGCGGCCTCGATGTCGGATTCGGCGCGGATCTCGGCATAGGGCGCGACCGGCACGCCTATCGAGGCGATGTAGCCTTTCTCGGCGATGCGGTCCTGCGCGATGGCCACCGCGCCCGCTGCCGGGCTGACCTGGCAGCGCTCGGCCAGCTTCTGCAGGCTGGCGGCCGGGACGTTCTCGAATTCGGTGGTCACGGCCCGGCAGCGCTCGGCCAGCTGCGCCAGGCCCGCTTCGTCGTCGTAGTCGGCGCGGATGTGCAGGTCGGCCACGGCGCCCGCCGGACACGAGGCGATCGGGTCGAGCACCGCGACGCGATAGCCCATGCTCTGGGCCGCATGGCAGAACATGCGGCCGAGCTGGCCGCCGCCGAGCAGGCCGAGCCAGTCGCCCGGCTGGATCTTGCGCACGTTCGGCTTGTCCGTCATGCCTGGCCTCCCGGCGGCAGCGCCATGGCGCGCGCGGCTTCGGTCTGGCGGGCGCGGAAAGCTTCGAGCTTCTGGCGCAGCGCCGGATCGGTACAGGCGATGTTGGCGACGGCATGCAAGGCGGCGTTGGCCGCGCCGGCCTCGCCGATGGCGAAGGTGGCGACCGGCACGCCCTTGGGCATCTGCACGATGGACAGCAGGGAATCCTCGCCGCGCAGGTACTTGGACGGGACCGGCACGCCGAACACCGGCACCGCGGTCAGCGCGGCCATCATGCCCGGCAGGTGGGCCGCGCCTCCGGCGCCGGCGATGATCGCGCGCAGGCCGCGGCGGGTCGCCTCGGCGCCGTACTCGACCATGTCGAGCGGCATGCGGTGCGCCGAAACGACGCGCGCTTCATGCGGGACGCCGAATTCCTCGAGGATGGCGACCGCGTGTTTCATGATTTCCCAATCGCTGGAAGACCCCATCACGATGCCGACTTGCACCGGCTGGGGGGAAGAAGAAGGAGTGGACATGGTGGACCTTGCGGGCGTCCGCGGCCGCAAGGCACGGGACGGACATCTAAAGCGGGGATTTTAACCCGCCGCCGCCGCGCCGGCATGGCCGGCTGCGCACAGGCGCGGCCCGGCCGTGGCGCCGCAGGCCGGCCATGCCCCGAGGGTGTCCGTTTATCCCAACAGCGCGTTCACCGCCGCGCCGCCCCCCACCAGCCAGACGAACAGCGCGCCCGCCAGCACCAAGGGCTTCAGCCCGGCGCGGCGGATCGCGCCCACGTGCGTGGTCAGGCCCAGGGCCGCCATGGCGATCGCCAGCAGCAAGGTATCGAAGTCGATCAGGGCCGACTTCATCGGCGCCGGGATCTGCACCAGCGAATTGAATGCCACCATGGCGATGAAGCCGACCGCGAACCACGGGATGCACAGGGCCGCCAAGCCGCGCGGCCCGCCTTGCTCGCCCGCGCGCGACTTCGCGCCGTCCCAGAACAGCCAGGCCGACAGCGCCATCAGGAATGGCGCCAGCATCATCACCCGCACCATCTTGGCGATGACGGCGGTGTCGGCGGCCTCGGTACCCACTGCCCGCGCAGCCGCGATCACCTGCGCCACCTCGTGGACGGTCGAGCCGATGTACACGCCGAAGCCGTGCGTGCCGCCAGGCAGCAGATGCCCGCCCAACTCGTACATCAGCGGATACAGGAACATGCCCAGCGTGCCGAACACCACCACCGTCGCCACCGCCACGGCGACCTGGTCGGCCTTGGCCCGCACTACCGGGGCGGTCGCCATCACCGCGGCGGCGCCGCAGATCGCGCTGCCTGCGCCGATCAGCCAGGCCGAGCTGCGGTCCATCCGGAATACCCGCGTGCCGAGCAGCCAGGCCAGTCCGAACGTGGACAGCAGCATGATCGCGTCGATCGCCACGCCCGCGGCTCCCACCCCGCCGATGTCCTGCCAGGTCAGGCGCAGGCCGTAGAGCACCACGCCGGCGCGCAGCAAGGTCTGCTTGGCCACGCCGACGCCGGGCGTGGCGGCGGCCGCGACGCGGGGGTAGACCGTATTGCCGGCCACCATGCCCAGCACGATGGCGAGCGTCAGCGCGCTCAGGCCGCGGCTGGCGAACATGTCGAGATTACCCAGCAGCACCGACGCCACACCGATCGCGCCGGCCAGCAGCAGGCCGGGGCCCGCCTGCCTGCAAAAGCGCATGGCGGCCTGCCCGGGGGCAGGCGTCGATATGGAAGAAATCGATGGATAAGGCATAAGCTAATAACTTCTGGAATTAATGCCATCACTCTACCCATCGAAATCGATCCACGGAAACGGTTTATTTTTGTATATTCAACCTACAAAACAGGTTGAAAACATTCATGGACACATTGCGTCTGACTTTGCGGCAACTGCAGATTTTTGCCGCCGTTGCCGCGGCCGGCAGCACCAGCGCGGCGGCCTCGGCCGTCTCGCTGTCCCAGTCGGCCACGAGCGCCGCCGTCAACGACCTCGAGCGCGCGCTCGACATGGCGCTGTTCGACCGTGTGGGCAAGCGGCTCGTGCTCAACGACAACGGCCGCGAGCTGCTGCCCCAGGCGCGCGAACTCCTGGATCGCGCCGCCGCCATCGAACGCTGGGCGCAAGACGGCCAGGGCCACGTCGGCCTGTTGCGCATAGGCGCCAGCACCACCATAGGCAATTACGTGCTGCCGGCCCTGCTGGCGGGTTTCCAGCGCGACCTGGAAGCCTCCGGCCAGCCGCGCTGGACCGCCCACGTCGCCATCGCCAATACCCTGGCCATCGCCAACCAGGTCGTGAATTTCGAACTCGACCTGGCCCTGGTCGAAGGCCCCTGCGAACAGCCCGAGCTGACGGTGGAGCCCTGGCTGGACGACGAGCTGGTGATCGTGGCCGGCGCGGGCGATCCCATCGTGCCGCCCGAGCGGGAGATCGTGGGCACCGGGCAGCTGCGCAACGCCACCTGGCTGCTGCGGGAGGAAGGGTCGGGCACGCGCGAGACCATACGCGAAGCGCTCACGCCGCACCTGCATCACATGAAATCGGGCATCGAGTTCGGCAATTCGGAGGCGATCAAGCGTGCCGTGGCGGGGGGATTGGGCATTACCTGCCTGTCGCGCTGGGTGGTGGGCGACCTGATCGAGAGCGGCGAGCTCATCGAACTGCGCACCGACCTGCCGCGGCTGGCCCGCAGCTTCTACCTCATCGCCGACGCCCGCAAACGCGCCACCCCGGGGGTGCGCCGGCTGCTGGACTACCTGCGCGGCTACGCGCGCGATCCCGTGCGGCGTCCGCCCATGCCGCGCCAGCCAGCTCCGCCAAAATGAAGCACAATCTCTTTTTGCACATCGCTACATAGGACTTCCCGGCATGGATGTCACGCTCGCCAATTTCGAGCGCGAGGTATTGCAGGCCTCGCGCGACGTACCCGTCCTGGTGGACTTCTGGGCGCCGTGGTGCGGCCCCTGCCGCTCGCTGACGCCCATCCTGGAAAAGCTGGAACGCGATTACGCCGGCCGCTTCAAGCTGGTCAAGGTCAACGTCGACGAAAACCAGCAGCTGGCCGCGCACTTCCAGGCGCGCAGCATCCCGCTGGTCGTGGCCCTCCTGGACGGACGTCCGGTGGACCAATTCACCGGCGCCCTGCCCGAAGGCCAGATCCGCGCCTTCATCGACCGCCTGCTGCCGCTGCCCCACGAGCAGGAGCACCAGCAAGCCATGGCCGCCATGCAGGCGGGCGACGTCGCCACCGCGGAAAAGCACCTGCGCGCCGCGCTGGTGCTGGACGCCGGCTACGATCCCGCGCGCATGGACTACGTCGAGCTGCTGCTGACCACGGGCCGCCCGGAAGACGCCAAGGCCCAGTTCGAGTTGCTCACGCCCCAGGCCAAGGCCGAGCCCCACTACGCCAACCTGGAAACCGCGCTCAACGCGGTCGAACAGGCCCAGGACTCCCCCGAGGAAACCGACCTGCTGGCCCGCATCCAGCAGAACCCGGACGACCTGCAGGCGCGCCTGGATCTCGCCAACAAGCGCATCGCCCGGCGCGCGTGGGCCGGCGCGATGGACGAACTGCTGGAAATCGTCCAGCGCGACCGCGGGTTCCAGGAAGAGATCGGCAGGAAAACCATGATCGCCGTATTCGACATGGCCTCCGCCCAACCCGAACTCGTCTCCCAGTACCGCCGCAAACTGTCGACTGTATTGTTCTAAGCCCCTGCGCGCTTACGCGCCCCGGGGGCGAAGTTTTTATCCCAGGGCACAGCGGATCCGGCTCCGCCGGTCCGCCAGTGCCGCCCCCTGGGGGGCGCGCGTAAGCGCGTACGGGGGGGCCCTACTCTATTTTGATGCCGCTCTCGGTCACGACCTTGCCCCAGCGCAGCGTTTCGTCATGCACCAGCTTGGCCAGGTCCGCCGGCGACGAGGCGGCGGGCTCGGCGTAGACGCCGGCCAGCTTGTCGGTCACCGATTGGGTCTTGGCGCCTTCGGCCACCTGGCGGGAGAGCCAGTCCACCACCGCGGGCGGCGTGCCCTTGGGAGCGAAGAGCGCGAACCATCCGCCCGATTCGAGCCCATCGACGCCGGCTTCGGCGAAGGTGGGAATATCGGGTGCGAAACGCGAGCGCTGGGTGCCGGTAACGGCGACCGCCTTGATGCGGCCGTCCTTGACCAGCGGCATCGCCGGCGGCATGCCCGCCACGACCAGGTCCAGTTCGCCGCGCGCCAGCGCCGGCAGCGCCTCCGCGAAACTGCGGCTGTACGGGATGTGCAGCAGCTTCAGGCCGTAGCGGCTCTCCAGGTAGGCGGCCATCAGATGCAGATTGGTGCCCACTCCCGGCGTGCCGTAGCGCAGTTCCTTCTGTTTGGCCAGCGCGATGAATTCCTGCGGGGTGGACACCGGCAGCTTGGGCGCCGCCAACAGGATGTTCTGGATGCGCGCCAATAGCGCGACCGGCGCGAAATCCTTTTCGGGATTCACCCGCCATCCCGGATACAAGTGCGTCAGGATGCCGTGCGTATCCTTGCCGCCCAGCAGCAGCGTGTAGCCGTCCGCCGTCGCGTCGGCCACGGCCTCGGTGCCTATCTTGCCGCCGGCGCCGAGCCGGTTCTCCACCACGAAGGCCTGTCCGGACTGCCGTCCGAGCTGCTCGGCGTAGACCCGCGCGATCAGGTCGGGCCCGGTGCCCGGCCCATAGGGCACGACGATGCGCACGGGGCGCTCGGGGTAGGAAGGTGAAGGTTTCTGCGCCGCGGCCGATGCGCATACGAACATGGCTGCGACCGCGCAGCGCGCGATGAATCGATGCATGAATGTCTCCTCGTAAAACGCACGCCGCAGTCGTCGAGTGTCGTATCCGGTATGCGTAGCCATGATGCTAAACCTCAAAAGCTCAAAAATCTATACTTTTGATTTTTATGAGTCTAGAATGACTGCGCTGATCGAACCGCAGGAGCATCATGGCACGCCTACCCCTCACCATCGCCACCTGGGACTACGACCGGGTCCGTCCGCTGCTGGACGGCCGCGTCGAGGTCGAAGGCTGCGACATCAACTATCTCCCCATGCCGGTCGAGGAATGCTTCCACCGCGCCTACTTCCACGGGGAATTCGACGTCGCGGAAATCGGCTTCAGCCCCTTCCTGATCGCGCTGTCGCGCGGCATCGCGCCCTACGTCGCGCTACCCGTGTTCCTGTCACGCACCTTCCGCCACTCGGCCATCTACATCCGCAATGACCGCGGCATCGCCAGCGCGGCCGACCTGCGCGGCAAGCGCATCGGCCTGCCGGAATACCAGATGTCCGCGGTGCTGTGGGTGCGCGGTTTCCTGAAGGACGAATACGGCATCGAGGCGGACGACATCACCTGGGTGCAAGGCGGATTGGAGCAGTACGGCCGCAAGGACAAGTTTCCGCTCAACCTGCCGCCCGGCTTTCCGCTCGAGAGCGCGCCCGAGGGGCGCTCGCTGTCCAGCCTGCTGGCGCAGGGCGAGCTGGATGGCGTCATCTCCGCGCGCGCGCCTTCCTGCCTGACGCAAGGGCACCCGCACGTGCGGCGCCTCTATCCCGACTACCGCGCGGTCGAGCAGGACTACTACGCGCGCACCGGCATGTTCCCCATCATGCACGCGCTGGGCGTGCGCAAGGAGCTCGCGCAAGCCCATCCGTGGCTGCCGGCCAGCCTGTACAAGGCCTTCGTCCAGGCCAAGGAAATCGCGGAACGCGACCTGCGCGAGGTCACCGCGCTGAAGATCGGCCTGCCGTGGGTGACGGCCGAGCTGGAATCGACCGAGGCGGTCATGGGCAAGGACTTCTGGCCCTATGGCGTGGAGGCCAACCGCAAGACGCTCGATGCCATGGCCCGCTACTCGTACGAACAGGGACTTGCCGTGCGCAAGCTGGAGGTGGACGAGCTGTTCGTCCCGAGCACGCTGGACCTGGTCCACATCTAGGAGGCTGCCATGCCCGCCCAACTGATCTGCTGCTCGCACAGTCCGCTGATGATGGCGGACATCGAGGCGTCCGAGCCCGAGGGCCAGCGCGCCTTCTTCGACACCATGGACGCCGTCTCCAAAGAGGTCCATGCATTCTCGCCCGACTTGGTCGTGTGCTTCGGTCCCGATCACTTCAACGGGTTTTTCTACGATCTGATGCCCGCCTTCTGCCTGGGCATGGCGGCGCACGGCACGCACGACTGGGGGCTGCCCGGCGGCCCGCTGCGCGTGCCCGCCGACCTGGCGCTCGACTGCGCCCGCGCGCTGCACCGGCAAGACCTCGATGTGGCCGTGTCCTACGACATGTGCGTGGACCACGGCAATGCGCTCTCGCTGACGCAGCTGACCGGCGCGCTGGCGCGCTACGACGTGCTGCCGGTCTTCCTGAACTGCGCCGCCGATCCGCGCCCGTCGATGCGCCGCTCGCGCCTGCTGGGCGAGGCGGTCGGCCGCTTCCTGGCCGACCGCGGCCTGCGCGTGACCTTCATCGGATCGGGCGGCCTGTCGCACGATCCTCCCACGCCGCGGCTGCGGCAGACGCCATCGGACATCGCCCAGCGGCTGATCAAGCGCCACACGCCCTCGGCCGAAGAACTGGCCGCGCGCGAGGCCCGCGTGATCCAGGCCGGCCGCGACCTGGTCGCCGGCAAGGGTCCGTGCATGCCGCCCGACCAGGAATGGGACCATGACTTCATGTCGCGGCTGTGCGCCTGGGACGTCGAAGCGCTGGACGCCATGGACGATGCGCAGATCGACCGCAAAGGCGGCTTCGGCGGGCACGAGATCCGGACCTGGGTCGCGGCGGCGGCCGCCGCGCGCGCCATCGCCGCCCACCCCATGCAGGTGCGCTACTACCACGTCATTCCCGAATGGCTCACCGGCATGGGCATCGTCACGGCCGGCTGAACACGACGCAGAATCCACCAGGAGGCAGCATGTCCCAACCCGAGCATTCCACCGGCTGCGCCCCGAGCGGCGAGGTCGAGATCTTCTACCGCCGATTCGGCACGCCGGGCGCCACGCCGCTGCTCATCGCCCACGGCCTGTCGTACATCTCGTACGACTGGACCGGCATCGCGCAGGAATTGGCGAGCGACCGCGAAGTCGTGGCCATCGACCTGCGCGGCTTCGGCGAATCCGGACGCAGCCCGCAGCGCAACTATGAACTGCGTGACTTCGCCGGCGACATCGTCGCCGTGCTCGACCACCTGCAATGGCCGCGCGCCATCCTCGCGGGCCACTCCATGGGCGGCCGCATCTGCCTGTGCACGGCGCATTGGCATCCCGAGCGGGTGGCGGCGCTGGCCTGCCTGGACTTCGCGCCCGACGTGGCCGCCGCCGGCCGCCGCAACGTCGCCCTGCGCATCGGCAACCAGCCCGACTTGTTCGAATCGGTGGACCAGGCCATGGCCTACCACGGCCTGCCCGCCGGCCTCCCGGCCGATGCGCCCGAGCGCAAGCGCTACGAGGCTTTCCTGAAACCCGTGGCGGGCGGCTACGAACTCAAGCGCGACCTGCATTTCCGCGACAACTTCCGCCAGACCCTGCAGGGCAAGCCCGCTCCCGCACCCGCCGGCCTGGACCTGTGGGCCATGGTGCGCGAGCTGTCCATGCCAGCGCTGTTCGTGCGCGGCAGCCGGTCCGACATGTTCGAGGCGCCGACGATGGACAAGCTGCGCCAGGCCAACCCGCATGCCCGCGTCGAGCAGATCGACGCCAGCCACGACCTGGCCGGCGACAACCCGCACGACCTGGCGCGCGTGCTGCGCGCGTTCATCGCCCCGCTCTGATTCGCGGGCCCGCGCCCGCCACCGGATACGACAACGATCAAGGAGGAAGACATGTCCCACGAAAAACTGCTGCCGCGCCATCGCGACCTCTACTACGGCGGCGCCTGGCACCGCCCCGAGGGCGGCTACGTCGATTCGTTCAGCCCGTCCACGGGCGAGAACCTCGGCCCCTGCGCGCAGGCCAACCGCGCCGATGTCGATGCCGCGGTGCGCGCGGCGCACCAGGCCTACCGTTCATGGCGGCGCACCGCGCCGGGCGAACGCGCCGCGGTGCTGCGCCGCATCGCCGAGACGATGCGCGAGCACCGCGAGGAGCTGGCGATGATCGACGCCATCGACTGCGGCAACCCGGTATCCGCGCTGATGAACGACGTCGACATCGCCACGCAGCTGATCGATTATTTCGCCGGCCTGGTCTACGAATTGCGCGGCTCCACCATCCCGATGGGCGAAGGCGTGATCGACATGACGGTTCGCGAACCCTACGGCGTATGCGCGCGCATCGTCGCCTACAACCACCCGCTGATGTTCACCGCCAGCCGGCTGGCTGCGGCCGTGGCGGCGGGCAACACGGTCATCATGAAGCCGCCGGTGCAAGCGCCGCTGTCGGCCTATCGGCTGATGGAACTGATCGACGGCATCGCTCCGCCCGGAGTGATCAACGTGCTGTCGGGCGGCACGGAATGCGGCCAGGCGCTGGTCGATCATCCGCTGGTGCCCAAGGTCACGCTGATCGGCAGCATCGCCACCGGCAAGGCCATCGCGCGCGGCGCGGCGGAGAACCTCAAGAGCGTGAGCCTGGAGCTGGGCGGCAAGAACGCGCTGGTCATCTACCCGGACGCCGACCTCGACCGCGCCATCAAGGGCGCCGTGGCGGGCATGTGCTTCACCTGGTGCGGCCAGGCTTGCAGCTCGACCACGCGGCTGTTCGTGCACGAGTCGGTCTACGACCAGGTGGTGCAGGGCGTGCTCGAAGGCGTGCGCGCCTACGCGCCGGGCATCCCGACCGACAAGGCCACCAGCATGGGCGCCATCGTCTCGCGCGAGCAGTACGACAAGATCATGCACTACATCGAGCTGGGCAAGCAGGAAGGCGCGCACCTTGCCGCGGGCGGCAAGCACCCGGCCGATCCGGCGCTGGCCAAGGGCTACTTCATCGAGCCCACGGTGTTCACCGGCGTGACCATGGACATGCGCATCGCGCGCGAAGAGATCTTCGGCCCGGTGCTCTCCATCCTCAAGTGGTCGGACGAGGACGAGATGTTCGACCAGGTCAACGCGCTGGAATACGGCCTGGCGGCGGGCGTCTACACCACCCGCCTCGACACGGCCCACCGCGCCGTGGGCCGGCTCGAAGCCGGCTACGTCTGGGTCAACAACGCCGCCAAGCACTTCTTCCCCGCGCCCTTCGGCGGCTACAAGCAATCGGGCAACAACCGCGAAGAGTCCTTCGAGGAGCTGGTGTCCTACACGCAATTGAAGAACGTCTACATCACGCTGTGAACCACGAGGAAGAGACAGGCATGAACTTCGATCAATTGAAGAACGTCAAAGTCGAGATCGCCGACGGCATCGGCTGGGTCACGCTGAACCGCCCCGACAAGCGCAACGCGATGAGCCCGGACCTGCACTTCGAAATGGTGGACGTGCTCAAGGAACTGGCCGAGGAACCGGCGGTGCGCGTGCTGGTGCTGACCGGCGCCGGCGAGAGCTGGTGCGCCGGCCAGGACATCGGCCTGTTCTTCCGCGCGCTCGACGACAAGCCCAGGCAGCGCCACCTGGCGCGGCTGGCCAACCACGAATGGCGCTGGACGCTGCTGAGCAGCTTCCCCAAGCCCACCATCGCCATGGTCAACGGCCACTGCTACGGCGGCGCCTTCGTGCAGTTGTTCGCCTGCGACTTCGCCGTCGCCGCGGACGAAGCGCAATTCGGCCTGTCAGAAGTGAACTGGGGCATTCTGCCCGGCGGCCTGGTCGGCAAGGTCATCGTCGACGGGCTGGCCTATCGCGACGCGGTCTACTACGCCATGACCGGCGAGCCCTTCGACGGCAAGGCGGCCGCGCAGATGCGGCTGGTGACCGAATCCGTGCCGCTGGAGCGCCTGCGCGCGCGCACGGTCGAACTGGCGAGCACGCTGGCGCGCAAGAATCCGCAAACCCTGCGCACCATCAAGGAAAGCCTGCGCCTGGTGCGCGGCATGAGCGTGGACCAGGCCGCCGACTACCTGCTGGCCAAGGAACGCGAAATGCGCTTCATGGACAACGAAGGCGGGCGCGAGCAGGCCATGACGCAGTTCCTGGACGACAAGACCTACCGCCCCGGCTACGGCGAGTACCAGCGGGGCGCGCAGTGAGCGCGCCCGCCCGGCCGCCCGAAGGGCGCGCGTCCTCCCCCGGGGAGGATGCCGCGCAGCGACAGGAGGGCACGCCAATGAGCGCGGCGGGCGGCGACGTGCTGCAGGGCGTACGGGTGCTGGAGCTGGGCAACTTCATCACCGGCCCCTACGCCGGCATGCTGCTGGCCGACCTGGGCGCCGACGTGATCAAGGTCGAACGCCCGGAGGGCGATCCGTTCCGCGCCTTCCGCGACGGCCAGTACAGCCCCAACTTCGTCGCCTTCAACCGCAACAAGCGCAGCGTCCGCCTCGACCTGGGCAGCGCGGCGGGACGCGACGCGCTGCTGCGGCTGATCGATACGGCCGACGTGCTGATCGAGAACTTCCGTCCGGGCGTCATGGAAAAAATGGGACTGGGATGGGAGACGCTGCACGCGCGCCGGCCGTCGCTGGTCTACTGCGCCATCGGCGGCTTTCTGCCTGGCAGCCGCTACGAAGGCCAGCCCGCTTTCGACACGATCGGCCAGGCGCTCAGCGGCATGCTCGACACCTTCCTGGATCCGGACCGCCCGCAGGTGCGCGGCCCGACCATCTCGGACCAACTGGCCGGCATGTACGCCTGCTACGGCATCCTGGGCGCGCTGTACGCGCGGCAGGCCGGCGGGCCCGGGCGGCGCGTGGACGTCAACATGATCGAAGCCTCGATGTCCTTCATGCCGGACTTCTTCGCCAGCCATACGCGCGAAGGCACGCGCATGAACTCCACGACGCGCGCGTCGTACTCGCACAGCTTCGCCTTCGAATGCGCCGACGGCGCGCGCATCGGCCTGCAGCTCTCGTCGCCGGGCAAGTTCTGGGAAGGGCTGCTGCGCGCGCTGGAGATGCCCGAACTGCGCGACGACCCGCGCTTCGCCAGCCGCTCGGCGCGCATCGCCAACTTCGACGCCTTGTCGGAGATCCTGCGCGAACGCTTCCGGACGCGGCCGCGCGGCCACTGGCTGGATGCGCTGCGCGCCGCCGACGTGCCCCATGCGCCGGTGCTGACCGTGCCCGAGATCGTCGATGACCCCGAGTTCCGCGCCGCCGGCAGCTTCCACGACCTGCACCATCCGGCCATGGGAGCGGTGCGCGCGCTGAGCCGGCCGGTGCGCTACGACGGCGAGCGCCCGCCCAGCCGCTACGCGCCGCCCATGCTGGGCGAACATACGGCCGAGATCCTGGCCGAGTGCGGCCTGCCGCCGGCGCAGATCGCCGCGCTGGAGAACGGGCGTCCCGGCTGAATGCCCACTTGCCCTGACGGTACGCCATACAACCCCATCCGCGCATCCGGCACCGAACCGGACGCATAGAGGAGACAAGACATGCCAGACGACCGCAACAACCCGATCACCCGCAGAACCTTCCTGGCGGCCGGCGCCGGCCTGGCCGTGGCCGCCGCGCCCGCTGCGCGCGCCCAGGACAGCGCCTACCCCAGCCGCACCGTGCGCGTCATCGTGCCGTTCCCGGCCGGCGCCGGCGCCGATTCCAACGCGCGCCTGGTCGCGCAGAAGCTGACCGAGCGGCTGGGCCAATCCGTCATCGTGGACAACCGGCCCGGCGCCAACGGCATCATCGGCACCGAGGCCGTCGCCAGGGCGGCGCCGGACGGCTATACCGTGCTGTTCGTCGACCGCGGTGCGCTGGGCATCAACCCCAGCCTGTACAAGAAGCTGCCCTACGATCCGCTGAAGGATTTCTCCTACGTGGGCATCGCCGTCTGGGGGCCTTATGTGCTGGTGGCCGGGTCCAAGCAGCCGGCGCGCACCATGCAGGAACTCGTCGCGGCCGCCCGCAAAGCGCCCGGCCGGCTGACCTACGCCAGCTTCGGCAACGGCAGCATGACCCAGCTGGGCACCGAATCGCTGTGCGCGCGCCTGGGCATGCAGCTCACGCACGTGCCCTACAAGGGCGGCGCGCCGGCATTGACCGCGGCCATGTCGGGCGAAGTCGACATGGCGCTGGTCACCATCGGGCCGGCCCTGGGGGCGATACGCGAAGGCCGCGTGCGGCCGCTGCTGGTCGGCGGCAGCCGGCGCTTCCCCTTGCTGCCCGACGTTCCGGCCGTCACCGAGATCGGCGGCGAGGAGAACACCATCCCGCACACCTACTTCGGCTTCGCGCTGCCTGCGGGCGCGCCCGCCGCGATCCGCGATCGGCTTTCCCGCGAAGTGCGCGAGGTGCTGGCCGACCGCGCGATCCGCGCCCAGCTGGCCGCCAACGGCTTCGAACCGGCACAAGGCACGCCCGAGGAAATGCGCGCCACCGTCGAACGCGACATCGCCGCCTTCGGCCAGCTTGCGCGCGAGCTGAAGATCCAGCCCGAATGAGCATGCTGCCGGCACGATAATGGCAGGGATGGAATAATCGCGGTCAGCCGCCGGGCGTCCCCGGCGGCCGGACGCACACCCAGGATCCGTTCTTTCCCATGCCCGCATTCACCGACACCACGCTCGACCGGATGGCACGCTACCTGCAGCTGGCGTCGCTGTTCCGCAATAAGATCATCACTGGGGATTGGCCCGTCGGCGGCCGCATCCCCAACGTTGCGGATCTTGCCGAGCGCTTCGAAGTGGCTCGCGGCACGATCCGCGAAGCGCTCGGCGTGCTGGAAGACGAAGGCCTGATCGAGCGCTTCCGCGCCAAGGGCAGCTTCGTGCGCAACACGCCCAAGGAACGCAGCGCGCACCGCCTGGCGATAGACTGGGCCTCGCTGATCTCCGCCCACGAGGGCGCGGGCATCGAAGTACTGGAACAGCACGATCTGGACGAACTGCCCGCCTTCGCAGCGGGCGAAGGCGAACCGGCCCGGCGCTACACCATGATGCGCAGGCTGCACTCGCGCGACGGCCATCCCTACCTGGCGGCGCGCTTCATTCTCGACCAGGAGCTGTTCGAACAAGGCCCCCCGGAGCGCTTCCGGCACGAGGCCACGCTGCCCATCCTGCACGAGGTCGCCGGCAAGCGCATCGCCCAGGCCAACCAGGTCATGACCATAGGCAGCGCCGACCGCGACATGGCCGCCTTGCTCGAATTGCCGATGAACGCGCCCGTGGCGCACGTCGTGCGCCGGGCCATCGATACTTCGGGCCGGCTGATCTATGTCGGGGAAGGGATATACCGCGGGGATTCGGTCAGGCTGGAGATCGCGCTGATCTGAAGCAGGCGGCGCGCGGGTTCAGAGCAGCTTGTCCAGCACGGCCATCACGCCTACGGCGACGACGAGCAGCGAACCCAGCTTGATGGTCATGCGTTGCTCCAGGAGGCGCAGCTCGCCTTTGAGCGAGGCTTCGATCCGTTCGCCATCTGCATGGGTAAGCAGATCTCCCGTACTGGCGCCCAGCACGTGCGCCAGCGCTTCGGCCTGGGCTTCCGCCAAGGGCGCGGCCATGCCGGCCTGCTGCAGGCGTTTGGAATACTGCAAGGTATCGAAGGTCAGGGCGGCGGTCATGGGCACATTCTAGCCCGCATCGCGTCCATGAAAAACTACGGGCAGGACGTTTCCGTCCTGCCCGTTCCACTCGAAACCGCTGCGTTTCCCGCCCTCAAGCCCCGAGCCGCACCTTGGCTTCGCGGTACTTGTCGGAGGTGCGCTCCAGCACGTGCTGCGGCAGGCGCGGCGCGGGCGCGGTCTTGTTCCAGGGCTGGGTTTCCAGCCAGTCGCGCACGAACTGCTTGTCGAACGACGGGGGACTGGTGCCGGGCTTGTAGGAATCGGCCGGCCAGAAGCGCGAGGAGTCGGGCGTCAGCACCTCGTCCATCAAATGCAGCACGCCTTTGTCGTCCAGGCCGAACTCGAACTTGGTATCGGCGATGATGATGCCGCGCTGGGCCGCGTATTCCGAGGCTTCGCGGTAGATCCGCAGCGACACGTCGCGGATCTGCTCGGCCAGTTGCTGGCCGACTTCCCTGACCACGTGGTCGAAGCTGACGTTCTCGTCGTGCTCGCCCAGCTCGGCCTTGGCGGCCGGCGTGAAGATGGGTTCGGGCAGTTTCTGCGCCTGCACCAGCCCGGCCGGCAGCTGGATGCCGCAGACCGCGCCGGTCTGCTGGTAGTCCTTCCAGCCCGAGCCGATCAGGTAGCCGCGCACCACGGCTTCGACCAGCACGGGCTTGAGGCGCTTGACCACCACCGCCCGGCCGGCGACCTGCTCGCGCTCGCCCGGCTCGACCACGCTCTCCGGCGCCACGCCGGTGGTGTGGTTGGGGATGATGTGCGCGAGCCTGTCCAGCCAGAAATTGGTGAGCGAGTTCAGCACTTCGCCCTTGCCGGGGATGGGGTCGTCGAGAATGACGTCGAACGCCGACAGGCGGTCGGACGTCACGATCAGCAGCTTGTCGTCCCCGACGGCATACATGTCGCGCACTTTGCCGCGCGCCAGCAGCGGCAGGGAACGAATGGTGGATTGGTAGAGCGGTGCGGACATGATGCGGCCTGCTTCGACGGTTGAGTGCTTATTTGACGATTTGGGCCAATTTGCCAGAAGCGTAGTCGGCGGCGATCTGGCTGAGCGGGATCGACTTGATCTTGCCGGCGTTGCCGGCGGTGCCGAACTGGTTGTAGCGCTCGACGCAGATCTTCTTGGCAGCGGCGCGGGCGGGCTTGAGGTACTCGCGCGGGTCGAACTTGGAAGGGTTCTCGGCCAGGAACTGGCGGATCGCGGCCGTCATCGCCAGGCGGATGTCGGTGTCGATGTTGATCTTGCGCACGCCGTGCTTGATGGCTTCCTGAATTTCCTCGACCGGCACGCCGTAGGTTTCCTTCATGTCGCCGCCGAATTCGCGGATGATGGCCAGCAGGTCCTGCGGCACGCTGGAGCTGCCGTGCATCACCAGGTGGGTGGTCGGCAGGCGGCGGTGGATTTCCTTGATGCGGTCGATGGCCAGGATGTCGCCGCTGGGCTTGCGCGAGAACTTGTAGGCGCCATGGCTGGTGCCGATGGCGATGGCCAGCGCATCGATCTGGGTGCGCTTGGCGAAGTCGGCGGCCTGCTCGGGATCGGTCAGCAGTTGCTCGCGGGTCATGGTGCCCTCGGCGCCGTGGCCGTCTTCCTTGTCACCCTTCATGGTTTCGAGCGAGCCCAGGCAGCCCAGCTCGCCTTCGACCGAAATGCCCTGCACGTGGGCCATCTTGACCACCTGGGTGGTGACGTCTACGTTGTAGTCGTAGTCGGCGATGGTCTTGCCGTCGGCCAGCAGCGAGCCGTCCATCATGACGCTGGAGAAGCCCATGGCGATGGCGCCCTTGCAGACGTCGGGCGACTGGCCGTGGTCCTGGTGCATGACCACGGGGATGTGGGGATAGGACTCGACCGCCGCGGCGATCAGCGCCTTCAGGAAGCCTTCGCCGGCATACTTGCGGGCGCCGGCCGAGGCCTGCATGATGACCGGGCTGTCGGTCTCGTCGGCCGCTTCCATGATGGCCTGGACCTGTTCCAGGTTGTTGACGTTGAACGCCGGGATGCCGTAGCCGTTCTCTGCCGCGTGGTCCAGCAGTTGGCGCATGGAAACGAGTGCCATAGTGTGCTCCTGAATGTCCTGAATGATATGGGAATGGGTTGCCGGGTCAGCCTTTCTGGCCCACCCGCACGATTTTCAGCGTATTGGTTCCACCGGGCGAGCCCATGGGCTCGCCTACCGTAAACACGATCAGGTCGCCCAGGCTCGCAACGCCCTTCTCGACCAGCAGCTTCTCGGCCGCCAGCAGCGCGGCGTCGCGGTCGCCGACGTCCTCGAGCTGCAGCGTGCGCACATTGCGGTACAGCGCCACTTTACGCTGGGTCGCCAGGCGCGATGTCAGCGCGTAAATCGGCGTCGCGCTATCGTGGCGGCTCATCCACAGCGTGGTCGAGCCCGAATGCGTCAGCGCGCAGATGGCCTTGCAGCGCATGTGGTGCGCCGTGAACAGCGCGGCGCAGGCAATGGACTGGTCCACGCGCAGGAAGGTCTGGTCGAGGAAATCCTTGTCCAGCGCGGAATGCTGGGACTTCTCCGCCTCGATGCAGATCGAGGCCATGGTCTCGATGGTTTCCACCGGATAGCGGCCCACCGCCGTCTCGGCCGACAGCATGACCGCGTCGGTCCCGTCGAGCACCGCGTTGGCCACGTCGGACACTTCGGCGCGCGTGGGCATCGCATTGGTGATCATGGATTCCATCATCTGCGTGGCCGTGATGACGGTGCGATTGCGCGAACGCGCCATCTGGATCATGCGCTTCTGCAGCGCCGGCACGGCCGCCGCGCCGACCTCGACGGCCAGGTCGCCGCGCGCCACCATGATGCCGTCCGAAGCGTCGATGATTTCCTCGAGCACGGCGATGGCCTCGGCCCGCTCGATCTTGGCGATCAGCTGCGGGCGCGGCCCCGATCCGGCGGCGACGGCCACCAATTGGCGCGCCATTTCCATATCGGTGCGGTTCTTGGGGAAGCTGATGGCGATGTAGTCCACGCCCATCTGCACCGCGGTGCGCAGGTCTTCCATGTCCTTGGCGGTCAGCGCCGGCGCGGTCAGGCCGCCGCCCTGGCGGTTGATGCCCTTGTTGTTGGACAATTCCCCGCCGACCACGACTTCGGTATGGATCTCGGTGCCCGAGACGCGCACGACGCGCAGCCGGATCAGGCCGTCGTTGAGCAGCAGGATGTCGCCCGCGCGCACGTCGCGCGGCAGGTCGGGGTAATCCAGCCCCACCTTGCCGTCGTCGCCCAGTTCGCAGGAGGCATCGAGGATGAAGGGCTGGCCGGGCTGCAGCTCGACCTTGCCGTCGGCGAACTTGCCGACGCGGATCTTGGGGCCCTGCAGGTCGGCCATGATCGCAACCTCGCGCTCACAGGCCGCCGCGGCCTCCCGGACCATCTGGCCCCGCGCCAGGTGATCCTGCGCGGTGCCGTGGGAAAAATTGAGCCGCACGACATCCACGCCGGCACGGATCATCCGTGCCAGCATCTCGGCCGAGCTGGAAGCGGGGCCGAGTGTCGCGACGATTTTGGTGGCGCGTGCGGCGATCAGGTCCATAGCGATCAGGCGCCCTGGCGGGCGCGCTCCTCCAGGATGGCGACGGCGGGCAGCGACTTGCCTTCCAGGAACTCCAGGAACGCGCCGCCGCCAGTAGAAATGTAGCCCACTTGTTCGGTGATGCCGTACTTGGCGATCGCCGCCAGGGTATCGCCGCCGCCGGCGATCGAGAACGCCTTCGACGCCGCGATGGCGCGCGCCAGGGTCTCGGTGCCGTGCGAGAACGCGTCGAACTCGAATACGCCCACCGGGCCGTTCCAGACGATGGTGCCGGCGGCCTCGAGCAGCCCGGCCAGGCGCGCGGCCGTCTGCGGGCCGATGTCCAGGATCAGGTCGTCGGCCGCGACGTCCGCGGCGCCCTTGGTCTGGGCCGGCGCATCGGCGGCGAAGGTCTTGGCGCACACCACGTCGGTCGGGATGGGCACGGCGGCGCCGCGCTTCTCCATGACCTCGATGATGGCCTTGGCCTCGTCCACCAGGTCGGCCTCGGCCAGCGACTTGCCGATGGGCAGTCCCTTGGCCAGCATGAAGGTGTTGGCGATGCCGCCGCCGACAATGAGCTGGTCGACCTTGTCGGCCAGGGTCTTGAGGATGGTCAGCTTGGTCGAGACCTTGGAGCCCGCCACGATGGCCACCAGCGGACGCCGGGGCGCCGACAGCGCGCGGCCCAGGGCATCGAGCTCGGCCGCCAGCAGCGGGCCGGCGCAGGCCACCGGGGCGAAGCGCGCGATGCCGTGCGTGGTGGCCTCGGCGCGGTGCGCGGTGCCGAAGGCGTCGTTGACGTAGACGTCGCACAGCGCAGCCATCTTGCGGGCCAGCGCCTCGTCGTCTTTCTTCTCGCCCTTGTTGACGCGGCAGTTCTCGAGCAGCACGACCTGCCCCGGCTCGACCCGGACGCCATCGGTCCAGCCGGCCAAGAGTTCGACCGGCTGGCCGAGCAGTTCGGCCAGACGTTCGGCCACCACCGCCAGCGAATCGGCAGGCGTCAGGGTGCCCTCGGTGGGACGG
This sequence comes from Pigmentiphaga humi, assembly GCF_900606115.1. Taxonomy (GTDB): domain Bacteria; phylum Pseudomonadota; class Gammaproteobacteria; order Burkholderiales; family Burkholderiaceae_B; genus Pigmentiphaga; species Pigmentiphaga humi. The sequence continues at coordinate 44,447 of NZ_UWPJ01000022.1, forward strand.
CCCAGGTGCGAGGTGACCATGACCGCGGCGCCGGCGTCCAGCGCCAGGCGGATGCCCGGCACCGACGCGCGGATGCGCGTGTCCTCGGTGATCCTGCCCTGGTCGTCCTGGGGCACGTTCAGATCGGCGCGGATGAAGACCCGCTTGCCGGCCAGTTGTCCCTTGGCCGCCAGATCGGCCAGCGTGATGACCTTGCCCATGCTTACTTGGCCGACATCAGCGCGACGGTGGTGTCCAGCATGCGGTTGCTGAAGCCCCACTCGTTGTCGTACCACGACGAGACCTTGACCAGATTGCCGTTGACCTTGGTCAGCGTGGCATCGAAGGTGCTGGAGGCCGGATCGTGGTTGAAGTCGGACGAGACCAGCGGCTCGGTGGTGTAGTTCAGGATGCCCTTGAGCTTGCCTTCCGAGGCTTCCTTGAGGATGGCGTTGACTTCTTCGACGGTGGTGTCGCGCTTGGCGATGAAGGTCAGGTCCACCACCGACACGTTGATGGTCGGAACGCGGATGGCGTAGCCGTCCAGCTTGCCGTTCAGTTCGGGCAGCACCAGGCCGACCGCGGCGGCGGCGCCGGTCTTGGTCGGGATCATGTTCTGCGTGGCCGAGCGGGCGCGGCGCAGGTCTTCGTGGTAGACGTCGGTCAGCACCTGGTCGTTGGTGTAGGCGTGCACGGTGGTCATCAGGCCCGAGACCAGGCCCAGCTTTTCATGCAGCGGCGCGACCAGCGGGGCCAGGCAGTTGGTGGTGCACGAGGCGTTGGAAATCACGGTGAAGTCGGACTTGAGCACGTCCTGGTTCACGCCGAACACCACGGTGGCGTCCACGTCCTTGCCGCCGGGGGCCGAGATGATGACTTTCTTGGCGCCGCCCTTCAGGTGGGCGCCGGCCTTTTCCTTGGAGGTGAAGAAGCCGGTGCACTCCATGACCACGTCCACGCCCAGCTCGCCCCAGGGCAGTTCGGCCGGGTTGCGGTTGGCCAGCACGCGGATCTTGTCGCCGTTGACGACCATGTAGTCGCCCTCGACCGTGACGGTGCCGGGGAACTTGCCATGGGCCGTGTCGAAGCGGGTCAGGTGGGCATTGGTCTTGGGATCGCCCAGATCGTTGATAGCAACGATCTCGATATCGTGCTTCTTGCCGCCTTCGTAGTGGGCGCGCAGGACGTTGCGGCCGATGCGGCCATAGCCATTGATCGCGACACGGATGGTCATGGTATTTCCTTTGCCTTTGATAAGAAGAATTTTCGACGACTCGAATGGGCCTCGCCCCGCTCAGCCCACCAGTTTCCGAACGGCCTCGACGACGCGCTCGGCGGTAAATCCGAAATGCTTGAACAATACGCCGGCCGGCGCGGATTCGCCGTAGCTGTCGATGCCTACGACCTCGCCTTCCAGCCCCACGTACTTGCGCCAGTAATCGGTCACGCCGGCCTCGACGGCCACGCGCGGCAGGCTCTTGGGCAGCACGCGCTGGCGCCACGCCGCGTCCTGGCGGTCGAAGGCCTGGGTGCAGGGCATGGAGACCACGCGCACGAACACGTCCTGCTGCGCCAGGGCTTCCTGCGCGGCCAGCGCCAGCGCGATCTCGGAGCCGGTGGCGATGATGACGGCGCGCGGGTTCAGCGCGTCGCGCAGCACGTAGCCGCCGCGCGCGATCTCGGCGATGGTGGCCTGGTCGCGCTCGACGAAGGGCAGATTCTGGCGCGACAGCAGCAGCGCGCTCGGGCCGCCCGCCTTCACGTCCATGCCCACGCTGGCCGGGCGGCCGACCGCAGCGCCCCACGCCACCGCGGTCTCGATGGTGTCGCAGGGACGCCAGACGTCCAGGTTGGGAATCAGGCGCAGGCTGGCCGCATGCTCGATCGACTGGTGGGTGGGGCCGTCTTCGCCCAGGCCGATGGAGTCGTGGGTGAACACGAAGGCCACGCGCTGCTTCATCAGCGCCGCCATGCGCAGGGCATTGCGGGAATAGTCGGAGAACGTCAGGAAGGTGCCGCCGAACGGCAGGTAGCCGCCGTGCAGCGCGATGCCGTTCATGATGGCGCTCATGCCGAATTCGCGCACGCCGTAGTTGATGTGGCGGCCGAACTCGATGCCGTCCTTGCCGGCGCGCACCGGCGCCACGCCTTTCCAGTCGGTGTAGTTGGAGCCGGTCAGGTCGGCCGAGCCGCCCAGCAGTTCCGGCAGGATGCCGGCCAGCGCGGTGATGCTCAGCTGCGAGGCCTTGCGGGTGGCCAGGGTTTCCTGCTTGGCATTGGTCTCGGCCACGAAGGCGGCGAACTTCTCGGCGAAGTCGGCCGGCAGGTCGCTGCGCATGCGGCGCTCGAATTCCCTGGCCTCGGCGGGGAACTGGGAGGCGTACTTGGTGAACAATTCGTTCCAGGCGCCTTCGAACTGCGTACCGCGCTGCTTGGCGTCCCAGAAGGCATAGGCTTCGGCGGGAATCTCGAACGGCGCGTAGGGCCAGCCGATGGCGTCGCGCGTGGCGGCGATTTCCTTGTCGCCCAGCGGCGAGCCGTGGACCTTGTCGGTGCCCTGCATGCCGGGCGAACCCTTGCCGATCACGGTGCGGCATTCGATCAGCGTAGGGCCGGCATGGGCGGCCTTGGCCTGGGCGATGGCGGCCTCGACCGCCTGGGCGTCATGGCCGTCCACGCCACGGATCACGTTCCAGCCATAGGCCTCGAAGCGCTTGGCGGAGTCGTCGGCGAACCAGTCCTTGATCTCGCCGTCGATGGAGATGCCGTTCGAGTCGTACAGCACGATCAGCTTGGACAGCTTGAGCGTGCCCGCCAGCGAGCAGACTTCGTGCGAGATGCCTTCCATCAGGCAGCCGTCGCCGACGAAGGCGTAGGTGTAGTGATCGACGATGGGCAGGCCCGGGCGGTTGAACTCCGCCGCCAGCAAGGCCTCGGCCAGCGCCATGCCGACCGCGTTGGAGATGCCCTGCCCCAGCGGGCCGGTGGTGGTTTCGACTCCGGGGGTGATGCCCACTTCGGGGTGGCCGGGCGTCTTGGAGTGCAATTGGCGGAAACTGCGCAGCTCGTCCATGGACAGGTCGTAGCCCGTCAGGTGCAGCAGCGAGTAGATCAGCATCGAGCCGTGGCCGTTGGACAGCACGAAGCGGTCGCGGTCGGCCCAGGCCGGATTGGCGGGATTGTGGCGCAGGTGTCCGTGCCAGAGGGCCAGCGCGATCTCGGCCATGCCCATGGGCGCGCCGGGATGGCCGGAGTTGGCCTTCTGGACGGCGTCCATCGAGAGGGCGCGGATGGCATCCGCCATGTTGAGTTGGGGGGCGGCTTGGTTGCTCATGAGGACACTCGTTCCGACGGGAAATCCCGCAGCTACAAAGCTTTCGAGTTTAACATTCGTCCATGGCCCCCGCCCTCGCGGGGGTCGGAACGTTCGTTGCCAGTTATATCCGTTACGCCGCCATGCCACTGCCCCGCTTCCATATCGACCTGCCCATGAGCCCCGGCGCGCGCCTGGCGCTGCCCGACGCCATCGCCCACCATGCGCTGCGCGTGCTGCGCCTGCGCGAAGGCGAGGCGATCGTGGTGTTCGACGGCCGCGGCGGCCAGTATCCGGCGGTGCTCGAGGCCGAAGGCAAGCGCGGCTACGCCCGGCTCGGCGCACACGACGCGCGCGAGGCCGAATTGCCCGGCCGCATCGTGCTGGCGCAGGCCATTCCGTCGGGCGACAAGATGGACTGGGTCATCGAGAAAGCGGTGGAGGTCGGCGCGGCGGCGATCCAGCCGCTGGCGGCCGCGCGCAGCGTGCTCAGACTGTCCGGAGAGCGCCTGGAAAAGCGCCTGCAGCACTGGCGGCGGGTGGCCGTGGCGGCCTGTGAGCAATGCGGCCGCAACCGCGTTCCGGAGGTCGGCGCGCCGCTCACGCCGCAGCAATGGCTGGAGACGCCGCCGGCGGACGGCGCGGTGCGCCTGTTGTGCGATCCCGACGCCGGCGTGCGCCTGACCGACTGGGCCGGCGCGCCGGCCGCGCCGCCCGCCGCCATCGAATTGCTGGTGGGGCCGGAAGGCGGCTGGTCGGACGAGGAATACGCGCTCGCACAGCGCCACGGCGTGCGCATGGTCCGCTTCGGCGACCGCATCCTGCGGACCGAGACCGCCGGCACCGCGCTGGTTTCGGCGCTCAGCGCCAAGCTGGGCTGGATCTGACGCTGCCCCCACGGCGCGCGGGCCTCAGCCGGGAATCACGCCGCAGGCCATGCGCGCGCCGCCGCCGCCCAGCGGCAGCGGGTGGTCGGAGTGGTTGTCGCCGCCCATGTGCACCATCAGCGAACGCCCCTTGATGTCTGCCAGCGACTTGAGCCGCGGCGCCAGCACGGGGTAGGACGCCTTGCCTTCGGTGTCGACCACCAGCGCCGGCAAGTCGCCCAGGTGCGCGCCGTCGTCCCAGGGCTCGCCGTGCTTGCCGGTTTTCTTGGGGTCCAGGTGCCCCCCTGCGGCCAGCGCGGCGACCGGCTTGCCGTCCTGCCGGCCCGGCTCGCAGCTCGGGTTGGCATGCACGTGGAAACCGTGCATGCCCGGCGCCAGGCCTTTCAATTCGGGACGGAACACCAGCCCGTAGGCGGTTTCCGCCACCTTCACCGTGCCCAGGTCGCGCCCCTTGCCCTGGGCGTCGACGGCGGAGACGGGAATGGACAGATCGGCCCAGGCCGGCGCGCCGGCCAGCGACAATGCCAACGCGAACCCCAAGTGCAGCTTCATGGCGAACTCCTTTGGTAGTGATGCACCCGGCGGCGTCAGCCGGCCGGCGGCGCGATCGCGGCCGGCTCGGCGGCGCCATCGGCCTTGTCCAGGATGAAAGCAAAGGTCTTGCCGTTCTCGCGCGCGAACTCGACCACGTCCTCGCCCACTTGCGCGATGGCCGGCGCATGCTCGGCCAGGCCCGGGTCGTCTTCGTGGATCCGGCGCAGCGCCAGCACCATGCCGACATCCTGGTCCAGCACGGTGTCGCACAGACAGTCGTAGAGGGCATCCAGGTTGCCGCCGAAATGCTCGGGAAAATCGACCGCGTTGGCGATGGCGCGCAGCACCGCCGACTTGCTCTTGGCGCGCGAACAGTCCACGTCGAACAGCGCCAGCTTCAAGGCCTGCGATTCCCGCTTGAGCGCCTGCGCGTCAATGCCCCGCCCATGCAGGGCGCCGCCTGTCGTGAGGCACTCGCTCAGTGTTTTCGCGTCCAGGGACATGGCTTACTCCCGTATGCGCCGGAACGATGCGTAGTGATCGGATGTATACCAGTATTCGCCGCTGGTGGCCGGATCGCCGGTGCCGCCCCTGCCGGCGACGATGCGGCGCGCGCCGCGGTTGCGCGCGCCCGGCGTGGGTACCGTGTACTCGATATAGTAACCACGCTGCCGCTGCGGCAAAAGCCGCTCGCGGTTATAAAACGTGATCCCGTCGCGCGGATGGGCAAACGGCCGCCGCGCCTGGATCTGCACCAGCACCTGCCGCGCCTCGGGCGGCAGGTCGCGCAGTTCGACGACGCCAGGCCCGCCACGCCCCCAGGCTGCCGCTGCGAGCGCGGCGAACAACAGTCCTGCCGCGAGCCAGCCCAGCAGGCCGCCGGCCCGGCGCGCCGCGACATTGCTGCGTGACATGGCTACTCCTCGTCCGTGCGGAAAAAGGCGAGCACCTCTGCGCTGCGGTCCAGCGTATCGCCAAACCCCAGGGCGATCAACTCGCGCGTATATCCCGGTTCGAACATGAGGTACGAGGCGAACGAGGTGCCGGTCGCCTCGTCGTTGTCGGCGGACGCGCCCATCCCGCGCAGCAGCGTGCGCAAGGTGCCCGGCAGGCTGTCCAGGTGGCGCCCGGCGATCTCGTCCAGCCGCTGGCTCGGGGAAATCGCCAGCACCCTGACCGGGCGCAGCGGGCCGCGCCAGCGTTCGGCGGCGGGCAGCCTCGCCAGCGTCTGGTTGATGCGCGTCACCCGCTCGATGTCGGAATCCAGGCTGTCCAGGAAGATATTGGAAAGCGCGTGGCCGCCTATCTGCGCCAGGGTCGGATAGGCGGCCCCGGCCGCGCGGCGCTGCGGATCGACCTCGGTATCGGTGCGGCCGCCGCCGACGATCAGCACGCGCGTCGCGCCCAGATGGATGGCCGGGCTGATCGGCGCCAGCTGACGCATCGAACCGTCGCCGCACCACTCCGGCTCGCCATGCACCAGCAGGCGCCGCGCCGGAAAGATGAAAGGAATCGCGCTCGATGCCAGCAGGTGGTCGACGCCGATCTCGGATCGCACCGCCGCGCGCAGCGAGCGCCGCCAGGGTTCGATCTCGTAGGCCGACTGGTAAAAAGTGATGTGCTGGCCGGAGGTGTAGCCGGTGGCCGCGATGGCCAGCGCCTGCACTACCCCGCCTGCGAGATTGGCCTGCAGCCGACCGAAATCCAGCACGCCGCGCAACAATTCGCCCAACGGCTCGTTATCGAGCAGCGAAGGCCGTTTCTTGCGTCCGACCCGCGCCAGCATCAGCCCGAAGGACAGCATGGACAGCCAGCCGCTGCGGCTCAGTCCCTGGAGCGCATCGGTGCGGTAGACCTGGTTGCAATGGAAGTTCTCCCATACGTCCAGCATGTGCTGGACGGTCAGCGCCAGGCGGTCGGCGCCGCAGGCCAGCACGGCGGCATTGATGGCGCCGGCCGAGGTGCCGCACAGGATGTGGAAGGGATTGGCATGCAGGCCGCCGGGCCGCTGGCCCAGGATGTGCAGGATGGCCTTGAGCACCCCCACCTGGTAGGCGGCGCGAGCGCCGCCTCCGGCGAGGATGAGGCCAGTGCATGCGGGACGCAGCACCGGCAGGGTGGAGGCCGCGCGCGCGGCCTCCCGGACGGGATCAGCGCTGGCCGCTGCCATCCAGGCGCGAGGCGTTGGCATCCATGACGGCCAGCGCGGTCATATTGATGATGCGCCGCACCGTCGAGCTGGGTGTCAGAATGTGGACCGGCGCCTGGCAGCCCAGCAGAATGGGGCCGATGGCCACGTTGTTGCCGGCCGCCGTCTTGAGCAGGTTGTAGGCGATGTTGGCGGACTCGATGGTCGGGCACACCAGCAGGTTGGCCTCGCCCTTGAGCGTGCTGTCGGGCATGACGCGGTTGCGCACGGACTCGTCGAGCGCGCAGTCGCCATGCATCTCGCCGTCGATCTCCAGCCAGGAAGCACGCTCCTGGATCAGCGCCAGGGCTTCGCGCATCTTGGCGGCCGAGGGCGCGTTGCTGGTGCCGAAGTTCGAGTGCGACAGCAGCGCCGCCTTGGGCTCCACGCCCAGGCGCTTCATTTCCTCGGCGGCCATGATCGTGATCTCGGCCAGTTGCTCGGCGCTCGGGTTCTCGTTGACGTGGGTATCGACCAGCACGACGGTGCGCTGGGGCAGCACCAGGAAGTTCATCGCGGCGTAGACCTTGGCCTGCGAGTTGCGGCCGATGACCTCGTCGACGAATTGCAGGTGGTTGGTGTAGGGGCCGACCGTGCCGCAGATCATGCCGTCGGCGTCGCCCTGGCGCACCATCATCGCGCCGATCAGCGTCAGGCGGCGGCGCATCTCGATCTTGGCGTATTCCTTGGTGATGCCCTTGCGCTGGGTCAGCTCCCAATAGATCTGGGAGTAGTGGCGATGGCGCTCGTCGAACTCGGTGTTGGTGACCTCGACGTCGTGGCCCAGGCGCAGGCGCAGGCCGAGTTTCTCGATGCGCTTGGCCAGCACGGCCGGACGGCCCACCAGGATGGGCCTGGCCAGGCCGTCGTCGACCACCGCCTGCACGGCGCGCAGCACGCGCTCGTCTTCGCCCTCGGTGTAGACGATTCGGGCCTTGCCGCCGTCGCGCACCGTGCGGCGCGCGGCGCCGTACAGCGGACGCATGAAGGCGCCGGAATGGTAGACGAATTGCTGCAGCTGCTCGACATAGGCGTCCATGTCGACGATGGGCCGCGTGGCCACGCCCGAGTCCATCGCCGCGCGCGCCACGGCCGGCGCGATGCGCACGATCAAGCGCGGGTCGAAAGGCTTGGGAATCAGGTACTCGGGGCCGAACGACAGGTCGTTGACCTCGTAGGCGGCGGCCACGATCTCGCTCTGCTCCTCCCGCGCCAGTTCGGCGATGGCGTGCACGGCGGCGATTTCCATCTCGCGCGTGATGGTGGTCGCGCCCACGTCCAGCGCGCCGCGGAAGATGTACGGGAAGCACAGCACGTTGTTGACCTGGTTCGGATAATCCGAACGGCCGGTGGCGATGACCGCATCGTCGCGCACCGACGTGACCACTTCGGGCAGCACTTCGGGCGTAGGATTGGCCAGCGCCAGGATCAGGGGCTGCTTGGCCATGGACGCGACCATCTCTGGCTTGAGCACGCCGCCGGCGGACAGGCCCAGGAACACGTCGGCGCCGTCGATGACCTCGGCCAGCGTGCGCGTATCGGTTTCCTTGGCGAAACGCTCCTTGTCGGGATCCATCAGCGTCGGGCGGCCCTTCCAGACCACGCCGTCGATGTCGGTGACCCAGATGTGCTCCACCGGCAGGCCGAGATCCACCAGCAGGTTCAGGCAGGCCAGCGCCGCGGCGCCCGCGCCCGAGGTGACCAGCTTGACGTTCTCGATGCTCTTGCCGACCACCGCCAGGCCATTGATCACCGCCGCCGCCACCGTGATGGCGGTGCCGTGCTGGTCGTCGTGGAATACCGGGATGTTCATGCGCTCGCGCGCTCTGCGCTCGACCGCGAAGCACTCGGGCGCCTTGATGTCCTCGAGGTTGATCCCGCCGAAGGTAGGCTCGAGCGCGGCGATGATGTCGACCAGTTTGTCGGGGTCGGTTTCATTGACCTCGATGTCGAACACGTCGATGCCGGCGAACTTCTTGAACAGGACGGCCTTGCCCTCCATCACGGGCTTGGAGGCCAGCGCGCCGATGTTGCCCAGGCCCAGCACCGCGGTGCCGTTGGAGATCACCCCCACCAGGTTGCCGCGCGCGGTGTAGCGGAACGCCGCGGCCGGATCGTCGACGATGGCCTCGCAGGCCGCGGCTACCCCCGGGGAATACGCCAGCGCCAGATCGCGCTGGTTGAGAAGTTGCTTGGTCGGGGCAATCGAAATCTTGCCCGGACGACCTTGCTCGTGATAGGCAAGCGCAGACTTGCGCAGATTGGGGTCGAGCGGTTGAGCCATGGACATACGCCCCGGGGAAGGGGTTACACAAAAGTTGGGCAAGGAGCGGATTATCCGCCGGTCAGACACGTTACACAACCGGAGAGGGAAAAACGCCTCCCGGATCGAAGGCGGCCTTGATGTAGGCGTCGAGCCGGTCGGCGGGGGTTTCGCGGCCGGAGCCTGCGCCCTCGCGCTCCCGGGCATCCCGCAGCGGCACAGGCGTGCCGGCCGCGCGCAGGCGCAGGCGCAGTCGCACCGGCCAGGCCAGGGCGCCTGCGCTGCCCAGCAGCAGGTGGGCCGGATTCGGTACGGCATCGCGCTCCGGCGCCGGCGCATGCGGCACCATCGCGTCGATGCGGTAGCCTCCGCTCCAGGCCGGCTGCGCCATCAGGCCGGCCACCGCGGGGTCGGCGGACAGCTGGAACAGCTCGGGCACGAGCCGGCTGCCCGCGGCGCTGCGCAGCGGCTGGGTCGAATCCGCGCCGAAAGGCCCGAGTTGCTCGAAGGCCCCTCCGGCCAGCATGACCTGCGCCGCATCCAGTCCCGAATCTGCGCAGCGGCCCGGCAGCCAGCCGTGCGTACGCTGCAGCCAGCGGCCGATGGGCTCGGCGTCGGCACCCTCGTGCCATTGCCAGGCGGAGCCGGCCAGGCGGGCGCGCAGCGACGCCATCGTGCATCCGGCCTGCACCACCGCGATGCCGTGCCGTTCGTCGAACGATTCGATGGCGTCCATGGCGGTTTCGTCCAGCAGCAGCCACTGGCGGTCGGCCGGCAGCGCCTGTTCCGGCGTGGCGGACGGCACCAGCAGCACGCCGAACTCGGCGCACAGCGCGCGGGCGTGATAAACGTCCTCTTCCCGCGCCGCGGCCAGGCGCGCGCGGCCGGGCGTGCCGGGCGCGGCGGTCTCGTCGCTCACGGCTCCCTTGGCCTGGCGCGCCAGGCGCTGGCAGAACGCGGTCCACGGCGTATCCGACAGCATGCGCGGCAGGAAAAAGGCACGGCGGCCAGGCTTCATGGCCGTCCTTCCCAAGCGAATGGCGGCGCCGGACGCCGGCCGCGCTCCATCATGGGCATGGCCGGCAACGGGCGAAAAGAAGATGGCCTGTTCATGTCCGGCATTGTATCGTTCCGCCATGCTCCGCCTCTCCCCCCGCATTGCCCGCATTTCCCCTTTCCAGGCCATGGAAGTCGTCAAGCAGGCCGCCGCGCTGCAGGCGTCCGGACGGGATATCGTGCAGATGAGCATAGGCGAACCCGATTTCACCGCCGTTCCGGCGGTGGTCGAGGCCCTGGAGCGCGCCGCGCGCGAAGGCCGCACCCAGTACACCGAGGCTGTCGGCCTGGCCGCGCTGCGCGAGGCCATCGCCGGCTTCTACCAGACCCGTTTCGGCGCCCGCGTGGACCCGTCGCGCATCATCGTCACCGCCGGCGCATCCGGCGCGCTGATGCTGGCCTGCACGGCGCTGCTCGATGCCGGGGCGCAGGTGCTCATGCCGGACCCCACCTATCCGGCCAACCGCCACATCGTCACCGCGGCCGGCGGCGAACCCGTGCTGATCCCGGCCGGGCCGGCAGACCGCTTCCAGCTCTCGGCCGAGCACGTGCGCCGCCATTGGACGCCCCGCACGGCCGGCGCGATCGTCGCGTCGCCCGGCAACCCCACCGGCACCTCCGTCGCGCCCGACGCGCTGGCCGAACTCGTGCGCGAAGTCCGCAGCCGGCAGGGCTTCACGCTGGTGGACGAGATCTACCTCGGACTGGGCTACGACGCCGAACGCCGCTCGGCCGTGGCGCTCGGCGACGACCTGATCATCGTCAACAGCTTCTCGAAGTATTTCCACATGACCGGCTGGCGCCTGGGCTGGCTGGTCGTTCCGCCGCAACTGGTTTCCGCTTTCGAGAAACTTGCGCAGAACCTGGTGATCTGCGCCCCGACGCTGTCGCAGCATGCGGCGCTGGCCTGCTTCGCGCCCGACTCGCTCGCCATTTTCGAGGCGCGCCGGCAGGCCTTCCGCGAGCGCCGCGACTACCTGCTGCCGGAGTTCGAACGTCTCGGCCTGCACGTTCCGGTCGCGCCGGACGGCGCCTTCTATATCTATGCCGACGTGCGTGCCCATGCATCGGACAGCACGGCATTCGCCAAGCGCCTGCTGAACGAGGCCGGCGTATGCGCCGTGCCTGGCGCGGATTTCGGCCAGGCCGAAACAGCCGCCTACCTGCGCTTCTCGTACGCCACGGAACTGGCGCGGCTGCGGGAAGGCGTGGCCCGCATGGGACACATGCTGGGCCGCTAAAGCTGCCCTACCCGACGAACAAACAAAAAAGTGCCGGTGTCAAGTCTTTCGTGCCAATCACGCAAGGCTTGAAACCGTATATGGGACAGTAGGTTAGCTCTTTTCCAGGCCACTTTGCAGAAGTTTGGCCGCGTGGGCTAGGAGCCACATAAGAGCGTCGGGAGAGAAAGCCGCATCGCACTGTGTCGTGCTGGATTGCCGAGGAACGGCGGGCCTGTCGCAGCATCATAGCCCAAGCGGCTCTTGGCGGCGTCCAGAATGAAGAACGCGCAGCCTTGGGCTGCGCGTTCAATGGCTGCCGCTGGATGATGGGCCAGGCCATCATGTCGGCTTCGGTGGCGCGCTCCGCGTCGCGGTGCCCTTCTTGAACCCCCGATCCCCCGCCATGAACGCCTCCAGCATGTGCGGGATCAACTTCTCGGCATCGACCGCCTCGCCGTAGGTCTGCGCGTGCAGCGCGGCGTAGCGGTCGAGGTCGGCTTTCAAGCTGGCCGGGCAGGCAAAGGTTAGCTTGACGCTCTCGGTCTTGGGCAGCGGCCCGAGCCGCAGCTTCTTCGTGCTCATTGCGAAGCCCCCCGGTTGAAGAACAGCGGCTGGTACGGCCGCAGCACCAGATCCCGGTTCACGATGACGCGAACCGGCAGGCCCGGCCTGATGGTCAGCGTCGGCTGGATGTCCATGTTGCGCCGGGTAATCTCCTGGCCGACTTGGTTGATGCTGTCCTGGGCACCATCGCGCCCGGCGATGATGATGCGGTTGCCGTCCTGGCGATTCTCCGGCGAGGCCAGCTCGGCACCGACCCCTAGCAGTGTCGTCAGCACCGCGCCTGCAACGATGCGATCCCAGTGCCAGTCCACGTCATCCTCCAGGCCGGAGTAACCGGCCGGGTCGGTGCCGATGAGGTTGTCGAGCGTCAGCGAGGACGTGTCGGGCAGGATGACCCGATTCCAAACCACCTGCACGCGGCTCTGCCCGTGGCTGACTCGGCTGTTGTAGCGCCCGAGGATCCGCGATCCCTGCGGAATCAGCAGGAACTTGCCTGTGGCCGAGTCATAGACTGGCTCCGTCACCGTGGCGATCACGTCGCCCGGAAGATCGGACTTGATGCCCGTCACCAGCGCGCCCGCGATCACCGTTCCGGCCATGACCTGATAAGGCGACGCGGGCAGCGCCAGATTGCCGGAATTGCGGGTTTCCGTAGAACCGCTTTGCAGGAATGCTTCGTTCTGGTCTTGCCGACTCCGCGCAGCGGCTGGGGCGGCAACCTGGGCCGCCACCGAGGCCGGCCCGGCAGCGAGCGGGTCGAAGGCCGCGAGCGCATTGGCAGCACTAGGCACACCCGGCGCCGTCTGCGCCATCGTGGCGGTGGCGGTGGCGACGGCCTGGCCCTGACCGCCCGAGCGGAAGAACACCGACGAAGCCGCTGCGGCTTCGGCCTCCTTGCGCAAGGCATCGTTCGGATCGTGGCCGGGGGCCGCGTAAGCGGCCACGGCTGGCTGCTGCGAGTTCACGATGGCCGGGCCGAGGTCGCCCGGCAGCGGCGGCCCCAACTCGGGCGCCTTCGGCGGCAGCTTCGAGTAGTCGGCCGGCAGGCCATCCAGCCCTTCAGACTTCGAGACGCGATCGACGTTGTAAAGCTCGGTCTGCTCGTTGGCACCACGCCGCTGCGGTTGCAGCGACCAGATCGTGGCCCCGAGCACGGCGACCGACAGGCCGCCGACGAGGACGGCCAGCGTGCGCCGGTTCAACCGGGTCACAGCACGCGGCTGGGCGCGCAGTGCCACCGCCTCGGGCGCGACCTTGCCCGCTTGCGGCGTGGCGAGGTCGGGAGTGTCGTCCTGGCTCATGGTCAGTTCCTCCGTGCCACGCCGTCCGTGCGCTCGATCCGCACCACGTCGCTCTTGTCGCCGCCCAGGCGCAGCTCGGCCGCGCCAAACAGGCGATCCACGATGTAGTACGGCGAGCGGAAGCGGTAGTTCACCAGTTGGCCGTCGCCTTCGGCCCCGATCACGAACAGCGGCGGAAGATCGCCCTGCGCGATGCCTGCGGGAAACTGGATATAGACCTTCTGCCCGTCGTCGAAGGCGCGCAGCGGCTTCCACGGCGGATTGCTGCCGCTGATCGCGTAGCGGAAGCGCAGGTTCTCCAGCGACAGGCCGCTATCGACCGGCGCGGCGGCGCTGGCCGCCTGCGCCTGGCGCTGCAAGGCCAGCATCCGGTCGCGCGGGTACTCCCAGGAAACCGACGCCATCCACGTCTTTTCCGTGGAAGTCAGCTCCAGCAGGTACGTCCTGCGGCTGGTGGTGATGACCAGATTGGTTTTCAGGCCCGACCGAATGGGCTTCACCAGCACGTTGACGCGCAAGTCGGCACCGCTGCCGCTGGATGTGTCGCCCACGATCCAGCGCACCGTATCGCCGGCGGCCACCGTCACCAGTTCCTCGCCCGGCTGGAGCGAAACCACGGTCACGCGGCCCACGGCCGCATAGACCTGATAGAGCGCGCCATCGGTGAAGGGCCACACCTGAATCGCGTTGACATAGCCCTCGCGCGTGGGCGCGACGCGCGCCTCGGTATTGGCCCGCGAGACGCGCACCTTCTCGTCGGCAGGTTCAGGCGCGGGCTTGGCGTCCTCGGCTTCGGGAGCCGGCATCAACTGCGCCGGCATCGGCAGCACCTCGGGCACGGCCACCACCTCCACCGGCGCGGGCGGCTCGGGCAGCGGCTGGGCCTGCACCGGCTCATCGAGTGAGATGGTCGGCGGCGGCTTGCCCTGCGTGGCGCAGCCCGCGAGGGCCAGCACGATCAACGACAAGGCGGATTTACGGAAAAGATCATTCATGGTTTTGCTCCTTCGGAAGAATCCAGTTCACGGCTCCACGACAGGCCGTTGACGTAGATGCCTAGCGGGTTCTTGCGCAGGCGTTCTTCGGTGCGCGGCGGCTGGAGCACGATGGACACCACCGCCGTCCACCGCTCCAGGCCCGCCGCGGCGCCGTTGACGTAGCGCCGTTCCGTCCAGCGCACGTTGAAAGACGTGTCGCTGGCGCGCACGACGCTGGTGATCTGCACCGTCACCGACTCCTTTCCGATGCGCGCGAACGGGTCGTTGACCCGCGCGTAATCGTTGAGCACGGCTGCGCCCTTGTCGGTCGTGTAGTCGTAGGCGTCGAGCCAGTTCTGGCGGACGACGATGGGGTCGATGGACAGCGAGCGCACCAGCGTCACGAAGCGCGCGATGTGGTGCGCCGTCTGCGCATCGCCCGGCCGGTACGGCGTGGCGGCTTCACCCACTGCGCGCACCTGGCCCGCGTTGTCCACCTCCACGACGTAGGGCGTGACGATGGACTGCGCCGAGCGCCACACCAGGCCGCCGGCCATCAGCAGCGCGAGCGTCAGGCAGCCGAAGGCCATCAGGCGCCAGTTCTTCGCCTGCACGCGCGGCGAGCCGATACGGTCGTCCCACACCTGGCCGGCAGCTTGGTACGGCGTGGCAGGCTGCGGCGTGTCGGCGTAGCGCACCTGCGGTTTCTTGAATCGCATGGTCAGTTCTCCTTATGAATCGGAATCGCGCAGGCTCGGCCCCTGGCCGGAGCCGCCGCCATCGCCACCGCGGAGCGTGTGGGCGGTGGTGGTCGCGGCCTGGGTGAGTTGCTGGCGGCGTTGCAGCCGCTTGGCCCAGGCGGGCTGCTCGGAGGGCTGTGCAGCGGCAGCGCCTGCGGGGGCTTCGCTGGTGGCGGCCTGGCCGGCTGACGCGCCGGCGTCGCCATTCCAGCCCGCGCGGAACGGCGCGGCCATGCGCTGCCCGGCAGCGGAAGCGCGGGATGCGGCTGCGCGTCCGGCAGACTGCGCGCCGGTCTTGGCGACGTTGCCCAAGCCCGCCATCGCGCCTTTGGCACCGCCGCCTGCTGCTGCGGAACCCGCCTGGAACGCCGACTTCGCGCTGCCAGCCGCCGACGTGGCGGCACGCGCGCCGCTGCCGGCCAGCTTGGCGGCGGCCGGTGCCATGCGAGCACCAGCGGCCACCGCACCGCCCACGCCCGTCGCGGCGGCACCGACAGCCACTGCGGTTCCGGCTGCACCGACGGCGGCGCCGGCCATCGCGCCTGCGCCGAGTTGGGGCGCACCGGACACGAGGCCCGTGGCGATGCCAGGGCCGAAGATCCCGAGCGCCAGCAAGGTGAGCGAGGCCAGCATGATGACCAGCGCGTGGTCGATGTTCGGTTCGGCGGGATGGACTTGGAACTGCGAGAACAGGCCCGAGCCGATGCCGACGATCACGGCCAGCACCAGGACCTTGATACCGGCGGCCACGACATTGCCCAGCACCTTCTCGGCGAGAAAGCTGGTCTTGTTCCACAGCGCGAACGGCACCAGCACGAACCCGGCGAGCGTGGTCAGCTTGAACTCGATCAGCGTGATGAAAAGCTGGATCGCCAGCACGAAGAAGCACAGCACCACGACCAGCCACGCGAGGAACATCACCACGATGGGGTCGAGGTTCACGAACACCTCGGGGAAGCCGGCCATCTCGCCGATCTGCTCCAGAATCGGCGCCCCGGCGTCGATGCCGGTCTTCGCGAGCCGGCCCGGCTGCAAGAAGTTCTCCATCGTGATGGACGAGCCGGTGGCGGTGATGCCCAGCCCAGCGAACGAGCGGAACACGATGCTGGCCAGCCAGTTGAAGTTGTTGAGGATGTAGGCGAAGGCACCGACGTAAAGCACCTTGCGCAGCAGCTTGGCGATCACGTCATCGCCCTGGCCGGTAGCGTGGCTCATGGCCCAATACAGCCCGGCGATCGTCATGTCGATGACGATCAGCGTGGCCGTGAGGAACGCCACTTCGCCGCGCAGCAGCCCGAAACCCGAGTCGATGTAGGTGGCGAAGGTGTTGAGGAACTGGTCGATGATGGTCACGTCATTCATGGCGTGCCCTCCGGGGCGGCGGGCAAGGCCGGCGCGGTGCCATCGGCCGGTTCCTCGAAGCTGGGCGGGATCGGCGGCATGTCGGCCAGCGTCCGGTATTCATCCGGCCCGGCCTCGCCGGAAAAGAAGCGCCGCCGGAAGGCTTCGGCGGCGGCGCGGCAAGCGTCCTCGCCCGTGGCCTCCCGGTCGGCCGCGCATTGCGCGCGCAACGCCTTGAGCCGCGCGGGGTCGGCAGCCAGGGCATCGGCGAGGTTGTCGGCCGGCTGCTCGCCGCAAGCGGCCAGCAGCACGGCACCAAGGACGAGGACGCATCGCATGTCGGCCCCCGTCAGTCGCGGTAGAAGTTGACGGACTGCGGCGTGTACGGCGTGCCTTCCCCGAGGAAGCGCCGCCGCACTTCGCGGGCGCGCTCGGTCGCCGCCGCCTGCCGCGCCAGTTCCAGCGAGGCGGCCCGGTCTTGCGTGATCTGGAGCCGCTGCGACTGGATCGACTGCTTGGCCTGCAAGGCGAGCAACTGGTTCGTGGCCTGCATCGCCTGCAACGCGCCTTGCGCCGACTGGCTCTTGCCAACCAGATCGGCCAGCACGCTTTCGTCTTCGCCCAGGTTCTGCGACACCTGCGCCTGCATCTGCATGGTGGTCTGCAAGCCGTTGAGCGTGTTCTTCCACCGCTCCTGGGCATCGCGGTACATCTGGTCGCCGCTGACGGTGGCGGCGTACTGCTCCGGGTACAGGCGGGCAAACTCCCGATCCAGATTCGTCACGTCGTAGGCCAAGCCTCGGGCCTGGGCGATCAGCCGCTCGGTCGTCGCCAGGTTGGCGCGCAACTGGCCGACCACGCTGGACGGCAGGCTGGCGAGGTTGCGCGCCTGGTTCATCAGCATTTGCGCTTCGTTCTGGAGCTGGCGAATCTGGTTGTTGATCTGCTCCAGCGTGCGGATCGCGGTCATCGTGTTCTGCACGAGGTTGGTGGGGTCGATCACGACCCATTGCGCATGGGCAGTGGCGGTGCAAAGCATGGCCGCGATGGCAGCGGCGACAAGGCGCTTCTTCATGGCAGGATCTCCTGTGGGTGGTCAGCGAAGGAACCCGGCGCGAGGCCGGGGAACGAGGGCAGCAGGTCAGCCGCCCAATCGAGGCCGCGATGGCGCAGCCAGGCGCCCGCGAAGCCAGGCGTGCCGGCGTCCAGCAGCACGCGGTCTATGTCGCGCTGGTCTTGCGGCGTGGAAGCGCCCGCAAACGCCAACGCTGCCGGCCCCAGGTCGAGGTCGAATAGGCGGTTGCCGAGGCGGGATTGGTAGTAGTAGTCGCGCTTGGGCTGCGCGGTGGCGACGATCTCGATCTGCCGCGAATTTAGGCCGAAGCCTTCGTAGATCGTGCGAATCTGCGGCTCGGTCGCCTGCGGGTTCGGCAGGAAGATGCGGCTTGCACAGCTTTCGATGATCGCGGGCGCGATGCTCGAATCCTTGATGTCCGCAAGCGACTGTGTGGCGAAGATGACGCTGACGTTCTTCTTGCGAAGCGTCTTGAGCCACTGCCGGATGCGCGCGGCAAACACGGGGTCATCGAGGAACAGCCACGCTTCATCGAGGATCAGCAGCGTGGGCGCACCGTCAAAGCGTTCATCGAAACGCGCAAAGAGGTAATGCAGCACGGCCATGACGGCGGCCTTGCTGTGCATCAGCTCCTCCATCTCGAAACCCTGCACGTCGGCCATGCCCAGCCGGTCGTGATCGGCATCCAGCAGCTTGCCGTGCGCGCCGCCGAGCACATACGGCGCGAGCGCCTGGCGCAGCGCATTGCTCTGCAACAGCACGGACAGCCCGGTCATCGTGCGCTGCTCCACCGGCGCACCGGCAAGGCTGCCGAGTGCCGACCAGATGGCCGCCTTCTCGTCCGGGCCGACCGCCACGCCTTCGTGCAGCAAGCGCCCCTCGATCCATTCGGCGGCCCAGGTGCGGTAGCCCTCGCGGTCGATGCGGGCGAGCGGCTGGAAGGCGATTTCGCCATCCATGCTCAGGTCGTAGTGCTCGCCGCCCAGCCCGAGGATGGTGGCGCGCATCGAGCGCCCCATGTCGAAGGCGAAGATGCGCGAGCCGCGATAGCGGCGGAACTGCATCGCCAGCGTGGCGAGCAAGACCGACTTGCCCATGCCGGTCGGGCCGGCGACCAGCGTGTGGCCCACGTCGCCGATGTGCGTCACCAGCCGGAACGGCGTCGCGCCATCGGTGCGTGTGACGATCAGCGGCGGGCCGCCCAGGTGGTCGTTCTTCTCCGGCCCGGCCCATACCGCCGACACCGGCATCATGTGCGCCAGGTTCAGCGTCGAGACGATGGGCTGGCGCACGTTGGCGTAGGCGTTGCCGGGGAGCGAGGACAGCCACGCATCCACGGCATTGAGCGTTTCGGGGATGGTGACAAAGCCCCGGCCCTGGATGACGCGCTCCACCATGCGCAGCTTCTCGTCGGCTGCGCCGGCGTCCTCGTCCGTGACGGTGACGGTCGCCGTCAGGTAGCCGAAGGCGACTTGATCGCTGCCCAGCTCCTGCAAGGCGGCATCAGCGTCGGCGGCCTTGTTGTTCGCGTCGGTATCGACCAGCGGGCTTTCCTGCTGGAAGATCGTTTCGCGCAGCAGCGCAATGACGTTCTTGCGCTTGGCAAACCACTGACGGCGCAGGCGGGCGAGTTCTTTTTCCGCCTCGGATTTATCCAGGCACAGAAAGCGCGTACTCCAGCGATACCCAAATCCCAGGCGGTTGAGGTCGTCCAGAATCCCCGGCCAGGTCGAGGTCGGGAAGCCCCGCACCGACACCACACGCAGGTGCCGGTCGCCCAGCATGGGCGCCAAGCCACCGACCAGCGGCGAGTCGGTCAGCAGCGCGTCGATGTGGAAAGGCACCTCGGGCACGCCGACGCGAAAGCGCCGCGTCGAGATAGTCGAATGCAAATAGGTCAGAGTCTGCGCGTCGTCCAGCCAGGCGATTTCCGGCATCACGCCATCGAGCAGGTCGAAGACGCGATCCGTTTCCGCGACGAAGGCTTGCAGCCGCTCGCGCCAGTCCACGCCACTCGTCGGCGTGTTCTCGTAGAGCATCTTGGCGGCTCGGGCGCGCGATTCCTCGGGCGGCAGGTACACCAGCGTCAGGTGATAGCCGCTCTCGAAGTGGTGGCCGGTATCCTCGAAGGCCGAGCGGCGTTCTTCGTCCACCAGCCACGAAAGCGGCTCGGAAAAGTCCGAGTGCGGGTAGTCGGCGGCGGCGCGGCGCTCGGCCTCGATGAACAGCGCCCAGCCCGAACCCAGCCGGCGCAGCGCGTTGTTCAAGCGCGCCGACGTGGCGATCAGCTCGCCTTGCGTTGCACTGTCGAGGTCAGGCCCGCGAAACCGGGCCGTGCGCTGGAAACTGCCGTCCTTGTTCAAGACGACACCCGGCGCGACCAGTCCGGCCCAGGGCAGCCAGTCGGCGAGCAGCGCGGGCCGCTGGCGGTATTCGGCGAGGTTCAGCATGGCGGCCCCCTCACACGTCCAGCAGCGGGCGGTGTTTGATGTGCCGGGCGAACACGGCCATGAACTGCGGATCGACGCGCGCACCCCATACCGCCAGCGAATGGCCGACGATCCAAAGCACGACGCCCGGAATCCACAGTTGCAGGCCCAGCCCGACGGCGGCGGCCAGCGTCCCGTTGGCAATCGCCACGGTGCGCGGTGCGCCGCCCAGCAAGATCGGCTCGGTGAGCGAGCGATGCAGCGGCACCTCGAACCCGGCTGCGAAGCTATCCGGGGCGCTCATACGACAGCCCCGCCCGAGAACGAAAAGAACGATAGGAAGAAGCTCGAAGCCGCGAACGCGATGGACAGGCCGAACACGATCTGGATCAGCTTGCGGAAACCGCCCGACGTGTCGCCGAAGGCCAGCGCGAGGCCCGTGGCGATGATGATGATGACGGCCACGATGCGTGCCACCGGCCCCTGGATGGATTCGAGGATGGATTGCAGCGGGCCTTCCCACGGCATCGAGGAACCGGCGGCCTGCGCGGTTCCGGCCAGGAACAGCAGCAGCGCGGCCAGCAGCAGCCCTTGCCCCGCAGGGCGGCCCAGGCAGCGCAGCCGCGCGAGGATGGACAGGTGCGAAGGCGGATTTACGGAAACACGGAAGGCATGGGCGTGCGTCATGGCAGTTCTCCAGAGGGATTGAGGGACGGGGATGAGGAAGTCGCCGCAGCGGATGCGGCATCGGGAACTGGCGACAGCTCGGGAAACGGCGTGTCCATCGCATCCGCCAGTTGGTAGCCAACGCCGTCGAAGCCGACGACGCGGGCGATGCTCTCGATGCGGCGCTTCCGTCCGCGCCCGGCGATGTGGATCACCACGTTGACCGCCTCGGCGATCAGCGCACGCGGCGGGTTCACCGCCACTTCGAGAATCAGTTGCTCCATGCGCAGCAGCGCGCCCAGCGCGGAACCGGCGTGGATCGTGGCGATGCCGCCGGGATGGCCTGTGCCCCACACCTTGATGAGATCTAGTGCCTCGGCTCCGCGCACCTCGCCGACGACGACGCGATCAGGCCGCAGGCGCATGGATGAGCGCACCAGCTCGGTCATGGACACCACGCCGGAGCGCGTGCGTAGCGGCACGTGGTCGCGGGCGACGCATTGCAGTTCCACGGTGTCTTCGAGCACCAGTACGCGGTCGCCGGTGGCGGCTATCTCGGCCAACAGCGCGTTCGCCAAGGTCGTCTTGCCGCTGCTGGTGGCCCCGGCGATCAAGACGTTCTGGCGCTCGCGCACGGCGCGCACCAGAAAGCCTGCCTGGGCGGCGGTCATCATTCCGTCCACGACGTACCGCTCCAGCGGGATCACGCCGATGGCGCGCTTGCGCAGCGCGAAGGCCGGCCCCGGCGCGGCGGGCGGCAAGATGCCCTCGAAGCGTTCGCCGGTTTCGGGCAGTTCGGCGGACAGCAGCGGCTGGCCGCGATGCACCTCCGCGCCGACGTGGGTCGCGACCAGGCGGATGATTCGCTCGCCATCGGCTTCGGGCAGCTCCACGCCCATAGGCGCGCGGCCCGACGACAGGCGATCCACCCAAAGGGTGCGGTCGGGGTTGAGCATGATTTCCACCACGTCGGGGTCTTCGAGCGCGGTGGCGATTAGCGGCCCCATTGCCGTGCGCAGCATCTGGATGCGCCGGTCGAGCGACGTGGCACTCATGGATTGGGGAACGGCACTCATGACGCACGCTCCCGCGCCTGAGCCGCTGCGGCGGCGTCCTCCATCCGCATCGGGTCGGGGTGCAGTTCCTCCACCACGTCGCGCACCAGGCTGCGTCCGCGCATCAGGTGGCGGCCAAGCTGCTCGGTGAACTGCTCGAAGCGCGCCTTGCCCTGAGCACGGGCCGCGTCTTGGTGCGCTTCGGGAACCGGCGTGCTGACGGTCAGGTAGTAGCGGATGAAAAGCGCCAGCGTCTCGATGGCGATGTTCTGGTCGCGCTCCATGCGCTCGGCCTGGCGCGACAGCCGATCAAGGCGCTTGGCGATAGCGGCCTCGCGCTGGTCGGCGGCATCGGGCGACAGCCACGATGCGAGCGCCGCCGCGACGATGGATGACTTGGACACGCCTTTCTTGGCGGCCAGTTCATCGAGCCGCTGGGCGTGCTCGGGCTGAATAAAGAGGTTCAGGCGGTAGCTCATAGCTCGATTCCGTCGTTGGGGTCGAGGGACGCCAGCCGGGCCACGCGCTGCATGGGCGGATCAAGCTGGCGAGGAAGGGGAAGCGGCAGGTCGTCGTCGTCATCGAGCAGCGCCAGGTCGGCCGCGGGCGCGGCCAGCTCGGGGTCGTAGGCGACGGTTTCGGAAAGCTCTGGCTGACGGCGCGGGCCGCCGTCGTCAGTGCTGGCCGGGAAGCCCTCGGCTTCTCCGGCGGCAGGCGGAGTCAGCACGGCGGGGATCGCCAAGCCGCTCCAGTCGTCAGCGCGCGCAGGCGGCGCGTCCGCGTACTGCCCGTCCGCCAGCGCAGGCGGCGGCATGACACGCTGCTTGAAATTGGTGTCGGCGTAGTAGCGCAGCTTCGTGGCCTTGATGGGGGCCACGCTGGACACCATCACCACGGCCTCATCGGGCGGAAGCTGCATGACTTCACCCGGCGTCAGCAGCGGGCGGGCCGTCTCTTGACGCGACACCATGAGGTGGCCCAGCCACGGCGCGAGCCGGTGGCCTGCGTAGTTGCGCTGGGCGCGCAGCTCGGTCGCGGTGCCCAGCGTCTCGGAGATGCGCTTCGCTGTGCGTTCGTCGTTCGTGGCGAACGTCACGCGCACATGGCAGTTGTCGAGGATGGAGTGGTTCTGCCCATACGCCTTGTCGATCTGGTTGAGCGACTGCGCGATGAGGAAGCTGCGGATGCCGTAGCCCGCCATGAAGGCCAAGGCCGTCTCGAAGAAGTCGAGCCGGCCCAAGGCCGGGAACTCGTCGAGCATCAGCAGCAGCTTGTGCCTGCGCGCTATGCCGTCCGAGCCGTCCAGCGATTCGGTCAGGCGCCGGCCGATCTGGTTGAGGATCAGGCGGATGAGCGGCTTTGTGCGGCTGATGTCCGAAGGCGGCACCACCAGGTACAGCGACACCGGGTGCTCGGCGGAGATGAGATCGGCGATGCGCCAGTCGCAGCGCGACGTGACTTCGGCCACCGTGGGATCACGATAGAGGCCCAAGAACGACATGGCGGTGCTCAACACGCCGGAACGCTCGTTGTCCGACTTGTTGAGCACTTCGCGCGCCGCCGAAGCGACGACGGGATGCGGGCCATCGCCGAGATGCGGCGTGGTCATCATCCGGTGCAAGGTCAGCTCGAAGGGGCTGGCCGGGTCACTGAGGAAGTTGGCGACGCCGCGCAGCGTCTTGTCTTCGCTCGCGTAGAGCACATGCAGGATGGCCCCGACCAGCAGCGCGTGAGAGGTCTTTTCCCAATGGTTGCGCTTCTCCAGCGCGCCTTCGGGATCGACCAGAATGTCCGCGATGTTCTGCACGTCGCGCACTTCATGCGCGCCGCGCCGTACCTCCAGCAGCGGGTTGTAGGCCGCCGACTTCGCATCGGTCGGGTTGAACAGCAGGCAATGGCTGAAACGGCTGCGCCAGCCGGCGGTGATCTGCCAGTTCTCGCCCTTGATGTCGTGGATGACCGCTGAAGCCGGCCAGCTCAACAAGGTGGGCACCACCAGGCCGACACCCTTGCCGCTGCGCGTGGGCGCGAAGGTCAGGACGTGCTCTGGCCCTTCATGGCGCAGGTACTGGCGGTCGTGCTGGCCGAGGAACACGCCCGCTGGCTGCGTGAGGCCCGCCTTGCGAATGTCCTGCGCGTTCGCCCAGCGGGCCGACCCGTAGGTCGTGACCAGGCGTGCCTGCCGCGAGCGCCAGACCGACATGGCAATGGCGACGGCCACGGCGACCATGCCACTGCTGCCCGCGATGGCTCCGCCGGTGTCGAAGGTTTCCGGGGTATAGGCGCCGTAAGAAAACCACCACTCAAACAGCTTCCACGGGTGATAGATCGGCGTGCCAAGAAGATCGAACCAAGGCGAGCCAAGGCGTACTTGATAGCCAAGGGCTGCTGCTGTCCATTGTGTGGCGCCCCACACTCCGGCGATCACGATGCCGAATACCACGGCGATCTGACCGAATAGCACGTTCGTCCCTTGCATGACCTCGCCTCCGATTTCTCCTGCGCTGATTCCTCATGGAAAAAGCGGCACACGGACGTGCCGCAGGCGTCAGGATCGGTGCCGGGCCAGTGCCGGTCAAAGACCGTTTAGGACAGAAAGGTCGAACAAAAAGAAAGAATTAGCGCACTGGCGAGCCAAAGAAAAACGCCGCAAGCGCGGGCGCATTGCGGCGTGTTGGGCGGAAAAATGAAGGTAATGCGGCGAACCGACAACAATCAGAACTTGGGCGATTCCTTCGGTGGCGTGTACGGGGTTTCTCCGTCGCCATAGAACCGCTTGCGCGTGGCTTCGGCGACCCGATTACACAGCACGTCGCCCAGCTTGGCACGGTCGGTTTTGCATTGCTGGCGCAGCTCCTTGAGCCGTTCGGGGTTGGCTGCCAGTTCTTCCACCGTCGGGATATTTGCCTCCGAATCGGCGGCTTTCTGCGGCGCCTCGGATTGGCCGCAGGCGGTCAATGCGGCCGCCAGCAAGAAAGGAATGGTCTTCTTCACGGCGTAGGTACCTCCGGTAGGTCAAGAGTATGGCCCGTGATGGGCCGGGGAGATTCCGGTGATTCGATAGCCTGCACACGTTTAATGAAGCGTGTCAGCACATCGGAGGGGAAATTCTCTGGGCGGAGCAGGTACGTCGTCAGCGGCGGTACACGGGACGCCAGTGGTCGCGCTACCACGCCCGGTTCACGGCTTGCGACAATGTGCGCTGCACCCGCCAGGCCAAGTGCGAAGCCTGCCGATACGAGCGCCATCATCAGGTCGCAGGAAGCGACCCGCTCCGCAATTAGCGGCTCCATGTCCGCCCGACGCAGCACTCGATCAACGTGTTTGGCATGGCCTTCGCACACTTGCGGGTCGCACAAGACAAGCGGGTAGCGCAGCAACTCATCCAGAGGGATGCGTTTGTGGGCCAATAGCGGATGCCTCGCCGGCACCGCCACCATAAGCGGATCGCTCCAAGCCGGTAAAGCGACGATGCCATCGCCTGCCTCCCTGGACTGCGCGAATCCTACGTCGTACAGATCGTCATGTAGTCCCTTGATCTGTTGTGACAGTGGCACCTCGAAGAATCGGATTTCGACCTCTGGTTCTTCTTGTCGGCAGACGGCGAGCAAAGCAGATAGGCGTGACGGGGTGATGCCGTCGGACAGCGCCACGCGCAACTGTCCATGAAATCCATTGGCCGCTGCCCTCACACTGTCCCGTGCTTGTTCCAAGGCGGCGAAGACGCGGCGCACGTGCTCCAGAAACAGTTTCCCGGCGCGGGTGAGTTGAGTGCTGCGAGTGGTTCGAGCAAACAGCACAACGCCCAGTTCTTCTTCCAACTCTTTGATAGCACGCGACAACGGTGATTGCTCGATGTGCAGCTTCTCCGCGGCGCGGCCGAAGTGGAGTTCTTCGGCTACGGCCCAGAAATAGCGTAGATGGCGCAACTCCATGAGAACTTCCCTATATATAGGCGTGTGCCGCCTTCTCCACGCGCATGCATATCTACAGCCTTGTCGCTCTGAAACTGTCAACGCGCTAGCAGAGCGTGTAATCAGACCGAGTTGTCGTAACTGAAAAACTCAAATGTTCGTGTTGCCGACCAACTTATCTTTAGGCCCTCACGATGCAGATTGACTACCCCATCAGGCGGCAATGGGGCCTCGTTCCAAAACAGACGACTGCCTTGTGGCGATCGCCTCTTGCTACCGCAGTAAGAGCGTTGGAATGCGTGACGAGCGCAATAAGTCCGTCGTCTTGCTTCCAAATAGCAGGCCGCGCAGTGGTGAATGACCAAATGCGCCCATGATGAGCATGTCAATGGACTGTTCTTTCACTGCCGTTGCAATCACTGTTTCGGCATCTCCGGGAACCAGTGAAACCGTCACCTCGAAGCCTGCTGCTTTCAGGGTGTCCCTGGCCCAATCAAGCGATTTGGGTGCGTCTCTGCTTTGCTTGCCGGACATCAGCAATAGGATGGGCAATCCGCGAAACAGCGGGCTGCCCGCCACCATTTCAACGCCGCGCCGTGTGACGGTGCCGCCATCGAAGGCGATCATCACCCGTTGGGGCGCCTTGAAGTCTTCGGTCACGGTCAGGATGGGGCGATTCAGAGCGCGAACCAGATGCTCGACATGATGGCCCAGCTCACGTCGCGCCACTTCGGCCCCTGCACCTCGTCGGCCCAGCACTAACAGACGCACGCCTTGCGCCTGTTCCACCACTGTGTCTTCCAGTGCGCCGTGACGCTGCCGCACATCGACGCGCGCCGCACCCGCCGCCAATGCGCGTTCGCGCAGTTGGTTCAGGAACAGCCGGCCTTGCTCTCTCGCGCTCTTGGCGCGTGCTTCGTCCTCGGCTGACAGTTGTGCCAACAGGCTTTCCTGAGCGTCGACGCCGATGGCACCGCTGTGGTCGTCGCCCGGTCCCCGCTCGGGATGGCTGTCGATCACGTGTAGGAACTCCAGCGGTGCATCCATGCGGTGGGCCGCCCAGGCCGCGCAGTGGGCCACATGAACCGCGTATCGTGATTGATCGACGCAAGCCAGCACCTTATTCTCGTTTTTCATGATCCGTTCTCCTTGTTAGTGGCCCGCGAGCATGTCGGCAGCGCCGTCCTTGTCGTGGACGCCGAACTTGTCCACCATCGTGGTGCTGGCCTCGTTCAGGCCGATCACTTCCACTTCCGTGCCTTCGCGCCGGAACTTGATGACCACCTTGTCCAAGGCGCTCACCGCGGTGATGTCCCAGAAGTGGGTGCGGCTGACGTCGATGCGTACTTTGTCGATGACTTCCTTGTAGTCGAAGGCATTGACGAAGCGTTCGGCCGATGCGAAGAACACCTGGCCGGTGATGGTGTAGGTGCGTATGCGGCCTTCGTCCTCCGTGAGGGAGGACGCATGGAAGATCCGGCCGACCTTGTGGGCGAAGAAAAAGCCCGAGAGCAGCACACCAACCAGCACGCCCTTGGCTAGGTCATGGGTACCTACCGTCATGGCGACAGTCGCGAGCATCACCACGCTGGAACTCTTGGGGTGCGCGCGCAGGTTGCGAAACGATGTCCAGCTAAAGGTACCGATGGCCACCATGATCATCACTGCAACCAGTGCAGCCATTGGAATGCGCGCCACCCAATCTCCGATGAACACCACCATCAGCAGCAGGAATACACCGGCTGCAAGCGTGGACAGCCGGCCCCGGCCACCCGACTTCACGTTGATGACCGACTGGCCGATCATGGCGCAACCCGCCATGCCGCCGAGAAAACCGCTGGCAATGTTCGCCACGCCTTGGCCTACGCATTCACGGTTTTTGTTGCTGTTCGTGTCGGTCAGGTCATCGACGATGGAAGCCGTCATCATGGATTCCAACAGGCCCACCACGGCCAAGGTGGCCGACACCGGGAAGATGATCTTGAGCGTCTCCAGATTCAACGGCACATCGGGCAGTAGGAACACCGGCAGGCTGTCGGGCAACTGGCCCATGTCACCCACGGTGCGGATGTCGAGGCCAAGGACGATCGCCACGGCGGTCAGCACCACGATGGCCACCAGGGGGGACGGCACGGCCTTGGTGATACGGGGGAAGAGATAGATGATGGCCAGGCCCGCCGCCGTCATGGCATAGACGTGCCAGGTCACGTTCGTCAGCTCGGGCAACTGGGCCATGAAGATCAGGATCGCCAGCGCGTTGACGAAGCCGGTGATGACCGAGCGCGAGACGAAGCGCATCAACGCGCCGAGCTTTAGCCAGCCAGCGATGATCTGAAGTACACCCGTCAGCACCGTGGCGGCCAGCAGGTATTGCAGTCCGTGTTCTTTGACCAGCGTGACCATCAGCAGCGCCATCGCGCCGGTGGCCCCCGAAATCATGCCCGGTCGGCCGCCTGTGAAAGCAGTCACTGCGGCGATGCAGAATGAGGCATACAGGCCGACCTTGGGATCGACGCCTGCGATGATCGAGAAGGCGATGGCTTCGGGGATGAGGGCGAGCGCTACGACGACGCCAGCCAATAGGTCGTGCCGGACGTTGGAGAACCAGTCCTGGCGCAGGGATTTCATCATTGATCTATTCCGGGGGCAGGCTCGGCCGCAGGCTGGAACGGATCTAGGCGCGAATGCCTCTTTCCGAACCCGGAATAGAGAACAGCCCAAAAAGTAAGGGCTGGCAAAACACAGCCAGTCGAACGTACAGCCTCGTGCGAGCGAAGTTTGAAATTAGAAAAGCGGCTCGCTGCGAGACTGATAGTTACACTGGTAAGAGCTCCAAATAGGTGGCTGTGTGCTGATGGGTAGTGCGGGGATTGTAACTGCTTTTGCGCACCGCAGCAAGTCCCGGCAGCGCGTCTCTTGCTAGGTTGCTGCCGTTCCCGATGATTGCCCAGACGCTTGGTAGCTTCTAAGGTCTCTTTCTTAGCGACCGCTCGGCGATGTCCGAGTTCTGCGACTCATGTTCAATGCCAGCACTAGAATGGGTCATGTCCCATTGCGGTCGTATGTCTTGGAAGCATCAGCCTGCCTTGGTTGGTCGGCCACTTCCTTGCGGCTACTTCTTCCCTGTGACTCCGCCCTGAGCGCACATCGTGTGCTTGTCGGCAGTCGCCAGGTTGACCACGAATAGCCGAGTACGCCTCACCCCCTGTCTTGAGGGCGTGAACCTCGTAGCTCATTGTCGGCAACATGAAAGTGTGACTTCCTCGCAGATGTCGATCTAGCGAGGATGTCGAGCTACGAGAAGATGGATGGAACAGCCTAAAGGGCATCTAACCATCAGATCCTGCGATTCCGCAGGCCCTCGCCGATCTGTCATGTACGGAGTCGGTGTGAAGACCGACCAACATAGAACCGACATGGGCCGACATGCGTTGCCAGACAGATTCCGTACAACCCGCCGACTCGCCTGCCGAATGGCCTTTTCATACCGTCTATCTTTGGGACGCACAAACAAGACTCGCTCCGTTGCTACTTCTGGTAGGGGCGTTCGGCTCATGGCTGACGGTGGACATGCTTCGGTGGCAGACGTTTCACTGTAGCCTGGATGTAGCGTTGCCTTGGCTTGCCCTGTTTCATGTGCTATGGCCACTGTTCGGGCCGCGCGGTGCAGCCGTGCGAGCGCAGTTGGGCGCAAGCTGGAATTGGCACAGTTCCCTGGCGCCTTGGTCATTAAGAATGCTCGGCCCAGGTCATCAAGGATTAGCCATCAGAGCACTGGTGCTATTGCTTGCGCTAGGAATGGCCTTTTCCGCCATGTTCTCCCGCACGTGGCACCAAGGACTGGCCTCCGTCTTGGTGCTGGCCGTCGTTTTGCAGATGTTGGGCCAACTATGGGTGCATTGGCGTGCAGGTGACGCACTGCTGCCAGCACTGCTACATGGCATGGGCCCAAGTCGCCTCAATGAAGCCTTGCCAAAACACGCACGTGGCATGGCACTGATTCTGACAATGGTGATTCCGGTCTGCTGGGGATGGCAAGAGGTACGCATTGAACCTTAACTGTCCTGTAGCAGAGCTGAAATTGGGGGTTGGTTATCGCCCGAATCCTCGCTGCCGCCCAATCTCCCACGACACCCTACCGCCGCGCACCGTGGCGGCAAGCTGCTGCCCCAAGCGTTGTTCGATCACCGGCTTCCACGGCACCAGACTGAATCCCATGCCGTCATCGAGCATCGCGTAGCGCCCGCTGGCGAGCATGACGGAGCGCCGGTAGATTCCGGCCACGCGCTGCCCGTCGGCGACCGGGCGATGCTCCAGGCCGGTATCAGCAGCAATGGCCTTCGCGGCCTGTGCCAGTTCCCGGTTGCGCAGCGTGCCCAGCAGGTTGCGCGCCAGGATCACGCGCTGCCCGCGCCGCTCGGCCAGCCCTTGTTCGGCGAGGAAGTCGGCGCGCTGCTGCATCGCCTGCTTGGCCTCGCCGCCAAACCCCAGGTCGCCCAGGCCAGTGCCGCCGCCGATCAACTGTTGGTCAAGCCAGGTGGCCCCGATCACGCGCGCCTGCCGCTCGATGGGCAGGTGCGATTTCAGCTCCACGGCCACGCCGCCCAGGCGCTGCGCGTCGTAGCGGCGGCCCTGCTCGGGCAGGTCGCCCGGCACCTTCCATAGCCCCTCGGCTACGCGCTCCACGATGCCCGCCCGGCGTAGGGCTTCCAGCCTGCGGACATGGGCCGCCACAACTTCCTGCGGATCGCGTCCGGGGACGGCCTGGCCCTGTGTCACGGCCAGGTGGTGGTCGGTGCGGTACAGGCCATCGCTCGCCAGCGCGGCAATGTTCCTGTCGGCCGCGCGCACGTCGGCCGATCCCTTCACCTCCACCACGGCCCCGGTCGGATAGTTCGCCAACTCGTCGCGGGCGTTGAGCGCGACGTAGTGGGCCTTGCCGTCCACGCCGTCGATGACCAGATAGCCCCGGTCGTGCAGTTCGTCGGCCAGCCCCTTCGCGGCCACGCGGCCGACGATGGTGCGGCCATCCTCGCCCGGCTCGAACACCGCCAGCTCGCGCGGCTGGCCGCTCATGGCCCGCTGCATGGTGCGGATAATGTCGCCGCGCTCGCCCAAGGCGCGCAAGGTCTTCTCGGCATCGGCATGGATGGCCCAGGAGCCGGGCTGCGTCTCGTCGGCCAGGCCCAGGCGCTGCAAGCGTTGCAGGCGGCCGATCAGCAACAGGCGTTGGCGCTGCAAGCGAGGTTCGTTGAGCCGTTCGACATGCACCAGGCCATCGTCGCCGGCCTCGCGCTTCAAGGTGCGATCCAGACTCGTCCACCGCTCTTGCTCCACCTCGCGCTGCAAGGTCTGCTGGATCTCCAGCTCAGTGCGCGGCCCCAGCCACTCGGTCGCCAGTTCGGCGGCGCGGTGGCGGAAGCCGTCGGCGATGTAGTCGCCCGCGATGATGAGGTCTTTGCCGGTGTCGTCGCGCCCGCGCACGACGATGTGCGTGTGCGGGTTGTCGGTGTTCCAGTGGTTCACGGCCACCCAATCGAGGCCCGTGCCCAGGTCGGCCTCCATGCGGCCCATGAGGTGCCTCGTGTAGGTGCGCAGGTCTTCCAGCTCCGCGCCATCCTCGGGCGAGAGGATGAAGCGGAAATGGTGCCGGTCGTCGGCGCAGCGTTCCTTGAAGGCGTCGAGGTCGGCCACGTCTGTCTGCGCTCCGTAGGCTTGACCCGGTTCACCGTCGCGTCCCACACCGTCGCGCTCGATGTAGCGCAGGTGCTTGGCGAGCGACTGCGGGCTGGCCCGCTGGTGATTCACCAGCAGCGTCTTGATGGTCACGCGCCGGGACATGGGCGTCAGCTTCGCGTCCGCGAAGCGCGCCGCCGTATGGCCGCGCCCCAGGCGCGAGCCGGGCCGCTGGCCGGTGCCACCCGTCGCGCCAGGACGGCGCACCGAGGACTTCCCGCCGCTGGCCTTGCCGGTCTGCTTGAGCACCTTGGAAACGAAGCTCTGCCCCTGTCCCTTGCCCCGGTTCTTCGGGGCGCTGGGGCGCACGCGGAAATCGTCATCGCGGCGGTCGCTCATGGCTGCGTTCCATGAAAGCTGGGGCGTGCCCCGGCGTGCGAAGCACGCGGGCCGCCCTGTCTTGGCGTGGGCCTCGCACCACACGCGGCACGGCGGCGAAGCCGCTCCGTGCCGTGCCAACCCCACGTGCAGACTGGCTTTCGACGCGGCCCGGTGCCGCGTACTTTTGTCTTGCCTTCCGCCTTTGCCCCTCGCTGACGCTCCGGGCAGCGGCGGCCCGGCGGCGTTGCTGCGCGAGCAGCCAGCGCGCCGGCGAACGCAGCGACGGCCAAAGGCCGGGCGCATTCGAGGCAAGACGCCTGCACATGGGAAGGCAGCGCGAAGTGCGGCGCCCGATACGTAGGATCGGCGCTCGCACGGCACGCGCGACGACATGAGGAAAGCCACGGGATCGGCACGCCCGATGGCACGACAAGATGCACGGCAACGTGCAGTGAGTCGGCGGCCATCATGGGTGGGCCTCCAGCCAGATCGGGCGCGCGACGCCGATCACGGCAGATGCGCTGACCGGCCCGAAATACCGGCTGTCGAACGACGCCGGATTGGTCACACTGAGAAGGAACAGTTCGCCAGGCCGAAGCTGCCGGCACTGCGGCCAGGATGGCAGCGGGCGGCCCAGCCGGTCGGCGGGCCGAACGGCAGCCACCGGCACGCCGTCGATCCACACCAGCGCATCGAAAACGCAAACGTGCTGCGGCGCGACTGCGCCTACACGTTTGAGCAGCGGCACGCGCACCGGCAGATAGCCGCGCTGCGCAGCGAGTGCGGCGGCCGTGGTCGGCAGCGGCACCAGCACGATGCTGTCCACGGACAAGGGACGTGGCAGCGAGGCGGTGCGTGGGTCGAACGGGTCGATGCGATACCAGCCGACCGCCACGCTGTCGGACGGGTTGTAGATCAGGCGCGGCAGCGGATGAACGAAGGACGCCCAGGCCAGCGCAGCGAGGCCGCAGGCGGCGAGGCCCGCGAGCACGATGCGAGCGCGCAAGCGTGAGCGGGTGTGCGAGCGAGGACGCGGCGCAGTGCCGCCAGTGGAAACGGCGGTCATGGCAGCGCCCTCCCGGTCAGCCAGGCGGCGTGCCGCTCGGTGGTGTATTCGGGCAGCGGCAGGCGCGCAGCAAGCCGGTTGGCGAGCGTGCGCCAGTACGCGGGCGAGACGGCGATGGCTGCGATGCCCAGCGCCTCGATGGCGTCGATGCGCTCCAGCACGGCGCGCACTTGCCCGTCGCCCTCGGCGTGCAGCAGCAGGCGCGCGCCCGGCTGCACGCCGGGGATGCGCTGCGCGCCGTCCAGCGGCGTGCAAGCCTGCATCACCATGAGCTGCCAGCGCACGGTGCCGAAATCGTTGGACTGCCAGCGCACGCGGCAGAACACCGCACCCGGCAGGAACACCGCGCTACGCCGCCAGCGGTCGAGCTGGTGCGTGCGCGCGGGTTCGCCGAAGCGCAGGTAGAGCTTGAAACGGGCCTCGATGTAGGCCAGCGCCACGCGCGTCAGCGGCGCGCTGGCGGGCTGGCCGGAAGGCGCGCTGAATGATGGCTGTGGCGCAGCCGTGGCCGCGCCAGCGGCAGGCGCGGCAGCAGGTGCAGTGGATGCGGTCATGGTGTGTTCTCCCTGCGGTTCTCGGAAAACTCCCGCTCCAGCAGGCCGCGCAGCAGGTCGGCCACGGTCACGCCTTGCGTGAAGGCCGATACCTTGATGCGCGCCCGCATGGCGGGCGTGATGTCGAGCGTGAGGCGGGCGGTGTAGAGGTCGCCCTTGCCCAGCGCATCGGCGTCGCCTTGCCGAATCCACGCTTCAGCGTGCGGATTCGCGGGCGGACGCGCGCCTATGCCGACGCGCTTTGCTGCGCGCTTGCCGTTCGGTGGTGGCTTCGCTGTCATGTCGTCCACCGCAGCAGTTCGTCCACCAGGACGGTGATTTCACGGGCGGCGGCGCTGTCCGGTGCCGTCTCGCGTGCAAGCCGGCCAGCGGCCACGCTGTCGGCGAACACGATGCGCTGATGCACTTCCGCGCGCAGCGCAGGAAGCGGCTGGTCGGCGAGCGCCTGGCGTGCTTCGCGCCCGATCACGGTGGTACTGACACGCCGGTTGATGACGAAGGCCGCGCGCAGCGCAGGCCGAAAGACTTGCGCCTCGCGGATCAGCGCCACCATCTCGGCGCTGGCCCACAAGTCGTAGGGGCTGGGTTGCACCGGGATCAGCACGCGCTCGGCCGCCAGCAGCGCGGAGCGCGCCAAGGCGGCGATGCGCGGCGGGCCGTCGATGACGACGTGATCGGCGCGGCGTGCCAGCTCTGGCGCTTCCTGATGCAGCGTCTCGCGTGCGAGGCCCACGGCGCTGAACAGCCGTGGCAAGCCTTGCTGGCTTCTGCGTTGCGTCCAGTCCAGTGATGAACCCTGCGGGTCGGCGTCCAGCAGCACGACGTGCTGGCCGCGCATTGCCAGTTCGCCAGCGATGTGGGTGGCGAGCGTGGTCTTGCCCACGCCGCCTTTCTGGTTGAGTAGCGCGACGATCATGGCTTGGCCCTCCATGTTGGAAAGCCCGGCTGTTGCTGCTGCGTTGATGGCCGCGTGGCGGTTATCCACCGCAGCGGCGTTTCCCTACTAAAAGTTAGAGAAATTAAGTTAGGGAAGTTAGAGGGCGCGCAAACCCAGTGCTGGCGCGGGTTTGCGGCCGATTTTGTTGCCTGATAGCACGATAGTTCGTTGCCTGATAGCACGATACTTCTGTTGCCTGATAGCACGAGTCCGTCCACAGGCTCTCCCGCACTTATCCCCGTGCCGTGGACGGCACGGGCCGGAACGTGAGCAGCGGCGACGAAAGCCCGGATACGTGCTCGATGCCCAAGTGGTAGCCGGGCAAGGACTGCCGCGCGACCAATGCCCGCAGGTCGGCGGCGAAGTCGTAGTAGCGCGCCACGCTGCCCGATTTGCGGTACAGGTGCTGAAAGTCGAACTGCCAGCCGTGTTCCTGCCTGCCGCCGTGCTTGCGCACCAGGCGGTACAGCCACCGCTCGATGCCGCCGGTCAATCGGAAATACGCCGGGTCGATGGTCAGCACCAGGGCGGCGTCGATCACGCCCGCATAGAACCAGTCCGGCAGGATCAGCTCGATGCCCAGCGGCGTGCCGCTGGCATCGGCCAGTTCCTTCCATTCGTTGATCCATGAGAACCGATGCAGGCGCCGGCCTGTCGTCTCGCGGATGGACGTGGCCACGGTGGTCGATTGCAGGCGATCCAAGGCCGCTTTGAGGCGCTGGTAGTCGCGCAGCGACGTGCCGCGCCCGATGAAGCGCAGGATCTCGTAGGGCGTGGCCTGCATCAGCCGCGACGGGCGCAGGCCCGCGTCGCGCGCTTCCACGATCTGGCTGGCGGCCCAGATCAGAATGTCGGCATCCCAAATCGTGGCGATGCCGTGCTCGGCTGTGCCCTCCACGCGGATCGTGACGTTGCCGGCCCGGAAGTCGATTGGCGCAACGCGCCGAGACTTCGCCAGCGAGAAGAACGGAAAGGCCATCAAGTCCTGGCTGTCGCGCGGCGCCATGTCGCCCGGCAAGGCGCGGAACAGGTCGAGCTGTTCGCGCTCTTGCATCGGCCGCTGCCGCACGGGCAGCGCGGGGCTGGACATGACGATGGCCTGACGCGCGCCAGCGATCAGCGCGCACGGCTGTCCGCCGAGTGGTGCTCGGCGTACTCGGGATCGGAAGTCGTCTCGAAGCTGCGGTCGGCGGCCCAAGCATCGAGGTCGGCCACGGCGTACATGACGCGCCGGCCGAACTTGCGAAAGCGTGGGCCGCCGCCGATCACGCGCTGCTTTTCCAGCGTGCGCGGCGACAGGCGCAGGTACTCGGCGGCTTCGTCGTTGGTGAGGTAACGCTGCGGCTGCGCGGCAGCGGTCGAGACAGTGGCGGCAGGCCGCAAGGGAGCGGGACGCATGGTGTGAACCTCCATCGGTTGAAAACGACCAGCCACACAGCGCGACCGGATGGAGGCAGTCTCAAGAAGCGAGGGGTTTTCGATCAGGGACGTTTTGCGTCGGCTGCAAAACGTCCCTTCTCAAGCGGCGCAAGCTGTGCTAGGCGGCGATAGCCGCCGCGCATCAGCGCATCGCCGCGCCGTACCAGACGGCGCACGCGGGCGCGCAGATCACCGTCGGCGTGCCAGTCGGCCGCCACGGCATCGGCGCCGAACAGCCCTTCGGCGATTTCGCGCAAGGACGCGCCCGCCAGGGCTGCGTCGAGCGCCTGCAAGGTGTGCAGTTCCAGCAGCGCGGCGAGTGTCGGCCGGGGCTTCGTATCGGCCATGTCGGAGCTGGGCAGATGCCCATGCACCGGCGCGGCAGCGCCGCCGCGGTGGGCATAGGCGACAGCCATGCCGTCCTCCAGGCCGGGCGCCAGCACGAAGCGCACGCATCGGCCAGGGCTGCGCGCGATCAGCGCCAGCCCTTTGCCGTCATGCAGCAGTTGCTTGTGCCCAGGGATGTGCCAGAACGCAAAGACCGCCGCATCGAGCGGCGGGTCGGCGTCGGGATAGAGTTGCACCACGGCAGCGTGGCCGGGCAGCCAGGCTGGATGCGCGTCGCGCACATCCAGCACCGGGTCTTCCAGAAGGCGCAAGCCCCAGCGATGCGCCGCGTCCTGTGCCGCCTGCGGCCGGCGATGACGGCGCAGCCAGTCGAGCCGGTAGTCGGGATGCCTGCGCAGGTATTCCCAGGCGAGCGCGAGGTCGTCCAAATGCAGCGCGTACAGGTACGCGGCAGTCGGATACCAAGGCTCGGCGCTGCGATCGACCATGACGCAACCTCCCTGCGAACAGGACTGGCCGCCACGGAAGAACTACGCGCTACATCGGTATCGTCAGAACGTCATGGGTTAAAAAAGATGGATGGACCTGTCAAGACCGATTGGCTCCGACGCGTTGCGGTAGTCGTCTCAATGGCGGGGCAGCGGCGCCCCAGCCGTGGGACGCCGTATCGTCCAGCCTGCCGCAGCCCGCGCGGGGCATCATGTCTATTTGGATCAGACTGGCGTGGGTATGCCGCAATAATCCCGATTGAGACTTGCCCGGTATGACAAAAGACTGAAAAAGTCACAGTCGGCGGTGGTCAATCTGGAATGGCCCCGTCTCGCTCGGCTAGGCGGGTGTACTCCGACAGCGTGCGCGTGGGCCGGAAATAGAGGTCGCGCAGTACGGGCTGCTGGCGCGGCCCGACGATGCCGGCCAGCTCGGACAGCTTGACGGTGCCCTGCGCGGGCATCCCGATCCCCAGGTCGATAAGGCCCCAAGCGGTGTCGCCATCGGCGGGATCGAGCGCCGCCAGCAGCCAAGTCACATGCGCGTCGGGCGTGAACAGCCGCACCACGGGCACCGGGTCGATGGCCCGGCCAGCGGCACGGGCCTCGCCGTTGGCGAGCAGTTGCGCGCGCTCTGGGTCGGTGGCGAGTGGCTGGGGCATGGTCGGTAATCCCACGAATCCAATGATGCACGGATGCGGTTTCGCGCCAAAGCGCAGAACTGCCGAGCCGGATTTGTGCCTTCGTGCGCAAGCACGGACGCGGTTCCGTGGCTTTGCTGGAACCCGCCGATGCGGATTTCCGTAAAGGCACAAAAACGGATAGCAACACCAAATGAACACTATAGATTGTAGTCCTATAGGGCGCAATGGGCTGTCATCTTGGTTTTTTGAGGGAAACCATAGGTGGCGGCTGGGTATTCATTGGCAAAGGCGTTGAAGACGGTCAGAAAGGCGCGTGGCTTGAGCCAGGAAGCCTTCTCTGACGTGTCCAGCCGCACCTATATGAGTACCCTCGAACGCGATCTGAAAAGCCCGACCTTCTACAAGCTGGCGGAGTTGTGCGAGGTGATGGAGATCCACCCGCTCACGCTGCTGACGCTGGCCTATGCGGGCAACAGCCCGAGCAAGGCCGACGAGCTGCTGGCGCAGGTGCGCCAGGAGCTAGAGGCGGTGTTGAGCGAACGCGACGCGGCGAAGCCGCGTGCGTGATGCGGTGATGTGCTGCGATCAGCAGCACAGCGCCCCGCCGCGATGGGCGGGGCGCTGTGGCGGTCACGCCGCCTGGGGCTTGCTGCGCGACCAGATCAGGTCGTGCGTGCCGTCCTCGCCTTCGATCAGGCGGGCATAGACCGGCGCCGGGAACGAAGGATCGTCAATGCTCACGGACTTGTAATCCCGCCCGGCCTCGCTTTTCTTGTTCCATGCCGCGCCGATGTCGTGACCGGCGGCCTGGAGCCGGAAGTCGGGAGCGTTCTCGCTGCTGCCCTTGTCGTTGGGAACCAGTTTGACCTTGACATTGAGCGTCAGGGTGCGAAGCGTGCCGGTGAAGCCGTCTTTGTCTGCGGTGAAGGTGCCGATGTTGGCCATGATGTTTTCTCCTGTCGGTTGAACAAGGT
Organism: Pigmentiphaga humi; assembly: GCF_900606115.1. Classification (GTDB taxonomy): domain Bacteria; phylum Pseudomonadota; class Gammaproteobacteria; order Burkholderiales; family Burkholderiaceae_B; genus Pigmentiphaga; species Pigmentiphaga humi. The sequence continues at coordinate 82,439 of NZ_UWPJ01000022.1, forward strand.
TCGCGCCCATCGCGTCCTTGTTGTGATCCGGCTGGCGGGAGACGGGCTGGCTGCACCGCTTGCGGTCGAAACGCAGTGGAGAACCGGAAGGCGAAAAGAATTTGCTGCGCGAGGAAGCCGCGCAGCGGCGGGGAAATTGTTTTCGCCGGACGGTTGCAGTCATGAAGCCCGAGGCGCAGCCGCGCCACCGCCAGGATTCACAACGAGACAAGGACGCCTTGGGCCGAACCGCTCCGAAAGGAGATGGGGCCGGCTCGGCATCCCCGCATGAAGGCTGCTCCGGCTCGCCCGCTGACGCGGGCCAGGTCAACCACCCGACGACAGGCGAGAACGCCCCTGCCGCACCTTGCGGTGCCGGTCTTGAGGCGTGGTGTGGAAGCTCCATAGCGATGTCGGGCGGGTTGTCCGTGAACCGTCCTTCGTGACGTGACAGGCAGGAACCGCCAGCGTTGAGGACCGCACGCATTTGCACAACCCGCCGCAGCAAGCGCCAGCGTGTTCGCCGGCACGCCGTCCATCGCGGCGGGGCGCTGGCCGAGCCGATCCGGCGCAGCCGGTTCGGCGGCATCAAGGGGCGCCAAGCATTGCGCGGCGGGGGATAGCCCGCAGGGCTTTCCCCTGGACATAAGCGTAGCGCGCAGGTATGGGCCGGGCGAATGCTCGGCTGCTCTAACGCCGCCGCCTGAGCCACCGCGAAGGCGGCGGCGTTCTGATTCGGCTGTTGGCCTTGAACACCGGGCGCGGCCACCGCCGCGCCCGGATTTTCTTTTCACCGCGCCCAGGGCGGAACGGCCTGGGCGCGGTGCTGTTCGGGTTATTCCTTCGTCTCGATGAGCCACCACACGGCACGCGGCAAGGCGCGGCCCGTGATGGGGTGAATGTCGGTGAGGTCGGCGCGGGCTGACCAGCCCGAGGGCGGACGGTAGCCGCGCACGTCGCCGTCGCCGTGCCAGCGGCGGGCGCGTACCACGCCGGGGGCATAGATCGCCGCCATGCGTGGGCGGCTGGTGGTAGTGCGGGTCATGGGGCGTTTTCCTTCCAGCGAAGCGCCCCGGTCGAGGCCGGGGCGCTTGCTGTCGGCGCGGGTCAAGCGGCCAGCGCCACGGCGGGTTCATCCGCCATTGCCTCGGAATCCTCCGGGGCGTCGTCCTGCTCCTGCGGTTCTGCCTGCGGTTCTGCCTGCGTGGCTGCCTGCGTGCCTTCGGCCTTGAAGATGGCAGGCATCCAGCCTGTGCCGTTCGCCAGCCGCTCGGCTTCGCTGGCAATGTCGGCCTTCTTCAACTTCGCCAGCCGGGAAACCTGCTCTGGCGCGTACTCGCCCACGGCTTGCAGGATGGCGGCCTTGGGAACGTGCTGGAAGTAGCCTTCCGCGCTCGGCTGCCACCATGCTGCCATGTCGAGGCCCACGGCCTGCGCCAGTTCCTCGCCGGGCTGGCGCAGCATGGCGCGAGGCGTCACCACGTCCACCGTGGAAGCCACGCACACGGCCAGCAGCCGCACCAGTTCGTCTTGCGGCTTTGCCAGCAGCGCGGCGAACAGTTCGGCGCTGTCCTGCGGCAAGCCTTCACCGGCCACTTGTTGCAGTTCGCGCAGCGCCACGGCGGCGGGCGATTCCGGCCAGTCCGGGGCCATGCCTTCCAGCCGGTCTTGCATTTTCAGGCTCACGCCCAGCGGCAAGTCGTGGCCGTAGCGGCTTTCCTGCAAGACGGTCTGCACCATGCCATGCACCAGCGCGGCCAGCGCCACTTGCGGATGCCGGGCGACTTCGATTTGCAGCGCGGCGGTGCGGTGGGCGCTCAACCGTTGCGCCAGCCGGTCGGACATGGCGGCGGTCTTTGGCTGCCCGTCGCCGTCGCCGTCTCCGTCCTCGCCTTCGTCGTCGTTCCCGGCATCCTCGCCGCTGAAACCTTGGCGCAGGCGTTCCAGCGTGCGCAGCGCCTTGGCCTCGGCCTCGCGCATCAGCCCGCGATGAATCACGGCCTGCCCGTTGCGGTCGATGGTGACGATGGCACCGGCTGCGGCCTTCGCGGTCGGGCTGTAGTCCTGCAAGCCATCTTCCAGCGCCTGCAACTGCTCGCCCACGGCTTCGCCTTCCTCTTGCAGTGCATCGGCCTTGTCCTCGTCCTCGGCGTCCAGCGCGTCATCCACGGCTGCGGCCAGTTCCTGCATCTTGGATTGCAGCTTCTCGATGCGCTGCGCTTCGCGCTTGGTCGGCTCGCGCCGCTCCCTCGGCGCACGTTGGAAAGCGTGCAGGTCAGCATGGGTCACGCCCGGCGTGGCATCCACCCATGCCCAGCCTTCGGCCTTCACCTGGGCGGCCATGCCCGCCAGCCGGTCTTGCGCCAGCCTGTCCAGCAGCGCGGCATCGGTCAGATACACGCCCGCGTCACCTTCGGCGAACAGATCACGGCGCACGCCACCGCCTGCGGCTTCATAGGTGTCCAGCCCGACGAAGTGCACCAGCGGATGCCGGTAGGCGTCGATTTCCCGCTCGGTGAGGCGGTCGCGCAGCGCGGACGGCTGGCGCTGCCACGTCGGCGCATCGTAGAAGGCGGCTTCCTGCGCGGCGTGGTCGTCGGTGATGGCAAGGGCCATCAACTGGTCAAGGCTTACGGCTTCGGCGCGGTAGTCGGCCAGCAGCCGGGGCGAGACGTTCGCCAGCTTCAAGCGGCGCTGCACCACCAGCGGGGACACGCTGAAATCGGCGGCTATGTCCTCGATGGGTCGGCCTTCGGCCACCAGCGCGGCGAATGCCTCGAACTGGTCTGCGGGGTGCATGGCTTCGCGCTGCACGTTCTCGGTCAGGCTGGCGGTGCGCGCCGTGCCATCGGCCACCAGCAGGCAAGGCACCTCCCATTCCTTGCTGATGCGGTGCTTCTTCGCCAGCAGCTTCAACGCGGCCAGCCTGCGGCCACCGGCCACGACTTCGTAATGTTCGCCATCGGCGGCGGCAATCACGATCAAGTTTTGCAGCAGGCCCACGCGCTGGATGCTCGCGGCCAGTTCGGGGATGGACATGCGCGGGGTCTTGCGCACGTTGCGGCCCGTGGGGCGCAGCACCAGCCGCGACAGCGGAACCAGAATCAGGTTCTTGGTCGGGTCGGCGGCTTCCAGCGGGATAGCGGCGGCGGCATTGACGGCGCGGGCTTCGGTGTAGGTGGTTGCGTTCATGGTGATAACTCCTAACGGTTCAGGGATGCAGCAGCGAAAGAAGCGGCAAGGGCTGCTGCCTGCCCCTGCCGCGTGGGGAATCAGGCTTTCAACTGGCGCAGGCCATCGGCCAGCATCCAGAGGGCGCGATTGAGGCGCACATCGGAATCAATGCCCTGCACGGGGCGGGTCTGCTGGCGGCGTCCGTTGGCGCTGCGGCCATGCAATCCGCCTTTGGTCAGGTTTTCTTGCGTGCGGTTGAACACGCTCCACAAGTCCGGGCGGCGGTCGTCGAACCGGCGCGGCATCAGGATTTGCGATTCGGTGATGGGCGCGGGCTTGTTGTCGGTGGGGTCGTACTTGAGGGCCAGCGCGGCGCGGGCGAATACTTCGGCCTCGCCTTCGTCCAGCGTGATCGCACGCATGGCATCGCGGGAATCCTTCACCCGGTCGAAGCCGCGCAAGACTTCGTAAGCGCCTTCGATGACATGCCCGGAAACGTCGCCCTTGTGGGGTACGCGCACATCGGCCACGGTGTCGCCACACACCAGCCCATTGCTGCACACGAACCGGAACATGCCCGCGAGCATCTGATAGCTGCTCGTGCCATCGTGCGAGTTCAACAACACGATTTCATTGGCCTCCGCGCCGTTGATCTGGCTGGCGTGGCGCAGGCGCAGCATGTGTTTCGTATGCTCGCGCTTGCCTTCATCGCGCACGCGGGTTTGCGTCACCAAGAAGGGCTGGAACCCTTCTTTGCGAAGCTCGGCCAGCACGGCGGCGGTGGGGATATAGGCGTACCGCTGCGAACGGCTTTCATGCGGCGCGTCCGCGAAGATGGACGGCGCTACGCGGTGAATCTGGTCATCGGACAGCGGGTAGTCGCTGCGCAGCGAGGGGGAGCGGGAAGCGAAGCGGGATGCGAGTTGCATTTCATTTCTCCTGACAAAGAAAAAAGGGTTTGCTGTTCACCGCACACCGGATTCCTAGATTCGGAGCCCAGCCTTTCGGCTGTTTGGTGCGGTCGGCGAGAGGAACCCGGTTGGCCCTGTTGCCACCGTCTTCCTGAGTTCATCGCCCGCGACGGTCAGGAGCGCGCGGACGGGGGCCGTCAAGGAAACAAGCGCAGGGGGTGGTGCGGCCCGCAGGCGTAGCCGAGGACACGGCCCTGCGCGCCTTGATGGCACGCGGGAGCGGGCTACAGTCGCGGACAAGGTGATGAAGTCAGGGGAGACGGCTGGACATGGCAACGGCCTTCCCCTTGCGCTGACTGCACGGCAAGCGAAGCGCGCAGGCCCGGATCTGGAAGCCGGGCCGAAGGCGTCAGCCGAGCGGAGCGAGGGAACGATGGAAGCCCGACAGGGGCGAGACGCCGCAGGCGGCTCGATGCGCTACGCGCACGACAGCGCGACCGGCCATGTTTCTTGGCCGGGGACGCCCAGCCTTCAAGGTTCGATGAGCACCAGGCGCACTACGCCCCACGCATCGGGAAGCGGGTTCTGCTGTGGCTGCGGATTTCTGGCCGAGCCGACGCAGCCGGTTCGGCGGTCTTTAGGGGTGCCAAGCATCGCGCGGTGGGGATAGCCCGCAGGGCTTTCCCCTAGAGGCAAGCGAAGCGCGCAGCGCCCCGGAAGGGGCGCGAAGGCATCAGGCCGAGCCATCAGGACGCAGGCTGGATTCCGCAACCGGCATCCACGGCGATGCCGAGTCCAGCAGGTAGCGCGCACCGCGGGCGTACATACCTGAAAGCCCGGTGGGCTGATAGAACCCGGTGACGCGGAGCCGGAACTGTGCGCCGTACTCGTTGGTGAAGATCACCGCGTCGCCGATCTTGAAGCGCAGCGGCTGGCCGTTTTCCGGCGCGAACGGCTTGAGCGCATCGTGCTGCGCGGTGATTTCGATGATGTAGTCGTGATGGCTGCTCATGGCATTGATCTCCTGTGATGGTCGAGAAAGCGCAAGGAGCGCCTTGCGGCGCTCCAGGTGCGAGGTCAGAGAACGATCCGCCCAGCCAGCCGCGCATCGCGCGCATAGCCGCTCAACCGCTTCTCGGCCCGGAAATACAGGTCACGCTCGATCGGCAGGCCCAGCCCGCCGCGCACGGTCGCCAGCTCGTTCAAGCTGACCCAGCCGATTTCCGGCTCGCCCAGGCCCAGGTCGAAAAGACCAAAGGCGTGGTCATGGTTGTCGGGATCAATCTCGGTCAGCAGCCAGGTCGCGCCACCGTCCGGCGTGAACAGCTTGACCACCGGGGCCGGATCGAAGTCCGGGTTCTCCAGCGATGCGCGGCCGTTGGCCTGCAGCACGATGCGCTGCTCGGCAGTGATGAGTGCGTTGTTCATGGTGAACTCCTGAAAGGTTGCCGGGCGGAATTGCCCGACCCTTCCGGGGCACGGCGCAGCGCAAGCAGTCAGGGGTCGCAGACGGCCGCCAGGACGCAAGCGCCATCGCGCGCAGCCCTTGACGGCGAGAACGCCGTGGCACGATGAAGGGGACAGCAAGACCGCCCCATACCTCCATGCAGGCCATGAATTTCCGAAACGCTGTCTCGGAAATCCGAGGCAGCGTTTTCGCCCGGCCCGCGCCGGGCGCAGCAAAAAGGGGCCGAAGCCCCTTGGTCAGATCAAGCCGCATTCGGCAAACGATGTGGTGTCGGTGCCCGCCACGATGACGTGATCCAGCACGCGCACGTCCACCAGCCCCAGCGCCTCCTTGAGCCGCTGGGTCAGCGCCCGGTCGGCACCGCTCGGCTCGGGATTGCCGCTCGGATGGTTGTGCGAAATGATGACCGCCGCCGCATTGAGCCGCAGCGCCTCCTTGACCAGCTCGCGCGGATACACCGATGCGCCGTCGATGGTGCCGCGGAACATTTCGGCGTATTCGATCAGCCGATGTTGCGTGTCCATGAACAGCACCGCGAACACCTCATGCTCGAAGCCGGCCAGCTTGGCGCGCAGGTACTCCTTGACCGCCGCCGGCGACGTGAACGACGTACCGCGTTGCATCTTGCGCTCGATGGCCTGGCGCGCGGCCTCCAGAATCTGCTCGGCAGTCGCCAGCAGGTAGCGGCCCTGTGCGTCACGCACCATCAGCGAGGAATCGAACGAGGAAAAGGACAGTTGCGACATGATCGTGCTCCGGTTGCTCGGGCGGAATTGCCCGGAACCGTGGAGAGCACGGCGCAGCGCAAGCAGTCAGGGGTCGAGGACGGCTGCCAGGCCGCAAGCGTGCAAGCACGCGCAGCCCTTGACGGCGAAAACGCCGTGATACGGTGAAGGGAACAGCAAGACCGCCCACACCCGCCCAATGCACACACTCGCCTTTGTGCAAGCGGAGCGCGCAGGCCCGCCAGGGCCGAAGGCGTCAGGGGTCAAAGCCGGATGGCCGCGATTCGGCACGAAGCGCGGGGCGCAGCCCGCGAACCCGACGGCGGTACGCCGGGACGCCACCAAGCGGTGTTTTCCTTTCTTCTTTCTATTAATTCTATAATTGTTGTATCATCGAATAATGAATGAAGATCAAGCCGTTTCCGCCCTGAGTGCGCTGGCCCACACGCAACGACTGCGTGTATTCCGCGCCCTGGTCGTCGCCGGGCCGGAAGGACGCACGCCCAGCGTCCTCGCCGATCAGCTCGACGTGGCCCGCAATACCTTGTCCTTCCACTTGAAGGAACTGGCCCACGCTGGCCTCGTTTCCATCGAGCAGCAGGGCCGCAACCTGATCTACCGCGCCGAGTACGGTCACATGAACGGCCTGATCGGCTACCTGACCGAGCATTGCTGCCAGGGCGGCGTCTGCGAGGTTTCCGAATCCCCTAACTGCAACTGCTGACGCCATGACCGACACCACCTACAACGCACTGTTCATCTGCACGGGAAATTCGGCCCGTTCCATCCTCGCCGAAGGCTTGCTCAATGAGCTGGGCCAAGGCCGCTTCCGTGCCTGGTCGGCCGGCAGCCACCCGAAAGGCGAAGTGAATCCGCTGGCACTCGCCACGCTGGAACGCCTGCGCCTGCCGACCACGGGCTACCGCAGCAAGAGCTGGGACGAATTCGTGGTTCCCGGTGCGCCGGTGTTCGACTTCATCTTCACCGTCTGCGACAACGCCGCCGGCGAGGCGTGTCCGCTGTGGCCGGGCCAGCCCGTCTCGGCGCATTGGGGCGTGCCCGACCCGGCCGCCGTCGAAGGCACCGAGGAACAACAGCGCAAGGCGTTCATGGACGCGGCCATCACGCTGCGCCGGCGCATAGAACTGTTCCTGTCGCTGCCGCTCCAGCGCCTCGATGCCATGTCCTTGCAGCGTGAGCTGCACGACATTGGACGCAAGTGAGGCAACCATGACCGCCAGTGCATCCGCCAGCCGCGCACCGACTGTTTCCGCCATGAGCGTGTTCGAGCGATACCTGACCGTGTGGGTGCTGCTGTGCATCGTCGCCGGCATCGCGCTCGGCCAGTTCGCGCCCGGCATGTTTCAGGCCATCGGCCGCATAGAAGTCGCCCAAGTCAATCTGCCGGTCGGCGTGCTGATCTGGGTCATGGTGATCCCAATGCTGCTCAAGGTGGATTTCGGTGCGCTCGGCCAGGTCAAACAGCACTGGCGCGGCATCGGTGTGACGTTATTCGTCAACTGGGCAGTCAAGCCGTTCTCAATGGCACTGCTGGCGTGGATCTTCATTCGGCACGTCTTCGCCGAGTGGCTGCCGGCCGACCAACTCGACAGCTACGTGGCCGGCCTGATCCTGCTGGCCGCCGCGCCCTGCACGGCGATGGTGTTCGTCTGGAGCCGGCTGACCGGCGGCGACCCCGTATTCACGCTCTCGCAAGTCGCACTCAACGACACCATCATGGTGTTCGCCTTCGCGCCCATCGTTGGCCTGCTGCTCGGCCTGTCGGCCATCAGCGTACCGTGGGACACGCTACTGATCTCGGTGGCGCTTTACATCGTCATCCCGGTCATCGTCGCGCAGCTCTGGCGGCGGGCGCTGCTGCGCCGGGGCCAGGCCGCATTTGACCGCGCCCTTGAACGCATCGGCCCGCTGTCCATCGCCGCGCTGCTGCTGACGCTGGTGCTGCTGTTCGCCTTCCAGGGCCAAGCCATCCTGCAACAACCACTGATCATTGCCATGCTGGCGGTGCCGATCCTGATCCAGGTGTTCTTCAATTCCGGCTTGGCCTATTGGCTCAACCGCAAGACAGGCGAGCAACACTGCGTCGCCGGCCCGTCGGCCCTGATCGGCGCGAGCAACTTCTTCGAGTTGGCCGTGGCCGCGGCCATCAGCCTGTTCGGTTTCCATTCCGGCGCGGCGCTGGCCACCGTGGTGGGTGTGCTGATCGAGGTGCCGGTGATGCTGCTGGTGGTGCGCGTGGTCAACCGCTCGCGCCGCTGGTACGAGCGCGGCCACGCAACGAACTGAGAGAAACCCATGAGCAACATCACGATCTATCACAACCCGAACTGCGGCACCTCGCGCAATGTGCTGGCCCTGATCCGCAACAGCGGCGAGGAACCCACGGTCATTGAGTACCTGAAGACGCCACCGACGCGGGAAACGCTGGTCAAGCTGCTGGCGGACGTGGGCCTGAGCGCGCGCGAGGTGCTGCGCGAGAAAGGCACGCCCTATGCGGAGTTGGGCTTGGCCAACCCAAAATGGACGGATGATCAGTTGCTCGATGCCATCGGGCAACATCCGATCCTGATGAACCGGCCCATCGTGGTCACGCCGCTGGGCACGAAGCTGTGCCGCCCCTCGGAAACCGTGCTGGACATTCTGCCGAATCCGCAGCGCGGCGCGTTCAACAAGGAAGACGGCGAGGCGGTAGTGGATGCAAAGGGGCAGCGTGTCTGATACCCGTATCGGCCTGCCGAACCTCGATGCCACGCTGTTCCAGCAGCCGGACAAGGAACGGCTCCTGACACCCGAACGCGCCACGCACGCGCCGCGCTTCCTGCTGCTCTACGGCTCGCTGCGCGACCGCTCGTACAGCCGCCTTGCCGCCGAAGAAGCGGCGCGCATCCTGCGTGCGCTCGGCGGCGAAACACGGTTCTTCAACCCGTCGGGCCTGCCGTTGGTGGACGATGCCGGCGACGATCATTCGAAGGTAAAGGAACTGCGCGAACTGGCGCAATGGATGGAAGGCATGGTGTGGTGCTCGCCGGAGCGCCACGGCGCGATGACCGGCCTGATGAAGACGCAGATCGACTGGATTCCGCTGTCCTCCGGAGCGGTGCGCCCGACCCAGGGCAAGACGCTGGCGGTGATGCAGGTATCAGGCGGCTCGCAGTCATTCAATGCGGTCAACCAGATGCGCGTGCTGGGTCGCTGGATGCGGATGCTGACCATCCCGAACCAGTCTTCGGTCGCCAAGGCATATCAGGAGTTCGATGAAACCGGGCGCATGAAGCCCTCGGCCTATTACGACCGCATTGTGGACGTGATGGAAGAACTGATGAAGTTCACGCTGCTCACGCGCGACGCGGCACCGTATCTGGTGGATCGGTACAGCGAGCGCAAGGAAAGCGCCGAAGCGTTGTCCAAGCGCATGAAACAGGAGTCGATTTGATGCCAGAGCCAGCCACCGCAGAGCGCGACAACGCCGGGCGCGTTTTTCTGGTCTTTCTGCGGCTGGGGCTGACCTCCTTCGGCGGGCCAATCGCGCACTTGGGCTACTTCCGCACGGAGTTCGTCGAGCGTCGCCGCTGGCTGGACGATCGCAGCTACGCCGATCTGGTCGCGCTGTGCCAGTTCCTGCCGGGGCCGGCCAGCAGCCAGGTCGGCATGGCGCTTGGCTTGGGCCGTGCTGGTGGGTGGGGCGCACTGGCGGCTTGGGTCGGATTCACGTTGCCCTCAGCGCTCGTACTGATCCTGTTCGCCTACGGCATTTCCGAATACCACCCGCTCGCTGAAGCCGGTTGGGTGCATGGCTTGAAAGTGGTTGCCGTCGCCGTGGTGGCGCAAGCGGTGTGGGGCATGGCGAAAACGCTGTGCCCCGACCGGCCCCGCGCCGCGCTAGCGATCCTGGCCGCGTTGCTGACACTATTGCTGCCGTCGGCCTGGGTGCAAGTCGCGGCCATCGTCATGACGGGCCTGATCGGTCGCTGGTGGCTGCAACTGCCGCCGCTGCCGGCAGCGCATCTGGCCTCGTATGCGGTGTCGCGCCGTACTGGCGCGATAGCGTTGGGCTTGCTGGCCGCGTTGCTGCTCGGTCTGCCGTTGTGGGCGGCGGCCAGCGGCTCGACGATGGCTGCGCTGATCGACGGCTTCTTCCGCGCCGGCGCACTGGTGTTCGGTGGCGGCCATGTCGTGTTGCCGCTGCTGCAAGCAGTCACCGGCTCGACCGGCGCGGTCGGCAATGCCGATTTCCTGGCCGGCTACGGTGCGGCGCAGGCCGTACCGGGGCCGCTGTTCACCTTCGCGGCCTATCTCGGCACTGTGGCCGACTGGCCCTTGCACGGCTGGCTTGGCGGGCTGGTGCTGCTGATCGTGATCTTCGTGCCAGCCTTCCTCGTGCTGATCGGCACGCTACCGTTCTGGCAGCGGTTGCGCCACCGGCCGAGCATCCAGGCTGCAATGGCGGGCATTAACGCAGGGGTGGTCGGCATCCTGCTGTCCGCGCTCTACGACCCCGTATGGACAAGCGCCATCCACGGACGCACCGATTTCGCTCTGGCCTTGGCCGCCTTCGGCCTGCTGGTCTATGGACGCTTGCCGCCGGTGCTGGTGGTTGTGCTGGCCGCCATAGCGGGGCAAATCCTGTCTGCCTGATCCTGCGCAGAATCAGGAGGGCGCTACGTCATGCACCTGGGTGTGCTGGGCATCAGGCGCATGCGGGTAGGCAAACGGGATGAGTGTGATTCGGAGCGAAACGCGGGGTGCAGCCCGCGAACCCGACGGCGGCACGACAGGACGCACAAATGCTGCTTGGCCTACTCCGTGTCCTGCGTGCGCTGTTCGATCTGTAAGCGCGCCCGCTCGGTCGCCTGCTGCAATCGTTCGCCCAACACCGCACGCGGCGGCAAGGTGGTCAGGTACTCGGCGACGTGGATGCCCGACTTGTCCAATTCCAGTAGTTCGATTTGCTCGCGCTTCTTGCCCGTGCAGAGGATGATTCCCAGCGGCGAGGCTTCTTCCGGCTCCCGCTCGTGCTTGTCCAGCCAGCGCAGATAAAGCTCCATCTGCCCCTTGTACGCTGCCTTGAACTCGCCGATCTTCAATTCGACGGCCACCAGCCGCCGCAGCTTGCGGTTGTAAAAAAGCAGGTCAAGGTGAAAATCCTCGTCGTCAATCGGGATGCGCTTCTGCCGGGCAACGAAGGAAAAGCCCGCGCCAAGCTCCAGCAGGAAGGCTTCCATTTCGCGGATGATCGCGGCTTCCAAGTCGCCTTCCTGCCAGCTATCCCGCAGGCCCAAGAAGTCGAGGATGTACGGATCGCGCATGACCAGCGCCGGGGTCATGCGCTGCGCATCGCGCAGGGTCGCCAGTTCCTGCGCGATGGTTGCTTCCGTCTTTTGGGACAGCGCCGTGCGCTCGTACAGCATCGAGTCGATGCGCTCGCGCAACGTCCGCACGCTCCAGCGTTCGGCGCTCGCCATCTGCGCGTAGTAGTCCCGCTGGAGCGGGTCTTTCAGCGGGATCAGGGCGATGAAGTGCGTCCAGCTCAATTGTCGTATCAGTGATACGACAATTCGCTCGTCCGGGTAAGCGACGGCGAACTGCACCATCCGACGCAGATTCTTGACCGAAAAACTGCTGCCGTACTCCTTCACCAGTTGCGCTGCCAAGGTCAGCACGACTTCCTCGCCGTAGTCGGCCCGCCGACCTTCCAAGACCTGCGTATGGATGCGCTGGCCGATGCGCCAGTAGAGCATCGACAGCTCGCTATTCACCGCCGAAGCGGCGCGCTTGCGCGCCGCTTCGATCAATGTCCGAATGTCGCCCAGCAGCGCCGTCGGCGCTGCGGGCGAAGGAACAGATGCTTTGCGCCTGTTCATGCGATGGCCTCCTGGGGCTGCCGCGCGCCCGTGATGGCCTGCCGCCGGCTCGCCACCAGTTCGGCCGCATCACGCACCGGCTTGTCCTCGGTGTGAACGTAGTGCATGAACATTGCCACGGTCTTGTGGCCCGTCAGCTTCATACCTACCTTGGTCGGCACGCCCGAATTGGCAATGTCGGTAGTCGAGCGATGGCGGATGCCGTGCGTACCGACATGCGGAACACCGGCGGCCTTGAGCACGCGGCACCAGCCGCCATAGTGCTCGCCAAAGGTCAGGTGCTTGGTCGGGTCGTTGGGCGACGGCAGGACGTAGGGGCAACCGTCCCGGCGCGGTGCGGTCGAGAACAGCCGATAGGCTTCCGCGCTCATGGGCTTGGAAAGGCCGCCGGTCTTGCTGTCCGGCCACACCACGCGCCGATTCTCCAGGTCGATCCAGCTCCATTCGAGCGTGCAGATTTCGGAGCGACGACCGGCAAACTCGAATTGCAGGCGGATCGCCAGCGGGATGACGTAGTTCTCCAGCCCTTCCGCCTCCAGCTTCTCCAGTTGGCGGAAGATCAGCGCCAGCTCGTCGTCCACGATGAGCCGGGTTTCCTCGCCGGGCGGATACATCGGGACGTGGCGGCACGGGTTCGTGCCGTCCGGGCGGAAGCCCCACACTTCGGCCAGGTTGAACATCTTGCGCAGCACGCCAAAGGCATTGTTCGCCTCGGCCGGCTTGTAGGCCAGCTTCTCCATCAGCCCGGCAATGTCGGGCCGCTTCACGTCCTGCACCTTCTTAGGGCCGATCAGCGGGACGATACAGCGGTCGATGACCGCCTGATAGCCGCGCTGCGTGCTGGGCTTGTTGCGCTTTTTGGAGTAGTCCTCCATGAACTTCTTGCACAACGCTTCGACCGTGGGTGCCTTGCGCGCCTCGGCCTTGGCACCGCCGGGATCGCCGCCCCGGCGAACCTCGGCCAGCCAGTCTTGCGCCATGACGCGGGCCTGCTCCACGGTCAGTTCCCCGAACAGGCCCAGCGAGGGCTTGCGAGGCTGCCCGGAGTTCGTGCGGTACTGGAGCATGAACACCCGGCGGCCCTTCGGGGTAATCTTGCAGAGGAAGCCGGGCACAACGGTATCCCGTAGTTCGATGTCCTTCGCCTGGGGTTGCGCAGACTCTACGGCGGTCTTGGTGAGCTTGATTTTTGCCATGATGACTCCTTGGAACGACCCGGATTCCAAGAGCCAGATAGGAGCGGCGCGAGGGCAAACCGGGTCAGATTTCAGAAAGCACCGGCATATGATGGACGCGCGTAAGCTATTGATAAACCTGCTGTATCGAGCTGCTGCGCAGTCCAGCGAACTACCGGGCTGGAGTCATCGTCAAACAAAAAAACCCGCCACAAACGAATCTGGCGGGTTTCTCAATGACGGCTACGGCATCTGTTTCGACCCAGGGCGCCGCGGATCCGGCTTTGCCGGTCCGGCGCCGGGCCGCCCCAAGGCGGACCAGGCCCCCTCGGGGGCTGCCGCGTAGCGGCTGGGGGCTCACCATCCTGGGCCCGCGTAAGCGGGTAGGGGTGGGCCTTACACTTACATCACGGCAGGCGAATCCGGCTCGGCACTCTTGACCGACACGGCCTCGCCTGCGCGCGACGGAATGGGCATGGCGCCGGCGGACTTCGGCGGCGGCGCAAGGTTGGGCAGCTCACCGGACAAGCCCGCGGCCGAAGCCAGCCTGCGGCGCTCGGCCAGCACCTTGTCGCCATAGGGGCTGGAACCGTCCGGCCCCACGCCCACATACATGCGCAGGCCCACGATCAGCGAGCCGCCGCGTTCGATGTATTCCTTCAGGATCGCCGCCCCGACCCGGATGTTGGCCACCGGATTCCAGGCCGCCTGCTCGCCGCCGAAAGGCTGGAAACGCTCGACGTGGACACGGGTCAGCACCTGCATCAGGCCCTGCGCGCCCACATGGCTTTCGGCAAACGGGTTGAAGCTCGATTCGATGGCGATGATGGCCAACAGCAGCAACGGGTCGATACCCATTTCCTGGCCCACGCCGTAGGTGGTGGAAATCAGCATCTGGGTGGCTTCGTTCGACACCCGGTACTTGCGGGCGATGTAGCGGCCCAGCGATTCGGCCTGGGCCGAGGACACCTTGATGACCGGCAGCTTCTGCGCCAGGTCGCCATTGCCGACGGACCCCAGGAACGACACGGTGCGCTCATGCGACGGCCGCGCGGGAACCGGCTGCCAGTCCGCAGGCAGGGCATTGAGTTCCGCGGCCGGCGCCTGGGCCACGGCGGGCGCCACGCGCGGCTGTCCGATCTGGGCGCGCAGATCGGGCACGGACAGGATTGCGATGGCCGCCACCGCGGCGGCCGTTCCTACTATATAGCTGGTAATCGAGCTGGACCACTTCGCCATGACCTGTCGGACCTGGACGGCGCCCTGCCCGGACGACGAGCGCAATTGCGCGTCGGGCATGCTTACCTCCTTGCACTGGCGGGCCATAAAAAAACACCGCATCCGGGAAACGATGAACACCGGACGTGTTGGCCTCGACCTGCTTGGCTGCACATCGCACCGCTGCCAGGACGACAGCGGTACACCTGCATGGTCGCTATCGTGGATAGCCTGGGACCATGCCTGTTTCGGGCAGAGGGCGCGAAGCGCCGCTAGAGAACTCCAGTATGGTGGGCGCCCGATGGCCCGTTGAATTCGTCCCGGTGCTGATTTGCCGCCCGGCCTTCGTAGGGCTGGTAGGGGCGGCGGCACCGGGCGCACGCTGAAAGTGGGCGGATTGTAGAAACGCGATTCGGTCTGGTCAACCTTACATGCGCCCCATTTTGGTGCCGACCGTGGGGAAGCCCGGTCATTGCTATTTTCTATCACTATTGATGAGACCGTATACGGCTACATCAAAATAAGTAAGTATTTACTATCACGACGAACGCAGCAGAATATGAAAAAATTGTAAAAAGCGTGGGATCTGTCCGATGTGCTCGTCCATTGCGGGCTTCGGCCGGCCTGTGCGGCAGCCGGGTTACAGTGGCGATGCTCATGATTGCCGCCAAGGTACTGCCACCGTGAAATACCGCGACCTCCGAGACTTTCTTCGCCAACTCGAAGCCCAGGGCGATCTCAAGCGCATCGCTACCGAAGTTTCCACGCACCTGGAGATCACCGAGATCAGCGACCGCGTGCTGCGCGCCGGCGGCCCCGCCCTGCTGTTCGAAAACGCCCGCCAGCCGGGGCGCGGCAAGGCCGCCATGCCGGTGCTCGCCAATTTGTTCGGCACCCCGCGCCGGGTCGCGCTGGGCATGGGCGCGGACGATGTCGGGGCGCTGCACGAAGTAGGCGAACTGCTGGCCTCGCTGCGCGAGCCCGAGCCGCCGCGCGGCCTGCGCGACGCGCTGGGCAAGGTGTCCATGCTGAAGTCCGCGCTGTGGGACATGGCGCCGCGCGAAGTCCGCAACGCCCCGTGCCAGGAAATCGTCATCGAAGGCGACGACGTGGACCTGTCCAGCCTGCCCATCCAGCATTGCTGGCCCGGCGACGTCGCCCCGCTGCTGGCGTGGGGCCTGGTGGTCACGCGCGGGCCCAACCGCAAACGGCAAAACCTGGGCATCTACCGGCAACAGCCCATCGGCCGCAACAAGCTGATCATGCGCTGGCTGTCGCACCGCGGCGGCGCGCTGGATTTCCGCGAACACATGCTGGCCCATCCCGGCCAGCCCTTTCCGGTGGCGGTGGCGCTGGGCGCGGATCCGGCCACCATCCTGGGCGCCGTGACGCCCGTGCCCGACGCGCTGTCGGAGTACCAGTTCGCGGGCCTGCTGCGCGGCGGCCGCACCGAGACGGTGCGCTGCCTGGGCAGCACGCTGAGCGTGCCGGCCTCGGCCGAGATCGTGCTGGAGGGCCACTTGTTGCCGCTCACCGATCCACGCGCGGCCGCGCCCCGGTCGGCCGCCGGCGCGCCGGCGGCGCCGGACACCGGCTACGAGATGGCGCTGGAAGGCCCCTACGGCGACCACACCGGCTATTACAACGAGCAGGACTGGTTTCCCGTCTTCACCGTCGAGCGCATCACCATGCGCCGCGACCCCATCTACCACTCCACCTACACCGGCAAGCCGCCCGACGAACCCGCCGTGCTCGGCGTGGCGCTCAACGAGGTTTTCACGCCGCTGCTGCGCCGGCAATTGCCCGAGATCGTCGATTTCTACCTGCCGCCCGAAGGCTGCAGCTACCGCCTGGCCATCGTGTCGATCCGCAAGCAGTACGCCGGCCACGCCAAGCGGGTGATGTTCGGAATCTGGAGCGTGCTGCGCCAGTTCATGTACACCAAGTTCATCGTGGTGGTGGACGAGGAAATCGACGTACGCAATTGGCCGGACGTCGTGTGGGCGATCACCACACGCATGGATCCGGTGCGCGATACCCTGCTGACCGACCGCACGCCCATCGACTACCTGGATTTCGCCTCGCCGGTTTCAGGCCTCGGCGGCAAGATGGGGCTCGATGCCACCAATAAATGGCCGGGCGAGACCGACCGCGAATGGGGCCGGCCCATCGAGATGGACCAGGCGGTCAAGCAGCGCGTGGACGATATCTGGCAGGAACTGGGGATCTGATCCGGCCGGGCCGGACGGCGCAATCCCCGGCGGGGGATTGCGCAATGGGCCGCTCAGCGAGGGTCGGCCCGCGAACCTCGGTCTTGTTTGATGGCGCTCCAGAGCTTGTAGCCCTGGTAGGCCGCCAGGGCGGCCCCGCCCAGCTTGGCGACACGCCAGATGCCGCGCGGACGGATGCGGGTCAGCAGCATGGATGCCGCCGACGAGACGAAGGGATAGCGGCGCAGGATGCGCCACGCCTGCATCGCGCTGCCCACGCCGCCGCTGGAGGCCAGCTTTGGCCAGACCGTCTTCAGGAGCCGGCCGGGCGAAGCCGCGGCCTGGACCTGGTGCAAATGGCTGGCGAACTCCAGCCGCTCGATCGTCGAGCGCGCCAGCAGCAGTTCCTTGCGGGCCTGCATGTCGACATGGCGGTGGCGGCTCATGGGCGGCTCCGGGATTCGGCGTCGGCAACCGCCGCCAGCATGTCGCGGTCGCGCTGCAGTTCAGCCAAGGTTTCCTCGAACGCGATGGGCGCCCCGAAAGCCTGGCGCCGCACCATCAGCAGCATGACGAGACCGACCAGCAGGTAGGCCGCGCCCACCAGCGCAATCGCCAAATGGCGATATTCGGTATCCCAGAACACCACTACCACCAGCAGCGAGAACATCATCAGGCCCAGGGTCAGGCACAGCAGCGCGGCGAGCGCCACCAGCAGCATGCCCATCAGGCGGGATTTTTCCTCGGCCAGTTCGATGGCGACCAGTTCGAGCCGGGTACGCAGGATGCCGACCGACGTGGCAGCCAGCGCCCGGAGCGAACGCAGCAGATGCGGAGACTCGGACACCGCGCCGCCCCGATCAGCGGCGGCCGTTGACGAGCAGACCGGCCAGGAAGCCGATCGCAGCGCCGATGCCGATGGCGCGCCACGGGCTGTCGTGCACGAAATCGTCGGTGGCGCGGGCGGCAGCCTTGCCGCGCTCGAACATCGACTCCTGCACGTCGACCAGCTTTTCGCGGGCGCGCTTGAGGGACGTCATGGCGCGCTCGCGCAGTTCGACGGCGCGATCGCCCGTGCTCGAGGCCGCCTGTTTGAAAAGGTCTTCGGCGTCGCTCAGCACGACCTTGACGTCGGAGAGGAGTTTTTCTTTGCCGGCGTTATTGGTTGTCATGGTCTTGCGCTCCCTGTGTTGTATTGCGGTTGGACGGTTCGATGATAGCAGCCGATTTCGCATACCGGAACCCTGCAAGAGCTGCGCGCTCCCGCCCGAAACCCGCGCCGCCCGGGCCTGAGCAGCCAGCGGGGCAGGATCGGGTAACACTTGCAACCTCATACTTGCATCATTGCGCCGTCAGCCATGCCACCAGTTTGTCGTGAAAGCCATTGGCCTGCTGCGCCTTCTCGTCGTTGACCAGGCTCACCACCGTATAGCGCTGCCCGCTGGCGCCCAGCGCATAGCCGGCCAGCGCGCGGACGTCGCGCAGCGAACCGCTCTTGAGGTGGGCCATGCCCGCCGCCTCGGAATTGCGCAGGCGCCGCCGGACGGTGCCGTCCACCCCGGAGATCGCCAGCGAGGACACGAATTCCGGCATGACCGGCGAGCGCCACGCCGCGCCCAGCAGGCGCGCCAGGCTGTCGGCCGAGATCCGGCCATTGCGCGACAGCCCGGAGCCGTTGTCCAGCATCAATTCGGGAAACCGCAGCCCGCGCGCCGCGAGGATGTCGTCCACGGCGCGGCCGCCGCTGGCCACGGTGGCCGGCCCGGGCTCGTAGCCGGCGCCCAGCGCCAGCAGCAGCAGGCGCGCCATCACGTTGTTGCTCAGCTTGTTGATCTGCCGCACCACCTCGGCCATCGGCGCCGAATCGTGGACGGCGAACAGTACCGCGTCGCCCGGCACGCGGCCCTCGCGGACGCGGCCCTGCATGCTGCCGCCCATTTCCTGCCACAGCACGCGGAACACCGCCTCCGCATGACGAGGCTGGGACAATGCCAGCCGATACAGGCTGAACTCGCCGCAGCCGCCGGCCACGGTGCCGGACAGCCGCAGCGACACCCCGGACGAGGTCAGGAAGGGTTCGGTCTGGACCGAGGGCGCGCCCGGACAAGCCTGGTCGGACCATTTCACCCCGCCTTCGACCTTGACGCCCGGCAGTTGCGGGTCGAGGCTGACGTGCCACTGGCGGGTGCGCGGATCGGGCGTGAACAGCAGACGCACCGCGCCGAACCCGACCATCCAGGCATCCGGACTGGCGTTATAAGGGCGCGAGGGATCCCCGTCGAAGGCACCGGGATCGATGGCCACCGGCCCGAACACCGATCGGTCCACCACCAGCTCCGGGATCCGGCGCACGCCGCGCACGCGCAGTTCGCGCAGCAACTGCCACAGGTCTTCCAGACGGAATTGGGGATCGCCGCTGGCTCGCAGGTACAGCGGGCCGGACAGCGTACCGTCGGCGCCGATGGTCGTGCCCGGATCCACCAGCAATTGCGTGCGCCACACGTAGGCCGGCCCCAGACTGTCGAGCGCGGCGAAAGTGGTGACCAGCTTCATGACCGAGGCGGGATTGCGCGGCTGCCCCGCGTTGACGGCAAGCAGCCGCGTGCCGTCCATGCGCTCGACCACCAGCGAAAGCGCGCTTTCCGGCAAGCCGGTGGCAGCCCAGGCCGCCGCCAGGTCGGGCGGCAGCGCCTGCGCGCGCGCCCACGCGGCAGGCATGCACACCAGGCACCACAACAGGACGACGCGCGCCGCCCTCCCCACGCCGGCCATCCGGCTTCGGCAACGATCCGCGAACGGACCAGCCTGCACTCGACGATGCTGCAACGCCTATCCCCTATACCCGATCGGCCGCAGACGACGCGGCCGGCACGCTTTGAACAGAGGCTAGAGCATAACGGTTCGCGCCGGCGGGCTCAGCGGTACAGCGAGGTTTCGTAGCGCACCAGCAGATGCTGCATGTCGCCTACGGTGCCCTTGAGCGCTTCGGTCGCCTGCGCGAGCGAAGCAACCGAGGTCGACGTGCGCTCGACCTCGTTCGAGATGCCTTCCATACTCTCGGCCACTTCCTTGGAAGCCGACGACTGCTGCATCAGCATGCCGGAGATGTCGCGCGCGCGCTCCACCACGAGCGAGGAAGAATGGCGCACGCGTTCGAAGAAGCCGGCGCTCTCGCGGATCTGTTCGCCGCTGTACTGCACCGAGGTCACCGCTTCCTGCATGGACGTCGACGTCTCGGTGGCGAAGCGGGTAATGGCTTCCAGCGCATGGCCGATGTCGCCGGTGCTGCCCGCCGTGCGGTCCGACAGGGTGCGGACCTCTTCGGCAACGACACCGAAGCCGCGGCCGTTCTCGCCGGCGCGGGCGGCCTCGATGGCCGCGTTGAGCGACAGCAGGCGGGTCTGGTTGGCGATCTCGCTGATGGCCTGGGTCACGCCGGCAATGGTCGAGACCAGGTCGTGCAGCGAGCCGATCTGGGCATTGGTGCGCCCCACCGCCTCGGCCACCGAGTTGGTGCCGCGCACCGAATCGCCGATCTTGGCCTCGGCGGTATCCACCTCGTTCAGCGCCGATTCGGACAGCGACAGCGCCGTGCCCGTATGCTGCGAAGCCTCGCGGATCGCTACGCTCATCTGCTCGACCGCCGCGGCGATGCGCGTCAGGCGGTCGCGCTGCTCGTCGATCACGCCGCGTATGGCCATGATCTCGCCATTGACGCGATTGGCGCTGCCATCGACCGCATTCGCCACCTGCAGCACGTCGCAGAGCGTGGAACGCATGTGGATGCGGGTGGATTCGACCCGCATCGGCAGGCCGCCGAGATCGAACTGGTGCCGACTTTCGACCCGCTCGGACAACCGGCCTTCGCCGATGGCGGCCAGCGCGCTGCCGATGCGCTGCAGCGGCGTGGCGATGCGGACCCGCCAAACCGCGGCCAGCGCGGCGATCACGCCGGCCTGGGCCACCAGCCAGCCCCAGTGCGGCAGCAGCCAGCCGCCCAGCGCCACCAGCAGTGTCGCGATGGCGCCCGCCGCGCTCCAGGGGCCGGGGCGATGCCACCAGTGCGGCCGGTGCGTGGCCGGAAAACGCGCCTTGCCGGCCGCCATGTCGGCATAGAGCGCCTCCGTCGCGGCGACCTCGGTCCGGTCGGGCGCGTTGCGCACCGACATATAGCCGACGTGGGCGCCGTTCTCGTGCAGCGGCGTGACGTAGGCCTCGACCCAGTAGAAGCCGCCGTCCTTGCAGCGGTTCTTGACCAGGCCGCGCCAGGGCTGGCCGCGCTTGATCGTCTGCCAGAGGTCGGCAAAGGCTTCCACCGGCATGTCCGGATGGCGCACGATGTTGTGCGGCTGCCCGACGAGTTCGTCGCGGGCAAAACCGCTGACCTCGACGAATGCCGGATTGGCGTAGGTGATGCGCCCTTTCAGGTCGGTGGTGGTGACGATCGGGCGGCTTTTCTCGACGAACCGCTCGACCGACGTGACAGGCAGATTCTTGCGCATAGACTTCTTAAAAAGGTAGGCCATCCGGACCCGCCCCCTATCCGCTTGCGCGGGCTCCCTCGAGAGGAGGCGGCGCTGGCGGACCGGCAAAGCCGGATCCGCGGCGCCCGGGATGGGACACGGCTGGCTTCATGCGCTGCGACAGCGTGCAGCGCCGAAGGAAATTCGTCCGATGCATCGTTGTCGGCCAGAAGTCCTAGGAACTTTAGGGGTATTTGCCGCCGGACCGCGTCGAGAGAAGGCGCCCCTTCCGGAGCGGCGCACTAGAATGCGGGGGAACCACGCAAGAAGGATCCCTATGTCCAGCCTGGAACT
Organism: Pigmentiphaga humi; assembly: GCF_900606115.1. Lineage (GTDB taxonomy): Bacteria > Pseudomonadota > Gammaproteobacteria > Burkholderiales > Burkholderiaceae_B > Pigmentiphaga > Pigmentiphaga humi. The sequence continues at coordinate 103,998 of NZ_UWPJ01000022.1, forward strand.
CCTCAGCCAGCATGCCTGCTTCGGCGGCCAGCAACGCTTCTACAAGCACGATTCCGCGCAGATCGGCCTGCCCATGCGCTTCTCGGTCTATCTGCCGCCGCAGGCCGGGGCCGGCCGCGTGCCGGTGCTGTTCTATCTCGCGGGCCTGACGTGCACCGAAGAGACCTTCATGATCAAGGCTGGCGCCCAGCGCCTGGCCGCCCGGCACGGCATCATGCTGGTGGCTCCCGATACCAGTCCGCGCGGCGCCAACCTGCCCGGCGAGACCGACAGCTGGGACTTCGGCGCGGGCGCCGGCTTCTACCTCGATGCCACCGAGCAGCCCTGGGCCCGGCACTACCGCATGCACAGCTACATCGTGGAGGAACTGTTCGGCATCGCGACCGCCGAGCTGCCCGGCGATGGCGCCCGGGCCGGCGTCTTCGGCCACTCCATGGGCGGCCACGGCGCGCTGGTACTGGCGCTGCGCAATCCCGGCAAGTTCCGTTCGGTCTCGGCGTTCGCCCCCATCGCCCACCCGAGCGATTGCCCGTGGGGCCACAAGGCCTTCGGCAACTACCTGGGCAACGACCGCGAGCAATGGAAGCAGTACGACGCCACCGAGCTGATGCGCGGCGCGCGCCAGCCCTTCCCGGGCGGCATCCTGGTCGACCAGGGCCTGGCCGACCAGTTCCTCGACGCACAACTGCGCCCCGAAGCCTTCGAAGACGCCTGCCGGCAGGCCGGCCAGCCGCTGGAACTGCGCCGCCACGCGGGCTACGACCACGGCTATTACTTCATCTCCACCTTCATGGAAGACCACCTGGCCTTCCATGCCAAAGCGCTGGGCGCCTGAACGGCCCGGAGTTCAGAACGACGTCCGCAGCCCCACCTTCACGCTGCGCCCGCCCAGCGGCGCGATGTCCCGCAGGATGGAGGTGGCGCTGCGCGCCTCCTTGTCGGTGAGGTTGTCGGCGCGCACGTAGGCCAGGCTGCTCAGTCCGTTCCAGCGGAAACGGTAGCTCAGCGAAGCGCCCAGCAGCACGTAGCCGGCGGTCGGCGTGTCGTTGGCCGGCACCCGCGACTGCCTGGCCACGTAGTCCACGTTCAGGCGCGCGTCCCACGGGCCGCTGCCGTAGATCAGCGACGAACCGGCGCGCCAGGGCGCCAGCCTCGGCAGCGGTTCGCCGGTGTCGCGGTTGCTGCCGCGCACCGTATCCGCGCGCAGCGCCACGTCCAGCTTGTCGGCGGAAGCCAGCAGGCCGCGCGCGACCGTGGCCCGGCCTTGCGCTTCCAGGCCGTACAGCCGGGCCGGCACGCCCAGGTAGCGGTACTCCGGCAGGGCGTCGCCGCTTCCCGGCGCCACCGCATTGCCGTCCTCGTCGCGCGCCGCGCCGGTCGCGGCCAGGGCCAGATAGTTGCTGAAGCGGCTGTAGTAGGCCGATACGCTGCCCTGGTAGGCCTCGCGCCGGACTTTCAGGCCGATGTCGAGCGACACCGCCTTTTCCTTGGCCGCGTCGGGGTCGCCCTGCTCGTACGCGCCGGTGGCCACGTGGGGGCCGTTGGCATAGAGCTCGTAGAAAGTGGGCGCGCGCTCGGTATAGGCGAGATTGCCGGTCAGCGTGCGCGCCTCGTCCAGTTTGTACAGCAGCCCTGCCGATGCGCTGCCGGCGGTGAAGCTGCGGCTGGCGTCGCGGAAACGGCTGTTGCCCGCGGCGCTGGCCGAGATGGCGCTGTGGTCCGCGCGCGCCCCCAGGTCCAGCTTCAGGCTGCCCGAGGCGTTCAAGGGCCGCTCTTCGAAGACGAACAAGGCGGCGGTGTCGGTGTCCGTGGACGGAACGAACGCCTCTTCGCCCAGCGCGGAGAAACGCTTCTGCCCGACTTCCGCCCCGAGCACGCCGGTCCATAGGCCCAGCGGCCCATGCTGGGCTTCCACACGCCCTTCCCAGCCGCGATTGCGGAACACCGTGCCGGTCTCGCCGCCTTCGATCTCCTTGTGTTCGTAGTCGCTGTAGCCGAGCTTGCCACGCACGGTGTGGAACAGCCCGCCCGCCAGGCCCAGGCCGCGCGCCTCGCCCTCGAGCGCGAAGTTATCCTGCTTCATGTCGATGCGGACGTCCTCTTCGGCCACGGTGCCGTAGTTGCTGCGGTAGCCGCTGTAGCTCGCCCCCAGGTAGCCGTCCGCCCAGGTGCGCGAGATGCCCAGGGCGCCGCCGTACTGGCGGGCGCTGCTGTTGGGCAGGCGACCCTGCGCCTCGGTCTCGCCGGCGTCGAGCGGCTCGGCGGCGCGCAGGCGGGCGCTGCGCGCGTAGCCGGGAATGTGCAGATCGCTGGTCTCGCGGTCGAAGGCATCGGCATGCACGGCGAGCTCGCCATTGCCGCCCTCGACCATGACGCTGCCGCCGCGCTCGGCGTCGGCGCCGCCTGCGCGCGCATCAACCGCGCCGTGCATGCCCCGCACCGGCTCCTTGGGAATGCGGTTGTTGATGACGTTGACCACGCCGCCCATGGCATTGCCGCCATACAGCAGCGCCGCCGGACCGCGAACCACTTCCACCCGGTCCACCACCAGCGGATCGATAGGCACCGCATGGTCGTATGACAGCGCGGAGGCGTCGAGCGAAATCCCGCCGTTCTGCAGAATGCGGATGCGGTCGCCGTCCAGGCCGCGGATGACGGGCCGGCCGACATTCGGGCCGAAGCTGCCGTTGGCCACGCCGGGCAGCCCGTCCACGGTGTCGCCGAGCGTGCTGCCGCGCCGCACCGCGAGTTCGTCGCCTTCCAGGCTGGAGACGGCCGGCACCAGGTCCATCAGGTCGCTGCCGAGCGGATTGCCGGTCACCACGATGCCGCGCAACTGCACGGTGGGCGCGGCGGGCGGCGTATCGGCGGCCTGAGCGAAGGAGGATGAGGAAAACAGGATCGGCCAAGCGGCCGCAAGCGGCGTGAGCCGCCGAATCGAACGTATTGTCATGGAAGAAATCCCGTCCCCTCGCGCTTCGCATGCCGGCATGGCCGGCTCCCGGCCGCTATGCAGCAGCCTCCATGGAGCCAGGGTCGGGAATGCCAAGCGCAGGGGGATCGTTGGAAGGACGCCTCGCCGGCCGGGGCCGGAGAGGTGCGAAGACAGGCCTATGGCCTGCCGGCATCGTTCCGATCAGGCGGGAAGCTGCGGCGGGGCTCGGCTCAGGAAGCGGCGTGGCGCCGCCAGGTGCGGCGTCGCGCCCGCTTCGGCCAGGACGGCCGGCAGATGCGAAGCAAGCGGTGGAACCAGGACGATGGGCAGCGCGGGCGGGCCGTCGGACAATGCCGCTGCCGCGTAGAGCACGCAGGAATGGCCGGCATGGCCATAGGCCTTGGCCGGCCCGCCAGCGAGGCCGGCCGGCGACTCGGACCAGCCGTGCTCGATCTCGTGCAGCACGCCGGCCCATTGCGCCACGCACAGAGCAAGGACGAGCCAGGCCGCCAGCATGCGGACGGACCGCGCGCCGGTCCAGCCAGCGCCGAGGCGGCGCTTTCTGCTCGAGACCATGACCATGCCCGCAGGATCGCATGCGCGCGCTGAACGCAAGCTGAACCCGCATCGCACCGCCGCGCCCCTGCCGAAGGCGGGCACCTGGATGGTAAGGTTGTGGCCTTCCGGTAAACACGCCGCCCATGCACGCATCGCCCCTCTCCTCCTTTCCCGCCAGGCGCGCGATACGCGCGCGCCTGCGGCTGGCCGGCCTGCTCGCCGCAGGCCTGGCGGCCTGTGCCGGGGCCGCGGCGCAGGCTCCCGATACCGCGCCCGAGGCCCAGACGGCCTACACGCCCAAGCAGGCGGCGATGGCTCGCCGCTTCATGGCGGTCACCGCCCATCCGCTGGCGACCGACGCCGCCTGGCGCGTCCTGGACCGCGGCGGCCACGCCATCGATGCCGCCATCGCCGCGCAAGCCATGCTGAGCCTGGTCGAGCCGCAGTCCTCGGGCCTGGGCGGCGGCGCGTTCCTGCTTTATTACGACGCCGCCACAGGCACGGTCTCCGCGTTCGACGGCCGCGAAACCGCGCCCGCGGCCGCTGGCGCCGACCGTTTCCTGGAAGACGGCCGGCCGATGGAATTCGCGCAGGCGGTCGATAGCGGCAAATCGGTGGGCGTGCCAGGCATGCTGCGCGCGCTCGAGCTGGCCCACGCCCGTCATGGCAGGCAGCCATGGCGCACCTTGTTCGACGACGCGATCGCCCGCGCGCGGCACGGTTTCCCGGTATCGCAGCGGCTCGCGGCGCTGCTGGACGGCAACGCGCGCCTGGCCGCCCAGCCGGCGGCGCGCGCCTATTTCTTCCACGCCGACGGCACGGCGCGCCGCCAGGGCGAGATCCTGCGCAACCCCGCGCTGGCCCGCACGCTGGCGGACATCGCCCGCCACGGCGCCGACGCCTTCTACCATGGCGCGCCGGCGCAGGCCATGGTGGACGCGGTCCGCGCCCATCCGCAGCCGGGCGACCTCTCGCTGGCCGACCTGGCAGGCTACGCCGCGCGCGAGCGGCCGGCGCTGTGCCGGCCCTACCGCGCCTATACGGTCTGCGGCATGCCGCCGCCCAGTTCGGGCGGCCTGGCGGTCGCGCAGATGCTGGCCCTGCTCGACGCTACGCCGCTCGCCCGGTACGCTCCCCTGTCGGCCGAAGCCGTCCACTATTTTTCCGAAGCCGGCCGGCTGGCTTACGCCGACCGCGACCGCTACGTAGCCGACCCCGACTTCGTCGACGTCCCGGTGCAGGCGTTGCTGGAGCCGGCCTACGTGGCCCGGCGCGCCGCGCTGATCCGCCCCGACCGCGCGATGGGCCGGGCCCACCCCGGCGAGCCGCTGCCGGGCGCGCTGTCGCGGCACGGCGAAGACGATACGCCCGCCCTGCCCTCGACCACCCATTTGTCCATCGTCGATGCCGAGGGCAACGCAGTCGCGATGACCGCCTCGATCGAGCAGGCCTTCGGCAGCAAGATCTTCGTCGGCGGCTTCCTGCTCAACAATGAACTGACGGACTTCGCGCTCTCGCCGCGGGACGCGCGCGGCCGCCCTGCCGCCAACCGGGTCGAGCCGGGCAAGCGTCCGCGCAGCACCATGGCCCCCACCATCGTGCTGCGGCGCGACGGCGCCGGTCCGGCCCTGCGCCTGGTGGTGGGCGCGCCCGGCGGCGTCGCGATCGCGAATTACGTGGCCCAGACCGTGCTCGCCAATCTCACGTGGGGCCTGGACATCCAGAGCGCCATCGACCTGCCGCGCTACGGCAGCCGCAACGGCCCGACCGAACTCGAGCGCGGCACCGTCCTCGAATCCCTGCAGCCCGCGCTGCGCGCCATGGGACATGCCACCGCGGTCGTGTCCTCGCCCAGCGGCCTGCACGGCGTGGAAATGATGAGCAACGGCATGCTGCGGGGCGGCGCCGACCCGCGCCGCGAAGGCATGGCACGAGGGCGGTGAACACATGATGCGAATCCCGTTTCCAGGCGCTGCAGCGCGGCAATCGCTACATCCGGTAGTACTTGTACACGCAAGCATCCCCATCGGAACGGCCATAGCCTCTAAAATCGCCGTTCCAGAATTCTCGCCATACCCGGACGACCATAGATCCGTGACTGACTTCCCTCTCCTTGTTTCCCGGAAGCGCCTGCGCGCCTCCCGCGTCCTGCTGTCCGCCCTGGCGTTGACGGTCGGCCTGCTGGCCGCCGCGCCTGCGAGCGCTTTCGATTTCTTCGATGTCACCCGGCGCGCCAAGGCGCTGGCCAACGAGAAATACAAGGCGCCCAGCAGCGCACTGCCCAAGGAGTTGCGCGAACTCAAGTACGCCGATTACCAGCAGATACGGATCAAGCCGGACCGGCAGCTCTGGGCCGACGGCCGCACGACCTTCCAGGTCGCCTTCCTGCACCAGGGCATGGCCTTCGACCTGCCCATCAAAATCAACGAGATCGACGCAGAAGGCGTGCGCGAGATCAAATACGACCCCGACGACTTCGACTTCGGCACACGCAAGCCTGACCTGAAGCAGCTCAAGAACCTCGGCTTCGCGGGTTTCCGCGTGTTCCATTCCTTCGGCGACCGGGCCAACAAGCGCGACGGCGAGCTGGCCTCGTTCCTGGGCGCGAGCTACTTCCGCGTGGCCGGCAAGGGCCAGGTCTTCGGCGTGTCCGCGCGCGGCCTGGCCATCGACACGGCGGTCGCCTCGGGTGAAGAATTCCCGCGCTTCCGCGAATTCTGGATCGCCCGTCCGGCCAACAACGACAAGCACCTCGTCATCTACGCGCTGCTCGACTCGCCGCGCGCCACCGGCGCCTATCGCTTCACCATCAATCCCGACGAAGACACCACGGTCCAGGTGCGTTCGCGCGTCTACCTGCGCGCGCCGGTCGGCAAACTGGGCATCGCCGCGATGTCCAGCATGTACCTGTACGGTTCGGCCCAGCCCTCTTCAGCCGCCAATTTCCGTCCCGAACTGCACAATTCCGACGGCCTGGGCATACGGGCCGGCAACGGCGAATGGCTGTGGCGCCCACTGAACAATCCGCGCCGGCTCGCCAGCAGCTCGTTCGCCGTCGAGAATCCGCGCGGTTTCGGGCTGCAGCAGCGTTCGCGCGATTTCCGCCTCTATGAAGACCTGGACGAGCGCTACGACCTGCGTCCCTCGCTGTGGGTCGAACCCGAGGGCGACTGGGGCAAGGGCCGCGTGGAACTGCTCGAACTCCCCACCTCCGACGAGACCAACGACAACATCGCCGCGTTCTGGGTCCCGGAGAGTCCGCCCAAGCCCGGCGCGGCGCTGGACCTGAACTACACGCTGCGATGGACTCGCAACGAAACCGCGCTGGCCGACGCGAAGCTGGCGCGCGTGCTGCAGACGCGGCGCTCGACAGGCGAAACCCGCGGCGCCGACCAGATCCGGCGGCCGGACGGCAGCATCGCGCTGATGGTGGACTTCTCCGCGCCGGTCCCGGCCAAGCCCAAGGATCCGCCGCTGCCGGTGTCGCTGAATTTCTCCACCAGCGGCAACGCCGACGTGCTGGAGAACAGCCTGCGCCGCAATCCCGTCACCGGCGGCTGGCGCGTCAGCTTGCGGCTGAAGGTCAAGGATCCGGCCAAGCCGGTGGAAATGCGCGCCGCGCTGGTCAATGGCCAGAACCCCGTATCCGAAACCTGGAGCTACCAGCTGCCGGGCTATGAGACGGGTGAATAAGGCCATGTCCGCGGCGCTAGACCAACTTTCCCCCGAACACGGCCAGGCCGAAGAACTGGCGCAGACGCTGCGCACGGCCTGTGGCCCGGAACTGGAACAGCACGGCCTGGTCGGCCGCGACGGCGACGGGCGCCTGCGCATCGAGACCGCGCCGCCCATCCGCCGCGCTTCCATGGTGCCCGAACCCTGGGTCACCAATCCCCTCATGCGCGGCTGGAAGCGCGTCAGCAGCAAGATGCACCGCAGCCGCGCGCAGGGGCTGACGCAGCCCCCTGAACCACGCTGGAAAAGCGCGGGCCGGGCGCGCCGCATGATCCTGCTGATCGCCGTGCTGGCGCAGACGGCCGTGGCCACCTGGTACATGAAGGCGGTGCTGCCCTACCAAGGCGGCCAGGCGCTGGAAATCGCCATCCTGCTGCTGTTCGCGCTGCTGTTCTGCTGGGTTTCGGCCGGCTTCTGGACCGCGCTGATGGGCTTTCTGCAGCTGATGATAGGCCGCGACCGCTACAGCATCTCGGCCACCGTGGCCGAGGGCGTGCCGATCTCGCCGCACAGCCGCACCGCCATCGTCATGCCCATCTGCAACGAGGACGTCGGACGCGTGTTCGCGGGCCTGCGCGCCACCTACGAATCGGTCGAGCGCACGGGCGACCTCGACAAGTTCGACTTCTTCATCCTGAGCGACAGCTACAAGGCCGACCAATGCGTCCAGGAGCAACAGGCGTGGGTGGACGTCTGCAAGGCGGTCGGCGGCTTCGGCCGCATCTTCTACCGGCGCCGGCGCCGGCGGGTCAAGCGCAAGAGCGGCAACATCGACGATTTCTGCCGCCGCTGGGGCAGCCAGTACGACTACATGGTGGTGCTGGACGCCGACAGCGTGATGAGCGGCGAATGCTTGAGGCGCCTGGTCGTGCTGATGGACGCGAACCCCGAGGCCGGCATCATCCAGAGCGCGCCGCGCGCCTCCGGCATGGACAGCCTCTATGCGCGCGTGCAGCAATTCGCCACCCGCGTCTATGGTCCGCTGTTCACTGCCGGCCTGCATTTCTGGCAGCTGGGCGAATCCCACTACTGGGGCCACAACGCCATCATCCGGCTCGAACCGTTCATCCAGCACTGCGCACTGGCGCCGCTGCCCGGCAAAGGCGGCTTCTCGGGCGCCATTCTGTCGCACGACTTCGTCGAGGCAGCGCTGATGCGGCGCGCCGGCTGGGGCGTCTGGATCGCCTACGACCTGCCGGGCAGCTACGAAGAGCTGCCGCCCAACCTGCTGGACGAACTGCAGCGCGACCAGCGCTGGTGCCAGGGCAACCTGATGAATTTCCGGCTGTTCCTGATCAACGGCCTGCACCCGGTGCACCGGGCCGTGTTCCTGACCGGCGTGATGTCCTACCTATCGGCGCCGCTCTGGTTCCTGTTCCTGGCGCTGTCCACCGCGCTGCTCGCGGTGCACACGCTGACCACGCCGCAGTATTTCGTCACGCCCTTCCAGTTATTCCCGATCTGGCCGCAATGGCACCCCGAAGAAGCCATCGCGCTGTTCTCCACCACCGCGGTGCTGCTGTTCCTGCCCAAGGTGTTGAGCGTGCTGCTGGTATGGGCCAAGGGCGCGCGCGGCTACGGCGGCGCGTACAAACTGCTGTCGTCCATGCTGCTGGAAGTGCTGTTCTCGATGCTGCTGGCGCCGATACGGATGCTGTTCCACACGCGTTTCGTCGTGGCCGCCTACCTGGGCCTGAAAGTGCAGTGGAAATCGCCGGCGCGCGACAACAACGAGACCTCGTGGGGCGAGGCCTTCCGGCGCCACGGCCTGCAGACCCTGCTGGGCATCTGCTGGGGCCTGCTGGTGGCCTGGCTCAATCCCAACTTCCTGTGGTGGATGATCCCCATCCTGGCCTCGCTGGTGCTGGCCATCCCGCTGTCCGTGCTGTCCAGCCGAGTCGGCCTGGGCCGCGGCGCCTACGACGACGGCCTGTTCTGCATTCCCGAGGAAACCTCGCCGCCGCGCGAGCTGGCCGATACCGATCGCTACAACGAGGCCAACCAGGCGCAGGAACAACCGGGCTTCCTGGATGCCCTGCACCGCCCCGAGGTCAACGCGCTGGCCTATGGCTTCGGCACGGCCCGGCACCGGGCCGGCCATCCCATGATCGAATCGGCCCGGCAGGCGCGCGTGCGCAATGCGCTCGACGCCCGCCCCGAGCGCCTGAACGACCAGCACCGGGTGCGGCTGCTGGACGATCCGGTCGCGCTGCGCGCGCTGCACCGGGCGCTGCAAGCCTCCGAAGCCTCCGGGCACTGAGCGCCTCCGGCGCGGCGCAGCCGCCGCGCCGGCCCTCGATTCAGGCAGGCAGGTCGACCTGCTGCCCGTCGCTCGCGACCTGCGCCCGCCAACCCAGTTCACGCTCGATGCGCCCGGCCAGCACACCGGCCGGACCGGACTCTCCATGCGTCAAGAAAACCTGGCGCGGCGCGGCCGGCGCGGTGCGCAGCCAGGCCAGCAACTGCTCCGCGTCCGCATGCGCCGACATGCCTTTGAGCGCCACCACCTCCGCAACCACGGGCACGTCCTGGGCGAATATGCGCAGGGTCGGCTCGCCGGCCGCCAGCCGGGCGCCGCGCGTGCCGCGCGCCTGGTGGCCGGCCAGCACCACGGTGTTGCGCCGATCCGGCAGCATGGCGCGCAGGTGGTGGAGCACGCGCCCGCCGGTGGCCATGCCGCTGGCCGAAACGATGATCGAAGGAAAACGCATCTGCGTCACCTCGCGCGACTGGTCGCTGGTGCGCACCATGGTCGCGGATTGCGCCATGATCCGCGCCTGCTGCGCCGACAGGCGATGCTCGGCATGGTGGGCCGCGTAGATGCCGGTCATGTCGATCGCCATCGGGCTGTCCAGGAATACCGGCACGTCGGGAATCGCCGCGCGCGCCTTGAGCCGGGAGATCGCCAACAGCAGCGCCTGGGCGCGGCCGACCGCGAACGACGGGATCAGCACCTTGCCGCCCCGGCCCACCGTGCGCTTGACCACCTCGGCCAGCAATGCCTCCTGGTCGTCCGCGCCGTGCCGGCGATCGCCATAGGTGGACTCCATCACCAGATAATCGGCGGCGGGCATGGCGCTGGGCGGATACATGATGGCGTCGTCGGACCGGCCCAGGTCGCCCGAGAACAGCACGCTGGCGGCGTCCGTCTCGATCCGCGCCGAGGCCGCGCCCAGGATGTGGCCGGCATAGCGCAGCGCGACCCGCATGCCCGGCACGATCTCCTGCTCACGCTCGTAGTCCAGCGGCTGGAGGTAGCGCAGCACGTGGCGCGCGTTTTCCTCGGTATAGAGCGGCAGCGCGGGGTGGTGCCTGGAGGTGCGGTGGCGATTGGCGAAGGCTGCGTCCTCTTCCTGCAGGTGGCCGCTGTCGGGCAGCAGCAGGCCGCACAGCTCGATGGTGGCCGGCGTGGCATAGATGGGGCCGCGAAAGCCGCGCCGCATCAGCAACGGCAAGGCGCCCGAGTGATCCAGGTGGGCATGGGTGAGCACCACCGCGTCGATCGCCTGGGCATCGAAGGGGAACGGCGCCCAGTTCCGTTCGCGCAAGGGTTTTTCGCCCTGGAACAGGCCGCAATCGACCAGCACTTTGCGGCCGCCGTGCTCCAACAGATAGCGGGAGCCGGTCACCGTGCCGGCCGCCCCCAGAAAGCTCAGTTTCATACCGCTCCCGCAGGCTAGCTCGAGCGCACATCTTGCCACGGACGAGCGCCGCCGCGCGGGCACCCTACCCGCGCCGGGGGATGGGAGGCGGGCTCTTCTCGCCGGTCTTCCACAACGCCATCCCTATCGCCAGCCCGGCGAGGTGGGTCCAGGCCAGGCCCTGGGCCGTACCGAACACCAGGGGCGCAAGCAGTCCGGAGATCAGGGCGAACAGCATCATCTGAATGAAACCCTGCATGGACGCGGCCAGCCCGCGCATCTGCGGAAACACGCTCAGGACGATGACGGTCATGCCCGGCGACGCCAGCGACAGGCCGAAGGTATAGAGCATGAACGGCAGCACCGCGTACGGCACGCGGACCGCGAACAGGCTCGTATAACAGGCGCTGATCAGCACGCCCGCGCCCATCACGCAAAAGCCCACCCGTATCATCCGCTCGGCCGGGACGCGATGGGCCAGCCGGCTGGCCACCGCCGACCCCAGCATCATTCCCCCCACCATGGGGATGAACAGCCAGCCGAAAGCGGTCTCGGGCTTGCCGAGGATGGTCATGACGTAGGCCGAGGCGGATCCGACATACAGCGGCAGCCCGGAAAACACCATGGCCACGCCGCCGGCCATGAGCATGAAGCGGCGGCTGCGCGCCGCGCGCAGGTAGTTGGCCGCGATCGGCCTAAGCCGGAATGGCGTACGCTGCTCCGCCGGCAGGGTTTCGCCGAGCACTTTCCGGCTCACTGCCCACAATGCCGCGCCGAACAAGGCCAGGAACCAGAACACCGAGCGCCATCCCAGCGCGGCCTGCAGCCATCCGCCGATGACGGGCGCGAGCGCCGGCGCCACGCCGAACACCATGGTGATCATCGCCATCATGCGCTGCGCCTCGCTGCCGCGGAAGCGGTCCTGCACCATGGCGCGGGCGATGACCATGCCGGCCCCGCCGCACAGGCCTTGCAGCACGCGCACGGCGATCAGCATCTCGATGCTGGTGGCGAGCGCCGCCAGCGCCGAAGTAAGCGTGAACAGCAGCAGCGAGACCAGCATCACGGGCCGGCGGCCGAGCGAATCGGACAACGTGCCGTAGAACAGCATCATGACGCTCATGCCGGCCATGTAGAAACTCAGGGTCTGCTGGACCGCCAGCGGCGAGGCCTGCAGCGATGCGCCGATGGCATGGAACGAGGGCAGGTAGGCATCGATGCCCAGCGGCCCGACCATGGTCAGCAGCGCCAGCACGACAGTCAGGGCAAGAGTGGGCATGGAGGACGCCAAACAGGGAAAACCTGCCATTTTACCCGTTTCCCGGCGGGAAAGTAAGGGAAAACCCTCGGATATCGGACCAAACCGCCATGGCGGTTCTTCCCGACACGGCGCGCCGGGGCCTCCTCCCTGGCGGCCCCGGCGCGCAGGCCGTACCATCACGGCTTTGTCCGCCGGCCCGCTCCGCATGACCTCGCCGCAGCTCAACCGCATCCGCCTGCAGCACATCCGCTGCCTGCTCGCCACCGCGCAGCACGGCAATATGCGCGCGGCCGCGGAGTTCCTCGCCATCACCCAGCCGGCGGTCAGCAAGATCATCAAGGAGCTGGAGGAAATCGTCGGCAAGCCGCTGGTGGTGCGCCAGCGCCACGGCGTGGCCCTGACGCCCGCCGGCATGGCCTTCGTGCAGCACGCGCGCCAGGGCGTGCAGGCCCTGGAGATGGCGCTGGGCGAGGCGCGCGACCCCGAGGGCGACGCCGTCCGGCTCGGCGTGCTGCCCTCGCTCGCAGTGGACCTGCCGCAAGCGATCCTGCAGAGCTGGCGCGGCCGGGGACGGCACGGCACGGTGCGGCTGGAAACCGGCTTGAACCCGGAGCTGCTGGCCCGCCTGCGCCAGGGCGAACTCGACGCCGTGGTCGGCCGCCTGGCCGAGCCCGACCACATGCTGGAACTGCGCTTCGAGCCGCTGTGGAGCGAACCGCTGGTGGTCGCAACGCGGCCCGGCCATCCGCTGGCGCGCGCCGACTGGCAGGCCTGGCAGGCGCCCCGCCACCCCGTCATCCTGCCGCTGCCGGGCACCAGCATCTACCTGGCCGCCGACAGCTTCCTCGCGCAATTGCGGCCCGGCGCCAGCCATGACAGGCTGGAAACCCTGGCCGTGCCGCTGGCCCGCAACCTGACCCTGCACAGCGACGCCCTGTGGTTCGCCTCGCTGGGGACGGTCAAGACCGACCTGGAGCAGGGCACGCTGGCCGCGCGGCGCGTGCCGGGGGCCGCCACCGAGGCCATCGGCCTGTTCACCCAGGCTCAGCCCGCCGGACCCCGGCCGCTGGCGGGCGAGCTGGCGGACACGGTGCGCGGGGTCGCCGCGCGCTGGCGCGCCGATTGCGACCGGCTGGCCTGGGACCCGGCCTGAGCCGCCAGCTCTTTTCGGTCAAGATATTCCTTGGCGTAATATCTTGACGGCACATTCTTCACTTGTCCCCAATCCTGGCGCTGACTACAGTTGGCCCTGCAAACCATCCCCCATAACACGGTGTAGAGACATGAGCACTCCCATCCTGCCTCCCTCGGCCGCCGGCGTTTTCGTGCAGCGCGACAGCGATGCGCACCCGCCCGCCCATACCCCCGGCTACAAGACCAGCGTGCTGCGCTCGCCGCGCCGGGCCCTGATCTCCAACGTCGGCACGCTGTCCGAGAGCACTTCGCCCATCTTCCGTCCCGACGAACTGGGCCCCAAGGACAACGACCTGATTACCAACTTCGCCAAGGACGGCCTGCCCGTCGGCGAACGCGTCATCATCCACGGCTTCCTGCGCGACCAGTTCGGCCGTCCGGTCAAGAATGCCCTGATCGAGGTCTGGCAGGCCAACGCCAGCGGCCGCTACCGCCACAAGAACGACACCTACATCGGCAGCCTGGACCCCAACTTCGGCGGCTGTGGACGCATGCTGACGGACGAGAACGGCTACTACATGTTCCGTACCATCAAGCCCGGCCCCTACCCGTGGCGCAACCGCATCAACGACTGGCGCCCCTCGCACATCCACTACTCCATCCTGGCCGACGGCTGGGCGCAGCGCCTGATCACCCAGCAATACTTCGAAGGCGATCCGCTCATCCCGCACTGTCCCATCCTCAAGACCATCAGCAGCGAAGAGCAGGTCCGCGGCCTGATCGCGATGCAGGACATCGGCAACTTCATCGCGCTGGACAGCCGCTGCTACCGCTTCGACATCACCGTGCGCGGCCGCACCGCCACGTGGTTCGAAAACTGATCGAGGACCGCAGACCATGAGCACCCAAATCACCTTCCTGCCCGAAACCGCCTCGCAGACCGGCGGCCCGTACGTCCACATCGGCCTGGCGCCCAAGCAGGCCGGCTTCGACATCTTCGAGAACAACTTCGGCCCCGACCTGGTCAAGCCCGAGACCGAGGGCGAGCGCGTCCGCCTGGAAGGCCAGGTGTACGACGGCAGCGGCACCGTGCTGCGCGACGTGCTGATCGAGATCTGGCAGGCCAACGCCGCCGGCAAGTACGCCCATCCGGCCGACACGCAGGACAAGCCCATCGACCCCGCCTTCCGCGGCTGGGGCCGCACCGGCGCCGACTTCGACACCGGCTTCTACAGCTTCGAGACCATCAAGCCGGGCCCCGTCGCCGGCGCCCGGCCCGGTACCGTGCAGGCCCCGCACATCTGCCTGGTGCTGTTCGCCCGCGGCATCAACATCGGCCTGCACACCCGCGTGTATTTCGAAGACGAAGCCGAGGCCAACGCCAAGGATCCGATCATCAACGGCATCGAATGGGAAGTGCGCCGCGACACGCTGATCGCCAAGCGCGAAGAGCGCGACGGCAAGGCGGTGTACCGCTTCGACATCCGCATCCAGGACACGCCCGACGGCGGCAAGGAAACGGTGTTCTTCGACGTGTGAGGAAATCGCCGCGCATGGCCCGCCGGCGCGGGCCATGGATGCCCTGCTTCACCGCACCATGCGCGGTACGCACTCCACGAAGCGGTCCGCCATCATCGGCTTGGACTGCGGCCGCCAAATCACCGAGATATCCAGCGTAGGCAGGGTAGCGGGCGTCACGCGGCAATACCGGACGCCCTGGAAGGCCACGCGCCGCGCCGAACTCGGCATCAGCGCGACGCCCAGTCCCGCGGCGACGCATGAAAGCATCGTCAAGCCGCGATGCGCCTCTTGCACGATCAAGGGCTCGATGCCCTCGCGCCGCAGCGCATACAAAGTGCGCGCGCGCACGGCGCCCTCGGTCTCGGGGGCGAGAATCAGGCCCCTGCGAGAGATGGCCTCGAGCGTGACCTCATCCTCGCCCCGGGCGAAATCCTCCGGCACGACCGCGAGCAGCGGTTCGCTCGACACCAGCATCGCACGCACCAGCCGCGTGGAGGAGATGGGAGAGCGGGTGAAGCCGACGTCGATCTGCCCTTCGCGCAGCGCGGCCAACTGCTCGGTGCTGTTAATCTCGCGCAGGTCGACGGACACATTCGGATAGCGGGCCCGGAATGCGGCAAGCGTCCTGGGCAGGACCTCGTACAGCGCCGAACTGATGAAGCCCGCCACGACCCGGCCGGACTGCCCGGCGGCCAGCCGCTGGCCCAGCGAGGCGAGCCCCTCCACCTGAGCCAGCACCTGGACGGCCTCGTCCAGCCACAGCCTGCCCGCATCGGTAGCGGCCACGCCGCGCCGCGAGCGCTTGAAGAGGCGCATGCCCAGCATTTTTTCGGCCTGGCTCAGCGCCAGGCTGAGCGCGGGCTGCGCCAGGCCCAGCCCCAGGGCGGCGGCGCTGATGCTGCCGGCCCGGTCGATCGCCACCAGTTGCCTGAGCGTTTTGGCTTCCATAACTCAGAAAATATGAATCCATATTCATGGGATTATGCAAAAGCTCGGCATCGCTGACTACTATCCCTACACGACGAGCAAGGAGAACGCATGGATCTGCAGTTGCGCGACCGCACCGCGGTCGTTACCGGCGCCAGCCAGGGCATAGGCAAGGCCACGGCCATCGGCCTGGCCGCCCAAGGCGTGCGCGTCGCCCTGGTGGCGCGCCGCCGGCCGCTGCTGGAAGAAATCGCCGCCGGCATCGAAGCCGCGGGCGGCCCCGCGCCCCACATCATCGAGGCCGATCTCTACCAGGAATCCGCGGTCGACCATATCGTGCAATCGGCCCAGGCGGCCTTCGGCCACGTCGACATCGTGGTCAACGCGGGCGGCGGCAGCCGGCCGCTGGACTTCGACGCCGGGCCCGATCTCTGGATGGAAGGAATGACGCTCAATTTCTTCCGCCTGCGCGAACTGACCCAGGCCCTCGTCCCGGGCATGCGCAAGCAGCGCTGGGGCCGGGTGGTCAATATCACCGGCACGTCCGAGCCCAAGATACTGAACGCCGCCTTCAGCGCGAAAGCCGCCGTGCACGTCTGGGCCAAAGGTCTGTCGCGCCTGGTCGCGGCCGACAACGTTACGGTCAACTGCCTGCAGCCGGGGCGCATTCGCAGCGAGCAGATGAAGCTGCGCTACCCCACCGAGGAAAGCGAACTGGAATTCGCCCGCCAGGAGATTCCCGCCGGACGCTTCGGCGAGGCCGAGGAACTGGCCAACCTGGCGGTGTTCCTCTGCTCGCAGCGCGCCTCCTACGTCACCGGCACCGTCATCCCCGTCGACGGCGGCATGTCGCGCTTCGCGTTCTGAGACCGAGGCAGCCATGTCCAGCCACAGCGCGAACCAGGCATCCGGCCACGCCGACGCCGCATGGTGGAAGCGCATCCGCCGCCGCGGCGACCAGATCGGCATTCCCTGCGTGTTCATGCGCGCCGGCACCAGCCGGGGCGCCTTCCTGCGCGAAGAAGATCTGCCCGCCGACCCCGGGTTGCGCGAGAAGCTGATCCTCGCCATCTATGGCAGCCCGGACTTCCGCCAGATAGACGGACTGGGCGGCGCGACCTCGCTCACCAGCAAGGTCGCGATCATCGGCCCGCCCACCCGGCCTGACGCCGACGTGGACTACACCTTCGGCCAGGTGCGCATCGACGAGGCGCGGGTCGACTTCAAGGGCAACTGCGGCAACATCTCGTCCGGCATCGGCCCCTTCGCGATCGAAGAGGGGCTCGTGCCCGCCGCCGGCCCGGTTACGGCGGTACGCATCCACCTGACCAATTCGCGCGCGCTGCTGGTGGCCGAAGTCCCGGTGGCCGACGGCATCTGCCCCGTGCAGGGAGACGCCCGCGTCGCCGGCGTGCCCGGCAGCGGCGCCCCCATCGTGCTGGACTGGGCCGACGTGGGCGGCACGCTGGGACGCGGGCTGCTGCCCACCGGCCGGGTCCGCGAATGCCTGTCGACGGCCACGGGCGAAATCGAAGTGTCCATCGTCGACGCCGGCAACGTGACGGCTTTCGTGCGTCCCTCGGACCTGGGCTTTCGCGCGCCGGAATTCCCCACCCAGCGATTCGATGCCGATGCGCTGGCGCGCATCGAAGCCGTACGCGACGCCGCCGCCCTGCGCCTGGGCATGATCGAGCCGGGCCAGCGCGCGGCGGACGTGACGCCCACCATTCCCAAGCTCTACATGGTCGATGCGCCGTACGACTACGTGGACGCCAACGGCCGCTCCGTAGCCGCCAGCGACTACGACCTGCTGGGCCGCGGCATGAGCATGGGCACGCCGCATGCGGCCTATGCCGGCACCGTGGCCGTCTGCACCGGCGCGGCCGCGCTCATCGACGGCACGCTGGTGAACGAGGTTGCGCGCCCGCCCGGCAGGCGCGGCGGCCGCCTGCGCATCGGGCACCCGATGGGCATTCTCGACATCGACGCGCGGGTCGGCCAGGCCGGTTCCGCGCCGATCCTGGAACGCGCCGCGGTGGTCCGCACCGCGCGCCGCATCATGGAAGGCATCGTCTACGTACCGATGAATCGATTGTCCTGAGATGAGAGCCCCCCCCCTACGCGCTGACGCGCGCCCCCCCAGGGGGCGGCACTGGCGGACCGGCAAAGCCGGATCCGCTGTGCCCTGGATCGGGTGGCGTACTGTCATGCGATGCGGGTGATGCGCAGCGCCATGAAAAACTGATCGGGAAAAACCGGCTGGAGGAGACACCATGAAAGCAAGCAAGCGCAAGGCCCTGGCCTATGCGGCGGCCGCGGCCGCCTCGTGCCTGTTCAACCCGCCCGCCCTCGGCGCCGACGCGTATCCCGACAAGCCGATACGCATGGTCGTGCCGCTGCCGCCGGGCGGCGGCGGCGATTTCCTGGTGCGGCTGCTGGGGGAACACCTGAGCAAGGAATTGGGACAGACCATCGTCATCGAGAACAAGGGCGGAGCCGGCGGCAGCATCGGCGCCCAGTACGTCGCCCAGGCCGCGCCCGACGGCTACACGCTGGTGTTCGCCTATACGGCCTCCCACAGCATCAACCCGGCCATCTCCAAGCTGCCCTACGACCCGCTGGAAGACTTCACGCCCGTGGCCCTGGTCGCGCTCGCGCCCAACATGCTGGTGGTCAACCCGGGGGTGCCGGCCAAATCGGTGCAGGAACTCATCGCGCTCGCCAAGCAACAGCCGGGCAAGCTGCGCTATGCGTCGGCCGGCACGGGCAGCGCGCCGCATATGTCGGGCGAGCTGTTCAATCACATGGCCGGCACGACCATGGTGCACGTCCCCTACAAAGGCTCCGGCCCGGCCATGAACGACGTGATCGCGGGACACCTCGAACTGACCTTCGCCAGCCTGCCCGCCGGCCTGCCGCACGCCAAGGCCGGCTCGGTGCGCATGCTGGGCGTCACGGGCAGCAAGCGCGCCACGCTGCTGCCCGAGCTGCCCACCATCGCGGAGTCGGGCCTGCCCGGCTTCGATACCGACCAGTGGTACGGCGTGCTCGGCCCCAAAGGCCTGCCGGCCAATGTGGTCGCCACGCTGAACAAAGCCATCACGGCGGCGCTCCGTTCGCCCGACCTGCTCGAGAAGGCGTCCAAGCAGGGTTTCGAAATCACCCCCGGCACGCCGGACCAGCTCGCCCGCCACATGCGGGCGGAAACCGCGAAATGGAAGAAAGTGGCCGCCGACGCCAACATCCAGGTCAACTGAACGCGGCGACGGCGGCATGGCGCGCTACGCGTTCTGATCGGCCGGCAGGCCGGACGCGCCGTCGAACGCCGCGGCGCCCCGCCGATCCGCCACGCCCAGCACGATTTGCAGCGCCACGGCCACGGCGCCGACGATGAACACGATGTCGCCGAAGGTGCGCACCCACCGGAGCGTCTGCAGCAGGGGCTGCTGCATGAAGGCTTCGCTGCGCGCATACCAGAGGCCGTGCTCGACGCTGGCCTGGAACTGGATGATGCCGATCGGCAGCAGGCTGGTGAACACCATCAGCGCCAGCCCCGCGTTGAGCCACCAGAATGCGGTCTTCATCAGCCCGTCGTGCAGGCGGTAGTGCGGCCGCACGTAGCGCAGCACCAGCAGCGCGAATCCCAGCGCCAGGAAGCCGTAGACGCCGAACAGGGCGGTGTGCGCATGCACCGGCGTGGTGTTCAGCCCCTGCACGTAGTACAGCGAAATGGGCGGATTGATCATGAAGCCGAACACGCCCGCGCCCAGCATGTTCCAGAAGGCCACCGCGACGAAGCACATCAGCGGCCAGCGCAGGTTCTCCATCCACGGCGCGCGGGCGCGCAGGCGCCAGTTCTCCCAGGCTTCGTGGCCCAGCACGATCAGCGGCACCACTTCCAGCGCGGAAAAACTGGCGCCCACGGCCATGACCGGCGTGGTCGTGCCGGAGAAGTACAGGTGGTGGAAAGTGCCAGGCACGCCGCCCAGCAGGAATAGCGACGCCGACGCCAGGCTGGCCGTCGTCGCCATCGGCCGCGACACCAGCCCCAGCGTGGAGAAGACGAAGGCCAGCGCCGTCGTCGCAAAGACCTCGAAGAAGCCCTCCACCCACAGGTGCACGACCCACCAGCGCCAATATTCCATGACAGACAGGTGGGTGCGCTCGCCATAGAACAGGCCCGCGCCGTAGAACAGGCCGATGGCCACGACCGAGGCGGTCAGCAGCGCCAGCAGGTTGCGGTCGCTGCCCGGCGTCGTCAGCGCGGGCCAGATGGCGCGCGCCATCAGCACCAGCCAGAAGGCGATGCCGGCAAACTTGCCGATCTGCCACAGCCGGCCCAGGTCCACGTACTCGTAGCCCTGGTGGCCCAGCCAGAAATTCCATTCAGGCGGCATGACCTGGGCGATGGCGAAGTAGTTGCCCACGAACGAGCCGACCACCACCACGACCAGCGCCCAGAACAGCACGTCCACGCCCAGGCGCTGGTAGCGCGGATCCTTGCCGCCGTTGATCAGCGGGGCCAGGAACAGGCCCGCCGCCAGGAAGCCGGTGGCGATCCAGAACAGCGCGGCCTGGATGTGCCAGGTGCGCACCAGCGAATAGGGAAACCACTGCGACACATCGATGCCGTAGAAGCCCTGGCCTTCCAGCGTGTAGTGCGCGGTGAAGCCGCCGATGAAGACCTGGAACACGAACAGCGCCGCGATCAGGAACAGGTATTTGCCCAGCGCGCGCTGCGACGGCGTGAGCGCGAACGCGGTCAGCGGATCCTGCGCGCCGGACGCGGGCGGCGCCTCGTCGTGCCGGCGCAGGAAGGACCAGGCCCAGACCAGGAAGCCTATCCCCGCCAGCAGGACCACGATGCTGGCGATGGACCAGACGATGTTCTCGGTGCTGGGAGCGTTGCCGACCAGCGGCTCGTGCGGCCAGTTGTTGGTGTAGGTCACCTTCTGCCCGGGCCGCTCGGTGGCCGCGGCCCACGCCGTCCAGAAGAAGAATTCCGTCATGCGCGTACGCCGCTCGGCGCTGGGCAGCGTGTTCTCCTTCATCGCGAAATGTTCGCGGGTCGTGCGCAGTTCGGGCGCATCCGAGAACAGCCGCGCGTAGTAGTCCGCCGTCCGGGCCATGGCGGCGGCCCGGCGCGCCGAGACCACCAGCGCGCCGCTGTCCGGCTGCGGGCGGTTGCTCCGGTACTCGGCCTGCAGCGCGGCGCGCAGTTGCATCTGCTGCCCAGGCTCCAGCGCGGCATAAGGACTGCCGTACGCCTCGTGGGCCGCGAGATCGAGCCATGCCGTGGCCTCCCGGTGCAGCCAGTCGGCCGTCCAGTCCGGCGCCTGGTAGGCGCCGTGCCCCCAGATGGAGCCGAGCTGCATGCCGCCGACCGATTGCCAGGCGGTCTGCCCTTCCAGGATGTCGTCGTGCGTGAAGAGCACCTCGCCGTCGGCGGCCTGAACCTGCGCGGGAATGGGCGGCGCCTCGCGATAGACTTCGGCGCCGAAATACCCCAATAGCGAAAAAGTGACCGCCAGGACGGCGACCAGGATGAACCAGTGTTTGCGGTAAGGACCCATCGATGACCTCGTCGTGGATGCGTTCAATGACGTGACGGCCAGCCGGCCGCGGCTTCGAACAACACATTGTTTTCCAGGTGGATGTGCGCCATGAGATCGTCCCGGAATAGGCGCAGCCCCCGGTACAGCGCCTGCCATGTCGCGCACGCCCCGGCGGGCGGGATGGCATCGCCGGTCAGCGCGGCCAGTTCGCGCAGCGCCTCGCGGTGCTGATCGTGCTCGAGCCGCATGACGGCGATCGGAGCGGCGGCCATCGCGCCATGGCCGCGCGAGATCATGGGGAACAGTATCTGTTCTTCTTTGCGCATGTGGCTTTCCAGTTCCTGCTGCATCGCCCGCAGCCGGTCGGCGAGCCCCGCGGGACAATCGGGCCGCTCGCCGTGCACCTGTTCGACCTTGGCCGCCAGAGCGATCAACTCGGGCAGCTGCTGGCGATGGCGCTCGTGATAGCGCCGCAGGATGTGGTCGATCAGGTCGGAGGCCGGCCGGTTGCGCCAGTCTTCGTCGCCGGGAACGGCGCGAGGCGGCGTGGGCGGGGATTGGTCCAGCACGTTCATGGTTTTCTCCTCGAATCCTGTTTTCTTCCGAGCGAAAACCGTGCCGGTTTTTTCCCCTTTAATAACAAGGACTTGGAGAGATAAGGGTAAATCAGACCCGATTGTTTTGAGGTACTATCAACCTGATCAGGTAGAAATCACCCTCATGGACGCTTTTCTTCTTGCCGATCTGGTGACCGAACTGTCGCCCGAAGTCCGGTTCCAGCGGCTCGTCACCAGCCTGCGCGCGCATTTCCGCTGCGGCGCCGTGGCGCTGCTGCGGCTGGAACAGGATCACCTGCTGCCGATGGCGGTCGACGGCCTGGCCCAGGACACCTTGGGCAGACGCTTCGCCATCGGCGAGCATCCCCGCTTCGTCGCCATCCTGAATCACCGGGGCGTACTGCATTTCCGCCATGACGACGCCCTCCCCGACCCGTACGACGGGCTGCTGACCGAGCGCGCCGGCGAGGCCATGCCCGTACACGATTGCATGGGCGTGGGCCTGCACGTCGAAGGCTCGCCGTGGGGCGTGCTCACGCTCGATGCGCTCGAAATCGGCGCGTTCGGCAGCCAGGCGCGGGAAGACCTGGCCCATTTCGCTCCCCTCATCGAAGCGGCCGTCCGCACCACCCGCCTCGAAGCCGAGATACGCGCACTGCGCTCGGCCCGCGGCGCCTTGCCCGCGGGCAGCATCGCCGCCCTCGACGACGACATCGTCGGCCAGAGCGATGCCATCGGCCACCTGCTGCACGAGATCGACGTCGTGGCCGATTCCGAACTGCCCATCCTGCTGCTGGGTGAAACCGGGGTAGGCAAGGAGTTGTTCGCGCGCCGGCTGCACCGCCTGTCCCGCCGGCGGGAGCGGCCGCTGGTGCACGTCAATTGCGCCGCGCTGCCCGAGACCCTGGCCGAAAGCGAATTGTTCGGCCACGCCCGGGGCGCGTTCTCGGGCGCGGTCAGCGAACGGCCCGGCCGCTTCGATGCGGCCAACCATGGCACGCTGTTCCTGGACGAAGTCGGCGAACTGCCGCTATCGGTACAGGCCAAGCTGCTGCGCACCCTGCAGAATGGCGAGATCCAGCGCCTGGGCGCCGATCGCCCGCGCCAGGTCGATGTGCGCGTCATCGCCGCGACCAACCGCAGCCTGCGCGACCTGGTGCGCGACGGCGCATTCCGCGCCGATCTCTACCACCGCCTGTCGGTCTACCCCGTGCCGATACCGCCGCTGCGCGAACGCGGCAACGACGTGCTGCTGCTGGCCGGCCGCTTCCTGGAAATCAACCGCACCCGCCTGGGCGTGCGCAGTCTGCGGCTGGCCCCCGAGGCCGAAGCGGCATTGCGGCGCTACCAATGGCCGGGCAATGTACGGGAACTGGAACACGTCATCAGCCGCGCGGCCATCAAGGCGGTCAGCCGCGGCGCGGACCGCAACGCGATCGTCACCCTACCTGCCGGCCTGCTCGACCTGGACGGCGTGGCGCCCTTGGGCGCGCCCGATCCGGTGCGGCCGCTCGCCGCCAATGCCCGCGCGGCTGCCGCCGGCGTCACGCTCAAGACCGCGACCGAGGCCGGCCAGCGAGAGGCGATACGCGCGGCGCTGGACCGGCACGCGGGCAACTGGACCCGCGCCGCGCGCCAGCTGGGAGTGGACGCCAGCAATCTGCACAAGCTCGCGCGCCGCCTGGGGCTCAAGCAGGCGCGCAGCGCCTGACCATTCTGCCGCAGTGCGTACTTGCTACACCTCCGAATTTTTCGGCCGGCGCGGCGTTCCCGCATGGTAGGCTGGCTCGGGTGTTACAGGCATAATCGCGCTTCCCGCTGTCCGACAATAATGAAAGTGTCTTCTCCCGCGTCCCTGCCTGTGGCAGACGACCGGCCCCGAACTGCGGCAGGCCGCCGCAAACCGGTGCCGATACGCGTGGGCCTGCTCGCCGTCGTACTGGCCAGCACCCTGCCGGCCACCCTGGTCGCCATCCGTGCCGTCTACGACTCCTACGAGGTGCTGCGCAACCGCGTCTATGAGTCCACCATTGTCCTGGCGCGCACCATCGCCGCCGACATCGACCGCGAGCTGGAGGGCATAGGCGCCGGGCTGCGCGTCCTGGCCAGTTCGCCCGATCTCGCGCGCGGCGACCTGAATTCGTTCTATAAACGCGCCCTGGATGCCAGCAAGCTGCAGGGCGTGGAAGGCTACGTGCTGGCCGACCTCCAGGGCAACGCCATCCTCGACACCCACCAGCGCTACCTGCCCAGCCGCTCGATCAAACGGACCATGCCGCCGCTGCCCGAGCACCGCGACAACCTCACGACGGTCATGCGCCTGCCGGCCGACCCGGAGCACGGGGCGGCGCCGGTCGCGATCGCCGTGCCGGTGTTCCTCGACGGCGAACAGCGCTATACCTTGTACGCCGACCTGCACAACGGCCGGCTGGGGGAGATCATGCGGCGCCACGCCATTTCCAGCGGATGGATCGTGGCCATGGCGGACACCGACTCCGTCATCGTCGGCCGCAACCGCGACGAAGGACTCTACCTCGGCCAGCAAGCCACGCCGGCGATCGCCGACATCATGCATACGCGCCGCGAGGGCACCCTGTCCCGGGGCCGCACCAAGGACGGCATTCCCGTCCTGACAGGCTTCACGCACATCAACACCGCGCCGTGGGCGGTCATCGTCGGCGCCCCCGCCGAAGCGCTGACGGCCGCCGTGCAGCGCGACATCCTGCGGGTGTCGATCATCGGGCTGCTCACGGTCCTGCTGGGACTGGGACTGGCCTACCTGTTCGCGCGCCGCATCGAGAAATCGGTCGGAAGCCTGCTCGAGCCCGCGCTGGCCCTGGGTTCCAGCCGGTACGCTGAAGCCGCCGGGCCGCGCTTCAAGGAAACCGCGGCCGTGGCCGACGCCCTCGAACGCGCGGCGCAATCCCTGGCCCATGCGCGCCAACTGGCCTATTACGATCCCCTGACCGAGTTGCGCAACCGCAACCTGTTCGAGGAACTGGCCAGGCTCGCCATTGCCGGCGCGCCGCGGTCGGGCGCTTCGCTGGCCCTGCTGGCCGTGGACCTCGATCACTTCAAAGCGGTCAACGACACCCATGGCCACGCGGCGGGCGACACGGTGCTGCGCCAGGCCGCCGCGCGCATGGCCGGGGCCATCCGCAAATCCGACGTCGCCGCGCGCTACGGCGGCGACGAGTTCATGATTCTGCTCGACGGCGCCGGCCCGGCCGCCGCGAAGACGGTGGCCGACATGCTGGTGGCCGCGCTGGGCGCGCCCTATCCCGGCATCGCACCGGCGGTGAGCGCTTCCATCGGCATCGCGGTGTTTCCGCAATCCGGCACGACCTTCGAAGAACTGGTCGCCAAGGCCGATGCCGCGCTCTATGCCGCCAAGGCGCAAGGCCGCAGCCGGGCATTCTGCGACCCGGCCGCGATGCAATCCGGCGCGGCGCTCGCCGGCCGTCCGGCCTGATACGGCGCGGCTAGGGCTTGCTGCGCGCTCCAGCGCCGCGATTGCGCTGGCTTTGCTGATCCTGCCCCGTGCCTATCTGCGTGGCGTGCCCATCCTTTTTGCTGCGGTTCTGCGTATCGCCGTGGGCGGCCTGGGACTGGCGAGGGGTATCGTCGGCATTGGCGCGCGGGGTCTGCGTATCTTGCGGCTTCATGTAATGCTCCTTATAGATCGGCCCGGGGGCGTCAGCGGCGCGCGCTATCCACGGATTGGCGCAGGGCTTTGGCCTGTTCGAGATGTTCCTTCAGGTGCGGCAGCGTCCCGGCGGCGAATTGCCGCACGTCCGTGTCGTGCGCGTTGGCGGACGCTTTTTCGAACAGTTCGACCGCATCCTCGTGCGCCGACACGCCGATCTCATCGGCATAGGCCTTGTCGAAGCCGTCCTTGCGCAGGCCCAGCGCCTTGAGCTTGGCCTTTTGCACCAGCGACGGCTCCGTAGGCGCCGTATAGCCCTTGCCCTGGGCCAGGGTATCCAGTTGCTGGCCGACGCGGGTATGGTCGTCGATCATTTTCTGAGCGAAGGCCTTGACCTCGGCGTTCGCGCTTTTTTCCAGGGCGAGCCTGCTGCCGGCGATCTCGGCATGGCCCGATTGCGCGGCATGCTCGAGAAAATCGCGGTCCGCGCGGTCCAGCGCCTTCACCTGCGCGCCGCCCGGCGCGGCAGGCGCCTGGGCGCCTGCCGTGCCCGCCACGCCCAGCGCCAACACGGCCCACAGGCCGCTCCTCAATAAATGCTGCCTCATGATGTCCTCCTGGTCTGCGGCCGCGGCCGGCCGCCGGCTACGGTCCGTCCCGTAGCGCAGCAAGGAACGCGCCCGTCGCGCGATCGGCCAGGCCCCCCTCAGGGCTCTCCCTTACCTCCCCCGCTTGAAAGCCCTTCGCACCATCCCTATAATTAGCACTCGATTGCCGAGAGTGCTAACAACGCCTGCCCCGCAGGCGCTGGACTCGCGGCAACAGGCTGAGGCATCCGCATCCGCGCGATCCAGGCCGAGAAACGGCTTCCAGCCTTTTTCCGAAATTTTCCGACACTCAACCGTCAACTTCGATATCAGGAGTTTGTAAATGGCCCTCCGTCCCTTGCACGATCGCGTGATCGTCAAACGCCTGGACAACGAGCGTAAAACCGCTTCCGGCATCGTGATCCCCGAAAGCGCCGCCGAAAAGCCCGACCAAGGTGAAATCCTGGCCGTCGGCCCCGGCAAGAAGACTGAAGACGGCAAGGTTCTGCCGGTCGACGTCAAAGTCGGCGACAAGGTCCTGTTCGGCAAGTATGCCGGCCAGGCCGTCAAGGTCGATGGCGAAGAACTGCTCGTCATTCGCGAAGAAGAGATCCTGGCGGTGATCCAGTAAGCCGCTCGCGCGACTTCCCTGTATCGATCTCCCTAGACCTCACATCCCATCTCTCAAGGAATTCACATGGCTGCTAAACAAGTCCAGTTCGGCGATGACGCCCGTGCCCGCGTCGTCCGCGGCGTGAACGTGCTCGCCAACGCCGTCAAGGTCACCCTCGGTCCCAAGGGCCGCAACGTCGTGCTCGAGCGCTCCTTCGGCGCTCCCACCGTCACCAAGGACGGCGTGTCCGTCGCCAAGGAAATCGAACTGAAGGACAAGTTCGAAAACCTGGGCGCCCAGCTCGTCAAGGAAGTCGCTTCCAAGACCAGCGACAACGCCGGTGACGGCACCACCACCGCCACCGTGCTGGCCCAGGCCATCGTGCACGAAGGCCAGAAGTACGTCACCGCCGGCCTGAACCCGATGGACCTGAAGCGCGGCATCGACAAGGCCGTCGCCGCCGCCATCGAAGAACTGAAGAAGATCAGCAAGCCTTGCTCGTCGAGCAAGGAAATCGCCCAGGTCGGCTCGATCTCGGCCAACAGCGACGAATCGATCGGCCAGATCATCGCCGACGCGATGGAGAAAGTGGGCAAGGAAGGCGTCATCACCGTCGAAGACGGCAAGTCGCTGGACAACGAACTGGACGTCGTCGAAGGCATGCAATTCGACCGCGGCTACCTGTCGCCCTACTTCATCAACAACCCCGACAAGCAAGTCGCGGCCCTGGACGACCCCTTCGTCCTGATCCACGACAAGAAGATCAGCAACATCCGCGAACTGCTGCCCGTCCTGGAACAAGTCGCCAAGTCGAG
Source organism: Pigmentiphaga humi (assembly GCF_900606115.1). Lineage (GTDB taxonomy): Bacteria > Pseudomonadota > Gammaproteobacteria > Burkholderiales > Burkholderiaceae_B > Pigmentiphaga > Pigmentiphaga humi. Next base: position 131,483 of record NZ_UWPJ01000022.1, read on the forward strand.
CCGCCCGCTGCTGATCATCGCTGAAGACGTCGACGGCGAAGCTCTGGCCACCCTGGTGGTCAACAACATCCGCGGCATCCTGAAGACCACCGCCGTCAAGGCCCCGGGCTTCGGCGACCGCCGCAAGGCCATGCTGGAAGACATCGCCATCCTGACCGGCGGCACCGTCATCTCCGAAGAAACCGGCCTGTCGCTGGAAAAGGCTACCCTGCAAGAGCTGGGCCAGGCCAAGCGCATCGAAGTGGCCAAGGAAAACACCACGATCATCGACGGCGCCGGCGACGGCAAGGCCATCGAAGCGCGCGTCAAGCAAATCCGCACGCAGATCGAAGAAGCCACCTCCGACTACGACCGTGAAAAGCTGCAAGAGCGCGTGGCCAAGCTGGCCGGCGGTGTTGCCGTGATCAAGGTCGGCGCTGCCACCGAAGTCGAAATGAAGGAAAAGAAGGCCCGCGTGGAAGACGCCCTGCACGCAACTCGTGCTGCGGTGGAAGAAGGCGTGGTCCCCGGCGGCGGCGTGGCCCTGCTGCGTGCCAAGCAAGCCATCAAGGACACCAAGGGCGCCAACCCCGACCAGGACGCCGGCATCAAGATCGTCCTGCGCGCCATTGAAGAGCCGCTGCGCACCATCGTCGCCAACGCCGGCGACGAGCCCAGCGTGATCGTCAACAACGTGCTGAACGGCAAGGGCAACTACGGCTACAACGCCGCCACCGGCGAATACGGCGACATGGTCGAAGCCGGCGTGCTGGATCCCACCAAGGTGACCCGCACTGCCCTGCAGAACGCCGCGTCGGTCGCTTCGCTGCTGCTGACGACGGAAGCCACCGTGGTCGAGCTGGTCGAAGACAAGCCCGCTGCTCCCGCTCCCGGCGGCATGGGCGGTATGGGTGGCATGGGCGGCATGGATTTCTAAAGCCGCTATCTGGCAAGTCCCGGCGATGCCGGGACCCCATCCAAAACGCGGGCGCGCATGTGCCCGCGTTTTTTTTGCCTCGGTAGAACGGCATGGCGCATGTCTTGCGGCCAGAACGATAAACACAGCCGTGCCTATTTCAATTATTACGAACTATTTTTTGCGGTATACGCATCACGTTCGCAACAGCGTTCTGTGGCTTGCCTGGACACATGGCGCGACCGGCCCGGACAGGGAAACGGCAGAATCGCCGGAAGATAGGGCGAATGCCGTCCGGCATCGGACGTCACGGCCTTTCGAATAAGGCTCGAATGATTTTGCGTTTTACGCAAAACAACGCTAAGTCATTGTTTTTCAAAAGCAAACAGTTGCTAGGAAACATTGCGCCGGGCGCGCCGCATGGGCAAAAATTGCCCTGCCTTCCTGCACTTCGCGTGCCCGACAACGGCAAACTCAGACGCAAGGTCATGCTTCAAGAATACGTGCCGGAAGCACGTAGCTCCGCCTTGCCAGAATGGGCGCAGATCCCATGAGAGATCTCTCGACTTCCTAGCAGGCCCGTCAGGCAAACCCAGCCTGGGCCAGCAGCTCCATGCACCTAGCCTCAACCGTCTCCGCCCGCGGCGCTGCCGCGGGTGCCTGTGCGCACGACGGCTGCCTATGAACCTTGAGATAACACCAAGCAAACTCATGGACGCGACCTCTTCTGTCATCTCGTACCTCGCCGCCAGGCAGTGCTCCTCTCAGTGGAAAGCCTTCCTGCGGTCGACCGCCGGCGAACTGGCCGACAAGCTGGCTCCGGCGGAACTGAGCACTTTCATGCGCCGCGTCGGCAACCGCTTCGCACGCGAACTGCCGCTGCCGGCCTGCGCCACCCTGGACGAAATCCAGCTGGCCATGAGCGAAACCTGGACCCGCCTGGACTGGGGCTGGGTGGAAATCAGCGACGAGAACGACCATCTCGGCTTGTGCCACTATTGCTCGCCGCTGGCCGTCGCGCTGGGCAGCGAATCCCTGGCTTGGGGCGCGTCCTTCCTGGAAGGCGTGTATCAGCAGTGGTTCGAGCAGCTGGGCGCCAGCGCCCGCCTGCGCGTCAGCCTGATCGCGGGCGCGGTGGAGCCCAGCACCATCCAATTGCGCCTCGGGGCGCCCGTGGCGGGGTAAGCAACCATGGACCCGCTCATCCCCCCCGCCCCGGACCAGCCCGACGACGAACCTCACGCCAAGCGGCGCTGGCCTTCCCTGTCGCAGCACCGCGCTCCGGCCTCGCCTGCGCCCGTCGCCGGCGAGGCAGCGAGCGCGGCCGAACCGCCCCCCACCGTCTACCTGCGGCCCAACCGCTTCGACCTGCCCGAAGAGCCTCCCGCCTCCCTGGCTCCTCCGGCATCTGCCGAACCGGCGCGGCCGAGGGCGCCTGCCGTCCCGCCTCCCGTCATACCTCCGTCGCTGATGTCGCAAGCTTCGGCACCGGCCTCGACGGCGCCACAGCCCGTGGCCCGAACAGCGGTGGCCCAGTTGTTCGCGCGGCTGGAATCCTGCGTTCCCCCTGCCTCGGCTTCTTCCATGCCGGAGCTGTTCCAGCGCCTGCTGCAATACTGACTGTATAGACGGCCATGATGCACACGACCCGGAGGCAGGCTTGAGTACGCTGCCCCCAGCCATTCCCAACGCGGACCATGCAGCGGCCGACTCCATGGCCGACCGTCTGGCCGCCCTGCCTGTCTGGCACAACCGATACCTGCGCATCGCGCTGGCTCTCGTAGCCTGCCTGTCGCTGGCCGTGGTGGTGACCGCGCCGCTGGACGCGCTGCCTCAGTTCGCGCTGGCGGTGCTCGCGCTGGTGGCGGCGCTGCTGCTGCGCGGCGTATCCGGCCGCCTGCCCACCGTGATGCTGGTGCTGCTGTCGTCGGTGATGTCGCTGCGTTATATGTACTGGCGCATTACCTCGACCCTGGACTTCCAGAACTGGATCGACATCATTTTCGGCTACGGGCTGCTGCTGGCCGAGCTCTACGCCCTGAGCGTGCTGCTGCTGGGCTACCTGCAGACCATCTGGCCGCTGCGCCGCCTGCCGGTCGCCATGCCGGCGGACGCGAGTACCTGGCCCTCGGTGGACATCCTGTTCCCCACCTACAACGAATCGCTCGACGTGGTGAAGCAGTCGGTGCTGACGGCCGTCTCCATGGATTGGCCCGCCGACCGGCTGAACATCTATGTGCTCGACGATGGACGGCGGCCGGAATTCCAGGCTTTCTGCGCCGAGATCGGTGTGGGGTACATCGCCCGCAGCGACAACAAGTCGGCCAAGGCCGGCAACCTCAACGCCGCGCTGGAGCTTACCAGCGGCGAATTCGTCGCGGTGTTCGACTGCGATCACATTCCCACCCGCTCCTTCCTGCAGATCTGCCTGGGCTGGTTCTTCAAGGACCCCAAGCTGGCGATGCTGCAAACGCCCCACTACTTCTTCTCGCCCGATCCCTTCGAGAAGAACCTGCATACCTTCCGTTCCGTGCCCAACGAGGGCGAACTGTTCTACGGGCTGGTGCAGGACGGCAACGACCTCTGGAACGCTTCCTTCTTCTGCGGTTCGTGCGCGGTGCTGCGCCGCGCGCCGCTGGTGGAGATCGGCGGCATCGCGGTAGAGACCGTGACCGAGGACGCCCATACCGCGCTCAAGCTCAACCGCGCCGGCTACAACACCGCCTACCTGGCGGTGCCGCAGGCGGCTGGCCTTGCCACCGAGAACCTGTCGCGCCACATCGGCCAGCGCATACGCTGGGCGCGGGGCATGGCGCAGATATTCCGGGTCGACAATCCGCTGCTCGGCCGCGGCCTGAAGCTGAGCCAGCGCATGTGCTACCTGAACGCCATGCTGCACTTCTTCTACGGATTGCCCCGGCTGGTGTTCCTGACGGCGCCGCTGGCGTTCCTCTTCTTCGGCGCCCACGTGTTCCAGGCCTCGGCGTTGATGATCACGCTGTACGCCCTTCCCCATATCATCCACGCCAGCCTGACCACTTCCCGCATGCAGGGCCGGTTCCGGCACTCGTTCTGGAACGAGGTGTACGAAACGGTGCTGGCCTGGTACATCCTGCGGCCGGCATTCCTGGCCATCGTCAACCCCAAGCTGGGCGGCTTCAACGTCACCGCCAAGGGCGGCGCGCTGGGCAGGAGCTGGTTCGACTGGGACATGGCCAAGCCCTATTTGATATTGCTGGGCCTGAACATCGCCGGCCTGTGCTTCGGTGCCTACGATCTGGCGTTCGCCGAGTACGACTCCGGCGGCCTGTTCACGCTGCTGATCAACCTCGCCTGGACGGTCTACAACATCATCATCGCAAGCGCCAGCATCGCCGTGGCGCGCGAAGAGCGCCAGTACCGCTCGCAACCGCGTGTGACCTCCGAGCTCCCCGCCACGCTGCGCCTGCCGGGCGGCAAGACCATTGCCTGCCAGACCCAGGATTACTCGGCCACCGGCCTGGGCATCGCGCTGCCCGACGCAGGCAAGCGCCTGCAGGTAGGGCAGGACCTGCAGGTTTCGCTGTACCGCGGCACGGACGAACGGGTCTTCCCGGCCAAGGTGGTCTTCACTTCGCCCGACCATGTGGGCCTGCGCTTTGCGCCGCTGACACTGGAGCAGCAGGTCGCTTTGGCGGAAGTCACTTTCGCCCGCGCAGACACCTGGGCCGAAAGCTGGGGCCAAGGCACGCCGGATACGCCGCTGCGCGGCCTGCGCGACGTCACCCGGGTCGGCCTCATCGGCATGAAGCAACTCATTGCGCAAGGGGGGGAAATCCTGCGCGCCTGGATCAAGGGTGCCAGCCAGCCGCGCGCGAACCGGCCGGCTCGCCTGGATCCCTAGATCATTCAGCTCAGGATTAGCATCGATGACAAACACTCCAAGACGCTCCGCACACCGTCCGCTGGCGCTTGCCCTTGCCACCGCGTTCCTGGCCAACACGCTGACGCTGCAGGCGCACGCTGCCGCCAATAACCCGAGCGCACCCGCTTCCGAAGAAGTCATTTCGGGCGGACGCAGCTACGAGCTCACGCTCAGGCAACTGGGCGCGCGCACGCCGATGGCGCTGCGCGGCATCGAGGGCAGCTTCGCCCTGCCCTTCGATATCCGCGCCGACGAAGTCGTCTCGTCTGCGCGGGTCAAGCTGAAATACACCTACTCGCCGGCGCTGCTGCCCGATCTGTCGCACATCAACGTGCTGGTCAACGGCGAAGTCGCCGCCAGCATTCCGGTGCCCAAGGAGAATGCCGGCTCGCCGCGCGAGACCGAGGTCGAGTTGCCGGCCCAGTTCATCACCCAGTTCAATAACCTGAACGTGCAACTGATCGGCCACTACACCCTGGAATGCGAGGATCCCCTGCACTCCAGCCTGTGGACCAACATCAGCAACCGCAGCACGGTGGCGCTGACCGTCACGCCGCTCGCGCTGGCCAACGATCTCTCCATCCTGCCCCTGCCGTTCTTCGACCGGCGCGACAGCCGGCCGCTGACGCTGCCGTTCGTGTTCGCGGCCGCGCCGGACAACACGACTCTGGAAGCAGCCGGCGTTCTGTCATCGTGGCTGGGCGCGCTGGCGAGCTACCGCGGCGCGCGCTTCCCCACGACGGTGGGCCAGTTGCCGCAGAAGGGCAATGCCGTGGTCATGGCAGTGGGCGCGCTGCGCGCGGACGGCCTGGACCTACCCGCCCCGAGCGGCCCCACCGTCGCGATCCATCCCAACCCCAAGGACATGTACGGCAAGATCCTGGTCATCGGCGGACGCGATGCCAAGGAACTCAAGACCGCCGCGCAAGCCGTCGCGACTGGCAACCAGGCGCTGACCGGCCAGCGCGCGGTCATCACGCAACTGGCCGAATTCAAGGCGCGCAAGCCTTACGATGCGCCCAACTGGGTGCCCAGCGACCGCCCCGTCAAGCTGGGCGAGTTGCTGGATCCCGCGCGCCTGAACGTCTCGGGCTTCGCGCCGCCCACCATCGCGCTCGACCTGCGCCTGCCGCCGGACCTGTTCGGCTGGCGCGAGAGCGGGATCCCGATGGACCTGAAATACCGCTATACCCCGCAGCAGCTGTCGACCAGCTCGTCGATGACGGTCAGCGTCAACGACAAGCTGGTGAAATCGTATCCGCTGCCTTCCATTGCCCGGCTCGACGGCGGCGAAGGACTGCTGGCCAAGCTGTCCACCGACGACAGCATCCCGGTCCGCACCAGGCTCGACCTGCCGCTGCAGTTGATGCCGCCGCGCACGCAGCTGCAGTTCCGCTACCAGTACGACTACATCAAGCAGGGCGAATGCCGCGATGTGATCATCGACAACGTCCGCGGGGCGATCGAACCCGATTCGACCCTGGACCTGTCGGGCTTGCGCCACTACATCGCGCTGCCCAACCTGGCGGTGTTCCAGAGCAGCGGTTTTCCGTTCACGCGCATGGCCGACCTGTCGCAGACCGCGGTCATCCTGCCCGACTCCGCGGGGCCGGCCGAATACAGCGCCTACCTGGGCATTCTGGCCCGCCTGTCGGAATCGACCGGCTATCCGGCGCTCAATGTCAGCGTGGGCCGGGCCGAGCAGGCCGGCCAGTTTGCCGACAAGGACCTGCTGGTGATCGCTTCGGGCGACAACCAGCCGCTGCTCAAGCAATGGAGCAGCCAATTGCCGGTGTCGCTGAGCGACGGCAGCCGGCGATTCAATCTATCCGACTGGGTCTACCGGGCCTGGAGGTGGATCGTGCCCAACCCGCACCGGGATACCGGCGCGACGCGCGGCGCCTTGTCCTTTACCACCGACGGTGCCAGCGTGGTGTTCCAGGGTTTCGAATCGCCGCTCGGCAGCGGCCGCAGCGTAGTGGCCGTCGCCGCCACCCGCCCCGAAGGACTGGCCGAGGCGGTAGACGCGCTGATCGGCGACGACCGGACCAGCTATCTGCAAGGCAGCGTCTCGGTGGTGCGCGGCAAGGACATCAGCTCGCTGGCGACCGGCCCCACCTACTATGTCGGTTCGCTGGGCTTTTTCAAGGGCATCCAGTGGTTCGTGGCGCGCCAGCCGTGGACCCTGGCTCTGCTGGCGCTGCTCGGCATCGCCATCCTGGGCGTGCTGATCTACATCGCGCTGCGCCGCCGCGCCGCTGGACGCCTCGGCATCTGATGGCGGTCCAGGAGCAGCGATGAACCGGCACCGGCCCTTCCGCACTCGCCGCCTCCACGGGTGGCGCCGGATGCTGGGCATGACCGCCCTGCTCCTGGCGTGCGCGCAGCCCGCTCCGGTATCGGCGCAGGCCGCGGGCGGCTGCCAGGCATCGCCCTGGCCGCTGTGGGAGGTTTTCGAACGGCATTTCGTCCAGGCCGACGGCCGCGTCCTCGACGCCAGCACCGCTCGCCAGCACTCCTCGTCCGAAGGCCAGTCCTACGGCATGTTCTTCGCGCTGGTCGCCGGCAACCGGGAAGCCTTCGACAAGATGTGGCGCTGGTCCGTCGACAACCTGGCCGGCGGCAACATCGCCGACCGGCTGCCCGCCTGGTACTGGGGCCTGGCCGACGATGGCAAGTGGCGCGTGCTGGACGAGAACTCCGCCTCGGACGCCGACCTGTGGTTCGTCTACGCCCTGCTGGAAGCCGCCGACCGCTGGCGGCGCCCCGACTACCGGCGCGACGCACTCGCGCTGCTGGCGCGCATCGAAGCCGAGGAAGTCGCCGAACTGCCGGGGCTGGGCTCGATGCTGCTGCCAGGACGCAGCCATTTCGTCCAGGCCGACCACCTCTGGCAGCTCAACCCCAGCTACCAGCCCTTGCCGGTGCTGCGCCGGCTGGCCCAGGCCTCGCCCCAGGGCCCGTGGAACCGGATAGCCGACAACAGCGCGGCCATGCTGCGCGCCACCAGCCCCAAAGGCTATGTCGCCGACTGGGTTGCCTATCGCGGCGCCTCGCCGTCCAGCGGCCTGTTCGTGGCCGATCCTGCCAAGGGCGACCTGGGCAGCTACGACGCCATCCGCACTTACATGTGGGCCGGCATGGCGCCTGCCGCCGATCCGCTGGCCGGGCCGATGCTGGCCGCAGTCGGCGGCATGGCCGGGGCAACCGCCAGCACCGGCGCGCCTCCCGAAAAAATCAAAGTCTCCAGCGGACGGACGGAAGGGACGGGACCGTTCGGTTTCTCGGCCGCGCTGGTGCCTTATTTCACGGCTCGCAACCAGCCCTGGCTGGCCGACATGCAGCGCCGACGCGCGCAGGCCATGCTCGCCGACCAATTGCAGACGGCCTCGGCCCAGGGGCGCCAGCCTCCTTATTACGACGTCGTGCTCAGCCTGTTCGGTCTGGGCTGGGCCGACGAGCGCTATCGATTCTCGAACAACGGCCAAATGCAATTATCCTGGGAGAAGACATGTCCGCCCGCCAACGCTCGCTAGTGGCCGGCCTGCTGGCCGCGCTTGCCGCCCAACCGGGTCTGGCCGCGCAGGCTGAAACCGCTGCCGCAGCGCAGACGCCCGCGGCTACCGCCAAGTCCCTGCTCGAACAGGGCCGCTATTGGCAATCGCGCAACGACGACGTCCGTGCCGCCGAAGCGTGGGGCCGGCTATTGCTGGCCGATCCCAACCATTCCGAAGCGCTCTACAACCTGGGCGTGCTCGAACTGAAGGCCAACCGCCCGGCGCGGGCCAAGGAATACCTGGCGCAGCTACGCACGCAGGGAGAAACCCCCTACGCCGCCCGGCTGGACCAGGACATCGAATTGAGCTCCGGCACCAAGCCCAAGGAGCTCGAACAGGCCCGCGTGCTGGCCGGCTCGGGCGAGCTGGACCAGGCCGTGGCGCAGTACCGCTCGGTGCTCGGCGGCAAGCCGCCCCAGGGCAAGCTGGCGCTCGAATACTACGGTTATCTCGGCTACGCCAACGGCGGCTGGGAAGAGGCGCGGCAGGGCCTGGAACGCCTGCAGCGCGAAGACCCCGACGATATCCAGACCCGGCTCACGCTGGCCAAGCTGCTAACCCGCAATGAATCCACGCGCGCCGAAGGCATACGCCGCCTGGCCAGCCTGTCCACGCGCGCGGACATCGGCGGCGACGCCGATGAAAGCTGGCGCACGGCGCTGACGTGGTACGGCGACCCCCGCCCGGCCGAGGCGCCGTTGTTCCAGGCCTATTTGAAGGCCCATCCCAACGACACCGAGATCCGGCAGCAATTCGCCCGCATGCGCACGCAGGCCCGCGGCACGGGCGGCAAGACCGAGGCGCGCGCCGCCGCCCCTTCGCCCCAGGACCAGCGGCTGAACAGCGCCTTCAAGGCGCTGGAGAGCGGCGAACTGGCCGATGCCGAGGCCGGCTTTTCCGCGCTGCTGGCATCCAATCCCAACCACGCCGATGCGCTGGGCGGGATGGGCGTGCTCAGGCTCAAGCAGGACAAGCCCGACGAGGCGGTGGAACTGCTGACGCGCGCCGCCCGGCAGCCGCGCGCCCGCAGCGGCTGGAAGCAGGTGCTGCAGACCGCCCAATACTGGTCGCTGAATGCGGGCGCCGAACGCGCGCGCAAGGCCGGCGACCTGGACCTGGCCCAGCGGCAGCTCGAACAAGCCGTGAAGCTGACCAACACCGATACCACCGCGGAAACGTCGCTGGGCCTGGTGCTGGCCCAGCGCAACGAATTCGCGCAGGCCGAGCGCGTTCTGCGCGGCGTCCTGGCGCGCGACAAGAAGAACCTCGCCGCGACCCAGGGCCTGGTCAACGTGCTGGCCCAGACCGACCGCGTCGACGAAGCCGTGAACATGGTGTCGCAGCTCAGCCCCGAAGAGCAGCAGAAGATGGGCGGCGTCGGCCAATTGCGCGCCATCCAGGCACGCAGCGAGGCCCGCCGGGCCGCCGACCGCGGCGACAACGCCGCCGCGCTGCGGCTGCTGGAAGACGGTCTGCGCGCCAACCCCGACGACGCCTGGCTGCGGCTCGACCTGGCGCGCCTCTATCTGAAGACCGGCGCGACGGCCGAAGCCAAGGGCGTGGTCGACGGCCTGCTGCTGACCAACCCCGACGACGTCGGCGCGCTGCAGGCCAGCGCCCTGCTCTCGGCCGAGACGCAGGATTGGGAAGCCGCGCTCCGGACACTGGACAGGATTCCGCCGGAGCATCGGGACAAAGGCATCGTCGATCTGCAGAAACGGGCCTGGACGCAATACCAGGCGGGACAGGCGGTCAAGCTGGCGCGGGCCGGCAAGCCGGAGCAGGCGCGGGCGATTCTTGCGCAACTGGAACCCGAGGCCGCGCAGGACCCGGCCTTGGTGAGCGCGCTCGCGGCCGCCTACGTCGGCGCCGGCGACAACATGCGCGCCCTGAGCCTGCTGCGCCAGACGATGGCCCGCACGCCCGCGCCGGGCAACGACCTGCTCCTGCAATACACGGTGGTGCTGCTCAGGACCGACCAGGACGCCGAGGCGGCCGGCATCCTGCGCCAGTTGCAGATGCAGACGCTCGACGATGCGCAGACGCGCAGCTTCGAAGACCTGCGCAAGCTCTACACCGTGCGCCAGGCAGACGCGCTGCGCCAGCGCAGCAGGATCGCCGATGCCTACGACGTGCTGGCGCCGATGCTGGCCAAGTATCCGAACGACCCCCTGGTCGTCGGCGCGCTGGCGCGCATGTATGCGGCCGCGGGCGACGGCGCCAAGGCGCTGGCGCTGCACAAGCAACTGCTCGAGCGGGATCCCGACAACGCCGAGCTGCTGACCGCCGCCGCGCAGGCCGCGGTGCAGGCCAAAGACCAAGCCTACGCCGAGTCCGCGCTGGCCAGGGCCGCCGCGCTGCAGCCGAACAATCCCACGGTGCTCGCCGCGGTCGGACGGGTCTACAACAGTATGGGCAAGAGCGGCAAGGCCGCCGAGTACCTGAAAGCGGCCATCGCCGCACAGCACGCGCCCAAGCAGGCGGTCGCCGAACTCGCGCCGACCGCTCCCGCCGCGCCCGCGGCGGTCGACGGCAATCCGTTCGCCGCCCTGCCCGGACAGGTCCGCAGCAACCTGCCCGCGGGCGCCGGCCAGCCGGCTGCCGCGGCTTATGCCGGCAGCCCGGCGCTCAGCGACGGCATGACGTCGCCGCAGGCTTATGCGGCGGCGGCGCGCCCCGGCGCGGCGCCCGCCCGCGATACCGCGGTGCCCAGCCTGGCGCTGGCCGCGCCGGCCGCCCCCTCAACCTCGTCGGCGAGCGCCGACTCCACCCCCGTGGTGTCGGCGGTGCGCGCCGAACTCGAACCGGCCGCGCCGGTCCAGGCGCCTTATGTCGCCACGGTGTCGGCGCCTCCCTCGGGCCGGCTGCCGGCCGCGCCCGGCGCCATCCCCGAACCCGTCATCGGCCTGGCGCCCGAGCCCGCCGCGCCGCCGTCGCCGTTCCGCCGGCCCGACGGCTCGCAAGCGCGGCCGAGCGAAGTCGCGGCCGCCAGCGCCGCCACGACAGGCCGGACGCTGGAGCAGGAACTCGACGCCATCCAGCAAGCGCGCAGCGCGACCGTGACGGTCGGCAGCACCGTCCGGCAGCACAGCGGCCAGGCCGGCATGGGCCGCATGCTGGACGTAGAGACGCCGGTCACGGTGAACTTCCCCGTCGGCGATGACCGCGCCTACGTGCAGGTCACGCCGGTCACCCTGCAGGCCGGTTCGATCGACAACAGCTTCGACGCGAGCAGCCGCTTCGGCGGCGGCCCCGCCGCAGCCCTGGCGCAGCAGCAGGGAGCGGTCGGCGGCCCCGGATCGCAGAACGCCAGCGGCGTCGGCGTGGCCGTGGGCTACCAGGTGTCCGGCCTGAAACTCGACCTGGGCGTCACGCCCTTCGGCTTCCGCTACCAGAACATCGTCGGCGGCGCCCGCTTCGATGGCGCGGTAGAGAGCGACGACGGCTTCAGCCCGCGCCTGTCGTACGGCGCCGAGATCTCCCGGCGGGCGGTCACCGATACCGTGCTGTCCTACGCCGGCGTGCGCGACAACCGCACCGGTGAAAGCTGGGGTGGCGTCACCTCCACCGGCGGTCGGCTGCGCGCCGGCCTGGACTTCGGCGACTTCGGCCTCTACGGCAGCCTGGGCTGGCACAGCCTGAACGGCCACAACGTGCAATCCAACAGCCGGCTTTCGGGCGGGACGGGCGCGTATGTCCAGCTCATCCGCGAGACCGACCGGACATTGACCGCCGGCCTGGACCTGACCATGTTCGGCTACGACAGGAACCTGGCGTACTACACGGTCGGCAACGGCGGCTACTTCAGTCCGCAACGCTTCGTCGCGCTCAGCCTGCCGGTCACGTGGGCGCAGCGGCAGGGCCGGTTCAGCTACCAGGTCAAGGGTTCGGTCGGCGTCCAGCACATCAAGCAGGACGGCGCGAACTACTTCTCCGACGCGGCCCGGCAGACGCAGGCGGAAGCCATCGCCGCCGCCAATGGCACCCAGGCCAGCTACGCCGGCCAGAGCAAGACCGGCATCGGCTACGGCCTGGCGATGGCCGCCGAGTACCAGCTCGCGCCCAAGTGGTTCCTGGGCGGCAATTTCAGCATCGACAACGCCCGCGACTACCGGCGGTACATGGGAGGCATCTATGTGCGCTACGCGCTGGAGCCGCAGACCGGCCCGGTTCCGCTGCCGGTTCCCGCCTTCGCGTCGCCCTATGCCAGCGAATGACCGGCGCGCCCCCCGCATCAACGCACATCACCGGAGTATGAAATGGTCTCACTGCTTGCCGGCCTGACGATCCTGATCATAGGAGACAGCCACCTGGCAACCCCGACCTACCTGATCGAGTCGCTGCACGACGACCTGCTCAAGCAGGGAGCCAAGACGGTCCACACCATAGGCGTTTGCGGCTCGACTCCGGCGGAATGGCTGGCCGCGACGCCGGGCGCCTGCGGCGGCGCGGAGCGCGTCGGCAGCGCGCGGGCTGTCGTCAAGGGCCAGGCGGCCGCGACCGTACCGGTCGCGCAGTTGATCGCCAATGAAAAACCGGACCTGGTGATCGCCGTCTTCGGCGACACCATGGCGGGCTACACCAGGCCCGACTTCCCCAAGACCTGGGCCTGGCAGCAGACCACCTCGCTGGTCAAGGCCATCGCCGGCACCAAGACCAAGTGCGCGTGGGTCGGTCCGCCCTGGGGCAGCGAAGGCGGCAAGTACGGCAAGACCTACCCCCGCGTGCAACTCATCTCGAAGTTCCTCGAGGCCAACGTCTCGCCGTGCCGCTACATCGACTCGACCAAGCTGTCCAAGCCCGGCCAGTGGGCCACGGTCGACGGCCAGCACTTCACGCCCACGGGCTACCAGCAGTGGGGCAATGCCATCGCCCAGGCCCTGGCGAAACCCTAATCTTCACGGAACGATCATGTCTTTATCTGCACTGGCCGGCCTGAGCTTGCTGGTTCTTGGCGAGAGCCACCTCACCATCACCGGCAGCCTGATCGACACGCTGCACGACGACCTCACCGCGCAGGGCGCCATTGTCCACTCCATAGGCGCGTGCGGCGCCAGCGCGCAGGACTGGATGGTGAAGAAGCCGCTCGATTGCGGCGCCGACCGCGTGGGCAAGGGCAAGCCCGTCATCCGCGGCCGCGACGCCACCACCACGCCCATAGGCGAGCTGATAGCCGCCGAGAAACCCGACGTGGTGGTCGTCATCATCGGCGACACCATGGCTTCGTACGACAAGAGCGCCTTTCCCAAGACCTGGGCCTGGCAGACCGTCACCGCGCTGACCAAGGCGATCGCCGCCACCCGCACGCGCTGCGTCTGGGTCGGTCCGCCCTGGGGCACGCCCGGCGGCAAATACCAGAAGAACGATACGCGCGTGAAGATCATGTCGGGCTTCCTCGCCTCCAACGTTTCCCCGTGCGACTACGTGGATTCGCTGACATTCTCCAAGCCGGGCGAATGGAAGACCACCGACGGCCAGCACTTCACCGTCGCCGGCTACAAGGCCTGGGCGACGGCCATTACCCAGGCGCTGGCCAATACACCCGCCGTCAAGGAAACCGCAAAGAAATGACCCGCCTGACCGTCGCCGCGCTGGCCGCGGCTCTGACCGCGGCTGCCCATGCCGCCGAGATTCCTCTCTATCCCACCGGCCCGGCCGAGGATTCCGCCTTCATCCGCTTCGTCAATGCCGCCGCGAGCCCGCTGGAGGTACAGCCCAGCGGCGGCAATGCCAGGCTGTCGCTGCCCGACAGCAAGCCCGCTTCCGGCTTCATGGCGGTCGCGGCGAACAAGCCCGTCAGCGGCACGCTGGTGCGCGGCGGCCAGCGCGCGCCCGTGTCGGTGAATGTCAAACCGGGCGAATTCGCCACGGTGGTCGCCGTGGAAAAAGGCGGTCCGGTCGTGATCAAGGAATCGCCCGACGACTTCAACGCCATGCGGGTCTCGCTGGCCTTCTACAACGCCGACCAGGCGTGCGCCAACGCGGCGCTGCGCACCGCCGGCCGCAACATCGGGCTCTTCGACGCGGTGGCCGCCGGCCAGTCCAGGCGCCGGCTGATCAACCCCATCACGCTGACCGTGGAAATCACCTGCGGCGGACAGCCGCAGGGCGCGCCGCTCGAACTCGGCGCCCTGGAAGCAGGCCAGCGCTACACGGTGATTGCCGTGCCCGCCGCCAAGGGCACGCGGGCGCTGTTCGCCCACGACGCCGTGAGTCCTTAGGGAAGGCCCCCCCCTACGCGCTTACGCGCGCCCCCCAGGGGGCGAAACTGGCGGACCGGCGGAGCCGGATCCGCTGTTTCCTGGGTCGAGCAACATCCAGTGAAGCACTGACAAGAAGATAACAACGGATATACCCCATGGTTTTCGCGTCGCTGGAATTCCTCACGCTGTTCCTGCCGGCTTTCCTGTTCCTCTACGCGCTCACGCCCAAGGCGCACCGCAACGCGGTGCTGATGTTCTCCAGCTGGGTGTTCTACGGATGGTGGAGCCCGCTGCTGCTGATGCTGTTCATCGCGCTGATCCTGGTCGGCTGGATAGGCGGCATGGCGATCGACGCGACCCGCACGCCGCGCCAGCGCATGGGCATGCTGGCGGCTTTCATCGGCATCAACCTGGCGGTGCTGTGCTGGTACAAGTACGCCAACATCCTGGTGGAAACGCTCAACCAGGTCCTGGCCTGGCGCGGCGCCATGCCCATCGGGTGGGAAAAGATCGTCCTGCCGATCGGCCTGTCCTTCATCGTGCTGCAATCGATCTCCTACCTGATCGACGTGCAGCGCCGCGTGGTGCCGGCCGACCGCAGCCTGATCAACTTCGGCGCCTACCAGGCCATGTTCGTGCACCTGATCGCCGGCCCCATCATCCGCTACGACTGGGTGGCGCGCGAGCTGCGCGAGCGCACCGTGGACTGGCCGCAGTTCACGCAGGGCGCGCGGCGCTTCATGATCGGCTTCAGCATGAAGGTGCTGGTTGCCGACACGCTGTCGCCGCTGGTGCAGACCGCGTTCTCGCTGCCTTCGCCCAGCCTGGCCGACGCCTGGCTCGGCTGCCTGGCCTACAGCCTGCAGCTGTTCTTCGATTTCGCCGGCTACAGCGCCATGGCCATCGGCCTGGGGCTGATGCTCGGCTTCCACTTCCCCGAAAACTTCAACCACCCCTACCTGGCGCGCAGCATCCAGGACTTCTGGCGCCGCTGGCACCTGTCGCTGTCCAGCTGGCTGCGCGACTATCTCTACATCCCGCTGGGCGGCAACCGCAAGGGCGCGGTGCGCACCTACATCAACCTGCTGCTGACCATGGCCATCGCCGGCCTCTGGCACGGCGGCGACAATTGGAACTACCTGCTGTGGGGCATCGCCCACGGCCTGGCGCTGGCCATCACGCGGCTGTGGAACGACGCCGCGCTGCCCGATCCGCCGGAACTGCTGTCGCGCGTGCTGACGCTGCTGTTCGTCATGCTCGCCTGGACGCTGTTCCGATCCCATACGTTCGACTCGGCCCTGGCCATGTATGCCGGCCAGTTCGGACTGAACGGCTACGCCCTGGGCGACGCGCTGCGGGTGGAACTGAGGCTGGCGCATTTCCTGGCCCTCGCGCTGGGCCTGGCCTGCATCGTCTATCCGCTGCTCGATGCCCGGCTGGCCCGCGGCGGCCGGCCGGGATGGCTGCTCGTCTGGGACGGCTCCTGGCCCGTGGCGGGCTTCCTGCTCGGCTTCGCGCTGATCGCCAGCCGGGGGGCGGTGCCCTTTCTGTACTTCCAGTTCTGATCTCGGACGCTCGACCCCATGGACCAGACCTCCTCCTCCCCCGGCCCGCGCTACGTTCTAGCGGGCGTGATCATGGCGCTGACGCTGGCCGCCGGCCTGGCGTCCAACTTCTACGGCTGGTTCGTCGAGCGCGTGCCGCCGACGAAAACGCCTCCCACCTGGCCGGCCTTCGTGCAAGGCCAGGTCACCAACGAGGTGGCCGACTCCATGGCGAAAGCGCCGCTGCCGTCCAGCGCGGCCAGCCTCGAACGCGCGGCGAGCTGGCTCGCGGTGGGCGACTTGGGCCCGCGCGTGCGCCAGGGCTGCCACGGCTGGCTGTTCCTGGCCGACGAACTGACGCCCCATGCCGACGGCCCGGCCAACGGCCAGGCACGCGCTCGCGCCGCGGCCGCCCTGCGCGATCGGCTGGCGGCGCGCGGCGTCGCGCTCTTCGTTGCCGTCGTGCCCGACAAGACCCGTATCGCCGCCGACCAGTTGTGCGGCCTGAACCGCCCTGCCGCTTTTGCGCCCCGCGCCAGCGACTGGACCGCGGCCCTGCGCGCGGCCGGCGTGCCGGTACTAAACCTGGAGCCCGCGCTGCGGGCCGTGGGCGACGCGGCCTTCCTGCGCACCGACACGCACTGGAGCGAAGCCGGCGCGCAAGCGGCGGCGCGTGCCGTCGCCGATGCCATCCGCGCGCTGCCGGCCGGACGCGACGCACTGCAGCCACTACAGCGCTACGCCATCACCCAGGGCCAGCCGCAGCAGCGCGCGGGCGATCTCATCCGCCTGGCCGGCATCGACTGGCTGCCCGCCCGCCTGCTGCCGCCGTTCGACAATGTTCGGCCATCCACCTTCCGGAAGGCGGCGGATGCCGCCGCATCCCCGGACGGCGGACCCGACGCCGATGCCCTCTTCGGCGATGCCGGGCTGCCGCGCGTCGCCCTGATCGGCACCTCGTTCTCGCGCAATGCGAACTTCGTCCCCTTCCTCGCCGCCGCGCTCGAAACGCCGGTGGCCGACTACGCGCGCGACGGCGGCGAGTTCGCCGGCGCGGCCCATGCGTATTTCCAGAGCAGGGAATTCCGCGACACGCCGCCGCGCCTGGTGATATGGGAGATCCCCGAGCGCTCGCTGACCCGGCCGCTGGGCGGGGAGCCGGCCATGCTGCCGGCGCCTTGACGCGAAGTGCGGGTGCGCGCCGGCGTTACTCCACCTTCGCGCCCGAGGCCTTGACCACCGTTCCCCACTGCTCGACCTCGGTGCGGATGAACTGGCCGAACTCGGCCGGCGTAGTCTTGGCGGTGACCGCGCCCAGGTCCTTGAAGCGCTGCTGCATTTCGGGCTTGGCGAGCGCCTTCTGCACCGAGGCATTGAGCTTGTCGATCACGTCCTGGGGCGTGCCGGCCGGCGCGATCAGGCCGAACCAGGACGACACGTCGAACTTGTCGAAGCCCGATTCGACCATGGTCGGCAGCTCGGGCGCCGTGGCCGAGCGCTCGGACGTGGTCACCGCCAGCGCGCGCAGCTTGCCGGCCTGCACGTGCGGCCAGGCCGAAGGCATGTTGTCGAACATCAGCTGTACCTGGTTGCCGATCAGGTCGGTCAGGGCCGGCGCGCTGCCCTTGTAGGGAATGTGCTGGATGTCCACGCCCGCCCGCAGCTTGAACAGCTCGCCGGCCATGTGGATGGAGGTGCCGCTGCCCGACGAGGCGAACGAGATCTTGCCGGGATGGGCCTTCAGGTAGCTGACCAGTTCGGGCACGCTCTTGACGGGCAGCGAGGGGTTGACCACCAGGATGTTCGGCACTTTGATGACCAGCGCGATGGGCGCGAAATCCTTGGCGATGTCGAAGCTCAGGTTCTTGTACAGCGTCTGGTTGATGGCGCTGGTGACCGCCACCATGTAGAGCGTGTAGCCGTCGGGCTTGGCGCGCGCCACCAGTTCGGCGCCGATGTTGCTGCCGGCGCCGGGCTTGTTCTCGACCACGAAGCTCTGGCCCAGGTCGTCGCCCAGCTCCTTGGCGATGATGCGGGCCGCGACGTCGGTCGTCCCGCCCGCCGAAAACCCCACCACCACGCGTACGGCCTTGTCGGGATAGGATGCCGCGCCGGCTGCGCCGGACACCGCGAGCGCGGCCGCCACCGCCGCCATACGAACCGATACTGGGAGTTGCCTCGTCATGGGTACGTCTCCTTGGTGCATGCTGTTGTGAGCTCCGATTGCCCGGGCGGCCTCCGCCGCCCGGGCTCGCGCCCCCCGGACCGGGCCAGGGCTGGGTCTATGTCAACATCGCCGCCCGGCCCAGGGCTATTGTTGCAAACCCCAAGCATGCGCCATGCGGGCGATTCGCTGTATGCTGCGGCCGGACCGACCACTGGCGCATGCGATGACCGATCCTCACCACTCCCCCTACAAGAGCACCGGAGGCCTGCGGCGCGTGCTGCGCGCCTGGCGCTACTCCCTGCAGGGCCTGGGCGCCGCGCTCAAGCACGAAGCCGCGTTCCGCCAGGAGCTGGCGCTGGTCGTCGTCCTGGCCCCCGCCGCCATCTGGCTGGGCCGCGATGCCACGGAAGTCCTGCTGCTGCTGTTCAGCATGCTGCTGGTGCTGGTCACCGAACTGCTGAACTCCGCGATCGAAGCGCTGGCCGACGCGCTCTCGGTCGAAACCCATCCCTTGCTGGGCCGGGCCAAGGACCTGGGCAGCGCCGCCGTGATGCTGACGCTGCTGTTTTCCGCGGGCCTCTGGCTGCACGTCCTGATCGGCAGGTTCCAGGGAAACGCGTAGCAGAAGCCGTCCTCTACAATGGAGGCCTTCCGTCGATTCTCCGCCCTCCATCATGTCTTTCACCCGAAAACTGGCGCAGGCCTGGTCCGACTCCGGCTCCCTGCTGACCGTCGGCCTGGACCCTGATCCGTCGCGCTTCCCCGCCGAGCTGCGCGGCCGCGACGACCGTATTTTCGATTTCTGCCGCGCCATCGCCGACACCACCGCGCCCTACGCCTGCGCCTTCAAGCCGCAGATCGCGTATTTCGCGGCGCGCCGGGCGGAAGACCAGCTCGAAGCGCTATGCCGGCACATCAAGGACAAGCACCCCGGCATCGCGCTGGTGCTGGACGCCAAGCGCGGCGACATCGGCTCGACCGCCGAGCAGTACGCGGTCGAGGCCTTCGAGCGCTATGGCGCCGATGCCGTCACCGTGAACCCGTACATGGGATCGGATTCGATCGAGCCCTATTTCGCATGGCCGGACCGCGGCGTGATCGTGCTGTGCCGCACGTCCAACCCGGGCGGATCCGACCTGCAATTCCTGGAAACCGACGGCGAGCCGCTCTACCTGCGCGTGGCCGGCCTGGTGGCCGACAAATGGAACCGCCATGGCCAATGCGGCCTGGTGGTGGGCGCCACCTTCCCCGCCGAACTGGCCGCGGTGCGCGCCCGCATCGGCAACGACATGCCGCTGCTGGTCCCTGGGATAGGCGCCCAGGGCGGCGACGTGCAGGCCACGGTGGAAGCCGGCTGCAACGCCGCCGGCACCGGCATGATGATCAACTCTTCCCGCGCCATCCTCTACGCCAGCAGCGGCGACGACTGGCGCGAAGCCGCCGCGAGCGCCGCCCGCGACACCCGCGACGCCATCAACGGATTCAGGCCCCCCCCTACGCGCTAAGGGGAAGCCCACCCCCTACCCGCTTACGCGGGCC
>NZ_UWPJ01000034.1 GCF_900606115.1 Pigmentiphaga humi
CTGGCGCGGCAGAGGGGGGCGGTGGGCCGGGCAGATATAGATAGAACGCGGCGCCCTGGCCGGGCGCGCCTTCGGCCCAGACTCGGCCGCCATGGCGCTCGACGATACGGCGCACGTTGGCCAGTCCGATGCCGGTGCCTTCGAATTCTTCCATGCGATGCAGGCGCTGGAACACGCCGAACAGCTTGCCGACATATTTCATGTCGAAACCTACGCCGTTGTCGCGTACATGCACCACATGCCCGCCGTCGCGCGGTTCGGCGCCGATCTCGATGATGGCGGGATCGCGCCCACGCGTGTATTTCACGGCGTTGGACAGCAGGTTGCGCATGGCCAGGTGGATGTAGGCGGCATCGGCGAAGACCGCGGGCAGATCGGGCGATATCACCCATTGGATCTTGCGTTCCTGCAGGTCGGGCGCCAGTTCGTGGCGAACCTGCGCGACCGCGTCTCCCAGGTCGATCCGGGAAGGCCGCAGCGCCGAGCGTCCCATTTGCGAGAACGTCAGCAGCGCATCGACCAGGTTGCCGGCAAAGCGCGCCGAGTCGCTGATGTTCCCGAGGTAGCGCGAGCCCCGTTCGGATAATTGAGCACCTTCGTATTCCCGCAGCAAGTCGGCGTAGCCGGCAATGTGGCGCAGCGGCGCGCGCAAATCGTGTGAGACGCTGTACGAGAAGGCTTCGAGCTCCTGGTTGGTGCGGCCCAGTTCGGCGGCGAGTTCAGCCAGCTCCTCGGCCTTGCGCAGGACCACGCTGCCGATGGCGGTGCGCAGTTCCCCGGCGCTGTCCAGTTCCCAATGCTCCCACGGCGTGGATTGCCCGCGGACGACTTCCTGCCAGACCGCGAAGTTGCGATGCGCGCCGCTGAGCGGCCCGGCCGAGGTTGAAGAGGGCGGGCCGCCCGCCCATTGGATGTTGCGTACCTGTTCGGGCCGGAACCACATGATGTAGTTGGGATGGAGCTCGGAAATCGGCACCGCGAGCAGGCCGCTGGCGCTGTTGCGGACAGCGTCGAATTCCGGCCAATGCTGGGCGAGGCTGCGGGTGTGGAAGACGCCCGGGTCGGCCTCGCCGGCCAGGCGCGCCCGCAGTGCCAGCACGGCGCCCGTAGGCGGCGCCTGGCCGATGGTGACGCAGTCGTCCCCCTGGACGACCGCCACCCCGCTGGCCCGTACGAAATCCAGCAGCGGCCCGGGAACGCTGGCCAGGCCATTGGCCAGACTGTCGTGCTCGACCATGGCAGCCAGCAGCGCACCGAGCAATTGCTGCAGCTTTTGCCGGCGCTCGGCCTCGCCCTGCGCCAGCCGGGCTTCGATCTGCAACGAGACGATCTGCGCCAGCAGATTGCATTGCATCCTGGCGGCAAACGGCACGGGCCGGGGCTGCAGGTGATGGCAGGCGATCATGCCCCATAGGCGGTTGCCCGCGACCAGCGACAGCGACATCGATGCCTGCATGCCCATGTCCCGCATGTAGCGCACGTGCATGGGCGACACGCTGCGCAGCCCCGCAAAGCTGAGATCGGTGGGCTCGCCCGTCAGCGGATTGTCGAGCGGCAGCAGCGGCGACGGCTCGTAGCCGGTATCGGGAATGCAGCGCAGGCGGTTGGATACATACAAGCGGCGAGCCTGGGCGGGAACGTCGCCGGCCGGGAAATGTAGGTTCAGGAAAGAGGGATAGGCCGCCTCGCGCCATTCACCATTGACCCTGCCATGGCCATCCGTATCGAATTCATAGGAAACCACGCGGCCGTAGCCCGTCAGGCGATGGATCTCGCCCACCGCGAGCTCGCACAGCGCGTCTATCGACGCGCATTGCTGGGTACGGCCGACGAAATCCCCCAGGTCGGCAAGCTGCGCGGCCGGCGTGGCCGGTTCGAATTCCGCCAGCACCGTGTCGGCCACGCGGTGGACGACGATATCGAAGGCGCCGGGGTGGCCGGCAAAAGCGGCCGGCCCGATATGGTAGGGGGCGCGCTCCGCATGCGTACACGCTTGCAGCCGGGCGTCGAAACCGGGATCGTCCAGCAGGTCGGCCAGGCGCCGGCCCAGCAGCGCATCGGGGGCCATGCCCAGGTGCCGCTGCGCCGATGCGCTGGATTGGACGACCCGGCCCGAGCGCCGGTCGAGCGCGAACAGGAACCCGTGGGGCTGGATGCTGCCCGGAATGTGGATGGGTTCGCTGGCGCAGACGTCTGCGGGATTGAGGCCGGAGGGGGCGTTGCTCAAAGGAAGCTATATCTTGGTTGGGGGCGAATGTGCTTCGATAGTAGGCGATCTTCCCGCTCTTTGCCCAAGGTCTTGCAACTATGTAGCGATAGTTACAGCGCGTCTTGGATGGCACGGACGCGCTGGACCGGCCGGAGCGGGGCACGGCGTTTGTTAAACTCGCTTCCCGCGCTGCGAAGGTCTCCGCCATGTGCCAATTGCTCGGCATGAACTGCAACACGCCTACGGACATCGTCTTCAGTTTCACCGGCTTCGCCACGCGCGCCGGGCGCACCGGCGAGCATGTGGACGGCTGGGGCATCGCTTTCTTCGAGGGAGCGGGCGTGCGCCATTTCGTCGATCACGAGCCGGCGCTGGTGTCGCCGGTGGCCGATCTGATCCGGCGCTATCCGATCAAGTCCAAGAACGTGATCGCGCATATCCGCAAGGCTACCGTGGGATCGGTCGCGCTGGAGAACTGCCACCCCTTCATACGCGAACTCTGGGGGCAGTATTGGGTGTTCGCCCACAACGGCGACCTGCGCGACTACCATCCGCGACTGGGCGGACGCTACCGGCCCGTGGGCGGCACCGACAGTGAGCGCGCTTTCTGCTGGATCCTCGATCACCTCGCGCAGCGCTACGACACCCATCCGGGCGCGCACGCCATCGCCGACGTGCTGGCGGAACTGGCGCCTGCGATCGCCGCACACGGCACCTTCAATTTCATGCTGTCCGACGGCGTTGCGCTGTATGCGCATTGCTCCACCCGCCTGCACTACCTGGTGCGCCAGCATCCGTTTGCGACCGCGAGCCTGTCCGACGACGAAGTCAGCGTCGATTTCTCGCAGGTCACCACCCAGGACGACCGGGTCGCGGTCATCGTGACCGAGCCTTTGACCGCCAACGAGACATGGAACGGCTTCAAGCCGGGCGAGTTGATGATGTTCGTCGACGGCGCGCCTGCCCTGGTGCGGCAAGTCGGCGGCCGGGCCTGAGCTGCGCGCTCAGGCCTGGATCGCCTCCAGTTCTTCCTGCACGCCGAGCCAGATTTCCTCGGTATCGCCCAGCCGTTTCTGCACCTCGCCATGTTCGGCCAGGACGCGGCGGCATTCCTCGCGGCGCGCGTCCTCGTACAGGCCTGGATCGCCGATCAGCGCATCCAGCTCCCGTTTGCGCGTCTCCAGCTTCTGCATCTCGGCCTCGAGTTTCCTGAGCCTGGCTTCGAGCGGCTTGCGCAGCGCGGAGACGCGTTGCCGGGCCTCGGCTTCGAGCCGCTTCTGGGCCTTGCGATCGACGGCGGCCTCGGCGTTCGATGCGCCTGCCGCCGATGCCGCAGCCGATTCGGCGCTGCGGCGTTCATTGAGCCAGTCGCGGTAGTCTTCGAGATCGCCGTCGAATTCGCGCACGCCGCCGCCTGCGACGATCCAGAAGCTGTCCACGGTGGTGCGCAGCAGGTGGCGGTCGTGCGAGACCAGCAGCATGGTGCCTTCGAACTCGGCCAGCGCCTCGGTCAGGGCTTCGCGGGTATCGACGTCCAGGTGGTTGCTCGGTTCGTCGAGCAGCAGCAGGTTGGGCTTCTTCCAAACCACCAGGGCCAGTGCCAGCCTGGCTTTCTCGCCGCCCGACATGGGCCCCACCTTGGCCAGCGCGAAGTCGCCGGAGAAACCGAAGCCGCCCAGGTAATTGCGCAGCTCCTGTTCGCGCGCCTCGGGGGCCAGCCGCGCCAGGTGTTGCAGCGGCGTTGCCTCGGCGTCGAGGATGTCGAGCTGGTGCTGGGCGAAATAGCCGACTTCCAGGCCCCGCGCGGCCTTGCGCTCGCCCGCCAGCGGCTGCAGCTCGCTCGCCAGGGTCTTGACCAGCGTACTCTTGCCGGCGCCGTTGGCGCCCAGGATGCCGATGCGGGCGCCGGCCCGCACCGACAGCTTGACGCCGTTCAGGATGGGCGCCTGCGCATAGCCGGCCTGCACGCCTTCCAGCGACAGTAGCGGATCGGGCATGTGGTCGGGCGACGGAATGCGGATGTCTATGCCGGCAGCGGCGCGCACCGGCGCGAGCGCCTGCATGCGCGACAAGGCTTTGACCCGGCTCTGCGCCTGCTTGGCCTTGCTGGCCTTGGCCTTGAAGCGGTCGATGAAGCTTTGCAGGTGGGCCGCCTCGCGCTGCTGCTTGTCGTAGGCGATCTGGCTCTGGCGCAGTCGCTCGGCGCGCTGCGTCAGGAAATCTTCGTAGCCGCCCTTATAGCGCACCAGCTTGCCCTGGTCGAAGTGCAGGATGGTGCGGGCCACCGCATCGAGGAATTCGGTGTCGTGCGAAATGACCAGCACGGTGCCGGGGTAGGACGCCAGCCAGCGCTCCAGCCACAGCATGGCGTCGAGATCCAGGTGGTTGGTGGGTTCGTCCAGCAGCAACAGGTCGGACGGCGCCATCAGCGCGCGCGCCAGGTTCAGGCGCATGCGCCAGCCGCCGGAAAAGCTCGCTACGGGTTGGCGGAACTCGTTCTCGGCAAAGCCCAGGCCCACCAGCAATTGCTCGGCGCGCGCCTGGGCCGTGAAGGCATCGGCGTCGGCCAGCTCGGCTTCCAGTTCCGCCAGCCGCAGGCCTTCGCGATCGGCGTCGACCGCCGAGCGTTCGGCCTGCAGGCGCCGCAACCGGGTGTCGCCGTCGATGACGAACTCCAGGGCTTCGCGGTCGGTATCGTGGATTTCCTGCGCGATCGAGGCAATGCGCCAGCTGGCGGGCAGGTCCACCGTGCCGGCATCCGGATCCAGCTGGCCGTTGAGCAGCGCGAACAGCGTGGACTTGCCGGCGCCGTTGGGGCCGACGATGCCCACGCGCTCGCCCGGATGGACCACGAAGTCCGCGCCGTCCAGCAGTACCTTGATGCCGCGTCTGAGGGTAAGGCCGCTTGCTCTGATCACGAGGCCGCCAACTGGTCCTGGCGCAACAGCAAGACCTTGTCGTCGCCGCCCGATGTGCTCAGCCAGACCGGCTCGAGATGGGGGAAGGCCTGCTCGAAATAGGCCTGTTCGTGGCCCAGTTCCAACACCAGGATACCCCCGGGCTGCAGGAACTCGCCGGCCTGCGCCAGCAGCGGCCGGATCAGGTCCATGCCGTCGTCGCCGCCGGCCAGCGCGAGCCGGGGCTCGTGCCGATATTCGGGCGGCAGCGCGTCCATGGATGCCGAGTTGACGTAGGGCGGGTTGCACAGGATCAGGTCGTAGCGAGCCGGCGGCAGGCTTGCGAACAGATTGGACTGGTGCAGCGCCACGCGCTCCTGCAAGCCGTAGTCGTCGACGTTGATGCGCGCGACCGCCAGCGCGTCGGCGGACAGGTCCACGGCATCGACCTGGGCATGCGGGAATGTCTCGGCGGCGAGGATGGCCAGGCAGCCGGAGCCGGTGCACATGTCCAGCGCCCACTCGACGGCGTAAGGGTCGGCGATCCACGGCTCGAGGCCTTCGTCGAGCAGCTCCGCGATGTAGGAGCGGGGCACGATCACGCGTTCGTCCACGGTGAAGCGCCGGCCGCGCAGCCAGGCTTCGCCGGTCAGGTAGGGCGCGGGCAGCCGTTCGGCGATGCGCCGCTCGACAATGGCCAATACCGCCTGGCGCTCATGATCGAGCACGGCGGCATCGATGAAGGGCTCGAGCCGGTCGATGGGCAGGTGCAGCGTATGCAGGACGAGATAGACCGCCTCGTCGTAAACATCGAGCGTGCCGTGGCCCAGCGCGATGCCGGCGGCGTTGAAGCGGCTCACGGCATAGCGGATCAGGTCGCGCAGAGTGCGCAAGGCAGAGAAATCGGCAGCGAACATATCAATATCCAAATTCCAGGAAACCGCGGATCCGGCCTCGCCGGTCCGCCAGTTTCGCCCCCTGGGGCGCGCGTGTCAGGGCGCAGGGGGGAGGCTCAACAATGCGTGCAGGGTGCGGCGGTAGATGTTTTTGAGCGGCACCAGGCTGTCCACCGCGATGTGTTCGTTGACCTGGTGGATGGTCGCGTTCACCGGCCCGAATTCGACCACCTGCGGGCAGATCCGGGCGATGAAGCGGCCGTCGGAGGTGCCGCCGGTGGTGGATAGTTCGGCCTCGATGCCCATCTCGGCCGCGATGGCCTCGCCGAGCGCGCTGCACAGCGTGCCGCGCGGCGTCAGGAAGGGCAGGCCGGAGAGCGACCAGCTCAGCGCGTACTCCAGGCCGTGGCGGTCGAGGATCTCCTGCACGCGGCTTTTGAGCGTGTCTACCGTGCTGGCGGTGGAGAAACGGAAGTTGAAATCGACCACCGCTTCTCCGGGCACCACGTTGCTGGCGCCGGTGCCGCTGTGGAAGTTGGAGATCTGGAAGGTGGTGGGCGGGAAATATTCGTTGCCCCGGTCCCATTCGGCTGCTGCCATTTCGGCCAGCACCGGCGCGGCCTGGTGGATGGGATTGCGCGCTTTCTCGGGATAGGCGACGTGGCCCTGGATGCCCTTGACGACCAGGCGGCCGGACAGCGAGCCGCGCCGGCCGTTCTTGATGGTGTCGCCCAATTGCGCGGTCGAGGTCGGCTCGCCGACGATGCAATAGTCGAGCTTTTCGCCGCGCGCGACGAGTTGCTCGCAGACCTTG
The DNA here is from genome assembly GCF_900606115.1 of Pigmentiphaga humi. GTDB lineage: Bacteria > Pseudomonadota > Gammaproteobacteria > Burkholderiales > Burkholderiaceae_B > Pigmentiphaga > Pigmentiphaga humi. The sequence goes on from NZ_UWPJ01000034.1 coordinate 6,817, forward strand.
ACCGTGCCATGGACCGCGGGACCTTCTTCATCGGAAGTGATCAGCAGGCCGATCGAACCGCGGTGGTCGGGGTTGTGGGCGATGAACTCCTCGGCCGCCACCACGAAAGCGGCGATCGAGCTTTTCATGTCGGCCGCGCCCCGGCCATACAGCCTGCCATCGACGATGGTGGGCACGAACGGGTCGGTGTTCCAGTGCTCGCGCGGGCCGGTGGGGACCACGTCGGTATGGCCGGCGAAGACCACCAGCGGGCCGTCGTTGCCGCGGCGCGCCCAGAGATTGACCACGCCGCCCTCGGCGAGGGTCTCGCACGTGAAACCCAGCGCGCCCAGGCGCTCGATCAGCAGCGCCTGGCACCCCTCGTCCTCGGGGGTGACCGACGGGCGGCGGATCAGTTCTTCGGCCAGGGAGAGGACGGTATCGGTCATGGCTATGGGCAAGGTGGAAGGGTCAGGCGCGCAGCAGGTCGTTGATGCTGGTTTTGGCGCGGGTCTGCGCATCGACGCGCTTGACGATCACGGCGCAGTACAGGCTGCATTTGCCGTCGGCCGAGGGCAGGCTGCCGGGCACCACCACCGAGCCCGAGGGCACGCGGCCGTAAAGGACCTCGCCGGTTTCGCGGTTGTAGATCTTGGTGCTCTGGCCGATGAAGACGCCCATGGACAGCACCGAGTTCTCTTCGACGATCACACCCTCCACGACTTCCGAACGCGCGCCGATGAAGCAGTTGTCTTCGATGATGGTGGGGTTGGCCTGCAGCGGTTCGAGCACGCCGCCGATGCCTACGCCGCCCGACAGGTGGACGTTCTTGCCGATCTGCGCGCACGAACCGACGGTGGCCCAGGTGTCGACCATGGTGCCTTCATCGACATAGGCGCCGATATTGACGTAGGAGGGCATCAGCACGGCATTCTTGCCGATGAACGAGCCGCGGCGGGCGACGGCGGGCGGCACCACGCGAAAGCCGCCGGCCTTGAAGTCTTCGGCGGAATAGCCGGTGAACTTGCTGGGCACCTTGTCGTAGAACTGCAGCGCGCTGTCGGGGCCGGTGCCCATGACGACGTTGTCTTCCAGTCGGAAGGACAGCAGCACCGCCTTCTTGATCCACTGGTGCACGGTCCAGTCGCCGTTCTGTTTTTCGGCCACGCGCAGCTCGCCCTTGTCGAGGGCGGAGAGCACGTGGTCGACGGCTTCGCGCACGGCGGCGGGGGCGGCAGCGGGCGACAGCGAGGCGCGGTCTTCCCAGGCTTGTTCGATGACGGTCTTGAGTGCTTGGCTCATGGTCGGGTTCCTAGAGGTTGGGCCCCCCCTACGCGCTGACGCGCGCCCCCCGAGGGGGCGGCACTGGCGGACCGGCTAAGCCGGATCCGCTGTACCCTGGGTGGGGCAGAGGATGCTCATGCTTTGTGAGTAGTTGGCAGCGTGCGGGCGTAACGGGCGACGCGGTGGGCGGCTTCCACGCATTCGTCCAGCGGGGCCACCAGCGCCAGGCGCAGCCGGTTGGCGCCCGGGTTGCCCGCGGGCGTCTCGCGCGCGAGGTAGCTGCCGGGCAGCGTGGAGACATTCTGCTGCGCCAGCAGGCCGCGCGCGAAGTCGGTGTCGGCGATCGGGGTGCGCGGCCACAGGTAGAACGAGGCCTGCGGGCGTTCGACTTCCAGGACTTCCCGCAGGATGGGCAGTACCGCATCGAATTTCTCGCGGTACATGCGGCGGTTTTCGCGCACGTGCTCTTCATCGTTCCAGGCGGCGATGCTGGCTGCCGCGACCACGCCGCTCATGGCGCCGCCATGATAGGTGCGATAGAGCAGGAATTCCGCCAGCAGCCTGGCGTCGCCGGCCACGAAGCCCGAGCGCATGCCGGGCACGTTGGAGCGCTTGGACAGGCTGGAGAACACCACGATGTTGCGGAAATCCGAGCGGCCCAGTCGGTGCGCGGCCTGCAGCGCGCCCAGCGGCGGCTCGGCTTCGTCCATGTAGATTTCGGAGTAGCACTCGTCCGAGGCGATCACGAAACCGTATTTGTCGGCTTGGGCGAACAGGTATTTCCATTCGTCGAGGTCCATGACGTTGCCGGCTGGGTTGCCCGGCGAACAGACGTAGACCAGCCGGGTCTCGTTCCACTGTTCCGGCGCGATCGATGTCCAGTCGCAGCCGAAGTTGCGCGCCGGATCGGCATTGACGAAAGTGGGCCGGGCGCCGGCAAGCAGCGCGGCCCCTTCATAGATCTGGTAGAACGGATTGGGGCACAGTACGCGGGGGTTGTCCGCGCTGTCGAGCACGGTCTGCGCGAACGCGAACAGCGCCTCGCGCGAGCCCAGCACTGGCAGCACCTGGGTGTCCGGGTCGATGGCGGGCAGGCCGTAGCGCCGCTCCAGCCATCCGGCGATCGCGCCGCGCAGGGCCGCCGACCCTTTGGTGGCGGGATAGCCGGACAGGCCGCCCAGGTTGTTCCGTATGGCCTCCTCGATGAAGGCGGGCGTGGCGTGCTTGGGCTCGCCGATCGACAGGCTGACGGGACGAAGGCCGGCAGGCGCGGCAACAGAAGCGTACAGCGCGCGCAACTTGGTGAAGGGATAGGGCTGCAGGAGCCCGAGGCGAGGATTCATGGGCGCGATTGTACCCTTGGGGCCGGCATTTTTTCGCTGTGGGGCCGGAGCCCTGCGCTCCGGTGTCTCGCGCAGGCCTCAATCGTGCCCGGAGCCCGTCTGCCGGCAAGGCTGGGTGAAGACGTAGCCGGTGCTGCGTATCGCTTCCAGGGGCAGGGTGATCCGGTACTGCTGCGCCTTGCGGCGCAGCCGGCTCACGAGTACCGCGACATTGTGCAGGCTGCCGACGGCGCCGCCGCGCGAGCCGGCCTGCCACTGCGCGTAGCCCAGGGTCTGGCCGGGTGCGGCGAACAGGTGGCTCAGGAATTGCCACTCGGTCAGCGCCAGCGGCATTTGCGCGCCATCGGGACTGGTCAGCACGCGCGGCGGCGTGGATAGCCGCCAGGACGTGACTTGCGGGATAGGAGGAGGGGGCGGGCGATGCGTGGCGGACAGATGGCGCCGCATGGTGTCCAGGATCGTATGGAGCTGTTCGGTGCCGTCGGAGCCCGCCACGCGTACCTGGACATCGCCCGGACTGCCGTGGGTCGGAGGGCGGGCATACACCAGGCGCGTCAGCGCCGTGTGCTGGAACGCGGCGGATTGCGGTTCCTCGGACAACAGGATGGGAGTCTTCCCGGCGCGGAGCAAGGCATGGACTTCCTGGGCGCTGCTACAAACATAGACTACGCATCCGCTACGCATCAGATCGTTGGCGATTTCATAGTCGCGGCCGGTTTCGCCGAGGAGGATCGCGATTTCGGGGGAGCGGGAGGCATTCATCGTGGCGTGACCCCGCAGAGCGGGCCCTGCGGCCCGGGAGAGCGGCAGCGCGGGCAGAGGCCCGGCCGTGGGCCGGGCGAAGACGCCGGGGTGCGGGGCCGGTGCAAACGTCGATGCGGGAGTCGGGTTCTGGATCACGGCTGCAATCTATCCCAACCTTTCTGCAAGGAAGATCAATAAAGGTAAACGGGCAAACGGTGCAGGCCGCGCCCGGGGCGCCCGCTGCGGCAAAGCGTGTAGGCAGGATTCGACGCCCCCGGACCAGCCCTTTGCGCGAGTCGGGTTACAATCCGATTTCTGAAGTGCGACCGTGGCGAAATTGGTAGACGCAACAGGTTTAGGTCCTGTCGGGAGAAATCCTGTGGAGGTTCGATTCCTCTCGGTCGCACCACCAGTTTGAACAACCCTGGCAGTGCCAGGCCTCGGCCCGGGCAGGCCGGCCCAGCGGGCCGGCTGCCGCTCGGCGTCGTCCGGGGGTATGGCACAATTCGCGAATGCCCGAATCGATCCCTGGTTGCGGTGCCTCTCGCGGCGCGGGTAACTCCGATTCTGTCGATTACACATACTCAATATAGGTTTTTGCATGCAGCCTGTGGTTGAAACCCTGTCGGGTCTTGAGCGGCGCGTTGATCTCTCCGTGCCGGTGGCCGACATCGAAAAAGAAGTCGAAACGCGCTTGAAGCGCCTGGCCCGCACCGCCAAGATGCCGGGATTCCGCCCCGGCAAGGTTCCGCTGCCCATGTTGGCGCGCACCTACGGCCCCGAGGTCCGCATGGAAGTGCTGAACGCCAAGATCGGCGACGTGCTCGAGAAGGTCGTGGCCGATTCCAAGCTGCGTCTGGCCGGCACCCCGTCGGTCGAGCCCAAGACCGAAGGCGTGACCGATGACGTCGTCGCCTTCACCGCCACCTTCGAGGTCTATCCCGAGGTGGCCGTCCCCGACCTGTCGGCGCTGGAAATCTCCAAGGCCAACAGCGAAGTCGGCGATGCCGAGGTCGACCGCACGATCGACATCCTGCGCAAGCAGCGCGTCGCCTTCGAAGAACGCGAAGGCCGCACGGCCGCTGACGACGACCGCGTGACGCTGGACTTCGCCGGCACCATCGACGGCGTGGCGTTCGAGGGCGGCACCGCCCAGGACTTCCCGTTCGTGCTGGGCCAGGGCCGCATGCTGCCCGAGTTCGAGGAAGCCGCCCGCGGCCTGAAGGCCGGCGAGACCAAGGTGTTCCCGCTGAGCTTCCCGGCCGACTACGGTTCGGCCGACGTCGCCGGCAAGACCGCCGAATTCACGATCACCGTCAAGAAGGTCGAAGAGGGCGTGATGCCCGCGGTCGATGCCGAGTTCGCCAAACAGCTCGGCCAGGCCGAGGGCGACGTCGAGAAACTGCGCGCCGACATCCGCGCCAATCTCGAGCGCGAAGTCAAGAACCGCACGCTGGCCCGCACCAAGGCCAGCGTCATGGACGCCCTGGCCAAGGCCGCGACCTTCGACATTCCCAAGGCGCTGGTCGAGGACGACACGCAGCAGCGCATTGCCGCCGCGCGCGAAGACCTCAAGCAGCGCGGCGTGCCCAATGCCGATCAGTTGCCGATCCCGGCCGAAGCCTTCGCCTCCGAGTCCGAGCGCCGTGTGCGCCTGGGCCTGCTGGTGTCCGAACTGGTCAAGGCCGAAAGCCTGAAGGCCAAGCCCGATCAGATCCGCGCCCGCATCGAAGACTTCGCGCAAAGCTACGAAAAGCCCGAGGAAGTGGTGCGCTACTACCTGACGGACAAGGCGCGCCTGGCCGAGATCGAAGCCATCGTGCTGGAAGACAATGTCGTGCAACACGTGCTGTCCAAGGCCCAGGTCAAGGACGAGCAAGTCTCCTTCGACGAATTGATGGGAACCGCCTGATGCAACGATTTGTAGATTTCTACGCATCGATGTACGGGGCCGAGTCGCTCGGTCCCAAATCCCTCGGCTATGTGCCGATGGTGATCGAACAGTCCGGCCGGGGTGAGCGTGCGTACGACATCTACTCGCGTTTGCTGAGGGAGCGGATCATCTTCCTCGTCGGGCCGGTGGCGGAAGCCTCGGCCAACCTGATCGTGGCGCAGCTCCTGTTCCTGGAGTCGGAGAACCCCGAGAAGGACATCTCGCTGTACATCAACTCGCCGGGCGGATCGGTGTACGCGGGCATGGCCATCTACGACACGATGCAGTTCGTCCGGCCCGATGTCGCCACGTTGTGCACCGGACTGGCCGCCAGCATGGGCGCGTTCCTGCTGGCCGCGGGCAAGAAGGGCAAGCGCGTGTCGCTGCCCAATTCGCGCATCATGATCCACCAGCCGTCGGGCGGCGCCCAGGGCCAGGCCACGGACATCGAGATCCATGCGCGCGAGATCCTCTACCTGCGCGAGCGCCTGAACGGCATCCTGGCCGAGAACACCGGCCAGCCGGTCGAGCGCATCGCCGTGGACACCGAGCGCGACAATTTCATGTCGGCAGCCGATGCGCTATCGTATGGCTTGATCGACAAAGTTTTGAGCAGTCGCACTGAACAGGGTTGAGCATGTCGGAAAAGAAAGGGTCGAACGAAAAGCTGCTCTATTGCTCGTTTTGCGGCAAGAGTCAGCATGAGGTTCGCAAGCTGATCGCCGGGCCGTCGGTGTTCATCTGCGATGAATGCATCGACCTGTGCAACGACATCATCCGCGACGAAGTGGCCACCGACGTGAAAACGGGCGCCAAGTCCGAGTTGCCCACGCCGGCCGAGATCAAGGAGATCCTCGACCAGTACGTGATCGGCCAGGTGCGCGCCAAGCGTATCCTCTCGGTGGCGGTGTACAACCACTACAAGCGGATCCGCCATGCCGGCGGCAAGGCCGACGACGTCGAGCTTTCCAAGAGCAACATCCTGCTGATCGGGCCCACCGGCTCGGGCAAGACACTGCTGGCGCAGACGCTGGCGCGGCTCTTGAATGTGCCCTTCGTGATCGCCGACGCCACCACGCTGACCGAAGCCGGCTACGTGGGCGAGGATGTCGAGAACATCATCCAGAAGCTGCTGCAGAACTGCAACTACGACGTTGAAAAGGCACAGCGCGGCATCGTCTACATCGACGAGATCGACAAGATTTCGCGCAAGGCCGACAACCCCTCCATCACCCGCGACGTCTCGGGCGAGGGGGTGCAGCAGGCCTTGCTGAAGCTGATCGAAGGCACGGTCGCCTCGGTGCCTCCGCAAGGCGGCCGCAAGCATCCGAACCAGGACTTCGTGCAGATCGACACGACCAACATCCTGTTCGTCTGCGGCGGCGCCTTCGACGGCCTGGAGAAGGTCATCCGCGGCCGCACCGAGAAATCGGGCATCGGCTTCGGCGCTTCGGTCAAGGCCGATTCCGAGCGCTCGGTCAGCGAGCTGTTCGGCGAGGTCGAGCCGGAGGACCTGATCAAGTTCGGCCTCATCCCCGAGCTGGTCGGCCGCCTCCCGGTGGTGGCCACGCTGGACGAGCTGAACGAAGATGCCCTGATCCAGATCCTGATCGAGCCCAAGAACGCGCTGATCAAGCAGTTCCAAAAGCTGCTGGCCATGGAGGGCGCGGAACTGGACGTGCGTCCCCAGGCGCTCTCGGCCATCGCTCAGAAGGCCATCAAGCGCAAGACCGGCGCCCGAGGCCTGCGCTCCATCATCGAGGCGGCGCTGCTCGACACCATGTACGAACTGCCCACCCAGGGCAACGTGACCAAGGTCGTGCTGGACGAAAACGCCGTCAATGGCGAAGGCGTCCCGCTGCTGATCTACGGCGACAAGCCGAAAGTCGCCAGTAGTAGTTAGGCCCCCCTACGCCCTTACGGGCGCCCCCCAGGGGGCGGCACTGGCGGACCGGCGGAGCCGGATCCGCTGTGCCCTGGGTCAAAACATCCGCTTGCCTGAAGCAAGGCAAAAGAACGGATCACTGCATACCAAGATTCCCTCCCTCGATCCAGGATGCGGTGGATCCGGCTTTGCCGGTCCACGCGTGTCGCCCCCCTTGAGGGGGCGCCCGGAGGGCTTAGGGGGACTTTTCTCATGCTAAAGTGTCTGATCAAGGCGTGTAATCATGGCCGTTTACGGGCGAATGATGAGTCTGCGCCTATTGAGGGGTCATGGGTTTTTTTCGGCTGAGCAGCCGGAAAAAATGCATGAGCCCGGTCGTTGCAGAGTAATCGTTGCCCGCCGACGCTTGAATTTCACGTTTACGCCCTCATCCTGATCTTATTCAAATTCGAGGACGAATCATGTCTGCGAGCCAGATACTCCCTCCTGAACCGATCGAGTTGCCGCTGCTGCCGCTGCGCGACGTGGTCGTTTTCCCGCACATGGTCATCCCGCTGTTCGTGGGCCGGCCCAAGTCCATCAAGGCGCTGGAAGCCGCGATGGAGGCTGGCAAGAACATCATGCTGGTGGCCCAGAAGTCGGCCGCCAAGGACGAGCCGTCCGCCGACGACATCTACGAGATCGGCTGCCTGGCCAGCATCCTGCAGATGCTCAAGCTGCCCGACGGCACCGTTAAGGTGCTGGTCGAGGGGGCGCAGCGCGCGCGCATTACGCGTATCGACGACGTGGGCGCGCATTTCTCGTGCGAGCTGGTGCCCATCGACCCCGACCGCGGCCAGGGCTCCGAAACCGAGGCCCTGCGGCGCGCGATCGTGTCGCAGTTCGACCAGTACGTCAAACTCAACAAGAAGATCCCGCCGGAGATCCTGACCTCGCTGTCGGGCATCGACGAGCCCGGCCGCCTGGCCGACACCATCGCCGCGCACCTGCCGCTCAAGCTCGAGCAAAAGCAGAAGATGCTCGAGGTGTTCTCCACCGCCGAGCGCCTGGAGGCGCTGCTGGCTCAGCTCGAGACCGAGATCGACATTCTCCAGGTGGAGAAGCGCATCCGCGGCCGCGTCAAGAAGCAGATGGAGAAGAGCCAGCGCGAGTACTACCTGAACGAGCAGGTCAAGGCCATCCAGAAAGAGTTGGGCGAGGGCGAGGACGGCGCCGATTTCGAAGAGCTCGAAAAGAAGATCATCGCCGCCCACATGCCCAAGGAGGCCAAGAAGAAGGCCGATGCCGAGTTCAAGAAGCTCAAGCTGATGTCGCCCATGTCGGCCGAGGCCACCGTGGTGCGCAACTATATCGACACGCTGGTGGGCCTGCCCTGGAAGAAGAAGAGCAAGGTCAACAACTCGCTGCCGCATGCCGAGGAAGTGCTCAACGACGACCACTACGGGCTCGAAAAGGTCAAGGAACGCATCCTCGAGTACCTGGCTGTGCAGCAGCGCGTCGACAAGGTCAAGGCGCCCATCCTGTGCCTGGTCGGACCTCCGGGGGTGGGCAAGACTTCGCTCGGCCAGTCCATCGCCAAGGCGACCAACCGCAAGTTCGTGCGGATGGCGCTGGGCGGCGTGCGCGACGAATCCGAGATCCGCGGCCACCGCCGTACCTACATCGGTTCGATGCCGGGCAAGATCCTGCAGAACCTGTCCAAGGTCGGTGCACGCAATCCGCTCTTCCTGCTCGACGAAGTCGACAAGATGGGCATGGATTTCCGTGGCGATCCCGCCTCGGCTCTGCTGGAGGTGCTGGATCCCGAACAGAACCACACCTTCCAGGACCACTACGTCGAGGTCGATTTCGACCTGTCGGACGTGATGTTCGTGGCTACCAGCAATACGCTCAATATTCCGCCGGCGCTGCTTGACCGGATGGAAGTGATCCGCCTGTCCGGCTATACCGAGGACGAAAAGGTTCACATCGGGATGCAGCACCTGCTGCCCAAGCAGATGAAGAACAACGGCCTGAAGCCCGACGAGCTCAAGATCGAAGAGTCCGCCCTGCAAGATATCGTGCGCTACTACACTCGCGAGGCCGGGGTGCGCGCGCTCGAACGCGAAGTCAGCAAGATCTGCCGCAAGGTCGTCAAGGGCTTGCTGCTCAAGGGCAGCAAGGAACAGGTCGTCGTTACGGCCGAGAACCTGAACGATTACCTGGGTGTGCGCCGCTATACCTTCGGCGTGGCCGAGAAGGAAAACCAGATCGGCCAGGTGACGGGTCTGGCGTGGACCGAGGTCGGCGGCGATCTGTTGACCATCGAGGTGGCGGTCATGCCGGGCAAAGGCGCGATCCAGCGCACCGGATCGCTGGGCGACGTCATGAAGGAGTCGGTCGAAGCGGCACGCTCGGTGGTGCGTTCGCGTGCGCGCCGCCTGGGCATCGACCACACCGTGCTCGAGAAGAAGGATATGCACGTGCACGTGCCGGAAGGCGCCACGCCGAAGGACGGTCCATCCGCCGGTGCGGCGATCACGACGGCCATCGTGTCGGCGCTGAGCGGTATTCCGGTGCGCGCCGACGTGGCGATGACCGGAGAGATCACGCTGCGCGGCGAGGTGCTGCCGATCGGCGGCCTGAAGGAAAAGCTGCTGGCCGCGCATCGCGGCGGTATCAAGACGGTGCTGATCCCGGAAGAAAACGCCAAGGACTTGGCGGAGATTCCTGACACTGTCAAGAACCATCTCGAGATCGTACCGGTGCGCTGGATCGACCGTGTGCTGGAACTGGCGCTCGAGCGCCTGCCGGAGCCGTTGCCGGAAGAAGAGGCCGCCAAGCCGGAAGGCAAGGTCGAGGCTCGCGTGGCGGCCGAAGGCACGGCAGCCGACCCGGTCATGAAGCACTAAGCACGGAAGGTTCCATCCCCCTCCGCGAGCGGCCGCCGGTCGCTCGCCCAAGGGCGGCACGCCGGCCAGCCGCATCGTATCTACGGTCGGGCTGCATGGCGTCGCCGCCTTTTCTTTTGCCTCCGGACCGGTGCGCGCCGCATCGCGGAGCGGCGCCCGCCGCGCATTGAGATCATTGTAAGCATCAGGTTTGGCGCGGCTTTCCCGAGTGTTTTCCCTTGACACGGGTTTCCGCACGAGGCTTAAATAGCCCTCTGCGTCGCGTGGGCCCAGCCTGTTCCGGGGTCGCGCCGCTTTCCGGGGGTGCCCTTGCAGCAACCACGCATCGGGACCAAATACTTTTTCCACAGATAGACCTTGTGAGGGGCCTAATGAACAAGACCGAGCTCATCGACCACATCGCCAAGCAAGCCGATATTTCCAAGGCGGCGGCAGGCCGTTCGCTGGACGCGCTGGTGGGTGCTGTGAAAACGACGCTCAAGAAAGGCGGCACCGTGACGTTGGTCGGTTTCGGCACTTTCGCGGTGACGGCTCGCGCTGCGCGTACGGGTCGCAACCCGCGCACCGGCGAAGCGATCAAGATCAAGAAGGCCAAGGTGCCGAAGTTCCGTCCCGGCAAGGCGCTCAAAGACGCCGTCAACTGATCGCCGGATCGCATTGCCGGCCTGCCACGAGAAGCACGGGGCGGCCGCCTGCAGGCAGCGCAGCAATCCGCTACAATACGCGCCGTACACAAGGCTTGCATGCCAGAGGGTGCTTAGCTCAGTTGGTAGAGCGGCGCCCTTACAAGGCGTAGGTCACAGGTTCGACCCCTGTAGCACCCACCACTCTGCTGCGGCAGGCATGTGTCAGGAATCAAGGGCTTGGAGCAATCCAGGCCCTTTTCTTTTTACCGACGGGCATTGGCGTCATGGGTGTTGACTTCATTTATGCTCATGTCTAGCATAAGCACCTGTGCCAAGAAACCGGATCGTCCGGTTCTTTTTTATCCAAATAATGCTCACTGTGAGCATAAACATCCGAGGATGACGCCATGAATGCCGCCATGTTTCGTTCCCTGGAGTTCGATGCTCCTGCTTTCATCGGGCAAGCGTGCGCCGTCGGGCGGGCCTGGGCGCGAGTTCCGCAAGCGCTGGACGCGGAGCGCAAGCGTGCGTTGATCGCGCATATCGAGTCGCTGCTCGTGCGCGAGAATGCCGTGCTGGTCGCGCACTACTACGTCGACGCCGAACTGCAGGAACTGGCCGAAGCCACCGGTGGCTGCGTGGCCGATTCGCTGGAGATGGCGCGGTTCGGGCGGGACCACGCGGCGCAGACTCTGGTGGTGGCGGGCGTACGCTTCATGGGCGAGACCGCGAAGATACTGAGCCCGAGCAAGCGTGTGCTGATGCCGGATCTGGATGCGACGTGTTCGCTGGATCTGGGGTGCCCGGCAGATGCGTTCTCGGCATTCTGCGACCAGCACCCGGACCGCACCGTGGTCGTCTATGCCAATACCAGCGCCGCAGTGAAGGCGCGCGCGGATTGGACGGTAACTTCCGCAATCGGCCTGGATATCGTTGCGCATCTGCATGCGCGCGGGCAGAAAATCCTGTGGGCGCCGGACCGCCACCTGGGTGCCTACATCCAGCGCGAGACCGGCGCCGACATGCTGATGTGGCAGGGGTCGTGCCTGGTGCACGACGAATTCAAGGGAGTGGAGCTCGAGCTGCTGCGACAGGAACATCCCGATGCCAAGGTGCTGGTGCATCCCGAGTCGCCGCCGTCCGTGGTCGCCCAGGCCGATGTGGTCGGCTCGACCTCGCAGCTGCTCAAGGCGGCGCAGGAGCTGGATGCCTCATGCTTTATCGTCGCTACCGACATGGGGCTGTTGTACAAGCTGCGCCAGGCCGCGCCCGCCAAGACCTTCCTGGCCGCGCCGACAGCGGGCGATAGCGCGAGCTGCAAGAGCTGTGCGCACTGTCCCTGGATGGCGATGAACGGGCTGGAAGGGCTGGCCGTCGCGCTCGAGCATGGCAGCGGCGAGATCGTGCTGGACGAGGCGCTGGCGGCGCGGGCGCGCGTGCCCATCGCCCGCATGCTGGACTTCGCCGCGAGCAACAAGCGGAGAGTTCAGGCCAGCGGCGATCTGGCGCGCGACGAAGTCTTGTTCGCCTCGGTCGGACCGGCCTGAGGTCGACGCCGTTTTCCGGGGCCGGCATGCGCCGTGCGCCCAGGGCCGCATGCTAGAATCGCCGATGCCTTTCGGGGCGCCATGCCGCTGCGCCCTCCAGGTCCTTGATGCCCATCGGGCCTGCGTCCGTGGGCATTTTGCTTGTATGGCCGTCTTGCCGCTGGCATCCGACCGGAGTATTCGTGCATGTTTGACCTCATCCGTAATCATCGCCGCTGGTTGCAGTTCATCCTGCTGCTGTTGATCCTGCCGTCCTTCGTTTTCGTCGGCATCCAGGGCTATTCCAGCTTCATGGAGGGCGACAAGGCCCTGGCGACCGTCGCGGGGGAACCCGTCTCGCAGCAGGAGTTCGATGCCGCTGTGCGCAGCCGCCTGGACCAGTTGCGCGCCATGATGGGCTCGCAGTTCGATTCGCAGGCTTTCGATACGCCTGCCATGCGCCAAGCGGTACTGGACGAACTGATCAATACGCGTCTGATCGCCGCCGAGGCTTCCCAGAAGCATTTTTCCGCGTCGGATGAGCAATTGCGCGCCACGATCCAGGCTATTCCTGCCGTTCAGGAAAACGGCCGTTTCAGCAACGCGCGCTATCGCGATGCGCTGGCTGCGCAGGGCATGACGCCGGTCATGTTCGAGGCCCAGCTGCGGCGCGACCTGGCACTGCAGCAGGTGCTGGGACCGGTCGCCGCGTCCGCCGCCGTGCCCGAGGCCGTGATGTCCCGGCTGGTGGCTGCCGCCACCGAGCGGCGCCAGCTCCAGACGCTGCGTATCGCGGCGGCGGATTACCGGGCCAAGGTCAGCGTGTCCGACGACGACGTGAAAGCCTATTACGAGGCCAACCGCACCCGCTTTGCCGTGCCCGAGCAGGTCGATGCGCAGTACGTGGTGCTGGACCAGGGCGCCGCCACGTCCGGCATCGCCGTGTCGGACGAAGACGTCAAGAGCTATTACGAACAGAACCAGGCGCGTTATCGCCAGGACGAGCAGCGCCGCGCCAGCCACATCCTCATCACGGCCGACAAGGACGCCAGCGACGCCGCGCGCGAGGAGGCGCGCGCCAAGGCGCAGGCGCTTGCGGAGCAGGCCAAGGCGCCCGGCGCGGATTTCGCCAAGCTGGCGCGGGACAACTCGCAGGATCCGGGGTCGGCGGCCAGCGGCGGCGATCTCGACTGGTTCGGCCGCGGCATGATGGCCAAGCCTTTCGAAGATGCCGTCTTCTCGCTCCAGCAGGGCGAGGTGTCTGCGGTGGTGCCCACCGACTACGGCTTCCACGTCATCAAGCTGACAGGCGTGCGTCCGGCCGTGGTCAAGCCGCTGGCCGAGGTGCGCAGCCAGATCGTCGAGGAAATCCGGCAGCAGCAGGCCGCGCGCCGCTTTGCCGAAGCCGCCGAGCAGTTCACCAATCTGGTGTACGAGCAGAGCGACACGCTGGATCCGGCCGCTCAGAAATTCAATCTCAAGGTGCAGGACGCCAGCGGCATTACCCGCAGCGGGCTGGCCGGCAATGAAGTCTTCGGCAATCCGAAGGTGGTGCAGGCGCTGTTCTCGGAAGACGTGCTGCGCGAGAAGCGCAACTCCGGCGCGATCGAGCTGGAGCCGAACCGCCTGGTCGCGGTGAGGGCAGCCAAGGTGACGCCGGCTTCCGTGCAGCCGCTCGCCGACGTTGCCGACGGGGTGCGCAAGCAGTTGGTGGAAGACAAGGCGCTGGCCCTGGCGCGTGCGGACGGAGAGGCCAGGCTCAAGGCGCTGCAGGCGCAGGACTCGACGCAAGGGTTCGGCGCGCCGGTCACGGTGGCGCGCAACGCGCCGCAGGGCCTGGCGCCTGCCGTGCTCGAGGCCGTCATGAAGGCCTCGGCCGACAAGCTGCCGGCCTTCGTCGGCGCCCAGGCCGGTGATGCCTACGTCATCGCCCGCATCGAAAAGGCCGAGGCCGGCCAGGCGCCGGATGCCGCGCTTCTTGCCAACGAGAAATCCATGATGGAGCGCCGCTGGGCGCAGGCCGAGCAATTGGCCGTGCTGCAGGCCCTGCGCGGCAAGTACAAAGCCAGCGTCTCCGACAATGGCAAACAACAGGTGAGTCCCGCCCCGGCGCGCTGAAGGGCGGCCCACCTTCTACCCGCATCAGCGGGCGGAGGGTGAACTTTCCTCCAGCAGCGGCTCCAGATGGGGCCAGACATTTTCCAGCAGGCGCGGCTGCGCCTGGATGGTCGGGTGCAGTCGATCGGCCTGGAACATCTCGACATGCTGCGCGACGCCTTCCAGCAGGAAGGGCGCGAGTGCGGCTTTCTGCCGACGGGCCACTTCGGCGTAGAGCTGCTTGAAGCGTTCGGTGTAGGCGCGTCCGTAGTTGGGCGGTATCTGCATGCCCACCAGCAGGACTCGGGCGCCTGCCTGGCGTGCCGCCGCAGCCATCTTGTCCAGGTTCGCCTCGGTCATCTGCAGCGACAGGCCGCGCAGCGCGTCGTTGGCACCCAGCTCGATCACGACGATGCCGGGCTGGTATTGCGCCAGCAGGGCCGGCAGGCGGCTGGCGCCGCCGCTGGTGGTGTCGCCGCTGATGCTGGCGTTGGCCACCCGGTAGGCGTGACCGCGTTCCCGCAGCCGTTTCTCCAGGAGCGTCACCCAGCCGGTTTCGCGCGGAAGGCCGTAGCCTGCCGACAGGCTGTCGCCAAGCACTAGCAGCACGGGCGCGGAACTCCGTGGCGTTGTGACGGTCTGTGCCACGGCTGCAGGCAAGGCGCCGGCCAGCGCCAGGCAGCATGCCGCCACGAACGCGCGCCGCCGGTTGCCGGCGAACTGGCCGGCAGGAACGGACGGCGGCTTCGAGCAAGGCTTTATCATGTCTTTCCTTATTTCAAGCGATCCCATCATGACGGCAACGACCCGATCCCAGCCCGGCAGCGTCCGGACCGAGCCTACGGCCCGCACGGCGATCGCCGTGCGCTCCCTGACCAAGCGGGTAGCGGATTCGAGCGGCGAACTGGCGATACTCGATGCCGTGGATTTTACGGTCGACTTTGGAGAGACCGTAGCCATTACCGGGAGTTCTGGGTCCGGCAAGTCGACCCTGCTGGGTTTGCTGGCAGGGCTGGACGTGCCCACTTCGGGCTCCGTGCAACTGGCCGGCGAGGATCTGTACGCGCTCGACGAGGACCAGCGCGCCCAGCTGCGGGCGCGCCACGTGGGATTCGTATTCCAGTCTTTCCAGCTGCTGCCGCATCTGACGGCGCTGGAGAACGTCATGCTGCCGCTCGAACTGGCCGGGCGCGATGCGCGCGCGGCCGCAACGGCCATGCTCGAACGGGTCGGCCTGGGCGAGCGCTTGCGGCACTATCCCAAGACGTTGTCGGGCGGCGAGCAGCAGCGCGTATCGCTGGCCCGGGCCTTTGTCGTGGAGCCTGCGCTGCTGTTCGCCGACGAGCCCACCGGCAGCCTGGATTCGGCGACCGGCGATGCCATCATCGACCTGATGTTCGAATTGCACCGCGAGCGTGGCACCACGCTGCTGCTGGTCACGCACGACGCCAAGCTCGCGCAGCGCTGCGCGCGGCAACTGGTCGTGGCGGGCGGCAGGCTGGTGCGCGATTCGGCGGCAGAGGTGTCGTGACCAGGTTCGTGGGGGCAGGGAAGTGGTCGTGACGCGGCCGCCGCTCATGCCGACGCGCCAGGGCCGCGGCGCGCGTCGCTCTGGCCCCGGTTGCGCAGCAGGCGTGCGGCAGGGGCGATTTCGCCAGCGGTGAGGCCGATCGGCCCCGTGCCTTGCGCCACGAGTTCGTCGGCCGCGGCGCCGTGCAGCCAGACGCCTGCGCGCGCAGCATCGTCCACCGCCAGTCCTTGCGCGAGCAGCGCCCCCAGCATTCCGGCCAGCACGTCGCCCGTGCCGGCGGTGGCCAGGCCGGCATTGCCGCTGCCATTGATGGACCATTGCCCCGTGGGGGAGCTGACCACCGTGCCCGCACCCTTCAGGATCACCCATGCGCGATAGCGCGCCGCCAGCGCTTGCGCTGCGGCGATGCGGTCGGCCTGGATGGCGTCGGTGCCGGTGCCGAGCAGGCGGGCGGCTTCGCGAGGATGCGGGGTCAGGATGGCTGGGGTATGCCGGCTGACCAGCATGGTGGCCAATGCGGGATCTCCGGCGAGCAGCGTGAGAGCGTCGGCGTCCAGCACGAGCGGCTGCTCGCCGGGGAGCCGCGTGAGCAATTGCGCCAGCCAGGTGTGCGAGGCGGTTCCCGTGCCCATGCCGCAGCCGGCGACCCAGCATGTCACCCCGAGGCTGCCGGCCTGGGCGAGCAGGTCTCCCGCCGGCCGCAGCATGAGCTCCGGATGCAGGGGGTCGCAAGCCAGCGAGCAGGAGTCTGGCTCCGCCAATCCGACCAGTATCTTGCCGGCGCCCGCGTAGAGCGCGGCACGCGCCGCCAGCAGCGCGGCGCCGGCCATGCCGGGCGCACCGGCGATCAGGCCCAGCGTGCCGTAGCTGCCCTTGTGGGTATCGTTGCCGCGCGGCGTGAAAAGAGCCGGGCAATCGCTGGCCTGGATCAGCCTGCCCGCTCCGTGCGCGTGGTGCGCCAGCCGCTCGGACAGGCCGAGGTCGGCAACGCCGACCGTACCGGCATGATCACCGCCGCCGCGCGTGTGCAGGCCGGGTTTGTCGCCGATATAGGTGAGGGTATGGGTAGCCACGATGCTGGCGGCTTGCGCGACGCCCGTATCGGCGTCCAGGCCGCTCGGCACATCGAGCGCCAGCACCGGGGCTTGCGTGAGGCGGGCCCAGCCGGCCCAGCGCGCCGCCTGGTCCGGCAGCGGACGCGACAGGCCGATGCCGAACAGCGCATCGACGATCAGGGCGGGAGGCTTGCCTTCGGGATGAAGCTGGCTGGGATCGCCCGGTTGCAGCAGGCCCTCGGGCAGCTCGCGCCAGGCCTGCGCGGCGTCGGGCGGCGGCGCGGCATGGGGCAGCGCCCAGACGCGCACGCACCGTCCGGCCTGATGCAGCAGCGCTGCCAGCATCGCCCCGTCACCGCCATTGTTGCCGGGCCCGCACAGGATGACGATCGCGCCTTCGGGCCAGCGCTGCGCCACCAGGTCCGCGGCCGCCCAGGCGGCGCGGCGCATCAGTGTGTGGGCGGGCAGAGAGGCGAGCGCTTCGCGCTCGACGAGGCGGATCGACGGCGTCCGGAACAGGAAGTGGGCGGGAGCGTGCACGGTGAGGGTCGGCTGCAGGGAAGCAAGACTCGAAAGGCCGCCGGCGAAGGCGGAGCGTCAGCCCCGATTCTTGCGCGCGTAGCGGGCAATGTCCAATCCGTCGAGGGGCTCTCCGGGCTCGCGGCCCGCCACGGCATCCGCCACAATGCGTCCCGCGCCGGGCGCCATGCCCCAGCCGTGGGCGCCGTGGCCGATGTTCAGGTAGAGGCCGGGCAGGCGGGTCCTGCCCAGGATGGGCGGGCCGTCCGGCGTGGTGGCGCAGGCGCCCGACCACCAGGTCGCGCGCGAGAAGTCCAGGACGCCGGGCAGCCAGTCGCGCGCCGCGCGCGCCAGGGTACGCCGGGCCTTGTCGTGGGTGCCGGGGCGGCGTCCCCCGAGGTCGGTCGTGCTGGCGATGCGCAGCCTGTGGCCGAGCGGCGTGAAGCTGACGCCGTAGGCCTGGTCGATGAAGGCGCGGCGCGGACCGATCGCATCGTCGCGCAGGGGCACCGTGGCCGCGTGGCCGGTAATGGACAGCAGCGGCGCGCGCACGCCCAGCTTGACCAGCATCGCCGTCGCGTCCGAACCATTGGCCATGACGACGGCCTGGGCCGCCAGCGCCTGGCCGTCGTGCAGTTGCACGCCCGCGACCGCGCCGCGAATGTCCTGGGTCGGGCGCGCCATGGCATTGAACCTGAAGACCACGCCGTTGCGCTCGCATTCGGCGGCCAGCAGGCGGGCGTACAGCGGACAGTTGCCGGAGTCGTCCCCGGGATAGTAGATGGCGCCTGCCAGCGGCGTGCCCACCCGGCTCGCATCGCGCAGATGCGGATCCAGCGCGATGGCCTGTTCGGGCGTGAGCAACTGGTGCGGGATGCCATGCTCCTGCATCAGTTGGCGTGCGGGCTTGCTGCGTTCCACATCGCGCTGCGATCGCAGCAACTGGACGGTGCCGTTGCGGCGTTCGTACTCGAAGCCATGGCGTTCCTGCAGTTCGGCGAAGCACGTGCGGCTGTAGCGGGCCAGGCGTTGCATGGCGCCCAGGTTGCCGGCATAGCGCTCGGCCTGGCATTGCCTGAGCCAGGCGCGCAGCCAGCCCCAGTGCCGGGGATCCATGGCCGGGCGCAGCATCGCCGGTTGCTCGGCCTTGAACATATAGGAAGCCAGGTGGCGCGGCATGCCGGGACAGGCCCACGGCGCGGCGTGATCCGCGGCGGCCAGGCCGGCGCTGCCGAAGCTCGCCTCTTGCGCGATGCCGCTGCGGCGGTCCAGGACCGTGACCTGCATGCCGTGCCGGTTCAGCCAATACGCGGTGCATACCCCGACGATGCCGGCACCGATCACAATCACATGCATAGAAAAAAACCTGCCCCGCCTTGCTGTTGTCCATGCGCCGTGGCCGGCGCACCTTGCCCGCTGCGGCGGGCACGCGATTTTACGCGGCAGCCGGCGTGGCCGTGGGAAAAAATCCCGGCCGGTGTGGTTTTACGGGCAATGAACTCCCTCTATGCGCTGACGCGCGCCCTCCGGCCGGATCCGCGGTGCCCTGGATTGGACAGTGCCGTTTCAGGTGACAGGGGGGCGGCGGCCGGTGAACGCGTGGACTGGTTTTCCCCTATCCGGCAGTACGAAGTAAAATCATGGATTGGCACGCGGCTCCCCGCTGCGTTTTCCCCGTGATTTCCTCCGCTTCCGCTTCCTATCGTGGCCTCCATCCTGCGCCTGCCCGGCCCTCTTGCCCTTTCCTCGTTCCGCCGCGACCGCCTGTTGCGCCGGCTGCAATCCCTGAACGCCTCGGTGACGGACGTCGCGGCCCGCTACGTGCACTTCGTGTCCGTGGAAGGCGAACTGTCCGCGGATGAGCGGCAGCGCCTGGAGAACCTGCTGCGCTATGGCGATCCCGCGCCTGCGGTCCAGCAGGGCCTGGAACTGCTGGTGGTGCCGCGCCTTGGCACGGTATCGCCATGGGCCAGCAAGGCCACCGACATCGCGCACAACTGCGGCTTGGCCCAGGTGCGGCGCGTGGAGCGCGGCGCGGTCTATACGCTGACGCAGAAGCGCGGCTTGCTGGGGGGAGCGAAGCCGCTGGCCGAGCAGGAACTGGCGGCGCTGGCGGGCGCCTTGCACGACCGCATGACCGAGACCGTGGTCGATGGGGGGTTCGACGGTGCACCGCTGTTCGCCACGCTGGCCGGCAAGCCCATGCAGACCGTGCCGCTCCTGGCCGACGGCGCGCCCGCCCTGGTGGCGGCCAACCGCACCATGGGACTGGCCCTGTCGGACGACGAAATCGAGTATCTGGTCGAGGCCTTCAACGGCCTGGGCCGCGATCCCACCGACGTCGAGCTGATGATGTTCGCGCAGGCCAACAGCGAACACTGCCGGCACAAGATCTTCAATGCGCAGTGGGTCATCGACGGCCAGGCCCAGGACAACACGCTGTTCGGCATGATCCGCGCCACCCACAAGGCCCAGCCCGAAGGCACGGTAGTGGCCTATTCGGACAACGCCGCGGTCATGGCCGGCGGCAAGGCCGAACGCTTCCACGTGCAGCCGGGCGCCGAAGGGCTGGAGTACGGCAAGCGCGAAGCCATCGTGCACACCTTGATGAAGGTCGAGACCCACAACCACCCGACCGCCATCTCGCCGTTCCCCGGCGCCTCTACCGGCGCGGGCGGCGAGATCCGCGACGAGGGCGCAACAGGCCGCGGCTCCAAGCCCAAGGCGGGCCTGACCGGCTTCACCGTGTCGCATCTGCGCTTCGACGATGCACTCGAGCCCTGGGAACACGAGGGCCACGGCGCGCCCGACCGCATCGCCTCGCCGCTGTCCATCATGATCGAGGGCCCGATAGGCGGCGCCGCGTTCAACAACGAATTCGGCCGTCCCAACCTGCTGGGCTATTTCCGCACCTTCGAACAGACCGCGGGCGGCGTGCGCTGGGGCTACCACAAGCCCATCATGATCGCCGGCGGCCTGGGCACCATCGAAGACGGCTATACGCACAAGCTGGACCTGCCTCCCGGCGCGCTGCTGATCCAGCTGGGCGGACCCGGCATGCGCATCGGCATGGGCGGCGGCGCCGCGTCCAGCATGGGTGTGGGCAGCAATACGGCCGACCTGGACTTCGATTCGGTCCAGCGCGGCAACCCCGAGATCGAGCGCCGCGCGCAGGAGGTCATCGACCGCTGCTGGCAGCTCGGCGCGGACAACCCCATCCTGTCCATCCACGACGTCGGCGCGGGCGGGCTATCGAATGCTTTCCCCGAACTGGTCGACGGCGCCGGCCGCGGCGCGGTGTTCGACCTGCAGCGCGTGCCGCTGGAAGAGTCGGGACTGTCGCCGGCCGAGATCTGGAGCAACGAATCGCAGGAGCGCTACGTGCTGGCCATCCTGCCCCGGGACCTTGAGCGTTTCGACGCCATGGCCGGGCGTGAGCGCTGCCCCTATGCGGTGGTCGGCGTGGCCACCGAGGAGCGCCAGTTGCGCGTGGTCAACGGCGAAGGCTTCGGCGCCGGAGACGTGGCCGCGGCCGATTGGGCCAAGACCGCGCGTCCGGTGGACGTGCCGATCGACGTGATCCTGGGCAAGCCGCCGCGCATGGAGCGCGACGTCGCGCGTCAGTCCGGCGCGGGCGAGCCGCTGGACGTCGTGGGCCTGGAACTGGACGACGTGGCCTTGCGCGTGCTGCGCAATCCCACGGTCGCCAACAAGACTTTCCTGATCACCATCGGCGACCGCACCGTGGGCGGCCTGTCCGCGCGCGACCAGATGGTCGGACCGTGGCAAGTGCCGGTGGCCGATTGCGCGGTCACGCTGGCCGACTACAGCGGCATGCGCGGCGAGGCCATGGCCATGGGCGAACGCACCCCGCTGGCGGTGATCGACGCGCCGGCCTCGGGCCGCATGGCGGTGGCCGAGGCCATCACCAACCTTGCCGCCGCGCCGGTGCCGCGCATGGAAGACGTCAAGCTGTCGGCCAACTGGATGGCTGCTTGCGGCGAACCCGGACAGGATGCGGCGCTGTACGACACCGTCAGCGCGGTCAGCACGCTGTGCCAGCAGGTCGGCCTGGCGATCCCGGTGGGCAAGGATTCGCTGTCCATGCGCACGGGCTGGAACGAGCAGGGCGAAGACCGCCGCGTGGTCTCGCCCGTGTCCCTGGTCGTGACCGCCTTCGCGCCGGTCGACGATGTGCGCAAGACGCTCACGCCGCAGCTGCGCACCGATCAGGGCGACACCACGCTGATCCTGATCGACCTGGGGCGCGGCAAGCATCGCCTGGGCGGCTCCGTGCTGGCGCAGGTCGTCGGCCAGGTCGGCCAGGCCGTGCCGGATATCGACGCGCCGGACGATCTGCGCGCTTTCTTCGCCGTCATCCGCACCCTGGCGGACAGCGGCGTGATCCTGGCTTACCACGACCGCTCCGATGGCGGCCTGTTCGCCACGGTGTGCGAAATGGCCTTCGCCGGCCATACCGGCGTCTCGATCAACCTCGACATGTTGACGCTCGATCCCCACGCCGCCGACTGGGGCGATTTCAAGATCCGCCCCGAGCAAGTCTCGGTGCAGCGCGACGAGCTGACGATCAAGGCCTTGTTCGCCGAAGAAGCCGGCGCGGTCATCCAAGTGCCGGCCGCCAGCCGCAACGCGGTCATGGAAGTGCTGCGCGGCGCCGGCCTGTCGGCGCATTCGCACGTGATAGGCGAGCCCAACGGCCGTGACGAGATCGAGTTCTACCGCGATGCCAAGCGCATCTGGGGTAAGCCGCGCGCCGAGCTGGGCAAGGCCTGGAGCGAGGTCAGCCGCCGCATCATGGCCTTGCGCGACAACCCCGAATGCGCGCAATCCGAGTTCGACCAATGGGACGACGCGGGCCATCCCGGTCTGGCGCCCAAGGTCGGCTTCGATCCGCAGGAAGACGTCGCCGCGCCCATGATCGCTGCCGGCGCACGTCCGCGCGTGGCCATCCTGCGCGAGCAGGGCTGCAACAGCCAGGTTGAGATGGCCTACGCCTTCGACCGGGCCGGCTTTGCCTCCTGGGACGTCCACATGACCGACCTGCTGGGCGGCCGGGTGGACCTGGCCGACTTCAAGGGCCTGGTGGCGGTTGGCGGTTTCAGCTACGGCGACGTGCTGGGGGCCGGCGAAGGCTGGGCCAAGACCATCCAGTACAACCCGGTGCTGGCCGAGATGTTCGCCGCCTATTTCGGCCGTGGCGACACCTTCGCGCTGGGCATCTGCAACGGCTGCCAGATGCTGGCCGCGCTGGCGCCCATGATCCCGGGTGCGCAGGATTGGCCCCGCTTCACCCGCAATCGCTCGGAGAAATTCGAGGCGCGCTTCTCGCTGGTGGACATCCCCGAATCGCCGTCCATCTTCTTCGACGGCATGGCTGGCTCGCGCATGCCCATCGCGGTGTCGCACGGCGAGGGCTACGCGAACTTCTCGCAGCAGGGCAAGACCGGATCGGTGCTGGCCGCGATGCGCTTCGTCGACCACGCGGGCAAGCCCACCGAAGCCTATCCCCACAACCCCAACGGCAGCCCGGGCGGCCTGGCAGGCGTGACCACCGCCGACGGCCGCTTCACGGCGCTGATGCCGCACCCGGAACGGGTGTTCCGCAACGTGCAGATGTCGTGGAGCCCGGCCTCCTGGGGCGAGAAGGACAGCGGCGGCGAGTTCTCGCCGTGGATGCGCATGTTCCGCAACGCGCGGCGCTGGGTGTAGCCCTACTGGTAGGGGATGGGGAAAGTATGACGAAACTGTCCCATGGGACAGTTTCAGGCAGATTCGCGAGGGGCGGAAGCTCGCTAGAGTGGCGCTTCCCGTTCGTCTTTCCGCCGAGTCTTCCGTGTCCCGTCACGACAGCGCCTACCGTAGCCTCTTTTCCCATCCGGCCATGATGGCCGAACTGCTGCAAGGCGTGGTGCGCCAGGAATGGGTGGCCCAGGCCGACTTCTCCACCCTGGAGCGGCTCAACGCCGAACACGTGGCCCCGCGGGGCAGCCGCCGCCGGGCCAGCGACATGCTCTGGCGGGTGCGCAGCCGGCACGGGGACTGGGTGTACGTATACCTGCTGCTGGAATTCCAGTCGCGCAGCGATCCCTACATGGCGTTGCGTGCACTGACCTATGTCGGGCTGGAATACGAAGACATCCTGCGGCACAAGGGCGCGCAAGGCGACGGGCGGCTGCCGCCGATGCTGCCCATCGTGCTGTACAACGGCGTGCCGCGATGGAGGGCGTCCCAGCAGGTGTCCGAGTTGATTGCGCAGGCGCAGGGGCTCGAGCCGTACGTGCCGCAACTGCGTTATTTGCTGTTGGACGAAGGGGCATTGTTGGCGCACGGTAGTCTGCCTGCCGAGAACCTGGCCACGCTGCTGTTCCGGCTGGAGCATGCGGCCGACGAGGACCAGATGCGCCAGGCGCTGCGGGGACTCGTGCGGCGCCTGCGGGGGACGGCGCTGGAAGAACTGGAACGGGCGTTCACGGCGTGGCTGACCGAAGTGCTGCTGCCGGATCGGGCACCGGGTGTTAGGATGCCCAAAGTGGAAAATCTGCAGGAGTTCGATGCGATGATCACTGCCGAAAAGATCGATTGGAGCCTGCGCTGGAAGCAGGAAGGGCTTGAAGCTGGGCGGGAGGAAGGCCGAGAAGAGGGCCGCAAGGAAGGTCGAAGGGAAGGCCGAAGGGAAGGGCTGCAGGAGGGCAAGGCGCGGCTGCTGGAGCAGCAGTTGGTGCGCGCTTCGGTCCGTTGCCGGTTGCCGTGCGCGAACGCCTGGCCGGTGCTTCCGATGGCGAACTGGATGCCTGGGCTTTGAATGTGCTGGATGCGTCCAACCTGGACGAGGTGTTCCGCGGCTGAGGCCTGTTGCGTCCGCGGTGTGCCGGCAGATGGGAAAACGCAGGGCAGCCCAAGCTGAAAAAAGAAAACCGCCTTGCGGCGGTTTTCCAGGGGCTTCGATCGATTAGAAGCGGTGCTGCAGGCCCACGGCCAACTGGCGGTAGGTCATGTCGCGGTCTTCGGCGAAGTTGCGCACGTCGTTGTCCGCGAAGAACGCGTACAGGTTGGTGCGCTTAGACAGGTCGTAGGTATAGCCGACCGCCCAGCCGTCCACCTTGGACTTGGTAGCCTTTTGATAGGCGGCGTAGATCTTGCCGGGGCCGACAGGGGCACTCACACCCAGCGTATAGGCGTTGTCTTTGGTGAATGGAGTGGTCCCGGGAGCGACAACGACCCGGTTATAGTTGTTCAGATAACCCGTCGTGATGTTTTGCGCCCGCGCATAGCCGGCGTACACGGCGGCAACGCCGAAGTCGTAGCTAAGACCCGCGGTCAGGTTCCTGAAGGTATTGGAGCCGGAGACCGGCGATTCGACTTGCTGATAGGTCAGCACGCCTTTCAGGGGGCCGTTGTCATACTTCACACCGGCGTCGATCATGCGGTTGTTCCTGCCGCTCTCGGGAAGTTCCGAGTCGGTGCCGCCGATAGGCGCGAAAGCGTTGAAGCTATAACCGACGGCGGCCTGGAAGCCGGCGAACGAGGGCGAGTAGTAGTAGACCGAGTTATTGACGCGACCTCCGCCCATGACGTTATCGTTATAGGCAAAAGTACTGCCGATGCTGGCGCTGCTGAAGCTCAGGCCGAAGGGGTTGGCGATGCCGGCGGCCCACATGAAGGCCAAGTTGGTGGTGCGGCCCAGCGTCAGGCGGCCAGCCTGGGCGCTTTCCAGGCCGACGAAGGCATAGCGGCCGAACAGGCGGCCATGGGTTTCCGTGCCGGTGTCGGTAGTGAAGCCGTTCTCCAACGTGAAGATGGCCTTCAGACCATTGCCCAGGTCTTCCGAACCGCGCATCCCGAAGCGCGACTGACTCATCAGGCCGCTATCGATTCCCTTGCGAGTCCGACCGTCCTCTTTGCTCCAGTTGAAGCCCGCGTCCACCAAACCGTATAGGGTGACAGACGACTGGGCGTGTGCGGCGCCTGCGAAACCCGCCAGCAGGGCGGTTGCGAGTAGCGTTTTCTTCATTTATTGACCTCCGGCAAAAACTCAGCTTTCGATGAGCAGAAAAACAATCGATTCCAATCTCCCGGCTTGGCTGGCCAGCCAGGAAACCTGAGGGAAATTTCATCAGAAAGCCCGGGGGAGGCCAATCAATCAAAATTATTGCGATTTGCAAGCTAGTCGCGAGGACGAGACGGATTTCACGCGTTTCGCCATGAAGGCAACGGATGCGCTTGCGAGGTAGCTTTTGGACACTTTTTTTGCGTTTTGGGAGGCTGCCAATAAAAAACCCCGCACGAGGCGGGGTTTCAAGCTTGATCGCACCGGAGCCCGAGGGCTCCGTGCATGCCGGACTAGGCCGGCAGGCTGTGCTTAGAAGCGGTGTTGCAGACCGGCGGCGAACTGGCGGGCATCCAGGTCGCGGTTGGTGGTCCACTGGCGAACTTCGTTCTGGGCGAAGTAGGCGTACAGGTTGGTACGCTTCGACAGATCGTAGGTGGCGCCGAGAGCGAAGCCCTTGACCTTGGACTGAGTGGCCTTCTGGTAGGCGGCGTAAACCTTGGCCGCACCACCGATCGGGGCGCTCACGCCCAGGGTCCAGGCGTTGTCCTTGGTGAAGTTGGCGCTGGTGGCGCCGCTGGTGTAGCCGGTACCGGAGTAGGCAGCAGCACCGTTCCAGGCGCCCGGGTTGTTGATGTTCTTCGCGTTGGCGTAGCCAGCGTAGACAGCCACGACGCCAAAGTCGTAGTTGGCACCCAGGGTCAGGTTCTTGAACTTGCCGTTGTTGGCAACAGCGGTACCGCCGGCGGTCTGGCTGACCGGATCGACGATTTGATACGTCAGCACGGCCTTCAGGGGGCCGTTGGCGTATTGCACGCCCAGGTCCAGCAGACGACTATTGGCCTTGGTGTTCATCGTTTCTTGGCCGTTGATGTTGAAGCTGTAGCCAATGCCGGCCTGGAAGCCGGAGAAACGGGGCGAGAAGTAGTAGACGGCGTTGTCGGCACGGCCGGCGCCCAGATCGGCGTCGTTGTAGCCGAAGGTGCTGCCAACGGTCGACGTGCCGAAGCTCAGGCCGAACGGGTTGACGATGCCAGCAGCCCAGGCGAAGCCCAGGTTGGTGGTACGGCCGAAGATCACGCGGCCGGCGGAGGCGCTTTCCAGGCCCACCCAGGCGGCACGGCCGAACAGGCGGCTTTGCAGTTGGGTGCCTTCGTCAGCGTTGAAGCCGTTTTCCAGCGTGAAGATGGCTTTCAGGCCGTTGCCGATGTCTTCCGAACCACGGATACCCCAGCGCGATTGGCCCATCAGGCCGCTGTCGATACCAACGCGGCTCTTGTTGCCTTCGAGCTTGGCGTAGTTGAAACCGGCGTCAACGATACCGTACAGGGTAACGTTGCTTTGAGCTTGAGCGGCACCTGCGAAGCCAGCCAGCAGGGCGGCGGCAAGAAGGGTCTTCTTCATTTAAATAGGTCTCCAGCGGAGTGAGTAACTCAATAGATCGGGAGATGGTGGGGAAACAATGCTGCCGTTTCCGTTACCGAAGGCAACCCCCCGATCATGCTTGCGATTTCTACGCGGTTGCACATGCTGTGAAGAAATCTTGGTGAATTTCACCAGAAAGGCCCTGGGGTGCCAACAGCTAATTCCGCCGTACCTGTAGTGTTTTGCGGGGAGGTCTCACTTTCTGTCACCTAATTGCAACTTGTGGACCGGAAGGCTCGAATTTGCACGGATGAGCATCGTGTCGAAATTAAAGGAAAACCCCATGAAAACTGCCGGAAACGGCTGAATTCATGGGGTTTTTGGGATCAATCAAGGAAAACCCTGATTGTTCAAAATTTAATTAATGAGCACGCCTGCGTTGTTGGCGTAAACCAACAAATTATTGGATCTTGGCTTTTTCACGCAGGCTGCTCTGGAATTCGCGCAGCTTGTTCTGGCGCAGCGATTCTTCGATCTGCGGCCGCAACTGGTCCACCGGGGGGAACTCGACCGGACGCACGTCGTCCAGGCGGATCACGTGCCAGCCGAACTGGGTCTGCACGGGGGCCTCGGTCATCTGGCCTTTTTGCAGCGCGCCCAGGGCATCGGCGAAGGGCTTGACGTAGGTGGAGGACGGCGCCCAGTCCAGGCTGCCGCCGTTCGCGGCCGAGCCCGGATCCTTGGATTGCTTGGCCAGGTCTTCGAACTTCGCGCCTTTCTTCAATTGCGCGATGATGTCCTTGGCCTGGTCCTCGCTCTCGACCAGGATGTGGCGGGCGAGGTATTCCTGGCCGCCCTGGGCAGCCTTGACGCGATCGTATTCGGCCTGGACCTGCTGGTCTGTGATCGGGTTCTTGGCGATGAAGTCATTGAACAGGCCGCGGATCACCACGGTCTGGCGGGTCAGCTCGATCTCGGCCTGGATCTCGGGCTGCCGGGCGACGCCGCGCTTGTCCGCCTCTTGCAGGAAGATCTCGCGATTGATCAGTTCATCGCGGATCTGCTCGCGCAGCTGCGGCGAATCGGGTTGGCCCTGCTTGACCAGCAGCTTGACGAATTGGTCCACGCGCGAAGAGGGGATGGCCTTGCCGTTGACGACGGCGGCATTCTGCGCAAAAACCGGGGCGGCCACGGTCAGCGCGGCTGCCAGCATCAAAACACGCTTCATTGATGGAAGTCCTTGAGGATGAAAGGAAGAAGAGATACGAGGGTAGAGACCGGGCTCAATGGGGTGATGCAGAGTGTTCTTCTGGTGTCAGTGCCTGGATCGCCAGTGCATGAATATGCGTAGGCATCAAGTCTGCCAGTCGATCATACACCAGCCTATGTCGGGCCACCCGGTTCAGGCCCGCGAACCGGGACGAGACGACGAGCAGCCGGAAGTGGCCGGCCCCGCCTTGCGCGCCGGCGTGTCCGGCATGCAGGTGGGAGTCGTCCTGCACCTCTACCGAGCGCGGAGCGAGCGCCTGCAGGCGCTCGCGGATCCAGTCCATGCGCTCCTGGTTCATGAGCGTTCCGCTCCCGCGTCGGTCTCGCGCTTGGCGATTTCCTCGACCTTGCCTTCGCCGGGCTGCTTGATGTGGCGCCCCAGGTAGATCGATTGCAGGACGATGAATACCAGCAGCAGTCCGAAGATGCCGAACACCTTGAAGTTGACCCAGATCTCGGTGGGCCAGCGGTAGGCCACGTACAGGTTGAGCGCGCCGACCGCGGCAAAGAACGTCACCCATGCCATGTTGAGCCGGTTCCAGACGGTGTCGGCCAACTGGATCTGCGCGCCCAGCATGCTGCGCAGGAAGTTGCGCCTGAACAGCCACTGTCCGCCGGCGAGCACGGCGGCGAACAGCCAGTACAGCACGGTCGGCTTCCACTTGATGAAGGTTTCGTCGTGCAGGAACAGGGTCGCACCGCCGAACACCACGATGATGGTCAGGTTGATCCAATGCATGGGTTCGATCTTTCTGCGCCGCGCGAGCAGCCAGACGATCTGCAGCACGCTGGCCGCCATGGCGACGCCGGTGGCCACGTAGATGTCGGCGAATTTGTAGGCCGCGAAGAACAGCAGCAGGGGGAACAGATCGAACAGTAATTTCATCGGAATCGCGGACAGGGATGGCTGAAGTGGAGGAAAAGAACGGGCAGGGCCCTACAAGGGTTCGAACTTGAGCGATACCG
Organism: Pigmentiphaga humi; assembly: GCF_900606115.1. GTDB lineage: Bacteria > Pseudomonadota > Gammaproteobacteria > Burkholderiales > Burkholderiaceae_B > Pigmentiphaga > Pigmentiphaga humi. Next base: position 35,898 of record NZ_UWPJ01000034.1, read on the forward strand.
AGTTGATGCAGTAGCGCAGGCCGGTGGGCGGCGGGCCGTCCTCGAATACGTGGCCCAGGTGGGCGTCGCAGACATTGCACAGGATTTCCGTGCGCACCATGCCGTGGGTGGTGTCGACTTCCTCGCGAACGTTGTCGGGGTTGATGGGAGCGAAGTAACTCGGCCAGCCGCAGGCGGATTCGAACTTGGTGTCCGAGGCGAACAGCGGGGTGCCGCAGGCCACGCAGCGGTAGATGCCCGCTTCATGGTGATTCCAGTATTGTCCGGTAAAGGCCCTTTCGGTCGCCTTTTCGCGCGCTACCGCGTATTGCATGGGGGTGAGCAGCGTGCGCCATTCGTCGTCGGATTTGTGGACTTTGGGTTTGTCGGTCATGGATCGAAGCCTCATGAAGAACAACTGACTTGCAGGGATCCCGCCCAGTCGGGCGGCAGGCGGGCGTAGCTTTCGCAGCCCGGCTGTTCCGTATAGGGGTCGCGCAGCAGGCGCACCAGCCTGTCGATCTCGCCGGCGTCGCGTGAGCGGGCTGCGCGTATGGCCAGTTCGGCCAGGTGATTGCGCAGGACATAGAGCGGGTTGACGCGGTTCATCGCGGCGGCGCGCGCGGCATCGGCTTGCCCGTCCTGGCGCAGGCGGGCGCGGTAGCCAGCCAGCCAGGCCTGCGCGGCCTCGCGGTCGATGAACAAATCTTCGAAGGTTTCGCCGCCGGGCGGCGGGGACGTTTCGGTGCTGGCGACCCGGGCCAGCCGGCGGAAACCCAGTGAGAAGTCGGCGCGGTCGTGATGCATGGCGGCCCACAGCCCGTCGAGCAGTTCCTCGTCGCCGTCCTGCCATTGGCGCAGCCCCAGCTTGGCCGCCATCTTGCGATGGAAGGCGCCGAGGAAGGCCTGCTCGTAGCCGGCCAGCGCCGCGCGCAGCGCGGCTTCGTCCTGGACCAGCGGCATCAGCGCGCCGGCCAGGCGGTAGAGATTCCAATGCCCGACCGCGGGCTGGGCATCCCAGGCATAGCGGCCGGCCGAGTCGGAATGGTTGCAGACGTGGTGGGCGTCGAAGCCGTCCATGAAGCCGTACGGGCCGTAGTCCAGGGTCAGCCCGAGGATGGACATGTTGTCGGTATTCATGACCCCGTGGCAGAAACCCACCGCCTGCCAGTCGGCCATCAGCTCGGCGGTCCGGCGCGTGACGGCCGCCAGCAGCCGCAGATAGGGGCCGGCGGCAGACTGGGCTTCTCCCGCGGGAGCGGGGCGGCACTCCGGATAGAAACGGTCGATGACGTAATCGGCCAGTGTGCGCAGCAGGTCGGGACGCTGGCGGCTGGCCCAGTGCTCGAACGAGCCGAAACGCACGAAGCTCGGCGCCATGCGGGTGACGACCGCGGCGGTTTCGACGGTTTCGCGGATGACCGGGTCGTCGGAGGCGACCAGAGCGAGCGCGCGGGTGGTGGGAATGCCCAGTCCGTGCATGGCTTCGGAGGCAAGATATTCGCGCACCGACGAGCGCAGCACCGCCTTGCCGTCTCCCATGCGGGAGTAGGGCGTCAGGCCCGAACCCTTGAGCTGGAGCTCCCAACTGCCCGCGGGGCCGCATGCCTCGCCCAGCAGCAGCGCGCGGCCGTCGCCCAACTGGCCGGCCCAGACGCCGAACTGGTGGCCGCTGTAGACGGCCGCCAGCGGGGCGCCGCCGGGCAGCGGCTGAGCGCCGGAGAACACTGCCAGGAACTGCGGGCCAGCCAAGGCTTCGGGCGCAAGTCCGATCAGCGCGGCGGCCTCGGGGTTGGCATGAACCAGCCAGGGATCGCCGAGCGGCTGGGGCGTGACCCGGGAGTAGAAGTCCTCGGGCAGCGCGGCAAAGGAATTGTCGGTTCGCAGCGAAGAAAGATCGGTCACGAGCTTCAAAACAGTTATCCACGGCGCCGTGCGCCTTCCACATTGCATGTACGGGCCCTTACCCAGGGCGCCGCGGATCCGGCTCCGCCGGTCCGCCAGCGTCGCCCCTGGGCTCGGCGCCGGGCCGCCCCAAGGCGGGCCCAGCCCCCTTCGGGGGCTACCGCGCAGCGGCTGGGGGCTCACCATACTGGGCGCGCGTAAGCGCGTAGGGGGGACCTTTTCTCAGGTTAACCTATTTGCATGGATTCCATTTTTTTCTCCCGCTCCCTACGCCGCCGCGGAACGGGGCGGGCAGGCGCGCGTGCCCGCCGGGAGCAGGGTGCGTGGAAGGCCTGATCGTATCGGTACTCAACGGGCTTTGCTACGGCCTGCTGCTGTTCATGCTGTCGGCCGGGCTGACCCTGGTGTTCAGCATGATGGGCATCATCAACTTCGCCCATGCGAGTTTCTACATGCTGGGAGCCTATCTTGCCTATGCCGTCGGCGGCGCGCTGGCACGGGCGTCGATGCCGGCGGGCGCTGCGTTCTGGACCGCCTTGTTTCTGGCTCCTGTGCTGGCGGGCCTGGGCGGGGCGGCGGTGGAGCGTTTCGCGCTGCGCCGCCTGCGGCCGCGCGGCCACGTGGCCGAATTGCTGTTCACCTTCGCGCTGGCCTACGTCATTGTCGAGCTGGTGCAGCTGGTATGGGGCCGTTCGGCGGTGCCGTATCGCATGCCGGCGGCGCTGGCCGAGCCGCTGCTCGTGCTGGGCGGCCAGGCTTTCGCGGCCTACCGGCTGGTGATCGCCGCCGTGGCCGGAACCATGCTGGCGGCGCTGTGGTGGGGGCTCAAGCGCACGCGCATCGGCCTGGTGGTGCAGGCGGCCATCGCCCATCCGGACATGGCGCAGGCGCTGGGGCACGACGTGCCGCGCGTGTTCATGCTGGTGTTCGCCGCGGGCTGCCTGCTGGCGGCGCTGGCCGGCGCCATCGGCGGCAGCGTATTCGTGACCGATCCCGGCATGGCGCAGGCGCTGGGGCCCATCGTCTTCGTCGTCACTGTCGTGGGCGGCCTGGGATCGCTGGCGGGCGCCTTCGTGGCCAGCCTGCTGATCGGCCTGGTGCAGACCCTGGCCGTCGGCGCGCATTTGTCGCTGGCCGGCGTGGCCGGATGGCTGGGCGCGCGACCCGAGGCGGTCGCCGCGCTGGCCGCCTGGCCGCTGTCGCGCATCGCGCCGGTGCTGCCGTATCTGCTGATGGTCGCGGTGCTGGTATGGCGGCCGCGCGGCTTGATGGGCGCGCGCGAGACATGAGGCCGTGGGCGCGCGTTTCTTCCGGGGTGGCGTGGAGCCTGGCGCTGGGACTGCTGGCCATGCTGGCGCCGCTGCTGCTGGGCAGCCGCTTCCAGCTCGGGCTGATGTCGCAGATGGCGGCCATGGCGGTGCTCGCGCTTTCCTACAACCTGCTGCTCGGCCAGACCGGCCTGCTGTCGTTCGGACATGCGGTCTATGCGGGGCTGGGTGGTTTCGCCGTCATCCATCTGCTGCGCGCCACGGCGCAGGGAGGATGGGCTTTGCCGGTGGCGGCGCTGCCGCTGGCCGGCGGCCTCGCGGGCGCTGCGTTCGCTCTGTTGATCGGCTACCCGACCACGCGCCGGGGCGGTACGCCCTTTGCGATGATCTCGCTGGCCATCGGCGAACTGGTCTATGCGGCGGCAGGCACGTGGCCCGAGCTGTTCGGCGGAGAGTCCGGCCTGGCGGGAGACCGTACCGCCGGCCCGGCACTCGGGATGGAGGGCTGGTTCGATCCAGACCTGGGCGCCGATCTCGCCATGTATTACCTGACGGCGGGCTGGGCGTTGCTGTGCGGCGCGGCCATCTACGGCTTGGGGCGCATGCCGCTGCTGCGGTTGGCGAACGCGGTGCGCGAGAATCCCCAGCGGGTCGGCTTCATGGGCTACGACCCGCATGCGGTGCGTTTCCTGATGCTGGTGCTGGCGGCATTCTTCGCCGGTCTCGCCGGCGGCCTGGTGGCGCTGAATCTGGAGATCGCCAGCGTGGAAAGCCTGGGCACGGCACGCTCGGCCATGGTGCTGCTGGCGGTAGTGGTCGGCGGCAGCGGTTTTTTCCTGGGCCCGGTGCTCGGCGCGCTGGTCGTGACGGCATGTTCGGTCGCGTTGTCGCGCTATACCGGCGCGTGGCAGCTTTATCTGGGATTGTTGTTCGCGCTGGTCGTGCTGGCGATGCCGGGCGGCCTGGCCGGCGCGGCGTGCTCGCTGGCGGGGCAGTGGCGGCGGCAGGGCGCCTGGCCGTGGCTGCGCGCGCATGCGTGGCAAGCGGCCGCGGCCGTGTTGCTGCTGGCGGGGTTGACGTTGGCCGTGGAGCTCGCCTACGGCCTGGCGCACGGTCAGGCGGGCAATCCGGCCGCAGGCTGGTTCGGCCTGGAGTTCGATGCCCGGGCGCCGCTGCCGTGGGCGGCTGCCTGCATATTGCTGGGTATGGGGATGGCCTGCCGCAGGACGGGAAAACGGCATATGGCTTTACAGGAGCACGGCGATGTGCGGCAATGAGCGCATCGCCTTGGCGTTGGAAGGCGTGGCGATGCGCTACGGCCAGGCCCGCATCCTGCACGGCGTAGAGCTGCGGGTGGAGCGGGGCGAGTTCCATGCGCTGATCGGTCCGAACGGCGCGGGCAAGTCCACCTTGTTCAACGTGGTGTCGGGCGTGGCAGCGCCGACGGCGGGACGGATCCGGCTGCACGGCCGCGACATCACGGGTCTGCCCGCGCACAAGGTGGTGCGGCGCGGCCTGTCGCGCAGTTTCCAGGTCGCCAATGTCCTTGCCGGCATGTCGGTGGCGGACAACCTGCGCTGTGCGGCGATGCGGGCCTGCGGCGTGGGCTATCTGCGGCGCCGGGGTTTGCATGCGGCCCATGCCCGCGCGGACCGGCTGCTGGCCGGCCTGGGGCTCGACACGTGGGCGCTACGGCTGGCGGGCGAACTCGGCTATGCCGGCCAGCGCACGCTGGAACTGGGCATGGTGCTGGCGACGGACGCGAGCGTGCTGCTGCTGGACGAGCCGACCGCCGGCATGAGCCGCACCGAGGCTGCGCGGATGTCGGCCTTGCTGCGCGAGGCTTGCCGCGGCCGCACCGTCTTGATCGTGGAGCACGACATGCAGGTGGTCTTCGAGCTGGCGGACCGGATTTCCGTCATGGTGCGGGGCGAGATGATCGCCACCGGCACGCCGGACCGCATCCGCGCAGACCCGGCCGTGCGCCGCGCCTATCTGGGCCAGGCCGGGGAGCACGCCCATGGGTGATATGGCCCTCAGGATAGCGGATGCGCGCGCTTGGTATGGCAAGGCGCAAGTCCTGCATGGCGCGCGCCTGGAAGTCGGGCGCGGCGAGATCGTGGCGCTGCTGGGGCGCAACGGGGCGGGCCGCTCGACCCTGGCGCGGACTGTCATGGGGCTGGTCGCGCGCAGCGGCAGCTTTGTCTGGAACGGCCGCGAAACGCGCACGCTGCGGCCTTTCGACATCGCCCGCCTGGGGATAGGCTACGTGCCGGAAAGCCGGGACATCTTTCCGGGCATGACGGTGGCGCAGAACCTGCTGCTCGGCCAAAAGCAGGCTCGGCCGGGGCGGTGGCGCCCGCAGGACGCCTACGATCTATTTCCCGCGCTGGGCCGCCGGGCCGACACCGATGCCCAAGTGCTGTCCGGCGGCGAGCAGCAGATGCTCGCGCTGGCGCGAACGCTCATGGGCGATCCGGCCTTGATGCTGGTGGATGAGCCGACCGAAGGGCTGGCGCCCCAGGTGGTGGCGCAGTTGCGCGGGTTTTTCCAGGTCTTGCGCGAGCAGGGCATGGCCATGCTGCTGATCGAGCAGAAGCTCGACCTCGCCTTGGACATCGCCGACCGTGTCTACGTGCTGGGGCACGGCGCCGTGGTGTTTGAAGGAACACCCGCAGCATTGCTGGCGCAGCCCGGCGTGCGCAAGGAGTGGCTGGAGCTCTGACGGGGAGGGGGGCTGGCGGGGAAAGGCGGCGCTAGGAGAGCGTCCAGGCCGCGGGCGACGTGCCGAGGCGGCCGGCGGGCAAGTCCCAGTACATGGGCGTGCCTGCAAGGTCCAGCGCCGGCTTGAGGCGCCGTGCACGGCCCCAGGCCGTCAGTTCCGACGGCGCGGTGCAGTCGCCGCGGGTCTCCGGCGCAAGAGGTTTTGCGCCGGCCGGTGCCACCTCTTGCACGAGCAATGCAGCGGTGCGCGCCAGCGAGGTCCGCGTTTCGGTGCCCGCGCCGCTGCGCAAGCGCTCGCACAGTCCGCGTATCGCCGCGGCCGCCATGATGTAGCCGGTGGCGTGGTCCAGCGCCTGCACCGGCAGCGGCGTCGGCCGGGGTCGGCCCGACTGCCGCATGCCGGCGTCGGCGATGCCGCAACTCATCTGGACCAGGCTGTCGAAGCCGCGCCGCGTCTTCCATGGGCCCGACCAGCCGTAGGCATCGAGCGAAACGTCGACCAGCGCGGGATTGATGCGCCGCCGCTGCTGCGCATCGAAACCCAGGGCGGCCAGCGCGTCGGAGCGGTAGCCGTGCACCAGCACGTCGGCATCGCGCAGCAGCTGGCGGAAAATGCGCCGGCCTTCGGCCTGGCGCAGGTCCAGCCGGGCGCAGCGCTTGCCCACGGTCAGTTCGGGTTCGGCGGCAGGTTCTTCCCAGCCCGGCGGGTCCAGCCGCAGGACTTGCGCGCCATAGCCGGCCAGCAGCCGCGTGGCGACCGGGCCGGCGATGATGCGGGTCAGGTCGAGCACGCGTATGCCTTGCAGCGGCCGCGCGGCCGGCACGGCCCAGGCAGGAGGTTCCGCGCCTGGCGTGCGCGCATGCCAGGCCAGCGGCTCGGCAGCGATCGCCATGCCTTGCGGGTGGGCCGCCCATTCCTGAAGACTGCGCATTTGTGCCGCGCAGCCGCGTTGTTCGACCACCGCGCTTTCCAGTTCCTGCGCCTGCCAGCCTGCGACGGCGCGCGCCACGCTGTCGCGATCGGCGGCGCAGCCCAGAACGCGCAGCGCGGCCTCGCGATGATGCGGCGCATTCGTATGCAGGCGTATCCAGCCATCGGCGGTTTCGTAGTCGCCGGCAACGGCGTCCCACGTCGGCGGCCGTTTCCAGCCCACCGGCCGCAAAGAGGAGTCGAACCAGAACGAGGCCAGGCGCCGGTCTACCCGCACGGCCGGCGCCTGGCCGCCGCGCAGCGCCAGCAATTCCGCCAGCGCCAGCCCTGCGGCGCCGATGGAGGCTGCCGCCAGTTCGGTCACCGCAAAGACGGAGGGCAGGCTGCCCGTGCCGGTGAACGCCGCCTGGCCCGCCAGCCCCGGGGGGCCGTCCAGGGCGTGCCAGATGGCGTGCAGGAAACCGGCGGCGGCCCCGCCGGCATTTCCTTCGGTTGCTGGGGTGGCGTTCATGGCGATGGTCCGTTGCGCCTGGAGGGACTCCCTAGAGTACCTCGGCCGCGTAGTCGGCCAGCCGTGATCGCTCGCCGCGTTGCAGCGTGACATGGCCCGAATGGGGCCAGCCCTTGAAGCGGTCCACGACGTAGGTCAGGCCGGAGCTGCCTTCGGTCAGGTAGGGCGTATCGATCTGCGCGATGTTGCCCAGGCATACCACCTTGGTGCCCGGACCGGCGCGGGTGATCAGCGTCTTCATCTGCTTGGGCGTCAGGTTCTGCGCCTCGTCGATGATCAGGAACTTGTTCAGGAAAGTGCGGCCGCGCATGAAGTTCAGCGATTTGACCTTGACCCGCGAGCGGATCAGGTCCATGGTCGCGGCCCGGCCCCAGTCGCCGCCATGGCCGGCCTCGCCTTCGCCCATGTTGAGCACGTCGAGGTTGTCTTCGAGCGCGCCCATCCAGGGCAGCATCTTTTCTTCTTCGGTGCCGGGCAGAAAGCCGATGTCCTCGCCCACCGGGACGGTGACGCGGGTCATGATGATTTCGGTGTAGCGCTTGGTCTCCAGCACTTGCGTCAGGCCCGCGGCCAGCGCCAGCAGCGTCTTGCCGGTGCCGGCCTGGCCCAGCAGCGAGATGAAATCGCACTCGGGGTTCATCAGCAGGTTGAGCGCGAAGTTCTGCTCGCGATTGCGCGCGGTGATGCCCCAGACGTTGTTCTTGCTGTGGGTGTATTCGCGCAGCGTCTGCAATACCGCGGTCTTGCCCATGACTTCCTTGACCTGGGCGTACAGCGGCATGCTGCCTTCGAAGTAGACGAACTGGTTGACCGCGAACTGGGAGCACAGCGGACCGGTGATGCGGTAGTAGGTGCTGCCGCCCTGTTGCCAGGACTCCATGTTCTTGCTGTGCTTGTCCCAGAAGTCGTCGGGCAGCTGCAGGATGCCGGTGTAGAGCAGGTCGGAGTCTTCCAGCACCTGGTCGTTGAAATAGTCTTCGGCCGGCAGGCCCAGCGCGCGCGCCTTCACGCGCATGTTGATGTCCTTGGACACCAGCACGACTTCGCGGTCGGTGGAGCGTTCCTGCAGCGCGCGCACCACGCCCAGGATCTGGTTGTCGGCCTTGCCCACCGGCAGGCCCGAGGGCAGCGAGGAGGACAGCAGCGTGGTCTGGAGGTACAGGCGCCCCACGGCGTCGCGGTTGCCCAGCTTGTCGAGCGGGATGCCCGCTTCCATGTCGCCGACGTCGCTCACCAGTTCGTCGAGCGTGCGGCTGACCTGGCGCGCGTTGCGCGCGACTTCGGACATGCCCTTCTTGTTGTTGTCTAGTTCTTCCAGCGTCATCATGGGCAGGAAGATGTCGTGTTCCTCGAAGCGGAACAGCGCGCTCGGGTCGTGCATCAGCACGTTGGTGTCGAGCACGAACAGCTTGGCGGTTTCCGATTCGCTGGCCTTGGCGCGGCGCTTGGCCGTGCGGACGGCGGCGGGCTTGCCGGCCTGCGCGGCGGCAAGCGCCTGGGCGGGCGCGGGCTGGGGCGCGCGCGCCGCGGGCACCGGAGCCAGCGCCGGCGCGGCGGAGTTGGCCGGCGTCCTGGCCTTGGCCGTTTTGCGCGCAGTCTTGGCCGGCGCCGCCTGGATGCCTTCCAGCTCGGGCTGGACGGCGGGCGGGGCTTCGCCGGCCAGCGCGGCGGGCTCGGCCTGCGCCCGTTTGCCGCGCGCGGCGGGACGTGCCGCCTCGCCCGTGGGGAAGGACAGGATGGCTGCGGGCCGGGTGGGCATCTTCGGAAGCGGCATGGACGGATATCTCCTGGGGCTGGGAGGGTCTTCTACGCGCCCGGCGGGGGCGCGTGGAAGGTCATCATGGGGTGCGGTGGCCGGGGCAAGTTCAGCCGAGCTGCCGGACGGCTTCGAGCACGGCATCGACGTGGCCGGGCACTTTCACGCCGCGCCATTCCTGGCGCAGCTTGCCTTGCGCGTCGATCAGGAAAGTGCTGCGTTCGATGCCGTGCACCTGCTTGCCATACATGTTCTTCATCTTCATGACCCCGTACTGTTCGCACAGGGTCTCGTCGGGATCGGCGATGAGCGGAAAGGGAAAGCCCTGTTTTTCCTTGAATTTCTGGTGCGAGGCCAGGGTATCGCGCGAGACGCCGAGCACCTGGGCGCCGGCGGCCTGGAAGTCGGCGTAGCGGTCGCGGAAGTTCTGGCCCTGCGTGGTGCAGCCGGGCGTATTGTCGCGCGGGTAGAAGTACATGACCACGACCCGGCCCTGGAGGTCCTTGAGCGCGATGTCGCCGTCGGTGCTGGGGGCGGTGAAGGCGGGCGCGGCTTGCCCGATGGCGGTACTCATGCGTGATGCTCCAGGAAACAGCGAGGTTGAAAGAAGGGCGCGCGCATCGTTCAGGCCGGGACCAGCGCGGCGATTACGCGCCGTCCTTCGGCCATCAGGATGTTGTAGGTGCGCGAGGCGGCCAGCGTGTCCATCATTTCCACGCCTATCCCCGCCTTGAGCAGTGGCTTGACCACGGCGGGCGGCAGGAAGCGCTGGCGCGCGCCGGTGCCGATCAGCACGACCTCGGGCGGCTGGGCCGCGGCGCGCGGCACGACGCTTTCGAGCGCGGCGGCATCGATGTCTTCGAAGGTGGAAACAGGCCAGGCGACGACGTCGCCTTCGGGAGCGAACACGAGGGCGTGCTCGTAGCGGACGCGGTTGACCTCGAGGTAGCCATCGCCGTACGCGGTAATGGTGTTCAGCGCCGAGGCCGGGTCGGAATGCAACTTCAAATGGGCAACTCCGGATCTACGGGACGAATGGTCCAACTATACCGCCCTCCGGCGGCCGGGGCGGATGCGCCGGCGAGACAAATGCCCGGACGCACGGCATTATTATAAATCGTACGCCTCGCCAGGCGCTCCGGCCGGAACGCATGCAGGCGTTTTTCACTTTGCAGCCACCTCATCGAGCAAGGATCCGCCATGTCCACCTCCTCCCGGGAGTTTTCGCGCATCAAGCGCCTGCCACCTTACGTTTTCAACATTACGGCCGAGTTGAAAATGGCGGCGCGGCATCGCGGCGAGGACATCATCGACATGTCGATGGGCAATCCGGACGGCGATACTCCCCCGCACATCGTCGACAAGCTGGTCGAAGCCACCCGGCGCGGCAATACGCACGGCTACTCGGTCTCCAAGGGCATTCCGCGCCTGCGCAAGGCCATCGCCGACTGGTACGGCCGGCGCTACGGGGTCGACATCGACCCGGATACCGAAGCCATCGTCACCATCGGCTCGAAAGAGGGGCTGGCCCACCTGATGCTGGCGACGCTGGATCGCGGCGACACGGTGCTGGTGCCCAATCCCAGCTATCCCATCCACATCTACGGGGCGGTCATCGCCGGCGCGGACATCCGCTCGGTGCGCATGACCCCAGGGGTGGATTTTTTCGCCGAGCTGGAGCGGGCGATCAAGGAGAGCATTCCCAAGCCGCGCATGATGATCCTGGGTTTCCCCAGCAACCCCACTGCGCAGTGCGTGGATTTGTCGTTCTTCGAGCGCGTGGTAGCGCTGGCGCGCGAGAACGACATTCTGGTGGTGCACGACCTGGCCTATGCGGACATCACCTTCGACGGCTACGTGGCGCCGTCCATCATGCAGGTGCCGGGCGCGCGCGACGTGGCGGTGGAGTTCTTCACCATGAGCAAGAGCTACAACATGGCGGGGTGGCGCGTCGGCTACATGGTGGGGAACAAGGAACTGGTGTCGGCGCTGGCGCGTATCAAGAGCTATCACGACTACGGGACCTTCACGCCCATCCAGGTGGCCTCCATCGCCGCGCTGGACGGGCCGCAGGAATGCGTGCAGGAGATCGTCGCGCAGTACCGCAGCCGGCGGGACGTGCTGGTGAAGGGGCTGCACGAGGCGGGATGGATGGTCGAGGTGCCCAAGGCGTCGATGTACATCTGGGCCAGGATTCCCGAGCCCTACCTGGCGATGGGCTCGCTGGAGTTCGCCAAGCGGCTGCTGGAGCACGCGCATGTGGCGGTGTCGCCCGGCATCGGGTTCGGCGAGTATGGCGACGACCACGTCCGTTTCGCGCTGATCGAGAACGAGCAGCGGACGCGGCAGGCGGTGCGGGGCATCAAGGAAATGTTCCGCAAGGACGGGCTGCTGCGGTAAGGGGGCCGGCCTGCGGGCAGAGCGGGCGCGGGGCGCTGGCCGGCGGTTTCCTGCCGGCGGCGCAAGTCCGCTAAAATAATGGGTTTGCCAGCGGGACGGCACCTGGCAGGCCTGCCCCCGCGTTTCGAAGAACCGTATTGCCCGGAAATACAATGGAACCCATCCGAGTAGGCCTCCTGGGCCTGGGCGTCGTAGGCGGCGGCACCTTCAAGGTCCTCGCCCGCAATGCCGAAGAAATCGCCCGCCGCGCCGGCCGCCACATCGTCGCGACCAAAGTGTCGGCCCGCGACCTGGTCAAGGCCAAGGCGCGCGTCGGCGAGACCGCCGAGGTCGTCGCCGATCCGTTCGCGATCGTCCGCGATCCGGAGATCGACATCGTCGTCGAACTGATCGGCGGCGATACGCTGGCGCGCGAACTCGTCCTGGAGGCCATTGCCCACGGCAAACACGTGGTCACCGCCAACAAGGCGCTGCTGGCCAAGCATGGCAACGAAATCTTCGCACGCGCCAGCGACAAAGGCGTCATGGTCGCCTTCGAGGCCGCAGTGGCCGGCGGCATCCCCATCATCAAGGCGATCCGCGAGGGCCTGTCGGCCAACCAGATCGAATGGGTGGCCGGCATCATCAACGGCACCACCAATTTCATCCTGACCGAAATGCGCGCGCGCGGCCTGCCGTTCGCCGACGTGCTGGCCGAGGCCCAGCGCCTGGGCTACGCCGAAGCCGACCCGACCTTCGACATCGAAGGCGTGGACGCCGCGCACAAGCTCACGCTGCTGTCGTCGATCGCGTTCGGCGTGCCGGTGCGGTTCGACAAGGCGCACATCGAGGGCATCTCGAAGCTGGCGCAGGAAGACATTCGCTACGCCGAGGAGCTCGGCTACCGCATCAAGCTGCTGGGCATCACCAAGGCGCGTCCCGACGGCATCGAGCTGCGCGTGCATCCCACGCTGATCGACGCGCGCCGCGTGATGGCCAACGTCGAGGGCGCGATGAACGCGGTCATGGTCAAGGGCGACGCCGTCGGCGCCACGCTGTACTATGGACAGGGCGCGGGTGAGGAGCCCACCGCCTCGGCCGTGGTGGCGGACCTGGTGGACGTGACCCGACTGCATACGGCCGATCCCGAGCACCGCGTGCCGCACCTGGCGTTCCAGCCGGATGCCATCACCGACCGCCCCATGCTGTCGATCGAAGACATCCGCACCTCGTATTACCTGCGGCTGGCGGTCAGCGACCAGCCCGGCGTGCTGGCCGACATCACGCGCATCCTGGCCGACGCGTCCATCTCCATCGTGTCGATGATCCAGAAGCCGCGCGAGGATGCGAGCCAGGCCGACATCATTTTCCTGACCCATGAAGCGGTGGAGCGCAACGTCAATGCCGCCATCGCCCGCATCGAGGCGCTGCCCGCCGTACTCTCCGCAGTGACGCGCCTGCGCATAGAAACCCTGGCATAAAACATGAGATACCTCTCCACCCGCGGCGGCATGGCCCCGCAACCATTCACCGACGTGCTGCTCGAAGGCCTGGCGCCGGACGGCGGCCTGGCCGTGCCCGAGGCCATCCCGCAGGTCTCGCCGGAGCAATTGCAGGCCTGGCGCGCGCTGCCGTATGCCGACCTGGCCTATGAAGTGCTCAAGCTCTTCATCACCGACATCCCGGAAGACGACCTGCGCGCGCTGACCCGCGCGACCTATCGTCCCGAGGTGTTCGGCGGCGAGGCGATCGTGCCGCTCAAGCCGCTCAATCCGGGCCTGTTCCTGCTGGGGCTGTCGGAAGGGCCGACGCTGGCCTTCAAGGACATGGCCATGCAGTTCCTGGGCAATCTGTTCGAATACGTGCTGGCCCGCCGCGGCTCCACGCTGAACATTCTGGGCGCCACCTCGGGCGATACCGGTTCGGCGGCCGAATACGCCATGCGAGGCAAGAAGGGCGTGGCGGTGTTCATGCTGTCGCCGGCCGGCCGCATGAGCGCCTTCCAGCGCGCGCAGATGTATTCGCTGCAGGACGACAACATCCACAACATCGCCGTCCATGGCGTGTTCGACGACTGCCAGGACATCGTCAAGGCGGTCAGCGGCGATCTCACTTTCAAGACCACGCATCGCATCGGCGCGGTCAACTCGATCAACTGGGCGCGCATCGCCGCCCAGGTGGTCTATTACTTCCACGGCTGGCGCCTGGCCACGGCCGGCGCCGCCGATCCGATGGCACAGGTGTCGTTCGCCGTGCCGTCCGGCAACTTCGGCAACATCCTGGCCGGCCACGTGGCGCGCAGCATGGGCCTGCCCATCCGCCGCCTGGTGTTGGCCACCAACGAGAACAACGTGCTGGAAGAATTCTTCCGCACCGGCATCTACCGCCCGCGCGCTTCGAGCGAAACCTACGAGACGTCCAGCCCGTCCATGGACATCTCGAAGGCGTCGAACTTCGAGCGCTTCGTCTACGACCTGATGGGCCGCGACCCGGTTCGCCTGAAGACGCTGTGGGACCAATTGGCCGAGCAGGGCGCCTTCGACCTGTCGGCCCGCCAGCCCAGCCTCGAAGCGCAGTACGGCTTCGTCTCCGGCACCAGCACGCACGCCGACCGGCTGGCGACCATTCGCCAGGTGCGAGCCGAAACCGGCGTGGTCATCGACCCGCACACGGCCGATGGCGTCAAGGTGGCGCGGCCCTACGTCGAGCCCGGCATTCCCATGCTGGTGCTGGAGACGGCGCTGCCGGTGAAGTTCTCGGCTACCATCGAAGAGGCCCTGGGCGAGCCCGCGCCGCGGCCTGCCGGGTTCGATGGCATCGAGCAGTTGCCGCAGCGCGTGCAGACGATCGAGCCCGACGTGCAGGTGGTCAAGGACCTGATCGCCGCTTCCGCCGCCTGACGGCCGCGTAGGAATTCATGGTGAAAGCACCCCAGAATCTGCTGACGCTGGACCAAGCGCTCCAGGTCTTGCTGGCGGTCGGGCCGGTGGCCCGTCCCGCCGAGCGTGTCGAACTGGCCGGCGCCCCCGGCCGCATCCTGGCCGAGGACGTGACCGCCTCGATCGACGTGCCGTCGGCCGATAATTCCGCCATGGACGGCTATGCCGTCCGTACTGCCGACGCGGCGCTGTTCGCCGCCGGCATTCCCGTCTCGCAACGCATCCCGGCCGGGTCTGTTCCGCAGCCGCTGGCGGCCGGCACGGCCGCGCGCATCTTCACCGGCGCGCCCATCCCGGCCGGCGCCGACGCGGTGGTCATGCAGGAAGAAGCGACGGTGCACGACGACTGCGTGGCGTTCGCCAAGCCTGTCGAGGCCGGCGCCTGGGTGCGGCCGCGCGGCTGCGATATCGAGTCCGGCAGCACCATCCTGAAGGCCGGCGCGCGCCTGCGCCCGCAGGATGTCGGCCTGGCCGCCTCGGTGGGCGTGCCGGCGCTGCCGCTGCGGCCGCTGCTGCGGGTGGCGACGCTGTTCACCGGCGACGAGCTGGCCGCGCCTGGCGAGCCGCTGGCACCGGGCAAGATCTACAACTCCAACCGCTACCTGCTGCAGGGTATGCTGGCGGCGCTGCCCGTGGCCCATGCGGACCTGGGTTCGGTGCACGACAGTTTCGAAGCCACCCGCGACGCGCTGCGCGAGGCCGCCCGCCACAACGACCTGGTCATCACCACCGGCGGCGTGTCGGTCGGCGAGGAAGACCACGTCAAGCCTGCGGTCGAAGCGCTGGGCTCGCTCGATATGTGGAGCATTGCGCTCAAGCCCGGCAAGCCGCTTGCGTTCGGACGGATCCGGCGCGAGGATGGGTCCGAGGCCATTTTCATCGGCCTGCCCGGCAACCCGGTGTCGAGCTTCGTGACCTTCGGGCTGCTGCTCAAGCCGATGCTGCTCAAGCTGGCCGGCGCGACGGTCGCGCCGCTGCTGCGTACTGCCATGCGCGCCGATTTCGATTGGCCCAAGGCCGACCGCCGGCGTGAATTCATGCGGGTGCGGCGCAATGCGCAAGGCGGGCTCGACCTGTTCCCCAATCAGTTGTCCGCGGTGCTGACCTCGACCGTATGGGGCGACGGCGTCATCGACAATCCGGGCGGGCAGGCCATTCGCCGCGGCGATATGGTCCAGTTCATCAGCTACGCTGATTTGCTGGGCTGAGGCGGAAACCATGAAAGTCGACATCCTGTTCTTCGCTTCGCTGCGCGAAGCTATTGGGCTGCAGGGCGAAACCGCCGAGCTGCCGGAAGCGGTGCGCACCGTCGGGGATTTGCGTGCCTGGTTGGCCGGCCGCGGCGGCGTCTGGGCGCAGGCGCTCGCGCCAGAGCGCGCGGTGCGCATGGCGCGCAATCACACGATGGTCCCGGCCGCAGAAATACTGCAGGCCGGTGACGAGATCGCTTTTTTCCCGCCCGTGACGGGCGGCTGACCAGCGAGGCTGCCATGTCCGCGCCATTTGTTTCCGTACGCGTGCAAACCGGCGATTTCGACGCCGGCGCCGAAATCGCCGCGCTGAGGCGCGATCCTTCGGTCGGCGCGGTCGTGAGCTTCGTCGGTACGGTGCGCGACGTCAACGAAGGCGATAGCGTGGCGTCGCTGACGCTCGAGCACTATCCGGGCATGACCGAGAAGGCTCTGGCCGGCATCGTCGCGCAGGCGCAGGCGCGCTGGACGCTCAGCGCGATAGGCGTGATCCATCGCGTCGGCACGCTGCAGGCGCTCGACCAGATCGTCTTCGTCGGCGTGGCCGGCAGGCATCGCGGCGAATGTTTCGCCGCTTGCGAGTTCATCATGGACTACCTGAAGACGCAGGCCCCCTTCTGGAAGAAGGAAGCGACGTCTCGTGGAACGCGCTGGGTCGAGGCCCGCGGCTCCGACGACACGGCGGCCAGGCGCTGGGAGACGCGCTGAGCCTGCCGCCGGGCGCGCCTAGGTACGATCCATAGGGTTCAGGCTGCCCGCAAGCAGCCGTCCCGCCTGCCGCCCGCTGCGCACCGCGCCCTCCAGCGTCGCGGGGTAGCCGGTATCGGTCCAGTCCCCGCATAGCGCCAGCCGCGGCCATGCCGTCGCGTTGCCGGGCCGGTGCAGCCCAGGCCGCGCTGCGAACGTCGCACGCTTGTCCACCAGCAGTTCCCAGCCGCGTACCGCGGGCAGGCCGCCCGGCGCGTGGCCGGCGAGCTGTTCCTGCAACTGTTCGATCAGCGCCCCGGCGGCCCGCCCGCGGTCGCGCGATGCGAGAGCCGTCGCGGCGCTGGCCACGACCGCCAGTTCGCCGTGGTCCGGATTCTGGCGCAGCAGCCATCCCCGGTCGAACACCCATTGCCCGTCGTGGCCGCGCGCCGGATCCTCATCCAGCATGAGCATGGGGAAACGCAGCCGCAGCGGCGCGGCGAACCGTACGGTCAGTGTGGCAATGGGCAGGTAGCGGAAGGCCTGCATCGCTTGCACGGCCGGCTGCATGGCCGGGTCGTCGGGCAGCAGCCTTGCGCAGACAGCGGGCGGGGCCGCCAGGACGCCCGCGGCGAACGGCTCGCCGTCTATGCACACGCCCTGGCCGTTGGCCGCGACGCTGCGGACGACGTGCCCGTAGCGCATGTCGTGGCGAGCGGCCGCCGCCCGCGGCCATAGCGAAGACAGGTCGCGGCGCGGCAGCAGCAGGTCGCTGTGGGCGAGAGGCGCATCGAGACCGTCGCGCAGCACGGCCGCGAAAAGCCGCGCGCAGGCCTGATCGGGCGGGGTATTCAGGGCGGCCAGGCAAAGCGGGCGCCACAGCCGGGCGACCAGCGGCGCCGGCTGCGTGCGGGCCTGCAGCAGTTGAGCAACGCTCCAGCCGGGCGGCGTGTGCCAATGCCGCAGGCGCAGCCAGGCCATCAAGCGGAACGCGGCCCGGCGCGCGGCGAAAGACAGGCCGCGCACGCCCAGCAGCGCGCCGGCCGCGTGCAGCGGCGCCGGCAGCCTGGGCACGCGCAGCATATAGCTGCCGTCCGCGGTTTCCAGGCGCAAGGGCGTGCGCAGCAGCACGGCGTCCATATCGATGCCGAGTTCGCGCATCAAGGCCAGCGTGTCGGTATAGGCGCCCAGCATCAAATGCTGGCCGTTGTCCAGGGGATGGGAAGCGTTTTCGAAGGACTTGCCGGCCACGGCGCGGGCGCGTCCGCCTGCCTCATGGGAGGCTTCGAACACCGTGACGGCAAAGCCGCGCCCGGCCAGTTCATGCGCCGCCGCCAGGCCGGCCCAGCCGGCACCGACCACCGCGACGCGCTGCGCGGCGCTCAGGACTGGATCTGCCGCCACAGCGCACGGCCGCCGCTGATATAGGTTTTCCAGGCCAGCCACAGCTTGCGCAGCGGGGTAAGCGAAATGCGCTGGTGCAGCACCTGGTAGCCGGAGGCCTCGATCTCCCCGAGCAGGGCGTAGTAGATCGCGGCCATCATCAACCCGGGCCGCTGCGCGCGCCGGTCCCCGGCGGGCAGCAGATCGAGCGCCTCGCGATAGACTTGGCGCGCCCGTTCGCACTGGAATTGCATCAGAGCCGTGAAGCCTTCCGAATAGCGGCCGTTCAGGATGTCGGCAGCCTTGACGTCGAATTGCTGCAGTTCGTTGACCGGCAGGTAGATGCGGCCCTTGCGCGCATCGTCGCCCACGTCGCGGATGATGTTGGTCAACTGGAAAGCCAGCCCCAGCCGGTCGGCGTATTGCAGGGTCTGGGCGTCCTGGTAGCCGAACACGCCGGCCGACAGCTCGCCCACCACGCCCGCGGCCAGCCGGCAGTAGCGCTGCAGACCGGGATAGTCCAGGTAGCGGGTCTGGTCCAGGTCCATTTCCATGCCGTCCACGACGGCGAGCAGGCGGTCCTGCGTGATGCCGCAGCTTTGCAGGTGGGGCGCCAGCGCCTGGGTGACGGGATGGTCGGGCCTGCCCTGGAACAGCTTGTCGATCTCGGTACGCCACCAAGCCAGCTTGATGCGCGCCACCGACGCCTCGCCGGCCTCGTCCACCGTGTCGTCCAGTTGGCGGCACAGCGCGTACAAGGCGGTGATGGCGCGGCGGCGCTCCGGGGGCAGGAACAGGAAGCTGTAATAAAAGCTCGACCCGCTCTGGGCGGCCTTTTCCTGGCAGTACTGGTCAGGCGTCATGAGTCGTGAGAATGAGGGAGGGCAGACTGGGCGCGGCGCATGCGCAAGGCGCGCCATGCCATGCGCGCCCAATCGGCCCGGCCCAGGACCGGCCGGGCGCGGAACACGTCGTAGCCGCAGGCCTCGATGCGCTCCAGTATGCGCAGGCCGCCCTGGACGATCAGCCGGAGTTCCCAGCCCAGCCGTCCGGGCAAGGCCGGCGCCAGCGGTGCCCCGCAGTGTAGCAGCGCACGGGCGCGGCCGACCTCGGCAGCCATCAGCGCGCGCCAGCCGTCGGTGCATCGCCCCGCGGCGATGTCGTCCTCGGTCACGCCGTGCCGGGCCAGGTCTTCCTGCGGAAGATAGACCCGGCCCTTGTTCCAGTCCACGGCCACGTCCTGCCAGAAATTGACCAGTTGCAGTCCGGTGCAGATGGCCGACGACCAGGCGAGCGCGCGCGGCGTGGCCGCGCCGTACAAGTGCAGCATCAATTCGCCCACCGGATCGGCGGAGCGGCTGCAATAGTCGCGCAGCGAGGTGTAGTCCGCATAGCGCTTGACCGTGACGTCCTGAGAGAAGGCCGACAGCAGGGCCCGGAAGGGTGCGAGAGGAAGAGCGTGGCGGGCGATGGTCGCGCCCAGCGGCGTGAAGATTCTGGCCAGGTCTTCGCTGCACGGGGGCGGCGCAGCCTGGTCCGGGCACCCGGATCTGTTTGCTTCCAAGCGGTCGAGGCAGGCCGAGAAGCGGGCGAGGGCGGACAGCCGTTCCACGTCGCTGGCGTCGCCTTCATCGGCGATGTCGTCGGCGGCGCGGGCGTAGCGGTAGATGTCCAGCACCGCGCGGCGCAAATGCGGCGGTAGAAGCAGGGAGGCGACGGGGAAGTTCTCGTAGTGACCGGCAGACATGGGCATGGCAGTATGTATCCGCGCCCGATGATACTGGAGCCCCTCCCTACGTGCTTACGCGCGCCGCCCCTCCGGGGGCGAAACCGGCGGACTGGCGGAGCCAGATCGGCGGCTTCCTGGGCTGAACCCAACGCACTTCGTGGGGAAGGCCTCGGCATTCACCCATCGCAAGGGCTACACTCTCGTTTTGCCTGCCGCTGTGCCATGCCCCGTCCCATTTCCGCCACGATCTCGCGCTCGGCGCTGTCCCATAATCTCGGCACCATCCGCGCGCGGCTCGACAGCGTGCGCGGGGCGGCCGATCCGGTGCGGGTGTGGGCCGTGATCAAGGCCAATGCGTACGGCCATGGCATCGAGCGGGCCGTACAAGGTTTCGCGCGGGCCGATGGGCTGGCCATGCTGGACCTGGCCGAGGCCGTGCGCTGCCGCGAGGCCGGCTGGAGCAGGCCCATCCTGCTGCTCGAAGGGGTCTTCGAACCGGTCGACCTGGAGGTCGCCGGCCGCTACGGCCTGACGCTGACTGTCCATCATGCCGACCAACTCGCGATGCTGGAGGCGGCGAGGCCGGCCAGGCCGTTCGACGTTTTCCTCAAGTTCAACACCGGCATGAACCGGCTCGGTTTCACGCCGGCGGACGGCGCGGGCGCCCACGCGCGGCTGCGGGCCCTACAGGAGGCGGGAGCGGTGGCGCAGCTCGGCACCATGACCCATTTTTCCACGGCGGATACCGATGAAGGCATTGCCGCGCAACTCGCCGTATTCCGCCGCGCCACGGCAGGCATGAGCGGGCCCGCCAGCCTGTGCAACTCGGCGGCCTGTCTGCGCTACCCGGAAGTCGCCGGGGACTGGGCGCGGCCGGGCATCGCCCTGTACGGCGCCAGCCCCTTCGGCGGGGAAAGCGCCGCCCAGTGGAGGCTGCGGCCCGCGATGGCGCTGCGCTCGCGCCTTATCGGGACGCAGGCCTTGCAGCCAGGCGATGCGGTCGGCTATGGCGGCGTCTACCGGGCCCAGCGGCATATGCGCGTGGGCGTGGTGGCATGCGGCTATGCAGACGGCTATCCGCGCCATGCCCCCACCGGTACGCCTGTCGTCGTGGCGGGCGTGCGCACCCGCTTGCTGGGCCGTGTTTCCATGGACATGCTGGCCGTGGATCTGGAGCCCGTTCCGCAGGCGCGGGATGGCGCGCCGGTCACCCTGTGGGGCGCGGACGGGCTGTCGGTGGACGACGTCGCCGCCGCGTCCGGCACCATAGGCTATGAGCTGCTGTGCGCGGTCGCGCCGCGCGTGCCCGTGTATTTCGAGGACTGATCATGGCCAAGGCCAAGACCGTTTACGTCTGCGCAGAATGCGGCGGCACCTCGCCAAAGTGGCAGGGCAAGTGCCCGCATTGCGGCGGCTGGAACACGCTGGAAGAAACCGCCGCCGCGCCCGCTGCCGGCACGGCGGGCGGTCATCGCTATGCGCCGCTGGCCGCCAGCGCGCCCGTGCGCAAGCTGGCCGAGATCGAGGCGCGCGAACTGCCGAGGTTCCCGACCGGCATCGACGAATTCGACCGTGTCCTGGGCGGCGGCATGGTCGCGGGCGCCGTGGTGCTGATCGGCGGCGATCCCGGCATCGGCAAGTCGACGTTGCTGCTGCAGGCGTTGGCCTCGCTAGCGGCCAGCCGCAAAGTACTATACGTGACCGGCGAAGAGTCCGGCGACCAGGTCGCCCTGCGCGCCCGGCGCCTGGGGCTGGACACGGGCAACGTCGATCTGCTGGCCGAAATCCGCCTGGAATCCATCCAGGCCGCGCTGGCGGAGAACAGCCCCGAGGTCGCCGTCATCGACTCGATCCAGACCCTGTACTCCGAACAGCTCACTTCGGCCCCGGGCTCGGTCGCCCAGGTGCGCGAATGCGCCGCCCAGCTCACCCGCACGGCCAAGCAGACCGGCGTCACCATCGTCATGATCGGCCACGTCACCAAAGAGGGAGCGCTGGCCGGCCCGCGCGTGCTCGAACACATCGTCGACACAGTGCTGTATTTCGAGGGCGATACCCATTCCTCGTTCCGCCTCGTGCGCGCTTTCAAGAACCGCTTCGGCGCTGTCAACGAGCTCGGCGTCTTCGCCATGACCGACCGCGGCCTGAAAGGCGTGGCCAACCCCTCGGCCCTGTTTCTTTCGCAGCACCAGCAGCAGGTTTCCGGCTCCTGCGTGATGGTCACCCAGGAAGGCAGCCGTCCGCTGCTGGTCGAAATCCAGGCCCTGGTCGATTCGGCCAATGCGCCCAATCCGCGCCGGCTGTCGGTGGGCCTGGAGGGCAACCGGCTGGCCATGCTGCTGGCCGTGCTGCACCGGCACGCCGGCGTCGCCGCTTTCGACCAGGACGTCTTCGTCAACGCGGTGGGCGGCGTGCGCATCACCGAGCCCGCCGCCGACCTGCCCGTGCTGCTCGCCATCGTGTCCTCGATGCGCAACCGGCCGCTGCCGCGCGGCCTGGTGGCCTTCGGCGAAGTCGGCCTGGCCGGCGAGATCCGTCCCGCGCCGCGCGGCCAGGAGCGCTTGCGCGAAGCGGCCAAGCTGGGCTTCAGCATCGCGCTGATCCCCAAGGCCAACGCGCCGCGCCAGCCTATCGAAGGGATGGAAGTCTGGGCGGTGGACCGCCTGGACGAAGCGTTGAACCGCCTGCGCGAATAGCCGGCCATCCCCCGGTAACGCCCGGAGATCACCTTTCCTCCGGCAGAGTGCTATAACCCTTCAATCCCCTGCCGTGCAAAGGGGATTGAAACCGCTCGAATCGGCCTCACATCCAGAGTATCCGGGCCCCTGGCCCCCACTTATTGGCGTGATCACCATGCGAATCGATCGACTCACCACCAAGTTCCAGCAGGCGCTCGCCGACGCCCAGAGCCTCGCCGCCCGCAACGACAACTCCTACATCGAACCCGTCCACGTGCTGGCGGCCCTGCTGGCCGACTCCGACAGCGGCGCGGCCAGCCTGCTGGCCCGCGCCGGGGTCGCCGTCAGCAAGTTGACGCCCGAGGTCAATGCCGCCATCGGCCGCCTGCCGCAAGTGCAAGGCGGCGACACCAACATCCAGGTCGGGCGCGACCTCCAATCCCTGTTCAACAAGGTCGACAAGGAAGCCGCCAAGCGCGGCGACACCTATATCGCCAGCGAACTCTTCCTGCTCGCCCTGGCCGACGACAAAGGCGATGCCGGCCGCCTGCTGCGCGAGGCCGGGCTGCAGCGCAAGCCCCTCGAAGCGGCCATCGACGCCGTGCGCGGCGGCGCGGCTGTGGATTCGCAGGAAGGCGAGAGCAACCGCGAAGCCCTCAAGAAATACACGCTGGACCTGACCGAACGGGCCCGTCAGGGCAAGCTCGACCCGGTGATCGGCCGCGACGACGAGATCCGCCGCACCATCCAGATCCTGCAGCGCCGCACCAAGAACAACCCCGTGCTGATCGGCGAGCCCGGCGTGGGCAAGACCGCCATCGTCGAGGGCCTGGCCCAGCGCATCGTCAACGACGAAGTCCCCGAGAGCCTCAAGGGCAAGCGGGTGCTGTCGCTGGACATGGCGGGGCTGCTTGCCGGCGCCAAGTTCCGCGGCGAGTTCGAGGAACGGCTCAAGTCCGTCCTGAAGGAGCTGTCGCAGGAAGCGGGCAAGAATATCGTCTTCATCGACGAAATCCACACCATGGTCGGCGCCGGCAAGGCCGAGGGCGCGATGGACGCCGGCAACATGCTCAAGCCCGCGCTGGCGCGCGGCGAGCTGCACTGCATAGGCGCGACCACGCTCGACGAATACCGCAAGTACATCGAGAAAGACGCCGCGCTCGAGCGCCGCTTCCAGAAAGTGCTGGTGGACGAACCGTCGGTCGAGGCGACCATCGCGATTCTGCGCGGCCTGCAGGAGCGCTATGAGCTGCACCACGGCGTGGACATTACCGACCCGGCCATCGTTGCCGCGGCCGAGCTGTCCAATCGCTACATCACCGACCGCTTCCTGCCCGACAAGGCCATCGACCTGATCGACGAGGCCGCGGCGCGCATCCGCATGGAGATCGACTCCAAGCCGGAAGTCATGGACAAGCTCGACCGCCGCATGATCCAGCTCAAGATCGAGCGCGAGGCCGTCAAGAAGGAAACCGACGAAGCCTCGCAGCGCCGGCTGGCCCTGCTCGAAGAGGAACTGGGCAAGCTCGAGCGCGAGTACAACGACTACGAAGAAGTCTGGAAGGCCGAGAAGGCCGCGGTGCAGGGCGCCCAGTCGATCAAGGAAGAGATCGAGAAAGTGCGCGCCGAAATGAGCGAGCTGCAGCGCAAAGGCCAGTTCGACAAGCTCGCCGAGCTGCAGTACGGCAAGCTGCCCGAGCTGGAGGCGCGCCTGAAGTCCGCCGAAGGCAACGAAAAGGCCGCCGAGCCGGAAGGCCAGAAGATGAAGCTGCTGCGCACCGAAGTCGGCGCCGAGGAAATCGCCGAGGTCGTGTCGCGCGCCACCGGCATCCCGGTCTCCAAGATGCTGCAGGGCGAACGCGCCAAGCTGCTGCACATGGAAGAAAAGCTGCATGAGCGCGTGATCGGCCAGGACGAAGCCGTCCGGCTGGTGTCCGACGCCATCCGCCGCTCGCGCGCGGGCCTGTCGGATCCGCAGCGGCCCTACGGTTCGTTCCTGTTCCTGGGCCCCACGGGCGTGGGCAAGACCGAGCTGACCAAGGCGCTCGCCGGCTTCCTGTTCGATGCCGACGACCACATGGTGCGCATCGACATGAGCGAATTCATGGAGAAGCACTCGGTGGCGCGGCTGATCGGCGCGCCACCGGGATACGTGGGCTACGAGGAAGGCGGCTACCTGACCGAGGCGGTGCGGCGCAAGCCCTACAGCGTGATCCTGCTCGACGAAGTCGAGAAGGCCCACCCGGACGTCTTCAACGTGCTGCTGCAAGTGCTGGACGACGGCCGCCTGACCGACGGCCAGGGCCGCACGGTGGATTTCCGCAATACCGTCATCGTCATGACGTCCAACCTGGCCTCGCAGCAGATCCAGTCCATGGCCGGCCAGCAGTACGACGTCATCAAGGCGGTGGTGTGGGACGAGATCAAGCAGCACTTCCGGCCCGAGTTCCTGAACCGGATCGACGAAGTCGTGGTCTTTCACGGGCTCGACGCCAAGCATATCGAATCCATCGCCAAGGTCCAGCTGCAGCGCCTGGGCGAACGCCTGGCCAAGATGGACATGCGCCTGGAAGTCTCGGACGATGCGCTCGCGCAGATCGCCCGTGCCGGCTTCGACCCCGTGTTCGGCGCGCGGCCGCTCAAGCGCGCGATCCAGCAGGAGATCGAGAATCCGGTCGCCAAGCTCATCCTGGAGGGCAAGTTCGGTCCCAAGGATGTGGTGCCGGTCGATTGGAACGACGGACACTTCGTCTTCACGCGCACGCTGCAGTAAGCGTTCGACCCTAAGGAGAGCGCTGCGCCGGTCCGCCTATGGCCGGTGCGGCGCTCTTTTCCTTGGCCGGAGCTTTGGGGGGAGCGCTTCTGGTCTGCCTGAGCGGTCATGTGCCTTCGATCGCTTGGCCGATGTGGAATTTGACACGGCCATTTTTTATTTGCTATAGTTCTTTTCTCGCAGCGAGCAACGCAACGCGAGCAAGCAGCAAACAACGCGGGAATAGCTCAGTTGGTAGAGCGCAACCTTGCCAAGGTTGAGGTCGCGAGTTCGAGACTCGTTTCCCGCTCCAAATTTTGATCCACAGACTTCTACGGGGGTCTGTAGGTCATTGAAAAAAGGAGCTTCGGCTCCTTTTTTCATTCCAGCGAGTGCCACGGAAATCCACCCACAGCTACCGTTTTTGAGTGACCAAATAAGGCACAAGAATACGGGTGGGTCGGCTACCGGATAGTTGCTGGGGCTGAGCGGGGACCATGACGAGCATAGGGCCTAAGTCATTACTTAGGAGTCTCGAAATGGCGCTCTCTGATCTGACCGTCCGGCAGGCGAAGACCACCGGAAAACGCTACACCCTCTCCGACAACGACTGCCTGGGCCTGATGGTCTCAGCCGCAGGCGGCAAGTCATGGCAATTCCGCTACTACTGGCTGGGCAAGCAAAAGCGCCTGTGCCTGGGCGGCTATCCTGCTCTCAGCCTGCGCGAGGCCCGGATCGAGCGAGACAAGGCCCAGGCCCTGCTCGCCAGGAGGATCGATCCTCAGGTCGAGCGCGACCAGAAACAGCACGCGGCCAAGCTGGCGGGCGAATACACCTTCAAGACCGTCTTCGATGCCTGGGTCGAGCATCGCCGCAAGGAACTCAAGGAAGGCCGTCAAAGCACGCTGTCGCAGATCCTGCGCATCTTCAACAAGGACGTGTTGCCCACTCTGGGGAAGATGTCGATCTATGACATTCGCCGCCCTGAGCTCCTAGCCCGGATATTTCGTGAGAGGTAGGAAAATGGGGTAGGCAGCCCCAGCCCGAAGGCTTATGGTTAGCGGTGTTCGAAGCCTTTAACCAAACGGGGTCTGCCTGTGCCAAAGTGTACCGCCGAAGCGGTGTCGATGGGGCGAGTGGGTCGTCGCCGGATTCAGGCATCCTTTACGGGTGGCGATCTCGTCAGCGATGGCGGCGTGTTGTTGCTGCGCCAGATGGACCGACGCCTTGGGCTGACCCGCTCGGCAGCGGCTGCGCTGTCGGATCGCCGGCGCGGCGCCAGCGTGCGACACGGGATCCACCCGCTGCTGTCGCAGCGGGTCTATGGGTTGTGCTGCGGCTGGGAAGACGTCAGCGACCACAACGTGCTGCGCCGGGACACGGCGCTGCAGACGGCGGTGGGCCAGGTGCAGGAGTTGGCCTCGGGGCCCACGCTGTCGCGGTTCGAGAACGCGGTCGATCGCGGCGATACGGCGCGGTTGCAGGCGGTGCTTATCGAACAATTCATCGTTCACTGGCGCGATGCACCGCCCGAGCAACTGGTGCTGGACATCGACGCCACGCACGTGCCGCTGCACGGGGCGCAGGAGCGCGCCGCATTCAATCGGCATTACGACAATTATTGCTATCTGCCGGTGTACGTGTTCTGCGGGCAGGACTTGCTGGCGTGCGTGCTGCGCCCTAGTGACCGCGATCCGGCCAAGATCCTCAGTGCGCTGGTGCGCACCCTGGCGCGGCAGCTGCGCCAGGCCTGGCCGCAGGTGCAACTGATCGTGCGCGCCGACTCGGGGTTCTGCCGCGCGCCAGCCTTGCGCCGCTTCGAGCGCTGGGGCATCGACTACGTGATCGGGCTGCAGAAGAACGTGACGTTGCTGCAGCGGGTCGCGCTGGCCGAACTGATGTTGGCCGAGGACTATGGCCGCGAGCATAGCAAGCAGCGCCTGATCGGCGAGTTCACCTATGCAGCGCGCTCCTGGAACCGCGAGCGGCGTGTGATCACCCGCCTGGAGCACGATGCGCGCGGGGCCAATCCGCGCTTCGTGGTCACCAGCCTGACCGGTGAGGCCACCGAACTTTATGATCGCCTGTACTGCGCGCGCGGCGAGGCCGAGAACCGCATCAAGGAGGCCCAGCTCGACCTGTTCGGCCGGCGTGCCAGTTGCCACGCCTGGCAGGCCAATCAGCTACGGCTGCTGCTGGCCGCGCTGGCCTATACCCTCATGGTGCATCTGCGCCGAAGCGCTCTGCACGGCACCGAACTGGCCCGCGCCTGCACCCAGACCATCCGTACCCGGCTGCTGAAAATCGGCGCAGCCGTTGTGCGTAATACTCGGCGCGTGCAGGTGTTGTTGGCCTCTAACCATCCCATGAAAGCCCTCTTCATGCTCGCGGCACAACGACTCGGGCCATAACACCGCACACGGTGCTGCCCCGGCACGCTGTCCAGCTCGGGGGAAGGGGGAAGTTCGTCCTGAATACCGCAAAAACCCCGACTCGAACCTCTTGGGGTGACTAGCTCCACCGCCTTGACCCTGACCGCCCAATCAAATCCCCAAACCTGCATGCTCACGAAATATCCGGGCTAGGCGTCCTGGCGGAGATCGAGAATCGCAAGGCGTTCACTACTGCGGAAAAGGTCCGCACCTGGTTCAACCAGATGTTCCGTTATGTGTCAGCGCCGGAGTAATACTGACCCACTGCGTCGGAGTAAAAGTGACCCACCTGGGCAATGATGGCGGCTTTGGCCGCCGTAATGTTGACTCAGGAGCAAGCAGTGTGGCGCGTCGAGGGGTGAGCAGTAAGCGTCAATCTGAGGCCGTCTTGACGATCAGAACTTGATCTCTGAGAGCCGCTGATTCGCGAGCACGAGATCGAAGGCGGCTGGATCGAAGCTGCCGCCACACCACTCGAGGAAGTGGTCGTGCTCCTCGTGCGTCGGATCGGTGATCGCTTCGAGGAAGTCGGCATATCCTGGCACTCCACCGACGTCTTCCGGTGGACACGCATTCTGCCCGTCCAGGCACAGCGGCCGGCGCATGTCTGGATCAGGCACCAGCGCCTTCTCGACTTT
This sequence comes from Pigmentiphaga humi, assembly GCF_900606115.1. Lineage (GTDB taxonomy): Bacteria > Pseudomonadota > Gammaproteobacteria > Burkholderiales > Burkholderiaceae_B > Pigmentiphaga > Pigmentiphaga humi. Next base: position 63,839 of record NZ_UWPJ01000034.1, read on the forward strand.
GATCCGATGCTGCCAGTTGTCACCGTAGTCGTAGATGTAGGTGAATGACTTCAGCCCGCCCAGCGCCTTCGCCAGCGTGACCCGTGCTTCATTGAGCATCGGTGGATCGCTCTGGAGTCCGAAGTCATCAGGTTCACCATAGTTGGTTTCGCCGAAGACGAATTCGTGCAGATGCCCGCCTTCCCAGCCCATGGCCAGTTGCAGCACGACATGCAGTTTGCCCAGCCGGGTCGAGCCGGGAACGACGATTCGTCGCCAGATCGCCGGCTTGACGGGTTCCTTGCCCCTGTGGCGTGGCAGAACGCCTGCTTGGCTGCATGACTTGATGTACGTGGAAACGAGACAGGGTCAGTTAGGCTGCATGGCACATGCCCGGCGCAAGTTCCGCGAGCTGCACGCCAACCACCAGAGCCAGATCGCCGGCGAGGCACTGGAGCTGTTCGGGGCACTGTACGGCGTGGAGCGCGAGGCGCAAGACCTCGACCCCGACCTCAGACGGGCTCTACGCCAGGAACGGGCCCGTCCCATCGCTGACACGCTACACCGTTGGTTGATGGCGCAGCGCCTGAGGGTGCCCGACGGTTCAACGGCTATCTCAAGGGCAGCTTCTGCGTGCCACTGGTCGCCACACTCAAGCAGGCAGGCTTGCGGTTTGACGGTAAGCGTCATTTCGTGGCCGCATGGACAGAGCTGAAGCCGGTGTCCAAAGTGATGTCCGTTACTTCAAGTGATGGGGACTACTTTGGACACACTGAATACGCGATCATCGAACCGCAAGGGCCGACCGAACTACACACCAGAGTACCGGCGGCAAGTTGCCGTCGCGGCGTGCGAGCCGGGTATTTCGGTGGCCAAGCTCGCGCAGGCGCACGGACTGAATCCGAATATGGTGTTCAAGTGGCGCCGGCAACTGCGGGCGGGCCTGTTTGAAGGAGTTGCGCACAGCACAGCGGTGTTGCTGCCCGTAGCGCTACCTGATGCACCGACCGGCGAGACCGCAGAGCCTGCGTTGCTCGCTCTACAGCCTGTCGAGCCACATCGGGCGAGCGTACCGGCCGCGTCGGGTATCGAGATCGAACTGAACGGTGCCCGTGTACGCGTCACGGGCATGGTCGACCCCGTGCAGTTGCGCCTCGTGCTGCGCTGCCTGATGCCAGCATGATTGCGCCGCCAGGCGGTACCCGCGTATGGCTGGCAGCGGGCGTCATACCGATATGCGCCGTGGCATGGATGGACTTGCCGCGCTGGTGCAATCAGCACTCGGTCGTGATCCCTTCTCGGGGCACATCTTCCTGTTTCGCGGGCGTCGCGGTGACCTCATCAAGATTTTATGGTGGAGCGGCGACGGCATGAACCTGTAGCCATCCGGACCAGGCCAGGATCAGGAGCCGCCGGAACCCGCTGCAGCCGATATGCCGGCCGCGGCCTCTATTGCAGAAGCAGTGCGCTTGAGGTCTTGCAGGTACCGGGCTGCTGCCGAGGCAGGCGTGAGCACCGATGCAAAGAAGGTTATGCAGACCGTTCCGATAACTCGGCCTTCCAGGTGCACAGGAACGGCGATGCTGCCTGTCTCCGGCACCAGACCGCTGTTTCGCGACCCATAGCCATCCCCGCGCGTCTGCTCGAGCAAGGCTTCCACCTGCTTTGGGGAATTGGCAAGGGCATCATCGGGTGAGCAGGACTTCGCCAGCGCGGCCAGTATCTCGTCCCGTTCTTGTTGCGGACAGAATGCCAGATACGCCAAGCCCATAGAGCTGCGCAACAAAGGAATGCGAGCGCCCAGACTGGCCTCATCGATCACGAGGGGACTAATGCGTCGCGTCGTTTCGCGCAAGTAGATCGCGTGGTTGGCGAACACTCCAAATCCTGTGGGCCAAAGCACGCGGCGCTGGAGAGCCTGTAGTTCGGCAAAGGCGAAATGAGCGACGGAGTCCTCCTGGCGGAAGCCATCGCTCAGCGCCCTCACCAAATGCGTTAGGCGATATCCGCCGCGATCGTCGCGCACGATGTAGCCCTCGTGTTCCAGGCATTGAAGAAAGCGGTACAGGGCTGGCCGCGAAATGCCGGTGGAGCGATGGAGTTCGCCCACCTTGGAACCGTTGTATGCGTTCAGCGCCCGCAGGACTGCCAATGTCCTAGAGATAACACGCGATGTATGGGCTTCAGACTTATCCATGTTTGTCCGCGTACCGGGCAAGTAGAAGGTTCACGCTTGATCAGCGCGAGTCTAGCAAACATCATTGTGACTCGATCCATAGAACTGACAACAGGGTCAACGGAGACACTAATGATGAAAAATTTTCTCGCCCGCATGTGCGCGGCGACAGCTTGTACGTTGATGTTGGCGGGTCAGGCGGTGTCGCAGGGCTATCCCGTCAGGCCTATCACCTTGATCGTTCCCTATGCTCCGGCAAGTGCTCCTGATCTGCTTGGGCGTGTGGTGGCGGCGAAATTGAGCGAATCGCTCGGCCAGTCCGTGGTGGTGGAAAATCGGGTCGGCGCTGCGGGCCAGATCGGCGCGGACGCCATCAGTAAAGCCGCTCCAGATGGATACACCATAGGTGTATTCGACGGCAACGTCTACGGGATTCTGCCTGCGGCTCGCCCTCGATCAGGGCATGATCCGTTGCGCGATTACACGCTGATCATGAATGCAGCGAGGCTCACGATGTTCTTGGCGGTCAACTCGTCTGTCCCGGCGAACTCGGTGCAGGAGTTCATCGCTCTAGCCAAGGCGAATCCCGGGATGAACTATGGCTCCGCCGGACAGCTGGGCATACATCACTTGTCCATGGAGAGCTTCATGCAGATGTCCGGAATCTATATGAACCACATTCCGTACAAGGGAGTGATTCAGGCCGTGCCAGCGCTTATTACTGGGGAAGTCTCGGCCATGTTCAACTCGCTGCCGTCGCTTTCGCCACATCTGAAGTCCGGCAAGATCCGCCTGCTCGGCGCAGGTTCGCCGCAGCGCTCGCCACTACTTCCCGAACTACCCACCATCAGCGAATCCGGGCTTCCTGGATACGAAAGCCTGTACAGCATGGGGTTCGCGGCGCCTGCGGGAACCCCAAAAGAAATCATCGAGCAGCTGCATGCCCATATGACGCGAGCGCTCCAGCAGCCGGATGTAGCGGAAAAGCTTGCCGCCGTCGGCCTGGAGCCGGCGATGAACTCGCCCACTGAATTCCGGGCGCAGATCCAGCGAGAGCAGGCCCAGTATCGGAAGCTTGTCGAGCTGACCAACATCAGGAATTGAGATGAATCGACTGGAAAACAAGGTGGCCATCGTCTTCGGGGCTGGGCCGAACATCGGCGGGACCATCGCGCACTTCTTCGCCCGAGAAGGCGCCAAGGTGGTCGTCAGCGATCAGAACGCCGACGCTGCAAGGGAAACGACGGAGTTCCTCGCCAGTCGCGGCTTCGAGGCGGTGGACGCCGCGGGCAGCGCACTCCTTGAAGAGGATGTGGAGCGCATCGTGGAGACGGCAGTGGAACGCTTTGGCCAGCTCGACGCGATCGTCAACATGGCAGGGAAGATCCATTGGTCTTCGATTCTAGACATGAAGCTCGAGGAATGGAACGAGGCGCTGCCGAGTTTCCCCACCGCGGGCATGCTGACCACCAAGCATGCTGCACGCGCAATGATCAAGACCGGGCGGCGGGGAAGCATCGTGCACATTCTTTCGACGGCTGCGCATTTCGGCGAAGCCTCTGGCGCGGCCTATACGTCGGCAAAGGCTGCCTTGCTGAGCTTGGCGCGATCGGCAGCCATGGATCTGGCTTGCGACGGCATCCGTGTCAACACCGTTACTCCATGCGGAATGGAGCACAACCTTTGGACGATGATGCATGACGAGGTGTTCAATCCGGACTTCAGACCGCCCGACAGACCCTCATTCTATTCGCGGGACGATTACTTGAAGAACATTCCCTTGACGCGCTTCCCGCGCGCTTCGGACCTCGCCTGGGCGGCCGTCTTTCTGGCCTCGGAAGAGTCGTCGTTTTGCACTGGCATCGATATTCCTGTCGATGGCGGGCTACGCCACAAGTACCCCACCTGGCGGCCTGGCGACCACGCCCGGACGAACATCAACGATTATGTCCGCAGCATACGCAAGACCGCTTACGGCGAGGAATGCGAGCCTCTGTTTCCTTCCAATGACTGAGTACACGATATGACTTACACCGTTGATGACCTCCGAACCGTCCGGAAAATGCACAACGACAAGAAATCGCTCGTGGAGGTGGCCGCCGGCACCCCGATGGGCAGGTTGCTGCGCCAATTTTGGCATCCCGTTGCGCTGTCGCGCAGCGTGGAACCCGGCAAGGCCGTATCGATCCGTATCCTGGACGAGGATTTGACCTTGTACCGCGGTGAAGGCGGCGAGCCGCATGTCGTCGGCGCCCGTTGCGCCCATCGCGGTACGCTCATGCATACAGGCTGGGTCGAAGGCGAGCATATTCGCTGCATTTACCATGGCTGGCTGTACGATGCGTCCGGCAAATGCGTCGAGCGGCCGGCGGAGACCACCGCGGGCAGCGCGGGCATCGGAGGCTATCCGGCTCTGGATTATGGCGGCCTGGTGTTCGCGTATTTTGGGTCGGCGCCGGCGCCCGAGTTCAGCCTTCCGCGCAAGGAGATCCTAGAGACAGCCGAGCGGGCGACGTTTGCCCGCAAGGAGCAATGGCCTTGCAACTGGTTCCAAATGATCGAGAATTCCATGGACGCCACCCACGTCAGTTTTGCGCACCAGGCAGGTATCGTGGGCGCGTTCGGAAAAGCCATCACTACCACGGTCCCGGCGCTGAAATACACCGAGACCGAGGCAGGAGTCGAGCAGCGGGCGATGCGGGCAGAGAACAACGTGCGGGTGAGCGACTGGACCTTTCCTAACAACAATCACATCATCATCCCGGGTTTCACACAGCGCGATCCGTGGGTTGATATCTGCGTCTGGATGGTGCCCGTCGATCGAGAAAATGCAATACGCTTCTTCATCTATAGCGCACCCATGCAGGGCGCGGACGCCGAACGCTTCACGCAGTATTTCGAGCAGTACGGCGAGTACAACCCGGCGGACTACCACGAAGAACTCTTCGACAAGGGAATCTATCCTACTGAGCAGTTGATCCAGCTTACCGGCGCGCAGGACTACGTCGCGACGGTGGGACAGGGGGCGATTGCCGATACTGAAAACGAACGGTTGGGCAAGTCGGACGCCGGCGTGGTCTTCTTGCGCCGCCTGTTCTGGCGCGAACTAGATGCTCTCGAATCGGGAGGGCAGACGAAACAGTGGCGGAAATTGACCAAGCCGGCCGAATTGCCCCACCCGCCGGTTCCGACCTGAGAGAAGCATGATGTCCAGGGCTCCTGCTGAGAAGTTCACGACCATCGACCGGATCGATGATCTGATCGATGCGATCGGAGAACATGCCTGTACGCCGGGATGGATACCGCGGCAGCGCCCGATATTGTGGGACCGTCCGCAGTCCGCGATGCAGCCGATGCATTGGAACTATGGGATGATCCGGCCTGCGCTTCAGGCGGCTGGAAGGTTGATCGGAACGGATCTCGCAGAGCGTCGCAACTTCGTCCTGCGCAACCCGGCGCCTGGGAATGAGTTCGCGACGACCACCACGCTTGTGGGAGCGTATCAGTCCATTCTCCCGGGAGAGCGCGCACGCTCTCATCGCCACTCTCCGCACGCCTTGCGGGTGATTCTCGAAGCGCAGGGGGCCTACTCGATCGTGAATGGGCAGAAGCATCCGATGGATACGGGAGACATCGTTCTGACGCCTGGGGGATGCTGGCACGGACATGTGCACGAAGGAGCGGAGCAAGCGTACTGGTTCGATTGCCTGGACGTTCCGCTCGTGCAGTTGCTGGAGCCCATGACCCATGATCCACATCCCGACGGATGGGAAACGGCGGCCGCTACAGTGAAGCGCTCGCCGTACCTGTTCCGATGGGCGGATACAGTCCGTCGTCTCGACATGCTTCGAGGAAACGGAAGCCCGCATTTCGGGCGAGTGCTGGACCTGAGTTCCGATGAGATGCCGACGATCGCCATACAAGTGCATGACTGGAAAGCCGGGTGGGCCAACCGGCCGTTCCGCCACATGTGCAATACGTTGTATGTCGTCCTGCAAGGGAGCGGTCGCAGCGAGATCGGCGAACTGAGCGTTGACTGGCGATTCGGAGACGTCATGGCCGCGCCGCTGTGGTGTCGGCAGGCGCACGTCGCTCGCCAGGACGCGGTCGTCGTCGCGCTCAGTGATCAGAGCCTGATGAAGCATGCCCGCTACTACAGGTTGGAGGATTGTGGTTGAGAGGGTCGACATCGAGGGGCCCGCGCACCCGCCGCTGTATCAACTATTCAAGGAAAACTCATGCGATTGTGCCGTTTCAATTCCGACAGACTGGGTTTGATCGAAGACGATAGTGTCGCTGATGTTAGCGAGGCGCTTGGCGAACTCTCCGCACATAGGTGGGGCGCGTTCGCAGGCGACCCGCTGATCCTGGCGCTCCCCCGCGTCATGGACGCGGCGACACGGCTGCGGGCCTCGGCGCCCCGCGTGCCGCTCGCCTCTGTAGAACTGAAGAGTCCGATCACACAGCCGGGCAAGATCATGGCTGCTCCTGCCAACTACAGCCTTCATGTGAAGGAGACGATCGATCCCGGCATCGATCACGGAGTGCACAGCAAGGCGCTCGAGGGAGTCGAACGACCTCCGGAAAAATATGGCCTTTTTCTGAAGGCGCTATCGGCGCTCGTCGGGGCAGGGCAGGGGGTCGATCTCGTCTTCCCTGATCGGCGCACCGACCACGAGATCGAGTTGGCGGTCATCATCGGCGTCGGCGGCCATTCCATTTCGGCAAGCAAGGCCATGGAGCACGTCGCTGGCTACAGCATCGGACTCGACATGACCGTGCGAGGTGCCGAGGATCGCAGCTTCCGCAAGTCTCCTGACAGTTACTGTGTCTTGGGACCCGCGATCGTGACGCGCGACGAGATAGATGATCCGATGGCGCTCGAATTGACTCTGTCCGTAAATGGAGTTCTGAAGCAGACCTCATCGACGAGCGTGATGACTGTCGGCATCGCCGAACTGATCGCGTTGGCGTCGCGAATGTACACGTTGCAGCCGGGCGATGTATTGCTGACCGGCACTCCTCAAGGAGTCGGTGCAGTGCGTCCGGGCGACGTGATGCAGTGCTCGTGTTCCGGCATCGGAGAAATGCAGGTGCCTGTTCGTCTGCACGGGAATCATGCGTCGGCGAGGGACCCGAACAAGGCGGATTGAATGCGGTCCAGGGAAGCTTGTGAAAAAAATTCAAATTCGAGACAACGATGGCCCTTGAACATATTACGGTGATTGATCTGACCCATATGCTGTCAGGCCCCTACGGCACGATGCTGTTGTCGGACCTCGGCGCGCGCACGATTAAGGTAGAGCCGCCCGGGACCGGTGAAGGCACGCGGCGGCTGCTAGAGCAAGACCCCGATTACGCCATCGACGGCATGGGCGCCTATTACCTGACGCTCAATCGCAATAAGGAAAGCGTCTGCATCGACCTCAAGAGCGAAGCGGGAAAAGCCGTTTTCTTCGATCTTGTCAAAAAGGCCGATGTCGTCTTCGATAATTTCAGCGTTGGCGTATCACAACGCCTCGGCATCGATTACCTTGCGCTGTCGAAGGTCAATCCGCGCATTATTGCCTGCTCGGTCACGGGCTTCGGCATGACAGGCCCCGATACCCGGCGGCCGGCGTTCGACCAGGTGGTGCAGGCGATCGGAGGCGGCATGTCGATTACCGGGACATCGGAAACCGGACCGATTCGCAGCGGCATTCCCATCGGCGACTTGGGCGGAGGCGTGTTCGGCTGCATCGGCGTGCTGGCGGCTCTTGCAGAGCGCGAACGCACGGGACTCGGTCAACAGGTGGACATTTCGATGCTGGACGTGCAGATCTCTCTGCTCAATTACATGGCGACGATGCACCTCATGTCGGGCCATACCCCGCGAGGCATTGGCAATGCGCACTTTGTACATGTGCCCTACAATAGCTACCCGACCGCGGACGGTCATGTGATCGTTGCCTGTATTGGCGACGCTTTTTTCGAGCGTTTCGTGGAATTCATCAATTTGCCCGCCCTGCGCAGGCCCGAATATTTGCAGCAGCCGGCGCGCTATGCCGACCGTGCCGAGATCGACCGGCTCATCAGCGAGGAATTTCGGAAGCATCCTACCGCATACTGGCTTAGGGAGCTGGCCGCGTCGCGTATTCCGTGCGGGCCCGTGAACAATTTCGCCCAAGCGCTCTCCGACCCGCAGGTGGCAGCGCGCGACATGGTAGTGGATGTGGATTTGCCCAGCGGAAAGACGGTGCGCATGCCCGGCAATCCGGTGAAGCTGTCCGCGGCGGAGACGCGTCGCTATGCCGCGCCGCCTGCCCTGGGAGAGCATACACGGAGCGTATTACAGCAGCTTCTAGGCTATGAGCCCGATCGAGTTGACCAGCTCCGCGCCGCAGGCGCCATTGCCTAGCCAGGGGCCGTAAGGATCATGCAGCGCATTTTTGTGACCGACGTCGCTCCGCGCGACGGCTTGCAGAACCAAAAGGTAGCGGTCTCCACGGAATCGAAGGTCCGGTTGATCGAGTTGCTGGCCCTCGCCGGAGTGCAGAGCATCGAGGCGACGAGTTTTGTCTCACCCTGGGCGGTGCCGCAGATGTCCGACGCGGGCGAGCTCACACCAGCCGTTTCGGCTCGCCTGCCGGGACTACGCGTTTCCGTGCTGGTGCCCAATCTCAAGGGGTTGGAGCGCGCATGTAGCGCCGGAGCTCGGGAGATCGCCGTGGTGCTCTCAGCAACCGAGACCATGAATCGCAAGAACATCAATATGGGGCTGGCGCAGGCAACCGAGGTCAGTGAGCTGACATTGGCGGAAGCGCGGCGGTTAGGGTTGCGCACCCGGGCCTACGTGGCAGTGGCGTTCGAATGTCCATTCGAGGGAATCACGCCGCTCGATGAAGTGTTGCGTCTGTCTGCGCGCATGAATGCGGCCGGAGCCGGGGAAATCGTGATCGCCGATACGATCGGCGCAGCCTCGCCTGCCCAGGTGCGCGAGCGCATGCGGGCGGTGCAGGAAACGATTCCTGTGGAAAAACTTGCGATGCACTTGCATGATACGCGCGGCATGGGCGTGGCCAATGCCTGGGCAGCGCTCGAGGTCGGCATTCGCCGCTTTGACGCCAGCGTTGGAGGCATCGGCGGCTGTCCATTCGCCCCCGGCGCGGCCGGCAATCTCGCCACCGAGGATCTGGTTCTTCTGGCCGAGCAAGGCGGCTTCTCGACGGGCATCTCGCTCGACGGGCTGCTCGATGCCGTGGATTTTGCCGAATCCGCGTTGGGGGCGCCTCTGGGGGGACGCTCGATCAACTGGCTACGCGGCGTGCGCAAGAGGCGTGCGGTGGAGTGACTGGCGCAGATTCGAAGCGATCCGCCGCACGGCAAGCTTTGCGCAGAGCGAGTTCAGAGCATCAGCGAGTGGCGGGGTTTGGAGCTGCTGTGTCCGATGCGCTCAAGGTGGCTTTGGTGAAGCATGTCACCAAGGAGGAGCTGGTGCCGGCCTGCGGGAAGCGCTGGCGCAAGCACTCCCCGCGCATGAAGTCACCATCTAGGTCAGCGACGACGCGGAGAAGCTCTGGCTGTACTACCCCAGCGCGGTGGAGAACACGGATGCCTATCTGCGGCCGAGCGTCCTGCTCGAATTTGGCGGGCGCAACGCCACGCTTCCATGAGGTCGGGCACGTCGTGGAACGCCGGAGTCTTGTAGTAGGCGAGCGAACCGTTGGTGAGCTCCCCGTCGACGTACTGCATGTGCTCCAGCAGAGCACCGCCAAGCGACATGATGGCGGCGCCCGACAGTTGGGTCGCGACGCCCCCGGGATTGATAACGCTTCCCGCATCGGCGACGCTGACCAGACGCAGGATCTTGATATGGCCCGTTTCTGTGTCGACCTCGATCTCAGAGGTGGCCGCGAGAATTCGGACAGTCGGATAAGTGGAACGTCCGAGGCTTGAGCCAGCGATAATGCTGGTAAAGGAACCGGAGCAATGACGAAGTCTCCTGCAACGGCTACGCCGTTCATCTGCGTGCTCCTGCGGCGTTCGCTTTCCCCGTGGGGAGGGAGGCATCCATTACATCTCCTGCGGGTGCAAGCCCCGCCACGGCGCTGACGCGAGAGAACCTGAAGCGGGCGCTCAAGCGGGGTAAGCGCCCGGCGAACCCATCTTCCCTCCAGTTTTGTCTGCGGCTAGTGTCCACCACTTTTAGGTGGACACCATGGCCAGGACAGAATTGAGCATGGTTCGCCCACGGCGAACGTATACGAAGGCGTTCAAGGCGCAAGTCGTGGCCGAGTGCGGCGACCCGGAGTCATCGATAGCCGGTGTGGCCCTGACCCATGGCCTGAACGCGAACCTGGTGCATAAATGGCTCAGAATTGCCGAGGCGCGAGCAGGTTCTGATCCGGCCTTTGTGCCGTTGGTGCCGGCAGGCCGGACGCCCGGGAGCGGGCAGCCGATCGAACTGGAGATCAGGCGAGGTAGCGTGCAAGTCTCGGTACGTTGGCCGGCCAGCGATGCGATCACTTGCGCGGCCTGGCTGGGCGAGTGGTTGAAGTGATCCGCGTCGATGCGATCTGGCTGGCAACGCAGCCGCTGGATATGCGCGCCGGTGCCGACACGGCCCTGGCCCGTGTAGTGGCGGTGTTCGGCGCAGCCCGCCCGCATCATGCCTATTGCTTTACGAACAAGCGTGCCAATCGCATGAAGGTGCTGGTGCACGATGGCATCGGGGTATGGTTGGCGGCGCGTCGTTTGAACCGCGGCAAGTTCACGTGGGCGACGGAGGTTCACGGCCCGCAGGTCAGTCTCGATACCGAGCAGTGGCAAGCCCTGGTGCTGGGCTTGCCATGGCAACACGTGGGGCAGGCGAGCACGATCTCGATAGTGTAGCCAAGGGCAATCGGGCAATGTGCCAATGGTGTGGGCCTTGGAGCTGGGCGATACTTGCACCATGAACCCGGCAGCCCCTTCCCTGGACGATCTGGACGCGCAAGAACTGCGCACGCTGGCGGCCGAGTTGATGAGCACGCTGGCGCGCAAAGATGAAGCGATCGCGCGCCACGAAGCCGAACAGATACGCAAAGATGACGCCATTGCTCGCCACGAAGCCGAGCAGGCCCGCCAACTGCAAGTTCTGCATCACAAGCAGACCCACATCGACCAACTGACGCAGGAGCTGGCGCTGTACAAGCGCTGGCGCTACGGGCGTCGCAGCGAGCAGCTCGATGCTGCCCAGGGCAGCCTGCTGGAAGAAACGATGGATGCCGACATGGCGGCCATCGAGGAAGAGCTCGATGCCATCCGCGAGGAGGTGGCCGGCCATCCGATCGAGCGCCAACAGCCCCGCCGCCTGCGATTGCCGTCGTCCCTGCCGCGCACCGAGATCCGTCACGAGCCTGAGTCCACGACGTGCCAGTGCGGCTGCGCCTTGCAGCGCATCGGCGAGGACACGAGTGAGCGACTGGACTACACGCCTGGCATCTTTACCGTCGAGCACCACATCCGAGGCAAGTGGGTGTGCCAGCACTGCGAGACGCTGACCCAGGCACCGATCCCGGCGCAGATCATCGACAAGGGCATCCCCACCGCGGGCCTGTTGGCCCAGGTGCTGGTGGCCAAGTACGCCGATCACCTGCCGCTGTATCGCCAGGAAGGGATCTTTAGCCGCGCGGGCCTGGCGCTGCCACGTTCAACCTTGGGCCAGTGGGTGGGCATCTGCGGGCTGCGCTTGCAGCCGCTGGTCGATGCGCTCAAGGCCCAGGTGCTCACCAAAGGCGTACTGCATGCTGACGAGACCCCGGTGCAGATGCTCAAGCCCGGCGCCGGCAAGACGCATCGCGCCTACCTGTGGGCGTATACGCCGACGGCCTACGACAGCCTGCGGGCGGTCATCTACGACTTTACGCCCAGCCGGGCGGGCGAGCACTGCCGCACGTTCCTTGAGGACTGGCGAGGCAAATTGGTGGCCGATGACTACTCGGGCTACAAGGCTGGCTTCGCTGCGGGCATCACCGAGTTAGGCTGCATGGCACATGCCCGGCGCAAGTTCCACGAGCTGCACGCCAACCACCAGAGCCAGATCGCCGGCGAGGCACTGGAGCTGTTCGGGGCACTGTACGGCGTGGAGCGCGAGGCGCAAAACCTCGACCCCGACCGCAGACGGGCTCTACGCCAGGAACGGGCCCGTCCCATCGCTGACACGCTACACCGTTGGTTGATGGCGCAGCGCCTGAGGGTGCCCGACGGTTCGGGCACGGCCAAGACCATCGACTACAGCCTCAAACGCTGGGAGGCGCTTACGCGCTACCTCGATGACGGCCATGCGCCGATCGACAACAACTGGGTCGAGAACCAGATCCGGCCGTGGGCCATCGGGCGCTCGAACTGGCTGTTCGCCGGGTCATTACGCGGTGGCCAGCGCGCGGCCGCCATCATGAGCCTGATCCAGTCGGCACGGCTCAACGGGCACGATCCGTATGCTTACCTCAAGGACGTGCTCACGCGGTTGCCGACGCAGAAGAACCATCTGATCGGTGAGCTGTTGCCTCATCGCTGGCAGCCTGCTGCCTGAGCTCCGGCGTCAACACGGGTTCGCCGGGCGCTTACCAAGCGGGTGCGAGCCAACCGGGGATCGGCGGGGGTGGACGGGTTGGACATAGCCCAGACGGCCCGCAAGCTGGTCACGGAGTGGCCGCACATCCGGCAGCGGTTGTTGCAGGGGACGTACCGGCCCAGTCCGGTACGGCGGGTGACAATCCCGAAGCCCGATGGAGGCCAGCGCGAGTTGGGCATTCCGACGGTGACGGATCGGTTGATCCAGCAGGCGTTGTTGCAAGTGCTGCAACCGTTGCTCGATCCGAGCTTCAGCGAGCACAGCTACGGGTTCCGGCCTGGGCGGCGTGCGCACGACGCGGTGTTGGCCGCGCAGTCGTACGTGCAGTCGGGTCGGCGCGTGGTGGTGGACGTGGACTTGGAGAAGTTCTTCGACTGGGTCAACCACGACATTCTGATAGACCGGCTACAGAGGCGCGTTGCCGATGCCGGAGTGATCCGGCTGGTGCGCGCGTACCTGAACGCGGGGATCATGGATGGCGGGGTGGTCATGGCGCGCGAGCAGGGAACGCCGCAAGGCGGTCCGCTGTCGCCGCTGCTGGCCAACGTGCTGCTCGATGAGGTGGACCGGGAGCTGGAGCGGCGGGGGCATTGCTTCGTGCGCTACGCCGATGACTGCAACGTTTACGTGCACAGTCGCCGTGCGGGCGAGCGGGTGATGGCGCTGCTGCGCCGGCTGTACGGTGGTCTGAAGCTGAAGGTCAACGAAGCCAAGAGTGCGGTGGCCAGTGCGTTTACCCGCAAGTTCCTGGGGTATGCCCTGTGGCCTCGGGCAGGCAGGTCAAACGCAAGGTGGCTGCCAAGCCGCTGGCGACGTTCAAGCAGCGGGTCAGGCAACTGACCCGACGCAGTGGGGGGCGCAGCCTGGCGCAAGTCGTGCAGAGGTTGCGTCCCTACCTGTTGGGCTGGAAGGCCTACTTCGGGCTGTCGCAGACGCCAGGCGTCTGGCGGGGGGTGGACGAATGGCTGCGGCATCGGCTGCGGGCGGTCCAGCTCAAGCACTGGAAGCGCGGCGCGACCATGTTCCGGGAATTACGTGCCTTGGGAGCAAGCCACGACGTTGCCCGCCAGATCGCGGCCAATAGCCGTCGCTGGTGGCGCAACAGCGGCAAGCTGCTCAATAGCGTACTCGGCCTGGCATGGTTCGACCGCTTGGGCCTGCCACGACTCGCTTAACCTCAACCTCTCGAACCGCCCGGTGCGGACCCGCATGCCGGGTGGTTGTGGCAGGGGCGCAGCCCGAAAGGGCTGCCCCCTATGCCGATTCCAGCGACGGCTACCGATATTCGCCTTCAGCCACGCGCTGCCAGTCCATTTTTGGGCTGCCGCCGCAGTGGCGTTACCTACAGGTGGAAATCACCCGCGGCTTCCGGCTGATAAAGCACTTTCCTGATCCGGATATGGCAGGTTCGGTTCGGAATCCGCCAACTGAAAGCGTCGCCTTCCTTGTAGCCCAGGATCGCGGTGCCGATGCCGGAGCAAACCGATAGTTTCTCTGCACGGTCGTCCGCATCCTCCGGATAAACCAGCGCAACTTCCACCTCCTCGTCGTCCACCTCCAGCAAGGCTTTGGAGTTCATCGTGACGACATCCCCCGCCACTTGCCGTGGGTCGACGACGATGGCTCGTTCGATCTCGTGCTCCAGCTCAAAAATATCCGGGCCCTCGCCGAACTCGACCAGATTCTTGAGCCGGGCCTTGTCGATTTCGGTGATGGTGATGTCGGAGGCGTGAGCCGCAGGGCTCTCACGCAAGAACCGGAGATAGCGATCCGAGTTCATGACAAAAGACTTCATCGTAGGCGTTTCGCTTTCCAGCAAGAAGCCGCTGCGCAGGAAAGCCTTCAGCGATCGTGCGTTGTCTGGATGGATTTTGGCGATGAGCTTCTCGGCCCGCATATCGAAGAAGGCGAGCTTCATGCCTTCGCGGATCGCGCTGGCGCCGAGCTTGCGGCCCCAGTTGTCGCGGTTGCCGATGACCAGGACCATTTCGCAGTCCGAGCCCTTCTTGACGAGACGGACGAAGCCCACCGGCACGTCATGTCGGTCGTAGGCCATGAAGAACCGGCCACCCTGGTTGAACAGATGGGTCAGGATCGGCAACTGGACCCGGTCGATGACCTGCTCAATGAACCGGGAGACATGGCGCGAATCGCTCAGGTAGCGAGTAACGCCCTCGTCTTCCAGCCAGTCCATCAGAGTAAGCGCGTTTGCCCGAGTGATCTCGGGACACAGGAAAATGAAAGGCTTGTTCATCTTCACCCCGTTGGGTTTCAAGAATAAAAGCCTTTCATGGCCTTGGCCATGACGGTTCTTTCGACAGAGTGTCCATTTTAAGGCATCGCGCGAGTTCGGGGGCGAGGCATGCCTCTTCGCGCCCCGAACCGGATATCCGGAAAGTGGATAACAACTTTACCCGTTCCGACGCGTGCGGGGCATGCGCCGCTTCCATAATGATTCGGCCGGAAGGAGTACCGCTCCAAGCCCATATTTTGCCGCCGGGCCGCCCCTAGGCAAAAAGCGCCCCCTCGGGGGCAGCGACGGCCCGAAGGGCCTAGCGTGGAGGCCTTCTTGGGCTTCGCAATTTCTTCAATGCAGCTGCCCGTCCACTGGAGTTCGTTATGGAATCGAGCCGTTTTTCACGAGCCGCATGGCTGCTTGTGTCCACGCTGAGTTGTGTCCTGGTCGCGCCCGCCAACGCGCAATCCTATCCATCGAAGCCGATCCGCCTCGTCGTCGGATTTCCCGCGTCAGGCATGTCGGACAATCTGGCTCGCGTGCTCGCGAAGGTGCTGGGCGAGCAGATGGGGCAGAGCGTGATCGTGGAGAATAAACCCGGGGCCGGCACCACCATCGCTGCCGAATACGTCGCCAAGGCGGCCCCCGATGGCTACACGCTCTTCATGCAGGATCTGACCACCCATGCCATCAACGCAAGCCTGTATCCCAGCCTGCGCTACGACTCCATCAAGGATTTCACGCACCTGACGCTGGTGGCCTCGACACCGCTGGTCATGGTCGTGAATCCCAAGTCCTCGATTGCATCCGTCAAGGATCTTGTGGAAACGGCCAAAGCCAAGCCCGGCTCGCTGAACTACGGATCCTCCGGCATCGGCACCATTCTCCACCTGTCCGGCGAGATGCTGAAGCAGCGCACTGGAATCGACCTGATGCACGTGCCCTACAAGGGGGCAACCGCCGCGACGATGGCGTTGGTGGGGGGCGACCTCACGGTGACGTTCGCGACCATGCCGACGGCCGTGCCGCTGTACCAGTCGGGCCGCATACGTCCTATCGCCGTAACGACCAGCCGCCGCGCGCAGGTCATGCCGGACGTCCCGACCATGGTAGAAGCCGGCGTGCCGAACTATGTCGTCGTTCTCTACAACGGGGTTATGGCGCCTCCCGGGCTGCCCGCCGACCTCGCCGATCGGCTGCGCGCCGAAATCCGCAAGGCCGTGCAGTCGCCGGAGCTCAAGACATTCTACGAGGCGAACAGCGCCGAACTCGTCACCAGCACCGGCGAAGAGATGGCCGCGCTGATCGCCGGCGACATCAAAAAGTACGAAAGCGCCGTGCGCGAATCCGGTGCGCGCGTGAATGAATGATTTTTCACCAACAGAGTAGGAGAGTGATCATGGAGATACGCTTGCCCCGCCACAGTCGTTATGACTATGTGCCGCTGACCGAGCGCAAGGACTACAGCTGGCCGGACGGACGACGCCTGGCCTTCTGCCTGACGACGAATATCGAGTGCTTTGCGTACGGCAAAGGGCGCGGCATGGATCCCGCCAAGCACGGCGAGCCCCAGAACCACCGCAACTACTCATGGCGCGACTATGGCAACCGGATCGGCGTGTGGCGCCTGTTCGACCTCTTCGACGACCTGAAGCTGCCCGTCGCCCACAACACGAACAGCCTGCTCTACGAACACGCCCCTCAGGTTTTCGACGCGATCAGGCGCCGAGGCGACGAAATCGTCGCGCATGGGCGCACGAATGGCGAAACCCTGCGGGATTTCAACTGGGAGGCGGACGAGGCGCGGGTCATCCAGGAAATCACCGAGACGTTCCGGCGTCACGAGGGCAAGCCGCCCAAGGGCTGGATGGGGCCCGGTGCGGCAGAGAATTCGACGACACCGGATCTGCTCAAGGAGGCGGGATACCGATACACCATGGACTGGCCTGCAGACGATCAGCCTTTCTACATGAATACCCGCTCAGGCAAGCTTCTGTCGATTCCGTATCCGGTGGAGCTGAACGACGCACAGCAGGCCATCCACCGTGCGCATACCCCCCGGGACTTCTGCGAAATGATGGTGGATCAGTTCGAAGAGATGCTCGAGCAGTGCGAGCACCACCCTCTGGTCTACAACATCTCCATCCATCCCTTCATTTTCGGACAGCCTTATCGCCTTCGGCCGTTCCGCGAGGCACTGAAGCACATGGCCGGCCACTCGCTGCGCGACCGCATCTGGTTCTGCCGCCCGGAAGACGTCGCCGAGCACTGCTTCACGCTGGCGCCGGGAATCATTCCCGGTTCGGAATGATCCTGCGTACGCAACGCCCCGCATTTTTCGGAGAAGCCATATGAGCAGCAACTGGAGTGCAGAGTACACGGCCAAGAAGGGCGATGTGGTCCTTCACATCTACCGCCGGTGCAAGAACGAGCCGTCCATGTCCCACCCACGGCCGGTTCTATTCCTGGTCCACGGCTCTTCTTTCGCCGCGTTGCCGGGATACGACCTTCGCGTCCCCGGCAAAGAGGGCTATTCGATGATGGATCGGTGCGCGGAGGAGGGGTACGACGTCTGGACCATGGATCACGAAGGGTACGGACGCTCATCGCGCTCTGAGAGCAACTCCGATATTCCGTCAGGGGCGGATGATCTCGAGGTGGCTGCCGAATTGATCGAGAAGCAGACCGGGTCCAAGTCGGCTATGTACTATGGCCAGTCTTCGGGCTCTCTGCGAGCTGCTCTCTTCGCGCAGCGTCGTCCGGACCGCGTGTCGCGCGTGATTCTCGACGCCTTCGTGTGGACAGGAGAGGGGTCCCGCACGCTCCTCAAGCGGCGAGAGGGGCTCGAATCCTATCTGGCGTCGAACCGCCGTGCCGTGACCCGGGAATCGCTCCACGCTTCATTGCTGCGCGACGATCCGCAAAGCCTGACGGTCGAGGCCGGCGTGCCGGACGCACTGGCCGATGCCGCGCTGAAAGACGGCGACTCCGTGCCGTCGGGAACGTTCGTCGATATGTGCAGCAAGTTGCCGCTGGTGGATCCCGCGAAAATCCGATGCCCGGTCTACATCATGCGTGGCGAGCACGACGGGATCGCCACGCTCGACGACATCATTGCCTTCTATGTGGCGCTGCCCAACAACGACAAGCATTTTTCGATGATATCCAACTCGGCACACATTGCGCCGCTGGGCAGGAATCGGGATCGCTTCTACCAGATGATGTTCTTCTTTCTGAATCTGAAGCCCGCGGATTGAGGCCGTGATGAACAAGATGCCGGCAGGAACGCCCGCGGGACTTCGAGTCGACATGGAGGCAGGAGCCATGACGACTTGTCGGCTCGCGAGAGATGCCTTCGACTACATTCGCGATCCCAAGGGAGAAGGTTCGCGGACGTTCATCCGGCTCTTCGAGAAGGAAGCCATTGCCGCCGCTGCGGCATCCGACTTGCGAAGGCAGGCGGGATGCCCGCTCGGGCCGCTGGACGGCATCCTGATTTCCATCAAGGATTTGTTCGATGTCGCGGGCGTCACCACGCTGTCCGGCTCCAGGCTCATGCGCAAGCGTCCCGCGGCCGATTCCGACGCCACTGTCGTTGCGCGGCTCAGGTCGGCCGGGGCGGTGATCGTCGGCACCACCAACATGACCGAGTTCGCGATGGGTGCGCTCGGCACGAACGCCCACTATGGAACGCCCCTGAACCCTTACGATCGGAAGACGGGCCGGGTTCCTGGCGGTTCGTCTTCGGGCGCGGCCGTTTCCGTCGCCGACGGCATGGTCACCGCAGCGATCGGGAGCGATACCGCCGGCTCCGTCCAGGTTCCTGCGGCATTCTGCGGCATTGTCGGCTTTAAACCGACTGCTCGGCGGGTGCCTCTGAAGGGCGCCCTGCCGCTGGCGCCGTCGGTCGACTCGATCGGGCCATTGGGCCGGTCGGTAGAGTGTTGCGCCGCGATCGATGCCGTCATCGCCCAGGACGGAGCATCGTTCGAGTCGCCACCGCCGGAATGGATAAGAATCGGCGTCCCGACCACGGTCGTTCAGGATGATCTGGATGAGACGGTCGCGGCGGCCTTCTCGAGAGCCCTCGACGCGCTTTCCCGCGCGGGGGTGCAACTGGTCGATCTACCTTGTGCCGAGTTCGCGGAAATCGCCCGCAGCATGGCGAATTTCGGATTCTCCGTTGCTGAAGGCTATGCGTTTCACCGCAAGTATCTGGAGGACTCCAGAGACGCCTACGACCCCCTCGTCGCCGCTCGATTCGAGCGCGGTGCCGGCATCCTTGCCGCCGACTATATCGACCTGGTCAATACCCGCGCCAGCCTGATTCGGCGTTTCGCCCGAGCCGACAGGGCGTTCGACGCGTTGATCATGCCAACGGTACAGATGGTCGCGCCCCCGCTGTCGCCCCTTCTCGCGGACGAGCGCCTATGGTTGTCGAACAGTTTGCGCGCCATCCGGAATCCCGGTCTTTCCAATTTCCTCGACCGCTGTGCGATCTCGATCCCGTGCCATGCGGCGGGCGAGGCTCCTGTCGGTCTCAGCCTGATGGGACGCCATATGGAAGACCACCGCCTGTTGTCGGTGGGGGCGACAGTGCAAAGCATCGTGCGCAGGGCCCTAGGCGAGCCGGCCGGAGACCAGCGCTTCGTTTCTCCTTGATGTGGCGACTCCCCCCTGTGAGCTGATGGGCGCTTCCCACAACGAAATGCCTTAAGATCTTCTGGACGGTACAGACTATCGCGGGTTGCATCGTTCCTTCGAAGCGGTTGGCATCGCGGTGGTGGGTTGCGCACACTTCCATCCAGGGAACGAGGTCGCCATGAACTTGACTCAGATTGAGCATTTCGTACGTGTCGCCGAAGTCGGGAGTTTCACGAGAGCCGCGCTGATGCTGGGCGTACCGCAGTCATCCTTGAGCAGGCACATCCGGGCCTTGGAAGTTCATCTGCGGCATACGCTCTTGCACCGCAATGGCCGCGGTGTCGAGCTGACTCCTGCGGGACAGTGCCTGCTGGAGCACGGGAGCATCATTCTCGAGACGGCGCGCCATGCGCTCGGAGAGCTCGATGAGCTGCGCGCCGCGCCCAGGGGGCGCGTCGTTCTGGGACTTCCCACCCGTGTCGCCAACGTGCTGACGAAAATCCTGGTCCAGGCGTTCAGGCAGCAGTTTCCAGAGGCATCGATTTCCGTTGCCGAAGGTGGAAGCGCGGTGCTGCACGAATGGCTGGTCCTGGGTCGGGTGGACATCGCGCTGCTGTTCGATCCCCCGTATACGGCCGAGCTGGACATCGAACTGGTTCACTCGGAGGAACTGGTGCTGGTGGGTCCGCGGGGGGCAGGCAAGCCGCTGCCGGAGTCGATACCCTTTGGGCAATTGAAGAACTACCCGCTCATACTTCCGCGCATTCCGAACGCCACTCGCACGATCGTGGCCGCCGCCGCAGCACGGCACAAGGTCGAACTCGAGGTCTGCGTGGAGGTCGATACGACGGCGAACATCCTGGACCTGGTGGGGGCGCGGCTGGGATACGGGATCCTGTCGCGGGGCGCGGTAAGAGCGGTAGGCGGATATGCGCGCCACAGCGTAAGCAGAATCGAGGCCCCTGTTCTGCACAACCAGCTGTACATTGCGACGAATCGACATCGGGTGCATACGAAGCTGGCGGAAGAGCTTCGCAAGGTCATCAGGCGGATCGACGTTTCAGCCCACCTGCAGCGACCGACCTCGGATGTGGCGACGGGACAGCCTGTTTGATCTTGCCGTACAAAGCAGCCTGGCTCGTCCAGCATTGGCCTTCCCGTCATCGCGGGAAACATGATCAAATCGCCGGTGGGATCGCGCATGCCGCGCCGCGCGCGGAATGACTCCGTTCGATTTCAAGCCGGTGAACCAGTGAGCCGGGTCGATTTTCATAAGGAAATGTCATGAAGAACGTTTTGTTGCCGACCTCCCTGGTTGGTTCCTATCCGCAACCTGATTGGTTGATCGACCGCGAGAAACTGGCCGGCCGGTTCCCTCCGCGGGTGCGGGCGACGGAGCTGTGGCGGGTGCAGCCCGAATTTCTCGAACAGGCGCAGGACGACGCCACGCTGCTCGCGATTCGGGATCAGGAGCGTGCGGGCCTGGACATCATTACTGACGGAGAGATGCGCCGCGAGAGCTATTCGAACCGCTTCGCGACCGCGCTGGATGGCGTGGACATCGACAATCACGGCGTTGCACTGGACCGCAGCGGCCATCCGAATCCCGTGCCGCGCGTGGTGGGCCGCATTCGCCGCCGGCATGCGGTGGAAGCGCGCGACGTGGCGTTTCTGCGCGCGAATACGGACCGGATGATCAAGATCACCGTGCCGGGCCCATTCACGATGTCCCAGCAGGCCCAGAACGATTTCTATGAGAGCGAAGCCGAGATGGCGCTCGACTACGCCGAGGCCGTGAATGCCGAGATTCGCGACTTGTTCGCGGCCGGCGCCGACATCGTGCAGATCGACGAGCCGTACATGCAGGCGCGTCCGGAAAAGGCGCGCGAGTTCGGCCTCGCGGCGGTCAACCGCGCGCTCGAGGGGATTACCGGCCGCACGGCTTTGCACATCTGCTTCGGCTATGCGGCCGTGATTCACGAGCGTCCGTCCGGTTATTCCTTCCTGCCTGAACTCGCGGGATGCTGCGTGCACGAGATCTCTCTCGAGACCGCGCAGTCGTCGCTGGATACGTCGGTGCTCGAAAAACTGCGCGGCAAGACGATCATCCTGGGCGTGCTGGATCTATCCGATCCGTCTGTCGAAACCCCGGAAGTCGTCGCGGCACGCATCCGCCGCGCGCTGCCGCACGTCGATCCGGAAAATGTCATCGTTGCGCCGGACTGCGGGTTGAAGTACTTGCCGCGCGAGGTAGCGTTCGGCAAGATGAAGGCGATGGTGGACGGCACGGCCATCGTGCGCCGCGAGATCGGCGGAGCCTGAAGACGCATGCAGTGCGATAGCCGGCCGGGCGTCTCATTGGCCGGCCTTCGATAGTTTGGAATCGGTTACTGGCGGATCTCTTCGATCGAGTCGACGCGGTCGGGATAGAACGCCAGATATCCGGCGATCTGCGCCGCGGCGGCGTGCGGCGACTCGTAGCTCCATGCGGCATTGTCGGCCCGCTCGCCGGCGGCCGGGATGCTGTAGTACGCGCAGTCTCCCTTGTAGGGGCAGTAGGTCGCATGGGAGGTGCGTTCGAGCAGCGTCATGTCGACGTCTTCGCGCGGCAGGTATTGCACCGGCGGATAGTCGGCTTCGCGCAGCGTCAGCGCGCTGCGCGTGTCGGCCAGGGTCCGGCCGCCTGCCGTGACGACGATGCGTGCCGTATTCGGCGTAATCGTGATCGGATGGTCGGGGCCGGGAATCTTGACGGGCTTGTCGGTCATGGTTTGCTCCTTTTTTCATCGCCGGGCCGCCTCGAGATGAAAAGCACCCTGAGGGCAGCGACCCTGCGTAGCGGGCGAAGCGTGGGGGTATTTTTCATTTAAGCACGTCTCTCAAACGCCGCACCGATGCCGCGGCTTCCTCGGCTGTCGCGAAGTTGGCGTATCCCATCAGCAGGCCTCCTGGCGTGGACGACTTGCGCATCCGCCAATCGCCCAATGCCTGGACCGCGAGCCCGATCGCATTGGCGGACGAGGCCAGGGCCTTGTCGTTTTGCCGGGTCTTGAGGCGAGCCAGCACGTGCATGCCTCCTGCCTGGAGCTGGACGTGCAGGAGCTCACCCAGCGTCTGCGCGAGCGCATCGGCCAGATAGCCGCGCCGTGCGGCATACAAGACGCGCATATTGCGCAGGTGCCGGGCAAAGTGGCCATGTTCCATGAAATCGGCCACCGTGGCTTGAGGCTGGATGGACCCGGGGCCGGGCAGGTGATTCGCCACGTCCGTGAACCGCTCGATGTGCGATGCGGGCACGACCAGGTAGGCCAGTCGCAAACCCGGAAGCAGCACTTTGCTGAATGTGCCGGTGTAGAGCACCCGTTCGTTGCGATCGAGGCTTTTCAATGCCGGCAAGGGTCGGCCGTGGTACCGGAATTCGCTGTCGTAGTCGTCTTCGATGATCCATGCCCGGCGGTGGTTGGCCCATTCCAGCAGTTCCAGCCGCCGCGGCAGGCTCATGGCCATGCCCATCGGGCTCTGGTGGGTGGGCGTCACCACCGCGAAGCGCGCATCGGCGGCGCGCCGCTGGCCGATGTCCACGTTCAGGCCTTCTTCGTCTACGGGCACCGGCGTCAGGCGCAGGCCCGCGCGCTCCAGGAACTGCCGCGCCAGCATGTAGCCCGGATCTTCGTACCAGCCCAGGTCGCCGGGTTGCAACAGGGCGCGATGCGCCAGTTCCAGGGCGCCGCGATAGCCGGCCGTGATGAAGACCTGCTCGTGCGCGCAGGCGATGCCGCGCGAGATGCCCAGGTAGGCGGCGACAGCGCGGCGTAAAGGCTCGTATCCCGCCGGATCGAGGTAGCCCATTGCCGTCATCTCCAGCGCGCGCAGCTTGCGTCCAGCCACACGCGCCCAGGTCTTGCGCGGGAACGCATCCAACGCAGGCAGGCCGAGTTGGAAGGGCAGGGCCCGGCCGGCGGCAATGGGCGGGCACGGGGGCTCGCGCACAGGCAATGCCGTCCCTTTGGCGCGGCGGGGCCCGGCCAGGTTTGCCAGCCGGGGGGAAACGACCGTGCCCGCAGCGCCTCGGGCGACGAGATAGCCTTCGGTTGCCAGCATCTGGTAGGCCATCTCGACCGTGCCGCGCGCCAGGTTCAGCTCGCTGGCGAGGCTGCGCACGGACGGCACTCTATCCCCCGGACGCAGTTCGCCGGCGGCGATTGCCTGCCTGTAGCGCCGATACAGCTGGAGGTAGATCGGCGCATCCTGCTCACGGTTCGCCGCCAGGAGCGGCTGGGTCGCGAGAAATGTCCTATTCATTTATGTAATTCTTGCACCTGTCATATAGGCCATGATTCTCCTAAATTACTGGCTGTGCGACAAGGAATACCCATGCATGTCTTCAGATTGAGCCCGATCGACAGCGACGGAGACTACCAAGCCTGCTTCGGCGTGATGCGCGAACTTCGCCCTCATCTGGCCGACGCCGCCGCGTTTGCCGCGCAGGCGCGCCGCCAAGGGCGGCAGGGCTACCGGCTGCTGGCCGCGTGGCAGGACGATCAGGTCAAGGCATTGGCGGGCTATCGCCTTCAGGAGAGCCTGCTGTATGGCCGCTTCCTCTACGTCGATGACCTGGTGACGGCCGCCGACACGCGCCGCCACGGCCTGGGCGGCAAGCTGATCGATGCGCTGCGCGAAGAAGCGCGCGGGCAAGGCTGCGCCTACCTGGTCCTCGATACGGCCCTGGGAAACGCCCTGGGGCAACGCTTCTATTTTCGACAAGGCCTGTTGGCGGCAGGCATGCATTTCCGCCAGCCGCTGTAGGCCGAGCCATGAACGTGGCGGCGCTTTCCCCTCTATCTTTTGTTTTCTTGCAGGAGTCTTTCCATGAGCACCCTTCGCCTGTCCTATTGGACCCTCTCTCCCGAAGCCTACCAAGGGTTTATTGCCACCAAGAAAGCGTTGGAAAAGAGCACGCTCGGCATGCAACTGATCGAGCTGGTCTGGCTGCGGATCTCGCAGATCAACGGCTGCGCGTTTTGCCTGGAAATGCATGCGAAAGCGCTGCGCGCCGACAATGTGCCGGAGGCCAAGCTGGACAGCCTGGCCGGATGGCGCGTGGCCGGGCATTTCTCCGAGCGTGAACAGGCCGCGCTGGCCTGGACGGAAGCGTTGACCCATGTGGACCGGACCCATGCGCCCGACGAAGATTTCGAGCCGCTCAAAGCGCACTTCAGCGATGCCGAGATTTCCGACCTGTGCTTCGCCATCGCCTTGATGAGCGCATTCAATCGCCTGGCGATCGGAATGCGCCAATAGGCGGGGCGCTTCGCGCGGAAAGGGAAAACCTGCCGCTCGCCATCATGGATAGGACGATGTTCTGCGCCTCCAAATTTCCACCACTTCCAAAACACGCCTGATTCGGCGATGCTGGCGCTTTGCCGCGAGTCGAGAGGCAGTGATGGATATCAAGCAGATGCGCTACTTCGTGGCGCTCTACGAAGAGCAGAACATGACGCGGGCCGCGCGCCGCGTGCATGTCGTGCAGGCGGCGGTGAGCCAGCAGATCAGGCGGCTGGAGGCTTCCTATGGGGTGGATCTTTTCGAGCGCACGGTGAGCGGCGCGGTTCCCAACGCCATTGCGCATCGCCTCTATCCCTTGTGCGTGCAGGCACTGAACGCGGCGGACGAGGTGCGCGTGGCATTGTCGGAATCGAGCGGCCGGATCGCCGGCAAGGTCACGTTCGGCGTCATTTCGGCGCTGCCGCCGCTGATCCTGCCGCGCGTGCTGATCGAGTTCCGCGATCGGTATCCCGATGTCGAGCTGTCGGTGCGCGATGGCTACAGCCAGCATCTGCTCGAAGGCGTGCAGAGCGACAACGTCGATTTCGCCATCGTCGCCCGCGCCGAGTCCAGGCCGATGGTCAAGCAGGTGGTGCTGGCGGAAGAGGAACTGGTCGCGGTGGTCAGCAACGAGACCTATCCCATCGGCGAAACCATGACCGGCGCCGAGCTTGCCGAAATGCGGGTGGTGCTGCCGTCGGCAGGCAATTTCCAGCGCGATTTCATGGTCAACGAGCTGGCGAAACACGGGGTCGCCATTCATCCCGAACTCGAGGTCGATTCCGCTTTCAGCGTCTTCCAGCTGGTGACCAACCCCGGCTGGGCGTCGATCATCTCGCCCTCCACCTTCCCGGCGACCCAGTTCGGCTCCCGGCTGCGCTGCGTGAAACTGGTCGAGCCGACGCTCAAGCGCACGCTGGTGCTGGCCTATCCGCAGCACAAGGAACTGTCGCCGGCGGCGGCCCTGCTCGTCCAGTCCATTACGGAAGGGCTCAGGCAGAGTGGGCTGTTCCACGTGCTGTCCGGCTGAGCATTCGCCGGCGGGCCCCGGTGATAGGGGTAATCAGAAAATGTTGCTGGTAGCAGGCCGGCACGGATGCGAAGATTTTCGCATCCGTGGCCAGGAGAGCTTTTGTCAGGGGCGATGCCATCCACGGGTGTTCAAAACCTTCAGGGGAATGGATCACCATGACGAACAAGCACTGGACCCGGCGAACGGTCCTGAAAACTGCAGGAGCGGTTGCGGGCGCCGCGGCATTGCCGGCCGCCGTCGGTCAGACGAAGTATCCATCGAGGCCCGTTACGCTGGTGGTGCCGTTCCCGCCGGGCGGCTCTGTCGACGTCGCCGCGCGGGCCTTTGCCGACGCTTTCTCCAAAGCGCTCGGCGCGGCGGTCGTGATCAACAACCGGCCGGGCGCCGGTGGCCTGATCGGCGCCGAATACGTGGCGCGAGCGGCGCCGGACGGCTATAGGCTGCTCTGGGCTTCGACGAGCACCCTGGGCATCGCGCCGGCCGTCATGGCGAATCCGCCCTACGACCCGCAAACCGCATTCCAGCCGATCTCGCGCCTGGTGGTCGGGCCGCTCGTCTTCGTCGTGAACGCCGAACTGCCGGTGAACAACCTGCGGGAATTCATCGCGCTCGCCAAGGAGAAGCCGGGCAAGCTGAACTTCGGCTCGCCGGGGGCGGGCTCGATCGTCCATCTCGGCCTGGAGTATTTCAAGCAACGGGCGGGCATAGACATCGTCCATGTGCCGTACCAGGGCAATGGCCCCGCGCTGACCGACCTGGGCGCCGGGCTCATCCACATGCTGCTGTCGAATGTCGGCGGGGCGATGAGCCTGGCCGAAAGCGGCAAGGTGAAGGCGCTCGCGGTCACGACCCCGGAACGCACGCCGCTGATGCCCAATCTGCCGACGGTGGCGGAAGCCGGCCTGAACGACTTCGAGATCCGCGAATGGTCGGGCCTGGTCGGTCCCACGGGCATGCCGAAAGAGGTGGTGGAGAAGCTCTCGGCGGCGTTCGCGCAGGCCCAGAAGAACAAGGCCTTGCAGGAGGTCCTGCGCGGAGTCGGTTTCGTCTCCCTTTCCGAGACACCCGACGAGTTCGCGGCGGCGATCAAGGAAACGAACGACAAGTGGAGGGCGGTCGCCAAAACGGCGAACGTCTCGCTCTGATCGTTCTCCCAGCCTTACACGAAACGCATCGAGGAACAATGAACGAGACACTTATTGAACGGCGGACCGTCGAGGCAGGCGGCGTACGGACCGAGATATGGGACAGCGGTACCGGCGAGGTGCGTTTCCTGTTTCTGCATCCCGAACGCGGCCTGCACGGATCGGCGCCATTCCTGCGCCGGCTCGCGCAGAGCGGCCGCGTGATCGCTCCCTATCATCCGGGTTTCCGGTTCGACGCGCCGGTCCACTTCCGGTCGATGGACGACTTGTCGTACTTCTACCTGGACCTCATGGAAGCGCTCGACCTGCGCGACGTGACGGTCGTCGGCGCATCGCTGGGCGGATGGCTGGCGATGGAGATCGCCAGCATGGATTGTTCGCGCATTGCCTCCATGTGCCTCGTCGCTCCCGCCGGGGTGAAAGTGGCCGGCCGGACGTCCCACGACATGCGGGATATCTTCAGCCTGGAGCCGAGCGCGGTCGAGACCGTTTCTTTCCACGATCCGGGCCGGGCGCCGTCGCCGCCGTCGCCTGACGACGCAGAGCAACTCGAACTGGCGATCCGGGCCAGGGAAGCGAGCGCGCGCTATGCCTGGCTGCCGTACATGCACAACCCCAAGCTGGGCATGCGCCTGCATCGCATACGCGTGCCTTCTCTGGTTCTCTGGGGAAGCGAGGACCGGATAGCGTCCCCGAGCGTCGGGGAAGTGCTGGCCCGCCGGCTGCCCGCGGGCACGTTCCGGATGATCGAGGATAGCGGGCACTACCCGCATATCGAGCAGGACAAGAAGGTCGCCGCCGAAACGGCGATATGGCGCGAGCGGCACGAAAGGTCGGCGCTCGGCGAGATGAAAGGAGTGGCGTAATGCGTGTTTTCTATTTCACCGAGCAGGCCTATCCCGACGCCTGGCCGCTGCCGGATCAATCCTTGCGCATCACGCTGCCCAACCGGCACTGCGATCCGCAGGTCGCGCACGATCTCTACAAGCGCTATCACGACGAATGGATGCTGGCCGACGAACTCGGCTACCACATCATGGTCAACGAGCATCACAGCACGCCTACCTGCCTGTCTGTTTCGTCGAACATCAGCCTCGCCATCCTGGCCCGCATCACGAAGCAGGCGCGGCTGCTGACGCTCGGCGTGCCGATGGCCAACCGCGCCGACCCGCTGCGGGTTGCCGAGGAGCTGTCGATGATCGACGTCATCTCCGGAGGGCGCTTGGAGATGGGCTTCGTGCGCGGCGTGCCCTATGAGGCCGCCGCCGCCGTGAACAGCCCGCTCCGGATGATGGATCGGCTCTGGGAAGCACACGACCTCGTGCTCAAGGCCATGACCACGCACGACGGGCCGTTCCCCTTCGAGGGCGAGTTCTTCAACTACCGCAACGTGAACATCTGGCCGCGGCCGCTTCAGCAGCCGCATCCGCCGGTATGGATCACCGGGTCGTCGCCGCGCAGCATGGCGGCGACCGCCGAGCGCGGCTACGTGGCGGCGACTTTCCTCACCGGCTACGGCACGAAGACGCTGTTCGACGCCTATCGCGAAGCCTGGCGCAAGGCGCACGCCTCCGAAGCGCCGGCCGACCGCATGGCCTATCTCGGCCTGTGCGCGATCGGCACCACCGAGGCCGAGGCGCGATCGCGAGCCAGGCATTGCCTCGATACGATCGCTTCCAATTCGCGTATCGGGCCGGCCTTCCAGAATCCGCCCGGCTATCTGCCGGTCGCCGACAACGTCCGCATCATGAAGGCGGGCGCCGTGCGGCCGCCGACGGCCACGAAATCGGGCCGGGCGGTCAAACTGTCCTCGGCCTCGCTGGACGATCTGATCGACGCCGGCGTGGTGTTCTGCGGAACGCCGCAGCAGGTCCTGGAACAGATAGGCGATCTGCGGCACGTGATCGGTCCGTTCAGCAACTTGCTGATGATGATCCAGTGCGCGGGACTCTCGCACGAAGATACCGTCGACAGCCTGCATCTCTTCGCCGAGGGCGTGATGCCCCATTTGGCCAGCCTGGGAGGAGAAGTCGGGAATATGGCGGCAACGCAAGCACTTAGGGTGAAGCAGGCATGAGTACGGTTCTTGCAGCACGCAGCTTACAGCCGGCGGCCCCCAAAGCGGGCGCGCCGCTCATCCTCGGCATAGGCGGGACGCTGAGGCCGACATCGTCCAGCGAGCGCGCGCTGACGGCGTGCCTGGAGGCGGTACGCGAGGCGGGCGGGCGCACCATCAGCCTGGTCGGCCGCGACCTGGACCTGCCTCCTTACGAACCCGGCGCGAGGCTGGACGCACGCGCGCAACGCCTCGTCGATGCGTTCCGCCAGTGCGACGGGCTGGTGATCTCATGCCCGAGCTACCACGGCGGCATCCCCGGCCTGCTCAAGAATGCCATCGACTATACGGAAGAGATGGCCCGTGACGAGCGCCCCTATCTCGTGGGCCGGCCGGTGGGCCTCATCGTGTGCGCCGCGGGTTGGCAGGGCGTCGGCACGACGCTGGCCGGCCTGCGTTCCATCGTGCATGCGCTGCGCGGCTGGCCGACGCCGCTCGGCGCCGGCTTGAACACGGCGGATCGCGATCCGCGCTACCGGTCGAGCTTTACGGACAAAGAGTCGTGGCAGCTCGGCGAAGTGGCGAGGGACATCGTGGACTTCGCCGCGGCCCGGCGTATGCATCGAGCGATGCCGGACCCCGTGCGCGCGGCCATGGGGGTCGTCTAGCCGTGGCCGGGGCTCAGAGCAGGACGGTCGTCGTCGATGGTGTCCGCACCCACTATATCGAGGCCGGCGAGGGCGAGCCGCTGGTGCTGATCCATGGCGGCGAGTTCGGCGCGTGCGCCGAGATCTCCTGGGAGTTCAACATCGGCCCCCTGGCCGAACACTATCGTGTGATCGCGCCGGATATGCTCGGCTACGGGCGCACCGAGAAGATCTTCTCTTTCGAGAACTTCTGGCAGAAGCGGGTCGATCATATCGCCGCGCTGCTGCGCCTGCTGGGCATCGAAGCCGCGCATTTCTGCGGCAATTCGATGGGCGGCACGATGATTCTGGCTGAGGCCGCGAACGCCGGCCAGTCCTGGCCGGTGGGCTCGGTCGTCTCGGTATGCGGCGGATCGCCGGTCAACGAGGCCGCGCGGCAGGTGCTGCACACGTACGACCTGACCCTAGAAGGCATGCGCGCGATCACCGGGTTGCTGGTGCAGGCGCCGCAGTTGCGCGGCGACGAGGACTACATCCGGCGCCGCCACGAACTCAGCCTGCTGCCGGGCGCCTGGGAAGCCACGGCGGCGCCGCGGTTTTCCGCCCCCAATCGTCCGGCGAGGCTGCC
The DNA here is from genome assembly GCF_900606115.1 of Pigmentiphaga humi. GTDB lineage: Bacteria > Pseudomonadota > Gammaproteobacteria > Burkholderiales > Burkholderiaceae_B > Pigmentiphaga > Pigmentiphaga humi. Next base: position 94,302 of record NZ_UWPJ01000034.1, read on the forward strand.
TCGGCCGGCCTTGCGGCCGGAAGCGATCGGCGTTCCGACACTGGTGATAGGCGGCGCTTCCGACCCCGTGAACGATCCGGCCTTCGCTCCCACGCTCGCGGAATCGATTCCCGGTGGCGAGCTTCTGATGATCGACGGCGCGGGCCATTGTCCGCAGATCGATCAGCCGGGTGTGTTCAACGCCCAGGTGATCGAATTCCTGAGGCGGAATCCGCTGGCGAGACGATAAGGGGGCTGCGGAAGAGGCGCCTAGAGAAGCACGCCATCCCGGGGCATCAGGGGGGAGGGAAGCTCGGTGTCGCCGAGCAACTCGCCGACGCTGATCTCGATGTTGCGGCAGAGCGCATCCAGGGGCAGGTTGTTCGGCAGCCGGTCGAACGGTTCTTCGATCTGCTCTCCCAGCGCATCGAGTCCGAAGAAGGTATAGGACAGCACGCCGACCATGAGCGGCGTTACTCACCCGATGCTGCCGACCAGGCAGAACGGCAGCAGCAGGCAATAGATGTACACCGTGCGGTGCAGCAGCAGGATATAGGCGAAGGGAATCGGCGTGCTACGGATTCTTTCGCATCCCCCCACGATGTAAGAGAGCCGAGTGAGCTGCCCGTCGATGTCGGCCGTCAGCATGCTGTCCAGCCGCCCCTCCCGGCGCAATTGTGCGTAGGCCTGGCCCAGGTGGCCCAGCAGGACGTTGGGCGGGTTCACGGAACGCGCGAGGAGTGCCGCCTTGTCCGGTGCAAGCCACGGAGCGAAATCCTCCGCGGGATCGCTTCCGCGCAGCATATGGCGCAGGGCATGCGCAAAGGCAACCAGGCAATGAACCAATTCGCGCCGCCGGGCGTCGGGCAGATCGTCGGGAAAGGCCAGCGTTTGGCGTGTCAGGTTGCGAACCACGATGAGCAGTTCGCCCCACAGCGTGCGCGCCTCCCACCAACGCTCATAAGCGACGCTGTTGCGAAAGCCCAGGAAAATGGCCAGGGTGAGGCCCACCAGAGTCAGCGGAACGGCGCCGAGCCCGGTACCGTCCAGGGCAAGGCGATGCTCGGCAATCACCACGGCGGTGGCCAGCAGCATCATGGCCGCCACGCGCTTCCAGATGACTGAAACGATCGAGCCCTTCAGGGTGAAGAGCAGCAGCCAGAGCGAGCGGGAAGCGGGAGGGACGATCATGGGGCGCGGAGCGAGCCGGGCGTCACGGCATCGAGGAATGACCTGGTCGGCACGAAGAACAACGACCTGGTAACGGCCCGGCTCACATCGAGCAAGCGGTCGTAGTTGCCGGGAGGGTTGCCGACGCACATGTTCTGGAGCATCCGTTCGATGCGAGACGGCGAGCGGGCATAGCCGATGAAGTAGGTGCCGAACTCGCCCTTGCCGATATCGCCGAACGGCATGTTGTCGCGCAGGATCTCGAGTTGTTCGCCATTTTCTTCGATGTTGGTGAGGACATTGTGCGCGAAGCTGGGCTTCTCCGCGTCGGCAAGTTCGATGTCCGAGAGTTTCTTGCGGCCGATGATTTTTTCCTGCTGCTCGACGGGGATCGCCGCGCCAAAGAGACGATCCCATGCTGCAGCCCGATGCCGGTGACACAGGATAATCCACCCTCGAGCGCGCGAAATCCGACGCCTCGGACCAGCGAAGAAAGGTCGGCGCATAGCCCGCGCACGGTTGCTTCGGCCTGTTCTCCGGCGTCGAGCGCCACTACCAGGAAGATGGCGGCGCTCGTCAGTTTGGTATCGACGGCCTGGGGGATGATGGAAGGCACTCCGGTTCCTTGGTGGTTTTGCGGCGCGTCGGAAAAGTCGGCCATAGTATGCATGAAAAAGGCCGGCATCTTCCCGCCCGGCCGCGGCAAGCCTAGGCAACTCCTGGGTCGGTGCCGGCGGTATCGGCACCGGAGGCCGACTTGCCCAGGGCTTAAACTGTACGCCCCGGCCGGGCTTCGCGGCGCGCCCGGCGGGGCGGATGGACGATCGCGCGCACCATAAAGGAGCAGAAGAGGATGGAGTCGTCGGATACGGATTCCGGATCGCCCGCGGGCGCCCACCGGCAGACGCTGAAATCCTCGGACAAGGTTCTTCCGCAATGGCGCGAGGCGTTGCGGGAGCTGTCTCCCGCCTATTTCGGCCTGGTCATGGCCACGGGGATCGTATCCCTGGCGTCGGACATGATGGGGCATGCCCATCTCGCCCGAGGACTGTTCGATCTGAACATCGCGCAGTATGGGCTGCTATGGCTGGCTTATCTGTTGCGCGCCTGGTATTTCCCACGCCGGTTCGTCGGCGACATGACCGACCATGCCAGGGCGCCGGGCTATTTCACGCTGGTCGCGGCCACCGGCATCCTGGCCAGCCAGTTCATCCTGCTGCGCAACGACATGGCTACGGGTTTTGTCATGTGGGCGCTGGCCGTGACCTTGTGGGTCCTGCTGACCTACACGATCTTCACCGCCTTCACCATCAAGTCAGGGAAGCCTCCACTGGAGCGCGGCGTCAACGGCACCTGGCTGCTGGCCGTGGTATCGACCCAGGCGCTCGCGGTATCCGGGGCATTGCTGGCGGCCCGCACCGGCCAGCCGTTCCGGCTGGAGCTGAACCTGGCGGCGCTGTCGATGTGGCTGCTGGGAGGCATGCTCTACATCTGGACGATGTCGCTCATCTTCTACCGCTACACTTTCTTTTCCCTGTCGCCGGCCGACCTGACGCCGCCATACTGGATCAACATGGGCGCGATGGCCATCTCCACGCTGGCCGGTTCGCTGTTGATCCAGAATGCGTCCCAGGCGCCGTACCTGGCTTCGCTGATGCCCTTCCTGAAGGGGTTCACCGTGCTCTATTGGGCCACGGGCACGTGGTGGATCCCCATGCTGCTGTGCCTGGGAATATGGCGCTACGGCTTCCAGCGCTTTCCGTTCCGCTACGAGCCCGCATACTGGGGCGCGATCTTCCCGCTGGGCATGTACGCGGCCTGTACCTGGCAATTGAACCGGGCCATGGGTTTCGATTTCCTCGGGTTTCTGCCCCTGGTGTTCCTGTATGCCGCGCTGCTCGGGTGGATGCTGACCTTTGTTGCCATGGTTCGCCGTGTGCTGTGCCTGGCCAGTTCACCGCGCCATCAACCCGATCACCAGCGCATTGACTAGGTCGATGAAAAAGCCGCACACCAGCGGCACGATCAGGAAGGCCTTGGGCGCCGCGCCGTACTCGCGGGTGACGGCGCTCATGTTCGCCACGGCGGTGGCGGTGGAGCCCAGGCTGATGCCGCCGAAGGCCGAGCACACGACCGTGGCTTCGTAGTCGCGGCCCATCAGGCGGAAGACGACGAAGACCGTAAACACGACCGCCAGGGCGATCTGCAAGGCCAGCGTCAGCGTGAGAAAGCCGAACATGGCCTGCAGCTCCCATAGCTGCATGCCCATCAGCGCCATGGTCAGGAACATGCCGAGGCCGATGTCCGAGATCAGCGCGATGCCGGGCTGCATGGCGGCGAATCGCCACATCCGCCCGCCTTCGGGCGCGATCAGGTCTCCGGCCGCGCGCAAGCCTATGCCGGCCAGCAGGCATCCCACGAAGGCCGGCAGTTTCAGTCCGGCCATGCCGATCAGCGTGCTGACGCCGTTCCCCAGCATCAGCGCCAGGTTCAGCCAGAACACCGCGAGCAGGACACCGTAGTAGTCCAGCTTGGCGTGGGGCGCTTCGCTGTAGAGGGTGCCGACTTCCAGGTCGGCATTGGCCGCGGGAGCCAGCCGGTGGCGCCGGATCAGGTGGCTGGCCACGGGGCCGCCGACCACGCAGGCGGCGATCAGCCCGAACATGTTGGCGGCCAGTCCCAATTCGGCGGCGCCGCGTATGCCCAGCGTGCCGGCGAAGTGGGGCGCCCAGGCCAGCGTCGTGCCCACGCCGCCGGTCAGCGATACCGAACCGACCATCAGGCCGGTGCGCGGATCCATGCCGAATGCGGCCGCCATCGCCATGCCCAGGCCATTCTGCAGCACCATGAAGCCGCTGGCGAGCAGCACGAGCACCAGCAGCATGCGGCCGCCGGAGAACAGCGCGCGGATATTCGAATTCAAGCCCAGAGCGGCGAAGAAATACAGCAGCAGCATGTCGCGCGCGCTCAAATCGAACTCGACCCGCAGGCCCGTGCCGTAATACAGCGCGCAGACCACGGCGGCGCACAGCAGGCCGCCGACCACGGGCTCGGGGATGCCGTAGCGGCGCAGCACTTCCACGCGCGCGGCCAGGCCCTTGCCGGTGAACAGCAAGAGGATGGCCAAGGTAAAGGCCATGAGGTCGTCGATGAAAAGTACGCCGTCCTGGAAGAGGCGGTGCAGGAGCGGGGTCATTGCGCGGGCACCTCGGCCGACAGGAACAGGGTGGGGCAGGCGGTGCTGCCGTTCGCATCGAAATCGCGCACAATCTTCTCCAATGGTTGCTCGTGCCGTCGCAGGACACGGCTTGCCGACGGAATCATAGACTGGAGCGCGCGTTCATGTGGCGTTCGCGAACGTCGTGGCCAATGCTGGATCACACCTGATTCCTGAAGGGGAATCCGGGCTGGTACGCATGCCTGTAAGGGAGCTTGCTATCCATCCGAGCGGCGCGCGCAGGGAGTGGCGATTTGCGCGAGCGTGAAGAAGTATGTATAGTTACGTGCTCTGCTTGATTGCGGTCCGCGCAAAGCGGGCAGGTCCGGAAGTTCGAATTCGGGCTTGGTCATCGGTGGAGCCAGGCGACACAAGAGTCGTCAATGCGGGAATAGCTCAGTTGGTAGAGCGCAACCTTGCCAAGGTTGAGGTCGCGAGTTCGAGACTCGTTTCCCGCTCCAAATTTTGATCCACAGACTTCTACGGGGGTCTGTAGGTCATTGAAAAAAGGAGCTTCGGCTCCTTTTTTCATTCCAGCGAGTGCCACGGAAATCCACCCACAGCTACCGTTTTTGAGTGACCAAATAAGGCACAAGAATACGGGTGTGAATCACACCGGGAATCGCGGAGGCTGTTTTGTTAAAGTAAAACAGATTCCGCAGCGGATGCCGCGAGTTGTCGATAGTAACGCTCTTCGGCTTCTGC
>NZ_UWPJ01000008.1 GCF_900606115.1 Pigmentiphaga humi
GTGATCGCCGCCGTCAGCGTCGTCTTGCCGTGGTCAACGTGACCGATCGTGCCCACGTTTACGTGCGGCTTCGTACGCTCAAACTTGCCTTTTGCCATGGCTGACTCCCGCCTCTGGATGCCTGCTATAACTGGAACGAAGAAAAGTGGTGCCCATGACGCGGATCGAACGCGTGACCTCTCCCTTACCAAGGGAGTGCTCTACCACTGAGCCACATGGGCGAATTCTGTACTGCAACCTACCGAGACCTCCGGCCACTCACCGGATGTCCGGGCGCCTGCGACGACCTCGTTGGAGCGGGTGAAGGGAATCGAACCCTCGTCGTAAGCTTGGAAGGCTTCTGCTCTACCATTGAGCTACACCCGCCTGCCGTTACTGCTTTGCCGCTACACTGCCAGAAGCAGCCTCGGCGGACCCCACCGCTGCGCTCCGGCCAAAATTTTGACCAGCCGCACAAAGCAACTGGTCACACACTGCCGAACCGCAAAAGCTATTGGTGGAGGGGATTGGATTCGAACCAATGTAGGCGCAAGGCCAACAGATTTACAGTCTGCCCCCTTTAACCACTCGGGCACCCCTCCGCCGGGGAACGAAAGATTATGAAGGACTTAAAAGCCGGTGTCAACCCAAGCTTTTCTTTCACTTCCCACTTCCCGAGATCCCTCGGAAAATTCGATCTCCGCCTCCTGGGCAGTTCGCTACTATAGCTGAAGCTCGCCCCTCTTGCCAAAGCCCCCGTACGCGCTTACGCGCGCCGCGCCGCACGGAGAAAGCCATGACCGCCATCCCATTCCAGCCCTGGGACAACCCGATGGGCACCGCAGGCTTCGAATTCGTCGAATACGCCGCTCCCGACCCCGCGGCGCTGGGCCGGGTGTTCGAAAGCCTGGGCTTCAAGGCCATTGCGCGCCACCGCCACAAGAACGTGCTGCTCTACCGGCAGGGCGGCATCAATTTCATCGTCAACGCCGAGCCCGACTCCTTCGCGCAGCGCTTCGCCCGGCTGCACGGCCCTTCCATCTGCGCCATCGCGTTCCGCGTGCAGGACGCGGCGGCGGCCTACCGCCGCGCGCTGGAGCTGGGCGCCTGGGGCTTCGACGGCCGCAGCGGTCCGATGGAGCTGAATATCCCGGCCATCAAGGGCATCGGCGACTCGCTGATCTATTTCGTCGACCGCTGGCGCGGCAAGAACGGCCAGACGGGCGGCATCGGCGACATCGACATCTACGACGTGGATTTCGAGCCCATCGACCCCGCCAACGCCAGCGCGGACGTCCGCCACGCCGGGGCGGGCCTGACCCTGATCGATCACCTGACCCACAACGTGCATCGCGGCCGCATGGCCGAGTGGGCGGAGTTCTACGAGCGCCTGTTCAATTTCCGCGAAATCCGCTATTTCGACATCGAAGGCCAGGTCACGGGGGTGAAATCCAAGGCCATGACCTCGCCGTGCGGGCGCATACGCATTCCCATCAACGAGGAAGGCAAGGGCGAAAAAGGCCAGATCCAGGAATACCTCGACCTCTACCATGGCGAAGGCATCCAGCACATTGCATTGGGCACCGGCGACATCTACGCCACGGTCGAGGCGCTGCGGCATGCGGGCGTCGCATTCCTGGACACGCCCGACACCTACTACGAATTGCTGGACGAGCGGCTGCCCGGCCATGGCGAGGACGCGCCGCGGCTGGCGAAGAACCGCATCCTGCTGGACGGCGCCCCGGGCGGCGGATTGCTGCTGCAGATCTTCACCCAGACCGTGATCGGTCCGATCTTTTTCGAAATCATCCAGCGCAAGGGCGACGAAGGCTTCGGCGAGGGCAACTTCAAGGCGCTGTTCGAATCCATCGAGCTGGACCAGATGCGCCGCGGCGTCCTGGCTCCCCAGCGCTGAGGCTACTTCACGATGCGTATGCCCTCGGCCGGCGGCAGCTTGGCGGCCGCCACCTCGACCCGCTCGCCGCCCTGGTCCAGCACGATGCCGCCGCCCCTGACCTCGGCCAGGGTCACGCCATCGGCCAGCGTGCTGCCCACCGCGTAGGCGCGCGGCGGGCGGCCGTCGATGGCCAGCACGGCCGAGCCGCGCGGTCCGGCGGCGATCAGCCCGGCCACCGTCACCTGGATGCGCGCCCCGGCGCCGGTGCCGAACCAGCGCGCGACGGATGCGGTATCGGTACGCAGGGCGCCGCCGCCTACGACGGCCGGCGGAGGCGGCAGCGGCGAGGGCGCGAACAGGATGGCTCCCCACACGCCGACACCGGCGGCGAACGCCAGCATGGCCAGCCAGGCGGCCGTCGAGGGAAGACTGAGCGATACCCGCATCGAGGACTCCAGACGGGCGCGGCAACGGCGTTTCGCGCCCGGAAAAAAACCATGATCGCACAAGGGGAGATACGGCTGCACCCCCCGCTTGATGAATTGAGACGTAATACGGTGATAATAGACGCCGTAAGACAACGACATGGAGTTTACGCTGTGACACAGTCACGCTCTATCCGACGCCAGCGCCAATCCGGCTTTACGCTGATCGAGATCATGGTGGTGGTGGTCATCCTGGGCATCCTGGCCGCGCTGGTCGTCCCTCGGGTGCTCGACCGCCCCGACCAGGCCCGCGCCGTCGCGGCGCGCCAGGACGTTTCCGGCATCATGCAGGCCCTCAAGCTCTACCGGCTGGACAACGGCCGCTATCCCACGACCGAACAAGGCTTGCGCGCCCTGGTGGAGCGTCCGGCCACCGGCCAGGCGCCGGCCAACTGGAAACAATATCTCGACAAGCTCCCCGCAGACCCGTGGGGCAACCCGTACCAATACCTGAACCCCGGAGTCCACGGCACCGACATCGACGTATTCTCGCTAGGCGCCGATGGCCAGGCCGGCGGCGAGAATGCCAATGCCGACGTCGGTTCCTGGGACCTCTGAGTTCCGCCAGCCCGGCAACGCCCGGCACGCCCGCGGTTTCACCTTGATCGAGCTGATGGTGGTGGTGGTGATCATAGGGATCGCCGCGGCCGCCGTCACGATCCGTGCCTTCCCCGACCGCCGCAAGCTGCTGCTCCAGGACGCGGAACGCCTGGCCCAGCTGTTCGCCGTGGCGCAGGGCGAGGTGCGCGCGGATGGCCGGCGCATTCTCTGGGAAGCCGACCAGGAAGGCTACCGCTTCGTCCGTCGTCCGCGCGTCCTGACGCCCAGCGGCGCGCTCTCGACCGGCACCTCGGCCTCGGGCTGGGACGCTTTCGGCCGGGACGAGCTGCTGCGCCCGCGCGCCTGGAGCGACGGACCGGTCGCGGTCCAGGCGGACCCGCCAGGCCCGCCGGTCTTCACGTCCGAGTGGATTCCCCCTCCGCTCGTGGTCAGGCTGCGCAGCGCCGATGCGATCGTAACCATCGTGCGCGACGAGGCGGGACGCTATGCGGTCCAATGAAGCCGGGTTCACCCTGGTCGAGGTGCTGGTCGCGCTGGCCATCGTCGGCGTCGCGCTGGCCGCGTCGGTGCGTGCGGTCGGCATGATCGCGCAGAACAATGCGGCGCTGCGCGCCAAGTCCCTGGCACTGGTCGAAGCCGAGAACCAGTTGGCGGAACTGCGCCTGGCGCGGCTCATGCCCAGTCCCGGACGGCAGGTGGCCGCGTGCCCGCAAGGCGGCCAGGCCATGCAATGCGAACGCGTGTTCACCAATTCGGACAACGCCAACATCCGCCAGGTCATGATCCGCGTCCACCCGGACGGCGATGCCAATGTGACGCTGGCGCAGATCAACGGCTTCTTGAGCGCCTTGCCGTGAATGGCCCCCACGCTCCGCCCGCTACGCGGGGTCGCTGCCCCCCGGGGGGGCAAAAGCGCGCGCAAGCAGGCTTCACGCTGATCGAAGTCATGGTCGCGATCGCGCTGATGGCGGTGGTGGCCATCATCTCGTGGCGCGGCCTGAGCAACGTCAGCGCGATGCAGCACAGGCTGAGCGCCGATGCCGACGAAGTCGAGAGCATCGTCCGCATGCTCGGGCAGGTCGAGCGCGACCTGGCGCTGCGTGCGCCGGACGCCCTCCTGGACGACGGCACGGCCGCTGCCGGCCAGGAAACGGGCACGGACACGGGCAAGACCTCGATCGTGACGACGCTGCCCAAAAGCCTGCGCGTGGCCGTCAAGGACACCCCGGACGCCTCCGCCACGCTGGAGATCATCCGCAGCGACGCCGCGGATCCGGCGGCCTGGCAGCGCGTGGTGTGGTTCCTCGACGGCACGGTGCTCCGGCGGGCGGCCGGCGCGGCGGCCCGGCAGTATCCGCTGCCTGCGGCCGGCAACGGCGCGGCCATCCTGCCGGGCGTCACGCGATTCGCGCTGCGCGCATGGGTTCCCGGACAAGGCTGGATCAACACCCCGTTCCCCGCCACCGGCACCGCCTTCACCGGCCTGGAAATATCGGCCGAGCGGCTCACCCCTGCCGGAGTCGAGCGCTATCGGCGCGTGGTGACGCTCGAATGAGGCCCGCACGCCTTTCCCCGCGGCAAGGCTCGCAGCGCGGCATGGCCGTGGTCAGCGCGCTGCTGATCGTCGCCGCCGTCGCGGTGCTGGTCACCGGGCTATTCCAGCGCCAGGCCACGGCGGTGCGCGCCGTCGAAAACGAGCAGGCGCGCATCCAGGCGCGCTGGCTGCTGCAAGGCGGCCTGGACTGGGCGCGCCTGGTGCTGCGCGAGGACGCCCGCACCAACAGCACGACCCGGCTGAGCGGGCTGTGGGCGACGCCGGTGGCCGATACCCGCATCACCCGCGCCGGCGACGACCGGACGGCCTTGTTCTCGGGCCGCATCGAAGACGAACAGGGCAAGTACAACCTGCGCAATCTCGCCAAGGCGGGCATCCCCCTGCCCCTGGAAGTGGCCGTGCTCGACCGGCTCTGCGCCATGCTGGGCCTGCCCGGCGGCATCGCGCCGCGCATCGCGCTGCGCGTGGCCAGCGCCCAGGCCGTGACCGAAGCCGCCGGCGACGGCAGCCAGAACACGGCGGTGACGCGCGCCGCCACCGCGCCGATGATCCGTTCGGTCGACGACCTGGAGGGGATGACCGACATCGACGACAAGACCGTCGAGACGCTGCGGCCGTACGTTACCGTCCTGCCGGAAGTCTCGGCGGTCAATGCCAACACGGCGCCGGCAGAGGTGCTCGCAGCGGTGGTCGCGGGCCTGTCGCTGGCGCAGGCCCGCGCCATCACCACACAGCGCGACGCGGGCACGTATTTCAACGATCGCGCGGACTTCGCCAACCGCCTGGCGAATCCGGACATTACTATCACCGACGCGCAGATCGTCACGGTCAGCAAATGGTTTATGGTTTCGGGCACCGTGACGCTGGAGCGGGCGGTGGTCACCATGCGTTCGCTGGTGTCGCGAGCCAATGCCAATTCGCCGGCCGTGGTCTGGAAGAGGGAAATCAATTGAAAACGACTTTGCGGCTCGAACTGCCCGCGCTGCCTACGCTGCATGCCGGATCCAGGGTGGCCTTCGCCGTGCTGGACCGGCAGCAGGCCGTGCAGCGCGCCGGCGAACTGCCGCTGTCCGAGCTCGCTTCCGCCGTACCCGCCGGCCGCATCGAAGCCATCCTGCATCCCGCCGACAGCGTGGTGGCCGCCGTTACGCTGCCTCCCCTGCCCGGCCATCGGCTCGCCGCGGCGGTCGAGGGAGCCGTCGAGCCGCTGCTGCTGGGCGAGATCGACGCGCTCGCCGTCGCCCATGGCGCCCGCGCCGCCGACGGCTCGGTGCCCGTCGCCTGGGCCGCCCGAGAGGCGCTCGCGCGCGCGCTGCGGCTGCTGGCCGAATGCGGCCTGCCCGCCGATGCCGTCCTGCCTGCGCCGCTCGCGCTGCCCGTCGCCAGCGACGGCTGGACCGTCCTGGTACGCGCCGATCACGTCGTCGTCCGCACCGGCCCGCAAAGCGGCGAAGTGTGGGCCATCGATCCGCTCGCCACGACGGGCGACGACCCGGCGCTGGCCGCGCTGCAGCCGGCGCTCGAACAGGGCAGCCCCGCCCGGCTGGACTGGATCGATCCGCCTCCGGCGGGCCGGCCCGAACTCGCCGGCACGGCATTGCGGGCCCTGCCCGCCGAGGCACGCTGGCAAGGGCCCGCGCCCGGCTGGTCGCTGGCCCTGCCGGCGCTGCAGCCGCACCGGCGCGGCCGCTCGCCGTGGCGCGGGCCCATCGCATGGGCGGCCGGCGCCGCGGCGGTCTGGCTGCTGGGCCTGAACGTCCACGCGTGGCAGCTCGGGCGCGAAGAAACCGCGCTGCGCCAGCGCATGACGGCCCAGGTCAAGGCGGCTTTTCCCGACCTGCCCGTGGTGCTCGACCCGGTGCGCCAGGCCGAACAGCGGCGCGACGCGCTGCGCGCGGCGGGCGGCGAATTCGGGACCACCGACTTCCTGCCCCTGGCCCTGGCCGCCGCCCAGTTGCTGCCCGAAGCCTCCAACAATCTGAAAGAACTGCGCTACGCGACCGGCGAACTGCGGTTGCGGCTGGCCGACGACGCCATCGGCATGGTCGCCACGAACGCGCCGGCCGCGGCGCCCGAGCCGGCCACCTCGCAACGCCCGCGCCGCTTCCTGCCGCGGCGCGAGAACACCGCCCCGGCCGGACCTGCTCCCGCGGCCGTCACACGGATGGAAATCGATCCCGCTATCCTGCAGCGCGCCGCCAGCCTGGGGCTGGGCGTGACGCGCGATGAAGGCGAATGGGTCATCCGTCCTGGCGGCGATGCCGGCAAGGACGGCGGCATGCGCCCGGCGCCCGCCGCCGGCGTACGTATCCAACCAGATCAATCCAGACGATGAACCTGCCTGCCTTCAATCCGACCTTGCCGCCAGCCCTGGCGCGCCTGCGCGCCGACGCGGCGCGCCACTGGGCGCGGCTGGCCCCGCGCGAACGCCGCCTCCTATCGGCGGGGGGGCTGGTCGCCGGCGCCGCGCTGGTGTTCCTCATATTCGTGGAACCGGCCTGGACACGCCATGCACGCCTGCAGGAGCAACTGCCGACATTGCGCGCCCAGGCTGCCCGCGTCGATGCGCTCACCGCCGAGGCCCGCAGCCTGCAGCGCGCCACCAGCGGCAGGATGACGCCGGAGGAAACGCGCCAGGCCTTGGCCGACAGCCTGCAGCGCGCGGGCATCGCCGGCGAAACCGCGCCGGCCGGCGGCGCCGATGGCGCCTTGCAGGTCACCGTCGATCAGGTTTCGGCGCCCGGGCTGCTGCAATGGCTCGCCTCGGTTCCCTCCCAGACCCGGCTGCAACTGGCCGAAGCCGAGTTCGAACGGCCGACCGCCGAGAACGGCAGGCTGATGACGGGCAAAGTGTCCGGCGCCATGGTCTTCACGTCGGCCGCACCCGGGCAGGGCCGCTGATGCGTACCTGGCTCAAGATCCTGCTCTGCGCCGTGGTGGCCCTGGCCAGCGCGCTGGCCGTTCTGCCGGCCCGCTGGCTGATCGCGCTGCTGCCCGCGCAATGGCCGGTCGCGGTGGTGGACGCTTCCGGCACGCTCTGGCGCGGCACCGCCCTGCTCGCGGTCGGTTTTCCCGAAATGCGCACCACCCTGCCCACGCCGGTGTCATGGGCGGCGGCCTGGCGCGACGGCCCGCGCATGGAAATCCGCCACGCCTGGCTGGGCGGCCCGCTCGACCTGCGGCTGCAGACCAACGGCTTCCTGCTGTCCGGCCAGACGCTGAAGCTCCCGGCCGAAGCGCTGGTCCAGTTCGGCGCGCCATTCAACACGCTGCGCCCCGCCGGCGATCTCAGCCTGACCTGGCCCGCGCTGCGGCTCAACGGCAGCATCCCGCAAGGCGAGCTGCTCACGGCCGAATGGCGCGACGCCTCCACCGCGCTGTCGCTGCTGCGGCCCATCGGCCATTACCGGCTCAAGCTCAACGGCGAATCCGGCCAGGCCTTGGCAGTCGCCATATCCACCGTCTCCGGACCGCTCGCCGTCGAGGGCACGGGCCGCTGGACGGCCCGTGCCGGATTCTCTTTCAACGGCGTGGCCCGTCCCTCGCCCCAGGCGTCGCCGGAAGCCCGCGCAGCGCTGCAAAGCACTCTGTCCGCCCTGGGCCGCCGCTCGGGCAACGACTCCATTTTGAAAATCGGCCGATAACACCATGCCTACGTTCACCCCAGCCTTCTCCCGACCCCGCCCGGCCAGACCCCTGCTTGCCCGGACGCTGGCGGCGGCGGTTTCCTCGGCCATGCTGGCATTGGCCGTCACGCCGGGCGGCGCGGCGGCCCAGGCCGGCGCGGCCAGCTCGGCGCCCGCCGACGGCGTGGTGCTCAACTTCGTCAACACCGAGCTCGAATCGGTGGTGCGCGCGCTGGGACAGTTCACCGGCAAGACTTTCCTGGTGGATCCGCGCGTGAAAGGCCAGTTGACCCTGGTATCGGAAAACCCGGTCAACCGCGATACCGCCTACCGCATGCTGCTGGGCGCCTTGCGCATGCAGGGCTTCTCGGTGGTGGAAGTGGACGGCGTCAGCAAGGTCGTGCCCGAGGCCGACGCCAAGCTGCAAGGCAGCCCGGTCACCAGCGGCGGCGCCAACAGCGGCCAGCTCATCACGCGCGTGTTCAAGCTCAACTACGAAAGCGCGAACAACCTGGTGCCGGTGCTGCGGCCCATGATCGCGCCGAACAATCCCATCAATGCCTACCCGGGCAACAACACGCTGGTCATCACCGACTACGCCGACAACCTGCAGCGCATCGCCAACGTCATCGCCAACGTCGATACGCCGTCGGCCATCGCCACCGACCTGATCGAGATCAAGCACGGCATCGCCTCCGATATCGCGATCCTGGTCACCCGGCTGCTCGACCAGGGCACCAGCGGCGACGCCACCCAGCGCATTACCGCCGTGGCGGACCCGCGCACCAACAGCGTGCTGCTGCGCGCCAGCAGCCCCGCCCGCACCAAGCTGGCGCGCGACCTGATCGCGCGCCTCGACAATCCCTCGGCGCGCGCCAGCAACATGCACGTCGTCTATCTGCGCAACGCCGAAGCGGTCAAGCTGGCCGAGGTGCTGCGCGGCGTGCTCACCGGCCAGTCCGGCGGCTCCCTGGCCTCGGGCAGCAATAGCCTGGGCGGATTGAGCGGCGCGTCCGGCCTGGGCGGCAGCACCACCGGCGGCCTGGGGAGCAGCACGACGGGCAGCACCTCCGGATCGCTGTCGGGCACCAGCGGCGCGCTGGGGGGCAGCGGCACCGGCCTGGGCGGCACCTCCGGCACGCTGGGCTCGACCACGCAGACAGGCTCGACCGCCTTCAGCGGCGGCGGCGCGACGGTGCAGGCCGACGCCACCACCAACACCTTGATCATCACCGCGCCCGAGCCGCTGTACCGCAGCCTGCGCGAGATCATCGACCAGCTCGACGTGCGGCGCGCGCAGATCTTCGTCGAAAGCCTGATCGTCGAAGTCAACGCCGAGACCGCGGCCGAATTCGGCATCCAGTGGCTCACGGGCCTGGGCAGCCTGAGCGGCAGCGGCACCTCGGTGGTCGGCGGCACCAGCTTCGGCGGCACCGGCTCCAACATCATCGGCACCGCGCAGAACATCGGCTCGGTCGGCAACGGCCTGACCATAGGCATCGCCAAGGGCTCGGTCACCATCCCCGGCATCGGGCAGATCACCAACCTCGGCTTCCTCGCCCGCGCGCTCGAGACCCAGGCCGGCGGCAACATCCTGTCCACGCCCAACCTGCTGACGCTGGACAACGAGCAGGCCAGCATCATCATCGGCCAGAACGTGCCCTTCATCACCGGCCAGTACGCGCAGACCGGCAGCACCTCCACCGTCAGCCCGTTTCAGACCGTCGAGCGCAAGGACGTGGGCCTGACGCTCAAGGTCAAGCCGCAGGTGTCCGAGGGCGGCACGGTCAAGATGACGATCTACCAGGAGGTCAGCAGCGTGGACGAAAGCAAGTCCAATAGCGCCGGCCTGATCACCAACAAGCGCGCGATCGAATCCAACGTCCTGGTCGACGACGGCCAGATCATCGTCATCGGCGGCCTGATCCAGGACCAGGTGACGGGCAGCGTGGAGAAAGTCCCCGGCCTGGGCGATATTCCCGTGCTGGGCAACCTCTTCCGCTACGACAACCGCAAGCGCACCAAGACCAACCTGATGGTGTTCCTGCGGCCCTACGTGGTGCGCGACGGCGCCTCGCAAAGCAATCTGATGGTCGATCGCTACGAATACATGCGCGCGCAGCAGGCCCAGTCGCAGCCGGCGTCGCACTGGCTGCTGCCCGACATGCAGGCGCCGCAGCTGCCGCCGCGCGTGCCCGGCGTGGGCGATCCCATCCCCAACGGCGATGCCGGCGCCGGCATCGTCCCGTCCTCCACCATTCCGCGCGACGTCGCGGCGCTGCAGTCCACCGATCCGATCATCGTGCTCCAGGTGTTCGGCGCGCCGTCCGAAAGCGAAGCGCAGCTGGCGGCGCGCCGGGTGGCGGATACCGGCATGAGCGCCTACGTGGTCCACGACACCGGCGAGCGCTGGGACGTGCGCATGCGCGTGGCGCGCGACCGCGTGACCATAGACGCCACGCTGGCCGCGCTGCGCAACCTCGGTTACGCCGCCGAGATCGTGAGCCGATGAGGTCCCGCATATGAATCCATTGCCTTATTCGTGGGCGCGTGCGCAGCGGGCGCTGTTGAATCTGCGGCCTGAAGGCAATTTGCTGACGGTGAGTCCGCGCACGCCGGCGTGGGCGATCGCGGAGATCCAGCGGCGGCACGGCGCGGTGCGCATCAGCCGGGTGCCGGATGCCGACCTGGAGACGCGGCTCACCGCGGCGTATGCCGATACCGGCGATGCCGCGGCGGTAGTGGGCGCGGCCGAGAACGAGATCGACCTGGCGCGGCTGATGCAGGACATCCCGGAAGTCGAGGACCTGCTCGAGACCCAGGACGACGCGCCGGTGATCCGCATGATCAATGCGCTGTTCACGCAGGCCGCGCGCGACGGCGCCAGCGACATCCACATCGAGCCCTTCGAGACCCATTCGGTCGTGCGCTACCGCGTGGACGGCACGCTGCGCGACGTGGTCAGCCCGCGCAAGGCGCTGCATGCCGCGCTGATCTCGCGCATCAAGATCATGGCCAATCTCGACATCTCGGAAAAGCGCCTGCCGCAGGACGGCCGCATCGCACTGCGCGTGGGCGGGCGGCCGATCGACGTGCGCGTCTCGACCCTGCCCACCGGCCACGGTGAACGCGCCGTGCTGCGCCTGCTCGACAAGGAAGCGGGCCGCCTGGAATTGTCGCGCCTGGGCATGGACGCCGGCCTGCTGCAGCAGCTCGACCGGCTGATCCACCAGCCGCACGGCATCGTGCTGGTCACCGGCCCCACCGGCAGCGGCAAGACCACCACGCTGTACGCCGCGCTGGGGCGGCTGGACGCCTCCACCACCAACATCCTCACGGTCGAGGACCCGATCGAATACGACCTGCCCGGCATCAGCCAGACCCAGGTCAACGCCAAGATCAGCATGAGCTTCGCCCTGGCCCTGCGCGCCATCCTGCGCCAGGATCCGGACGTCATCATGATCGGCGAGATCCGCGACCTGGAGACGGCGCAGATCGCGGTGCAGGCCTCGCTTACCGGCCACCTGGTGCTGGCCACGCTGCACACCAACGACTCGGTGTCGGCGGTCACGCGCCTGACCGACATGGGCGTGGAGCCCTTCCTGCTGTCGTCCTCGCTGCTGGGCGTGCTGGCGCAGCGCCTGGTGCGGCGGCTGTGCCCGGATTGCAAGCAGGCCCACGCCGAGCCCGACGGCAGCACGGTCTACCGGCCGGTAGGCTGCGCCACGTGCAGCCATACCGGCTACCTCGGCCGCACCGGCATCCACGAGCTCTACACGGTGGACGACACCCAGCGGCAGCTGATCCATACCGGCGTCGGCGAGCAGGAGCTGCGCAACGCCGCCATGGCGGACGGCATGCGGACGATGCGCCAGGACGGCGAGCGCTGGATAGCCGGCGGCATCACCTCGCCCGAAGAAGTGATACGCGTAACGAGGGATGTGTAGCCAGCCCCCCCTACGCGCTTACGCGCGCCCCCCAGGGGGCGGCACTGGCGGACCGGCAAAGCCGGATCCGCTGTGCCCACGGTCTAGGGGCGGCAGCGTGGGTTGAGGTGATGGGTTAGATACGGTACGGCTTTGCAGTGTGTTTCACGCATGCGTTTTCTGGATGGATTGACTAAAAAATGCCTTCGTATCGTTTTGAAGCCGCCGACGCAGTCGGCAAGCTGGACCGGGGGCTGATCGATGCGGACAGTCCGCGCGCGGCGCGGGCGCAGTTGCGGGCGCGCGGGCTGACGCCGCTGGCGGTGGAGGAGGCCGGCGCGCAGCGCAGCGGCAGCGGGGGACGTGGCTGGCTGGGAGCGCGGATGTCAGACTCCGAGCTGGCCTGGGCCACGCGCCAGCTCGCCAGCCTGCTGGCGGCGCGCCTGCCGCTGGATGCGGCGCTGACCGCCACGGCGGAGCAGGCCGAGAAAAAGCACGTCACCGAGGTCATGACCGCGATCCGCGCCGACGTGCGCGCCGGCCACCGGCTGGCCGACGCGCTGGCCACGCGGCCGCGCGACTTTCCCGAAATCTATCGCGCGCTGGTGGCGGCGGGCGAAGAATCCGGCGACCTGGCCCACGTGATGGAAAAGCTCGCCGACTACATCGAGGAACGCAACGCCCTGCGCACCAAGGTGCTCACCGCCTTCATCTACCCTGCCGTGGTGGCGCTGGTCTCCATCGGCATCGTGATCTTCCTGCTCGGCTACGTCGTGCCCCAGGTGGTCAGCGCGTTCTCGCAGGCGCGCCAGGAACTGCCCATGCTGACCCGCGTCATGCTGAACCTGAGCGATTTCGTGCGCTCGTGGGGATGGCTGGTCGGCCTGGCGCTGGCGCTCGCCTTGACCGGCTGGCGCATGCTGCTGCGCTCGCCCGCGCCCCGGCTCGCCTGGCACAGCCGGCTGCTGAAGATGCCGCTGGCCGGCCGCTTCATCCTCGGCCTGGACGCCGCCCGCTTCGCCTCGACCCTGGCGATCCTGACCGGCAGCGGCGTGCCGCTGCTGCGCGCGCTCGACGCCGCGCGGCAGACGCTGGGCAACGACCGGCTGCGCGCCAGCGTGGACGATGCCACCTCGCGCGTACGTGAAGGGGTTTCGCTGGCATCGGCGCTGCAGGTGCAGAAAACCTTCCCGCCCCTGCTGGTGCACCTGATAGCCAGCGGCGAGAAGACCGGCACGCTGCCCGAACTGCTCGAGCGTGCCTCGCAGACGCTGTCGCGCGAAGTGGAGCGCCGCGCCATGGCGTTGACGGCCCTGCTGGAACCGCTGATGATCCTGCTGATGGGCGGCTTCGTGCTGCTGATCGTGCTGGCGGTGCTGATGCCCATCATCGAAATCAACCAGCTCGTCCGTTGAACCAGGAGCGGCCATGACTACCGTGTACGATTTTTCCGCCACCGACATCGAGGGCCGCGACCTTCCACTGGACACCTACCGCGGCCAGGTATTGCTGATCGTCAACGTCGCCTCGCAATGCGGCTTCACCCCGCAGTACGCCGGCCTGGAAGCGCTGTATCGCAGCTACCGCGAGCGCGGCCTCGCGGTGCTGGGCTTTCCCTGCGACCAGTTCGGCCACCAGGAGCCCGGCAGCAACGAGGCGATCCGCAGCTTCTGCAAGCTCAACTACGACGTCACCTTCCCCATGTTCGCCAAGATCGAGGTCAATGGCGACGGGGCGCACCCGCTCTACCGCTGGCTCAAGAGCGCCAAGCCCGGCGTGCTGGGAACCGAAGGCATCAAGTGGAACTTCACCAAGTTCCTGATCGGCCGCGACGGGCAGCCCATCGGCCGGTATGCACCCACCGACAAGCCCGAGTCGCTGGCGCCGGCGATCGAGGCCGCGCTGGACGCCCAGCCCGGCGGCTGAACGCCCGCCCCTGCGGACTTGCGCAGGACGCCAGCCGTCCGCTGCGCGCGCCGGATTGGCTTATTTCGCACGGCGGCCCTGCGCGGCCCGGCCCGGACGCGCGCCATTGCGGAACAGCGAGACGAACAACTGCCTCATCCAGCGATGTGCCGGATCGTTGTCGAAGCGGCGGTTCCAGTGCATGGAAACGGTGAACCTGCTGTTGGGCAGCGACGTGGACAGCAGCGCGTAGCGGCGCGCGTCCATGAAGCGCTGCGCGATTGCGTGCGGCATCACCACGGCGAAGTCGGTCTTGACGATGATGGCGGGCAGCGCCAGGAAATGCGCGGACGTCAGCGCCAGCCGCGAGTCCAGGCCCAGTTGACCCAGGATGCGCAAGGTCTCGGAATGCGAGCGCACCGCGACGTATTCGAGCCGCTTCAGGTCCTGGATCGCCGCGATCCGCGTGCCCTGGGCGAGCAGGGGATGGCCGGCGCGCACCACCACTGCATAGCGGTCGCGCAGCAGTTCCACGCGCTCGGTCTCGGTCACGGAAGGCAGGAAACCCAGCGCGAAATGGATTTTGCCGGTGGCCAGCGCGTCGGCGATTTCCTCGTGCGGCAGCGGCTCGGTATGGAGACGCATGCCGGGCGCCTCGCGGTGCAGGGTCGCCACCAGATCGGGCAGCAGACGCGCCTCGCCGATATCGCTCAGGTGCAGGCGCACGGTAATACGCGATTGCAGCGGATCGAACTCATCTTTGACTGCCAGTGCGCTTTGAATCGCCGACAAGGCGGGCTGGATGGCGCCAGCCAACTGCTCGGCGCGCAGGGTCGGCCGCATGCCGGTGCCTGACCGCACGAACAAGGCATCGCCGACGGCGTGCCGCAGCCGCGCCAGCCCCTGGCTCGCGGCCGGCTGGGACAGGCCCAGCGCTTCGGCGGCGCGGCTGACGCTGCCCAGCCTGTAGACGGCCTCGAACAGCCGCAGCAGGTTCATGTCTATCTGGCTGTTATCCATTTTTCTAATATCGATTTATACGATTCATATTATTGCTGGATAGGGTTGCCTCCGCCAGACTATGCCGCCCTGGCAAGGAGAACCGATGAATCCAGTTGTTCGACCCCCCGCCGCGCACGGCGCCCCGCACACCACGACGGTCCGGGAGGCCGTATTCCAACTGTTGCGCGAATTCGGCATGACCTCCATCTTCGGCAACCCCGGCTCGACGGAGCTGCCGATGTTCCGCGACTTCCCCGACGATTTCCGGTACGTGCTGGGTCTGCAGGAATGCGTGGTGGTGGGGATGGCTGACGGCTATGCCCAGGCGACCCGCAACGCCGCTTTCATCAACCTGCATTCGGCGGCCGGCGTCGGCCATGCCATGGGCAATATTTTTACCGCCTATCGCAACCGCACGCCGCTGGTGATCACCGCCGGCCAACAGGCGCGCTCGCTGCTGTCCTTCGATCCTTTCCTCGGTTCGACGCAGGCCGCGGAGCTGCCCCGGCCCTACGTGAAATGGAGCGTCGAGCCGGCGCGCGCCGAGGACGTGCCGCTGGCCATCGCGCGCGCGTACTACATCGCCATGACGCCGCCGCGCGGCCCGGTCCTGGTCTCGGTTCCGTCGGACGACTGGGAGGTCCGGACCGAGGCGGTGCCGGCGCGGCAGGTTGCCCGGCACCTGCGGCCGGATCCGGACCTGCTCGGCCGCATCGGCGCTGCGCTCGATGCGGCGCGCCGCCCCGCCATCGTGGTGGGCGCCGCGGTCGACCGCGACGGCGCCTGGGATGAAGCGGTGCAACTGGCCGAGCGGCACAACGCCCGGGTCTATGTCGCGCCGATGTCCGGCCGGTGCAGCTTCCCCGAGGACCATCCGCTGTGGGGCGGCTTCCTGCCGCCTATCCGCGAGCGCATCGTCGCGCTGCTGGATGGCCACGACCTGGTCTTCGCGCTGGGCGCGCCGGCCTTCACCTATCACGTCGAGGGGCAGGGCCCGCACCTGCCGCCGGGCGCCGCGCTGGTGCAATTGACCGACGACCCGCAGGTCGCGGCGTGGACGCCGGCGGGCATGGCGGCGACCGGCAGCATCCGACTCGGACTGCTCGACCTGCTCGACCGCGCCCCGCCTGCGCCGCGCCCTGCTCCGGCCCTGCACGCCCGGGGCGCCCGCGTGCCGGTGCCGCCGGCCGGCGAGCGCCTGCCGGTGGACTGGGTCCTGCAGACGCTGGACGACGTGCGCAGACGCGACAGCATCGTCGTCGAGGAGGCGCCGAGCGCCCGTCCCGTCATGCACCGGCACCTGCCCATGTACGCCTCGGAAACCTTCTACACCATGTGCAGCGGCGGACTGGGCTACGGCCTGCCCGCCGCCGTGGGCGTGGCCATGGGCAAGCCCGGCGCGAAAGTGATCGCGCTGATCGGCGACGGTTCGGCCATGTACGCCATCCAGGCCTTGTGGAGCGCCGCGCAGATGGCGCTGCCGATCGCCGTCGTGATCCTCAAGAACCGCCGCTATGCGGCGCTGCATGAATTCGCGCGGCTGTTCGGCTACCGGGAGCGGGAAGCCGTGCCGGGCACCGCGCTGCCCGCCCTCGACTTCATCGGCCTGGCCGCGGCGCAGGGCGTGCAAGGGCTCCGCGTGGAACGGGCCGAACAACTGGCGCCGGCGCTGGCGCATGCGCTGGAATCGGCCGCCCCCGTGCTGGTCGAGATCGAAATCGCTTGATGCGGCCGGCAATCTCAGTAGCAACGAAGCCCGTCATACGGACGGGCAATGAATGGCAACGACAGGAGACAAGCCCATGGGCACGATAACGATGTTGATCAATGGCGAAACGCGGCAGGCCGGCAACGGCGCCACGTTCGAGCGCCGCAACCCCCTGGATGGAGCGGTGGCCACGTCCGCCCCCGCGGCGACGGCGGCCGACGCAGTTGCCGCCGTCGAAGCCGCGGCCGGCGCGTTCGCCGCCTGGTCCCGCACCGGACCGGGCGAGCGCCGCGCCCTGCTGCTCAAGGCCGCCCAGGCCATCGAAGACAAGGCGCAGAGCCTGATCGAGGCGATGGCCTCGGAAACGGGCGCCGCCGCGCCGTGGGCCGGGTTCAATGTCCACCTGGCGGCGGACATGCTGCGCGAAGCCGCCGGCATCACCACCCAGATCAGCGGCGAAGTCATCCCGTCCGACGTCCCGGGCAGCCTGGCCATGGCCCTGCGCCGCCCGGCCGGCGTGGTGCTCGGCATCGCGCCGTGGAACGCCCCGGTGATCCTGGGCGTGCGCGCCATCGCCACGCCGCTGGCCTGCGGCAATACCGTGGTCTTCAAGGGTTCCGAACTCTGCCCGGCCACCCACGGACTGATCGTCGAGGCTTTCAAGGATGCGGGCTTTCCGCCCGGGGTCGTGAACTTCGTGACCAACGCGCCGGCCGACGCCGCCGAGGTGGTCGAAGCCATGGTGGCGCATCCGGCGCTGCGCCGCGTCAACTTCACCGGCTCTACCCGCGTGGGCAAACTGATCGCGCAGACCTGCGCCAAATACCTCAAGCCGGTCGTGCTGGAACTGGGCGGCAAGGCGCCCCTGGTGGTGCTCGACGACGCCGACCTGGAAGCCGCGGTCAACGGCGCGGCCTTCGGCGCCTTCGCCAACAGCGGGCAGATCTGCATGAGTACCGAACGGCTGGTGGTCGACCGCAAGGTGGCCGACGAGTTCGTCCGGAAGCTCGCGGCCAAGGCGTCGAAGCTGCCGCTGGGCGATCCGCGCAAGGGCCCGGTGGTGCTGGGCTCGGTGGTCGACCAGGGAACGGTCGAGCGCTGCAATGCCCTGATCGACGACGCGCTGGCCAAGGGCGCCACGCTGGTATGCGGCGGCAAGGCGGAGAACACCCTGATGCCGGCCACGCTGCTCGACAACGTGACGCCGCAAATGCGCATCTACCACGAAGAAAGCTTCGGCCCGGCCAAGCCCGTGGTGCGGGTGGACGGCGTCGAGGAAGCCGTGCGGGTGGCCAACGACAACCCCTATGGCCTGTCGGCGGCCGTGTTCGGGCGCGACATCGCCCGCGCCTGGGACGTCGCCAACCGCATCGATTCGGGCATCTGCCACGTCAACGGACCCACCGTGCACGACGAGGCCCAGATGCCGTTCGGCGGCGTGAAGGATTCGGGCTACGGCAGGTTCGGCGGCAAGGCCGGCATCGACGCGTTCACCGAGCTGCGCTGGATCACCGTGCAGACCGCCGACCGCCACTACCCCTTCTGATCTTTCGTAAAGGTGCATCCATGAAACTGCTACCAACCCTCGCGGTGCTCGCATTCGGCCTGGGCGCCGGCGGCGCCGTCCACGCGCAGCAATGGCCCGCCCAACCGGTCCGGGTCGTCGTCAACTTCGCGCCCGGCGGCGCGGCCGACCTGTTGGCGCGCGTCATCGGCCAGCCGCTGCAGGAAGCGCTGGGCCAGCCCGTCGTCGTCGAGAACAAGGCGGGCGCCGGCGGCAATATCGGCGGCCAGGCCGTTGCCGAGGCAGCTCCCGACGGCTATACGCTGCTGATGAGTTCGGGCGGAATGGTCTCGATCAACCCCCACCTCTATGCCAAGATGCCCTTCGACCCCGCCAAGGACCTGATCCCGGTCGCGGCGGTCGCGCGCGTGCCGTTCTACCTGGTGGTGCGCGCCGACGGCGGGCCGAAGGACTTCCAGCAATTCATCGCCGACATGAAGGCGCATCCCGGCAAGCGCTCGTTCGGCTCCCCCGGCAACGGCACCTCGCCCCACCTGGCCGGCGAGATGATGATGAGCGCCACCAAGACCGAGGCGGTGCACGTTCCCTACCGCGGCGCCGGCCCCGCGCTGACCGACCTGCTCGCGGGGCAGATCGATTTCCTGTTCGACCCGGGCATCGCCATCCAGTACGTCAAGGCCGGCAAACTGAAGATGCTGGCGGTCGCGAGTCCAAAGCGTTCGCCGCAATTCCCCGACCTGCCGACCCTGGACGAACTCGGCCTGAAGGATTTCGACGCCGATGCCGTGTTCGGACTCTACGCGCCGGCCCGCACGCCGCCCGCCGTCGTCGAGAAGCTGAACACCCAGGTCAACCGCATCCTCGGCACCGCGGCGGTCCAGGAGAAGATCATCGGCATGGGCAACATACCCGAGCAGATGAGCCCGCGCGAGTTCGGCGACAAGGGCTCGCTGGACTTCAAGCGCATGGGCGCGATCATCCGCGAGAAAGGCATCAAGGCCAACTGAGGGCGCACGCCTTCCCGCGCCGCGCTTCACGGTAAAGCGCGGCGCGCCTCACTCGGCGCTGCCGGCATAGCCTGCCAGGTCCTTGAGCAGGACCGTCATGCCGCCGCTGCCGATCTCGTCCTCCATTTCCTGCTGCGCGACCGCCACCGCGCGGCCGAAGGCATCCAGCCATGCAAGCCCGACCCCGGTGAACCGGACGATGCGGGCGCGCTTGTCCGCCGGGTCCGCGACGCGTTCCACCAAGCCCATGTCCTCGCACTGGCCGATCAGCTCGTTCATAGCCGCGTTGGTCATCGCCGAGCGCCGCGCCAGGTCGGTGATGCGGGTGCCGTCCAGGTCCAGGTGGCGCGTCAGGTTCACGTGCCAGCGCCGCGTCTCCGAATGGCCGGCTTCGCTCATGAGATCCATGACCCGCTGCTCGAAACGGCGCAGCGCGCCGCTGAGCACGCGGCCGGGATTGTGGGTTCGCCAATGGTAGGCGTGCTTGTCTGGGGTTTTCACGATGGCCGGATTCTGATTGCACACGCCGATTTACTTTGGTAACCTAAATAAATACCGCATCGGCGGGTGCGTAGACGAAAGGAAGAACATACGATGCTTGACGACGCGCAGTCTACCGCCCGGGGCAAGACCCGGCTCGAAGTCGATGTCCTGGTCGCCGGCGGCGGCCCGTGCGGGCTGATGCTCGCCAATGAGCTCGGCCCGCGCGGGGTGAGCTGCCTGGTGGTCGATTCCAAGCCGGGCACGGCTTTCAATCCGCAGGCCAACGCCACCCAGGCCCGCACCATGGAGCACTTCCGCCGCCTGGGCTTCGCCCATGAGATCCGGGCGCTGGGGCTGCCCGCGGACCACCCCACCGACATTGCCTACTTCACCCGCTACACGGGGCACGAACTGGCGCGCATCCAGTTGCCGACCGCCGCCGAAGCCACCGTCCGGATCAAGACGATGACCGGCTCCTGGAGCGCCGCAGAGCTGCCCCACCGGGTCTCGCAGAAGTTCGTCGAAGCGACGCTGCGGCGCCATGCGCAAGCCTGGCCCACCAACGACGTGCGCTACGGGTGGAGCCTGCGCAGCTTGCGCGACGAGGGCGATTTCGTCAGCGCGACGATCCAGCCCGCCGCCGGCGGCGAGGAAGTGGAAGTGCGGGCGAAATTCCTGGTCGGCGCGGACGGAGCGCGCAGCTTCGTGCGCACCGCGCTGGGCATCGAATGGGGCGGCGTCACCGGCATCCAGCGCGAGTTCATGGGCGGCAAGATGTTCGCCATCTACCTGCGCTCGCCGGCCTTCCTGCCGGCGCTGCCGCACCCCAAGGCCTGGATGTACGTCGCCGTCAACCACCAGCGGCGCGCCTTCATGGCCTCGGTGGACGGCCAGGCCGAGTACGCCTTCCACGCCGCGGTCCACCCGGGGGAAGACGCCGACAACTGGACCGAGGAAGACGCGCGCCGCGTCTTCGCCGAAGCCGTCGGCGCGCAGGTCCCGATGGAAATCCTGTCCATGGGCACGTGGCTGGCCGGACACGCGCTGGTGGCGCGGCAATTCCAGCGCGGCCGGGTATTCATCGCCGGCGACGCCGCGCATCTGTTCACGCCCACCGGCGGCCTGGGCTACAACACCGCGGTCGAAGACGCCGTCAACCTCGCATGGAAGCTGGCCAGCGTCGTCAAGGGCCAGGCCCCGCTGTCGCTGCTCGACAGCTACGAAGCCGAGCGCCGGCCGCTGGCCGAGCGCAATACCGGCTTTGCCCGGCGCTTCGCGGATTCGGTGGGCCTGTTCCGCGCCCGGCCCGAACTGGAGGAAGACTCGCCGACCGGCGAGGCCGAACGGCAGGTCGCCATCCAGCACCTGAACGACCATGCGCGGCTCGAATTCAACATTCCCGGCGTCACCTTCGGCGGACGCTACGACGGCTCGCCCATCATCGCGGGCGACGGCACGCCGCCGCCTCCCGACGAGCCGAACCAGTACATCCACACCGCCAGCCCGGGCGGGCGGCCGCCCCACGCCTGGCTGGAAGACGGTCGCTCGCTGTTCGACCTGTTCCACCGCGAGTGGACGCTGCTGGTGCTGGGCGAACAGGAAACGCCCCACGACGCGTTCCTCGCGGCGGCGCGCAGGCGCGGCATCGATCTGCAAGCCGTGCGGCTCGCGGCGCCCGCGGTGCGCGAGTTGTACGAAGCCCCACTGGTGCTGATCCGTCCCGACCAGATCGTCGCCTGGCGCGGCGCGAACGCCGGCGAGGCGGACGCGATCCTGGCCAGGGTGACCGGCCAGCAGGCGTAAGCAGAGCAACGGAGAAACGACCATGCGCAACCTGAATCAAGACACCATCACCGACGCCGTCCTGGCGCGCCATGCCGGCTGTGCCGATCCGCGCCTGAAGCGGATCCTGACCAGCCTGGTCCGCCACCTGCACGATTTCGCGCGGGAAGTGGAACTCACCGAAGAGGAATGGGGCCGCGGCATCGAGTTCCTGACCCGATGCGGCCACATCACCGACGACAAGCGCCAGGAATTCATCCTGCTCTCGGACGTGCTCGGGCTGTCCATGCTCACCGTGGCGCAGAACAACGACAAGCCGGCCGGATGCACCGAGGCCACCGTGTTCGGCCCGTTCCACGTCCAGGGCGCGCCGCACTACGAGCCCGGCGCGGACATCTCGAACGGCGCGCGCGGTATTCCCTGCCTGGTGCGGGGCACCGTACGGGGCGTGAACGGAGAGCCGGTGCCGCATGCGCAGATGGACGTGTGGCAGTCCGACGAGGACGGCCTCTACGACGTCCAGCATGCCGAGCTCGACCACGCGCAGGCGCGCGGCATCCTCCATGCCGACGAGCAGGGCCGCTATCATTTCCGCTCCATCCTGGCCGTTCCCTACGCGATTCCGCACGACGGTCCGGTGGGAGAACTGCTCGAAGCCGCTGGGCGGCATCCCTGGCGGCCCGCCCACCTGCACTTCATGATCGAAGCGCCGGGCTACGAAACCCTGATCACCCACGTCTTCCGCAGCGACGATCCCTACCTGGACTCGGACGCGGTGTTCGGCGTCAGGCAGTCGCTGATCGCCGACTGGGTCGAGCAGCCCGACGGCACCTACCTGGTCGAGTACGACTTCGTGCTCAATCCCGCGGCGGCCGGCAGCCAGGCCGGCGCCGGCAACGAACACTGAGGAGCCCGCCATGAAAGACTTCATCTACAACGGCCAGCCCGCCCGGGTGGTCTTCGGCCGGGGCGCGCTCG
The DNA here is from genome assembly GCF_900606115.1 of Pigmentiphaga humi. Taxonomy (GTDB): domain Bacteria; phylum Pseudomonadota; class Gammaproteobacteria; order Burkholderiales; family Burkholderiaceae_B; genus Pigmentiphaga; species Pigmentiphaga humi. Next base: position 22,420 of record NZ_UWPJ01000008.1, read on the forward strand.
CCTCCCTGGAGCGGGAAATCGACCTGCTGCAGGCCAGCCGCGCGCTGGTGCTGTCCACGCCCGAGCAGCAGGACCAGGCGCGCCGGATCGCCGACCTCCTGGGAAGCCGGGCGGCCGGCATCTTTGCCCGCGCCGTCATGCACGTCCCCATCGAAACCGCGCGCCAGGCGCGCGACGAGGCGCGGCGCCTGGGCGCCGACTGCGCAGTCGCCATAGGCGGCGGATCGACCATCGGCCTGGGCAAGGCCATCGCGCTCGATTCGGGGCTGCCGATTCTTGCCATCCCCACCACCTACGCCGGCAGCGAAATGACTCCGATCTTCGGCATCACCGAAGCGGGGCTGAAGAAAACGGGCAAGGATCCGCGCGTGCTGCCGCGCACGGTCATCTACGATCCCGACCTGACGCTCACCCTGCCGCAGGCGCTCAGCATCACCAGCGGCATGAACGCCATCGCCCATGCGGCCGAAGGCCTGTACGCGCGCGACGGCAATCCCATCATGGAGCTCATGGCCGAGGAAGGCATACGCGCCCTGGCCCGCGCGCTGCCCGCCATCCGCCGCGACGCCGGCGACCTGGAGGCGCGCAGCGATGCCCAGTACGGCGCGTGGCTGTGCGGCACGGTGCTGGGCAACGTCGGCATGGCGCTGCATCACAAGCTCTGCCATACGCTGGGCGGCACCTTCAACCTGCCTCACGCCGAGGTGCATACGATCATCCTGCCGCACGCGATCGCCTTCAACGCGGCCGCCGCGCCGGACGCCATGCGCCGCATCGAACGCGCGCTGGACGCGGCAGGCCGCGCCAGCGCGGCCGCGGCCCTGTTCGACCTGGCGCGCGACAACGGCGCGCCCGTGGCCTTGAAGGACATCGGCGGCATCGCCGAGGCAGACCTGGACCGCGCAGCCGACCTGGTCGTCAGCGCGCCGTACTGGAACCCCAGGGAAATCGATGCCGCGCAGCGCGGCGACATCCATCGCCTGCTCTCCAACGCCTACCACGGCATCCGGCCGGACTGAGCGCGCGGTTGGGCCCGGGCCGCCGGCGGCCCGGCGGGCGATAGAATGCCAGCTCGTACGGCGCGTAGGCATGCCCGCCATGGCACTCATAGACATCAGTCCACCGCTTTCTCCCGCCACCCCGGTCTGGCCCGGCGACACGCCCTTCGAGCAGGCCGGGGTCTGGCGCATGGAAGGCGCCTGTCCGGTCAACGTGGGCCGCATGACGCTCTCGCCGCACACCGGCGCGCACGCCGACGCCCCGCTGCACTACGCGCGCGACGGCGCGCCGATCGGCAGCGTGCCGCTCGACGCCTACATCGGCCCCGCCCGCGTCATCCATTGCGTAGGCGTCCGTCCGCTCATCGAGCCGCACCACATCGCGCATGCCTTGCAGGACACGCCGCCCCGCGTGCTGCTGCGCACCTATGCGCGCGCGCCCATCGAGGCCTGGGACAGCGGCTTCTGCGCCGTATCGCCCGCCGCCATCGACTTGCTGGCCCGCCGCGGCGTGCGGCTGGTGGGCATAGACACCCCTTCCATCGATCCGCAGGAATCCAAGACCATGGATGCGCACCGCCGGGTCCATGCCGCGGGGATGGCCATCCTCGAAGGCCTGGTGCTCGACCAGGCGGCCGAAGGCGACTACGAACTGATCGCGCTGCCGCTGCGCCTTGCCGCACTGGACGCCAGTCCGGTTCGCGCGGTGCTGCGACCGCTGCGCTGACACCCTGCCCCGGCAGCGGGACGCCCGCCGCGCCCGGCGGCCACTCACGTTTCAGGACCCCCGACCATGAACACTCCCGAGAAACCGTCCGCCTCCACCGCGCAGTGGCACGACGCCCAGATGGATTTCTCCAAGTCCATGAGCTATGGCGACTACCTCGGCCTGGATGCGCTGCTGAGCGCCCAGCACCCGCTCTCGTCCGACCACAACGAACTGCTGTTCATCGTCCAGCACCAGGTCAGCGAGCTGTGGATGAAGCTGGCCCTGCACGAACTGAACGCCGCGCGCGCCTGCATCCGGCAGGACGAAGTCGAGCCGGCGCTGAAGATGCTGGCGCGCGTCTCGCGCGTGTTCGAGCAGCTGGTCAACGCCTGGGTGGTCCTGTCCACGCTGACGCCCTCGGAATACACGCGCTTCCGGCCTCACCTGGGCTCCTCCTCCGGCTTCCAGTCCTTCCAATACCGGCAGATCGAATTCGTGCTGGGCAACAAGAACGCCAACCTGGTCGCGCCGCACGCCCACCATCCCGAGCGCAAGGCGGCGGTCGAGGCGGCGCTGCATGCGCCCTCGCTCTACGACGAAGCCGTCATGCTGATGGCGCGCCGCGGCCTGGCCGTCGCCCCCGAACGCCTGCACCGCGACTGGACCCTGCCCACCGTCTACGACGCCTCGGTCGAAGCCGCCTGGCTGACGGTCTACGCCGACCCGGACGCCCACTGGGACCTCTACGCGCTGGCCGAAAAACTGGTCGACCTCGAAGACATGTTCCGCCAATGGCGCTTCCGCCACGTCACCACGGTCGAACGCGTGATCGGCTTCAAGCGCGGCACCGGCGGCACGGCGGGGGTGAGCTATCTGCGCAAGATGCTGGACGTGGTGCTGTTCCCCGAGCTGTGGCAGATGAGAACGAGTCTGTAACCTCCCGGCTACAATCTTTGCACTACAAGGAAATCCGCCCCATGTTCGAGCACGTACCCCGCTATGCCGGCGACCCCATTCTGTCGCTGGTCCAGACCTTTCTGAAGGATCCCCGCCAGAACAAAGTCAACCTGAGCATCGGCTTCTACTACGACGCCGAGGGCAAGGTTCCGGTGCTGGACAGCGTGGCGCAGGCGCGTGACCGCATCGATGTCTCGGCGCCCGCCGTATACCTGCCGATGGAAGGCGACGCCCAATACCGCAAGGCGGTCCAGGAAGCCGTATTCGGCGCCGACCACCCGGCGATCGCCGAAGGCCGCATCGCCACCATCCATACGCTGGGCGGCTCGGGCGCGCTCAAGGTGGGCGGCGACTTCCTGAAGGCGCACTTCCCCGGCAGCGAACTGTGGATCAGCGACCCCACCTGGGAGAACCACTACAACATCCTGGGCGGCGCGGGCTTCGAGATGCACGCCTTCCCGTACTACGACGCCGCCACCAACGGCCTGCGCTTCGAGGAAATGCTCGCCGCGCTGCGCCAGCTGCCCGAACTCGGCGTCGTGCTGCTCCAGCCTTGCTGCCACAACCCCACCGGCATCGATCCGACGCGCGAGCAGTGGGCGCAGATCGCCGATGCGCTGGCGGAGCGCAATGCCATCCCGTTCTTCGACATGGCCTACCAGGGCTTCGGCGACGGCCTGGACGAGGATGCCTGGATCGTGCGTGAAATGGCCAGGCGCGGCGGCGCCATGCTGGTCGGCAACTCGTTCTCCAAGAGCATGTCGCTGTACGGCGAACGCGTGGGCGGCCTGTCGGTGGTCTGCCCGACGCCGGACGAGGCCGCGCGCGTACTCGGCCAATTGCAGGCCACCGTACGCAAGAACTACTCCAGCCCCGCGCTGTTCGGCAGCCGCGTGGTCGGCACGCTGCTCAACGACCCCGGGCTGCGCGCCGCCTGGCACGGCGAGGTCGCGCAGATGCGCACCCGTATCAACGCCATGCGCCGCGGCCTGCGCGATCGCCTGCAGGCGCTGCGGCCGGACCTGGACGTCGATTACTTCGTGACCCAGCGCGGCATGTTCAGCTACACCGGCCTGCGTCCGGAGCAGGTGGACCGCCTGCGCGACGAGTTCGGCGTCTACCTGATCCAGTCGGGCCGCATGTGCGTGGCCGGGCTGTTCGAAGCCAACCTCGACGCCGTGGCGCAGGCCATGGCGAAGGTGATGGACTGAACGGATGCCGTTCCCGCCCGCGCGCCCGATAGCGCGGGTGGTTGTATAGAACAATTCTCGACTCGACGGATAGAGTCTCCCCACTAGAAGCCGCCGCGTTACGGCGGCCAGTGTCCGGCCCCCGCGGCCGGCACGCCATTCAGTGAGGAGAGCTCTATGCATTACGTCGTCCGCAACGCCTGGTACGTCCTCGCCTGGTCGAAGGAAATCGGCGACACCCCGTTCTCGCGCCGGGTCCTGGACGAGCCCATCGTCGCCTACCGCAAGCGGAACGGCGAATTGGCGGCGCTGCTCGACCGCTGCGCGCACAAGCTGGTTCCGCTGTCGCTGGGGCAGGTCGTGGACGACACGCTGCAGTGCGGCTACCACGGACTGCAGTTCGACGGCTCCGGCGCCTGTGTACACGTTCCCGGCCAGGACAGGATCCCGCCCGCCGCCCGCGTCAGGAGCTTCCCCGTAGCCGAGCGCTACGGCGCCGCCTGGATCTGGATGGGCGACCCTGAACGCGCCGACCCCGGCCTCATCCACGTCATCGAACGCTACGACACGCCGGGCTGGGCAGTGCTGTGGGGCGAACGCCAGCATCACCTCACGCACTACCTGAACATCGTCGAGAACCTGCAGGATCCGGCCCATACGACCTACACGCACCGCAGCACCATCGGCAACCCGGCCTCGAGCGAAGTCGCCCCCGTCACCGAAGAGGCCGACGACCACATCGTCACCTACCGGTGGACGCTCGATGCGGAGCCGCCTCCCATCGATCGCGCAAGCGGCGCCTTCGAGGGCCTGACCGACCGCTGCCAGTACTACCGCTTCTTTCCGCCGTGCGTGTCGCGCGTCGACGTAGTGACGATGGATGCGGGCCAGGAGCACACCGAGGCCAACATGGACCGCGGCCGGCGCGCATACAGCTACAAGTTCCTGACTCCCGAGACCGATACCAGCACCCATTTCTTCTGGATGCACGTGCGCAATTTCGGCGTGGGCGACGCCGATTTCGAAGCGCGGCTGGCGTGCGAATTCAGCCGCACCTTCCAGGAAGACAACGTCGTCACCTCGGCGATGCAGCGGGAACAGAACGTTACCGGCTTGCGCCAGACGGCCTGGCTGAACATCGACGCCGGGCCGGCCCGCGCGCGCCGCATGATCGAAAAAATGGCAGCCGCAGAAGCTGCCGAGGCCGCGGGGGCCGCGTCGCCCGCCGACGCGGTTTCCCGCCGAACGGTGGCGGCATCCTGACGTGATGCCTGCCGGCTCACGATCCGCCGCCGTTCATTCCCACGATGTCCGACCAAAGGAGACTCCCATGCGCCGCAGACCTTTCCGCACGCGCCCCCAAACCCGCCGATTCGCGCCGCCGCTGCTCGCCAGCCTGGCGCTCGCCCTGGCCGCAGCGCCAGCCTGTGCGGCCGAATCCGACGCGCAGTACCCGAGCAAGCCGATCCGCTTCATCGTGCCGTTCACGGCCGGCGGGCTGACCGACAAACTGGCGCGCAGCGTGGCGCACGACCTGCAGGAAGCCTGGCAGCAGCCGGTGATCGTCGAAAACAAACCCGGGGCCGGGGGCACCATCGGCGCCGATCACGTGGCCAAGGCGGCCGGCGACGGCTACACCATCCTCCTGGGCACCCATGCGACCCATGCCATCAACGTCACCCTCCTGAAGAACCTGCCCTACGACGCCGTGGGCGATTTCACGCCGGTCAGCCTGCTCGCCACCGTGCCGAACGTCCTGATGGTGCATCCGTCGGTTCCGGCGAACAACGTGCAGGAACTGGTCCAGTTGGCCAGACGCAAGCCTGGCACGCTCAATTTCATTTCGCAGGGCATCGGGACCTCGGGCCACATGTCGGGCGAGCTGCTCAAGTCGCTGGCCGGCATCGACATGACGCACATCCCCGCGCGAGGCCCAGCCCAGGCGCTCAGCGACGTCATGGGCGGCCATGCCGACATACTGTTCGACTCGGTCGCGATCGGAATGCCGGTCGTGCAGTCGGGCAAGGTGCGGGCCTTGGCCGTCACCGGCCGGGAGCGCTCGCCCGCGGCGCCCGACCTGCCGACGATGATCGAGGCCGGCGTGCCCGACTACGAGATCGTGCTGTGGTTCTCGGTGTTCGCGCCCAAGGACACGCCGCCCGCCATCGTCGCGAAACTGAACCGCGAAATCGTGCGATCGATGAACAAGCCCTCCGCGCGCGCCGGCTTCGTCCAGGACGGCATGACCGTGGCCGCTTCGTCGCCCGAACAGCTGCGGGATTTCCAGAAGGCGGAGATCGTGAAGTGGGCCAAGCTGATCAAGGCATCCGGCGCCAGCGCGAACTGACCGAAGACGGCCGGAAACCGGCCGCCGCGCTACCAGACGTCCAGCAGGTCGGGCCGGGTGGACGCCCGCTGCCTGCTGCCGCCGCCGCGGCGGTCGGCCTTCTCCTTCAGCGGGTAGGTCTGGTTGAGCTGTTCGGCCGCGCTGGTCAGGCGGCCGAGCGCGCGGTCGAGCGCGTCGATCTCGTCCGGTTCCAGCGTCGTCAGGATGCGGGTATTGATGTCGGAAGTCAGCGGAAACAGTTCGGCATGCAATGCCCAGCCCTTGTCGGTGAGCGATACCGCGCTGCGGCGCCGGTCGCCGTCGCCGCCGCCCCGCGCCAACAGCCCCTTGTCGACCAGGGCGTTGATCGCGCGCGAGACCAGCGGGCGATCGGTATGGGCGCAACGGGCCAGCTCGGAAGGAGAGAGCGTTCCGTAGTCGGCCAGCATCGCGATCAGGCGCCACTCGCGGCGGCTGATGCCGAAGCGGCCTTCGCACAGCCGGATCAGCAGCGCCCCGCTGACCGACAGCAACCGCGCGATTCGGTAGTTGAGCAGTTCTTCGCACCTTACCGGCCGTTCGAACGACATGGCGATTTCCCCACTCCACCGGCGACGTTGATTAGAACAATCAGACACATGAAAGCTAGAGTCATTCTCCATAAAAACAGCAGGGCTCACAAGTCCGTGCCTGCGAGCCCGGCCGCCGTGCATCGGCGCCTCGCAGCCCTTTTCTTTCTTCGACCAAGGAGCGTTACTCCATGACGACCCCGCAGCGCGACCGCTCTCGCCCCATCTCGCGATCGCTCGTCTTCGACCTGCAGCTTTCCTGGAAAGGCTACCGGATCAACAAGATGTGCAACTCGCTCACCGACCCGGCCAACCGCGCCGCCTACAAAGAGAACGAAGAGGCCTACATGGAACGCTTCGGACTGACCGAAGCACAGAAGGAACTGGTGCGCGCGCGCGACTTCACGGCCCTGCTCGATGCCGGCGCCAACGTGTACTTCCTGCTCAAGCTGGGCGTCGTCACCGGCATCCCGCTCTATGCCATGGGCGCGCAAATGCGCGGCGAAACCTACGAGGCCTTCCTGGCCACCCGCAACGACAAGGGAGCAACCTGACATGGGACGCATCATCGCAGGCATCGGCACTTCGCACGTTCCCTCCATAGGCGGCGCCTACGACCGCGGCAAGCAGGCCACGCCGGCCTGGCGCCCGCTGTTCGACGCCTACGTCCCGGTGCGCGAATGGCTGGCCGAGCTCAAGCCCGACGTGGCGATCATGGTGTACAACGACCACGGCGCCGACTTCTTCTTCGACAAGTACCCGACATTCGCGGTGGGCGCGGCCGACCGCTACGAGATCGCCGACGAAGGCTTCGGCGTGCGTCCGCTGCCCGCCATCGCCGGACACCTGGAGTTCTCGCAGCATTTGTGCGAATCCCTGGTCTACAACGAATTCGACCTGACCGTGTGCCAGGAGATGCGGGTCGAGCACGGTTTCCTGGTGCCCATGCACCTGTGCTTCGAACACGACCCCGACTGGCGGGTGGCCGCCGTGCCGTTCGCAGTCAACGTCCTGCAGCACCCGCTGCCCACCGCCCGGCGCTGCTATCGGCTGGGACAGGCGATCCGGCAGGCGGTCGAATCCTACCCCGACGATTTGCGCGTGGTCATCCTCGGCACCGGCGGCATGTCGCACCAATTGACCGGCCCCGAGTTCGGCAAGATGGACGAACAATGGGACCAGGACTTCCTGGACCGCATCGAGAACGATCCGGCCAGCCTGAGCGAGCTCACCCACCAGACCCTCATGGAACGGTTCGGCGCCGAAGGCATCGAGCTGATCATGTGGCTGGTCATGCGCGGCGCGCTGTCCGGCCAGGCCCGGCGGGTGCACCGCAACTACTATGCGCCGATGACCACCGGCATGGGCCTGATCACACTGGAGGAGCCGGCATGAGCGAACGCACTCAGGTCGGCATCGTCGGCGCCGGCCCGGCGGGGCTCCTGCTTTCCCATTTGCTGCACCGGGAAGGCATAGCGTCGGTGGTGTTCGAAAGCCGCGGCCGCGACCACGTCCAGCAGCGCCTGCGCGCGGGCGTGCTCGAGCAGGGCACGGTCGATCTGCTGTCGCAGGTGGGCCTGGGGGAGCGCATGAAGCGCCTGGGCATGCCGCAGACGGGCATCGACTTCCGGTTCGGCGGGGCGTCCCACCGCATCGACTTCACGGCCGAGACCGGCCGCACCGTCATGGTCTATCCCCAGCACGAGGTGGTGCACGACCTGATCGAGGCCCGGATCGCCGCGGGGGCCGACCTGCGCTTCGACACGCCGGTCACCCGCCTGGCCGGGCTGGACGGCCCGGCGCCGTCCATCGAGTTCGATGCGGATGGCGCCACCCGCAGCATGCGCTGCGACTTCGTCATCGGCTGCGACGGCTTCCACGGCATTTGCCGCAGCGCCATTCCGCCGACGGTGCGCAAGGAATACGACCGGATCTATCCGTTCGGCTGGCTGGGCATCCTGGCCGAAGTGCCGCCCGCGGCGCCCGACGTGACCTGGGGCTGCCATGAAAGCGGATTCGCGATGCTGAGCTTCCGGTCGCCTACGCGCAGCCGCCTCTATCTGCAATGCGAACCCGACGACCGTCCCGAGAACTGGTCGGACGACCGCATCTGGAGCGCCCTGCACGAACGGCTCGACGTGGCCGACATGCCGCCGCTCATCGAAGGCAGGATCCTGCAGAAAAGCGTGACCGGCATGCGCAGCTTCCTGGTCGAACCGATGCGCCACGGATCGCTGTTCCTGGCCGGCGATGCCGCCCACATCGTGCCGCCCACCGGCGCCAAGGGCCTCAACTCGGCCGTGGCCGACATCCAGGTGCTCGGGCGCGCCCTGGCCGACCACTATCGGAAAGGTTCGGACCGCATGCTGGACAGCTATTCCGAGACCTGCCTGCGGCGCATGTGGCTGGTGCAGCGCTTTTCCGCGGGGCTGTGCACCATGGTGCACAGCTTCCCGGGGCAAAGCGATTTCATCAAGCGCCTGCAGCGGGCCGACCTGGAATACATGACCGGCACCGCCCCGGGAAGGCTTGCCTTCTCGGACAACTTCACCGGCCTGCCGGTCGAAGCCTAGGCGCGGCATGCCGGGCGCAGCCGCGCCCGGCAGCCGCCGGGACGCTACTTCAAGGTCGCCAGCAGATCGGCGAACTTCGCTTCCACCTTCTGCCGCAGCTCCGGCGTGGCGCAGGCCACCGGCGGAAAGGTCTTCAGCATCTCGAAGGGTCGGCAGGCATCGATGACCGCGCGCGAGTTCGTGGCGGTGCCGCGCGCGATGCGCGGATCGAGCGGGCCGCTCCACGCCTTGCGGATGAACTCGATGTCCTCGACCGGATCGCAGCGGGTGCACATCGCCCATACCACGTCGAAGAGATCGGTGGGATCGACGTCTTCATCGACCACGACCACGAAGCGTCCCAGGTACGAGCCCGACTGGCAGTTCGCCGCCATCATCGCGGCTTGCTTGGAATGCCCGGCGTAGGACTGCTTGATCGAGATGATGTTGAAAAGACGCGCCGCCCCGGCCTCGTGGCACCAGACGCCCTTGACCCCGCTCAGCCCCGCGCGCTCGACCTCGTCCCAGATCATGCCGGCCTTCATCACGCACTTGGAGAACGAGAAGTCCGAGGGCGGCCGCAGCGGCGTCGCCATGGTCAGGATGGGATTGTTGCGGTAGTACACCCGCTGCACGCGCACGACGGGCTGCTCGCTCTTGCCGCCGGCGTAATAGCCGGTGAACTCGCCGAACGGCCCTTCGGGCAAGGTCTCGCCCGGGTATATCTCGCCTTCGAGCACGATCTCGCTGTGGGCCGGCATGGGCAGCTTGTGCACCTCGCTCAGCACCACGTCGAACGGCAGGCCGCGATGGCCGCCGGAATAGTCGTATTCCGACAGGCCGAAGCGCAGTTCATTGCCGCCCGCCAGGAACAGCATGGGATCATGGCCGCAGGAGATCAGCACCGGGCACGGCTTGCCCTGGCTGAAGTATTTGTCGCGGATCTGCCGGCCCTGCTTGCCGGGCGAGGTCCACAGGCCGACGCGGTTGCGGCTGTGCGCCATCGAGCGGTAGGTGCCGATGTTGATCCAGTCCTCTTCCGGGTCCCGCATGATGACCAGGTCGTCGGTGCCGATGTAGCGTCCGCCGTCCATCTCGTGAAGGAAAGGGATGGGAAACTTGAAAATGTCGACGTCGTCGTCGCGGTCGATGTTCTCCAGGATCGGGCCGGTATCGACGATGCGCGGCGGGATGGGCTCGTGGCGCAGCATGCGGTCCCGGTAGGAGCGGACCACGTCCATCGGGCCCTTGGGCACCGGGAAGCCCAGCGTCAGCGCCAGCCTCGCCGAGGAATTGGTCGCCCCCGACAGCAAGCGGAAACCGGCCGGATACCCGGGTATGTTGTCGAACAGGATGGCCGGCGCTTCGGAGCGGCCGCTGTTGACGATCTCCGCCAGCGTGCCGACCTCCAGGTTCCAGTCCGCGCCCGAAATGCGCAGCAGCTCGCCGGCCTTGTCGACGCGCTCGAGCAGCTCGCGCAAATCTTCGTGGGGGTGCTCGTAATCGTTCCAAGTCTTCTGCATGGGTCTACCTAGTTGTCCATAGCGCGGCGCGCCACCCGCATCGCATGAAACAGCGCTGTGTGGCCCCGGCGCCGCGGATCCGGCTCCGCCAGCGCCGCCCCCTCGAGGGGCCCGCGCAAGCGGGTAGGGGGTGGGTTCATTCAGTCTGCCGTGATGTTCGCGGCGCGCACGACGGGCGGCCAGCGCTTGATTTCCAGAGCCAGGACGTCGGCCATCCGCGCCGGCGAGCCGCCTTCGGGCCGGATGCCCTGCTTGGCCAGGCTGGCCACGACGTCGTCGTCCTTCAATACCTCGTTCACTTCCTTGTTGAGCTTGGCGATCGTAGCCTGGGGCGTGGCCTTGGGCGCGAGCAGGCCGTACCAGACATCGACCTGCACTTTCTCGTAGCCGGATTCGCGGAAGGTCGGCACCTGCGGCAACGACGGCGCCCGCTGGGCGCTCATGACCGCCAGGACCTTGAGCTTGCCGGCGTTGACCAACGGCTGGATGGTGTGCAGCGGCACGATCATCGCGGAAACGTGTCCGCCGGCAAGATCGTTCACGGCGCCGCCCGCGCCCTTGAACGGCACGTGGAACAGGTCGATGCCGGCCTCCTGCTTGAACAGTTCCATGGCCAGATGCTGCGGCGTGCCGTTGCCGGGCGAGGCGTAGTTGATGCCGCCCGGTTCGGCCCTGGCCTTGGCGACGAAGGCCTTCAGCGTATCGGCGGGAAACGCGGCGGGCACGGCCAGGCCCAGCGTGCCGCTGCCGAGCAGCGCGACCGGCTCGAAATCCTTGATCGGGTCGTAAGGCAGCGTGCGGTTGACCGCCGCGTTGGTGGCGAAGGTGGTGGCCGCGACCAGCAGCGTGGCGCCGTCCGGCCGCGACCGCGCGACGTGGTCGGCACCGATGTTGCCGCTGGCGCCGGGCCGGTTGTCGACCACGGCGGCGGTGCCGAAGCGGGCCATGAGCTGCTGGCCGACCGACCGCGCCAGGATGTCCGGCCCGGTGCCGGGCGTCGTGGCGACCACGATCGATATCGTGTTCTGCGCGGCAAGCGCTGCGCCGGCCGGCGCGAACGCCATTCCCGCCGCAAGGGCCGCGATCGGCGCCAGCCGCAGCGAGCGCAAGAAACTCAAGCCGATTGCCATGGTGCGTGTCTCCTCCTGAATCTGTCGTTCTAGAGTGCGCATTACAGCGCCGGACGATTTATTATTCCAGCGAGTTATTCTCATTTATTGATGAGGTCGGCAAATGAGTTTCCATGCCTCGCTGGGCAACCTCTCCCTCAAGCAGCTGCGCGCCTTCGCCTGCGTGGCGGAGTCCCGCAGCTTCACCACGGCCGCCGCGCTGCTCAATCTGTCGCAGTCCGCCGTCAGCCTGCTGGTGCGCGAACTGGAATCGGAACTCGGCCTCAAACTGCTCGACCGGACCACCCGCTCGGTACGCATGACCGAAGCCGGGGCCGAGCTCCACCCGGTGGCCACGCGCGTGCTGCAGGATCTCGGCGCAGCCGTCGCAGGCTCGCGCGAACTGGCCGACCGCCGCCGCGGGCGCGTCCGCTTCGCATGCTCGCCGCTGCAATCGGCCTTGCTGGTGCCGCGCATCATCGGCGCGTTCAAGGAACATCATCCGCACATCACCATGGTGCTGCGCGATACCCCGGGCGGAGAAATCGTCGACCTCGTCGCCAAGGGAGAGGTCGACCTGGCCGTGGGTGTGCTGCCGGTGGATACGGCTTTCATCCACGCGGAACTCCTGCAGAACGACGACCTGCTGCTGATCTACCCGCGCAGCTATGGCTGGAGCCCCCGCCACCGCGCCACCTGGAAAGATCTGACCGACCACCCCTTCATTGCGCTGGGCGAGCACAACTCCACCCGCTACCTGGTCGACTACCATGCCGCGCAAGTCGGCGTGCGGCTCACCCCCGCGTGCGAGGTAGCCTTCGTCTGGACCGCGATCGGCCTAGTGGAAGCGGGGCAGGGCGTATCCGTGATCCCCGGCCATGCCCGGACCATCGTCCAGAAATTCCCCGAGGTGGGAATGCTGCCGTTCGAATCCCGCAAGATCCGGCGGCCGATCGCGCTGCTGCGGCACCGCCACCGCACGCTATCGCCGGCCGCCGCCGCGTTCGCCGCTTTCCTGCAGGAACGCTTTCCGCGCAACCACCGCGAGTACTGAAGCTTTACGCGCTGTGCGCTAGTCCCAGTCCTGCTCGGCGGGACGGTGGATCCGGTCCCTGCGCTCCTCGATCACTTCGAGCAAGGTCCGGGTAAAAGGCTCCATCACGTCGGGCTGCTCGCGGCCGCGCTTGATGATGAGGTGGAAATCCAGCGAAAGCACCGGATCGACCAGCAGCGCGGTGGACACCTGGGCGTCGATGCCCACCGGCGCCGCGAACGTCGGAATGATGGTCGGCCCCACGCCCGCCGCCGCCATGCCGATGAGGGACTCGAGCCGGTTCATCCTGATGCCGTCGGTACGGGCGGCGCCGGCGGCCGCCCGGCACTTGTTGATCTGCTGCTGCAGATCCTGCGTATGGTGCAGCTCGACGAAGGGTACGGCCGGCAGCTCGTCCCAGCGGATCCGCCTGGACGGCCGGCCGTGGGTCTTGGGCCGCGCGGGCGCGGCGCGCGACTCCAGGTAGACGAAGTCGAATTCGAACAGCGGCCGGCGCGACACCTCGGGTACACGCTTGGGAAATACGCCCAGCCCACAGTCGAGTTCGCCGTTGCGGACCTGGCGCTCGACCTCCGGCTTGGGAAGGTCGACGATGCGCAGGTCCAGCGTGGGTTCGGTCTTGCGCAGCCTCATGTAGACCAGGGGGATGACGCTCGCCGAGAAAATGGGCGGCACGCCTACGCGCAAGGTCCGGCGCCGCTTCTCGGAAAGCTGGCTCAGCACCGGCGCAATGGTCTCCACCTCGTCCACCACCTGCTGGGCGATCGGCAGCAGCCGCTGCCCCGCCGCCGTCAGTTGGATCGACCGGGTCGTGCGCTCGAAAAGCCGGCACGACAACTGGCTTTCCATGTCCTGCATCATGAGGCTGAGACCAGGCTGGCTGATGTGCATCTGCTCCGCGGCCCGCGTAAAGCTGTGGGTGTGGACGACGGCCAGGAAAGCCTTGAAGTGCCGAATACTCAGATTCATAAGTAGTTAAAATCAATAGATATAAGAGATATATTAGACAAATTAACGGAGCCTTCCTAGAATCCCTCGCATAGCTACGACGGCGGCAGGGCCGCCCAGAACTAGGCACCGGAGACAAAGAGCGACAGCGCGCTGAACGACGCAGGGCCAGGCGGCAACGCCTGCGGCCGGCGACGACGCACAGTTCGTCCGCCCCTTTATTCGACCTGCTGCTCCCGGCATCCATGGGATCGGTGCTCACCCGAGCCGCCGAGGGGCCTCGTTTTTCCTATCGAACCGCCAGCCGCCGCAGCCCATATCGCCCATACCGCTTCGATAGCCAGCCTCCGTTGCTGGCAGGACTCATAGGAGACGAACTTGTCCGTGCCATGCCATCCCCTGTCGCGCCGCCTGTATTCGGCGCTCGTGCTGCCCCTGACGCCGGAACTCGGCATCGACGAACCCGGCCTGCGCCGCCTGGTCCAGCACTATCTCCAGCCGCGCTTCGCCGCCGAGGGCGGATTGATCGCCAATCCTGAAGCCGGCGAGATCTTCTATCTCACCCGCGAGGAAAAGCGGCGTGTCCTTGAGATCGTACTGGAGGAAGCGGGCGGCAAGATCCCGGTACTCGCGGGAACCTTCGCCTGGACCACGGAAGAGACGATAGCGACCGCGCGCGATGCCAAGGCGGTGGGCGCCCAGGGAATTTTCGTAGTGCCGCCCGCGGGATCGATGGATGTGTCGCTGTGCTGGGATTCGGTGCGCTATCCCGAAGTCTGGCTGGACCAGATCCAGGCCCAGGACCGCGCCGTGGACCTGCCCATCTTCACCCACCCCATCACCAACGTATCGCAGCCCTGGGGACTGGGCCTGCCGCTCGAGCCCACGCTGAAGTTCTGCCGCGAAGTGCCGAACATCGTCGGCTGGAAGACCACCTACGCCTACCAGGGGCACCGCATCCTGGCCCGCGCAATGCGGGAACACGCGCCGTCGGTCGCCCTGCTGTGCTCCAGCGCCCACTTGTTCCACGAATACCTGGCCACCGGGAACTTCGACGGAACGATCAGCGGCTCGTGGAACTACGCGCTCGAACCCATGCTGGACCACATCGACGCCATGCGCGCCAACGACCTCGTGGCGGCGCGGAACATCTGGGACGCCGGGCTGGCGCGCCTGCACGAGTACGTCTATGCCGAACTGGGCCGGCTGCACGTCCGCTACAAGATCGCCACCTGGCTGCGCGGGCTCATCGACTCGCCGCGCATGCGCCCGCCCATGCCCGCTCCGCGCGCCGAAGAAATACGCCGCATCGGGCAACTGCTGCGCGGCGCCGGCATCGAGCTCGCGCACGACCTGGAGCAGGCCGTCGCGCAAGGGAGCGCCTCATGACCGCCGCCAAACGACACGCTGCGCCGGCCAGGCCCGGCCGGCGCGCATGCCTGGGATGGACGGCCTGCGCCGCAGCGCTGCTGGCCGCGGCGCTGCCCGCCTCCGCCGTGCATGCCCAGGAGTATCCCGCCAAGCCGGTCAGGATCATCGTGCCGTTCCCGCCGGGCGGTTCGACCGACGTCGCCGCGCGCATTCTTGCCGCCAAGCTCGCGGAGAGCTTCCGCCAGCCGGTCTATGTCGAAAACAAGCCGGGCGCCGGCACCACCATCGGCGCCGCCTATGTCGCCTCGGCCGCGCCCGACGGCTATACGCTCTACATGACCGGACCGGTGACGCACGCCAGTTCCCAGGCCCTCTACAAGAAGCTGTCCTACGACGCGCTGCGCAGCTTCGCCCCGGTCGGCAACATCACCGCATCGCCCTTCATCGTCGTCGTCCATCCCAGCTCGCCGGCCAAGACCTTGAACGACCTCATCACGGCCGCCCGCAAGCAGCCCGGGCGCCTGAGCTATGCATCGAGCGGCAACGGCGCGGCCCCGCACCTGGCCACCGAGATCATCGCCAAGGCCGCCAAAGTGGACTTCACCCACATTCCGTTCAAGGGCGTCGGGCCCGCCCTGGTCGCTCTGCTGGGCAACCAGGTGGATTTCATGATTTCCGACGTCGCCGTCATGCCGCAGATACGCGAAGGCAAGCTGCGGGCGCTGGCGCTGACAACCGCCGAGGCCTCGCCGCTGGTGCCCGGCGTGCCCTCGATGGCCCAGGCCGGCGTGCCCAACGTCGACCTGGGGGCCAGCCTGGCCGTATTCGCGCCGGCGGGCACGCCCGCCCCGGTGGTCGCGCGCATCAATGCCACGATGAACCGGGTCCTGGAAGACGCCGACATCCGGCAGAAGTTCGAAGCGCAGGGATTCGAGGTCAAGACCGGCACGCCCGAAGACCTCGGCCGCCTGATGGCCCAGGAGATCCAGCGCTACGGCGAGATCGTGCGTCAAACCGGCATCAGCATCGATTGACAATCAAGGAGAAGACATTGAACGACGACCTGAAAAACGAACTCGAGATCAGGCAGATGGTCGAGCGCTGGGCAGTATGGCGCGACGCCGGGGATTGGGAGCGCTTCGCCACGGTCTGGCACCCCGAAGGCGTGATGATGGCGACCTGGTTCCAGGGCCCGTTCGCCGAGTTCATCCGCGTCACGCAGGAAGGCTGGGACAAGGGCGTGAGCATCCTGCACTTCCTGGGCGGCACGACCGTCGAGATCCAGGGCGACCGGGCCGTCGCGCAGACCAAGATGACCATCTCCCAGCGCGGCCCGATCGAAGGCGTGGCCTGCGACGTCGTCTGCACCGGCCGCTTCTACGACTTCGTCGTGCGCCACGAGGGTAGCTGGAAGCTGCTGCACCGGCAGCCCATCTACGAAAAAGACCGCATCGACCCGGTCGATCCTGCCGCCACGCTGGCGCTGGACCAGGAAGAACTGGCCCGCATGCCGGTAGGCTACCGCCACCTCGCCTACATCCAGACGCGCATCGGCTACCGCGTCAAGATGGACATGCCCATGCTCCAGGGCCCTGAAGTGCAGGCGCTGTACCGGCGCGGCGCCCAATGGCTGGCGGGCGGTCCGCTGGAACGCTGAACCAAGGAGACGCGACATGACAACCCTCGCCTGCCTGCCGCGGCGCCGCGCGCTGCTGGCCACCCTCCTCGCCGCCGCCGCGCCCTGGTCCGCTCCCGTGGCCGCCGCGTGGCCGGAGCGGCCCGTCACCATCGTGGTGCCCTATACGCCGGGCACCAGCATGGACACCCTGGCCCGCACCCTCGGCCCCAAGCTCTCGCAGAAGCTGGGCCAGCCCGTCATCGTGGAAAACCGTCCCGGCGCCAGCGGCAACATCGGCACCGGCTTCGTGGCCAATGCGGCGCCGGACGGACACACGCTGCTGATGACGGTCAGCACGTTCGTGATGAACCCCAGCCTGTTCAAGAGCGTGCCCTACGACCCGCTCAAGAGCTTCGCCCCCGTCGGCCGGGTGGCCGTCGGCACGCTGGTGTTCGCGGTCAACCCCGATTTCCCCGCCACGACGCTGGCGCAGGCCATCCAGGCCTTCCGCGACCGCCCCGGCCACTACGCCTACGCCTCGCCCGGCAACGGCACCCCGCAGCACCTGGCCATGGAGCTGTTCAAGCTGCACACGGGCGTCGACCTCATGCACGTGCCTTACAGCGGCTCGGCGGGCGCCGTCACCGACCTGCTCGGCGGCCAGGTCCAGGCCATGATCCTGCCGGCCAACACGGCGCTGGGACACAAGCAGGCGGGCAAGCTGCGCGTGCTGGCCACCACCCAGGAAAAGCGGATCGAAGTCATGCCCGACGTGCCCACGCTTGCCGAACAAGGCGTGCGCGGCGCCGAGGTCGACCTGTGGTTCGGCATGCTCGCTCCCAAGAGCACGCCGCAGGCCGTCGTGGCGCGCCTGAACCGCGAGGTCAACGAGATCCTCGCCATGCCCGAGATCAGGCAAAGCCTGGACAAGCAAGGGCTGATCGTGGCTCCCGGCACGCCCGAGGCATTCGGCGAACTGGTGGCCGACGAGTACGCACGCTGGGCCCAAGTGATCAAGAAAGCCCGCATCACCGCTGATTGAGACTGCCCCCCTGCGCGCTGACGCGCGCCCCCCCCCCGGGGGCGGTGCTGGCGGGCCGGCAAAGCCGGATCCGCGGCACCCTGGAGGCAGGACGCCATGAATAACGTGTAATGAAGATGAACAAACATCCCCTGACCATCATCGTCGGCGCCGGCATCGGCGGTCTGACGGCCGCCGCCTGCCTGCTCAAGCGCGGGCTTCCCGTGCGCGTGTTCGAGCAGGCGCCCACGCTGGGCGAAGTCGGCGCCGGCATACAGTCCAGTGCCAATGCCGTAAAAGTGCTGTACGACCTGGGATTGCGAGAAGAGCTCGAGCAAACCGTCGTGCGCCCGCAAGCCTTCGAATTCCGGCGCTTCGACACGGCCGAACTCATGCACCGCATTCCGCTCGGACAGGAACACGAGCGGCGCAACGGCGCCCCCTACTTCCACATCCACCGCGCCGACCTGCACGAGCTGCTGGCCAAGGCGGTGCTGAAGATGGATCCGCATTGCATCGCCCTGGATGCGCGCGCCACCGGCTTCGAGGAGGACTCCGACGGCGTCACCCTGCATCTGGCCGACGGCCGCCGCGAAACGGGCGACGTGCTGGTCGGCGCGGACGGCATCAAATCGGCGATCCGCGCGCAGATCCTCGGCCCGACGCCGGTCAGCTATACCGGCGACGTCGCCTGGCGCGCGGTCATCCCGACCGACCGCCTGCCGGCCGACATCATGGACACGGTTTCCACCGTATGGTGCGGCCCCAAGAAGCATGCGGTGATGTACTACCTGCGCGCGCGCAAGCTGATGAACTTCGTGGGCCTGGTGGAACACGCCCATCCCGAGAACGAGTCCTGGACCCAGGTCCGCCCATGGGCGGACCTGAAGGCGGATTTCGAGGGATGGCATCCCACCATCCAGACGGTCATCGACGCCATCGACCGCGACGGCTGCTACCGCTATGCGCTGAACAACCGCGCGCCCGTGGACAACTGGAGCACGGCGCGCGCCACGCTGCTCGGCGATGCCGCCCACCCGACCCTGCCCTACCTGGCTTCGGGCGCGGCGATGGCCATCGAGGACGGCGAGATCCTGGCGCGCTGCCTCGCCGCCTGCGACAACGTACCCGATGCGCTCCAGAGCTACCAGAACAGCCGCATGGACCGCACCGCCGCCGTGGTGCGCGAATCGACCGAGAACCGGGATCTCTACCGCATCGAGGACGAAGACGAGATGCGCCGCGCCTTCCATGCCAAGAACATGAGCAAGACCCGGTCGGAATGGCTTTATTCCTACGATCCGCTGACCGTGCCGCTGGCCGGCGCCAAGGAGCACACATGAGAAAAATCGACATCTACAGCCACGTCATGCCGTCGCGGTACCTGGAGATCATGAGAGAGCACTCCAAGGATCCCGGCATCGTCAAGCGGATGAGCAATCTGCGCATGCTGTGGGACATGGACGCGCGCAAGGACATGCTGTCGCAATGGCCCGAGGTGCAGCAGGTACTGACGCTGGCCCTGCCGCCGCCCGAGGCGCTGGGCGGCGCCGACGCCTCGCCCGGGTTCGCGCGCGTGGCCAACGACGACATGGCCGCCATCGTCGAACGCAACCCCGACGTGTTCCCGGCCTTCGTGGCGGCCCTGCCGATGAACAACATCCCCGCCGCGCTGGAGGAAATGGACCGGGCGATCACCCAACTGGGCGCGCGCGGCATCCAGGTCACGACCAGCGTCAACGGCCGCCCGCTCGACGATCCGGAGTTCTTCCCCGTCTTCCAGCGCGCCACCGAGGTGCACGGCGTGCCGGTCTGGATGCACCCGTTCCGCCCCGCCTCGCAGGCCGATTACCCCGTCGAGGAGAAGTCCCGGTTCGAGATCTGGCAGGTGCTGGGCTGGCCTTACGCCACGAGCGTGGCCATGGCCCGCATGGTGTTCTCGCAGATGTTCGACCGTCTGCCGAACCTGCGCGTCATCACGCACCATTGCGGCGCGATGATCCCCTATTTCGGCGGACGCGCCGAAACCCTGTGGGCGCAGCTGGGCAGCCGCAGCGTCGAGGACGACTACAACGGCCTGCTGGAACGCATGGCCAAAAAGCCCATCGATTACTTCAAGATGTTCTACGCCGACACGGTGCTCGGCGGCTCCGCGTCGGCGCTGCGCTGCGGGCTCGACTTCTTCGGCAGCGACAAAGTGGTGTTCGCCAGCGACTGCCCGTTCGACCCCGAGGAAGGCCCGATGTTCATACGCGAGGGCATCCGCTCGGTCGAATCGCTCGACCTCCCCGAGGACGAGAAAAAGAAGATCTATCTGCTCAACGCGCTCAAGCTGCTCGGGCTCGAAGAAGACATCAAGTAGCCCCCATCATTCGAGAGAGGAGACACACCATGACATACCGCCGTCGCATGCTGGCCGCCATGCTGCTCGCACTTCCGTGGGCGACGGGCGCGGCCGACGCCACGTTCGCCACCCGGCCCGTCACCCTCGTCGTGCCGTTCACCGCGGGCTCGGGCATCGACCTGATCGCGCGCACCATCGCCCCCAAGCTCAGCGAGAGGCTGAAACAGCCGGTCGTGGTCGAGAACAAGGCGGGCGCCAGCGGCAACATCGGCGCCGACCAGGTCGCCAAGGCGCCGCCGGACGGCCATACGCTGATGGTGACCGTGAACACCTTCACCATCACGCCGGCCCTGTACAAGACCATGCCCTACGACCCCGTCAAGGATTTCGCCCCCATCGGCGAAATGGCCGTGGGCAATCTTGCGCTGGTCGTCAACCCTTCCGTCCTGCCCGTAGCCGATTTCGACGCCTTCACCGCCTACATCCGCGCGCGGCCCGGCAAGCTCAACTACGGCTCGCCCGGCAAGGGGACGCCCCAGCACCTGGCCATGGAGATCCTGAAGAACCATCTCAAGCTCGACATCGTGCACGTGCCGTACAAAGGGGCGGCCGGCGCCAGCACCGACCTCATGGGCGGGCAGATCCAGATGATGGTGCTGCCGATACATACCGCCCTGCCGCTCGCCGCCACCGGCAAGGTCCGGATACTGGGAGTCTCGGGACAAAAGCGTTCGGTGCTGGCTCCGGACGTGGCGAGTTTCGGCGAACTGGGCCTGGAAAGCCTGGACATCGACATGTACTACTGGCTGGCCGCCCCGGCAGGCACGCCCGCTCCCGTCGTCGCCGAGCTCAACCGCCACGCCACCGCCATCATCGCTCTGCCCGAAGTACGCGAAACCCTGTTGAAGCAAGGCATGGTGCCGACGCCGAGCACGCCGGAGAAAGTGGCCGGCATGATCGAGCGCGACGTCGCGCGCTGGAAAACCTTCATCACGGAAAACGGTATCGTGGCGGACTGAACGGATCGTCCGTGGAAGCCCTGCCGTGGATCGCCTGACCCAACTCTCCCTGCTGGTGCACATCGCGGACTGCGGCAGCCTGCGCGGGGCTGCCGCAGCGCTGCAGATATCCCATGCCGCGGCCAACAGAAACCTGCAGGCGCTCGAATCCCGCCTGCAGACCCGGCTGCTCGACAGGACGGGCCGCCGGATATCGCTGACCGGCATGGGCCTGGAATTTTCCGAACGCGCACGCGCGATCCTGTCGGACATCGATCTGGCCGAAGAAGCCACCCACGCGCTATCGGTGCAGCCCAGGGGACGGCTGCGCGTCAGCGCCACGCACTCGTTCTCGACGCGCCACATCGCGCCGCTGCTGCGCGAATACGCCAAGCAATGCCCGGAGGTCGTGGTTCACATCGAAGTGGACAATGGCTACACCGATCTCATCGACAAGAACATCGACGTCGCCATCCGGACGCGCGACATCGAACCCAACTCCAGCATCACGATGAGGCGCCTGGCGGAAACCGACCGGGTCCTGGCCGCCACGCCGCGCTACCTCGCCAGGCACGGAACGCCCGGATCGGTGGCCGACCTGCTCCAGCACCGCATCCTGACCTATACGCACTCGTCCAGTCCGGGCGAACTGCATTTCACCCGCGCCGGACAGGTCGAGACGGTCGCGCCGAAGAACCTGCTGAAGGCCAGCGACAGCCAGATACTGCGCACCGCGGCGCTCGGGCACATGGGCATCGTCGTGCAGCCGACCTACGTCCTCTACGACGAACTCGCCGCGGGCCGGCTGGTTCCCGTGCTCCAGGAGTGGTCGCTGTCGCCGCTTGCGATCAACCTGGCGTTTCCCAGCCGAAAGTACCGGTCGGGCAAGGTTCGCGGCTTCGTCGACTGCATCACCGCTCATTTCGAGCGCATGCAGTACGAGCGCCGCTGGAACCGTTTCTCGGCCGACCCCTCCCACGGCGTCTAGTTCTCCTTGCCCTGGTACGGACCCAGGACGGACACCGCGTGCTTCGAAAACTCACCGTTCACGTGGCTGCGGATATCGGCTCGTTCCTTCATCACGCCCCACTCCATCCATTCGTCCTGGTAGCGTTCCAGCGAGGCGACGTTGATGCGGCCGTCGGGATCGATGCCGCTGAACTTCATGCCCTGGCAGTCCGCCGACATCGACGGCACGTACTTCGCCACCGCCCGGCAGGCCTCCTTGAGATCCGCTTTCCCCTCGACCATGCGCTGGATGTCGCGCTGCGCCTTGAGGTGGGCGACCATGAAGCGCTTGGCCGCTTCCGTCTTGGCGAAGTCCGGCGAATACATCATGATGTTCAGGGCATCCCCCGTCGAAGTGGCCGACAGGTCTCCGTCCTTGATCGGAATCGCCGTTTTCAGCTTCTCCGCCACCAGCTGCAGGTAAGGCGTGTACATCATCGCGGCGTCGATGGCCTTCTTCTCGAAAGCGGCGATCATCTGGTTGAACGGCATCTCGACCCAGGTGACCTCCTCCCTGCCCAGTCCGCCCAGCTTCAGCGCGCGCATGGAGAAATTGAGCGAGGCCGACTGCAGGCTGATGACCGCGATGCGGCGGCCCTTCAGGTCTGCCATCGTCTTGACCGCACCGCTGTCCATCAGGTCCCGCCTGACCAGCAGCGCGCCGTTGCCGTCCGTCGCGGGCGGCAGCAGGCTGGCCTTTTCGGCCACGATCTGGATCGGCAGGCCGCGCCGGAAAGCGTTGTACAGGCCCGGCGTGATCCCCCCCCGTCCCGACGTCGATCTTGTTGTTGGCGACCAGGCCGATCGCGTCGGCGGCGCTGGTCATCCGCTCCAGGTTCAACTCGAGCCCCTGTTCGGCGAAATAGCCTTTCTCGATTCCCAGGAATATTCCCGCGTCGGCGGTAATGTACAAGAGCGAAACGGTCACTTTCGTCGGCGCGGCCGCCTGCTGCGCAGCCGCGCCGACGCCGTACAAAGCGAGCATACAGCCGGCCAGCAGCCGGCATCCCAATCGGAACATGTTCAACACTTTCGTTCTCCCCATGCCAGGGTTCGTGGATCGGAACAGGATCATGCGCGGACCGCGCCTCAGCCGGGCACGCTGGGCGGATGGAAGTTCATTCTTTCCATGGGAAAGACGTCCTCGATGTCCGAGCTGTCCCATTCCAGGTCGATCGGGGCGGATACCTCCATGAACATCTGCGCCAGGCGATAAAGCCGCAGCGCATCCGGCGGCAGCGCGCCCGGGTCGTTGGGAAAGGTATTCAGGTACTGGATGATCGGCTCCACGTGGGGCAGCACTTCGCCATGGAAGCGCCGCGAGACCTCGATATCGGTGGCGACGCGCTTGTGGGCGCGTGCCTTCTCGGACGGCAGGGCCCATTCGTCGACCAGATGTTCGAGGCCGGCGAACCGGGGAGGAAGCAGGGACTGGCTCATGATGCGGTTCTCCTTGTCGGCGGGCCTACTGGCCGCGCAACATGTTTTCGGTAACGGCGAAGTGGTGCTTCAGCGCGGTTTCCTGGCGCGAGAGGATGACGTGGGGCATTCCTCCCGACACGAGGCCTTGCTGCTGCGCCTCGAGCGTGTTGAGATCCTCGCGCAGTACGTCGCGCCCCCGCGCCCTGAAATACGCCTGGCCCAGGCGTTCTCCCAGGTTCTTGGTCTTGTAGTTGTAGAGACTGTTGTAGATGCGCGTGCGGCTGCCGTCGATGGGCCAGAAGGTCAGCTCGACCCGGTAATGGTTGCCGCACAGGACGACCATGTTCGGGAACAGCGCGATGTTGTCGAACGCCCAGTACTCGTACCTGCTCGGGTTCACGCCGGCGGGCAGCATCGAGAAATCGAAGTCGAACGCGGGCAGGAGCTTGCGGCCGTACTTGATGGCCAGCCCTTCGACCGGCAGGATTTCATGGTCCGGATTGCCGGGCGCCGAGAAGCGGTGGTGGCGCCGGGTCAGCTCCATGTGGGGCCGGTGGCGCTGCGGGTTGATCTTGCCGCCCTGGTAGTCGCGCGCCGTGTTCTTGTGGATGTACATCGTGTGATAGCCCTCGGTGAACGAATTCACCGCCAGGTGCCAGTTGCAGTTCAGGTCGAAGCTGTAGCTGGCGACTTTCTCGTGCAGGTCCCAATAGCCCTGGTAGCGGTCGAAGAACTCGGGGCCGAGCCAGTCCTGCAGCGACTCCCGCGGGGTCTCGTCGAAGTTCACGAAGATCAGGTTTTCCCAGACCTCCGACGTCACGCGGCTCAATCCATAGTCGGCTTTCTCCAGGCCGTCGAACTGGTTGTGGTCGGTCACGACCTTCAGCGCGCCGTCCGACGAAAAGGACCAGCCGTGGAAGCCGCACATGAAGCTGCGCTTCTTGCCGGCGCCGGAACGGACCAGCTTGTTGCCCCGGTGGCGGCACGCATTGTGGAAGACGCGCACTTGCCCGTCGTCGCCGCGGACCACCAGGAGAGAAGCGTTGAAAGTGGGAACGTCATAAACGAAGTAGCTGCCGGGCTCCGGCAGGTCGTCGGTATGCCCGATGGGCAGCCAGGCGCGGCGAAAGATCGCCTCGCGCTCGACCGCGTAGTGTTCGGGCGTCAGCATCTTCGCGACGTCCACGCGCGCATCGAGCGATTGCGCCACGCCGACGAACTTGGTTTGCACTCGGGCCGGCGACTCCGCCTGGGCCAGGGAGGTATCGGTACTCATGGTCTGTGTCCACGTAGGATTGCGAAAGAGCCGTCGAGGTCAGTTGCCCCGCACGGCCGGCGAAAGGTGCTGCGAGAGAAATTCGGCGATGTCCCGGACGCAGGCCTGCGCCTGATCGACCATCCGGCTATAGCCCAGGAAGACATGTGACATGCCCGGGTACTCCTTGAAAACGACGGTGCGGCCGTGGTCGAGCAGCCATTGCTGCCACGCCCGGGACGCATCGCGGAATACGTCGTATTGCGCGGCGGCGATGAACATCGGCGGGAACCGGCTCGGATCGGCGGCAAAGCAGTCGAAACGGGGATCCGCGCGCATGGCGGCATCGGGCACGTACTCGTCCAGGTTCACGAGCACGGCGGCGCGGCTGGGGTAGAGCGCCCCGTCTCCGTAGATGCGCATCGACTCCGTGGTCGTCCGGTCGCCATAGGTGCCGACGACCAGCGCCCCCGCGCGCAAGTACCCGCAGGCCTCGCCTCCCAACTGGATCGCGGCGCCCAGCGAGACGTTGGCGCCCGCGGACGAGCCGCCGAATGCCAGCCGCTGCCCGTCGATGCCCCATTGTTCGGCATGGCGGGAGAGCCATTCGAACAAGGCGGCGGTTTCCTCTATCGCACAGGGAAAGCGGTATTCCGGAACGTGGACGTAATCGGCGCTGATGACGATGCCGCCCCACGCCTCGGCAATTTCCCGCATCTGCCTGTCGTTGGCGTGCTGGTTGCCCAGCTTGTAGCCGCCGCCGTGGAGGTAGACGTACGCGGGGCGCAGCGGCGCACTCCCTTCGGGCACGTACACGACGATGGGAATCTGCCTGAACGGCCCCGGCACCGAGGCCTCGATGACGCGCGCCATGCGCGGTCCGCCGCGGTTCCACCATTTGCGCAGTTCGGCTGCCCGCTCTCTGATGGCGGCGATATCCCGGGAAGGCGGGCCGAGTTCCGCCTGCATCTCGTCCGTGAGCCGCTGGGCCGCGGCCAGTTGGGGGTCGAGATCTATGCTTGGTTTCGAATTCATCGTAGTCATGTGCATTGGCGAAATTGGAGGGATCTCAGACCCGGTGCGTCCTGCGCCACGGCATCAATAGGCGGCCTGTTGCCCGCAGCAGGACGGTCGACAGGTAGCCGAGGATGCTGATGGCGAGGATGGCGACGTACATGGGGCCGACGTCGAACAACTGCCAGCTCGACCAGATGATGCTTCCCAGGCCCGTCTTCGCGCCGACGAACTCGGCGGCGATCAGGACGATGAAGGCGATGCCCGAGGCGATCTCCAGGGCGACGAACAGATGCGGCAGCGAGGCCGGCAGCGCGATCGTCAGGACGATCTGCATGAAGCTCGCCTGGCTGTCGCGGCCGACGTCGTAGATGACGGGGCGGATGGAGGCAATGCCGGCCGTCAGGTTCAGCGAGACGATGTAGAAGACCGCGATGGCCAGCAGCAGCACGATGGGCGCGTCGCCCAGCCCGACGATCAGGACCAGGAGGGGATAGATCGCGAGCTTGGGAATGGGATAGGTCACGATGAGCCACGGCTCGATCAGCGACCGGAACCAGCCGGACAGGCCCACGCATACGCCGACGAGACATCCGGCGACCGCGCCCAGACAGAAGCCGATGACCAGCCGGATCATGCTGTCGGCGACGGCGGCGGCCAGCGATCCGTCCGTCAGCATCTGCTCGGCGGTGCCGACCAGCGTGGACGGCGGAGGAAAGAAGCGCACGTCCAGGATGCCCAGCCGCGCGAGCAGTTCCCAGATGGCGAGCAGCAGGAAGGGCGAGGCCAGGCGCAGCAGTTTCTGCATGCGCTGCGTCGCGTCGTCGCGCGCCTTGCCTTCGCCACGCTTGAGCGTTCTGGCGGGGTGGGCGTCGGCCGGCGTCGGTTCGTTCCGGGCGCTGCGTCCGGCGGGCATGGCGAGATTCGTGGATGAGGGGGCGTGCATGGTCGTCGCGTCTCTTCGTTCAGGCGGTGGCATGGATGTCGGTCTGAAGCAGGTCCCAGAGCTGTTGATAGATCTCGGCGTACCGGGGATCGCTTCTCAAGGCGACGACATTGCGCGGCCGCGGCAGGTCCACGGGAATCACCGCCCGCACGCGCCCGGGACGGGCGCTGAGAACGACGATGCGGTCGGACAGGGTGATCGACTCGTCCAGGTTGTGCGTCACGAAAACCACCGTGCGGCGATGCTCGCTCCACAGCTTGAGCAGTTCCTCCTGCAATACCAGCCGGGTCTGCTCGTCCAGCGCGCCGAAGGGTTCGTCCATCAGGAGAATCTCCGGCTCGTTGGCGAACGCCCGCGCAACGCTCACGCGCTGCCGCATTCCGCCCGACAACTGGTTGGGATAGCTGCCGCGGAACGCCGTCAGGCCGACCTTGCCGATGAAATAATCGACGAGCGCCTTGCGGCGTTCGGCTGGCACGCCGCGGATCCGCGAGCCGTAGCCGACGTTCTGTTCGGCGGTCAGCCAGGGGAAGAGCGACTCTTCCTGGAAGACCGTGGAGGTGGCCAATCCGCTCGCCTTGGGATCGCGGCTGATCTGCACACAGCCGGCGTCCGCCTGCTCGAATCCGCCGATGATGCGCAGCAAGGTGGTCTTGCCACAGCCGCTGGCGCCGATCACGGAAACGAATTCGCCGTCCTCGATGCTCAGGCTGACGTCGTCGAGCGCCTGCATCGTGCGGCCACGGCCCAGTTGGTAAACCTTGGATAGTCTCTGAATGTCGATCTTGTGCATGCCTCACTCTCGATCGCGCCGGATTGTCCGGCGCAATGGGCAGCGCCTCGGGATGAGGGGCCGCGACTGGCGCGGCGCTCGCTTGTCTCAGTCTTTTCTTTCGGCGATGGGGCTCGCCGGTTTGTAAGGCGGACTGTAGAGAGAGGGGGTAGGCGGTGTAAATGGACGAAAGTGGAATTCACCATTCCTGTAATCGGAATGGCGGACGGCGCGGAATCGGGAATTGGCCCGATTGACCCATGCGCGAGGCGCTCGATATTCTCTTCCTTACCGCGACCTACCGCCGCGCAAGCCCGCGCGCCTGGCGTCGCGCTCGCGTGGTTGCACAAGGAGGCCCGGCACGTGGACCGCTTGACCGAAATGGCATTGTTCGTAGGGGTCGCGGAGGCCGGCAGCCTGAACCGGGCAGCCGGCAAGCTGGGCTTGTCCAACGCGGCGGCGAGCCGCTACCTGTCCGCGCTGGAAGAGCGGCTGGGCGCCCGGCTGGTGGAACGCAACACCCGGCGCCTGTACCTGACCGAACCGGGGCAGGAATTCCTTCGGCGCAGCAAGCAGATCCTGGCCGACCTCCAGGAAGCCGAATCGACGGTGAACGCCGCCGTGGCCGAGCCCAGCGGCATGCTGCAGCTCGCCGCGCCGCTTTTCTTCTGCGTCCACCACATCGCGCCGCTGCTGCCCGCCTATGCGCTGCGCTGCCCGGCCGTTTCCGTGCAGGTACAGGCGGTCCCGGACACCGCCGCGATCGATGGCGACGTCGACGTCGCCATTCGCATGCGCGCCTCCGACCCCGGCCAGGGCGTGGAATTCCAGCGGCTTGCCGAGACCCGCCAGGTGCTCGCGGCGTCGCCCAGGTATCTGAAACGCGCGGGCATGCCCCGCAGGCCCGCGGATCTCGCCGCCCACGCGCTGCTGATCCACACCTGTCCGGAGCCCGAGGACGAATTGCATTTCACGCGCCGCGGCGAGAAAACCGCCGTGCCGGTCAAAGGAGGGGTGGAATCCAACGACGTGCAGGTATTGCGCACCGCGGCCCTCGACGGCCTCGGCATCGCGATACTGCCGGCATATGTGCTCTACGACGATCTCGTCGGCGGGCAGCTGCGGCCCGTCCTCGATGCCTGGGACCTGCCCCGGACGACGATCGAT
Organism: Pigmentiphaga humi; assembly: GCF_900606115.1. Classification (GTDB taxonomy): domain Bacteria; phylum Pseudomonadota; class Gammaproteobacteria; order Burkholderiales; family Burkholderiaceae_B; genus Pigmentiphaga; species Pigmentiphaga humi. The sequence goes on from NZ_UWPJ01000008.1 coordinate 51,291, forward strand.
CTCGTCTATCCCTCCCGCAAGCACCGGCTGGAAAAAGTGCGGACCTTCGTCGACTTCATGGCGGCGCGCTTCGCCCGCACTCCCTACGAACGCCGGTGGACCCGGCGCTTCAAGGAATAAGGCGAAGCGGGCACGCCTTCCCTGCCATCGCTCGGCGACGCGGGCCGATGCGGGGCAAGCGCCTTCGCCGAGACAGTGCAACAGCGATCAACAGATCCCGCACGGACAGCATATCTCCCCGGCTTCGGCCTGCCTAGAATACTCGGGGCCCAAAGACTTCCACGCCTTATGGCGGGTTGCCGGAACGGATCGGGCGCTGTTCAGAATCCCCGACAAAGCACACATCATGGAGACCTCGATGACCCTGAACCATTGCGTTCGGATGCTCGGTATCGCACTTTCCCTGGGCACGGCCCAATCGGCGCTTGCGCAGGCCTATCCGAGCAAGCCGATCAAGTTCATCACCGCATCGACCGGCAGCCCCCAGGACGTGGTCGGCCGCATCTTCGCGCAGAAAATTACCGAAACCACCTCGCATCCGGTGGTGGTCGAAAGCCGGGCCGGCGCGGGAGCGCTGATCTCCATCCAGGCGACGGCCAAGTCCCCGGCCGACGGCTACAGCGTCCTGATCAGTTCCACCGCCTTTGCCGTCACTCCCTACCTCTACAAGGATCCGGGCTATGACTCGGAGAAAGACCTGATCCCCGTCGCGCTGCTGGCCACGGCGCCGAACATACTGGTCACCAGTCCAACCAGTGGCGTCCGGTCTCTCAAGGACGCAGTCGGGCGCGCGCGCCAGGGCAAGGAACTGCACTACGGATCCCCCGGCTACGGCACCACGCCGCAGATGTCGGCCGACTATCTGTTCAAGGTCCTCGCCAAGGTCGACGTGATGCACGTGCCATACAAGGGCATCCCTGCGACCATGCAGGCCACCATGGCCAACGAGGTCGAACTGTCCGCGACCGCGCTGCCGCCGGCCGTGCCGCTGATCAAGTCGGGACGCCTGGTCGGCCTGGCCGTCACGAGTACCCAACGCAGCGCAGCGCTTCCCGACGTGCCCACCATTGGCGAAGCGGGTTTCAGCGACTTCGAAGACGAGTCCTGGGTCGGGGCATGGGTTCCCGCCGGCACGCCCGCTCCCGTCATCGCCAGGCTGCGCGGCGAGCTGATGGCGGCGGGCCGATCCGACGACGTGCGCGCCAAGCTCGCCAACATAGGATTCGAGGCCAGCACGATGCCGCCCGAGGCGTTCGCCGCCATGGTGAAGAAGGAAATGCAGAAGTGGGAGAAGGTCGTCCGGGAAACGGGCACCAAGATCGAGTAGGCAGCGAGCAGGGGCCTGGCGGCCGCAGGACCGCCAGGCCCGATGGCGCGATCAGATCGGCTGCGCCAGCGCCGCCAGCGACGTTTCCACCAGCGCCGCCTGCTGCTCGATAGGCGCTTTCGCCTGCTCCAGGCAGCCTATCCGCAACGAATTCTCGACGACCAGGCGACAACGTTCATAGCGCCGTTGCATGAAGCGATGCAGCGCTTGGGCAACGCTCTCCGCCTGGTCGAGCTCCTCGGCCAGCACCAGGGCATCCTCGACGGCCATGCCGGCGCCCGACGCCAGTTGCGGCGTGGTGGGATGCGCCGCATCGCCGATCAATACCACCCGGCCGGCATGCCAGGGGGCCGGCAGCAGGAAGCCTTCCAACGGCCGGCGGACGATGCGCGACACCTCGTCCAGCTGCCCGCGGATCTCCTCCAGGACGCCGCCGTACCCTTGCATCAGCGCCGCCAATCCACGGTGGAGATCGCATTCTTCGATGCGGTTCGGTTCGGCGAGCGGCTCGAGCAGAAACATGTACATCTCGCTGTCGGAAACCGGATTCAAGCCGAGCTTGACCGGCCCGCCGAGGAAAAAATGCCGGCGGTCGATGCCGGGCGCGCGCGGAACGACCAGGCGCCAGGCACACTGCCCGGTAAACACGGGCCTGGGCGCGCCGGGGAAGATCAGGGTCCGGATCCGCGAAAAAATGCCGTCCGCGCCGATCACGAGATCGTATCGGCCGGAGGTGCCGTCCGAAAAACGGACGGCCACGCCCCCGCCGTCCTGCTCCAGGCCGTCCACCGTGACGCCCAGGCTGACGCGCGCGCCGCTTTCCAGCGTCCGGCGCGATAGCACCGCATGCAGCGCCGGACGCATCACTCCGCCGCTGCCGGGCAGGTCGCCATCTCCCACCACTGGCGTCGGCACCACTTTCAGGGGCGTGCCGAGCATGTCGCAGATCTGTATGCCATGCCCGGTATAGGCCTGCGCCGCGATCTCGTCCAGGATCCCCAATTCGCGGAACGCGCGCAGGGTCGGGCCGGTAATGGTGATGCCCGCGCCGTAGACGCGCCAATCGGGGTCCAGATCGACAAGCCGTACGTCGATGCCCCGCCGCCGCAGGCAGATGGCCGCCGACATGCCTCCGATGCCGCCCCCGACCACGAGCGCATGTTTGATCCTGCTCATTTTTCCTCTTCCATGATTGGCTCGGCGGATATGCCGCAAGCGGCGATTACGCAAGAGCCCCCTGCGCCCGTCAACGCCGCAGGCGCGTCTTCCGACTCCCGCACAAGCTTCGGCGCAAGCCCAGCCAAGTTCCGCCACCGGCCGCATCCCGGCTCCGCCGCCGGCTGCGCGCATGCGCGGTCAAGTTCCAACGCATGCCCGGCCAAGCCGGCGCGCGCAACGCCTGCGAACATACCGGCATCGACACATGCCGCCTGGCGCGCTTCCCGAACGAATCTGGAGAGACGACCGTGACACAGCAGTTCCCCACCCCTTCCGGCGGCTCCGACGTTGCCGGCCGCCCCAAGACCCTGGCCGAGGCCAAGGCCTGGATGGCCAGCCGCTGGAAAGCCAGGACGCACCCGATGAATGCTTTGCCGCTCGATGCGGGCGCGGCATGGATAGACGGCGTTCCGGGCCTCGACGGCGAAGCCTGGGGCACATACTGGGGCAATCTGGGCGATACGCTGAAAGCCGATGCAAGGCGTGCTCACGCAGCGGGCGAGACCAATCGCGCGGCGGATCTCTACCAGCGTGCCAGCGGCGCCTATTTCATGGGCCGCTTTCCGTGCCCCAACCATCCGGCCAAAGCCTATTGCGCCACCGGCGAACGCGAGACCTATCTAGCGGCCTCCGCATACTGGGATATCCCCATGGAACGCGTCGTCGTGCCTTTCCAGGGCCGCGTCGGCGAAGGCGGCGAGATACCCGTGCTATTGCGCCGTCCGCGCGGCATCGCCCGTCCCCGCGTCGTCCTCATGTGGGGCGGCGTGGATGCCTGCAAGGAACAGATGACGGCCGCCAGCGACGCGCTGCTGGCCAAGGGCCTCGCCACCGTGGCCATGGACAATGCGGGCACCGGCGAATCCCCGGTGCGGGGCGTGGTCGATGCCGAACGGCCGTTCATCGCCGTGCTGGACTGGCTGCGCGGCCGCCCCGACCTCGACGGCGAACGCCCGGCGTGCCTGGGCCGCTCCTTCGGCGGCTACTGGGCGACCAAGCTTGCCCACCTGCTGCCGGACCGGCTGGCCGGCGCCGTCAATTGGGGCGGCGGCGCGCACTTCATGTTCCAGCCGGAATGGATACTCGCCTCGCGCTATCCCGACAGCTACCTGATGGAACTGGTCGAGACGCGCCAGCGCATGCTGGGCGTAGCCACCGACGAGGAATATGCCGCTGCCTTCCAGCGCCTGTCGCTGCTCGACCAGGGGCTGCTGGACGGCCCCTGCGCGCCGCTGCTGCTGGTCAACGGCAAGGACGACCGGCAATGCCCGGTCGGCGACATCCACCTGCTGGTGGAACACGGCGATCCCAAGTCCGTCCGGCTCTTCCCCGGCGGCCACATGGGACTGACGCCGCAGACCCTGCCCACCATCGTCGACTGGCTCGCCAGGCAATTGCAGGGAGCCCGCTGATGGCCAGCAACTGGCGGCAGCTCATGCCTACGACTGACGCGTACTGGATGAACCGCATCCTGTTCGACATCCACCATCGCGACGATCATCTACATCGCTACAGGCGTGATCCGGATGCCTACATGGCCCCGACTCCCCTGGAGCCGTCGCTCAAACACGCCATCCGGGACAACGACATCGGCGCCATGTACCTGGCCGGGGTCAACCCTTACCTGCTGAGGGCGCACTGCCTGGGCCTGCATATACCGGAATCGGTATTCCTCCAGTCCCTGCGCTGCGCCGGCGGCGAAGGAGGCAACTGACATGGCCCGCATCGTCAGCGTGCATGCCGTCAGCCACACGCCCGTCATGCTCAATTTTCCCGGCGCCATCCCGGATGCGGATCGCGAGGCGATCTTCGCTGCCTTCCTGTCGGTCGGACATGCCATCCGCGAAGCGGCCCCGGAAGCCCTCGTGGTCGTTTCCGACGATCATCTGCACAATTTCTTCCTCGACAACCTGCCCGCCTTCTGCATAGGCGCGGCCCCGTCCTATCCCACGCCGGTGGAGCACTGGCTGAAAGTCGACCGCCAGGTGCTGGCCGGCCACGCCGATCTCGGCGCGCACCTCATCGGCGAAGCGATGCAGTCGGGTTTCGACCCCGCCTTGTCGATGGACCTGACCCTCGACCACGGCATCATCGCGCCGCTGCACCTGGCCGGCGTCGCCGGCGGGATTCCGGTCGTGCCGGTGCTGGTCAACTGCGTCCAGCCGCCGCTGCCGACCATGCTGCGGGCGCACGAATGGGGCCGGATGCTGGGCGGCGCGATCCGCCGCTTCGAAGGGGTCGAACGCGTATCGATACTGGCCACCGGCGGCCTGAGCCACGATATCGCCACGCCGCGGATGGGCCTGCTGAACGAGGCCTTCGACCGGGAGTTCCTCGCCCGCCTGGCCGGCGGCGATGCCGAGGCGCTCGTCCGGTACGCCGCGGAGCACGTCCACGAGGCCGGCAACGGCGCGGAAGAAATCCGCACCTGGCTGATCGCACACGGCGCTGCCGGCGGCGCGCCGTTCCAGACCCTCTATTACAAAGCCGTGGCCGACTGGTATACGGGCATAGGGTTGGGTAGCTGGAAGACTGGCTGCGCACGCTGATGGCGCCCGCTCTGCGGGCAAAGTCCGATTGACTTGCCTGTCTGCAAGCCGGGAAACTCTCCGCAGACAGGCTCGGTTCGACCGATCCGCGCCGGAGACTGATATTCCATGATGACCATCCGACAATTCACCATCGACGGCAAGAAGCAGGATGCGGGTTCCGCGCGTTTCCGCAAGGAAATGCAGGAGGCTTTCGCGGTCGGCCTGTCCGTGCAGGGCAACGAAGAACACCCGTTCAGCACCCAGGTCAAAGGCTACAGCGGCGAACGCCTGCGCTTCGCCGCGCTGCGGTTCTCTCCCCACACCACCTGTTCGCCGCGGGCGACAGGAATGCGCTCGCGCCTGCTCGTGTCGCTGCACCGCGAAGGCGTGGCGCTGGTGCACCAGGAAGGCCGCGAAACCCGCATCGAACCCGACGACCTGTTCATCATCGATCCGTCACGGCCGTTCTTCATCGAAGCCGGCAACGTTCTCGCCCATTCGCTCTACATCGAACACAGCGCGCTGCGGGCCATCATGCCCGAGATCGAACTCCATACCGCGCGGCAGGTCCGGACCACGTATGGCGCAGGCGCGGTGCTGCGCCATACCATCGACCAGCTCCTGGCCCAGACCGACCGGCTGTCCGACCTCGAGGCCGACCGGCTCGCCGACGCCCTGCCCTTCCTGGTCGCCGCCAGCCTGGCGGGTTCCGGTCCCGACACGCCTTCCTCCCCCTCGCGCCTGAGGGCGCTGCACAAACAGCGCATCATGGGCTACGTGAAAGACAACCTGCGCAACCACGAGATCAACGCAGCCCATATCGCCGCCGCCGTCAACCTATCGACCCGGTACATCTACGAACTGTTCGAAGACGAGGACGTCCCGCTGATGAAGTGGATCTGGCAGACCCGGCTGGAACGCTGCCGCGCCGATCTGGCCAGCGGGGCGATGCGATCGAGATCGATAGGAGAAATCGCCTTCTACTGGGGCTTCAACGACATCGCCCATTTCAGCCGGGCGTTCCGGCAGCGCTACGGAGCCTCGCCGCGCGCGTTCAGGAAGTCGGCCCTGCCGCAGGGCGCGGCGCACTGAGCCAGGGACGCTCGCTACTTCCACGGCCGCCGCGTTTCCCCCAGCCTGGCGAACGCGCTCCCGGCCTGCTCTTCCAGTTCGCGCAGCCGCGCCGCGATCCAGCCCAGCGCGAACCAGGCCTGGGGATAGGCCTCGGTCAGCGTGGCATAGTGGGCGCGCGCCATGACCAGGTCGTTCATTTCCCCGAGAACGTCCTGCAGCGCGGCGAGCGCCTTGCGGTAACGCCGGATGCGGCGCGCGGAGTAGAGCGTCCCCGCCAGCGCGAGGCCGTAGCGCAGGCGCTTGGCCAGCTTGCGCAGCGTGTGGCGCCGCTCGTCGTCCAGGCCGGCAAAGCGGGCGCCGTCGCGCACCAGCCGCTTGTGCCAGCCGTCCAGGCGCGGCGTGACCGCGCCGGCCAGCCTGCGGGCCTCGCCTTGCGGCGGCGCCTCGGCCGGCTCTTGCGCCGTGGCGGACGGGCTCGGCGCGTCGCGCAGGCCCAGGTTCCAGGCCAGCAGCTGCAAGAGCCAGGTCTGGAACTCGGCGCCGGCGGCCAGCCCGGCCGCATCCCGCTGTTCACGCGCCGGACCGGGCAAGGGCGGCATGCCCGCGGCCAGGAGCGACGGCAGCACGGTTTCGCCGATGACGTCCTGGTCGCGGATCCGGCCGAATTCGCCGAAGTATTCCCGCGCAGCCTGCCTCAGTCCGGCGGGCGGCAGTTCCGCGCGCCCTTCCAGCAGCAGCCAGAGCGACCGCAGCCGGCGCATGCCCACGCGCAGCTGGTGCAGCGGCTCGGATCCGTCCGGCCGTTCGCCGTCGGGCATGTCGGCCGCGGCCAGCAGCGCGGCGTTGCGGGCGATCTGCTCGAAACAGTCGTCGGTGACGGCCTGCTTCGCCTGGGTCACGCCGACACGGTGCGGCAGCTTGACGTTGGCGGCGTTTCGCGCGCTCCAGAAGCGCGCGATCTCGGCACGCCGCGCGGCCTGCTGCTGTTCGGGCGCGGCACGGCCGATGCGCAGCGCCGCCTCGGCCAGGGCATCGCCGCGCTCTGCCTTGCTGCGCAAGTCGAGCACCAGCCCGTATTGGCGCAGCCAGCGGCTCGCAGCACTGAACACGGCGCGCGGCTGGCCGGACAGCAGTTCGAATTCCAGTTCGTGAATGGGCAGCGTCAGCTCGCCTGCGCGGATCTCCCCTTCGTCATGGGCGATCTCCACGCTTCCCCAGCGTGTCCGTATCGATGCGCGGCGGCGCCAGACGTCGGTTTCATAGCGAACCGCCAGCTCGTCCTGGACGTCCTGCAGCACCGCTTCGGCGGGCGTGCCGGCATAGACGGACAGATCGAGGGTGCGGCGGGGACACGGATGATTGAGCTCGATCCGCGTCATGGCGTTGGCGCCCGCCATCTTGAAAGTCTGCACCCACTTGCGCCCCTCCAGCCGCAGCCTGATTGCCGCCTTCTGGCGCGCCAGCTGGCGGTCGGGGGTGTCGAAATACATGGCCCGCAGATGTACCCGGCTGTCTCCCCCCGCACGGACCAGCGCCTGGACGAGCTCCTTGCGTAGCGACGCGGAGACGGCGAATTTCAGTTCTTGTTCCAGCATACCTGCGACCGAGTTGCGGCAAAGCCGCCATCGTACCTGCTCGACCGCGCTGGATTATTACAAGTCACCTAACCGTCATCGGTGCGCGCCGCGGCCTCAGAACCGGGTGTTGCGCGTGACGGACCACCTGGCCGAGAGCGCGCCCAGCAGCGCCACGCCCACGACGAAGGCTGCGAGCCATTCCCACTGCGGCAGGCGCAGCGCGAATTCGGTCCCGTAGCTGCGGGCCAGGTCCGCCAGGGCGGCGTTGAGCGGGTCGAGCACGACCGCCACCAGCCCGATCGCCGCCAGCGCGGCGGCGGCGCAGCTGACCGCGCCCAGGTAAAGAAAGGGCCGCCGCACGAAGGATTCGGTCGCGCCCACCAGGCGGGCCACGCCGATTTCCTCGCGCTGGGCGAGCGCCTGCATGCGCACGGTGTTGAACACCGCGGCCAGCACCGCCACGGCCACCACCACCGCCAGGAACAGCAGCGCCGCGCGGGCGAAGCGCAGGATCGCTTCCAGGCGCTGCACCCAGGCGCTGTCCACTTGCACCAGATCGACCTTGGTCCAGGTCTTCCAGATGGCGGCGAGCTTCTCCGAACGCTTGGCGAGGTCTTCGCCCTTCAACGTCACGACGATGGCATCGGGCAGGGGGTTGTCGGGCAGGACGGCGAGCGCCTGCGCATAGGCGGGATTGGCCTTGAGATCGGCCAGCGCGCGGTCGCGGCGGACGGTGCGCAGGTCTTCGATCTCGCCGGCGTGGTCGCGCCGGATCCGGTCGGCGACCGCATCGGTCTCGGCCGAGGTGGCGTCCACCTTCATGAAGACGGTCATTTCCGGGTCGGCGGCCAGGTGGCTGGCCACGGGCCGCAGCGACATCAGCGCCGCCGCGCCCAGCAGCGGGATGGCCAGCGCCAGCGTGATGACCAGAATGTTGGCCAGCGACGAGAAGGGCTGGGCGAACAGGCGGCGCAGCGTGACGCCGAATGCGTAGCGGTGCTGGCGGATCAGCGGGTTCATTGCACGGCCTCCCCGGCCAGGCGCGGCGTGCGCTTGCCGCCGTCGGTGACCTTGCCGGCGTTGACGAACAGCACCCGCGTCGCATAATCGGCAATCAGGCTTTCGTCGTGCGTGGCCAGGATGGTGGTGACGCCGACGCGGTTGAACGCGCGGAAGACCTCGACGATGCGGCGGGCGCTGTCGCGGTCGAGGTTGGCGGTGGGCTCGTCGGCGATGAGCAGGCCCGGCCGGTTGACGATGGCGCGCGCGATCGCCAGGCGCTGCTGGTCGCCGCCCGACAGCTCCTCGGGGCGCAGCGCTTCCTTGCCCGACAGGCCGACGCGCTCGATGGCGGCGCGCGCCCGGGTGGCGGCGGCCGAGCGCGAATGGCCGGTCACGATCAGCGGCAGCATGACGTTCTCGTAGGCGCTGCGGTCGTTGAGCAGGTGCACGTCCTGCAGGATGGTGCCGATCGCGCGCCGCAGATAGGGGCGGTAGCGCCCGGGCAGCCTGCCGACGTTCTTGCCGTTGACGAGCACCGTGCCACGGCTGGGCACGTCCAGGCCCGCGATCAGCTTCAGCAGCGTGGACTTGCCGGCGCCGGAAGGACCGGACACGAAGACGAACTCGCCCTGGGCAATGCCGAAGCTCACGTCGGCCAGCGTGTCGATGCCGCGGCCGTAAGTTTTATGTACGTGCTGGAATTCGATCATGAGGCGGAAATAGTAACCTGGGTGGCAGGCGTAGCGACAGGCGCGAGGTTTTCATGATATCGAACACATGCTACGGTACGTTTCCTTCCCTGGGCGCCGGGCGGCCGCAGGCCCGCACCGGCTCGTCCGCCACCGTCCGCCTGGAGTTATAGTCCAGGGCCCCGCGCTAGGAATCCGACATGAACGTTTTGAAACCCCTGCTCGCCGCCGCCCTGCTGCTGGCCGGCGCCCATGCCGCCCATGCCGGGCCGACGCTGGATGCGGTCAAGAAGAAGGGCTTCGTGCAATGCGGCGTGTCCACCGGCGTCGCGGGCTTCAGCAACCCCGACAGCAAGGGCAACTGGACCGGCCTGGACGTGGACCTGTGCAAGGCCGTGGCCGCAGCGCTGTTCGGCGATGCCTCCAAGGCCAGGCTGACGCCGCTCAACACCCAGCAGCGTTTCACCGCGCTGCAGTCGGGCGAGATCGACGTCCTGCCGCGCAATACCTCGATCACCCTGCAGCGCGACACCGCGCTCGGCCTGACCGGGGTGGGCGTGAACTTCTACGACGGCCAGGGCATCATGGTGGCCAAGAAAATCGGGGTCAAGAGCGCCAAGGAGCTCGACGGCGCGGCGATCTGCCTGCAGCCCGGCACCACCACCGAACTGAACCTGGCGGACTGGTTCCGCGCCGGCAAGCTGAGCTTCAAGCCTGTGGTGATCGACAAATTCGACGAACTGGTGCGCGCCTTCGCGGCCGGCCGCTGCGATGCCTATACCACCGACATCTCGGCGCTCAACGCGATCCGCACCACCAAGCTGCCGAACCCGGACGATTACGTGGTCCTGCCCGAGATGATCTCGAAAGAGCCGCTCGGCCCCATGGTGCGGCAAGGCGACGAGCAATGGGCGGCGATCGTCAAGTGGACGCTGAACGCCATGATCGAGGCCGAGGAGTACGGCATCACCTCCAAGAACGTCGACCAGATGCTCAAGAGCCCCAATCCCAACGTGCAGCGCATCCTGGGCGTGACGCCGGGCGCCGGCAAGAACCTGGGCGTCGACGAAAAGTGGGCCTACAACATCGTCAAGCAGGTGGGCAACTACGGCGAGAGCTTCGAGCGCAACCTCGGCCAGGGCAGCCCGCTGAAGATGCAGCGCGGCGCCAACGCATTGTGGACCAAAGGCGGCCTGATGTACGCACTGCCCATCCGCTGATGCGCGCATGGCCCGCCTGAGCTGGAGCAACCCCTCCGTCCGTTCCGCCGCCTACCAGGCCATGGCGGTCGCCGCCGTGGCGGCCGTCGCCTGGTTCCTGGTGTCCAACACCCTGGCCAACCTCGCGGCGCGCAACATCGCCTCGGGCTTCGGCTTTCTCGGCCGCGAGGCCGGCTTCGCCATCGGCGAAAGCCCCATCGCCTACGAACCGCAGGACACCTACGGCCGCGCGCTACTGGTCGGGCTGCTGAACACTTTGCGCGTGGCGGCGGTCGGCATCGTGCTGGCCACGGTGCTGGGCACGCTCATGGGGATCGCGCGGCTGTCGCGCAACTGGCCGGTGGCGCGGCTCGCCGCCGCCTATGTCGAGCTGATGCGCAACACGCCGCTGCTTCTGCAGCTGTTCCTCTGGTATGCGCTGATCACCGAAACCCTGCCGCCGGCGCGCCAGGCCATCCAGCTGCTGCCCGGCATATTCGTCTCCAACCGCGGCATCAAGCTCCCGCTGCCGGCCGACAGCCTCGGGTTCGACCTGGCCGGGCTCGGCCTGCTGCTGGCCGCGGCGCTCTCGCTGCTGCTCGCGCACCTGGCGCGCCGCAAGCGGCACAGCGGCGGCCAGGCGCGTCCGCTGGGCTGGACCAGCGCCGGCCTGCTCGTCGGCCTGCCGCTGGCCGGCTGGCTGGCAGGGGGCGCGCCCACCGCCTTCGACGTGCCGCGCCTGCAGGGTTTCGGCTTCGTCGGCGGCACCACGCTCACGCCGGAGTACACCGCGCTGCTGTTCGGACTGGTGATCTATACCGGCGCCTTCATCGCCGAAGTGGTGCGCGCCGGCATCCAGTCCGTGGACCGCGGCCAGTGGGAAGCAGCCGAGTCGCTCGGCCTGCCGCGGCGCGCCGTGCTGCGGCAGGTCGTGCTGCCGCAGGCCTTGCGCGTCATCATCCCGCCGCTGACCAGCCAGTATTTGAACCTGACCAAGAACAGTTCGCTGGCGGTGGCGATCGGCTACCCGGACATCGTCTCCATCGCCAACACCACCCTGAACCAGACCGGCCAGGCGATCGAAGGCGTGCTGATCATCATGGCCGTCTACCTGGCGATCAGCCTGACCATCTCCGTCCTGATCAACTTCTACAACCGCCGCATGGCGTTCGTGGAACGCCAATGAGCCCGGCGTCTCCGGTCGACAATACCCCCGAGCCAGGGCGCCGCGGATCCGGCTCCGCCGGTCCGCCAGCGCCGCCCCCTGGGCCCGGCGCCGGGCCGCCCCAAGGCGGGCCCAGGCCCCCTCGGGGGGCTGCCGCGCAGCGGCTGGGGGTTCATCATGCTGGGCGCGCGAAGCGCATAGGGGGGGTCCTGTTCTCGTCCCCTTTGAATATCGTGCTCACGCTGCTGGCGGCGTGGCTGCTGCTGATGGTGGTGCCGGCGCTGGTGGACTGGGGCGTGCTGCGGGCGACGTTCTCGGCGGAATCGGCGCAGGCCTGCCGCGATGCCGGCGGGGCCTGCTGGGCATTCATCGCCGAAAAGCACCGGCTCATCCTGTTCGGGCTCTATCCCTACGACGAGCAGTGGCGGCCGCTGGTGGCCAGCGTGCTGCTGATCGGCGCGGTGGTGGCGAGCTGCATGCGGCGCTTCTGGAACCGCTGGCTGGCGCTCGTCTGGGCAGTGGCGCTGACGGCGACCGGGGTGCTGATGTGGGGCGGCGTGCTGGGGCTCAGCTACGTGGAGAACGAGCGCTGGGGCGGCCTGCCGCTGACGCTGATCCTGGCCACTTTCGGCATGGGGCTGGCCTTCCCGCTCGGCGTGCTGCTGGCGCTGGGCCGGCGGTCGCGCCTGCCGGCCATCAAGGCGCTGTGCGTGGTCTACATCGAACTGGTGCGCGGGGTGCCGCTGATCAGCCTGCTGTTCATGTCCTCGGTCATGCTGCCGCTGTTCCTGCCCGAGGGATGGAGCATGGACAAGCTGCTGCGCGCGCAGATCGCCATCATCCTGTTCGCGGCCGCCTACCTGGCCGAACTGGTGCGCGGCGGCCTGCAGGCCATTCCCAAGGGACAATACGAAGGCGCGGACTCGCTCGGCCTGAGCTACTGGCAGCAAATGCGGCTGATCGTGCTGCCGCAGGCGCTCAAGATCATCATCGCGCCGCTGGTCAGCATGTTCATCCTGGTCTTCAAGGACACGTCGCTAGTCGTGATCATCGGCCTGTTCGACCTCACCCAATCGGCCAAGGCCTCGCTCGCGGACGCGGCGTGGCCGGGCTACTCGGTGGAGGCCTATCTCTTCATCGCCGCCATCTATTTCGTGTTCTGCTATGCGATGTCGCGCTACAGCCAGTCGCTGGAGCGGCAGCTGCGCACGGGGCGCGAACGATGAGCGCGCCCGCCCGGCCGCCCGAAGGGCTCGCGTCCTCCCTCGGGGAGGATGCCGCGCAGCGACGGGAGGATGCATCAATGCGCGCGGACGGCGCCGCTCCAAGGAAAGACATGTCCCCAGATCCCATCATCGAGATGCAGGACGTCGGCAAGTGGTTCGGCAGCTACCAGGCGCTGCGCGGCATCGACCTGCGCGTGGCGCGCGGCGAGCGCGTGGTCGTCTGCGGCCCGTCGGGCTCGGGCAAATCGACGCTGATCCGCTGCATCAACCGCCTGGAAGAACACCAGCAGGGCCGCATCGTCGTGGACGGCATCGAACTGACCGCCGACCTCAAGAACATCGAGGCCATCCGCCGCGAGGTCGGCATGGTGTTCCAGCATTTCAACCTGTTCCCCCACCTGACGGTGCTGGAGAACCTGACGCTGGGGCCGATCTGGGTGCTCAAGCAGCCGCCGGCCGAGGCGCAGGCCACCGCCATGCGTTTCCTCGAACGCGTGCGCATACCCGACCAGGCCCACAAATACCCCGGCCAGCTTTCCGGCGGCCAGCAGCAGCGCGTGGCCATCGCCCGCTCGCTGTGCATGTCGCCCAAGATCATCCTGTTCGACGAGCCCACCTCCGCGCTGGATCCGGAAATGGTCAAGGAAGTGCTCGACGTCATGACGACGCTGGCCGATACCGGCATCACCATGCTGTGCGTCACGCATGAAATGGGCTTTGCGCGCCAGGTGGCGAACCGCGTGATCTTCATGGACCAGGGGCAGATCGTCGAACAGGCCGCCCCGGAAGAATTCTTTTCGCACCCCCGCCACGAGCGCACGCGGCTGTTCCTGAGCCAGATCCTGCACTGAGGCAGCGGGGCGCGCAGGCTGCGGGCGTGAATTGTTACGGTTGAGAAAGGTCGCGGGCGGTCCCACCGCCAGCCGGTAGAATCAGGGCGACATGGACCTCAAGTTATTCGAAGACCTCATCGCGCTGGCTCGCACGCAGAGTTTCGTTCGCGCCGCGGAAATGCGGCACGTGACCCATCCTGCATTCGGCAGGCGCATCCGCGCCCTGGAAATCTGGGCGGGCGCGCCACTGGTCGAGCGCAACCGCACGCCGGTGCAGTTCACGCCCGAAGGCGAGGTCATGCTCAAGACGGCCGAGCGCACGGTCGAGAACGTCGCCAATGCCCGCTCGCAGGTCCAGCGCCACGGCGCCCGGCAAGGCCTGAGCCTGCGCATCGGCACGGGCCGCACGCTGGCGCGCACGCTGGTGGCCGACTGGCTCGCGCGCATCACCCACATGCCGCGCAGCCCGGTGCGCGGACGTGCGCAGATCGACGTCGTCACCGGTTCGACGGCCGACCTGTCTATCATGCTCGAACAAAGCAAGGTGGACATGCTGTGCTGCTACGAGCACCGCGCCTTGTCCATACCGCTGAACGGCCACCGCTACCGGCATCTCACCCTGTCCACCGAGAAGCTGGTGCCGGTCAGCGTGGCCGACGCCCAGGGCAGGCCGCGCTACAGCCTGATCGGGGGCAACGACGCGACGCCGCTGATCGCCTACGGCATCGGCCTGTCGATGGAGCGGCTGCTGAGCGAGCATTTCGAGCGCAATCCGCTGGCGGGCATGAACGTCTTCCTGCGCTGCGACTCGGCCGATGCGGTCTATGAATTCGTCAAGAAGGGCCTGGGCGTGGCCTGGCTGCCCTGGTCGGTGGTCGCGGCGGATTGCCAGCGCCGCAACATGGTGGTCCTGGGCGGCCGCAGCGACGAAGTCCCCTTCGAGGTCCGGCTGTATCGGCCGCGCGCGCGCCAGGCCGACGTGGTCGAGGCCGTCTGGGCAGCCACGGAATTTGCGCGCTGAACGGCGCTGCGCTCCCCCGCTACCTCTCGGGTAAACCCTGAATTCCTGTCAGTAATTTTTTCCAAATCAGCAGGAAAACCATGCTGTAGCACGGTTTTCTCGAACCACACAAAAACTGAATTGGCACATACATGTGCTGCATAGGCACCTTGGAACGAGTGGTCTGCGTGACGATTGCATTTCAACAACCCAGTCCGAGACCGCCATGACTTCGTCCTCGCTCTCCCGCCGTGTACTGCTCCTGGCCACCGCCGCCGCCACGCTCGGCGCCTCGCCCCTGCTCCACGCCCAGACCGACTACCCCAGCCGCCCCATCACGCTGGTGGTCGGCTATCCCGCCGGCGGCAGCACCGACCTGACCGCCCGCCTGGTCGGCGCCGAACTGTCCAAGCAGATCGGTGAACACGTCATCATCGAGAACGTCGGCGGAGCCGGCGGCGCGATCGGCGCGCAGCGCGTGGCCAAGGCCGCGCCGGACGGCTACACGCTGCTGCTGGGCGCCTCCAACGAAATGGCCATCGCGCGCCTGATCAACAAGGCAATCAAGTACGACGGCCTGAAGGACTTCACCCCCGTCGGCCTGGTCAGCACCCAGCCGCTGGTCATGGTGACCTCGGCTGCTTCGGACGTGAAGACCATCCCCGATTTCCTGTCCAGCGTGCGCGCCAACCCCGGCCAATCCAGCTTCGGCTCGTCCGGCGTGGGTACGTCCCTGCACCTGGGCGGCGAAAGCCTGAAGAAGGCCGCCGGCCTGGAGCTGGTGCACGTTCCCTACCGCGGCGTAGCGCCGCTGACCAGCGACTTGCTGGGTGGCCAACTGCAGTACGGCGTGTTCGTGCTGTCCAGCGCCTTGCCCAATATCCGCGCCGGCAAGCTGGTGCCGCTCGGCCTGCTGCAGAAGAGCCGCAGCGCGATGGCCCCCCAGATCCCCACCTTCGCCGAAGCCGCCGGCCTGAAGGACGTGGACATGAACGTCTGGTTCGCGCTGTACGGTCCGGCCGGCATGCCCGCGGCCCTGACCGGCAAGCTGCGCACCGCTCTGGCCAAGGTCCTGCAGGCACCCGAGTTCCGCGCCAAGATGGAAGAATCGGGCTCGACGGTGGCCGACCCGGGCATCGACCTCTCCGAGTTCCAGGCGGCCGAGACGGCCAAGTACCGGCGCATCGTCGAATTCGCGAAGATCGAAGGATAGGCGATGTCGGGCCATGAATTCCTTCTGCCGCTTCCGGACCTGTCCGCATTGCGTGCCGGCAACACCGGCACCGAAGGCGTCTGGCACTTCCGTGCCGATGCGCCGGGCCGCAACGTACTGGTCACCTCGCTGATCCACGGCAACGAGCTGTGCGGCGCCTGGGCCGTCAAAACCGTGCTGGAAGCCGGCCTGCGCCCCCGCCGCGGCACGCTGACACTGGCGTTCTGCAACCTGGCGGCCTTCGACAGCTTCGATGCCGCGCGCCACGACAGGTCGCGCTACCTGGACGAGGACATGAACCGCGTCTGGAGCGACGAGAAGCTGGCCGCCCCGGCCTCGCGCGAAAGCCGGCGCGCCGCCGAACTGCTGCCCTGGGTGCGCAAAGCCGACTGGCTGCTCGACCTGCATTCCATGCACGAGCCCTGCGCGCCGCTGTCGCTGACCGGCATGCAGCCGCGCAACCTCGCGCTGGCGCGCGACCTGGGCGCGCCGCAGCACATCATCGTCGATGCCGGGCACAAGGACGGCGTGCGCATGCGCGATTACGGCCGCTTCGGAGAAATGGCGGACAACGGCACCCGCTCGCTGCTGATCGAATGCGGCTATCACGGCGCGCTGGAAAGCCGGGCGGTTGCCACCGACCAAGTTGCGCGCTTCCTGCTCGCCTCCGGTATCGTCGATGCCGGCGACCTGCGCCAGGAGTGGTTCATGCCCAAGCCCGGCACCCAACTGGCCATCCAGGTTACCGAACCGGTGGTCGCGCAGAGCAGGGACTTCCGCTTCTCCGAGCCCTGGCAGGGCCTGGAGGAGCTGGAAAAGGCCGGCACCGTGATCGGCTGGCAGGACGGCCGGCCCATCACCACGCCCTATGATCATTGCACGCTGGTCATGCCTTCGCTGCGACAGCTGGTGCCTGGAGTGACGGTGGTGCGGCTGGCCAAACGGGTGGCCTGAGCAGCATCCTGCGGGCAGGCGTGCGCCTGCCCGGCTCAACTCCCCAGCAGCGCCCCGGCGAACTCGTCCGCCACGAAAGGCTGCAGATCGTCGATCCCTTCGCCCACGCCGATCCAATAAACAGGCACCGGCCGCACGCCCTGCGCGCCCGAGGCCACGGCGGCCAGGATGCCGCCCTTGGCAGTACCGTCCAGCTTGGTGACGATCAGGCCGGTCAGGCCGAGCGCTTCGTCGAAGGCCTTGATCTGGGCCAGCGCGTTCTGTCCGGTGTTGCCGTCGATCACCAGCAGCACTTCGTGCGGCGACGACGGGTCGGCCTTGGCGATCACACGCTTGATCTTCCTGACCTCTTCCATCAGGTGCAGCTGCGTGGGCAGGCGGCCGGCGGTATCGACCATGACGACGCCCATGCCGCGGGCCTGGCCCGACTTGACGGCGTCGAAAGCCACGGCGGCCGGATCGCCGCCCTCCTGCGCGATCACCGTCACGTCGTTGCGCCGGCCCCATTCCATCAACTGTTCGCGCGCGGCGGCGCGGAAGGTATCGCCGGCAGCCAGCAGGACGCGGCGGTCCCGCAACTGGAAAGTCTTGGCGAGCTTGCCGATGGAGGTGGTCTTGCCGGCGCCGTTGACGCCCGCGATCATGGCGACGATGGGCGCGGGGCGGTCCAGATCGAAGTGGCGCTCCAGCGGCTTCAGATGGGCCGCCAGCAGCTCGCGCAACACCTGGCGCACGCGGTCGCCGTCCTCGATGCGTTCCTGCCTGACCCGCTCGCGCAGGCCCTTGAGCAGCGATTGCGCGGCGTCCACGCCGGTATCGGCCATGATGAGCGCGGTTTCGAGCTCTTCGAACAAATCCTCGTCGACCTTGACCCCGACGAACAGCGAAGTCAGGCTCTGGCCGGTGCGCGACAGGCCGGTCTTGAGCCGGGCGAGCCAGGAGGACTTGGCCGCCGGGGCCGGGGCCGGGGCCGGAGCGGGTGCGGGTGCGGGTGCGGGTGCAGGTGCGGGTGCCGGGGTGACCGGCGCGGCGGGAGGCGCCACCGGCGCGGCCGTGTCCGGGCGTGCGGCCTCGGGCGGCGCCGCCGGCTGCGGGACGGACTCCGCGGCGACGGGCGCGGATATCGCTGCCGGGGACTCCTCAGCGGGCGCGGCCGGAGCGGGAGCCTGCCGCGCCACGGCAGCGCCGGCCGGCGATGGTGGTGCGGCGGGCGCCGGCGCGGAGGGCAGTTGTCCGCGTTCGGGCGCGGCCGGCACGGGCACGGCCTCGTCGCGCGGCGGCTGGCCGGCCGGCTCCGGCGCGCGCGGCGGTTCGGGAGGAGGCGGCGCTTTTTTCTTGAAGAAACTGAACATGGAAACCTGTCTGCGGAAAGGGGTCAGCGGCATCGTTGCAGAGGCGGCGGACGGGCCTGCGCGGCGGAGCGGCCGCCACGGCATATAGAATCCTGAATTCTACCGGTCCCACGCCATGCCCTCTCAACGCCACTCCCCCGCCCGCGCCAGCCGGGCCGTCCCGCACAAGATCCGCATCATCGGCGGGCAGTACAAGCGCACGCCCATTCCCGTCCTGGACCTGCCCGGCTTGCGTCCCACCCCCGACCGCGTGCGCGAGACGCTGTTCAACTGGCTCACCCACCTCTGGGACGGCGACTACGCGGACAAGGCCGTGCTCGACGCCTTCGCCGGCAGCGGCGCGCTGGGCCTGGAAGCGGCTTCGCGCGGCGCCGGCCGGGTGCTGATGGTCGAGTCCGACCGCCGCGCCGCCGCGGCGCTGGAAGCGCTGCGCGCACGCCTGGGCGCCGCCCAGGCCGAAGTGCGCGCCGGGGATGCGCTGCCGATGCTGGCCCGCGAGCCCGGGAGCTTCGACCTGATCATGCTGGACCCCCCTTTCGGCCAGGGCTGGCTGGAGCGTGTGCTTCCCGTTGCAATGCGAGCGCTCACTGACGATGGAATGCTCTATATTGAAGCCGAAGCACCATTGGTTCCACCCGAGGGCACGGAATTGCTGCGCCAAGACCGCGCAGGCGCGGTACATTTCCAGCTACTGCGCGTGGACCGCGGCGCCGGCCGGGAACCACACCCGTCCGGCATGGTTTGAACAGGCGATTTGCTGCATTGCGCAAATAAGGAAATAATCACGCCATTCGGCAACATTGCTCCGGCAC
Source organism: Pigmentiphaga humi (assembly GCF_900606115.1). Taxonomy (GTDB): domain Bacteria; phylum Pseudomonadota; class Gammaproteobacteria; order Burkholderiales; family Burkholderiaceae_B; genus Pigmentiphaga; species Pigmentiphaga humi. The sequence goes on from NZ_UWPJ01000008.1 coordinate 70,463, forward strand.
CCGGAAGCCCCGGAAGCAGGTTGCAAACCGACCGCGCAGGCGGTCCCCCTACCGCGCCCGGCAGGCCCAGGAGTAGCCGACCGGGCAATGGCCAAGCAGGCTGGCGCCCACCCATACCGATAATACGGAGCCCAAGCATGATCATTGCCGTATACCCTGGCACCTTCGATCCGATGACCCGCGGCCACGAAGACCTCGTGCGCCGCGCCGCCGGCCTGTTCGACAAGGTGGTGGTGGGCGTGGCGGTCAGCCGCAACAAGGCCCCGTTCTTCTCGGTCAGCGAACGCGTCGAGATCGCCCGCGAGATCCTGGGCCATTACCCCAACGTGCAGGTCGCGAGTTTTTCCGGCCTGCTCAAGGATTTCGTGCGCGAGCAGAATGCCCGCGTCATCGTGCGCGGCCTGCGCGCCGTATCGGATTTCGAATACGAATTCCAGATGGCGGGGATGAACCGCTACCTGCTGCCGGATGTCGAAACCATGTTCCTGACGCCGTCCGACCAGTACCAGTTCATTTCCGGGACGATCGTGCGGGAAATCGCACAGTTGGGCGGCGATGTCAGTAAATTCGTATTTCCCTCCGTCGAGCGCTGGCTGCACGCCAAAGTCGCGCAACCCACCGGCCGCGACGGCGCCTGAGCATCGCCGCGACCGACCGCAGGCGGAGCGTACCGCAGCAAGGAAGTTCCCATGGCTCTGTTGATTACCGACGAATGCATCAACTGCGACGTCTGCGAGCCCGAGTGCCCCAATGACGCCATCACCATGGGCGAGGCCATCTACGAGATCGACCCCGCCCGCTGCACCGAATGCGTCGGACACCACGACGAGCCACAATGCAAGGTGGTCTGTCCGGTCGAGTGCATCGAGCTGAATCCGGAGTGGAAGGAAGACGAGGGTCAACTGATGGCCAAGTACCATCGCATCGTCGCGCCGGCCTGATCCGCCCCTTCAGAAGTCGAGCACCACTTCCGCTCTGTCCCCCACCGTCAGCACCGCGCCGGGCGGCGCGCTGACGATGGCGTTCATGCCGAAGGTCACGCCGCCGCCAGGCTGGCTGCGGAAGCCTGCGAGCGTCGCCATGGGCTCGCTCGAGCGGACGCCGGTCACCTGGTCGGTATTGGGAATTTCGCAGCGCACGCAGGGCTTGACCAGCGCCAGCCTCACCGCTCCGATCGTGGCCAGCACGGTGTAGTCCTCGTCGAACGCGCCGAATTCGCCGAGCACGATGTTGGGGCGGAACCGGGCCATGTCCACCGGCGCCCGGCCCGCGGCGGCGAGCTTGCCGTTGAGCTCCGCCAGCGAGGCCTCGTTGGCGATCAAGACCGGATAGCCGTCCGCGAACGCGTAGACGTGGCGCAGCGGGAAACCTTCGGCCACGGGATGCCGGGCCAGCCAGGTTTCGATGCGTTCCACGCTGGCCACCCGGTGCGAATCCGGATGCGCTTTGACCAGCCGGCAGGGCGTGCCCAGCAGCGAGCCGAACCACTGCGCCGCGAGATCGCCTTCGTCTACGGCATCGACCTCGTCGCGCCAGACACGGACGCGGCGGCGCACGCTGTCGTCGTCTTCGACGACTTCGATAGGGATGTCCAGCCGCGGCTGGCCCGGCGCCGTCGCCAGCAGGTAGCCATCGCGCAGTTCGGTGCGCACCCGCGCCATGGCGGGATGGCTGCGCTGCGTCAGGAAGGCGCCCCGTTCGTCCACCACCATCCACCGGCGGTCGTTGTGCAGGCCCGCCATGCCTATGGCCGAGCTTTGCAGGGCAATGCCGCCGCAGGACTTGATGGGGTAGATGGTCAGGCTGGAGATGGATACGGACATGAAGGATGGAAACGACGTTGGAGGCCGGGCCCTAGCGGTTGAACAAGCCTTTGAGGCGCTCGCGCACGGTATCGCGCAGCTTGTCGCCGGTCTCGCCGCGCTCGACGCCCAGGCCTTCTTCGATCTTGTCGACAATGGCGTGCCGGAAGACTTCGGCCGCGACCTTGCTCCACTGGACGGTATACGCCGGCGCATCGAACTTGCCGTTCACATGCACCGGCACGGTTACGTTGCGCAGGTCGAGCAGCTCCTTGCCGTCCTTCGCCGAAGGATTGGCCACCGTTGCCAACAGGACCAGATCCAGCCGCTCGCCGGGAATGTCGATGCGCGCGGGCTGGCCCTGGGTGATGCGCAGCGGCGGCGCCTTGGCATCGAGGCTGCGCACGGTGCCTATTCCGGCGGCAAAGACCAGTTGGGCCTGCAATTCGGAAAACTCGGTCTGCTGGGCGGCCTGGTGCTGCTGGGCGTCGTCCTTGCGCTGCGGCAGCATGGCGCGGAACTGCCTGAGCGCCTGCGCCACGTCCAGCCCTTTGATGGCGCCGTCGCGCAGCGTAATCGCGGCCGTGCCGTTCAAGCTGCGCTTCATTTCCGATTCGGTCGCCCCGGTGGCGGTCAGGTTCAACGCGATGCTGCCGCGCCCCGTCAGCGTGTCCTTGCCCAACAAGTCCGCCAGCAAGGGCTGTACCGACACGTTGCTGAGCGTGGGAGCCAGGCCGATGCGGCGGCCTGGGGCATCGGCGAACAGGCTGCCCGACAGCGTGCCGCCATACAGGGAGGCCTTCATCGCGCTCACGTCGGCGCGCCCCTTGGCGACCCGGACCGACGCCGATACGTTCGCGGCCTTCACCCCGCGCGCGACCAGCTTGCCGATCTTGACCGTGCCGGAAGCGGTAAGGCCTTCCAGTGCCGAAAGGTCTACCGGCGCATCCGCCGTCGCCTTGGCGGACGCGCCGCCTCCTCCGCCCGGGGGGCTCGCGGGCCAGAGCTTGTCCAGGTCCAGCGTGTCGGCGGCCAGGGTGAACGCGATGCGCGGTTCGTCGAACTGCGCCAGCTCGGCGGTCGCGTTCAATGTGCCGCCGTCGATGTTCGCCTCGAGCCGGCCTGTCACTTGCTCGCGTTCGATATTGGCGCGCAGGCTGCCCTTGAGGGGCGCCTGCATCTGGCCTCCCGGCAAGGCGGAATCCAGGATGCCGAGCTGGCCCGCCAACTGCGGCAATGCCACGGTCTTGCGCTGCAGGCTGGCCTCGACCGGCGATGCCGCCGCCAGTTTCAGCAGCCGTTCGCCCTGCTTGAACTCGCCCTCCAGCGCGAGCCGCTCGATGGCCAGCTTGTCGGCGCTGCCCGATATGCCGGATAGCGAGACCTTTGCCAGCAGCCCGCGGTCGGCGCCCAGGCGCAACTGGCCGCTGACCGGCTCTCCTCGGGCCTGCTGCGGCGAAACGTCCAGTTTCGGCGCAGCCAGCGATAGCTCGAAAGGATCGCTGCCCAGCTTGCCCTGGACAGCCAGTGCCAGCCTTTCGGCCTGCAGCCGTCCCTCGGCCAGGCCCACCGCCAGGCGCGGCGCGTCCAGGCGCAGGTCGACCCCCGTGAGCGGCCGGCTGCCGGCCACGTCGCCCTGGAACACCACCGTCACGCCGCTGGCGTCGATGGCGCCGCGCTGGCCGTCGACCTGCAGATCGCCGCGCGCGGTCAGCGCCGAGGCGCGCACCGAGGGCAGCACGCCAGAAGCCTTCAGGTCCAGCGACCGTATCGACAGCGAGCGCTGCGCGGGATCGAACGCCAGCCTGCCCAGGCCCTGGACGGTCGCATCCACGCGCGGGCTCTGTCCCAGCACCCGCGCCGATACGTCGAACTCGAAAGGCCTGCGCGGCGCCACGCGGCCGGTGGAAACAGCCAGGCGCTCCACCCGCAGCGCCACGCCTTTCAGATAATCGCGCACCGCCAGTTCGCCGCCGGTGAACTCGATGCCGGCAACGTCGAACTCCAGCGTGCGGCCCTGCGCCTCCAGCGGCCGGCCGGCGCTCTTGCCGGAAGGCTGGGGCTCGCTGCCCCCGAACAGGTCGTCGAAATTGAACTTGCCGCTCCGGTAGCGCACGACGTTGGCTTTCAGGCCCTCGATCTGCACCTGATCGATCACGATGCGGCCGGACAGCAGCGGCAGGACGGCCACGGCCACCCGGGCCGTATCCACGGCGGCGAAGATCTGGGTGGAGCGCGGCTCGGACAGCGAGACCTTGTCGGCCTCCACGCCCAGGCGCGGGAACACGCTCAGCCGCAGATCGCCGTCCATGCGCAAGGTACGGCCGTAGCGCGTCTTGACCTCGTCGGCCAGCGGCCCCTTGTAATGATTGGGATCGACCGCCAGGACGAGCACGATCAGCCCGGCGGCCGCAACGGCGAACAGGATCGCCGCACCGATGGCGATGCGCTTGAACCACCGCATGGTCGAATCTCCGAAAAGCCCTGAGACACCGTTCCGGCCCCGGCCGGCATTGACCCCGGCCCTCTCCTGGCAGGCACTATCATACCGAGGTCCCGCGACATTCCGCCGCCGCACGGGGCTGGCCGCCCTCAGTCAGGAGATCCGTCATGAAAGAAGCCGCTTCCGGCATCGAGCGCATCGCGTCCCGCACCGCCGAAATCGGCGGCGGCATCACCATCGAGCGCGTACTGCCGACGCGCCAGCACCGCCGCATCGGCGCCTGGTGTTTTCTCGACCACGCCGGTCCGGCCCGCTTCGAGCCCGGCGCCGGCATGCTGGTCGAAGCCCATCCGCATATCGGCCTGCAGACCTTCACCTGGATGATCGAAGGCGAGGCGCTGCACCGCGACAGCCTGGGCAACGAACAGGTGCTGCGGCCGGGCCAGGTCAACCTGATGACGGCCGGGCACGGCATCAGCCATACCGAGGAATCGCTGCCCGATCAGCGCGTGCTGCACGCCGCGCAACTGTGGATCGCGCTGCCGCCGGGCAAACAGGATATGCCACCCGGATTCGACCACTATCCCGACCTGCCCCGTTGGCGGGAACAAGGCGTGGATTTCACCCTGCTCGCCGGCGCCTGTGCCGGCCGCGCCGCGCCTGCGCGCGTGTATTCGCCGCTGGTCGGCCTGGATCTGGCATGCGCGGCCGCAGCCTCGCTCGATCTCGAACTCGATCCCGCCTACGAATACGGCCTGCTGGTGCTGGAAGGCGGCTTGCAGGCCCAGGGCGAACGCTTCGCGCCGGACGAACTCGCCTATCTGGCGCCCGGACGCGCGCGGCTCCCGCTCGCGCTGGACGCGGGCAGCCGCGCCCTGCTGATCGGCGGCGTTCCTCCCACCGACGACCTCACCATCTGGTGGAACTTCGTCGGCAGCAGGGAGGCCATCGCCCAGGCGCAGCGCGACTGGGAAGCGCGCAGCGAGCGCTTCGGTTCGGTGCGCGGTTTCGAAGCGCGCAGGCTGGCGGCCCCCGCTCCGCCCTGGAAGTAAGTTTTTCGCAGGCTGGAAACCTTGAAAATCGCGCTTGCCCAGGGAATGGGCGTTCTTTAGTGTCCGGGGTAGAACCGGCCAGCAAGTAAAGAGGCATGCCGCGGCCAGCACTCGCAGGCCGGCATCCGGCCCGACCTGGCCGTCCATGGAGACACGCATGTTCAGCCCGCTTCGGCACACCTTGGCCGCTTTCTTCTCTCTGTTGCCCGCCCTGGCCGTCGGCGCCGACTTCCCCACCCGGGCGGTCACGCTGGTGGTCGGCTACCCGCCCGGCGGCGCCATCGACCAATCGGCGCGCCTGGTCGCCAGCGAACTGGCCAAGCGCTGGGGACAGCCGGTGGTGGTGGACAACAAGCCGGGCGCCAACGGCAGCATCGCCGCGGCGGCAGTCGCGGGCGCCGCGCCCGACGGCTACACGCTCCTGGTGACGGCAACCAGCCACAACCTCAACAAGTTCGTCATCAAGAACCTGCGCTACGACGTCGAAAAATCGTTTACGCCGGTCGCGCTGACCGTCGAAGTGCCCAACGTGCTGGTGGTCAACGCCGCCTCGCCCTACCACGACCTCGGCCAGTTGCTGGCGGCGCTGCGTGCCAAGCAGCGCCCGTTCAGCTATGCCTCGCAAGGCATAGGCGGCGTGCCGCACCTGGCCGGCGAATTGTTCAAGATACGCACGGGCACCGAGATCCTGCACGTCCCGTACAAGGGCGCCGCGCAGGGGATGACCGATCTGATAGGCGGCGTCGTGGACATGTCCTTCCCTTCGCCGGGTTCGGTCATGGGCTACATCTCGCAGGGCAAGCTGCGCGCGCTGGCGGTCGCCTCCACCGAGCGGCTGCCCCAGCTCAAGAACGTCCCCACGTTTGCCGAAGCCGGCGTCCCGGACTACACCATCAGCACCTGGCACGGCATGCTGGCTCCGGCGGGCACGCCGCCTGACGTGGTGAGCCGCATCAATGCCGAGGTCAATGCAGTCATTACCGAACCGGCAACCCGCCAGGCCATGGAAGGCCAGGGCAACCTGCCTGCCAAGCCCATGACGCCGGCCGCCTTCGGCCAGAAGCTGGCCAAGGAACTGGCCATTTATGGCGACCTAGCGCAGCGCATCGATTTGAGCGGCGGCTGAAGGGCGCTCCGCCTGCCGCCCCAGGCGGGCGGACGAGGTTTCGGGCCGGGGCCGCGCCGCGCAAACGGCGCGGCCCTTTGCCGACGGGACACTAGAATGGGGAAAACTCATGCCCGTCCAGGAACGCAAATGTCCGACCTCGACCATATCAAGCGTGCCGTCCGCCAATTTACCGAAGAACGGAATTGGGGCCAGTTCCATTCGCCCAAGAACCTGGCGATGGCGCTGAGCGGCGAAGCCGGCGAACTGGTGTCGATTTTTCAATGGATGACCGAGGAAGAGTCCAACGAACTCAACCCGCTCAAGCTTTCCGAAGCCACCGACGAAATCGCCGATGTACTGCTCTACCTCGTCGCGCTGGCCGACAGGCTGGACATCGATATTGCGCGCGCGGTCGAGCGCAAAATGCTCAAGAACGCCATCAAGTACCCTGCGCAGTCGTTCTACGGCAGCGCGCGCAAATACGACGAAAGCGAAGGCGAGGCGCCGTAAAGCGCCCCGCCTCCTCATTCGGGCGCCGGGCGGCGCCCTGTCGAAGCCTGCCGTCGGTTACAGCCCTTCGGAGAACCCGGTGCGCGGAGCGTCGACCACAGGCTGGTCGATCCTGACGCGCTCGCCGCGGCGCTCCTGCCAGTACGGCTGGGCATGGTAGTGGGTATGCAGCGAGGTCGCCCAGCCGGCATCGGCGAAACTCGGCCAGTGGTCCTTGTCGAACCCTTCCGCGTTCTTCACCACGTCGGCGGGCACGTCCAGGATGAATACCTTGCGGTCGGTATCCAGCGTCAGCGCGCTCCAGGGGATGGCGAGCAACTTGTCGCCCATGCCCAGGAAGCCGCCGCTGGAGAGCACCGCATAGGCAATGCGTCCCGAACTGACATCGAGCATGATGTCCTTGATCGAACCGACGTGCTCGTCGTCCGCGCTGTAGACCTTGTTCCCGTCCAGGGTATCGGCAGCCATGATGTGCGGACCGGGGCCTTCGGCCGTAGCGCTGCCCTTGCCCGTGATGTTGGCGCCGCTTTGCTGCGGCGTGTGGCGTTCAATGTAAGCCATGACAATCTCCTCTCTGAGTGACATGCGGGTTGCTTGGAAGCATGGACATGTCAGCAAGGAGCGTTCCTGGGGGGAAGGCCTACCCCCCTACCCGCTGGCGCGAGCCCCCTCGAGGGGGCGAAACTGGCGGACCGGCGGAGCCGGATCCGCGGTTTCCTGGGTGAGCCCGGTTCTTCCGGGTGTCAGTATTTTTTGCCGAGCGCCATCAGGGCCGGCGTGCCGATCAGATCGTTCAGGGCATCGAAGTCGAGCATGGCGTCGCGCCACGGGGCGGTGGTGCCGTGCTCGCGCAGGCTGGCGTAGTAGCCGCGCAGCGTATGCGCCACCGCGCGCGCCGTGCCGCCGGGAAATATGGCGATACCGAAACCATGCTCCTGCAGTTGTGCGGCGCTCTGGATCGGCGTTTTGCCTCCTTCCACCATATTGGCCAGCAGCGGAACCCGGCCGGCGAAGCGGCGGCACGCCGCCTGCATCTGCTCGGGCGTACGCAGCGCCTCGATGAACAAGGCATCGGCGCCCGCCTCCAGATACTGCTCGGCGCGGTCGAGCGCCGCCTCCAGGCCCTCCACCGCGACCGCATCGGTGCGCGCCAAGACCAGCGTGGACGGCCGGGCGCGCGCATCGAGCGCGGCCCTGAGCTTGCCCACCATTTCCGCCGCCGGCACGACTCCCTTGCCATCCAGGTGGCCGCAGCGCTTGGGGAAGGTCTGGTCCTCCAGCTGGATCATCGCCGCGCCGGCGGCCTCGAAGCCGCGCACAGTGCGCATGACGTTCAAGGCATTGCCGAAGCCGGTATCGGCATCGACGATCACCGGTATGCGCACGCGCTCGGCGATGCGCGCCAGTACGTCGGCCACTTCGGTATACGTGGTCAGCCCGACGTCGGAGCGCCCCAGGCGCGTGTAGGCGATGGAAGCCCCCGAGAGGTAAAGGGCCTCGAAGCCCGCCTGCTCGGCGATCAGCGCGCTGAAGGCGTCGTAGACGCCGGGAGCGAGCAGGATGCCGGGCCGGGCCAGGCGGGCGCGCAAGTCGTGCTGCATGGCGGACTCCATTCAGGCGTTGCGGCGCGCGGCGAGGCTGCGCTCGAACGTGGGGCAATCGGTCACGCCGGCGATGCCGGCCATATCGGCCAGCGCGGTAGCGTGCACTTCCTCGCGGAACGCGGCGCAGCCGTCGGCCAGCACCACGACGTGGTACTCGCGCATATGGGCATCGCGCACCGTGCTCGCCACGCCGCCGTTGGTCACGATGCCGCATACCGCGACGGTATCGACGCCCGCGTGCCGCAGCACCCAGTCGAGCTGGGTGTTGAAGAAAGCGGAATAGGCCACCTTGCATACCGACACGTCGACCAGCCCCTCGAGCGCGTCCACATTGGCCTGCCCCCTGCTGCCGGGCGCGAAATCGCCCTTGCGCAGGAAAGGCCGCAGGGACAGCAGATGGGGCGCGACCATGGGCTCGCCGCGGCCGTCCGGCCACAGCGTGAACTGGCTGGCGGCCACCATGCCGCCCGCCGCCTTGACCGCGCGCGCCACCCTGGCCACCCGCGCCGGCAGCGCCGCCGCGGCCGGCGCCACAGCTCCGCCGCGCGCGTAGGCGCCGTCGGGCGCGAGGAAATCGTTCTGCAGATCGACGATCAAGAGCGCGGTGCGCGCAGGATCGATGGAAGACAGGTCCAGGCTCATGATGGGCTCATCCGCTTGCGCAGTTGGTTCAGCAGCCCGCCGCTGCGGGCCATGTCGATCAGGAAATCCGGAATGGGATCGCAAGCCAGCACCCGGCCGTCGGCGCCCGCCACGGCGGGCGGCTCGCCCAGCCGGATCTCCACCCGTTCGGCCTCCTGCAAGGACTCGGCTTCGGCGCAGGTCAGCAGCATCAGGCCGACGTTGAAGGCATTGCGGAAGAACAGCCCGCCGTAGGATGGGGCGATCACCGCCGCCACGCCCAGGCGCGCCAGCGCCTGGGCGGCCTGCTCGCGCGAGGAGCCGATGCCGAAGCCCGGCCCCGCCGCCACCACGTCGCCCGGCCGCACGGACGCCGAGAATTCCGGCCGCACCGATTCCAGGCAGTGCTTGGCGATGACCTCGATGCCGTGCTTCATGACGTAGCCCGGCGCGAGCAGATCGGTATCGATGTCCTTGCCCAGCTTCCAGACGCGATGTGTGGTGCCGGTACCGCTTTCCTTGTATTTCATGCCAATTTTCCAGTGCGCAACGCGCTACCCAGGGCACAGCGGATCCGGCTCCGCCGGTCCGTTCGTTCCGCCTCCTGGGCCCGGCGCCGGGCCGCCCCAAGGCGGGCCCAGGCCCCCTCGGGGGGCTGCCGCGTAGCGGATGGGGGCCCACCATGCCGGGCGCGCGTCAGCGCGTAGAGGGGGTTCATATCACCTCGCGGGGATCGCTGATGACGCCGCGCAGCGCGGACGCGGCGACGGTATAGGGCGAGCCGAGGTAGACGCTGGCGGAGGGCGAGCCCATGCGCCCCTTGAAATTTCGGGCGGTGCTGGAGATCACGTTCACCTCGCCGTCTATCGCATCGCCATAGCCCGCGCAGGCGCCGCACGAGGTGGGGAACAGCTCGGCCCCCGCGTCCAGCAGCGCCTGCAGGGTGCCTTCGCCGCGCGCGGCTTCCTGGTCCTGGATGCTGGCCGGCGCCACGATCAGGCGCACGCCCGGCGCGACCCGGCGGCCGCGCAGCACCTGCGCGGCCGCGCGCAGATCGTCCAGCTTGGCGCCGGTGCAGGCGCCGATGTAGGCCACCTGTACCGGCACACGGCCGCACTCCGTCACCGCATGGGTATTGGCCGGGCTGTGCGGCGCCGCCACCATCGGCGCAAGCCCGTCGGCATCGAAATCGTACTGGGTATAGGCTGCGCCGGGATCGGTATCCCAGCCCTCGGCTACCGCCTCCGTCGCGCCGGCTCGGGCCAGCCATTCCAGGGTCGTGTCGTCCGGTGCGATCAGGCCGGCCTGCGCGCCCATCTCGGCGCTCAGGTTGGACAGGGTCATGCGCTCCTGCATGCCCAGCGCGCGCACCGCGGGGCCGCAGAACTCCACCGCCTGGTAGGCGCCGCCGCTCATGCCGAAGCGCCCGAGCATGTGCAGCATCATGTCCTTGGCCGTTACCCCCGGCCGCAGCCTGCCCGACCAGTGCATGCGCAGCGTTTCGGGAACTTTCAGCCAGATCTCGCCGGTGACGACCACGCCCAGCATTTCGGTCGAGCCTATGCCGAACATATAGGCGCCGAACGCGCCGCCCGTGGGCGAGTGCGAATCGCCGCCGACGCAGAACATGCCCGGACGGATATGGCCGCCCTGCGGCACCACCACGTGGCAGATGCCCTGGCTGTCGTAGACGTGCGGCAAGGCCTGTTCGCGCGCCCATTCGCGCGCCAGCCGCACGATGCGGCGGGAGTCGTCGTCGCGCTCGGGCACGTAGTGGTCCATGACCAGCACCACCCGCGACTTGTCCCATATCTGCGCGCCCAGCTCTTCCAGCATGGGCTTGAGCCGCCTGGGCCCCGACGAATCGTGGAACATGGCCAGGTCGACCTTGCAGGTCACGATCTCGCCCACGGCCACGCCATCCCTTCCCGCCGCGCGCGCGATCAGCTTCTGCGCCAGCGTCCGGCCTTGTCCCGCCGTCTTGTTCAACCTCGCACCCGATGTCCCTGAAGAGCCTCGGCGCCCTTCATATCTATTGTCCTAACAATAGTACATTTGATTCGGGATCTTGTCTTGTGTTTGCGCAGCCGCGCGCGGTCCATGCCGGACCGCATGCCCGGACGCAGCGGCATGGCCGGCCCGGATTGGCGCCGCAACCCGGCGGTTCAGCGCATGTTGGCGCCGAAATCCCTGCTGACCCACACCTTGGCGTCGATGTCGCCCACCCGCGACAGCTCCATGTCGTATTCGTAGCGATCCGGGCGATACAGTCCCTGGAGCCACAGCACGGGCCGGTCTGCCATGTCGTTCACCACGCGGTTGACCGACAGCAGCGCCGCGCCCAGCGGCACGTCCAGCAGCGCGGCGACGGCGGCATCGGCCTGGCGCGCGGAGATGGTCTGGCGCGCCCGGCCGATCTCCACGCCGGACTCTTCGATGAGCACCAGTATGGGCTTGCGCCCCAGCTGGCGGCGGCCCAGGTTGTCGGCGAACTCGCGCGGCACCCAGGTGGTGATGCACGATACCGGGCCGGCCTTGGTGCTGCGCACCCGCATGGCGCGCAGCACCTGCGAACGCGGCTCGACCTGCAGGACCTGGGCCACCGGATCGGTGGCCTGCAGATACTCGTGCTCGATGACCTTGACCGTGGTGGCCAGGCTCGCGGCGATCAGGTTGTCCAGCAGCCCGCTCATGCGCGAGGCCGGCGCGCCGGGCGACGCCGGCTGCACGCGCCGCGTACCGCGGCCGGCCGAACGCTCGATCAGTCCTTCCAGCGCCAGGTTCTCGAGCGCCTTGCGCACCGTGGCCCGCGACACCGCGAACTCTTCCATCAGTTCCAGTTCGCCCGGAACACGCTCGTCGTAGACGCCGTCGCTCAGGCGTTCCTTCAGGACCAGGTAGACGCTGTGGTACTTCGGCAAAGGCAGGGTGGTCGACATAAATCCGTATTCTGTCTTATTGTCTGTCCAATAGAACAATTTGTCTTGACGCGAGAACATGACCTGACCGAATATGCATATCGCCGTCGTACACATTCAATCAGGTCATGTCATGCGCAATCATATTACAGGCGAACACCGCGCCCGCCCCCGCGTACTGCATCTCTGCCGCCGCGTCTTCCTCGCGGCCGGCCTGGCCGCCACGGCCTTCGGCGTGCAGGCGCAAGCCTATCCCGACCGGCCCATCAAACTGATCGTTCCGTTCAGCCCGGGCGGCTCGACCGACCTCATCGGCCGCGTGGTCGCCAGCGCGCTGGCCGACGAAATCGGCCAGCCCGTCGTGGTCGACAACAAAGGCGGCGCGGGTTCCATCCTCGGCACCGACCTGGGAGCCAAGGCCGCGCCCAACGGCTACACCCTGGTCATCACCAACGGCGCGGCCATCACCACCGGGCCGCTGCTGGGCCAGAAGATTCCCTATGACCCGTACGGCGACTTCGCCCACATCATGCTGCTGGGTACCTTTCCCAACGGCCTGATCGTCCGCGCCAGCCATCCCGCCAAGGATTTCAAGGAATTCGTCGAGCAGGCGCGCAAGGCCGGCGGCAAGTACAACTACGGCTCGGCCGGCGTCGGGTCGGCCGGGTTCCTGACCGGCGAACTGCTCAAGCAGAAGGCGCACATAGACATGACCCACGTTCCCTACAAGGGAACCGGCCCGGCGATGAACGACCTGCTCGGCGGCCAGCTCGACGCCATCTTCAACAACATGTCGGTCGCATCCGCCCAGGTCAAGGCCGGCACGGCGCGCATCCTGGCCGTGAGCGGGCCCAAGCGGCTGCCGGCCTTCCCCGACGTCCCGACCATGGACGAAGTCGTGCCCGGCACCGTAGGCGAGGTCTGGTTCGGCGTTTCGGCCCCGGCCGGCACGCCCCAGCCGGTGATCGACCGGCTCCAGGCCGCGCTCGGCAAGGTCATGGCCAACGCCGACGCCCGCGGCAAGCTGACCGACCTGGGGCTGACCCCCGTCGGCGCGCCGCAGGCCGAGTTCGTCAAGTTCCTCCACGACGAAGAGAAGAAGTGGACCCCGATCATCAAGGGCGCCAATATAAAACTAGATTGAGCAAGACCCCCCCTACGCGCTGACGCGCGCCCCCCAGGGGGCGGCACTGGCGGACCGGCGGAGCCGGATCCGCGGTGCCCTGGGTCTGCACCCATCTTTCGTTACCGATATGGCTGTCGAATACGCACCCAAGGGGTTGATCGGCCTGCTGACCCCGCAGGCGAATACTACTGTCGAGCCCGAGTACTACATCCTGCTTCCGCAGGGCTATGCGCATATCAATGGCCGGCTGATGAGCGGCAAGCCGACGATCGAGGAGCGGCTGGTCGATTATGTGGACAAGCTGGACCATGCCTGCGACCAGTTCGCCAACGCGCCCATCAAGGCCGTGGCGGTCGGGTGCACCGGGGCATCGTATCTGGTGGGCCGCGAGCGCGAGTCGCGCGTGCTGGCGGAGATCGAACGGCAGCGCGGCGTGCCGGCCTTTACCGCCGCGACCGCGGTGGTCGCCTCGTTGCGCCAGCTCGGCGCCCGGCGCATTGCGCTGGCTTCGCCCTATCCCGCGGGGCTGACCGAGGCCAGCAAGGGCTACTGGGAATCCCAGGGGTTCACCGTGTCGCGCATCGCCTCGGCGCCGATGGACCACACGCAGTTCCATCCCATCTATTCGATGAAGGCCGATACGGCGGGCGGGCTGCTGCACGAGCTGGCTGCGGACGATACCGACGCGATCCTGATGCTGGGCACCGGCATGCCGACGCTGCGCCCGCTGCTGGCCGCCAACGCCAGTTCCCGCGTGCCGGTGCTGTCGTGCATGCTGTGCCTGGCGTGGATGGGCGTCTCGCTGGCCGACGGCCAGCCCGCGCCGCTGGAGCCTTGGCTGAAGGGCGACCACTGGAAGAGCAGGCTCCCCCAGGGATGAGCCTCGTTCAGGCGCCCAGGCGCGGGATGGCGGGGAGGACGGTGGGGAGCATGGCGGTTTTTTCGTAGGTGTAGAACTTCATGCTGGATTCGCCGCCCTCGCGGCCGTAGCCGGAGGATTTGATGCCGCCGAACGGGGCGCGCAGGTCGCGCGTCATGGGGGTGTTGGCCCACACCATGCCGGCGCGGATATCGGAAAGGGCCCGCATGAGGGTCGGATGGTGGTCGGTCCAGACGTAGGAGACCAGGCCGAACTCGCTGTCGTTGGCCATGGCGAAGGCCTGGTCCGCGGTGTCGAAGGGCACGATGGTGGCGAAAGGGCCGAAGATTTCTTCCCGGCATACGCGCGCGCGGTTGTCCTGGGCGAGCACCGCGGTAGGCTGGAAAAAGAAGCCCGGCTCCAGCGCGGCTTCGGCCTGTCCGCCGCACAATACCTGGGCGCCATCGGCGCGTGCGACCTCCACGTAGGAGGCGACGCGGTCGCGATGCGCCCGGAAGGCCAGCGGGCCGATCTCGGTGGCCGGGTCGAGGGGGTCGCCCAGGCGCAGGCGCCGGGTGCGCGCCACGAAGGATTCGATGAAGCGATCCAGCACCGCACGCTGTACCAGGATGCGCGAGCCGGCCAGGCACTGCTGGCCGTTGTTGGAGAAGATGCCCAGCAAGGCGCCGTCGATCGCCCGCTCCAGGTCGGCCGATTCGAAAATGATGTTGGCGGACTTGCCGCCCAGTTCCAGCGAAAGCGGTTTGAGCCCTTCGCCGGCGCTGGCCGAGATGCGGCGCGCGGTTTGCGTGCCGCCGGTGAACGAGACGAGGTCCACGCCGGGATGGGCCACCAGGGCCTCGCCGGTGACGCCGCCGCGTCCGTTGACCAGGTTGACGACCCCGGGCGGCACCCCGGCCTCGACCAGCAGCTCCATGAAACGCGCGACCGCCAGCGGCGTGACCTCGGAAGGCTTGCACACGCAGCTGTTGCCGAACGCGATGGCGCCGGCGATCTTCATCGAAGTCAGCGCCAGCGGCGCGTTCCACGGCCCGATCAGCGCGGCCACGCCCACCGGTTCGCGCAGGACCAGGGTCAGGTAGCCCTCGGTCTGGTCGTACATTTTTCCGGCATGCTGGCCGAGGAATTCGGCGAAGAAACGGAAATTGTGCGCGGTGCGGGGAATCTGCCCGCGCTGCAGGTGGCGCATGGGGATGCCGGAATTCATGCATTCCAGGTAGGCCAGTTCCTCCCGATGGACGTCCACCAGGTCGGCGACCTGGCGCATCACGGCCTGCCTGGCCTCGACGGTCTGCCGGCGCCAGCGGCCGTCCTCGAACGCGGCGCGCGCGCTGCGCACGGCGGCATCGACCTCTGCCGGCGAGGATTCGACCAGCGTCGCAATGCGGCGTCCGTCGCCGGGGTGGATCACCTCCAGTTCATAGCCGCCTGCGCCGGTGCAGCGGCCTTCGACGAATCCGGTGACCCGCTCGGGAATGGAGAACTGCGCTGCCGGGACTTGGCTCATCGTGCTTCCGGGTTCATTCGATGGCGGCCGCTTCGCGCAGGCTCAGGATCATCGAGGTTTCCAGCAGGTACTCGCGCGCCAGCGCGGGATCGCCGGCCTTGCGCAGCAACTCTTCCAGCGTCTTGCGGCGCTGCTCCGCGCCGCGCTCCTGCATGCGGGCGCGGTTGCGGCCCGACTGCTGCAGCACGTGCCTGATCGCGATCGGCCGCCGCTGGCGCTCGTACTGTCCCAGCAGCGCATCGGCGTTTTCGCCGGCGTAGATGCGGCGCAGCTTCTCGCTCAGGTTGAAGGCGTCGTGGATGCCGCCGTTCATGCCCATGCCGCCGCTCGGACTATTGATGTGCGCCGCATCGCCCGCCAGGACGATGCGGCCGTTCACATAGGTATCGACGACGCGCTGATGGATCCGGTAGGGCCGGATCTCCATGATGTCGTAGGGCTCGTCGCGCGGCAGGATGTGCTGCAGCTTCTTCTGGATCGACTCGGGCCGGGTCGCGTCCTCGATGCTCTCGCCTTCCCAGGGATACAGGCTGGCGCGCCACAGCCCCGGCAGGCGCAGCAGGCTGAAGGTGCCGGTCGGCGCCCAGCAGTAGTTGATGTAGGAAAGCGTGGGAATGTGTTCGTGGAACGGGAAGCTGGTGGTGGCCAGCACCGTGGTCTCGGGAAATGTGTGGCCTTCGAAGCTCAGGTCCAGCGCCGCGCGCACCATGCTGCGCGCGCCGTCGGCGCCGATCAGGTAGCGGCCGGACAATTCCTTGCGCTCCTTGCCCGCCGTCTCCACCGTGACCCGCACGCCGTGTTCGTCCTGCGCGATCGCCACACAGTTGTAGCCCATCAGCACCTGGGTGCCCGGCAGCTTCGCGCGTATATGCGCCAGCAGCAGTTCGGACAGCTTCCACTGCTCGGTCTGCAGGCGATAGGGATGCGGCGTTTCGTCCTTGAGCGCGGAGAGATCGAATTCGGCGTATTCGCCGGTCTCGTGCATGCGGACCTGCCAGGTCGGCGCGACCAGCCCGGCGGCGATCAGGCCGGGGGTGATGCCATACTCGTCCAGCATGTCCAGCGTGGGCGGATGGAAGGTCGAGGCCTTCAGCGCGCGCGACACTTCCTCGTCGGCCTCCACCACCACGGCCGGGATGCCGAAATGCCCCAGCCGCATCGCCATGACCAGCCCGACCGGACCTCCCCCTACAATAATGACCTGCTCCGGAGTCCCGCTGCTCACGCGCCACCTCGTTTCATTCTGGATGCCTTGGGTATGTCCGCCCTCGGGGAGGACGGATCGTCGGGCCATTTCACAATTATTCTATTGACCTGTCAATAGGACAATTGAACCCATGGACGGGACCGGCATTTCCTGTACGGCCCCGGGCCGCGGCTTGGCTGGCGGACCATCCAGCGCATTCTCGGGCATTTTTTCGGCGCCGCGCGTCACAAATCCCGCGGCTGGATCGTCAAATAGACGAAACCCGCTTTTTTTGGAGACCTCCATGAGCCGTTCCGCCGCCGTCAATCCCGCCGCCCAGCTGCCTGACGTCTATCGCGCCCTCTCTGCCGCGCAACAGACGATTCTGGACCAGGACCTGCCGATCACCTTGCACCATTTGGTGGTTTTGCGCGCCTCGCAGATCAACCAGTGCGCGTTCTGCGTGAAAATGCACATCGCCGAAGCGCGCCGGGACGGCGAAACCAGCGAGCGCCTGGACCGGCTGGTCGTCTGGGAACACGTGGGCGACTACAGCGAAAGCGAGAAAGCCGCCCTCGCCTGGACCGAGGCGCTGACCGTGCTCGACCGCAAGACCGACTACGGCGCGCTGCGCGTTCGCCTGCGCGAGCATTTCTCGGACTCGCAGATCGCCGCGTTGACATCGACCATCTCCATGATCAACCTGTGGAACCGGATGCAGGTTTCCCAGCACTGACCCCACGCGCGAGCCGGGCCCCCCGGCCGCGCGCCTGACGCCATGACGCCTTCAGACGCCCAGGACGTTTTTTCCACCCGCCAGCGCTTCCTGTTCAGCCTCGCGTACCGGATGCTGGGCACCCGCGCCGACGCGGAAGACGCCGTGCAGGAAACCTTCCTCAAGTGGCGCGCCACCGACCGCGGCGCCATCGACAACCCGGCCGCCTGGCTGACCCAGACCTGCACCAACCTGTGCGTGGACATGCTGCGCGCCGCCTATCGCACGCGCGTGGAGTATGTCGGATCGTGGCTGCCCGAACCCATTCACGCGCGGCTGGACGATACGCCCGAATCGCGCCTCGAGCTCGCCTCCTCCCTGACTACCGCCTTCCTGCTGATGCTGGAGCGGCTGACGCCCAAGGAACGTGCCGCCTATCTGCTGCACGAAATCTTCGATACGCCCTATCCGGACATCGCCGCCACGCTGGGCATGCAGGAGAGCGCCTGCCGCAAGCTGGTCTCGCGCGCCCGCGAGGCGGTCGAAACCGACAAGGTGCGCCACGTCACCCCGGTTGCCCGCCAACAGGAGCTGCTGGGCGCGTTCCGGGCCGCGATCGACGGCGCCGGCACCGAGCGGCTCGCCGCGCTGCTGGCGGACGACGTCTGCATCCTGTCCGACAGCGGCGGCAAGGCCTCCGCCCTGCGCCACGAACTGCTCGGCAAACAGGCGGTCCTGCGTTTCATCGAGCGCGGGCTCCAGCGCTTCTGGCACGGCATGGAATGGGTGGAAGCCGATATCAACAACACGCGCGGCGTGCTCCTGCGCGAGGGCAGGACGGCAACGGCGGCCATGACCTTCGCCTACGACGAAAAGGGCTCGGTTTCGGCCATCTACGTCATGCGTAATCCGGACAAATTGGGAAGGGTCTAGGTCTTCCGGCGGCGCAGCCCTGCCGGGCTTCGCGGGAGGTTACATCCGTTGCATGCGGTGAAGGCGCGGAGCGCGGGAGAGCTACTAATATGGGGACTTCCCGATTCCCGTGGCGGCTACCATGCATGCGTCGACGCCCCTTCTTTCTTCCATGCACAGACTGGCGCTGGCTTGCGTCTGCGCGCTGGCGCTGTCCGGCTGCGCCGGTCTGGCGGGCCGCGATCCGCTCGGCGTGCAGGTGGCCGGCATCGAGCCGCTGCAGGGCCAGGGCATGGAGCTGCGCATGCTGGTCAAACTGCGCGTGCAGAA
Organism: Pigmentiphaga humi; assembly: GCF_900606115.1. GTDB lineage: Bacteria > Pseudomonadota > Gammaproteobacteria > Burkholderiales > Burkholderiaceae_B > Pigmentiphaga > Pigmentiphaga humi. The sequence continues at coordinate 89,177 of NZ_UWPJ01000008.1, forward strand.
TCCGAACGACACCCCGGTGGACTACGACGGCGTGGCGCTGGAGCTGGACCTCAACGGCAACCGTTTCGCCACCGGCGTCAGCGATGCGCGCGGCACCGTGCCGCGCTTCGGCGAGACCGTGCTGGGCGTGCCGGTCTCGGTATCGGCGCTCGGGGCCTTGCGCCAGGCATTGGGGCTGGCTTCCGGGTCGCGCCTGGACAATATCCCCTATACGCTGCGCGGCAAGCTGTCCGGCGGCGTGGCCGGCACCACCCGTTTTTCCGATAAAGGGGCGCTCAGCCTGCCCGGTTATCCTTGATCCGCCCTCCCCGTGCCAGACCTGAAATCTCTCTTGCAGCGCCTCCTGGCGCTCGTGCAGCGCTATCCCGGAACGATAGCCGCCTTCGGGTTCGCCTCGGGCATCGTCAGCTTCTTCACCGTCGAGCGGCACGAAGCCTTCGCCCGCGTCATCGCCATCGTCATGCTGCTGTGCTGGGCCTGGCTGGTGGTGGAACAATGGCTGCGCCAGCGCATGAAGCAGCGGCTGGGCTGGACCATCCCCACGCCGGTGCTGCGCTACGCCACCCAGATGATCCACCAGGAAGGACTGTTCTTCGTGCTGCCCTTCCTCTATGCAGCCACCACCTGGAACAGCGGCCAGGTGGTGTTCACCGGCCTGCTGGGCGCCGCGGCGCTGGTGGCGCTGGTCGACCCTCTGTATTTCCGCTGGCTGGCGGGCCGCCGCTGGGTCTTTCTGACTTATCACACCTTCACGATGTTCGCCGTGCTGCTGACGGCATTCCCGCTGATCCTGCACCTGACCACGGGGCTGAGCTACCGCCTCGCGCTGGGCGTCGCGGTTGCGCTGTCCTTTCCGTCGCTGGCCGAGCTGCTGTCGATCGAGGCGCGCTGGCGCAAATGGGCGGTCGTCGGACTGATGGCGGCGCTCGGCGCGCTGGGCTGGTTCGCGCGCCTGTGGGTGCCGCCGGCGACGCTGCGGCTCAACGAAATGGCGATCTCCACCCAGATGGATACGCGCACGATGGCGGCCGGCAAAAGCCTGCGCACGGTCACGCCGGCGCAATTGCAGGCGAACGGCATCTACGCCTATACGGCGGTCAGCGCGCCGCTGGGCCTGCGCGAGCACATCTATCACGTATGGCTGCACAACGGCCGGGAGGTGGACCGGATCGCGCTGGACATCCGCGGCGGCCGCAAGGAAGGCTACCGGGCCTGGACCCACAAGCGCAACTTCACCGCGGATCCGCAAGGCCGCTGGCAGGTCAAGGTGGTGACCGACGCCGGCCAGATGATAGGAACACTGCGCTTTCGCGTCGAAGACCGGGCTTCCCCGGAGAATGCGGCGCCCGCCGCGCCGACTCCCGAGCCCGCACCGTAGCGGTTCGCTCGGGCTCCGCCTTTCCTCGGCAAGCGCCTCGGGCCTGCTCCGCCGCCTTCGCGGCCTGCCTGCGCCTCAGAAACTGTGGTTCATCCCCAGGCCGACGTTGGTCCGGCTGGCCAGATGCCCGGGACGGGCGTGGCCCAGGCCGGCATAGAGGAGGGTTCGCGGGGACCACGCATAAGACACGCCCAGGCTGGCGTAGCCGGTTGCGCCTTCGGTGCCGTAGCCCTGGAAATCCCTGCCTATGCCTGCCTTCCAGGTCACCGCGCCGGTCCGGTGGACGGCGGCCAGCATGGCGCTCGTGCGGCGGCGTCGCGGCTCTCCCAACTGCATTTGGCTGAAGGGACTCAACTCGGTCAGATTGGCCGAGACCATGATGCGCGTCGCTCCCGGTCCATAGGCCAGGCCCAGGAAATAAGTCCGGTCGTCCACGCTGTTGCGCTCGGCCGAGGCCAGCGCGGTCCAGCCCCCGCCTTCGTAATTGACCGCTCCCGCCAGACCGCGCCTGCGCTCCACCGCGCCGTTGCCATCGGGAACCTGACTGCGCTCGCCATTGACCGACAGATGCGCCGACCAGCCGGCCAGGACCGGCGAATCGTAGAACACGCCGTTGTTGACCCGGCTGTAGTCGCCGGCCGCGCCGGTTCGGTACGGGTCGGCGCGATACGAGGGATGGTAGATCTGCCAGGCGATCGAAGCCACCCGGTCGAAGTTGGCCCAGGGGTCGAACTGCCAGTCCAGCGCCCACAGGGGCGTCATGGCCCGCCCGAGCCTGAGCTTGCCGAACGGGCCGGACAGGCCGACCGTGGACTCGCCGTAGAACAGCGGCCCGGCGCCGCTGGCCTCCAGGCGTCCGCTGTCGATCTCGAAGCGCGATTGCAAGTGGAACAGCGCGGCATAGCCGCCGCCGAGATCCTCCACGCCCTTTATGCCCCAGTAGCTGCGCTGGATGTTGCCCACCGAGACGGGGCCGCGCGCCAGCTTGTAGACCCCGGCATCGACGGTGCCATAGAGCACGACGGACGATTCGGCCGCGGCCCCGGCGGACAAGCCCAGCCACGCTCCCAGCGCCGCGGCTCCCGCCCGATATCTGCCTCGCCCCTTCATGCCTGCGTTCCTCCCGTCCGGCTCTATTCGAAACGCCGACAGTGTGGCCCCGAACGGCGTTCCTTGGCAAAACCCGGCCTGGGCAGCAAGTTCCATGCGGGGGAGCCACAACGACGAATCTGTCCCGCTCGCCGGCCATGGCCGCATCGGCCCAGGCCTAATGGCGCCATCCATCCGCGCGGCCGGCAGACTGGCGCGGATCCACCTGCCCAGGATGCGCCATGCCCCGATCCGCTCTTTGCACGCTCGGCCTCTGTGCCGGCCTGCTCGCCGCCTGCGGCGGCGAAGAACCTCCCGCCAACGACACGCCGGCCCCTACCGTCGGCGATCTCGAAAGCCAGGGCCAATTGCCCACGCTGGACCGCTCCGCCGGACTGGCCGGACCCGATGCCGGCGGCAACGGTATACGCGACGACATCGATGCCTGGATCGCCGGCCGGCAGGCCACGCCCGAGCTTCGGGCCGCGCTCGCCCAACTGGCCCGCGCCTATCAGGCCTCGGTCGTGCGCGGCAGCCAGGATGCGGCCGCCGCCCTCGATGCGGCGGCGCAGAGCGGGCAGGCCATTTCCTGCATCATGACCCACAGCGCCTCGGAGGCCGAAGGCATGCAGGCCATGTCCGTCTTGCGCAAGATGACCGCCAATACCAGGGAACGGGTCCAGGCCTACCTGGCCTACGCCCGCGCGCTCGACGGCGCAGTCATGGCCGTGTCCGACAAGGATGGCTGCGATGCGCAATAGGATCCGGCTCCGTTCCGCCCTTGCCCTGCTTGGTTGCGCGCGCGCGGCCGTGTTCGCCGGCATCGCCGCCGTCCCGGCCTTCGCCCATGCTCAGCTGTGCCCGGAACGCACGCATACGCTGGCCTTTTTCAACGGCGTCTGGAACACGCCGGACGAAGCCTATTCCGGCGCCCGGACGCTCCTGGCGACGCTGCGGGAAGGCATGGCGTCCGACCCGCGCGGCGCCGGCCTGGCGGTGGGCGCGGAAGTCTTCTACAACGCCAGCGGCCTGGAACGGCGGGCGCTCGACGGCATCGAAGATCTTGCCGAGGTGTTCGAACAGCGCGCGGCGGAGCTGGACGAAGCCTTGAGCCAGCGCTGGGAATTATTCTGGGAGGTCGTCGACGGCAGGCTGGCCTGGTGGCGCAAAATCGCGCAGGCGGTGCCGCGCGCCAACGAACTGGCCGACGCGCTGGTGCAGGCACGCAATGCCCGCATCCTCGCGCGCACGGCAAGGCTGGCCGCCGCACCGCCCACCGGCGCCGACTACGCCGCCCATCGATTGCGCCTGCAGGCCCTCAGTATGCAAGGACACGGCCTGCTGATGGTCGGCCACTCGCAAGGCAATTTCTTTCTCAACACGGCCTGGCGGGCTGCCGATGCGGCCCATGCCGCGGCGGTCCATCTCGCGCCCGCCGCGTCCGTCGTCAACGGCCCGCATCTGCTGTCTTCCAACGATACGGTGATCGCCGCGCTGCGCGGCATGGTGCCCGGGCTCCCGCCGCCCGCCAATCTCGCCATTCCCTTTTCGGCCGACGACGTCACCGGCCATATGCTGGTGGAGACCTACCTGGACGCGCGCCGCAACGGCCGCGCCGCCGCCGGCGCCATGATGGCCCAGGCGCTGCTGCAGCTGGCGCGGCCCGCGCCTAGCGCCAGTCCGGGTTTCTTCACCGCCACGCTGGCCTGGGACGGCGAAGGCGACCTGGACCTGCACGTGCTCGAACCCGGAGGCGCCCACGTGCACTACGGCGCGCGCATAGGCGCCGCGGGCGCGCTGGACCTGGACAACATCAAAGGCCATGGCCCCGAGCACTACCACGCAAGCTGCGACCCGGCGCGCCTGCAGGCCGGCACCTACAGCATCGGACTGAACAACTACGCGGCTCCCGCCGGCAGGACGGCCACGCTCCAGCTGGCCACGGCCGAACACGGCGTACTGCGCACCGTGCGTCTCGATGCCGGAGCCGCACGGGGTCCGGCGGGTGACGAAGCGCCGCAGATTGCGATGCGCGCCGCGGTGGCGCGGCAGCCGGACGGCTCGTGGACGGTCCGGGCGCACTGATGCCGGCCCCAGGAGAACCCGCACATGCCGCGACGCCGGCCATCCCGCGGCCGGACTGCTATCGTCGCATCTGACGACACACGAACGCTGACAGGCCGATGACGACATTGCAATGGTTGGCGGGAAGCTACGCCGGGGCCGCTTTTCTCGCCTGGCTGGCATGCGCATGCATCTTCGGCTTGTGGATCGGCCGCGCCTTCGATACCCGGCGCGTACCGCCGGCACGACGCGCGCGGACCGCGGCCTGGCTCATCGCGGCAGGCGCGGCCGTGTTCGCGCTCATCGCCGTCAATGTGGTGACCGAGTCGCGGCTGGTCCTGCTGGACCACGCGATTGCGCAGGCCTTGGCCAGCCACGCCTCGGCGGCATGGCTGCGCGCGCTGGCCCTGCTGACGATGGCGGGCGACCGCGCCTTCCTGTTCGCACTAGGCGCCGCCGTCCTGGCCTTCCTGCTGCTACGCCGCCGCTGGGCGGATGCCGGGTTCTGGCTGGCCGGCACGCTCGGCGCCTCGGGCCTGAACGTACTGCTCAAGCACGCCTTCCGCCGGATCCGCCCCGAACACCTGCACGGCTACACCCAGGAACTCGGATGGAGCTTCCCCAGCGGCCACGCCACCGGCTCGATGGCGGTGTACGGCCTGCTGGCCTATCTGGCGATAAGCGCCATGCCCGCGGCCTGGCGCCCCGGGCTGACGATGGCGGCTGCCGCGCTCATCGCCGCCATCGGCTACAGCCGCGTCATCCTGCAGGTGCACTACCTGAGCGACGTCGTCGCCGCATTCGCCGTTACCGGGGCCTGGATGCTGGGCATCATCCGGCTGCGCGAACGGGCGCTTGCGTCGTCCGGCTCGCGCTGAAAGCGAGCCGATTCGGCCGTTGCCCGACACGGGCATCGCCGTATGGGCCGCACACCTCAGCCCCGGGCCGCGTGCGATCGCCTCTCTTCAGCCGTCAGTTTTTTTCATACTTAGCCAAAAATATATCGATTGTTGCCTGCCCCTCGCTGACCAAGAATAGCGCTACCCGAACGGTGCTGATCAGCGAGGGAAAAATTGTTAAACAAAGCACGAATTCTGGACCTCACCTGGGTGCTGGGCGGTCCGTTTGCAGGGCAGACGCTCGCGCAGCTCGGCGCGGAAGTCATCAAGATCGAGCCTCCCGAAGGGGACTCGTCCCGGGGGGTCCCGGTCTATCGCTTCGACGGCGACAGCTCCTTCTTTCTTTCCGTCAACCGGGGCAAGTCGAGCGTCTGCATCGACCTGAAGCAGCCGGCCGGACGCGAAGCGTTCTATGACCTGGTGCGCATCAGCGACGCCGTCGTCTACGGCTTCGCTCCCGACGTTCCCGCCCGTCTGGGCCTGGATTTCGAGAGCCTCCGGAAGGTCAATCCGCGCATCGGCGTCGCCCAGTTGATCGGCCTGCACGACGCGGGCGAGTATGCCCGCGCGCCCGCCTACGACCTGATCGTTCAGGCAATGGGGGGAGTGATGAGCATTACAGGCTCCGAATCGAGCGAGCCCTGCCGCGTCGGCTATCAGATTGCGGATCTGGCCGGCGGGCTCTATCTGGCGCTCGCCGCGTGCGGCGTCCTGTACCAGGGGGCCCGCGAAGGCAAGGCGGCCCATGCGCAGATATCGCTGCTGGATTGCCAGCTCGCGCTGCTCACCTGGCAGGCCCAGAACCACTTCATATCGGGCGACGTTCCCCGGCGCATGGGCAGCCGCAATCCGATGATCGCCCCGAGCGAGGCCTTTCTTTGCAGCGACGGCGGCTACCTCGCCATTTCGCCGACCGGGGAACATTTCTGGCCCAAGCTCTGCGACGTCATTGGCCGGCCCGAATTGGCGACCGACCCGAGATTCTCCGACCGCGGCAAGCGGGTCGAGAACGTGGAGGCGCTCGTGGCCGAGCTCTCCGAGGTGTTCGCCGGGCAGAGCGCCGACCATTGGGCCGCCGCGCTTTTCCAGGCGCGCGTTCCGGCCGGCAAGGTGATGAACGTGGCCGAAGCGGTCGATCAGCCGCTGGCGCGACTGCGCAACATGGTCGAGAGCGTAGAGAAGCCGGAAACAGGCAACGCCTTGAACTTCCTGGGCAACCCCTTCAAGTACGCGGCACAGCGCCCGCTGGACTATCCCCCGGCGCTCGGCAGCGCCACGCGGCGGATCTTCCAGACGCTGTGCGCTTATCCGGAAGCGAAGATCGACCAGTTGGTGCAATCGAAAGTTCTTTTCACAGGAGAGCAGGAATGACACGACCAAGCGAAATCAAGCCGCGCGAAGGCGAGCAGCGCGGCACGACCTATGACGACTACGTCATTGGCGATACCCTCCCGCCGCTCCACTTCAGCGTCACGCCGGAGATCATGCAGGAGTACGCGGGCGTCGTCGACGGCGATGCGGCCGGCTATGAAGTCGACGGCCGCCGGGCCGCGCTTCCATCCGTGCTGCAGGTCTATTTCATGGCTGTCCTGTACAGCAAGTACCCGCCTCAGCAGGGCGGCGTGATGGGTTCCAACCAGTTCCGGTTCTTCGAGCCGATCTGGGCCGACGAAAGCATCGACATCGTCGGCACCGGCCGCATCGAGAAAAAGTTCGTCAAGCGCGACAAGCGCTACGTCAGTTTCTCCGCCGACTTCAAGGACAAGAACGGCCGCATGATCGCGCAGGCGCTCAACGTCAGCCATTTCCCGGAGTAAGACATGGAAAAACGGATCTTCATTACCCAGAAGATGATCGACCAGTACGGCGTGCTCAACGGCGACAACGACATCATCCATTACGACATCGACTACGCCCGCCAGCGCGGCTACAAGGACACCCTGGCGCACGGCCCGATGGTCATGGGCTACGCCGCGGAACTCGCGGCCAGGAAGTACGGCAGGGACTGGCACCGCCGCGGGGAAATCGAGGTGAAGTTCATCGCGCCGACCTATCCCAACGAAGAACTCGTCGTCTCCATTGACGATGGCGGCAACGTCGTCGCCAAGGTCGGGGAGACCGTCAACGTCGTGGGCACGGCCCGCCTCCGCTGACGCCCGCTGCCGTGGAGGGAAAGATGCGAGACCTATGGCAAGGAATCATCCCGGAGAGCGACCTGGCCGCCTATCGCGCGGCAGGCTGGGGCAACCCGTCCGGCATCGGCAGGCGGCTGGCGCTTCTCGTCATCGACGTCCAGTACCGGACGACGGGCACGGCGGCCAGGCCGATCCTGGAAGCGGTCAATGAATACCCGACGGCCTGCGGCGAGGCCGCCTGGAAAGCCGTGCCCCATATCGCGTCGCTCATCGCGGCGTTCCGCGGGCAAGGCTATCCCGTCATCTTTCCCCACGTCGCGCAGAAGCGGCCTCACGACGGCGGGCGGCTGGCGTCGAAGATCCCGGCCGCGATGGGCATCTCCCAGGACGGCTACCAGTTCGTCCGCGAGGTCGCGCCGAGGCAGCACGAGCTCACCATTCCCAAGAAGCATCCGAGCGCCTTCTTCGGCACGCCGCTGGCCAGCCATCTCGTCGATCTCGGCGTGGACACGCTGGTTCTTACCGGCTGCACGACCTCCGGCTGCATCCGCGCCACCGCGGTGGACGGTTTCTCGTACAACTACAAGTGCGTGGTCCCCTGCGACGCGGTGTACGACCGGGGCGTCGTGCCGCATGCGGTCAATCTTTTCGACCTCTCGCAGAAGTATGCGGACGTCATGACGACGGCCGATCTGCTCGGCAAGCTCGACGAGATGGCGCAGGACGCCCAACCCGACAAGGCCTGACCACCATGCAACGCTTCGACACCAAGCTCCACCGGTACCCGTTCTCTCCGATCGTCAGCCGTCCGCGCTATGACTGGCCGGACGGCAAGCGGCTCGCGGCCTACTTCGCCCTGAACATCGAGGCGTTCGAGTTCGGACGCAACCCGGGCAACGATTTCACCTCGATGCCGTCGCCGCCGTTCCAGAGAGGCTATGCGTATCGGGATTTCGGCAACCGCGTAGGCGTATGGCGGATCCTGAATCTGTTCGAACAGTTCGGCATCCCCCTGACCATCATCGCCAACGGATCCGTCTACGACGTGTGTCCCGAGGTGCTCGCCGCCTGCCGGAAACCCGGCTATGAACTCGTCGCCCACGGCTGGACGAATTCGGAGCGGCAGATCGACATGGATGAGCCGGCGGAGCGCGCCATGCTGTCGAATGTCGTCCGGCGCATCACCGAGGAAGAAGGGAAGCGGCCGGAGGGATGGCTGGGCCCGTTCCTGTCGCAAAGCCCCAGGACGCCCGAACTATTGAAGGAGGCCGGGTTCAAGTACATGCTCGACTGGTACTTCGACGAACAGCCCATCCGGTTCAAGACCGACAACGGCCCGATCCTCGCCGTGCCCTACCCCGCCATGGAGCTGAACGACTTGCCCGCGTACATCAACCGCGGCGCAAGCGACGAGGAATTCGAACGGATGCTGATCGACGCATTCGACGAACAACTGGAGGATTCCCGGCAATTCCCGCTGGTCTACGCGGCGTCCTTCCATACCTTCCTGACCGGCCAGCCCCACAGGCTGCGCAAGCTGCGGCGCGTCCTGGAGCACATCTCGCGCCACCGTGATAGAGTCTGGTTCACGACTCCCGGGCACATCGCAGCGCACGCCGACTCGATGCTGCCCCTCTAAGCCGGTCGGGTGACCCGGCCTCATACCCATGAGAAGGCTTCCGCCGCTGAACGCCATCCGGGTTTTCGAGGTAGCCGCGCGCTACGAGAATTTCGCGCGCGCCGCTGCCGAACTCCACGTGACCCATGGGGCGGTGAGCCGGCAGATCGCCCTGCTCGAGGAATGGCTGGGCGTTCTGCTGTTCAAGCGGGGTGCGCGGCAGGCCCTGCTCACCCAGGAAGGCCGCGACCTCCTGAAAGAAACGAGCGCCTCGCTCGACCGCCTGGAACTGGCCGTCACCGTGCTGCGCCGGACGGTGCAGCCATCGACGCTGAACGTCAGCGCGACGCCCACTTTCAGCATGCACTGGCTCATCCCCCGCCTGAACCGGTTTACGCACCGGCATCCAGACATCTATATCCGGCTGAGCTCGTCCCTGGAACCCGCTGACTTCTCCCGCGACAGCTACGACCTGGCCATCCGCCGCACACCCACCGTTCCATCGCAGCAGGCCATTCCGCTCTTTCCCGCGATGTCCATGCCCATCGGCAGTCCGGATCTGCCGGGGATCGCCGGCATCACCGCCTCCGGCCTGAGCAGGCACACGCTCATCCATACCGCGACATCCCCCCACTCCTGGCCCAACCTGCTCGCCTCGATGGGCCTGAAAGGGCTGCAGCCGGCCAACGCCCTGTATTTCGACCAGCTCTATTTCGGCGTCCAGGCGTGCATCAACAAGATGGGCATCGCCGTCGCCCCCGCCGTCATCCTGGTCGACGACCTGCTCTCGGAAAAACTCTGCCTGCCATTTCCGCGCTATCGGACCGAGAACGACACGGAATACCACGCCATCGTCGGCGCCCCCTATACGCCGGACAGCCCGGTCGCCAAGTTTCTCGAATGGCTGCACGAAGAAGGGCAGGCATCGTACGAGGCCATCCTGGAACTGTGCGGCTAGGGCTCCGCCGCCCCACCCGCCCGCCATTCGCTAGCCTCAGCTTTTCTCACCGATCGCTCAGTTTTCTTGCATTGTGCCGGCCTGCGGATTCCATAAGAATCGCCACAGGCGAGAAGACGCTTGTCCCGGCAACTACATCGAGTCAATCATGAGCGAGCAAGACCAGGCCACCTCCGAATATGGCGCGATCGATATCGTCGTCAATGTCTTTACCCCCCGGGAGTTCGAAGAGGGGCGGATAGCGACCGACGACTCGTTCCGCGCCAAGACCCGGCAGAGCGGCTCGTTCTACCGCGGCATCGAGATGCCCGACTATCTGCGGAAGATGGACGCGGCGAACATCGACCGCTCCCTCCTGATCGCCGTCCGCATGGGCGACCTGCGCATCAAGGGATCCGTGGAAATCACCTACGAGCGCGTGCACGGGATTTGCGCGGAGCACCCCGCGCGCTTCTCCGGACTGGCGGGCATCGATCCGACCCGGGGCATCCAGGGGTTGCGCGAGCTCGACCGTGCGGTCGAAGAATACGGCTTCGTCGGCGCGCACTACTACCCCCATTGGTTCGGCATCGCCCCCGACGCGGCGCTCATGTATCCGTACTACGCGCGCTGCTGCGAGCTGGACATCCCCATCATGATGCAAATGGGGAATTGCCTGATCTACCAGCGCGACCGCCGGCTGCCGACCATCGCGCAGCCGATCATGCTCGATCGGGTCGCGATCGATTTCCCGGAGCTGAAGCTGATCGGCATCCATCTCGGCTACCCATGGACCGACGAGATGATCTCAATGGCCTGGAAGCATCCGAACGTCTATATGGCGGGCGACGCCTACGCTCCCAAGCATTGGCCCGGCTCCGTCGTGAAGTTCGCGGACTCCTACGGACAGGACAAGTTTCTCTTCGGAACCGACTGGCCGGTCATCGACCCCGAGCGCGCGGTAAGGGAAATGGACGAGCTCGGCCTGCGTCCCGGCTCCAGGCGCAAAGTCATGCGCGACAACGCCCTGAAGCTGTTCAAGCTTCCGGACTAGTACGTTTCCGGCCTGGCACGCCCGGAGTTGTGCCATCACTTTCTGTAAGGGGTTCACCCATGAAGCGACTTCCAGCTCTGGTCCTGTGCGCAGCCGCAGGCATCGTCTCCTCCCCGGCTGCCGAGTCCCAGACTTTTCCCGAGCACCCGCTGAAGATCGTCGTGCCCCAGGGCGCGGGCGGTCCGGGCGATACCAACGCCCGGATCTTCGCCGAAAAGCTCAGCCAGGCAAGCGGCCAACCGGTATACATCGAGAACAAGCCCGGCGGCAGCACCATCATCGGCGCGGAATCCGTCGCCCGCTCCGCGCCCAACGGATACACGCTGCTTTTCGCCTCGGTAACGACCCTGGCGGTGAACCCTTCGCTGTTCCAGAAACTGTCCTACGATCCGGTCAACGACTTCACGCCGCTGGCCATGGTGACCTCCCAGCCCTTCATGCTGGTGACGCACGCCAAGTTTCCGGCGAACAATGTCCAGGAGCTGATCGCGCTTGCCAGGGCCAAGCCGGGCACCCTCAACTACGGATCGTCCGGCTCGGGCACGTCCGGCCACATCACCGGGGCTTTCTTCGCGTCCGAGGCCGGCATCGACATCACCCACGTGCCCTACAAGAGCGCCGGCACGGTCCAGACGGACCTCATGGCGGGCCGCATCGATCTCGCGTTCCGGGCAATAGACGGCGCGCTGCTGGCCGGCATCAAGGCCAATCAGCTGAAGGTCCTGGGAACCAGCGGAACCCGGCGCTCTCCGCTTCTTCCGGACGTTCCCACCATTGCCGAACAGGGCGTGCCCGGCTTCGAGTCGTCGGTCTGGAGCGGCTTCGTCGTGCCGAGCAAGACGCCGAAGGCGGTGAGCGACGCCCTGTCTTCGATGCTGCTTGCCATTGCCGCCGATCCTGCCGTGCGCCAGAAGGTGGCGGCGAACGGCGGGGAATCGACCTCGCTGGGCCAGGAAGCGTTCGGGGCGCTGATCAAGAGCGAGACGGTCAAATGGGAGAAGGTCGTCAGAAGCTCGGGGGCGACCGTCGAATAAGGCGCGCGCCGCGGGGGCGACCGCTAGCCGCGCGGCAGCGCCTCCCACGCCGCGCGCACCGCCTCCGTTCCGTACGCGCGCTCCAGCCGCCGCACCGTGAAGTGCCCACGGCCCATGTCCTGGAAGTGATCGATGAACAGCGCGTTGATCGCCCCGCCGCCGATCGCGCCGATTACCGGCACGGACTGCGCGATCGCCTTCTCGGAGACCGCCACCGAGAAACGCGCGGCGATGTCGCCGATCAGCTTGACCAGCACCGGCGCGCTGCCCTTGACCGCCCCCTTCTGCGCCAGGTACTGGCCGGCCGACGCGATGGCCTGCGCCAGCGCGGCCCGCGACGCGAAATAGCCGGCATCGGCGGCGTCGTCGCGCTTGGAGGTGCCGCCCAGCGCCAGCACGTGCAGGCATTCCAGCCGCGCCTCCGGCACGCGCAGGTCCTCCCCCTCGCTGCGGGCGATGTCGGCGATCGAACGCAGCATGATCGTGGTCGAGATCGGCAGTTCCACGGCCAGCCCGGGCAGGCCGAACGCGCCGCCGGCGGCTCCCGTCGCGCCGACGGCGAGCTTGTGCCAGCGGTCCGACGAGGATCCGGTGCGGGCCGGATCCAGGGTCCGCACCGCGACGTCCATGGCCTTGCCGACCGCGCCGCGGGTAAGCGTCTCGACCAGCGCCGAGGCCTTGCCGGGCAGGGCCGCCAGCGTTCGCTCGATGGGCTTGCCGGCCAGTCCCGCCAGGCGTGCGGCAATGCCCGGATGCCCGAGCAGGTGCTTGGCATGGGCCAGGGCGCGGAGGTCGGCGTCGGACAGCGGCATAGGGGCTTCCTCGTTGAAACGGGCGGGCAATCCCGGTTTCTATCTTAAACAAGTTGCCCCGGCAGGTTGGGTATGCGCCTACAATATTCATTGATACATCAATAATTCCCGGGATTTGCATGTCTACGCTTCCCCAGCATTCCGAGGGCCAGGTGCTGCCGTTCCGGCAGTCGCTGATGGCGGTGCTCGGCATGTGCTTCGTCATGATGATGGTGGCCATCGACCAGACCGTGGTGGGCACCGCGCTGCCCACCATCGTGGCCGAGCTGCGCGGCTTCGATCTCTATGCCTGGGTCGCCACGGCCTACCTGCTCCCCTCGGTCATCACCATTCCCATCTTCGGGCGGCTGGGGGACTACTACGGCCGCAAGCCCTTCGTCATCGCCGCCATCCTGGTGTTCACGCTCGCCTCGGTGCTGTGCGGCGCGGCCACCAGCATGCTGTGGCTGGTCGTGGCGCGGGCCTTGCAGGGCATAGGCGGCGGCATGCTGGTGGGCTGCGCCTTCGCCTGCATCCCGGATCTGTTTCCCGAACCGCGGGTGCGCCTGCGCTGGCAGATCATCGTCAGCTCGGCCTTCGGCATCGCCAACGCCATCGGCCCCTCGCTGGGAGGCGTGCTGACCGAACAGTACGGCTGGCGCTCGGTGTTCTACGTCAACGTGCCGGTGGGACTGCTGGGCATCCTGTTCATCGTGCGCTTCCTGCCGCACATCCGCCATCACACCGCGGGCCGGATCCAGCTCGACTGGCCCGGCGCCCTGCTGATCGCGGTGGCCCTCGGCGGCCTGCAGATGGTGGTCGAACTGCTGCCCAAGGGCAGCAGTTCGGGCACCGTCCTGCTGTTCGGCGCCGCCAGCCTGGCCGCTTTCGCGGCGCTGTACGTGTGGGAGCAGCGCACGCCCCAGCCCCTGCTGCCCATCGACATGTTCCGCAACCCCGCGCTGGCCGTGCTGTTCCTGCTGGCGATGCTGGTCGGTTTCATCATCTTCGCGCTGATGTTCTATGCGCCGCTGCTGCTGCAGGGCGGCTTCGGCCTGTCGCCGCAGCAGGCGGGCCTGCTGATCACGCCCATGGCCGCGTGCATCACCGTGGGAAGCATCCTCAACGGCCGCATCATCAGCCACATCGACCGGCCCAACCGCATGCTGTACGCGGGCTTCGGCACCATGGGCCTGGCCTGCCTGGGCATCGTCACCACGCACCACGACACGCCGCATGCGCTGTTCGCGTTCTACATGTTCCTGGCCGGGCTCGGCATAGGCTTCACCATGCCCAACCTGACCATATTCGCGCAGCACACCGCCGACCGCACCCACCTGGGCATCGCCACCGCCACCCTGCAATCGACCCGCATGATAGGCGGCATGCTGGGAACGGCCATCGTCGGCACCATCGTTTCCCACAGCTACCTGTGGCGGGTCACCGAAGTCCTGCAGACCGAGAACGCGCTGCAATGGCTGCCCCAGCTCCACAATCCGCAGATCCTGGTCGATCCGCAGGCGCAGCGCACGCTGGCCGAACAGTTCGCCCAGCACGGCGGCCAGGCCACCGAACTGCTCGAACACGTCCGCCAGGCCCTGGTCTCGGGCATCCACAACGGCCAGATCCTGGCCGTCTTCATCGCCCTGGTCGCCTTGTGGCTGGTGCGGCGCGTCCCGGCCATCCAGATCGTCCGTCCCGACCGCGGCAAGCGGCCCGCCGCCCGGGAAGAGCCATGAACCCCGCCGGCGCGCCCATGGGCCGCGAACAGCGCGGCCTGCAGGTCATCCAGCGGCTGGGCCAGACCTACCGGGCCATGCAGGCCGGCTTCAGCGGCCGGGTCGGCCACGCCCTGCCGCGCTGGCGCATCCTGTTCACGCTGGCCGAAGATGGCGCCAGCGCGCAGAAACAGCTGGTCGAACGCTGCAGGCTGGACCCCGCTTCGCTGACGCGTCTGCTGCAGGCGCTCGAGCAGCAGGAATGGATCGCGCGCGAGACCGATGTCCAGGACAACCGCCAGACCCGGGTCAGCCTCACGCCCGCCGGCCAGGCCGTGGTCGATGCGGCCATGCCCCGCCGCCTGGCCTTCTTCGACGAAGCGCTGGACGGCCTGCAGGAGCGGGATCTCGACGTCTTGCTGCGGGTGCTGGGGGCGCTGGAAGAGAACTTCAGGAAGGCGGGCACGGCGCAGGCGCCGGATCGCCGCGCCTGATTCCCTGCCCGCTCGTTATCTCCTTTTTTGCTAATGCCTACAGAAAGAATCCGTTATCCATAGCCGGGGCGGCTCCCTACACTGGACGAATCTTCAGCATCGCCAACGAGGCAGCAGGCAGCCATGGCAGAAATCGTCCTGGGTATAGGGTCCTCCCACAGCCCCATGCTCAATAGTCCCGCGGGGGATTACGGCAAGCACGGGGAAATCGACCAGAGCGGCCGCAAGCTGCTGGACGAGGTCGGCCAGCCGACGACCTACGAGGCCTTGGCGACACGCCGGGGCGATTCCTTGGCCGGCGACCTCCTGCCCGAAGAACAGGCCCGCAAGGCCGCGGCATGCGAATCGCACATCCAGCGGCTCGCCGAGGAAGTCGCCAGCGCCCGGCTCGACGCCGTGATCGTGATAGGCGACGACCAGAACGAGCAGTACGGCGACGACAACCTGCCCGCCATCCTGGTGTACTGGGGCAAGACCATCGTCAACCGGCCGCTGGCGATGCCCGCGGAGGCGCCGGCGTTCTGGCGG
Source organism: Pigmentiphaga humi (assembly GCF_900606115.1). Lineage (GTDB taxonomy): Bacteria > Pseudomonadota > Gammaproteobacteria > Burkholderiales > Burkholderiaceae_B > Pigmentiphaga > Pigmentiphaga humi. Next base: position 104,916 of record NZ_UWPJ01000008.1, read on the forward strand.
CTGGCGCGTTCGCAGTATCACGAAGACGAAGGCCCGCGGGAATATCCCGTCGCCCACGAGTTGGGCCGGCACGTGATCGACTCGCTCATGGACGAGTCCTTCGACATCAGCCAATCGCGGCAGCTGGCCAAGCCCCACGGCGAAGGGCACGCATTCGGCTTCGTCCATCGGCGCCTGATGACCGCGCAACCGGTCCCGATACTCCCGATCGCGCTCAATACCTACTATCCGCCCAACCAGCCCCGGCCGGCGCGCTGCTACGCCCTGGGACAGGCCCTGGCCCGGGCGGTGGCCAGCTGGGAGAACGATGCGCGCGTGGGCATCGTCGCCTCGGGCGGGCTCAGCCATTTCACCGTCGACGAAGAACTCGACCGCCTGATATTGCGCGCGTGCGCCGAACGTGACGCAGAAGCGCTCAAGGCCATCGATCCGCGCAGGCTGAACTCGGGCTCGTCGGAAATCCGCAACTGGATCACCGTTGCCGGCGCCGTCGAGCATCTTCGCCTGGACTGGCAAGCCTACGAAGCGTGCTACCGCACGCCGGCGGGCACGGGTTGCGGCATGGCCTTCGCCACATGGAAGCCCGAGCGCCGGGCATGACCCCCAACCAAAGGGCCGGCATGCGCGAGCTGCCGGCCGCACCGAGGAAGCATACGCACATGCGGATATGCGAAACCACCACGCCCGCGGAAGCCATGCTGATGGCGCTCAAGGACAGCGGCGTCGATTACCTGTTCGCCAATGCCGGCAACGACTTCGCGCCCATCATCGAAGCGCTGGCCAATCCCGGGCTCGCGGACAGCGTTCCCGAGCCCGTCACCTGCATGCACGAGACCCTGGCCGTCGGCATGGCGCACGGCTATTACCTGGCCACTGGCCGCATGCAGGCCGTCATGGTGCACGTGAACGTCGGCATGGCCAACGCGCTGTGCGGCCTGCTCAACGCCCATAGCGACAACATCCCGCTGTTCCTGCTGGCCGGCCGCACGCCGCTCACCGAGCACGGGCGTCCCGGCGCCAGGCTCACGCCGGTCCAGTACGGACAGGAACTCTATGACCAGAACGCGATGATCCGCGAACTGGTCAAGTGGGAGTACGAGCTGCGCTATCCGGAACAGGCTTGCAGCCTGGTGGGACGGGCTGCCGCGCTCGCCATGGACGAGCCGCGCGGGCCCGTCTTCCTGGGCTTTCCGCGCGAACCCCTGCTCGACCCCTTGCCGCCCGGCGTCCGGCTCGAGAACTTCGCCGTCGCCCAGCCGACCGCCAGCCATCCCGACCCCCAGGCCATCGAACTGCTGGCGCGCCGTCTCGCCGGCGCCGAGCGCCCGCTGATCGTGGCCGAGCGCGGCGACCCCGCCGGCAGGGTGGGCGCGGCCCTGGCGCGCCTGGCCGATGCCTGCGCGATCCCGGTCATCGAGATATCGCCGGTGCGCAACGTCATGCCGTCGCGGCATCCCATGATGCTGGGCTACGACGCGGCCGGCCACCTCGACGCCGCCGACGTCATCCTGGTCGTGGACGCCTCCACGCCTTGGGTGGAGCACCTGCATCGCCCCGGGTCCGGGAAGTGGATCGCCCATCTGGGCCCCGACACGCTGTGCCGGCGCCAGCCGGTCCGCAGTTTCCAGACCGACATGGCGATCGATTGCAATACCGTCGCCGGCCTGGAGGCGCTGCACGCCGCCCTGGCGCCGCGCGTCGGCGACGTCCGGGAACGCCACGCGCACTACCGTTCCCTGTCCGAGCGGCGCTGGCGGCAGGCCGCCGAGTCCGTGGCGCGCGACGCCGGCCCCGCCATCTCGGGAGCCTGTCTGTCGGCGCACATCTCGGACATCCTGGGCGACGAGGGCATGTGCTTCAGCGAGCTGGGCGCCATCCCCGACTACATGGATCTCAAAGGCAGCAACCGCTACTTCTTCACGCCCTACTCCGGCGGGCTCGGCTGGGGCATGAGCGCGGCGCTGGGCGCGCAAATGGCCGACCGCGACCGGCTGGTGGTCGCCTGCGTGGGAGACGGCTCCTACGTTTTCGCCAATCCCGTGGCCTGCCACCAGATGGCCGAGGCCAGGGACCTGCCGCTGCTCACCATCATCAAGAACAACGGCATGTGGAACGCCGTGCGCCGGGCCACGCTGGGCGTGCACCGCGACGGCCATGCAGCCGCCTGCGAGGTCATGCCGCTGACCTCGCTCGCCCCCGTGCCCGCCTACTCCCTGGTTGCCCAGGCGAGCCGGGCGCATGTGGAAGTCGTCGAGCGCGCCGACCAGCTGGCGGGCGCGCTCGAACGATCGGTCAACGTCATCCGTCGCGAGAAACGGCAGGCGCTGGTCGATGTACGCACCTCGCTTTCTGCTACGCATTAGGGCCATCGGCCCTGGCGGCAGGGGGCGGCCCCTTACAACGATGAAGGAGACAGCCATGTTCAAGAGCGTACTTTTCGCCGCGGTGCTCGCGGCCCATGCCGGCGCAGCGCTGGCGCAGGACTATCCGAGCCAGCCCATACGGCTCGTGGTGCCCCACCCGCCCGGCGGCTTCACCGACATCCTTGCCCGCCTGGTCAGCCAGAAGCTGGCGGAGGACCGCGGCTGGCAGGTCATCGTCGAGAACAAAGGCGGCGGCGGCAGCACCATCGCCGAGAACTTCGTCTCGCGGGCCAATCCCGACGGGTACACCCTCCTGGTGACCGGCCGGGACGTCACGCTGCGCAGCGCGCTCTACGACAAGCTGCCCTACAACCCCGACAAGGACTTCGCGCCCGTGAGCCAGCTGGTGTGGTCGCCCATGGTGCTCGTCGCGCACCCGTCCCTTCCCGTGCAGAACTTCCAGCAACTGGTCGCCGCCGCCAAGCAGTCGCCCGGCAAGATCACCTATGCCTCGCCCGGCAACGGCAGCGGCGCGCACCTCGCCATGGAAATGCTCGAGGCGGAACTGGGCGTCAACCTGCTGCACGTACCCTACAAAGGCGTGGGACAGGCCACGACCGACCTGCTCGGCGGCCAGGTCTCGCTGATGTTCCTGCAAATGGCCGTGGCCTTGCCGCAGATCCGCGACGGCAAGCTCAAGCCGCTGGCGGTGCCCGCCACCAGGCGCGCGTCCATGCTGCCCGACGTGCCCACCGTGGCCGAACAAGGCGTACCCGGTTTCGAGGTCACGCCATGGTTCGGCATCATGACGACCGCCGGTACGCCGCCTGCCGTCGTGAACAAGCTGAACGAGGCGCTGGTCAAGGCGATACAGGCTCCCGACGTGCGCAAGAAACTCTCGGAACAGGGCGTCGAGGCGGTAGGCAGCTCGCCCGCGGAATTCACCGCGCTCATCGCCAAGGAAGCGCCGAAATGGAAGAAGCTGGTCAAGGACGCCGGCGTGCGGGTGGATTGAAGGCCCGGCCGGCGCGGGACCATCCCACGGATAATCCCGCGCCGGCGCTCATTCCGGCTTGATGCCGGCCTGTTGCACCACCTTCTCCCATTTCTTCAAGTCGTCCGCGGTGAGCGCCGCCAGTTCCTCGCCGGTTCCCGGCTGGGGCACGATGCCCGCGGCATTGAGCTTCTCCGCCATGCCGGGATCCGCCATGACCTCGCGCACGGCCCGGGAAACCTGGTCGACCGTGGCTTTCGGGACGCTCCTGGAAGCATAGACGCCGTGCCATACCTCGACCTCGAAACCGGACAGGGTCCTGGCCAGGGGGGCAACGGTCTCGAAGCCGGCCACGGGCTGCTTTTCCAGCGTCCCCAGGGCCTTCAGCTTGCCGCTGCGCACCGCCTCGGCTACCGGCGTGACGACCGAGACGATCAGCGGAACGTGGCCGCCCAGCACATCGACCAGGCCGGGCGGCGTCCCTTTATAGGGCACGTGCGCCAGATCTATCCCCGCGCGGATCTTCAGGAGTTCCATGCCCAGGTGGTGGGGCGTGCCCGTCCCGGGGCTCGCGTACGAGAGCTTGCCGGGATTCGCCTTGGCGTAGCCGATCAGTTCCTGCACGTCGTTGACCGGCACGGAAGGATGGGCGAGCAGCAGCATCGGCATCGTGGTGGTCTTGGCGACCGGCTGCAGGTCGGTCAGGACGTTGAAGGGAAGGGATTTGAAAAGATAGGGATTGATGGTGATGTTGTTGCTGGTCAAGAGCAGCGGAATGCCCTCCCCCTTGGACTTGGCGACGTAGTCCGTCGCGATGATCCCGGCCGCGCCAGGCATGTTCTCCACCACGACGGTCCGGTCGAGCTTGCGGGAAAGCGGCGGGGCCATCATGCGGGCGAGCGTATCGATGCCCCCGCCCGGCGCCATCGGCACGATGATGCGCAGCGGCGGCGACTGCGCCATCGAGGCCGTCGACGCCGCGAATGCCAGGGCAAGACTGCCGCAAAGCTTGCCGAGAATTTTCATGCCGTATCTCCCTAGATGATTTATGTCTTCTTCGAAACATCAAGGGGAATGTACCCAGCCGCCCGATCCACAACCAACGAAATATATGGATAAGCGATAGCGGTTGGATAGATAGGCGGGCGGCGCGGACGGCCGCGTCAGGCGGGATAGACGGAAGGATAGCTGCGGCAATGCGCCAGGAATGCGTTGAGGTTCTCCGACAGATACTTCTTCTTGTGGTGGATGAGGTAGAACCGGCGCGTCAGCGGCGGCAGGTCGGTATCGAGGATGCTCAGCTGCCCGGACGCGACCAGATCGCGCACGACGCTGCGCGACAGGCAGGCCAGCCACAGCCCCTCGGCCGCCGCGTGCTTGATGGCCTCGGAGCTGCCCAGTTCGATGTCCATGTTCAACTGGTGCAGGTAGGGCAGCAAGGCCTGCTCGACGGCCTGCCGGCTGCCCGACCCCCGCTCGCGCATCAGCCAGCGCGACTCCCTCAACTGCTCGCGCGTGATGCGCCGCGTATGCCGTTCGGAAGCGAGCGGATGCCGCGCCGAACAAACGATGACCATTTCATCGAGCAGCCATGGAATCACCTGGATGTCCGCTTCCTGGCAAGCTCCTTCGATCAGGCCCATGTCCACTTCGAACGCGGCGACCGCGGCGCCGATCTGCCCGGTATTGGCGATGGTGACCTCGATCGGCGTATGGGGCGACTGCAGGCGGTACCGGGCAAGCAGACCCGGCAGCACGTAGTTGCCGATGGTCGTGCTGCAACCGAGTTTCAGGGTCGCCGCCGCATGTCCGTGCTTGTCGAAGAATCCCCGTTCGATCTGCTGTGCGTTGTCCAGCAGCGCGGTTGCCTCGGCAAGCAGCGCGCGGCCATTGTCGTTGAGAATGAGCCGCTTGCCCACGCGGTCGAACAAGCGCGTGTTGAGCAGGCCTTCCAGTTCGTTCAATGCGGCGCTGACCGCCGATTGCGACAACGAAATGTCGGATGCGGCGCCCATGGTGCTTCCCGTCCTGGCCACGGAGACGAAAATTCTCAACTGCCTGAGGCTCATGGGCATGGCGGGCGCCTATCGTTGGAGTGCCGCCACACCATGCCTGCGCGAACAGCATGCGCGGGCGGGTCGGCGGAATGCGTGGAACAGCTCCCACTATAATTGACGCATGGCATCGACAGCCCCCCGGCCCGGCATGGGCCACCCCGTCCGCATCCTGGTCCCGCAAACCGCCGGCACCACGAACGACCTGCTGGCGCGCGCCATCGCTCCGGGCCTGGCGGCCCTGGCGAACCGTCCTTGCCTGGTCGAGAACCGCGAGGGCGCATCGGGCATGCTGGGCATGGACGCCGTGGCGAAATCCACGCCGGACGGGCTCACCCTGCTCAACAACGTTTCCAATACGTTGAGCCTGCCGTACTTCTACAAGCACCTGCCTTTCGACGTGCTGGCCGACTTCGAGCCCATAGGCATCGAAGGCTATGGCAACCACGCGCTGGTCGTGCACCACAGCCTGCCGGTGGAGAACCTGCGGGATTTCATCGCCTATGCGAACGCCCATCCGGGCATGGAGTACGCGGCGCCGGGGCTGGCCACCCACCACCATCTCTGCATGGCCATGATCCAGGCCATGACCGGCATACGGCTCGAGCGCGTGCTCTACAAAGGCTCCGCCGGCGCGGTCGCCGACTTGCTGTCGGGGCAGATAAAAACCATGATCCTGCCCATGCAGATCGCCGCCGCCCATACGGAGACCCTTCGCATATTGGGCGGCACGCGCATGGCGCCGTTTCCGCTTTATCCCGACGTGCCGTCGCTGCACCAGCAGGGGCTGGCCGGTTTCGACGTCGAGCCGTGGTTCGCCCTGTGGGCGCCCCGGGGCACGGCGCGCCAGGCCATCGACGCCTGCAACGCCTTGTTGAACGAGGCCATCGGACTCGCCGACGCCAGCGGCAGGCTGGCTCGGCACGGCGTCGTGCCGACGCCCGGGTCTCCCGACGACTTGAAGCGCAAGGCCCATGCGGAGCACCGGCTCTGGGGCGAGGTGCTGGGCAAACTGCGCATCAGTCCGGAATAAGGGCGGCACTCACGGCCGCACCGTCCGTCACGCGCACGGTTTTTGCGCCTTGCCGTGCCGCAGCCGGTATTCCCGCGGCGTACTGCCATGGTGCGCCCGGAATACCGCCGCAAAACGGGAATGGCACTGCCACCCCGCTTCCGCCGCGATGGCCTGCACGCCCAGCCGGGTCTCGCGCAGCAGCGTCGCGGCCAGTTCCAGCCGCTGCGCGACCAGCAGGTTGTATACCGAGACCCCGGCAGCATCCCGGACGTGCTGCTGAAGCCGGGTAGCGGTGCAGCCCATGCGCCGCGCCAGCTCGGTGATCGTCCAGGGATGCGCCGGCGCTTCGGCAATGATCGCGCGCAGCTGCGCCACGACGGCGGCCGGGGCGTCGACCGTGGCCGACCGCGCAGGCCGCACGAGTTCGTCGAGATCCTGCAAAGCGCACAGCAGCAGTTCCGTGGCGCGCGCGTGGAAGAGCGGCACGAAGGCGGGTTGATCGCTGCGTTCGCTGCGGATGCGGTCCAGGCATCCGCGCAGCTTGGGAGTGACGGCCGTGTTGCACAGGATGCGGCCGTCGTCGCGGTCCACCATTTCGTCGAGCTGCGTGGCCGGAATGCGCACGCCCAGGGCCTGCAGCCAGCGCGGCAACAGTTCGCGGCGCAGGCGGAACTGCACGAAACGATGAGTGCACGAACCCGGTATGTCGATCAGGTAGCCGCCATTGCGGTTCGGCGTCCGCAACAGCATGCGGTCCAGGCGGAAGTCGAGCGCCGGGCCATGCTCGTCGCCGATGTGTCCGACGACGTGGCCTTCGAGAAAGAAAGTCAGCAGCAGCTCTTTCTCGGGATCCAGCCGCACCCGCAGGCGGTCGTTCAAACTGAAATCGAAGTAGCGCGCGCTGACGCCTTCCCAAGGCTGCGTATGCAGCCGCGTGACCTGCCCGCCGCTGGGCCACGGCGCGTTGCAGCGCGATTCGCCCAGGATGTCCGACAGCGTCAAGGCGGCCGGCTCGGGCGCCGAGGGCGCCAGGATGGCGTTGAGATCGTCTTCGAGCATTACCGGATTCGCGATGGGGATCGGCACAGTTTGCGATTCGATCTGCATACATGGCCTCGCGCCGGAAAGTTAGGATCATGGCAACTTCCCGACGGAGTGTAATGGTGAACTTCCGGCATGTCAGCCTGCTGCGGGCAGGCTTTGCGCTGTGTTGCGCGCTTGCGGTACCGGCCATGGCCGCCGAACCGGCCTGGCCGAACCGCCCGATCCGGCTGGTCGTTCCCTTCGTGGCCGGCGGCGGCGCCGACGTCGCGGCCCGCCTGATCGCGCTCAAGCTGCAAGAGCGGCTGGGGCAGCCGCTCATCGTCGAGAACAAGGCGGGCGGCAATACGCTGATCGGCGTGCAGGAAGTGCTGCGCGCGCAGCCCGACGGCTATACGCTGCTGTGGTCGATCGACCAGACCTTCGTGCTCAACCCCGCGCTCTACGAAAAGCTGCCCTACGACCCGAAGGAGGATTTCACGCCGGTGTCCATGGCCGTGGTCGGCCCCAACGCGGTGGTCGCGCGCAGCCAGCCCAAGGATCCGGCCAGCGTGGCGGACCTGGTCGCGCGCGGCAAGTCGCGCGATGCCGAACTGAACATCGGCGCCGCCGCCATCGTCTCGCAGATCCTGGTGGACACCTTCAACGATGCGGCCGGCACGCATGCCAGGCGGGTGCCGTTCAAGGGCAGCGCGGAAGTGGCGCAGGCGCTGATGGCCGGCACCGTCGACGCGGCCTTCGACGGCATCGCGCCTTATGCGCAGTTCGTCAAATCCGGACGTGCACGCTTCCTCGCGGTGAGTTCGGCCCGGCGCTTCTCCGGACTGCCCGACGTACCCACGCTCGACGAACTGGGATTCAAAGGCATCGACATGTCGGTCTGGTTCGCCATCGTGGGGCCGGCCGGCATGCCGGCCGGGATCGCGCAACGGGTGGCCGGCGCCGTGGAATGGGCGGTGCGGCAACCCGACGTGACCGAAAAACTGCTGGCCTTCGGTTTCGAGCCCGCGCAGCGCAACGACCCCGACACGCTGCGCGCCCAGATCTCGACCGACCTGGACCGCTACGGTCCCATCATCCGCAAGCTGGGCTTCAAGCTCGACTGAACGCACGTTCCGCGCCGCCGGCGCGGGCCTTCCCATTCCCATACCAGCCACGGAGCACACCATCATGCAGATCGCGGATTTCCCCCTGCCTTTCCCGCGCGCCCCCTACAGCCGCGCCATGTTCGACAACGACTGGGTTTTCGTGTCGGGCACCATAGGCATGGACTACACCGCGCAAGAACTGGCGCCGACGGTGCAGGAGCAGACCCGGCTCATGCTCAGGAACATCTCCGCCTACCTGGCGGCGACGGGCGCCAAGCTCGAAGACATCGTCAACTACACGCTGATCATCGACTCCATGGAGCACGTCCACCCGGTCATCGAGGTGCTGGCGGACGAGCTGCCCTGCAAGCCCACCGGCACGGCCATGATCGCCGGCATCGCGTATCCCGGCGCGCACGTGGAAATGCAGGTCATTGCGCGCAAGCAAGGCGGGAAGCCGGCGGCCTCGGCCTGATTACTCGGAACAGGCCAGGCTATCCGGCAGGCAGCCGGCACACCGCCGGCTAGCTATTCCCGCAGGCACACCACGCGGTCGCCCGAGGCTTGATGGATCATTACGTCCATCTCGATGTCGTAGATGGCGCGCAATACGTCGGGAGCAAGAATCTCTTCGCGGCCGCCCGCCGCCACGACGCGCCCCCGGCGCAAGGCAATGATGTCGTCGCAGTAGCGTCCGGCCATATAGATGTCATGCAGAATGACGACGACGCCCACGCCCTGCGTGCGCGCCAGCTGGCGCAACAGGCCGAGCACCGAAACCTGGTGCCGGATATCCAGCGCCGAGGTCGGCTCGTCCAATATCAGGCTGTGGGCCTGCTGCGCGACGAGCATGGCCAGCCACACGCGCTGGCGTTCCCCGCCCGAGAGCGTATCCACCAGGCGTGTGGACAGATCGGCCACGCCGGTGGTGGCCATGGATTCCCGGACCCGATCCCGGTCTTCCCGGGTGGGCGACCGGAAGGCCCCGAGCCAGGGGTAGCGCCCCAGGCCGACCAGTTCCTGCACCGTCATGCCGGCGGCCGCGGGAATATGCTGAGGCAGATAGGCCACCTCGCGCGCGAACTGGCGCGCGGCCATGCGCTCGGCCGGCGCGCCGCGCAGCAGCAGCCGGCCTGTGGACGGCAGGAGCTGGCGCGCAAGCATCCTCCCCAGCGTGGATTTGCCCGAGCCGTTGTGGCCGATCACTCCCAGCACGCGTCCGGCCGGGATAGCCAATGTCAGCGGTTGCAGAATCGTCTCGCCCGCGGCCCGGAATCCGGCGTCGCGCAGTTCCAGCAATGCGGGCGCGGCGGGCCGCGCGGAGGACGCTCCGATCATGGCCGCCCCGCCGCCAGCCGCCGCAGCGAGCCCGGTTGGCTTTCCACACTGACGATTCGCCCGTCGGACATGTGCGCCACGCGATCCGCGACGTGGAAATAGCGGTCGTCGTGCGAGATGACGATCAGCGTCCTGCCGTCGCGCTTGAGGTCCGGTAGGATCTCCGTATAGAACACGCGGCGGAACGCGGGATCCTGGTCGGCGGCCCACTCGTCGAACACCAGCACGGGCCGCTTGTCCAGATAAGCATGGACCAGAGCGAGCCGTTTGCGCTGTCCGGTGGAAAGGTCGGTGGTCGAGAACCTGCCGTCGGTCACCGATACCTTGTGGCCCAGTTCGAGCCGTTCCAGGTAGACAGCCGCCTCGGCGGCCTGGGCGGGCCCCACCACCACGTCGTCGAACAGGAAATAGTCGGCGAAGACGGTACTGAACAACTGGCGGTAATCGTCGCGGTTGTCCGCGACCACGGGTTCGCCATCCAGCAGGACGATTCCCTCCTGGGGTTCGTACAGGCCCAGCAGCAGCTTGATGAGCGTCGTCTTGCCGCTGCCGTTCTCGCCGACCAGGAACAGCATTTCGCCCTGTTCGATGCGCAGGTCGATGGGGCCCAGCTGAAACATGCCCGCGCCGGCATCCGTGGGGTAGGCGTAGCAAACGCCGCGCAGCTCGATGGATCCGACTTGCTCCGGCCTGGCCGGCGCGGCCGGCGCCGGGAAGAGGTCGGCTTCCGGATTGGCGAACTTCAGCGACAGTTCCGCGACACGGCGTATGGCGATCTGGGTCTGTCCCAGCATGGGCAGTGCGCTGATCAGTTGCGTCAACGGCCCCTTCACGTACAGCAGCACGATGACGAAGCCGGACAATACGGGCGCTCCGGCGGACAACTTGTTCTGCAGCGCCAGCACGACGCCGATGACGATGAAGAACAAGGCCGAGCCGAAGGCATTGGCGGACATGAAAACGCGCATGGCGCGCACGCGCAAGTCGCGGATGCGTTCGATCGTGGCGTTCAGGTAGGCATCGCGCAGCGTACGGCGCCGGTCCCGGTTGATGCGCAGTTCCTTCGAACCTTCCGTGATGGCGCGATAGTGGCGCTGCAATTCGTCCTGCGCGTCGCGCGCGGCCTCGAAGCCCTTGCGCCCGCGCTGGCGGGCCATGGCGTGGCCCCAACTGCCCAGGGCGATGGCCGCCGCGGCCAGCAGGCTGAGCAGCGGCGACAGCACCGCCAGATAGGCGAAACAGCCGATGGTGATCGCCATGGCGATCGCCAGCCCCGAGAAGCCGAAAGTGAACGTGCTGATCGTGTCGATATCCTGGTTCAGCGTGGTGGTAATGCGATGGACGCGAAAGCGCTCGATCTGCGCAATCGGCGCGGACAGGATTTTTTCGGACAGGTCTTTGCGCAGCTTGGCCACCACGTTCTGCCCGACCAGGCCATTGCCCAGGTCCGAGGCAATTTCCCCGGCGATGGTCACCACACAGAGCCCCGCGAACAACCCCAGCAGACCCGCTGTCGCCCCTTGCGGCATGTGCAGCGCGCGGTTCACCGTCGCCAGCAGCCAGGCGGTCGCCAGGCCGCTGGCGGCGCCCATGACGGTGGCCAGGATGGCGACCTTCCAGAAAGGCCTGAGCAGGCGCACGGCCTCGCGCAGCAACGAAGCCGGCCGGGGGTCGGACGCTACAGGCTCGGGGGGATTCATTTGCTTCTCCACAATAACCACAAAAACGCGGGACCGCCCGCCAGCATGGCAACCAGTCCGGCCGGAATCTGCCACGGAAAGACCGCGATGCGGCCGGCCCAGTCGGCCAGCACCATAATGGCGGCGCCGGCCAGGACGGAGCCGGCCAACGCTGCGCGCGGCCGCTGCAGCCCCAATCCGCGCACCATGTGCGGCGCGAGCAGCCCCACGAAGCTCAACGGTCCGACCAGGATGGTGGCGCTGGCCGTCAGCACCGCGACGATGACCAGAAAGTACAGCCGCGCCTGCAGCACGGCGACGCCCAGGGCCTGCGCCCCTTCCGCACCCAGCGGAAGGATCAGCAGCCAGCGCCGGCCGGCGATCGCGCTGCCCAGAGCCAGCCCCAGTATCGCCAGGCCGGGAAGAATGCTTGCGCTGGTCGCACGGTACGTCGATCCCGACATCCATGTCAGCAGCGCGGCCGCGCGCGGGTCGCCGCTCGTCAGCAAGAAGGCCGCAAAGGCGCTGAACAGCGTAGACAGGGCGACGCCGGTCAGCAGCACCCGCTCCGGCGAGAACCCCGCCCGCCAGTTCAACGCCGCGATCACGGCCAGGGCCGCCAGCGCTCCCGTGCTGGCCGCGGCAAGCATGCCCGGAGCGCCAAGATCCGCGGTAAGCAGCAGGACGCCGATGACACCGAGCGCCGCACCGGACGAAATGCCCAGGACCTCGGGACTGGCGAGCGGATTGCCGGTCAGCCGCTGCAGCAGCGTGCCGGCACTGGCCAGCATGGCGCCCGCCAGGGCCGCCGCGGCGACGCGCGGCACGCGCCAATCGCGGATCGTGGCCCAGGCGGTATCGGCCAGGCCGGTCCAGCCCGCCGCATCGCGCCCCAGGGCCAGCGCGACCAGCAGGCTCGCCGCGCCCGCCGCCGCACACAGCGCCAGCAAGGTTCGATCGGAGTACTTGTCCTGCAGGATCACGCCGTGCCTTGCCGGCGATGCAGCACCCGGCGCGGGCCGCGTGCCCAGGCCTGCACGCTGCCGGAACAGCAGCCACAGCAACAGCGGCGCGCCGAGCAGCGCACAGGCGCTGCCCGTCGGAATCGAGGCTGCCGAGCGTCCCAGGGTCTGGACCACCTGGTCCGTTGCCCACAGCAGCAACGCGCCCAGCAATGGCGCGGCCAGCATGCGCTGCGCCAGCGTGCGCGCCCCCAGCATTCCCGCCAGATGCGGCGCCATCAGGCCGATGAACCCCACGACTCCCACCCAGGCAACCGCGATCGCGCTGAAGGCCGCGCCCAGGGCGATGGACGCCGCGCGCACCCGCGAGACGTGCACGCCCAAGGCCGCCGCGCGCTCGTCATCCAGCGTCAACATGACGAGAGGCCGCGCCAGCAGGCCCGCACAGACCGCCAGCACCGCGTACTGCGCCAGCATGCGCGCCACTTTCTGCCATCCGTTCTGGGCCAGCGAACCGGTCTGCCAGACGAACAGCCCGTTCAGATACTCGTGGTTCATCAGCGTCAACGCCCCCGCGGCGGCGCCGCAGAACAGCGATACGATGAGTCCCGCCAGAATGATGTGGATCGTGGCGAATTGGGAACGTCGGGCCACCGCCATCACCAGCACGCACGCCGCGATACCGCCCGCCAGCGCCACGCCTTCGGCGCTCCATTCCAGGAGCCGCGGCGCATACAGGGTCGCGGCCGCCAGGGCCAGATAGGCGCCGGATGACACGCCGATGGTCGCCGGATCCGCAAGCGGGTTTCTCAAGGCCTGCTGGAACAGCAGCCCAGCCAGGCCCAGCCCGGCGCCGACCACCCAGCTGATGGCGATACGCGGGAGCGCCACCTGGGTGAACGTCAGGCTTTGCACCGCGTCCTGCGCGCGGCCGTCCAGGATGGCGATCCAGCGGGAGGGCGGCGCGATCCCGGCCAGGGTGTACAGCGTAAAAGCGACCGCCACCGCGCACAGTGATGCCAGCGCAATCCAGCGGAACGGCCTGGAAGCGGCGGGCAGATGAAGCAGCGCATGTTCCATGGGCTACCTCGCACTGCCCATCGCGGCGCCGTCGGCCATGGCGGCGGCGAGCAGCCGGGCGCAACGCGCCGCCGAGGGTATGCCGCCCAGGGCGAAGAAAGACGGGATCATGACGGCGCGCCCCTGCGCCACGGCGGGCAGGCCGCGCCACAATGTACTGCTGCGCAACTGTGCCAGCGCGCGCCGCGTACGGGCCCCCTGGTCCAGGTAAAGGATGGCGGCGGCCGGGTCGCCGGCCAGGGCCGGGATTCCCACCAGGCTGTTGCCGTAGAAGGTCGTGGGCGCCGTCCAGGCATTGCGCAGCCCCAGCCTGCCGATCACGGCGTCCACCCAACTGCCGCGGCCATACACGTAGGCCTGCGCGCCGTTCTCGTGCAGCACGGCGACGTACAGAGGGCGCCGAGGGCGGGCGGCCAATGCCTGCCGCAATGCGCCCAGTTGCGCATCGAAGTCGTCCAGGCAGCGGCGCGCCCTCGCCTCGCGGCCGCTCGCATGGCCGGCTTGCAGCAGCAGTTCGCGCATGCCGAGGTAAGGATCGCCTCCGGCATCAAACAGCCTGGCTATCTCGGTCGGCGCGATGCGCCGGAACAGCGGCAGCATGCCGGCCTGCCAGCTTGAAATGAAAATGCTGTCCGGCGCCAGCGCGGACAGCGCCTCCAGATTGGGCTCGGTGCGCGCCCCCAGATCGGCGGTGCCCGCCGGCAGCCCGGGCTCGGGCAGCCATTGCCGGTACACATCGAGTTCGGGCACGGCGATGGGCATGTTGCCCACCAGGGCCAGGCTCTCGGCGGCTGCCCAGTCGGTACAGGCGATGCGCGGCAAGGCCGCCGAGCCGTCCGCTGATACAGCCGCCCGCGCGCGGCCGGACAGGACCAGCGCGAGCTGCGTTCCCATCCCCAGGCAAAAGCGCCGGCGGCCTGTCATGCGTGCGGGTTCCCTAGAAATCTATCGTGGCGGACACCATGTAGGTACGCGGATAGCCGCGCGCCAGGCCGTAATTGGCGGAGGCCCCGGCCCAGTAGTCCTTGTCGAACAGATTGGCGATACCGGCGCGCAGCGTAACCCCCTTGTCCATCATGCGGGCGCGGTAGCGCACGCCGATATCCGTGCGGTGCCAGCCGGGAATCTTCTGCGTGTTGGCGGGGTTGTAATACTGCGACGACGTATAGAGATGACGCGCCGACAGCGTCAACCCCGGAACGCTCGGCAGGTCCCATTCCACGGCCAGGTTCAGCAGCGTGCCGGGCACCCCCACCGCCTTGTTGCCGTCGTTCGCGCCGCCGGCGGTCTTGGTCAGTTTGCCGTCGATGAAAGACACCCCGCCCAGCAGCCGCACGCCGCGCGCCACCTCGCCATGGGCATTGATTTCCAACCCGCGGTTGCGCTGCTCGCCATCCATGCCGAACGTATTGCTGGCCGGATCGAGGAATCCGCTCGGCTGCTTGATCTCGAAGTACGCGATCGACGCGCCCACGCCATCGAATCTCGCCTTGGCGCCGACCTCGTACTGTTTGGACTTGATCGGGGCAAACACCGTACCCGAGTTGGCGGCCGATGCCGGGGCGGCCGGACCCTGGCCCAAACCTTGGATGTAATTGGCATACAAGGACACATGCTGCCACGGCTTGACCAGGAGGGCGAAAGCCGGCGTGTAGGCGTCCTCGTCATAGGTAGCGGTTCTCAAACCGGTAGCCGCGTTGTAGTTGTCCACCTTGACGGACTGGCGCCGCAAGCCGGCAGTGAACTGAACTCGGTCGTCCCACGCCGATATGGTGTCCGCCAGCGCAACGCTGGCCAGGCGGCTGAACGACGTCTTGGGCGCATCGCTGGAGAAGCCCGACAGGCTGGGCTGGCTCACGGAAACGGGATCGTAGAGATTGCCGTTGTACGTGGCGATTACCGGCGCCAGCACGCCCGACTCCGTTCCCAGCACGGAGACCGACAAATCGATGGTGTGCCGAAGCGGACCGGTATTCAATCGTCCCGTCACCCCTCCCAGGAAGGTCTTCGTATCGGCGTAGGTGGGCTGGTAGTACTGGTTCGCGCGGAAATCCCCCGCACCGTTCTGCAGGTAGATGAAGTTGTACAGGCCCAGGAAGTCGTTGCGGCGGCCGCCCGCCACCGCGTATGCGGTCAGGTCGTCGGCCAGGTCCACTTCACCGCGCACCATCCCGTAGGTATCCTCGGATTTGGCGTAGTACCACGACTGGCCCAGGTTCAGGTCCCCCGGCGGCGCTTTCGGGATCTGGAAGCTGGCATTGTCGGTGTAGATGGGGCGCGTGGGGTTGTCCGACCGCATGTCGTGATAGCCCAGATCGGCCGAGATGCGCACGCGGTCGCTCCGGTAGTCCAGGCCGAGCGAGGCGAAGCCCACGCGCTGCTGCTGCTTGTCTAGGGCCGTATCGCCGTCCCGATAGGCCGCATTGAAGCGGATGCCGAACTGCTTGTCCTCGCCCAGGCGCCGGCCGAGGTCGATGGCCGCGCCGAACTGTGCGTCCGACCAGTAGCTCGTCGTCAACCGAGTAATGGGCGCATCGGTGGCGCGCTTGGCAACCAGGTTGACCGTGCCGCCCACCGCGCCGGACGGCGCCATGCCGTACAGCAGCGCGCCGGGGCCCCGCAGGATCTCGACGCGTTCGACCATCTCCAGGCCGCCCGTCAGTTGCGGCGGAACAATGCCGTATACGCCATTGATCGCCATGTCCTGCGCTTGCACCGGAAAGCCGCGGATGGTCATCTGCGAGCTGTAGCTGCCGTCGGCCCAGATGGTGCGCACCGAGGCGTCGTTCTTCACCGCGTCGCTGATGCTGCGCGCCTGCTGGTCCTCGATGCTTTGCGCGGTATAGCTGGTCAGGCTGAACGGCGCGTCCATGATGTCGCGGTTGCCGAGCAGGCCCAGACCGCCGCCGCGCGCGACCTGCCCGCCGGCGAAGGCAGGCGGCAACCCGCCGCGCGGCGTCTCGGCCGTTCCGGTCACCGTGACGGCAGGCAAGGTGGTCGCCCCGCCGGCTGCCGCCTGGGACGAAACGCCATTGACGTTCCCGCCGGCCGGTGCCATGGTAGCGTCCGGCCGTGCCGCAGCCTGGGCGTGCACCATCGGACTCCAGCAGGCGGACAGGGCCACCGCAGTGCCAGTGCGGGACAGCATGCGTCGTAGTTGGAAAGGGGACATGGCCGTTCAGGCTCCTCTCAAGAGCGCGGCGGACGACACCGCGGCGCCCACATCATTGAAAATGCGAATTAGTATTATTTGAACTTACAGTCGGTGAATTAGGCCGCCATATATTTGTGAGGAACCGCCGATATTTGGCAGTTTCAGAACAACATCTCTTGAATCACCTTCAAATGGACAAGATCTGGCGAGACCGTTTTGCGCGGGATTACCGGAAACAGGAGCGGCCGGTCATGGCTGCGCGGCGGGACTATGAGCACGGCCACCGCGAGATCTGGCACAGCCATGAGCAGGGCCAATTGGTTCACGCCACGCACGGCGTAGTGCGTGTATTGACGCCGCAAGGCGCATGGGCCGTCGCACCGCGCCAGGCGCTGTGGATAGCGCCGGGGGTGGACCACGAATTGCACATGGTCGGCCGCGTGGCCATGCGATGGCTGCGGATCGAACCGGACGCCGCGCCGTGGCTGTGGCCGGAATGCCGCCACATTCGCGTAACCGCCCTGCTGCGCGAATTGATCCTCGCCATGCTGGAAGACCCGCCCGCCTACGAGCCGGACAGCAAGGCGGCGATGCTTGTCCCCCTGTTACTGCGGCAGTTGAGCGAGGCCGAGGTTATCCGCCACGGGAAGCTGCCGCTGCCGCAGGACAAGCGTCTGCTCAAAGTCTGCGAAACGCTGATGCGGTCGCCGGCGACACACGATTCCATGGAGCTGCTCAGCCTGCGCGCGGGAACCAGCGTGCGCACCCTGAGCCGGCTGTTCAAGCAGGAAACCGGGTTGACTTTCGGTCAATGGCGCCAGCAGTTGCGCCTGTCCGAGGCGGTTTGCCAATTGTCGCTGGGACAGTCGGTCAGCAGCGTCGCGCAGGATATGGGATACGCCACAGTCAACGCCTTTAGCGCCATGTTCCGCCGCGCCATGGGCGAAGCGCCGCAACGTTATATGCGCGGCTGAGGCTGCGCGGCCGGTCGTGCTGTTCAGTCCGATGACAGGCACGAGAGTTGCGGAGGTGCTCATCCACGGACTCCTCTCCCATGGCGCAAACCTTCGACGACCCTGCCGTCCTGCTCATCAAACTCGCGCTGCTCGCCATAGCCGGCTTCGTGGCGGGGTCGGCAGCGCTGGTCGTATGGCGGATGACGGCGAGCGTGAATGCGCGCGAAGGATGGGACCAGCCGATTCCGTTCAGCCACCGGCATCACGTGGGCGACGACGGGATCGATTGTAGATATTGCCATTCGACTGTCGAAAAGACAGCCTCGGCGGGGATGCCCGCCGCGTCGGTCTGCCTGACCTGCCATGCGGCGCTGTTCCGCGATGCGCTGGCGCTGGCTCCGCTGCGCGACAGCGCGGAACAAGGCACACCGATTGCATGGAAACGTGTCTACGACCTGCCCGACTTCGTCCACTTCGACCACAGCATCCACGTCGCCAAGGGCGTGGCGTGCATGACCTGCCATGGCCGGGTCGACACCATGCCGCGCCTCGTGCGCCAGCAGGAGCTGACGATGGAGTGGTGCATCGAATGCCATCGCGCGCCGGCGCACCATGCCGGTCCGCGCGACCAGGTCTTCGCGATGCACGACCGCGCGCCCTTGTCGGCGCAAGACATCGAATTGCTGCAGCGGACGTTCCGCTTCGAAAGCGAGGCCCGCATGACCAGTTGCACCACCTGTCACCGTTAGACGCCATGGACATTCCCGTCACCTTCCATCGCGAACGGCCCACGCAGCAATTCGACCGCCATGCGGACGGGCCGGAAAACCCGGGCCGCCGCACCCTGCTCGCGGCGATGGCCGGCGCTGCCGCGATGGCCGCCACCGGCTGCAAGGGACCGCCGGCCGAACCGATCTTCTCCTACGCATCGATGCCGGAAGGCGCCGCGCCGGGCGAGGCGGTCTTCTATGCCACCAGCGTCCGGCACGGCGGCGGAGCCTTCGGGGTGCTGGTCGAAACCCACGATGGTCGGCCGACGAAAGTCGAAGGCAACTCCGATCATCAGGCGAGTCTCGGCGCGACCGACGCCCGGACCCAGGCAACCGTGCTGCAGCTATGGGATCCGGACCGCTCCCGCAATGTATTGCGCGACGGCATGATCGCCGGCCCCGACGGATTGCGCCGCGCCCTGCGCGAGCGGCTGCCCGCGCTGCAGGCGCGTTCGGGCCGCGGCCTGCACATCCTGACCGGCCCCTGCGCATCGCCCACGATGATGCGCCAGCTGCGCGAACTGGCCGAGGCCCTGCCCCGGATGGCATGGCATGTCCACGACGCACTGCCGGACGACGCGGCGGCAGCTGCCTGGTTCCGGCTCACCGGCACCCGCGCCCGTGTCCGGTACAGGCTGGACCGCGCGCGCCTGCTGGTCTGCCTGGATGCCGATCCGCTGCGCGGCGCGGCCGGCGTGCGGCATGCGCAAGACATCGTTCGCGCGCGCGCCGGCGGCTGTACGGTCCACGTCCTGCAATCGTCCCCTTCGCTGATCGCCAGCCATGCGGATCGCTGCCGCACGCTGGCCCCATGGCAGATCGAATGCGTGCTCGAAGCCCTCGCGGCCTCGGCCGGCGTTCCGGACACGGGCGCCATGCCGGCCGAGGCCTCGACGGCGGCCATGGCGGCCGAACTCGGCAGGATGCTCGCGCAGCACCGTGGCTCCGCCCTCATCATCGGCGGCCCGACCCTGTCGCCGCGCGCGCACGAGATCATCTGGGCGCTGAACCAGCGTGCGGGCAGCCTGGGCACGTGCCTGGAAGTCGCGCAGCACCGCGACGCACCCGTGCCGCAACCGTTGTCCTCGCTGGTGGCATCGATGAGCGCGGGCGAGGTCGATACCCTGCTCGTGCTCGATGCCAACCCCGCATACGATGCCCCCGCCAGCGGTTTCGCCCAAGGCATGGCGCGCGTGCCGCTCTGCGTGCATCTCGGCCTGTACCGCGACGAAACGGCGCGCCTGGCAGGCTGGCATGCGCCGCGGCCGCACGACTTCGAAGCCTGGAGCGATGCCCACGCCTGGGACGGCAGCGCAGGCATCGTGCAGCCCGTGATCGCGCCGCTGCACGACAGCGTCTCGCCGCATACCGTGCTGTCCTGGCTGGCCGGCGCCGACCTGAGCGCCCATCAGGCGGTCCAGTCCACGTGGCGAACGGCGTGGGCGGCGGATTTCGATGCGCGCTGGCGCGAGGCGCTCAGGCGCGGCGTGATCGACGCGCCGGATGCGGCGAGCATCGCCGCCGGGCCGGCGCTGGCGCCGCGCAGCCGGCCGCCGCCCCGGCCGCCCGGGCTGGTGCTGCGGCTGCTGCCTTCCCACGTGGCGGGAGACTTCGGCAACAATGCCTGGCTGCACGAATTGCCGGATCCCCACACACGGGTCGTCTGGGACAACGCCGTTCTGCTCAGCGCCGCCACCGCCGCCGCGCTCGGCGTGCGCACCGGCGACGTGCTGGAACTGCGCGCGGGCGAAACAATCGTGCAAGCGCCCGCCTTGGTCGGCCCGGGCCAGGCGGACGGCGTGCTCGCGGTGGCGGCGGGCTATGGGCGGACCGCGGCCGGTTCGGTCGGCAACCGGGTCGGCGCCAACGCCCATGGCCTGGTGCCCCCAGGCATGCACACGGGGCCTGTGCGCGCACGGGCCCTCGGCCGGCGGCATGCGTTCTCGCGCGTGCAGACCGAGACGTCCACGCATGGGCGCGAGGTGATCCTCAGCGTCGAACCGGGACACGGCGTGCCCCGGCACGAACCCTTGCCCAGCCTCTACCCGCCCGTGCCGTATCCCGATCATGCCTGGGCGATGAACATAGACCTCGACGCATGCACGGGCTGCGGGGTCTGCACCATCGCCTGCCAGGCCGAAAACAACATCCCCGTAGTGGGCCGGGAGGAAGTCGCGCGCGGCCGGGTCATGCACTGGATCCGCGTGGACCGCTATGACGACGTCGGCGAAACCGGCGCCTTCCAACCCGTTCCCTGCATGCACTGCGAGAACGCGCCTTGCGAGGAAGTCTGTCCGGTCGGCGCCACGGTGCACGACAGCGACGGCCTGAATGCCCAGGTCTACAACCGCTGCATCGGCACCCGGTTCTGCTCCAACAACTGCCCATACAAGGTCCGCCGCTTCAATTTCTTCGAATACAGCGCGGGCGACGCGGCCGTGCCCGCGCAGCGCAACCCCGGCGTGACCGTGCGGTCGCGGGGCGTGATGGAGAAATGCACGTATTGCGTCCAACGCATCAACCGGGCCCGCATCCATGCCGGACGCACCGGGGCGCCGCTGCGCGACGGCGACGTCGTTACCGCCTGCCAGGCCGCATGCCCGAGCCGCGCGATCGTATTCGGCGACCTCAACGACCCGGCGAGCGCGGTGAACCGGGCGCGCGCCTCGCCGCGCCACTACGCCCTGCTCGAAGCGCTGAACACCAGGCCGCGCACCACTTACCTGGCACGGGTGCGCCGCAAGGCCGACGGCGGCGACGCATCGCAGGAAGGAGGAGATGGCGATGCCTGAGCCGCACGCCCGGCGCTCCCGCCTTGCCGAGGTGACCGATCGCATCGCCGCCATCGTGTTCGCGCCGGCGGGGGTGCGCTGGCGCGTAGGATGCGCCGTGGCGCTGGCCGGCACGTTCGTATTCTTCGGCTCGGCCGCGTGGGTGGTCACCCGCGGCGTCGGCATCTGGGGCGTCAACATCCCGGTCGCGTGGGGGTTCGCGCTCAGCAACTTCGTATGGTGGATCGGCATCGGCCATGCGGGCACGTTCATTTCCGCCGTGCTGTTGCTGCTGCGCCAGCGCTGGCGCACCTCCATCAACCGCTATGCCGAGGCGATGACGCTGTTCGCCGCGTCCATCGCCGGGCTGTTTCCGATCCTGCACCTGGGCCGTCCGTGGTTCTTCTACTGGCTGGTCCCCTATCCCGACCGCATGGGGCTCTGGCCGCAATGGCACAGCCCCCTGGTGTGGGACCTGTTCGCGATCGCGACCTACCTGCTCGTTTCGCTGATGTTCTGGTATGTCGGCCTGATCCCGGACCTGGCGACCCTGCGCGACCGCGCCCGCACGGCCGCGCGCCGCCGCCTGTACGGCTTGTTCGCCCTCGGCTGGCGCGGCGATGCGCGGCATTGGGCGCGCCACCAAAGCGCCTACCTGCTGCTGGCGGGACTGGCCACGCCGCTGGTCGTGTCGGTGCACACCATCGTCTCCCTCGACTTCGCCATCGGCAACACGCCGGGCTACCACTCGACCATCTTCCCGCCGTATTTCGTCGCAGGCGCGCTCTATTCGGGCTTCGCGATGGTCGTCACCCTGGCCATTCCGCTGCGCCACTATTTCCGGCTGCACGACTTCATCACGATGAAGCATCTCGATCTTTCGGCGCGCGTGCTGCTGGCAACCGGCGCAGTGGTCGCCTACGGATATGCCGCCGAGGCCTTCACCGCGTTCTATAGCGGCGACGAATACGAGATCGCGATGACCGTCGACCGCTGGACCGGCATCTACGCGCCTGTGTACTGGAGCCTGCTCGCCTGCAACGTCGCCGTGCCGCAACTGCTCTGGCTGCGCCGCATACGCGCCAACGTGCCGGCGCTGCTTGCGATCAGCATCGTGATCAACCTCGGCATGTGGATGGAGCGCTTCCTGATCGTGGTGCAGAGCACGCATCGCGATTACCTCCCTTCCTCATGGGGCGTCTACATACCGACCGGCTGGGACTGGGCGCTGCTGATCGGCTCGATCGCGCTGTTCGCATGGCTCTTTCTCATGTTCGTGCGTTTCCTGCCCATGATTTCGATGAGCGAGATGCGGGAGCTGGTCGAGCGGACCGGGAGCACCGAGCCATGAAGCGCCTGCCCTACGGCGTGATCGGACAGTTCGGCACCGGCGAGGCGCTGCTCGATGCGGCGCGCCAGGCGCGCGAAGCGGGCTTCGACGCGATCGACGCCTACTCGCCGCTGCCGGTCGAAGGTCTGGCGGAAGTGGTCTCCATGGGACGCAACTGGGTGCCGGCAGCGACGCTGGCGGGCGGCGCGGCAGGCGGATGCGCCGCCTATTTCATGCAATGGTACGCGGCCGTCGTGGCCTATCCGGTCAACGTCGGCGGTCGCCCGCTGCACAACTGGCCGGCCTTCATCCCTGTGACTTTCGAGATGACCATACTGGGCGCCGCGCTCGCCGCGGTGCTGGCGATGCTGCTCGGCAACGGGCTGCCGGCCCTGCGGCATCCCGTTTTCGACGCCCCGGGTTTTTCGCGCGCCTCGCGCGACCGCTTCTTCCTCTGCATTCGCGGCCTGCAGGACGAGGCGGCGTGCGTGAAGGCGCGAACATTGCTGGAGCGATGCGACGCCTATCGCGTCGACGAGGTGCCGCAGTGAGCGCCGGCCGCCGCATCGCGCCGCATCGCGGCCGGGCAGCGGCGGCCGCGTGCCTGGCGCTGCTTGCGCTCGGCGGCTGCGAGCGGGCCAGACAGGACATGTACGACCAGCCGCGCGCGAAGCCCTACGGCGCACAGGCGCCGGCTTCCGGCCGCGCCCCGGGCCCGCAGGCGCAGCCGGGTACGCTCCCGCGCAGCCGCGGCGACCTGGCCGTCAGCAGCAGCAGCCGCCGCGGCGGCGAAGACGTGCAGCGCGGCCTGCGCGACGACGAGGCGCCCGCGCAGCCCTATCCCGTCGACATGGCGCTGCTGCGCCAGGGGCGCGAGCGCTACGAGATCTATTGCATGCCCTGCCACAGCCCGGCGGGCGACGGCGACGGCCGCATCGTGCGCCGCGGTTTTCCCGCGCCGCCCTCTTATCACATCGACCGGCTGCGCAGCGCCCCGGATCGCCATCTGTACGAGGTCATCCGCGACGGCTACGGCCAGATGCGGCCTTATGGCGACCGCTTGTCCCCCGCCGAACGCTGGGCGGTGGTCGCCTACCTGCGCGCGCTGCAGCTCAGCCAACACGCCGAGGTGGACCGCCTGCCGGAGCCGGTGCGCACCGAAGCGCTCGAACACCTGCCGCGCAGGGAGCAGCGATGAGCCGGACCGGACAAGCCGGCCTGCCGGCACTCAGCCATGCCCTCGTGGCGGCCCGGCCCGGGGTGGCGGCGGCCGTTGCGCTGGCGACGCTGACTGTTGCAGGAGCGGCCGGAGCATGGCTGGCTCCCACCGACCTCGCGGCCGCCTGGCTGGCGGCCTGGTGGGGCTGGACCGGCGCCGCGCTAGGCTCGCTCGGCGTGCTCTACATCGATGGATTGGCGGGCGGGCGATGGAGCGCCGACCTGAGAACGACCCTGTATCGCCGCGCGGCCATGCTGCCCCTGCTGGCGCTGCTCTGGCTGCCGCTGTTCCCGCTGCTGGACACTCTGTATCCCTGGGCCGCCTCCGGTTGGATCGACCCCGCGCGCGAACCCGCGTTCCGCGAGGCCTGGCGCGCGCTGCCGGCCTTCACCTTCCGGCTGCTGCTGCTGGGTTTGCTGTGGAGCGGACTGGCCTGGTTCTCTCCTGGCGGCTCGCGCCCCATGCGTCCGGGCGCGGCCGCGGCGGGCCTGCTCGCCGTGGGATGGTCGGCCACCGTGGCGGCCATCGATCTCGTCGTGTCGCTCGTGCCGACCTGGCATTCCTCGGGCTTCGGGCTGCTGGCGCTGGTATGCCAGCTCAAGTTCGCGCTCGCCCTGGGGACTGCGGCCGTCGCGCGGGCGGTGCCGCCGCAAGTCCGCGGCGACCTGGGCAACCTGCTGCTTACCTTCGTACTCGGCTGGGCCTATCTGGAGTTCACGCAATTCCAGATCATCTGGGCCGAGAACCTGCCGCACGAGATCTCGTGGTACCTGCCGCGCTATCTCGGCGGGTGGCGCTGGCTGGGACTGGCGCTCGCGCTGGGCGGCTTCGCGCTGCCGCTGTTGTTGCTGCTGTCGCGGCGCATCAAGCGGTCAGCCGCGGGGCTGCAGTGGCTGGCGTCATGGGTGGCCGCGTTCGGCATGGTCGAAGCCGCCTGGCAGGTACTGCCGTCGGTGCCCGCCCTCTCGTGGCACCTGGCATGGCTGCTGCCGGTGCTGGCCGCCTCGATGGGCATGCTGGCCCACGCCTTTGCCGCCTGGCTGCGCACGCGCCAGGCTGTACGGATGCGGCGCCGATCGACCTCGGAGCATCGCCATGGATGAGGATATCGATGTACGCGCGCTGCGCCGCATCGCCATCGGCGGCATGGCCGCGATCGCGGTCGCCGCGGGCGCCGCGGTCGCGCTGCTGGAAGCGTGGGACCGCGGCCGCGATGTCGTTCCGATGGACGAACCGCAGCATTGGGCGTCGGGGCCGCTGCTCGAAACGGCGCCGCGGGATGCGCTCGAGACCTACCTGGCGGAAAAACGGGCCCTGCTGGCGGGCTACGGCTGGGTCGATCCGGCCGCCGGCATCGCCCGAGTGCCCATCGAACAGGCGATGCGCGCAATCGCCGCCATGTCGCCGAGCGATCCGGCCTCGGACTCCTCTCCATCCACTGGCGCCCCGCGAAGCGGCGTCCGCCGGCCATGAGATGGCTGGCCGCTCTCGCGTGGGCGTGGTCCATGGCGGCCGCCGCCACCGATTTCGCCCCCACGCCCTTCACACAGCGGCTGGGCGCCCAGGTGCCGGTGCATGCCCCGTTCGTGCTGCCATCCGGCGTCTCGACCGACATGGCAAGCCTGATGGCGGGCCGGCCGGCCATACTCGTGCTCGGCTACTACCACTGCCCGATGCTGTGCGAAACCACCATGGACGGCATTCTCGAAAGCGTGCGCGAGACGAGGCTGGACTACGCAATCATCGCGGTCGGCATCGATCCGGCCGAAGGGCCGGCCGACGCCGCGCGCAAGCTGCAGCGGTACACGGCGACGCTGGATCCGCACGCGGCTGCGCGGCTGCACCTGCTGACCGGCCGGCAATCCGATATCGACGCGCTGGCGCGGGCCGTCGGCTTCCCCTACCGCTACGATCCGGCGACGATGCAGTTCGGGCACCCCGCCGGCTTCGTCGTCCTGACGCCAGAGGGGAGGATCTCCCGCTACATGCCCGGCGTGCGCTTCTCGAGCCGCGACGTGCGCCTGGCCTTGACCGAAGCGGCCGGCGGCCGGGTCGGCGGGCTGGCCGATCGCCTGCTGCTTTTCTGCGCGCACTACGACCCCGCCACTGGGCGGTATTCCGCGGCCGTGATGCGGCTCACCCAGGCAGCGGGGGCGGCCGTCATGATGCTGACGGCTGCGCTGGTCTGGCGGCAACGCCGCCGGACGCGGTCCGGCCAGAGCGGCGGCCGGCGGGAGCCCGACCATGAATGATTCGCTGTCCATCCTGTCCCCCGCCGCGTCGGCTTTCGCGCATCGCACGGATACGCTGTTCCTGACCCTGGCGGGACTGGCCCTGTTCATTCTGCTCGTGCTGGCTGCCACCGCCGTATTCTTCTGCATCAAATACCGTGCCGGGTCGCGTGCGAGCCGCGCCGGCGTGCCGCTCGACGCCCCCCGTCTGGAGTGGACATGGACCATCGCGATCCTGCTCGCCTTCCTGGCGCTGTTCGCCTGGTCCGCGCACGACTACAGCGGCATGACCAAGGCTTCGGCCGACGCCGAGCCCATCTACGTGGTGGCCAGGCAGTGGGTATGGACCGTGCAGCACGCCGGCGGCCGGCGCGAGATCGACGAGCTGCACGTGCCGGCCGGGCGGCCGGTACGCCTGCTGATGACCTCGCAAGACGCCGTCCACAGTCTCTACCTGCCGGCCCTGCGCGTGAAGCAGGACGTCCTGCCCGGACGCTATACCACGCTCAACTTCCGTGCCGACGTGCCCGGCCGCTACCCGCTGCTGTGCGCGGAGTACTGCGGCACGGAGCATGCCTCCATGGCCGGCGGCCTCATCGTGATGCCTCCCGAGGACTATGCGCGGTGGCAAGCGGGCGCGGCCATCGAGGACGGACTGCGCCGCCAGGGGCTCGCGCTATTCCGCGAGCATGGCTGCGTGGGCTGCCACGGCCGCGGCAGCACCGTCCGCGCGCCGTCGCTCGACGGCCTCTTCGGCCGGCGCGTGGCGCTCCAGGACGGAAGCGCCGTGGTCGCGGACGAAAACTACCTGCGCGACAGCATCCTGGTTCCGGCCAAGCAGGTCGCGGCCGGCTACGCCCCGGTCATGCCTTCCTACGCCGGGCAGCTGTCGGAACAGGAACTCACCGCTCTGGCGGAATACCTCAGGAACCCCGGCGCCACGCCACCCTCGGAGTCGCAGCATCCATGAGCACTCTTGCCACCCAAGGCAGCTATCTTCAGGACGGCTACACGCTGAAGTCCTGGCTGCTCACGCACGACCACAAGCGCATCGCCATTCTGTACGCGGTCAGCATCACCGCATTCTTCATGCTGGGCGGGGCGGCGGCCGGCATCATGCGGCTCGAGCTGGTCACGCCGCAGGGCGACCTGGTCGGCGACGACACCTACAACAAGCTGTTCACCGCGCACGGCGTGATCATGGTCTGGCTGTTCCTGATTCCGTCCATTCCCTCCGTGCTGGGAAACTTCCTCATTCCCCTGATGCTCGGCGCGCGCGACCTGGCGTTTCCGCGCCTGAACCTGCTCAGCTGGTACCTGTACGTGGCCGGCGGCCTGCTGACGGTGGCCGCGCTGCTGCTGGGCGGCGTCGACACGGGCTGGACGTTCTACACGCCGTTCTCGACCATGTTCTCGAACACGCACGTGATCCTGACCCTGTTCGGCGTGTTCGTCACGGGCTTCTCGTCCATCCTGACCGGCCTGAATTTCATCGTCACCGTGCACACGCTGCGGGCGCCCGGCATGGGCTGGTTCGACATGCCGCTCTTCGTCTGGGCCAACTACGCGACCAGCATCATCCTGGTGCTGGCCACGCCGGTGCTGGCGATCACGCTCGTGCTGCTGGCGGCCGAACGCCTGTTCGGCGTCGGCATCTTCGATCCCGCGCTGGGAGGCGATCCCCTGCTGTTCCAGCATCTTTTCTGGTTCTACTCGCACCCGGCGGTCTACATCATGGTCCTGCCCGCCATGGGCGTGGTGAGCGAGATCATTCCCTGCTTCGCCCAGCGGCGCATCTTCGGCTATCGCATGATGGCCTATGCCATCCTGGCCATCGCCGTGCTCGGCTTCCTGGTCTGGGGCCATCACATGTTCGTCAGCGGACAGTCCATGTACGCCAACATGGTGTTCTCGATGCTGAGCTTCCTGGTGGCCGTCCCATCCGCCATCAAGGTCTTCAACTGGCTGTCCACGCTCTACAAGGGCAGCATCCGCCTGGCGGCGCCGATGCTGTATGCGCTCGGCTTCGTCGGCCTGTTCGCGCTCGGCGGCCTGACCGGCCTGTTCCTGGCGTCGCTGACGATAGACGTGCACGTGACCGACACCTATTTCGTGGTGGCGCACTTCCACTACATCATGGTGGGCGGCGCAGTAATGGCCTATCTCGGCGCGCTGCACTTCTGGTGGCCGAAGATCACCGGCCGGCTCTATCCCGAAGGCTGGGCGCGCGCCGCCGCGATACTGGTCTTCTTCGGCTTCAACCTGACCTTCTTTCCCCAGTTCCTGCTCGGCTACGACGGCATGCCGCGGCGCTACCACAGCTATCCGCCAGAGTTCCAGGTGATGCACGTCCTCTCGTCCGCCGGCGCGACCATTCTCGCGGTCGGCTACCTGCTTCCGCTGTGCTATCTGGGCTGGTCCTGGTTCCGCGGCCAGCCCGCGAGCCCCGACCCCTGGCACGCCCGCGGCCTGGAATGGCAGACCAGTTCGCCTCCGCCCACGCACAATTTCGCCGTCCAGCCGCCGGGCGGCCGCGACCCGTACGCCTATCCCGATGGAGGCGAATCGTGAACGCGGCAGCCGGCATCGACGCCGACCGCCGCTATCGGGCCCGGCTCGGCATGTGGGTGTTCCTCGCCACGGAACTGCTGTTCGTCGGGCCGCTGTTCGTCGGCTACGCGCATGCCCGGCTGAGCGCGCCGGATGCATTCGTCCAGGCTGCGCGCCACAGCAGCCTGTGGCTGGGCAGCATCAACACCCTGCTGCTGCTCACGAGCAGCTTCACGATGGCGGCGGCGGTCGCGGCCCGCCGCCATGGCGCTCTCTCCGCCACGCGCAGGCTGCTGACGCTGACGATCGCGCTCGGCCTCGCCTTTCTGGCCATCAAGGGCTTCGAGTATGCGCACGACCTGAGCGAAGGCCTGCTGCCGGGCCCCGACTTCCGCGCGCCCACCGGGACCGAGCCGGGCGCCGCGCAGCGCTACTTTTTCCTGTATTTCCTCTGCACCGGCGTGCATGCGGTCCATCTGGCGATCGGCCTCGTGCTGCTGGCCGTGCTGCGCAGCCGTATCGCGAGCGACGCCGACGCGCCGCTTCGCGGCGAAATCACCGCGCTCTACTGGCACTTCATCGACGTGGTGTGGATCTTCCTGTTCCCTGCGTTCTACCTGGTCGGGAGAGCATCGTGAACGCAAGCCTGCATGCCGAACTGCGCGTCCTGGCGCGCATCTGGATCGCGCTGCTCGCGCTCGCCGCATCGACCATCGGGCTGGCGCTATTGCCTCTTGGCAAAGGCAATGCCGCGGCCGCCCTGGTGATCGCGCTCGCCAAGGCCGGACTGGTCCTCGCCTGGTTCATGGAGCTGCGCGAGCGCTACCCCGTGCTGCGCGCGACGTGCGTGCTGTCCGCGGCGATGCTGTTCATTCTCGCCGCCTTGAGCGCCGTCGATTATCTCGGCCGCGCCCCCGCCACCCTGCATGACACAGTGCCGGCGGTCGATCGTCCGTCGGCGCCATTCACTCCGAGGTGAGGTGTCGGCCATCCAGCCGGCGTACCGCCCGCCCCTACCCCACGGATTGTTCGCTCGACCAGCGCTTCGCGATGATTTCCCGCAGGCAATCCTTGAAATCCTGGGCCGATTCCGGCAGCTCGCGCCCTTTCTTGGACACGCTGTACAACTGCAGGCTCAGGCGGGGTTTGTCTATGATCTGCAAATTCAGGCGCCGCCCCACTGCCGCGCCGCCGATGAACGAAGGCAGAATGGCGCCCCCCATGCCTGCCTCCACCATCGACAGAAGGGTGTGGAAGCTGTTGTACACCGGCCGGTCTTCATTGGCCCGCCCGATCGGCTTCAAGTGAGCGTCGACCAGCCGTTGGATCGCATGCGACGGGGGCATGCCTATCAAGGGCTGGTGTTTCAGTTCGCTCCAGAACACGCGTCTCTGGGACAGCGACCGCAAGCTGCTTTCCCGCATCAATCTATCGGAGCGGGATACGTAGACGAAATCGAAGTCGAATATCGGCGTTCGCTCCATGCCCGAGGTCGGCTTGAAGAAAATGCCTATCCCGAGATCGCATTCTCCGCTCTCGACCAGTTCCCGCACCTCGCTGTGCACCGTGTCCCTGATGCGCACGTGGACGTCGGGCCAGACCTCGCGGAACCGGGCGCATACGGTCGGCAAGAGGCTCGACGAGATGAATGGCGTGGCGGCCACCGAAAGCAGCCGGCGGGACGACGCCGTGGTCTCGTCTATCCGGGCGATCGTCGAATCGAAGATCTCCAGGATCCGTTCGGCCGATGCCAGCAGCAGCGTCCCCGTCGCCGTCAACGCGACCGAGCGGGTGGTCCGCTCGAAGAGCCGGCACCCCAGCTGGGACTCCAGCTCGGTGATCATGGAGCTCAGCCCGGCCTGGGTGATGTGCAATTGCTCGGCTGCCCGCGTAAAGCTTTTCAGCCTGGCGATCTGCACGAGGGCGCGAAGGTGGCGGGTGGTCGAATTCATAAATTCACGGGATGAATTGATTGGACAATTTTACTTAATCTATAGGTTTCTTTGTGTTGTCATGGGAACGCAGTCGAGGCCAGAACGCTTATCGCTACTTGGGATTCCCGCCACCCATGAACCGGTCGGGACATCTATCCCCGGCGTGGCGGAACCTTGCAGGCGCAGCCTGGCCGGCCGCGCAGAGACAACGACAACATGGGGCGCCCGATGGAAGAACCCTTACGCCATAAATTCATGATCCCGCTGGAGGAGCAGCTGCCTGCCGATCCGAAGCGCCGCAGCAAGCTCATTTCGCTGGAGGAGGCGGGCAGGATCATCGCCTCCAAGCGCACCCTGTCGCTGGCCGGGTCGCATTCGGCCGACGGCGCGATGGCGCTCATCAGAGCGGCCATCCGTGCCGGCGCCAGCGGCATGACGATGATCCCGCCGGTAACCGCATCCATCGCCGCCGATCTGCCGATCGCGGCCAAGATGCTCGAGAAGCTTTATCTGTCGTACGTCGGATTCGAATATCTCGGCACAGCGCCGGCATTCCGCCAGGCGGCGAAAGACCGCTCCCTCGACATCGTCGAAGCCGACGAGCCGTTCATCATTCTGGGAACCCAGGCAGCGGCGGGAGGCCGGCCGTTCGCGCCGGTGCAGTACCTGTACGAGGCCATCTCCGCACCCGCGCTCAATCCCGAGTTGAAGAAGGTGGTCGACCCGTTCTCGGGACGCGAGGTCTACGCCGTTCCGCCCCTGAAGTCCGACGTTTTCATCATGCATGCGCAGGCGGCCGACGAATACGGCAACGCGCAATGCTGGGGAGGCACCGGCCAGGAGCGCGACAAAGCCAAAGCCGCCGACATCGTGATCGTCCAGGCCGACGAGATCGTCGGCGCCGAGGCCATCACGAAGGATCCGGCAAGAACGACGATTCCGGGGCTTTGGGTGGACTACGTCGTGCATGCCCCGTACGGTGCGCATCCCACCTTCTCGTCCGCCAACTACGCCCTCGATGAAGAGCACCTGAAGCGCTATCTCTCGATGGTCCGCGAGGGACAGGCGCAGCAGTACCTCGATGAATTCGTCTTTGGGCTCGATCATTTCGAGTACCTCGAAAAAATCGGCGGGCTCCGCAAGCTGACGCAACTGCGTCGCATGCTGGCCGCTTGAACACGCAGCGGGTGGAAACGACATGGCAGACATAGCAACTCCCGGGACGGACGACTATTCCACTGCGGAGCTCCTGGCGATCATCATCGCGCGATCGTGCGCCGGGGACGACGAGGTCCTCGGCAGCGGCGGCGCGAACCAGGTGGTTTCGCTGGCAGCCAACCGACTGGCCCAATTGACCGTCACGCCCAACCTCTGGCTGTTTTGCGGCGGCGCAGGCGTCTACAACGCGAAATTCGATACCCTGCCGCTCGGCACCTGGGATCCGCGCGCCGCGTACGGGGCCGAATGCAAGATCTACCTTGCCGACGTCGTGGACGGCGGCACCAAAGGCCGCGGCGGCCGGCAGCGCATCCGGCGCGGAGGCTCGGGCTTCGGCGGGATGCAAGTCGACAAGTACGGCAATCTCAACATGATCGGCGTCGGAGGCCCTCATCCGGACTTGAAGGTCCGCGGCCCGGGAACGGTGGGCACCCTGTGGCTGGGCACGGGGCCGATCAACATGTACTTCGAGCACCACAACAAGCGCACCTTCGTCGAGAAGGTGGACTACCGCAGCGGCGCGGGCTGGATGGACGGCTACGACAGCCGGCATGCCACCCTGGACGGACGCGACGGCCCGCAACTCGTATGGACCCCGCTCTGCGTATGCGACTTCACCGAAGAAGAGCACCGCATGCGGCTGGTGTCCGTCCATCCCGGCCATACCGTGGAAGAAGTCATCGCCAATACGGGGTTCGAGCTGGTCATTCCCGATGAAGTCCCGACCACCACCCCGCCTACCGACTGGGAGCTGAACATGCTCCGGACCCAGGTCGACCGGAACGGGATGCTGCGCAAGCGGCGCATGACGATCGGCTGAATGCCGCGCACAACGGAGAACGGGCAAGCCCGGCAACGATAGATGAAACGTGCAAGCACAATGGTCATCGGGAACGTCCTCAGTCACCATGCCAGGCTCCGTCCGGGCGCCGAGGCGCTGGTCTTCGGCGAACGGCGCCTCACCTGGAGCGAACTCGAGCAGAATGCCAACAGGGTAGGCAATGCGCTGCTCTCGCTCGGCGCGGCCCACGGCGATCGGGTGGTGCTGCTGATGAACAACTCGGTGGAATTCGTCGAGAGCTATCTGGGCGTTGCGAAAATCGGCTGCATTACCGCACCGGTCATGCCGACTCTGGTCGGATCGGAGATCGCCTTCATCGTAGAAAAGCTGCGCGCCAGATACCTGATCGTCGATGCATCGGCAGCCAGTCTCTACCGGTCCATCCAGCATGAACTGGAATCGGTCGAAGCGGCAATAGGCGTGGGTCCGGGGCACGACCTGCCGCTCGACTTCCACGCGCTCACCCGTGCGGCGCCGGCCACCGCGCCCGATGCGCAAGTCGATCCGGACGACGACCTGACCATCAAGTTCACCAGCGGCACCACGGGAAGCCCCAAGGGATGCGTCCGCACGCACCGGGCCTTCATCATGGGGCTGCTGAGCGCGCTGACCGAACACCCGCTGCGCGACAACGACGTGGGCCTGGTTGCGCAGCCTCTCGCGGCGGGCATGGCGGTCTATTTCCTGATGCTTTACCTCTACCAGGGCATGCGCACCGTCCTGCTGCCGCGCTTCGATCCCGGCCCCTACCTGGACAGCATCGAACAGGAGCGCGTGACGCACGCCACCGCCATGGACTGGATGTCGCGGCGCATATGCGCCCATCCCGACTTCGGCGCGCGCGATCTCGGCAGCCTGCGGGTGCTCCACGGCATCAACCAGATGCAATCGCTCGACGGCTGGCGCGCGCAGGCGAGCTTCAAGGCCGACATCACCGCGGGATACGCCTCGTCGGAGGCCGGCGGCCTGGTCACCTTCAAGACGGCGAGCGATTTCGCGGCGGCCCGGACCGACCCGGAATTTTCCGGCACGCACTCCTGCGGCCGGCCCGGCCGTCTTTCCCGCGTGCAATGCGTCGATGACGAGCTGCGCCCCGTTGCAGTCGGCGAGGTAGGCGAAATGGCCATCCACAGCGCAGCCATGTTCCGCGGCTACTGGGAGCTTCCGGAAGAGAGCGCGAAGGCGCTGCGCAATGGCTGGCTCTTGACGGGCGATCTCGCCTACCAGGACAGGCATGGCTATCTATTTCTATGCGGCAGAAAGCGCGACGTCATCCGGTCGGGAGGCATCAATGTCTATCCGGCTGAAATCGAGCCGGTACTATTGAGCTGCCCTACGGTCAAGGAAGCAGCGGTGGTCGGACTTCCCGATCCGCACTGGGGAGAGCAGGTCGTTGCCTGCATCGTCGCCAAAGGCGATTGCAGCGAAGACGACATCCTCGCCTATTGCCGCGATCGGCTGGGCGGTCCCAAGCGGCCCAAGAAGATCATCTTCTTCGACACGCTGCCGACCAATGCGACGGGCAAGATCGTCAAGAAAGATGTTCTGCGCCTACTGCAGGAGCCAGGCTGAGATGAATCCCACCCCCGCGGCAATGCGCGCGCTCCCTTCGATAGCCGAACTGGCATCCATTCGGCGAGCGGTCCAGGCGTCGGGCCGGGCCTTGAGTGCCGATGCCCTGGCGGAAGCGCAGCGCCTGTACGCCCCGCTGCACCAATCCGAGCCCTATGCCGATGTCCGCCTGTCCCGCGACCTGCGATACGGCGGGGATGAGCGCCAACGGCTGGATGTCTTCCATGCCATGGATGACTCCTCCGCGGCGCCGCGTCCCGCCCTGGTGTTCGTGCATGGCGGGGGATACACCGGCGGCGACAAGCATCGCGCCGGCAGTCCTTTCAACGACCACGTCGGCCTGTGGGCGGCGCGCCGGGGCCTGGTCGGCATCAACATGACCTACCGGCTGGCGCCCCAGCATCCCTGGCCCGCCGGACCGGAAGACATCGCGGCGGCGATAGCATGGATCCATCGGAACGCCGCCGAATTCGGCATCGATCGGAAGAAGATCTTCCTGTTCGGGCAATCGGCCGGGGCTACGCACGCAGCAGCCTATATCGGCCACCCGGCCTTCCATCCGGAAGCGGGCCACGGCCTCGCCGGCGGCATCCTGCTCTCGGGCGTCTACGACCTTGCCGCGAGCAATCCGAAGAGCATCGCCACCAGCTACTTCGGCGACGATCCCGATCTGTACGGCGAACGGTCATCGATTCTCGGCCTGTCGCAATCGGAACTGCCGATGTTGCTGGCGGTGGCCCAGTACGAGCCGTCGCACTTCGAACGCCAGGCGCTGCGGCTGGCCTTGGCAATCTGCGATCAGCGCAGACCCATGCCGAGATTCCTTCAGCTGGCAGGACACAATCACTTCTCGGGCCTGTTCCACCTGGGACTGCCGCAAGACGCACTCGGGACGGCAATCGTGGAATTCATAGAGGACCACGCCTGCACATAGCAGTCATACGGAAGGCAGCCCGCTTCTGCCACAGAGGAATGCAGCAATAGCGCGAAGCGGATGCCGGCGACAAACCCAACCCTAAGATAAGGGGGAGACATGCAGAAGCTATTGCTTTCAGTACTTTTCGCGGGCGCGATACTGGCGCCCGCCGCCCCGGCGGCAGCGGCGACGAAAATCATCGTCGGCGCGGTTCCCTCGCTGCCGAACGCGCCCGTCTACATCGCGATCAACAAAGGCTACTTCAAGAAATACGGCCTGGAAGTCGAGGCTCAGCCGGTCGGTTCCTCCAGCGACCTGGCCGCCATGCTGGCATCGGGCAAGCTGCAGGCCATCGCGGGCGCGCCGTCGGTCGGCTTCTTCAACACCTTCGACAAGGGGCTGCCTCTCCAGGTGATCATGTCGGGAGCCACCAGCCCCTACAACCAGGCAATCATGCTGCGCAACGGCCTCAAGGACGTCGTCAAGACGCCGGCCGACCTCAAGGGGCGCACGATCGCCGTCAACAGCCGCGGATCGATCACCATGTATCAGGTCAGCAAGGTGCTCGAATCCGGCGGACTGACGTTGAAAGACGTCACCATGAAGTTCATGCCCTTCAACCAGATGCCGGTGGCGCTGAGCAACAGCGCGATCGACGCGGCCATGATGATTTCCCCCTCCATCGAGGTGGCGGAAGAAAAGCAATTCGCCTTCAAATGGGTCAATCCCGACGATGTGATCAAGGTCCAGCCCACCGACATATCCCTGATGCAGATCAATACCAACTGGGTGAAGGAAGATCCGCAGGCCGCCTACCATTTCGTGCTGGCGTACATGCAGGCGCGGCGCGACTACTGCGACGCCTTCCACTTCGGGCCGAATCGCAAGGAAGTCGTCGGCATGATGGCGCGATACACCAAGATCCCGGACGAAAATTTCATCGACCGGATATCCTGGACCGCGCTGGAACCGGATGGGCGGGTGTCCGAAGCCAGCCTGATGGCCATCCAGGATTTCTTCTTCGATCAGGGATACGTCAAGAAGAAGCATCCGTTCTCGGAAATGGTCAGCATGGACCTGATCGAGCGCGCGGCCGCGGAGCTCGGTCCGTACAAGCCTGCCCACGACGACGGGAGAAAGGGATGCCGGTGAGCCACCATGCGGTCGAAGCCCATACCCCGGCCCCGCCGAACGGCCGCCAGGGCGCCAAGGTGGAGATCCGCGAGCTTTACAAGGCGTTCGATAGCAAGGGAGGGCGTTTCGTCGCCCTCGACCGCGTCAACCTCTCGATCGCGGCGGGCGAGTTCCTTTGCATCGTGGGGCCGTCCGGCTGCGGCAAATCGACCTTGATCAGGATACTCGCGGGCCTCGAGACGCCCGACTCGGGCACCGCGGCGATCGACTCGGGCGGATGGCCCGTCGAAAACGCCATGGTCTTCCAAGAGGCCAGCCTCTTTCCCTGGATGAGCGTGTTCGACAACGTCGCCTTCGGGCTGCGCAACCGCGGCGTCCCGGCGAGCGATTGCGCGCAGCGGGTAGGCGAAGCGCTGCAGCTGGTGGGGTTGAGCAAGTTCCACAAGCACTATCCGCATCAGCTGTCGGGCGGCATGAAGCAGCGCGCGGCCATCGCCCGGGCCTTCGTCACCAATCCGGCGCTGCTCTTGATGGACGAGCCCTTCGCGGCGCTGGACGCGCAGAACCGCGCCATTCTCCAGGACGAGCTGGTACGCATATGGGAAACCAGCCGCAAGACCGTGGTGTACGTCACGCACTCGCTCGAAGAAGCGCTGATGCTCGGCGACCGGACGATCATCATGACCGCCCAGCCCGGCCGCATCAAGGAAGAAATCCACATTCCATTCGCGCGGCCCCGCAACATCATGGAAATCAGCGCAACGCCGGAATTCGCCCAGATGAAGATGCGCCTGTGGCGAACGCTCGAAGAGGAAGTGGTGCGCGCGCGCAAGGAAATGGAGCAGTCATGAATACATCCGCAAGAAGCACCGTGCGCGTCATTTCCGCCCCGGCCCGGAAATCGAAGCTTTCCCCCTCGGCGACGGACGCGCTGCGCCGCCGCGTGCTGGCCGTCGCCGCTCCCATACTCCTGCTCCTGCTATGGGAGATCGCCATCGATCTGGGCATGGCAGACCGTCGCCTGGTACCGCCTCCCAGCGGAATCGCCTTGACCTTCCTGGACATGATCCTGTCCGGCGAATTGCTCAAGCATATCGGCACGACCCTCTTCAGAGTCGGGTGCGGCTATGGAATCGCCATCGTGCCCGCGGTCACGCTGGGGCTGATGATGGCAATGTGGAAACCGGTGCGCTATGCGCTCGATCCGCTCATCGCCGCGCTGTTCCCGATACCGAAAATCGCCTTGATGCCGCTTCTGCTGCTGGCCTTCGGCTTCGGCGAAATGTCGAAGATCGCGGTCGTTGCGATCGCCGCCTTTTTCCCTATCCTCATCAACACGTACTCGGGCGCGGCGGGCATAGAAAAGATCTACATAGACGCCGCGCGCAACTTCGGCGCCACGCCGGGCATCATGTTCCGCAGAATCGTGCTGCTCGGCGCCATGCCCATGATCTTCACGGGACTGCGGCTGGCGCTCGGCATCTCGCTTCTGGTGGTGGTCGCGGCCGAATTCGTGGCCGCCGAAGACGGTGTCGGACAGCTCATCTGGGTCTCGTGGGAACTGCTGCAAGTCGACCGGATGTTCGTCGGCGTCGTGACCATGGGGCTGCTAGGCGTGCTCTCGACCCTGCTCCTGCAGGAAATCGAACAACACGTCATCCCCTGGAAGCAGCGCTGATGCCGAGTCCCATCGACCCGGCATCGCCCGATGGCTTCTCGCCGGAACCGCTGAACGGCTTGCAGCGCTACAAGGTTCTCATGGGCAGCATCGTTCCCAGGCCCATCGCCCTTGTGTCCTCCCTGGGGGAAGACGGCACCGTCAATGCCGCGCCGTTCAGCAACTACATGGCGCTTTCCACCAGTGCGATGCTGGTGGGGTTCTCGGTGGGCAGCGAAGGACGCGAAGCGCGCCACGACAAAGACACCCTGCGCAACATCCGCGCCAACTCGGAATTCGTCATCAACACCGTGTCCGACGCCATGGCGCACCAAGTGCAAACCTGCGGCAAGGATTTTCCGCCGGACGTCAGCGAGATCGATGCCGCGGGATTCAGCACCCTGCCGTCGGCCGTCATCAAAACGCCGCGCATCGCCGAATCGAAAATACACTTCGAATGCCGGCTCCACAGCATCGTCCCCTTCGGCGACAGCAACCTGGTCGTCGGGCAGGTGGTGTGGGTCCACGCGGCGGAGGGCCTGCTCAACGATTTCAAGGTCGATCTTGCCGCGTACGCGCCGCTGGGGCGGCTGGGCGGACGGGTGTATTGCCGGATTGGGGAGTTGATCAAAGCGTAGGTGGGCCTCTTGGGGGCAGCTTGTCGATTACACGTTTAGACATTGATCGGTCGGCAAAGGCCTGTGAATGCCGGTCGACTGCTCAAGCAGCGTGTCTACAATCAGGTCCCGAAGCCACTTGACCTCGACATCGGCATGAAATCTTTCATGCCAATACAGACAGGTTTCATAAGAAAGGTTCAAATTTTCCGGAACAGGCTTTATGACAAGTGGGAAATACTGAACGAGCAATTTGGCAAGCCTGTATGGCAGCGTCCACAATAAATCGAATTTAAGTACGTACCAAGAAGCTGCAAGATGCTGTGTCAGCCGAATCTTGATGCGATCCCGTCTGCCTGCTGCCGTCAGTATGCGTTCTATCGGGTGCTGCGACGTAACCGAGTTCTCTACCAGCAGGTGATCCGCATCCAAATACTGCCCTTCCGTCAGTTCTTCCTGAGCAAGGGGGTGATCGGGACTCATTACGCAAACATATTTCTGCTTCAAATATATCGGGACGCGGTGAATGTCGGCCGGGTTGCCTTCCAAATAGCCAAGCGCCAGATCCAGGCGGCCGGACGCGAGCTGCTGGAAAGTTTCGTCTGTTGGCAGATAAATCGTGCGCATCCCCATCTTTGGCGCAAGCGTCTGCAGCCTTTCGAATATGCGTGGAAAAGTAATGATTTCGCTGATGTCGCGCGCCCTGATGTTGAAAATGCGACTGGAACCCAACGGTTCGAACCGTTGCGGCATAGCCTGAGACTCGCGAATCAATCTGGACGCCTGCAGTAAGTTGGGCGATATTTTCTCGGCCAGCGGCGTCGGTTCCATCGTGCGGCTGACCTGCACGAAAAGCTTATCTTGATACTCTTCTCGAAGACGCTTCAGGGACAGGCTGACCGCCCCTTGGGAAAGTCCGAGTCTCTGCGCGGCCAGCGTGACGGATTTTTCGTGCCATAGGGCTTCAAAGACCCGGAGGAGATTGAGGTCCTGCATTCACTGCCCCCTTTTTCCCGTCATCGGCCAATCGAAATAAGCTGTTTTTCGAGTCTAGCATGGTCGGGGCAAAGCAGCCGTGGAGATGCCGCTTTGCACGTGGGCGGTTTGGCCGGATTCACCAACATGGCTACGGACAAGCGGCGTCTCTTATTTATATCTCCATAGGCGCTACTCGGCGCCGCGGGAGGCGGGAACTCCCATGGCCGACAAATAAGCGGCTTTTACTTCAGGAGGCTGGCCGGCTTGCCAGATGTAATCTTCTAGGTGGCGGCGTGCGATAGGATCGTTGAGCATCGTTTCGAGGCTCGCACCTTCCTTCATCTTTTGGGCGTATACGTTCGGCAGGTCGATGCAGTGATTGAGCGCCGGATCACGGATGATTCCCTTGGGATCCCCTCCGGCAGCAATGGTTTCAAGATCCTCGAAATAGCGCTTGCGGATCATGGCGATACCGCGGTCGCTCGCGCCAAGGTTTTCAAGCGTTCGATCGGCAATTACGCCCTGGCCGACCCAGCCGACGAAATCCTGATTCATGATGTGACTCGAAATCCAGCGTCCGTCTCGATCGCGGATCGGTCCATGCCAAGTGGGTATGACGTCCTGACGGTAGGGCTCCGATTCGCGGGGCACCCGCGTATAAGTCCAACAAATGCTCAGCGTATTCTCATCGTCGACGGGTACGCGCCATTCGAAATGCGACCCGGTGTAGAGTGCGTTGGGCCAGAGGCAGACACGGCCGATGTTCCACAGGGGGTCGTCTTCCTTCGAAGCGTCGCCTCGCACACGCTTATAGGTGAATCCGTGCTCGAACTCTTCGAAATCGACCTCCCGGTGTTCTGCTGAGTACGGACCGCGTTTACCCTGCTGACGAATATTCCAGTTGTTGTGAATCCATTCGAAATGCACTGGATCGATGGAATTTTCCTGGCACTGAAACCAATTGCAGGGGAGTTCCGAGATGACGATCTGGACAAAGCCATTGGGTCTGGAAAAAGCCTCATAATCAGGAAGCAAGGGCTCCGGCTGCGGCCCCATGTAGGCCCATAGCAAGCCTCCCTTTTCCTGGACCGGGTAGGCTTTTATACGGACACGCTCGCGCGAGCGGTTGTCCGGGTGTGCGACGTCTTCGTACGGCTGGGAAAGACAGGCGCCATTCTCGCCGAATAGCCACCCGTGGTAATTGCAGCGCAAACCGTGCTCTTCCACGAAGC
This sequence comes from Pigmentiphaga humi, assembly GCF_900606115.1. Classification (GTDB taxonomy): domain Bacteria; phylum Pseudomonadota; class Gammaproteobacteria; order Burkholderiales; family Burkholderiaceae_B; genus Pigmentiphaga; species Pigmentiphaga humi. The sequence goes on from NZ_UWPJ01000008.1 coordinate 145,610, forward strand.
CATAGGAAAGGTCTGCGCGACGATGCGAACAGTTGCGGTCGATCAGACCGTAACGGCCGCCAAAATCACGATAGAGGACCAGGTCTTCGCCAAGCAAGCGAATGGCCTTGATTGTCTGCTCTTCCGTGAACTCACTGGTACCGGCGATAGGCATCCAATAACGCCGCAGCAGGCCGCCCATCGGGGTGTCCGGACCGACCTCGGTCAGAATTCTATTTTTTTCAGCATTCAACATGGGTAATCTCTCCCTCGCAGAGAGGTATCAATCATTGACTCTCAATCCGTGCTGAGCCACGGCTTTCTTCCAGAACTCGAACTCGTTGCGGCCGATCTTCGCAAACTCCTCGGGCGTAGGAAGCATGCCCCTGTAGCCTCTCTCGTGCATCCAGGCGAGCATCTCCGGAGTTTTCATGGATTCGCTCGTGGTTTTGTAGAGAAGATCGACGATGGGCTTGGGCGTACCTGCGGGAGCAAACATGGCAACGTATATGGAAAGGTCCACCGGTGAATGGACACCCGCTTCCGCCAGGCTGCCCACCTCAGGGAGAACATCGATCCGTTCAGAGCCCGTTACCGCGAGCAGCTTGGCCTTTCCTGATTTTTGCAGAGGTTGAGCGTTTTCCACCCCCGACAGAATCATGGTCGTGCTGTTTTGCATGACATCCATCAATGCCGCGCCAAACCCCGCTGCCGGAATATGGCGCATCTTGGAGCCTATGAGATCCTGGATAATGACGGAATGCAGATGAGTCGCCGTGCCGACGCCGGGCGAACCATAAGTCGCGTGATCGCCCTGCTTCTTCACGTAATCGATGAATTCCGCAAAATTGTTTGCCGGAATGGACGGATGCGCGACGGCGACCAGCGGGCCTTCAAGCATCATGGTGACAGGCGTGAAGTCTGCTACCGGGTCGTAGCTCACCTTGTTGATGGCTGGACTCTGAAAATGCGAGTTCATGGTCACCAGCACCGTGTAGCCGTCGGGCGCCGATTTCGCCACATAGCTCGAACCGATGGCTGTGCCGGCCCCTGTCTTATTTTCCACGATGAACGGCTGGCCCAGTCTGGCAGCCAGGTCTTTGGCAAGGGCGCGGGCAAACAGGTCCGAAACGGTGCCTGGGGTCTGGGGCACGATGATCTTGACGGGTTTCGCGGGGTAGTTTGCTGCGTGAACCGCCTGGCTGCCACAGGCCAGAGCAAAGGCAGCGATGGCCGCTGCTCTCAGCATGAACGGAGTAGCGGCTGAGCGAAAACGGAAATTCATGACGTCTCCAGTTGCTATAGTTATTGGCGATAAAAACGGGCTTCTATCGATCGCCGGTCCAATATACAAATCCCATCGCATTACCCGTGCCGGCCTCGGACCGGTAGCAGGGAATGTAGTCGACGACCGTGCCTGCCATGCCCAGTTCGGACATGGTGCCCATAACGGGAATCCAGTTCTTGATCTCGGACGTGCCTGACTGGAAAATCGATTCAGGCAAGTCCTCCACCCCGTCCAGGTTGCCGCTGAGCACCCCGTCGAGCACCACGCGGTCGATTTCCTCATCGATGACGAAATGGGAAAGCCCGCCCGAGGCGATCACGGCGACGCGGAGATCGTTATCCCAGGACTCGATGGCGTGAGCGATCACCCGTCCGAACTGGCGACACCGGTTTGCCGTAGGCTGATTGGGCGGATAGAAGGCATTGGTGAATACAGGTACCGACGGCACCACCTTGTCGCTCATGATCTGGCGATAGACAAAACCATAGGCATGCGGAATGGTTCGCACGTCTGCAGGGAATTCCTTGAGCGCGGCGACGTCGAAACCTTCGAGCATCGATGATTTCAGAAGGTGACGCGCCAGCCCGGTCTCGCATCGGTACTCTGCACCGCCCTCCGGGACGCGTCCGCGCAAAGCGACATCGATGCCCGGCGCTCGGGCTGGATCGGGTTTGCGATCGTAGTTCAGGATGGTCTCGCCGCAATACACCGCGAAAGTCGGGATGTTGGCGGCGGTGAACAGTTCCATCTGGTCGTTGCCGGCGATGACGGCAACATCCGGCCGGGCATCCGCAAATACCTTGGCCAGCTCTTTTATCGCAGCCTGGCAGGCCGCATGCTGTTCCCGCCACATTTCGGTCGACACCCGGCCTGCCAGCCCTTCAGATTTGCGCAACTCGGCGAGCTGGTCGAAGGTGTGGGTCTTGCCGCGAAAGAACAGACGGGAATTGGCCTTGTCCGCCTCCACGCGCTGCCCCCATTGTTCGGGCGGAGTCGACAGCATCGGGCCGTGCGAAGTCCCGATGCCAAGTACGATTTTTGCCATGAGCGTCCCGTCCGATTAAGAAAAGTAAACTTTTTCCAGCAAGGGAAAGACCTTGCGCGGATTGTCGTGCACCATCTTTACGATATCGTCGTCGTCCAGGAATTCGAGTTTCTGGAGGATGGCAAGCACATCGTCGCTAGGCTTACCCGTTTCCGGATTGAGCACGCCCGACCCCGTGCCGGGAACCTCGGTGCCGAATACCATACGGTTCGAGCCGTGTTGGCGGATCGCCGCACCGAGGAAAATGGAGTCGTAGGCGCAGGTATCGAAGAACAGGTTATTGCTTAGATTGGGTTTGGCTTTCCTGACGCTGCCGAATCCCGGCCCCATCTGACTGCCGGCTTCCTGACCACTGGGGAGGACGCGGCTGTCACGCCCGTGCTCGGTTGCAAGGGCATCCATTACACCGCCATGATCGAGCAGACGACGCAGCGCGCCCCCGCAGTGGCAAACCACCACGCGCAGCCTGGGAAAGCGCGTAAAGACGTCGCTGCGTTCAAGCAACTGCGTCGCGAGCGTTTCTTCAGTGAGATTGTTGTATTGATAGGAGTGAGGAATGATTTCAAGGCGCGGATCCCGGGAAACCGACGGATGAACAATCAGCGTGGCGTCCAGCTCCTCGGCCTTTTCGTACAACGGGAACCAGTACTCGTCGTTCATGCCCGGGGTCATGCGATTCCCACCAGGATCGGGATTGACGATGGCACCAACAAAACCCAGATCCCGGATGCAGCGGGTGAGCTCGGGCAGACAGGACTCAATGCCTCGATACGTGGTTTGCGGCAACTGGGCAATCCCCACGAAGCGCTTGGGGTGCAGTTTGCACTGGGTCGCAATCAGGTCATTAGTGGTTTGTGTCCACTTGTCGACGAGAAACGGACGTTCCCAATGCATCATGGTCACGGGGCGCGGCGACAGCAGCTGGAGATCGACTTTGCAGTTGTCGAGCATAGCCAGGTGCCGCTCCTGCGCCGCCGCCATGGCAGTCTCGGGAATGGCCAGCGTGCTGCTCGCAGAACGTAGAGACATGAGGTTCATCGCGTAAGCACGAAAATGCGGCGGCGCGGAAAGATGGCCATGTACATCGATAACCAATTTTTTTTTGTACATGCGGGGTCCTGAGGCTGGCGTTGATTAGCACTTTTCAAGTTGGTGAGTCTCGTTAACGGTATGCCGCCACAACGAGCCGGAAAGTAATCCACTACAAGTGCCACACTTTTATTTCTTTTTACGGTGCAGATTCTGTTCGCTCGGCGGATGCAGACATTCACGCAATCCGGCTTGAAAATCTGACAGCGTTATGGGTCGCGACAAACGTGGATCCGTTCTCGCCAAAACGAAGCATGCCGTGTGTGGACTGCTACAGTATCAACGGGGTTGGCCGTCATCAAGCCGCTTTGGCTGATAAGGATTGATTAGTTCGGCTAATACAGGAATCCGCGCGACGCAGGTAGGGAAACCTCGTTCTGGAGAACGAGCGCAACAAACGAAGCAGGGTGTTATTTCGGCGCATTAAAAGGACGCCGGCCATGATTCACGATTTGTTGTGGCCTACGCCCGCTGGCGTCAGCAACTACATCCGGCTTAATTGACTCTGAAGCAAAGGATATTGAGCGTATCGCCGCCGATCGGCAAATACCCGTCAGCACAGCCCACTTTTGACCGATTTCGCCTGCTCTTATTCCGGACATGCTTTCATCCAAAATGTGTCCGTTGAAATAAAAATCCGCGAATCAATTGAAAGCCTGTTCCCGATCAACGGCCAGGAGAAACCGGGCTACTTGATCGTTTCGCTCACAAAAAATAAAACCGTGCGGGCAACCCGGGCCGCAATGCAAACACGAGAGAACGACACAGGTTGGTGAAAACGTAGAGGCGTGCATTCCGTGGCGCTAAAAACCGCGACCGAATCCGTTCGTATGCGGCCAACCGCCGAGCCATATTTATTCGAATGGTTTGTTGGCAGGGCAAGGTTGGCGCCTGAATATCCGCCCATGGGCTACGGTTTGGAGTGCTGCGAGCCCCGCGCCTTCACTGAACCGGTTAGCCGAGAACTGAGCGAGGGTGAAGATCCCCGTCTGCAATTTGTGGGCAGGGTATGCCATGACGCTCAGGGAGCATCTATGCAAAAACGCTATAAACCCACGCCCAAGGCAGCCCGGAACCCGTTGCAGGTCCCGGGCGGATTTCGTAAAAGGCCAGATGATCGCCGAGGTGGTGAGTTCTGAAAAATCGTCAGACGTTGATCACACGTTTAAACGTTGATCAGTCGGAAAAGGGCCGTGAATGCCAGGTTTCGCGGGGAAATCGCGTCACGGTCTTTGCGGGAATTGCTGGAAGTACCCCCAGTCGTACCCCCAGAGGGGGTATCTGGATGATAGATCAGCCTGGATGCCGGTGCCAGCGCTGCACTCGCTAGGATAAAACGGTTATGGCGCAGACCGCATTGTCGGCTGACGCATGGAACAGTACGCGATGAGATGCAGAGGAACGGGCCGCTGTGGCCCAGACCTCGGAGAACTCTCATGGCAGACCACCACACCCGCCACAACCCGCTGGAGCAAGACGCTCTGTTCACTACTCCGGCCTCACTCATGCTCGATGCCCGCCTCACGCCATTGGAGCGCAATGGCTGTCAGGTGCTGCGCATGCTGCGCTCTGCGGAGGGCATCAGTCCGTTGGCAAACCTGGGGCAGTTGCGTCGCTATCTCACCTCTACCCCGCTGGGACAGCGGGCCGGGTACGAGACGGCCTGGCGTGTTCTCGTCGTGCTTCGGCTGACCGGGTGGATCAGTCTGGTGGGGCAGCACCGCGATCCTCTGACCGGCCATGTGCTCAGCGAGCTGTATCAGGTTCACGAAAGCGCCCTCAGCTTCCAACAGGCCTGCACGCTCGATGCCAGCCTGCCCGCGCTTCTGCAATCTTCCATCGGCCACGAAAACAACCAGGTGGATCGGGTGGCCGTCCACATTCAGGCAACGCTGGCGCAGGCACCTGAAGCCGCCTCCATTGCGACCCACGATCAACGCCACGATGACGATGATTTGCCCCCTACGCCGCCGTCGCAGGCAAGCGAGGTAGCCGACCCGCTGCCATTTTCTGGCGATTCCGCTGGCAGCACGTTTGTTCCGCAACAGACCGGACACGCTCGCCACATGACGGCTGAGCAGCGCAGTACGTATAAGACGTATATGTATAAAAAAGAACGTACGTACCGCGCGCGCGAAGGCGACGCCGATTCGACATCGCAGTCGGTGAGCTTGCCGGCTTGCCTGAGCAATGCCCAGGCAGATCAGCAAAAGGACGTGCAGGCCGCCTTGCGGCGGCTGCCGCCGCAGCATCGCCAGGAAGTACTCGACGAGTTGCAGGCACGCAGCCAGAGCGGCACCGTGCGCAATGTCGTGGCCTACTTCTTCGCCTTGGTGAAGCGCGTATTTGCTGGCGAATTCCGCCTGTGGGCAGGTCGCAAGGAGACGTCTGCCGCGAACCGGCCTACAACTCCGCCACGCACCGAAGTCCGCCCGGAACCGACTGCGCCCCCGGCATCGCGTGAAACTGCCCTGGCGCACATCGCCAACATCCGTAAGATTCTGAACGTCCCGACGAACGCTGGGGACATCGCAGCACAGGTAATGCAGGTCAGGGGATGGCAGCCCCATCCTGCGTAGCAAATGCTGCCGCGAAACGGGTCGTCACTGCACTCCGCAGTGACGACCCGCGCCACACCGCCAACAATGCGGGCAAAAGCCAGTTCCTATTGCGTGCGGCCTACATGATGATGTCCGCACTACATTGACCGGGCAGTTGCCAAGACCGATGGGCTTCGTACATCGGCACCCCCAACAGCGCAGGTTCCTGCAAACGCTGGCCCGACAGGGTGGAGCCGCCCCAGGTATGCCCAGGCTCCGACCGCATACCGGCCCTACCCAGGGCGGAGCCTTCTTCGTCTGTTTGAACTCATCCCTACCGCGCCGCCTGGCGCACTCTCCTTTGCGGCAATTGCTCTGTGCAACGCACAGGGCTCCCGCTGCATTTCTCATCCCACTCACTTCATAGGAGGACTCGTCCACATTCGCATCACTTTCGTCTTGTAGTACCTCCGTCCAGGCTTCCAACAGGGAGCAAGACGGACGCCTCATTCGAGGCTCTGGTGTTTCCTGAACACCATGCCCTTGCCCTCACGGGATCTCGCCTTGGCGAGTTGGCACCAACACTAACCATTGAATTTCAGGACAACGCAGTACGGCGCTTTACTCGGAGGCCGAAAGATGGACGACTTGACCTACACCCTGCGGCAGCTTTGCCAGCGCAACCGTGACGGCAGCCACAACACCCAGGCCGACCGGATGCGGTCTCTCGCGCTAGCTGCACGGCAGCTACGCGAGGCCGGTTTCAGGCAAATGAAGGTATCGTCACTCAAGGGCAAGCACGTCCAGGCGCTGCTGGAACGCTGGCAGAGCGAAGGTTTGTCGTCTGGCACTATCAAGAATCGGCTCTCTCATCTGCGCTGGTGGGCCGAAAAGATCGGCAAAGCTGGCGTCCTTCCGATGGACAACGCACAGCTTGGCGTGGCTGAACGCCGTTATGTGACCAACATCAGCAAGGCCCTCGAACTGGGATCAGCACTTGATCAGATCACCGATGTCCATGCGCGCATGAGCCTGCAACTGCAGGCAGCGTTTGGCCTGCGCCGAGAAGAATCCATCAAGTTCCAGCCCAGCTATGCAGACCGGGGCGATCATCTCGCTCTCAAAGGGTCATGGACGAAAGGCGGAAGGGCACGAACCGTACCGATCACAACACCCGAACAGCACGAAGTGCTCCGGGCTGCGCACCGTCTGGCAGGCGCTGGATCAATGATCCCGGCACACAAAAGCTACATCCAGCAGCGGCATATCTACGACGGTCAGTGTAAAGCGGCGGGATTGAGCAACATGCACGGGCTGCGGCATCGCTATGCACAGGTACGGTACGAGACGCTGACGGGATGGGCAGCATCCGCAGCAGGAGGCCCACCTCGCCATGCGCTGTCGGCGGAACAACGCGAACTCGACACCCATGCGAGACGCACCATCAGTCGGGAGTTAGGACACGATCGACCACAAATTATCAGCGTGTACTGCGGAAGATAGGCAGCATTGGCCGCCGATTACTGCTTGGCAATATTTTTGCGGTGGAAGTTCAGGTACTCGATATGCCCCGGAAGGATGAGGCGCAAACTCGTGAAATCATCCAAATGCAATGTCTTCCGCGCATCCTGTGACAGTAACGATGAGACTAATAGGCTTCCGTCATCGCCAAAAGTAATTAGGCCTTGGTCAAACAACGCGTCGTAGTGGACCGCCAATAGCAAGCCATTGAACGGATCGAGCCTTTCGGTATCGTCAGCCAGCGACCAAGGCTTGGCATGGCTGGCTCGCAGCAGGGAGAGTGGCAAGTCGCTGCCGGAAAGGGCGCAACGTCCTTCCCACAGCTCCAGTAGGGCTTCACGAAAAACATCCTGCCCTATGCGCTGGCGTACTTCGTTGGTGCGCTCCGTAGCCGGGATTGCCGCCAGTCGCGCTTCCACCTTGGCCGACAAGACCGAAGCTGGATGCGTTTGCAAGGAATGAAGAACACGTAGCACGTCATAGAGTTGAGCAGCATCTGCGGCCAGACCTGCACTGGCCATGCCGCGTGGTGGCTGTTGTATTACGGGGATCAGACCGATACGTTCCATCGCGTTGGGTTCTGGCCCTGCAAGCAAGACGCCCTGCCCAGAGACACGCACTGCCACCCGAATGGGAGTTCCACTGATTCCAGCCAGAAACCAGCCGTCTTCGGCTGTGGAGAGCAAATCGTAGCCGCTGTCGGTCAAGGCTTTGACGACAAGGGTAGGCAGTTTCATTTCGCGTGGCATCACGCTTTCCCCTCAAAGATCTCGTTTCAGGAGACGATCAGAAGCAGGGGAGCCGCGCAGTTGTATGGCGACCCAAGGCGCCTGTGCGTACGCCGGCGGCGGTGGGGTGGTCGTCGTCACGATGTACTGAAACAGCGGGGCCGAGCCGAACTCTTCCAGTTCATGCACAAGATGAAACAGGCCGTGGTACAGGGCGAGCCCCAGGTCGGCTTCACGTGGGCTGTCATGAAGCAGGAAAGCCGGGAGCCTCGTGTCACCTTCGATGCTCATGCACAGGGTCGCGAGATCGAAGGCCACGACTTTCAGCGAGTCGATGGCCGATGTCGAACGATCCCCACCCATCTGGACAACCAGGCTCAGCCCGTTTCCGGTCAATCGGATTTCGCCACTGGCTTCAGGTCCGACTAAGCGTCGGATGATCGGGTCGAACTTCTGGGCAAGTTTCGAGAAAACAGTCGCGTTCTGGTTTTGCAGCGCCGCGATCCGCTCCCGCACTTGCTCTATTTCGATTTGATGCCTATCCAGGCGGGCTTCGGTAGTTTGCTGCTGTTCGAGCAGCGAGGCCAGGCGCTCGACATCGTCCACGGCCTTGCGTGCGGCATACCACGCCCCATCGCGCTGTTCGCGAAGCTTCAGCAGGTTCTGGTAATGCTCTTCCCTGCGCGTTGCATCCTGTTTCGCCAACGCCAGCTCAGGTCGCAACTGCGTCAGTAGCGATTGGGCTGATTCCAGACGCTCCTGTTCATCCTTGAGCGTTTTTCTGCCGTTCTCCAACCTAGCCTTGCAGGATTCCAGATCTGGAACCTTGTGTGACAACCCGCATTGGCTCGCCAGCACGCGGTCAATGGGCACCTCGCAGATGGGACAAGGATAGTTTTCTGCTTCCTTGAGCGAGTAGGCCAATGTTGGATATTCGCCCTTGATCGCGGATATCGCCCGCGCGATGGCTGGTATCACAGCCTCTTGCCTTCCGATATCAGCCTGGATTCTTGCCACCTCCGCTTGGGCCTTTTCGTGCGCCTGCCGCACGGAGTCTATATCCGGAGTCGCGCCCGCCCCGCTGGACTGGGTTTGCGCTGCCAACCGCTCCTGCGCCGCCCGACGCATGATTTCGACACCCAGGGTGCCCTGCGCAAGTTCATCGTCCGTAACGCCAAGCACTTCCAGAAGCTGCTTTCTCAGCTTGCGGATCTCCCAGGCACGATGGCCTATTTCCTGCTCCTGGCTGCGGCTCGACTCGCTCATCGCGGCGATGTCGACGCGGAGCGTCTGTTCGGAGAGGTCGATGGCATTCAACAGGGCTCGCAGTACCTCCAGCCGCTCGGTTCGATTCAGCCCCCGCGCCGGCGATTCCGAGTCGGATAGTGAGGATCGCCATTCAAGAACATGGTCGAATCTGCATTCCTGGTCCCTGCTCAACAACGCCAAGGCAATCTGCCAAGCCTGATGCTCTTGTTTCTTGCCAGCGATCAGATCTCTGACGCCTGGTGTCAGCAGATTCTCTTCGATGGCGTTGAGCAACGGAGACAGGCCAGAGGCCGGCATTTCGCTGAGAACAAGTTCATCGAGATTGCCATCCAGTACCGCGAAATGCCGCCGCCGGATGCCCAAGGGTCGAAGGACGGCCCAACAGGCGCCATCCAGCACGACTTCCATACCAACCCATCCGTTGGGAAATGCCGAACTGATTCCGTTGCGCTGATCTTCGGGAGCGAACTTGTCCTCGCCCAGGCAATAGCGCAGCAGCCTGCAGAACAAGGTCTTGCCTCCGCCATGACCGATGCCGTTGTCGTCTGGCGTCCAGACGATATTCAGGCCTGGACGTAATGGAACATCCCGCAAGGGCGGCTCTCCAGGTTTTTCCCATATCACCAACCGCTTCACCCATAAGCGTGGCTCATGCATCTGGGCCGACGGGGTGAGACATAGCTGTTGCTGGAACATGTCAGGCTGTGGCTTCAATCCATCCCCCTATCTCGTCAGGCAACTCGCGAATGACACGATCGAAGTCCTGCCCTCGGGCTTGCAGGAAAGTAAGAATCATCTGGGCACGCCCTTCGGCCCATTCGGCAGCAGGCATATCCAGTTCGACACCTTTGGCCCAAGTCCCTGCCCCCAGATCTTCAATCAGGTAGCTGCTGCTCCGCAGAAAGCGCACGGCTCTGCCCCAAGCTTGATTTACACGCGGTATGACACTCAAAACCGACCCGGAGAACGGCCTGGCTTCTTCGCCTATCAGGCGTTGCCAATCCAGAGCATCCTGCGTGTCCAGCAAAGGCGTCATCAGCCTTGGCTCAAGCGCCAAGACGGCGGCGAGGCGTACATGGCGCACTGGCCATGGGGTCTCGGCAACCTTGAGCAAGGCAGCCAGAGCCACCCCCGTCTCCCCACCTTCATCCTGTTGTGGTCGTGCCCAGATTCCATCAGGCAGCGCCGCTCGATCGAAGACCTGCCGAACCTTGGCTTCAGCATGAGTAGGCAATGTGTCTTCTACCTGGAAACCTCGCTTGAAGGCTTCCAATACCAGATGCTGGGTGCGGTACTGCACATGATCGCGACGGGTTTCACCATCGAGACTGGCCAATCGAAGGGACGTGGTTGACGTCTCCCTGTAAGCCCCGAAATCCCGAAACTCATTGTTTCGGAGCACACGGAAAGTCTCGCTGGGATAGTCTTCACCGGCCACGTCGGCCGGATCGAGAATGTAGCGTAGTTCTTCCTCGGTCAGGCCGTAGAGCCTGGCGTAGTAGGCATCGAGTTCGGCACGCAGATGGGCGCGGCGTTCGGGATGCCAAGGGAAGGGTGAACCGGTATAGCCAAGCTCGGTAGCCCAGTCGGCCAGGTCGTGGGCGGTATAGGTCAGTTCCAGTACGCGCGGGACGATAAAGGCCAGATCGGTTTCGGTGTAGCGATCTGGCGAGAGAATAGGAAGCTGCTTGTAAATAAAGTAATTAAGGTGAGTCCCACCGACTTTATGGCGAGCCACAAAGTCAAGAGTGAGTGAGCACAAGTTGCCCAACAGGGCAGCCGCTTTTCGGGGATCAAGGTCTGCTCCAAATAGCATCAAGGGCATATTGTTCCCTACCCCCGCTCTTGGAATCACCGACGCGATCACGGTGCGTTCGTCCGTAGCACGGCAGATATCTCGCCAACCCATCAGCCAGCGTGGACTGCGGTGGTCCATCCACTCATCGAGTTCGGTATACAGGGCACTGTCACGGGCTTCACCGGCAGTTTGTGCGGCGAAGCGTTGCAAGATGGCGAGTTCGTCGTCGGACAGGGAGTGGTCTCTGTCCTGCTGAGCCCATTTGGCGAACTCGGTGATGGCTTTTTTGCCAGTGATTCTGTTATCACGTAAGACGATAGCGCAGGCAGGGTAGTCGCTGGAAAGGGAACGTTCTACACGCGGAGTGGTGCGCAATTTCAGGGCGGCGCTGTAGCTGCCGTCGGGTTCGGGATTGCCGGCTTCGCGGCGGAAGATTTCGCCGGCAATCCACTGGGCCAGTGCTAGCCATAAGACGTCTAGCGCGCTGCGCCGTGTGTCTACGCTGGCCTGGTGCACGGCCAGCCAAGCCTTGCTGATGGCGCGGGGCACGCGAGCGATGCGAGCTAGTACTTCGCGCTGTCCCACCCAGTAGCGTGGGCGCAGGATGAAGGCCGAATCGGCTTTTTGCCCCTCACTCACGTCCACTATCGTCAGGCTATCCTGGCCGGAAAGGCCTTCCACGTAGTTGGCCCAGCGATGATCGAACTGGTGGATCATCTTGGCTTCGTACAAGGGCAGGCTATCCGGTGAATCACCGTCACGGAACAGGTGGCTGTCATTGGACATGTGGAACATGGTTTGGAAGCGAATCCCCCAAGGGCCGTCTTCCTGTTCCAGGATATCGCCGTTCTCGTCCACCTGCGCTTCGCGTATCAGCACCGGCGCTTGGCGGTAGAGTTTCTTGGTCAGTTCTGCGTCGCGCTGGCTGCGGAAGACTGGGCAAGTGCGTGTGTTGGGGTTTATCAGCGCGAATTCCTGAGGGGTCAGGGTGAAGTGGCGGCGAGGGTCGGCCAAGTGGCTTACCTGGGTGGCGAAGCAGACGAAGCGGGCAGCTTCTGCCTGGCCCAAAGTCAACAGGCAGAACTTGTAGCTGCGATGCACGCCGGGGAACACCCCGTCACTGTTCTCGAAGTCGAACAGGCTGACCAGCCGCCCGGATTGGCTAACGGCGGAGAAGAACGCCTTGGTGGAATCATCGGTGGCGATGCCGGTGGGTACAATCAGCCCCGCGCGGCCCGGTCGTCCCGCCAGTTGTGCAAAGGTCTCGGCAAACAGCGCATAGGTGTTGACGTCACCGATACCGGTCAGCGGGTAGCGCCCGCCCTCGTTGCCCTTGACATGGACAAAGGCACTGGTGGCCTCAGCGGTACGGCGGGCGGTAATGAATTCCTGATGCAGGCGCCGCTCGTTGCTGCAAACCAGTTCGGCCTGAACCCTATCCGGCTCCAGATGTCGGGCCAGTATCCCCTCGCTCAGCCACTGGATGCGCTGGCTGCGCTCCGCCTTGTTCCTGGCGTTGGCGATATCGCTATTGCGGCTGGCGAAGAATTCCTCTTCTTGCAACTTGATGCGCTCCCAGGGCGGGTTGCCCAGCATCACGCTGAAGCCGCCCTGCGCGGCGATATGGGGGAATGCAATCCACCAATGCAAAACACGGGCCAGGGCGCAGGCTTCACGGGCAGTGGCTTCGACGAGATCTAGGGTCGGCTCAGTCTCACTATTCGCTACGGCCCACAGGTGGCGGGAACTGGGGACGGGCTGGTTATCCGCCTTGGTTAGCAGAAAGGCCCCCAGGTAAAGATCAGCCAGGCGCGCCAAGCGGCTTTGACTGGCAGCGCTATGGGCTTGCTGCCAGCGGGCCTGTTTAGCGGCCACCTGCAGCAGATCATTGTCGGTGAGTTGCTCCACCGCGCCGGTACGGATGGCCAGTTGCTCCTCGCGGAACAGGTCGCCACTGGCAAGTGCCCTTTGCCAACTTTCGCGTTCCCGCTTGTTCTGTTTCTTGAGTTCGCTGGCAAGGACTTTGTCGTCGCCGCTCAGAGGCGTGAAGGCGGCATCCGGCAGGCCTCGGTCGAGGATGGCGGGATCGAGTACGCCCAACAGGGCATCGCCGCATTGCAGATGGTGATCGAGAAAGCCCAAGGGCTTGTCGGGCGTCATGGCTTCTAGCCACAGGGACATGCGCGCCAGTTCCAGCGCCAGCGGGTTCAGATCCACGCCGTAGATGCAGTGGCCAATGACGTCGCGCAGTGCCTGACGGTAGTCGTCGCCGCTGGGCGTGCCCTGGGCGCGCAACTGCGCCAGGTGATTGGCCAGCCGCCTGGCGGCGGCGAGCAGGAAGTGGCCGCTACCGCAGGCCGGATCGCAAACGGTAATGGACAGGAGTGCGGCCTGTGGGTCGCTGGCACCCGCTATGCGCTGGCGAATGACCGGTTCCAGCGCGGAATTCAGCAGCTCCTGCACCAGGGGATCGGGCGTGTAGTAACTGCCGCTGGTCTTGCGGGCATTGCCCTGGCTTTGCTCGGCATTAGCAAAGCGGAACACGTGGCCATTCTGGGCGACCTGGGGCACCAATTCCAACAGGCTTTCATAGATGCTGCCCAGCTCTTCCGGCCCCATGTCACGCCAGTTGATGCGGGTGAGGCTACCGCCGTCAGGTATCCAGGCCAGCCGGTGGGTCGCGGCCAGCAGGGTATTGTTGCCCAGGTCTGCGTGATCCAAATCAGGACATTGATCGGTCGCGAACAGGCCTCCCAGTGCCGGCAGCGCCAACAGCGGCTGCCCGCTGGCCAGCCCTGCAAAGACCGGTTTGAGTCCCTGCCAGAGGTCGGTATGGCGATCCCAGGTGCGGCGGCGGCGGGTGCGATCGCGCAGGCGACGCAGGCTGTAGCCGTCCTGATACAGACGAATGGCTTCAGGGTCTGCTTGATCCGGATGCAGCAGACCACGCTCCTCGATGGTCAGCAGGAAGATGAGCCGGTAGACCAGACGCAGTAGTTGCTGGAAGTAATCGTCGGGCGTGAGTTCGCCGCTCGCCAGGCGCTGACGCAAGGCGCCATTGCTGGCTTCGGACAGGAAGCCTTGGCCCAGGGTCTTGAGCGCATCCTCCACACCGATGCGCAGTTTTTCACGGGCACGGGTGCCCTGTTCCCGGCTGGCGGCGTACCAGGCCTCCAGTGCGCATTGCTGCGGCAGTTGCTGGCCTTGGCCGAAGCGGCTGGCGTGGATCAGCAGCCACAACAGTGAGAAGTCGGCGAAGCGCTGCTCGGTAAAGATGCGCTCCAGATCGGCTTCGATCCAGGCCGGGCGAGTCAGGCTGGCATTGTCGCGCGCCACCCGCAGCGACAGGCCATTGCTCGCGATGCCCCACAAGGTGGTGTCGGCCGCATTAAGGTAGTCCTGCAACAGCCCGAAGGCGCTGCGCTGGCGCCCGCCATCGCCCAAGCGGCGGTCACGCTCCTCCAGACGCTGGTCGCAGGGAGCGACCACCAGCGGCAACCGGCCATTACCAGCGGTGGCCGTGAGTGGATAGCTGCGCTCATCCAGGATCTGCGGCTCGACGCCGACTACGATATCGATAACGCCGAACACTTCGCGCAGCAGTTGAGTGACGAAGCGTTGTGTCAATGCCTGGGCATCGCTTGCCCCCGTGCGGGTCGCGGCGAAATCGTTCCAGTGCGCTTCGGCGATACGCCAGTAGCGCCCCAGTTCGTCGCGCAGATTCAGGCCCTTGGGCACCCCATAGTCCGTGGGGGCCTGGTGCGGAGCCTGCAGGGCGGCCACCTTGGCCAGCCACTCAGCCGGCAGCAGTCCGCCTTCGATGGCGATCGCATCGAACTGCAGCACGGCATCCTTGCGACGGCTCATGCAGCACCTCCAGGCATCAGGACATAGGCGGCAATGACGTCCACTGGTTTGAGCGCGCGTACTTCATAGCGGCCCCGGGCATCGGCAGCTTCGCGCACGCGCCGGTGATCTGCCAGCAGTCTTTCGGCCTGATCATCGGCGAGCTGTTCCAGTTGCTCCTGGCGCTGCTGCAACGTCTCCAGCAGGTTGTGCATTTCGCGCTGACGCACCACGTCCGGCAGGTTGCCTTGGGCTGGCGCCTCCAGCCAGGCGAGCAATTGATCGCCCTGGATCTCGACCGGATCGGTACGGCCCTGCCAGGCCACGGGCAAGGCTTCTTCGACCAGCAAGGTCTGGTTGCGGCCCTCCCGGGTGGTGCTGATCTGGTGCCGCAGGCGCAGCAACAGCACCGAGGTAACACTCTGCACCGCCGGGCTGCGCCAGACGCCGATCCGGCCCAGCGTGGCCAGTTGCTGGCCGTCATGGGTTTCCGCCATCAAGGAACGCTCCAGCAGTTCGTCGGCCAGGGTGGCGATCAGCGGATGGCTACGGTGGATGAAGCGGCAGCGCGACGCCGGGGGCTGGTTGAAGTCGATGCGCAAATCGCCGTCCACGCCTTCGGCTGCCAGCCGCTCGCGCAATGCTGCAGGCAAGGCGCTGATGAGCGCGGTAGCTCCGTGGGCGCGCAGCGACAATCCTGCCCCCAGGCGCGCCATGGCTTGGGTGGCAAAACGCTTGACGTCATCGCTGCTGCCAAGCACGGCACGCATGCGCTCCCATTCCGGCAGTACATCAACAGGCCGCAAGCGGCGCTGGGCAAATACGGTGCGGTTCTTCTTGGCTTTTTCGGCCAGGTCGGTCCAGTGAATGTCGAGTGCCCGGCTTTCTGGGTACTGATCGAAATCAAAGGAGCGTTGTGGGCCGCCTGCGCGCTCGCTGCGCAGCATCACGGCCTTCATCAACGCCTGAGTGAGGGTATGGTCGTCGTCGGGCAGTGGCACCGGCACGCCCAGTTCCTGGCGGATCTTTTCCGCCTTGCGCAAGATGACCTGCAGCACGGCACCATCCACCGGGTTATTGGCGCCATAGATCAGGGTGGCGCGCACCTTGAGGCTGGTCTGGCCGAAGCGATCTACCCGGCCTTCGCGTTGCTCATGGCGCGTGGGGTTCCAGGACAGGTCGTAATGGACCACGGCATCGAGGTTTTCCTGCAGGTTGATGCCTTCGGACAGGCAGTCGGTAGCGATCAGCAGGCGACGCTCGGCTTCGCCCAAGGCATCGATACGGCGCTCCCGCTCTGCGGCCGGAAATTCACCCGTCACCACGTCCACGGTGACGCCTCGGAATCTGCCCGCCAGATGGTCATGCAGGTAGCGGGCGGTGGCGATGTAGCGGCAGAACACCACGGGATTGAAGCCATCGTCGATAAGCTGTTTGAGATGGCTTCCGAGCAGGCGCAGTTTGGGATCGCTCTCTTCGCCGGCTAGCGTCTCGGCCTTGTTCAACAGGTCGAGCAGGGCAGGATCGCCGATGTCAGCGGCTGGCACCACATCGTCTTCGCTCAGGGCATCTTCCGTGCCATCGAACAACGGGCCGAGGATCTCTTCAGGCGCCTGTTCCACCTGCTCGGCCAGCAGGCGGGTGCGCAGGGCCTGTATGGCCGCCGCCGGGCTGCTGGCGACGCAGCGCATCAGCGCCAGGGTGCCCCAGAAGCTCAGGCGCTGACTCCTCTCATCTCCACCGGCGCGTTGCACCACTTCACGGCAGTAGTCGAGCACGTCCTGAAAGAAGTTTTCCCACAGGCCACCAAGGCGATAGGTCAGCTCGGCCGTTTCGCGCTGGGGGAAGATGCTGCCGTCCTGCCATTCGTCGATGTCGGGTCGGCGCCGCTGCACGAAATGCAATGCCAACTGATCGCGCAGCCTTTCCTTGGCATCGCCGCTGGCTGTCGCCAGCGCAGCGAACTCCGGCTTCAACAACCCCAGCAAGCTGTAGAACGTGTCCTGGTCGCCGCTGTGAGGAGTGGCGGTGAGCAGAACCAGGTGGCGTGCTTCGTTGGCTGCCAACGCACGCAGCAGCTCGAAGCGCAGTTGCCGGCCCTGGCCCGCGCTGACGCAAGTGTGGGCTTCGTCGACGATGACGAATTCCGGGCAGGCGCGGATGAAGTCGTGACGATGGCGCTCGGACTTGATGTAGTCGAGACTGACGACGGTGACCGGATGCACCTGAAACAACGATTCACCGACCGTGATGCCTCGCTCCAATCGGGCCGCACTGGTCGCGGTGACAGCAACCGCGTGCAGGTGAAAGCGGTCGTTGAGTTCGCGCACCCACTGTTCGACAAGGTGCGGCGGACACAAGATGGCCATACGCTGGATCTCGCCGCGATCCTGCAGTTCGCGTGCGATCAGGGCGGCTTCGATGGTCTTGCCGATTCCCACGTCGTCGGCGATCAACAGGCGCACCGGATCAAGACGCAACGCCATCAACAGCGGGACCAGTTGATAGGTACGCGGCTCCACCGCGATGTTGCCGAAGCTGCGGAAAGGGCCGGCACCGCGACGCAGGGCCATGCGCAGCGCATCGGAGAGCAGGATGGCTTCGCCCTGACTGCCCTCCAGCGAGGGATCGGGTGGTGGGAAGTGAGCGGATTCGATGCCAGGTTCCAGAACGATGTGGATCAGTGCGCCCTCTTCTTCGGTGCCGGACAAGGGCCGCAAGCGCAACAACGGAGGAACGCTGCCTGGCTGCACGATCCATTCGCGCCCGCGCGCATGTATCAGCGAACCCGGGGTGTATTGAGGAATGGACATCTCGATGGTTCTCATAGCCCCAGCAGACGACCCAGGCGCTGGAACAGCATCGGCCAGGCGTCAGTGTCGGCAGGGAAACGGATAAAGGTATAGCCGCGGTCTTCCCATGCAGCCTGCAAGTCGCGCGGGGTATCGGGCAGGGCGATGGCGGCGTAGTGATCGGGCCAGTGCAACAATGTGAGACCCTCGATATCCACGCTTGCCGGGGGCGGACCATCCAGCAGATGCGTAGCCGCCGCCTGTCGCCACTGGCCTGCCCAGCCTGACGAGGCTTCCGGTTCGGGGGGCAGTAAAGGTTCGGCCTCTTGCTGCTGGGCGATGGATTCGACCTGTGCCAGGCGCCAGAGAATGTGAACTGCTTCTGCGTCGCGGCGATCGATCAGTTCGTGGTCGGGCTGGTTGTAATAGGACAACAGGCAACGGTAGCACCCCGCGACGCAGCGAGTGTCAGGCTGTTCCTGGCGGCTCTCGAAGGTCGGCCATTGGCCACCGTCGACCGGTACGTCGTAGTGCATGATGCGCAACGCGTAGCGCGCCGCCTGTTGCAGCGCCAATGGATCGTTGACTAGCCGGGTAAGCACGCCTGCGCCGCCTTCGGTCGCCTCATAGAACAGCACGCCATTGCGATGGCGGAGATCGGGCAAGGCCTCGGCCAGCAACTCAGCCTCTTCGAGCTGGAAGGCTGCTTCAATGCCACGCTTGAGCGCATGCTGCAGGGTGACGAAGGTCTGTTCAGCCCAGGCGCCGCAAGGTTGCAGCAGCAGGGCGTTCTTGTGATCCTGGACATAGGGAACAACGCGTTGCGGTGGCAGGCGATCCCCTTCGTTGGCGGTGTTGGCCGAACGACGCTCCTCTCCTTCCCACCACCCCGTCCGGGAGTTGATGAAGAAGCCGAAGTCATTCGGTTGCCGACGCCGGCGCAATCCCTTGTTGATGCGGGTAATGGTGGCACCGGCGCCGTAGCGCAGGGTACATATCTCGCCTTCGCTGTCTCTGGCCAACACGGTGCGCACGTCGATGCGGCGATTGCGGATCGCCCAGCGGAAGGTGGTCTGCAGCTCGAAGGCCTGGCGCTGGCGCTCCTCGTCGTTGGCGGTGATGCGCTCGGTGGGCTCAGTATCGACGTTGTCGATGCGATACAGGCTGTTGATCTTCAGCGCATCCAACAGCGATTGGTCGCAGGCGTGGCAGTCGTTCCAATGGGACTCGAAGTGCGCGGCGCCGCAGTTCGAGCAGATGCGTACCGACTGGGTGCTAAGCGTGCCACCGGCACTGCCGGGATCATCAGATGACAAGGCAATGCGAGCGCGAACCACCCTGTAAGCGCGGCCTTCGTGATACACCAGGCTGCGCGGTCCGAACTCGGAAAGCGCCAGAAAGCGCGGGCGCTGCAGGAAGGTATTGCCACCCCGCACATCGGCACGACCGGGCACGTAGGCCATCAGCGGCAGCCGCGGGAAGTTGTAGCCTGGGAGGAAGCCCTCGGTGGCCAAATAGCGGTAGGTGTAAAAATCGCTGGAGAAGGAGTCGCGGCCGTGCAGGAGCAGCTCGATCTGATCGGAGGCCTGCCGCCAACGGCGCTTGGCATCGTCGCGCTCGCGCTTATCGGTGATGGCGTAGTTGTTCAAGGTTTCGTTGGCCAGGCGCTTTTGCCGTTCCGCCGACGTGAATAGATCCCGCCAGCGATTGAACGCACGATGGAAGGCCTCTGGTGCCGATGCAATGGCCGCCTGGGCATAGGCCTGGCAATCGGTGAACCACGGAGCGCGTTCGGGCGTCAGGTGTTCCTCCACCATGTGCAGCACATTGATGGCTTGGCGGGTCGCTTCGGCCGTCACCCCTTCCTGACCCAAGGCTTCGACGATGTGCGCTCGCACGGGCAGTTGCGGTACGCCGGGATCGACGATGTTGGAAATCGAGCTGTCGAGCTCCTTGCGGCTGGCGGCCAGCCAGACAGCCTGTAGATGGCTCTGGATCAGATCCTGGTTGGCCAGATCCAGCAGCGGCGCCTTGACAACGCCATGCACCATGGCGGTGGGATCACGGAAGAAATACTGGTCATGCGGGCTGCGCGCGGCGCAGTAGGTCACCACCAGCGCCGCCTGACCACTGCGTCCGGCACGGCCGGCGCGCTGCACATAGTTGGCGGGCGTGGGTGGCACGTTTCGCAGGTACACGGCATTCAGCGCCGAGATATCCACGCCCAGTTCCATGGTCGGTGAGCAGAACATCAGGGGCAGGAAGCGCGTGGGCTCGCCCTGCTTGTGGGCGATATCGTGCAGTTCGCCGTCGGTCAATGCTTCCCGCTCGCTGTTGCCGAAGCGAAAGCGGCTTTCGCGCAGCGCACGCAGTTCACCATCGACCTGAGCGGTATGTTCGCGTGCCTCCAGCCCGAACAGGAAACGATCCCGTTGCCCAAGCATCGTGGCGATGGCTTGGTATTGCTGTTTGAAGAACGCATTCGGCCGGCTGCCGGATGCATCGCCCAGATGGAATCGAACCCGGCCGGCATTGAGACGAAAGCCCGGTACGTTGAACAGAGTGTGTTCATCCCTGCGAATGAATCCGCCCTCTTGTGCGGCGCGGATCATGGCGTTCAGCAAGGTCTGATAGTCGGCACGTCGCAGGTTGGCCGCCGCCGGCTGCTCCCATATGGTCGAGCTACGCAGGCTCTTGCCCAGGGCCGTCTGCAGTCCGCCGCGCAGCACCAGTTCTTCATCCTTGCCGCGCAATGCATTCGCATTGGGAGG
The DNA here is from genome assembly GCF_900606115.1 of Pigmentiphaga humi. Lineage (GTDB taxonomy): Bacteria > Pseudomonadota > Gammaproteobacteria > Burkholderiales > Burkholderiaceae_B > Pigmentiphaga > Pigmentiphaga humi. Next base: position 166,276 of record NZ_UWPJ01000008.1, read on the forward strand.
CTGAAGGAACAGCCAGCGCCAACCGAGCAGGCGCTCTTCCCGGCCGATGCCCCATGGGTTGCGCAGCAAGCGCAAGGCTTCGTCCTTACGCTGCTGCAACAGGTTGGGATCGAGGGCGGCGGCATCCACCGCCAGCCCTTTGCGCATGTAGTCGAAGAGGCAACGGAAGGCCTTTTCACGCGCCAGTGACGTCGCGTTTCGCAGCAGGTCAGGCGCTTTGTCGAAACGCACCGCCTCATTGCAAAATGCCTGCAGGCCGGAGTAGTCCGCCTCCAGCAACCCCAGTTCTTCCAGGTTCGGATTGGTGTAGCGCCAACCACGACGCTGATCGAACCAGGCGCGGTACGCGAGCACGAAGCGCAAGGCTTCCTCCGCATCGGCCAGATTCCGACCGACTGATTGCGGTTCCTGCATCCACTCACCCCGGTGGCTTTCTTCCGGGGTTTCCGCCGTGCTCAGTGGCTGATCGAAGCCCAAGGCCGCTCGCACTGCCGCACCCAGTCCACTGTCGCCCAAACCCGCCGCGCCAGCTTGTACCAGCGCCCGATAGATGGCGCCGCGCAACAGACTGACGAAGGTGAAATCATTGAAATGGCCTGCCTGGAGCGCTGCATCCTGGCGGTTGTCGGTGAAGCCGAGCAGTTTTCGCTTGTCCGAGCCAATGGATGGCTGGCCGTGCATCCAGCGCAGCGCACTGGTGGTCAGCAGCGTCGTCGCCGAGCTTCGCCCTTCCGCAGACAGTGCCGAAAGACGATTGCTGTCCTTGCCCTGGGCGCCATGCACCGTGCGGCAACGCAAGCAGTAACGGAACTTGCCGGGCAAGAACCAGGCCTCCTGGCCACGCCCGACTCTGCCATTGGCTTGAATCGAGAGTTGTTCCGCCTCCAGGCGCTGATGGGTGCGCTTGAACCTCACCTCACCATGTCGCGTGATCTCTATCCAGGACTCCGGATAGTCCTCTACCTTGCCGGTAAATTCGATGGGATCGTTGGCGTTCAGGGGCAGCAGGAAGCCCAGCCTTTCGCCAATGGCATCCTCTTCGACTTCGGAGGCGTCCGTGTCGTCGTCCCGCATTTTTGGCATGTCGTCGATGTCGCGGGCTAGCACCTCCCAACCGGCATCGTCTCGACGCATCCTGACGGGGTGGTACTCCTGCCCACAATCCCGGCAGAAGTGCGTGGAGTACAACCGTTTTTGCTCATCTCCGGGCAGGAACTGCTGTCCCTCCAACTCAACGGGGCGTGTCCCCGGGGCATCGAGGGTCGTGAACACGACGCCAGCACCGCTGATGAACTGGTGGAGACGAAAGGCGAAGAAGGCTTTTTCGCTGCCGTGCCCGTCGAGACGACGACTCTTTTCGGGTTGGGCTGCCAGCAGCAGCATGGCGCGCAGCATGGCACCCGCAATCACTTCATCCCTTCCCGACTCTTCGGCCAGGCGCTCGGTGGCCTTGGCAAAGGTCAGGGGATTAGCACGAACCCATTTCCCTCCCTGTTCGCGCGTGATGCCAAGGCGTGTTTCCACCCAGATCGCCAAAGGATGTTGTCGCAACGTGGCATCATCGGCATGCGTGGAAACGCCCGCGTCGATGGCGGCGCCCAGTTGCGATCTGACCGAGTCGGCAGTCTCGGATGGCTCTGTAGCCCGTTCCAGATCTTCGGTGACGACATTGAAGGGCGATATCTGGGTTGCGAACAACGTGGAGGCAACGGAAGCGACTTTTTGGTTGCGATCTTCCTGACTGCCGCCCGACGCCATCGTGGCGGACGTGCCGATGCACTGCAGGTACTCCGGTGCCAGCCGTTCTCGAACGCGCCTCACCAACATGGCCACGTCGGCGCCTTGCCGTCCGCGATAGGTATGCAATTCATCCAGCACCAGAAACTGCAGGCCGGCGCAGTTGGCGATCACCCGGCTGTCGGTCTCGTTCTGCCGAGTCATGAGCATTTCCAACATCATGAAGTTGGTCAGCAGAATGTCCGGCGGGTTATCCCGAATCCTATCCCGCTCCTCCTTGCTTTCCTGGCCGGTATAGCGCGCGAAGGTTACCGGCCCATCGTTGCCTACGAACTTGATCAGCTCTTCGCGCTGACTGTTGGCCAGAGCGTTCATTGGGTAGATCACGATGGCTCGAGTTCTGGGCATGCTGTCGTGGGCTTTGGCGCGCAGCACCGCATCTACGATCGGGATGAAGAAGCATAACGATTTACCCGAGCCGGTTCCCGTGGTCACCACGTAACTCTCGCCCCGGGAGGAGAACGCGATCGCCTGTTCCTGGTGGGTGTAGAGATCGATGGGGAACAGAGCGGCCGTTGCCGCCAGCAATTCGTTCGTGCCGGCAAGCTGCTGTGTCGACCGTCCCTGGCGATAGCGCGGATTGATCTGTATCAGCGGCTCCGGCCAGTAACGGCCGCCGTCATAGGCCGCATGAACGCCCGAGCGGATATCTTCCGCCCGAATGGAAGTGAAAGAACTCGCGAACTGGCTATAGTCCTCGATCAACTGGCTTCTGAGTGAGAAAACATCCATCGTGTCGTCCTCTATTGATCTTCGTTGATCGTGCTATCAGGGCCGGCTGCCGTAATGCGCTTCCATTTCGCCCCCCGTCCCTTGCCCGTTGATTCGATCAACCCTTCCAATTTCATCGCCCGCAGCACTAGCCGCACCATGTCCCGGCTCACGCCTGGGCAGGCTTCTTCGATCTCGGAAATAGAAAACGGCAGTGTGCGCCCCAGGACTTCCGCGCGCACCCGGTCGCCCTTGCTGCCGCGGCCACGCTCGATGGTGCCGACACGCTCCTCGAACTCGCGGTAGGCCCGTAGCAAAGCACCCCAGAAGTAATCAAGCCAGGGTTTGACGTCGTGCTGCCCCTGGTGCCATCCCTGCGAACTGGCTTCCAGCGTCTCGTAATAGCCTTCCTTGGTGTCCTCGAAGATGCGTTCCAAACTGATGTAGCGACCCACGGCATAGTCGAAGTGGTAAAGCAGCAGCAAGGTCAGCAAGCGGGACATGCGGCCGTTGCCGTCCGGAAACGGATGGATGCACAGGAAGTCGAGCATCGCCAGCGGCGCCAAAACCAGCGGGTCGGCCAGATGCTGATCCAGCGCGGTGGCGTAGCGCCCGGTCAGATCGGCCATGGCCATGGGCGTGAGGTGCGCAGCAACTGGCTGGAAACGCAAACGCGATGTGCCGTCTGGGTGACGCTCGATGATGTCGTTGTTGGTAGCCTTCCAGCGCCCGCCCGCCTGCGGCATATAGCGGTACAGCAGGGTATGTAATTGCAGCACAACACCCTCGCTGAAGGGCATGTGCGTGGCGGACTCGTGGATCAGCGCCAGGGCATCACGGTAGCCGGCGATCTCCTGTTCGGAGCGGCTCTTTGGTGTTGCGTTGCGGATGACCAGAGACTTCAGCCGCGAGGGCGCTACGACAACACCTTCTAGTCGGTTGGATGACTCGGTGGACTCCACCACCGCGATCTGGCGCAAGCCCTTGAGGGCTTCGGGCGACTGCGCGGCGTAGAGTTGCTGCTTGCCCTGGTACTCGCCCAATGTGCGCAACGTGGCAGCCTGGGTACCGTCGAAGCGCAGCGCGGCAAGGTACTCGGGTGTGAGCGAGTGCATGGAAATGTAAGCCCAGGCTATCTAAATGGGTAATCATAGCCGTTAAATGGGGTATTTTCTCTAAAAATACCTCATTACAAGTGTCTGACTACCCCATTCCCTGAACGCAGGATCGGTCGTGAGGGGCCGGCATGGCAGACCAGGAAGGAAATGGGTGACATGAATCTTAAAAAGGGGAATGAAGCACTAATTACCCCATTTATCCCATTGCTTACCCCATTCCCCGCGCCCAGCCTTGGGCAACGGCAAATGGCAAGGGAACGGCACTCAAGGGACAACGGCCCTATCTAGAAAAGGAAAAGGCCACTCCCGTCCATTCGTTCTGCAACACCCGGCCAACTCTTACCTATGCCGCGCCACTGTCTTCCGCCGCACCCAGATAATCCGCCCAGTCCTGTAGCAGAGCCCTTCTCTGATCCAGCAGCAACGCCTTGTTGTACGTCGCCCGCACCTTGTTGCTCTCCACGTGGGCAAGCTGTCGCTCGATCGCATCAGGCCGGTATCCGTTCTCATTGGCCCAGGTTGAAAAGGTCGTCCGCCAGCAATGCGGCGTCGTGCCCCGCCCCAGATTCATGTCACGCATGGCGTAGGTGAGTCGGTTGGGCGTAGTGAAGCCCTTGCCGCTCCGGTGTGGGAACAGATAGCGGCCACCACCCGTGATGCACTGCAAATCCTTCAGCACGGCAATGGCCTGCATAGACAACGGGCTGACATGGTCACGCCGCGCTTTCATCTTCGCCGCAGGCCGACGCCACAGCGCATCCTCAAAGTCGAACTCGTCCCACTCGGCATCCGCCGCTTCCCCTGGGCGGCAGGCCGTCAGCGCAATCAGCCGCAGGCACAGCGAGGTTTCCGGATAGCCCCGGTAGCCGCGCAACTCCTGATAGAACTTCTGAATCTGCTCTCGCGTCATCGCCGCCTTGCTCTCGCTGAACGGCACGCGTAGCAGCCCGCGCAGGCTGGGAATTGGATTTGCCTCGACCAGTCCCCGCACCACCGCAAACTCGAAGATCGCCGACAGATCGCCTTTGACGTGAATCGCCGCCCACGCACCGTGGGCCCTGCACTTTTCCAGTAATGGGCGAATCTGCTTCACGCCAATGTCGCTCATCGGCATCCCATCGAACGTGAGTGACAGATACTTCCTGATGCGGGACTCTTTCGTCCGGTAGGAACTCTGTGCGAAGACTGGCTTGATCTCGGCCAGGTACGTTTTCGCAACTTTGGCAAACGAACTTTCGCGGGCGCGCTTGCGTTCCTCCAGTGCTTCCAGGTTGCGCTGCTTGAGCTGCTGCCGCTCATGAGCAGGATGGATACCCTGCTTGACCAAGGCACGGGCCTTTTCTCGGGCCGCGCGCGCCTCTGCAAGGCTCACTTGGGGAAAGCTGCCGATGGCAAAGAGGTTTTCCTTGCCTTGCAGGCGATATTTCCACCGCCAGAGCTTGCCACCGGTGGGCTTGACCAGCAGGAACAGGCCCCCGCCGTCTGAAAGTTTCCAATCTCGATCAGTCGGTTTGGCCGCCTTGACCTTGGCATCCGTGAGTAGATTCTCGGGCATCGTTGGACTCCACTGCGGGGAGATGTACCCCCACGGTTGAACACGAGTACCCCCAACGCTACCCCCGAATTTTTCAGACCTCGATGAACAATAGGAACGCTCAGCAGACCGTATTGTTTCTGCAACCCATTGATTTCAAATGGGCCAACCTGTCCACCAAGCGCTACTGAGCGCCACCGAGATCCAGCAAAAAGCGTCAGACGTTAAACAAGAAATTCATCACATCCCCATCCTTGACGACGTACTCCTTCCCTTCCGCCCGCATCTTCCCCGCTTCCTTCGCGCCGGCTTCGCCCTTGTACTGGATGAAATCATCAAAGGCGATGGTCTGGGCACGGATGAAGCCGCGTTCGAAGTCGGTGTGGATGACGCCGGCGGCCTGGGGCGCGGTGGCGCCGATGGGTACGGTCCAGGCGCGCACTTCCTTGACGCCCGCGGTGAAGTAGGTCTGCAGGCCGAGCAGCTTGAAACCGGCGCGGATGAGGCGGTTCAAGCCGGGCTCTTCCATGCCCATGTCGGCCAGGAATACGGCGCGGTCTTCGTCGTCCATTTCGCCCAGTTCGGCTTCGATGGCGGCGCAGATGGCCACGGTGGGCGCGTTCTGTTTGTTGGCGTACTCGACCAGTTTGTCCAGCAGCGGGTTGTTCGTGAAGCCGTCTTCCTTGACGTTGCCGACGTACATGGCGGGCTTGGCGGTGATGAAGCACAGCGGCTTGATCAGGGCCTGCTCGTCGGTGGAGAGGTCCAGGGCGCGGATGGGCTTGGCCAGGTTGAGCTGGGCCACGCATTTTTCCAGTATGGCGACCAGCTTGGCGGCTTCCTTGTCGCCGGAGCGGGCGGTCTTGGTGTGGCGCTGCAGGGCTTTTTCGGCGGTCTGCAGGTCGGCCAGCGCCAGTTCGGTCTCGATGACTTCGATGTCGGAAATGGGATCGACCTTGCCGGCCACGTGGATCACGTTGGGATCTTCGAAGCAGCGCACGACGTTGACGATGGCGTCGGTTTCGCGGATGTGGGCAAGGAACTGGTTGCCCAGGCCTTCGCCGGTGCTGGCGCCGGCCACGAGGCCGGCGATGTCGACGAACTCGACCGTGGCGGGCACGATGCGTTCGGGCTTGACGATTTCGGCCAGCGCGGCCAGGCGGGGATCGGGCACCTCGACCACGCCGACGTTGGGTTCGATCGTGCAGAAGGGGTAGTTCTCTGCCGCGATGCCGGCTTTGGTCAGGGCGTTGAAGAGGGTGGACTTGCCGACGTTGGGCAGGCCCACGATGCCGCACTGCAGGGCCATGGGTATTTCCTTTTGATCAAGACCGGTGATTGTAGCCTTGTCACGGGTCCGGCCGCCCCATCGCGGGAGCGCGCGCCCCGTCTTGCCGCGCGGATCGGCTTTCGAAGGAATGCGCGCCGAATCCGCCCCATAATGGCGGCTCGTCACTGCGATAGGCCCGCGTCCCTCCCACATGTCCACGCTGCGCTCCGCCCGGCATCTCCTGCCTTTTGCCGTCTGGCTGGCTGCCGCCGTTCTTGCGGTGGCGCTGGTGGCGGCGTTCGGGTATCGCGGCGCGCGCACGGCGCTTGCGGAACGGACGGCCGAGGCGGAGACGCGGCTGTCGGAAAGGCTGGCGCAGCACGACGCGCACCTGACGGCGCTGGCGGCGGTCATCCGCATGGCGCGCGCCGAACCCGATGCCGGCGTGCAAGGACTGGCGCAGGCGGTGCGGACGTTCTATCCGCGCATTACGGATATAGACGTCATCCGTCCTCGGGGAGAGCTGGCCTCGGTGGCCGGCTATGGCGGCGTGGACGGGCCGACGGCGGGCACGCTGCCTGGCGCGGCGCTGCCGCCGCTTTCCAGTCCTGGAGAGACGGCCATCCATGCCCGCGCGGACCGCGGCGGCTACGATCTCGTCAAGCTGGTGGCGCCCGGCGTGTATCTGCGGCTGCGCATCGATGCTGCCGCGCTGATCGCGGGGCTCGCGCCGGCGGACTATGGCGCCGTGCTGCGGCTGGACCAGCGGGAACTGGCCCGGGCGGGACCCGGCGCGCAGGGGCTGGCCGTCATCGGGCGGGGCGCAGAGATCGCCAGCGCGAGCCAGCCGCTGCGGCTGGAAATCTCGCGCAGGCTCGGCGCCTGGGAGCTGCTGCGCCCGGCATGGACTCTGCCGCTGCTGCTGGGCCTGGCGCTTGCAGTCTGGCTCGCGGCGCAGTATCGCCGCGCCGTGCGGGACAGGCGCGAAGAGGAACGGCGCGCCGCCCTGCTCGAGCAGGAGGCCAGGCTGGCCCATGCCGGCCGTGTCAACGCGCTGGGCGAGATGGCCTCCGGCATCGCCCACGAACTGGCCCAGCCGATGGCGGCGCTGCTGACGCAGAGCCAGGCGGCGCGCCGGGCCGCTGCCCAGGGCCGGCAAGACCTCCTGCAGCTCGCCCTGGACGCCAACGTCCGCGAGGCCAGGCGCGCCGGCGATATCCTGGGCCGCATGCGCGTCTATATCTCGGGGGACGCGGCCCGGCTCGAGGCCGTGCCGCTGGCCGACGCGCTGACCGAGGCGCTGCGGCTGGTCGAGCCCGATCTCGCGCGGCGCGGCATCGCGCTGCGCGTGTCGCTGCCGAATGCGCCGTGCGGCATCCTGATCGACGTCATCGCCTTCCAGCAGGTGATCGTCAATCTCGTGCTGAATGCCGCCGAAGCCCTGGCCGCCGGCACACCCGCGCCGCGCATCGACATAAGCGCCGTGAGACAGGGCGAGCAGGCCGTGATCACCGTCGCCGACAACGGCCCGGGCATTCCGCCCGAGGCCCTGCCCCGCCTGTTCGAGCCCTTCTTCACCACCAAGCCCGACGGCATGGGGCTGGGCCTGCCGCTGTGCGCGAGACTGGCCGAGACCATGCACGGCAGCGTGGAAGCCGCCAATGCGGACGGCGCGTGTTTCACGCTGAAGCTGCCGATCAGGATGCCCGCATGATTTATCTCGTGGACGACGACACCGCGGTACGGGAGGCCCTGGCGCTGCTGCTGGCCACCTACGGCAGGGAAACCCGGGGCTTTCCCGACGCCGCGCACCTGCTGGCGCAGCTGGATCCCGACCGGCCCGGGATACTGGTCCTCGACCTGCGCATGCCCGCCATCAGCGGGCTGCAGTTGCTGGCGCAGCTCGCCGCCCGCGGCATCTCGTGGCCGGCCATCATGATCACCGGCCACGGCGACGTCGAAGCCTGCCGCCGGGCGTTCCGCGCCGGCGTGACGGATTTCCTGGCCAAGCCCGTGGACGAGCACGTGCTGATGGAAGCAGTCGCCGCCTGCGAGGCGGAGCTGGCCGAGCTGCTGGCCCGCCGCGAGGCGGCCGCGCTGCTGGACCAGCTCACGCCGCGCGAAGCCGAGGTGCTGGACCTGGTATCCAAGGGCCTGGGCAGCCGGGAGATCGCCGCGGCGCTGAACGTGTCCGTGCGCACGGTGGACAGCCACCGCGCCGGCATCGCCGCCAAGCTGGGCACGCCGGCGGTAGCCGAGCAGACCCGCCTGTGGCTGGCGCGGCATCGGTAATCCTACCGACCCGGACCGGTTGATCTGCGAATATCGCCCGCGCGCGGCGCGCCCTACAGTGGCTCCCGGACGTCATGCCGACGTCGATCAACGCAGAGAGACCCTCATGAAAGCCACGCTCATTTCCGCCGCCTTCGCGCTGTTCGCCGCGCCCGCCTTCGCCGCCGATACGGTGGCCCCGCCCAGCCTGAACACCGCGCTGGCCGTGAACCTCGCGCAGGATGCCGTCGCCGCCTGCGCCGCCGACGGCTACAACGTCGCCGCGGCCGTGACCGACCGCGCCGGCATCCTGCTGGCGCTGGTGCGCGCCGACAATGCCGGCGCCCACACCGCCAACGCCGCCACGGCCAAGGCCTACACCTCGGCGTCCTCGCGCATGCCGACCAGCGCGATGGCCGACACCGTGCAGAAAAACCCCGCCGCGGCCGGCCTGGCCGACATTCCCGGTTTCCTGGTGCTGGCCGGCGGCGTGCCGGTCAAGGCCGGCAATGCCGCCGTCGGCGCCATCGGCGTGGGCGGCGCGCCCGGCGGCCATCTGGACGAGGCGTGCGCGCTCAAGGCGCTGGACAAGCAGGCCGCCCGTTTGAAGTAAGCGGTTCCGGAAGACCGCGCCAGCGCCTGCCCGGCCGGACCGCCGGGCAAAACCCGGCCCGCGTCACAGATTGGCCTGCACGAAATCCAGGAAGGTCCGGGTCTTGGCGGGCATCAGGCGGGTCGAGGTCAAGGCGTAGATGGGCAGCATCGGCGCGCTCCAGTTCTCGAGCACCCGCACCAGGCGGCCCGCTTCGACGTCCTTGCGGCATATGCTTTCCGGCAGCAGCGCCAGGCCGGCCCCGCCCAGGATGAGGCGGCGGATGATGCCTATGCTGTTGAACGACAGCGTGCCTTTGACGTCCACCTCCACCCGCCTGCGGCCGTTCGTGAGCGTCCAGGTGTTCTGGATGCCTATTTGATGCAGCCTGCCCTCCAGCACGCAGGCGTGGGCGCTCAGGTCCGCGGGCGTCAGCGGACGGCCATGCCCGGCCAGGTAGTCGGGCGAGGCGTACACGTGCACGGCGACGTCGGCGAGTTTCTTGGCGGTCAGGCCTGAATCCGGCGGCGCGCCGATGTGGATGGCGACGTCGTAGTTCTCGGTGAGCGGGTCCACCCGGCGCGTCGTGAAGTCGAACTCGAGCACCAGATCGGGATATTCCGCGGCGAACCGGGTCAGCCCGTTGACCAGCCGCAGGCCGAAGTCCACGGTGGCGGCGACGCGCAAATGCCCGCGCGGCCGGTGCCGCGCGCTGATCAGCTCTTCATGGGCGCTCTGCACGTCCTCGAGCAGGCGCCGACAGGAGGCGAAGTAGTTCTGGCCCTCCTCGGTCAATTCCACCTTCTGCGTCGTCCTCTTGAGCAGGCGCAGCCCCACTTCGCGCTCGAGCTCAGCGACGCGCCGCGACACCGTCGATTTGGGCAGGTCGAGCGCCAATCCGGCTTTGGTGAAGCTCTTCGCCTTGGCGACTTCGGCGAAGACGGCGATGTTGCGCAACAGGTCAGGGGTCAATGCACGTCTCCGCTTGTTCCACACGAGGAACAAGTTTTCCCAAAAAGCGGACTTCGCTCAATGGGGGATTTGACCGATGATGCTTCGACCGAACCGGCGCGCCCATGACGCCGAATGAAAAGGAGGAGACATGCACAGCCATAGCCACGGCCGCCTGCCGCCGGCGCACGATCCCGATCCGTCCTACGGCGACGCCAGGGCCGAAGCCGCGCATGGCGCCGCGCGGCGCCGGCTGCTCCGGGCAGCGTCATGGGCGGTATGCGGCCTGCTCACCGCCAGCCCGCTGATCGCGGCGGAGGCGCACGCCCAGGCATTCCCCACCAGGCCGGTCCGGATCATCACGCCTTACCCGACCGGCCTGACCCCGGACATCGCCACGCGGCTGGTCGCCGAGAAACTGTCGCGCTACTGGAACCAGCAGGTGGTCGTGGAGTCCCGGCCGGGCGGCAACGGCTTCATCGCCATCACCGCGGCCGCACAGGCGCCCGCCGACGGCCACACCTTGCTGATGGTGGGCAACGCGCACGTTTCGATCAACCCGCATCTGTTCAAGAAGATTCCCTACGACGCCGAGCGCGATTTCACGCCGCTTTCCACGCTCTATCAGGCGCCGTTCTTTCTTGCCGCCTCGGCCGACGGCCCCTATCGCAGCGTCAAGGACATCGTTGCCGCCGCGGCCTCCGATCCGAACCGTATCGCGTACAGCAGCCCGTACGTGGGCAGCCCTCCGCATTTCGGCGGAGCGGTGCTGGCGAACCTTTCGAATACGCGCATGCTGGCCGTGCAATACAAGGAAGGGCAGCAGATGTACGCGGCCGTCGCCAATGGCGACGTGGCGTTCTCGGTGGCGACGATACGGTCGTTCGCGCCGCTGGTCGATGCCGGCAAGCTGAAGGTGCTTGCCGTGGCCGCGCCCAAGCGGCTGCCGGCCTACCCCGACATTCCGACCGTCGAGGAATCCGGCGGGCCGGCGGGCCTGGAAGTCACGACCTGGACCGGCCTGGTCGCGCCGCGCGGCGTGCCGGCCGACATCGTCGAGCGCATCAGCGCCGACATCGCGCGCGCGCTGAACGAGGACGACGTCAAACAGCGCTTCACGGCCGACGGCGTGATGGCATGGCCCAGCACTCCCACCGCCATGGCCGCGCTTCTGCGCGACGAACACCAAACCTATCGAGACCTGATCAAACGAGTCGGCCTCCAGGCCGAATGACAAAGCGCACCATGGCATTCAAGATCACGCTTCAGCCCAGCGGGCGCACCTACGATGCGCCCCCCGACACGACCGTATTGAACGCCGGTCTCGAAGCCGGCCTCAGCCTGCCCTACAGCTGCCGCGCCGGCACCTGCCGGACCTGCAAGGCCCGCATCGAGCAGGGAACGGTGGACCATGGCGGCGCCCATCCGTTCTACCTGCCGGACGACCAGAAGGCGCAGGGCTATGCGCTGCTGTGCAAGGCCAAGCCGCTGAGCGACCTGGTGGTGCACGTGCAGGAACTGTCGCTGCAAAGCACGCGCCCCCGCATCGTGCCGTGCCGCGTCAAGCGGGTGTCCCGGCCGGCGCCCGGCATAGCGGTCATGGAACTGCGGCTGCCGATGAACGAGAACCTGCTGTTCGCCGCCGGCCAGTTCGTCGATTTCCTGCTGCCGGACGGCCAGACGCGCAGCTATTCGATTGCGACGGCACCCCGCGCCGAGGGAGTGATCGACCTCGAACTGCATTTGCGCCACACGCCCGGGGGCCTGTTCACCGACCGCGTGTTCGGCAGCGAAATGGAAGGATCGCTGCTGAAGTTCCGCGGTCCGCTGGGCAGTTTCTACCTGCGCGAAGATTCCTCCAGGCCGATCGTCCTGCTGGCCAGCGGCACGGGCTTCGCGCCGATCAAGGCAATCGTCGACTACGCGCGCAGCCGCGGCATCGATCGTCCGATGCGCCTGTATTGGGGCGGCCGCCGCCCGGCCGACCTCTACATGGACAGCCTGGCCCGCCAATGGGCGAGCGAGATGCCCTCGTTCGACTACGTCCCGGTGCTTTCCGACGCCGCCGAGGCGGACCGGTGGAGCGGCCGCACGGGCCTGGTCCACGAGGCCGTCATGGCGGACCACCCGAGCCTCGCCGGCCACCAGGTCTACGCCTGCGGCTCCCTCGCGATGGTGGACGCCGCGCGCCGCGACTTTACTTCGCTGCGCGGGCTGCCGGAATCCGAATTCCTGTCGGACGCCTTTCTCACCGAAGCCGAGCGCGCCGCGGCGGACAAGGCTTCTGAGCCTGCCATCTGAATCACGAGGAACACATCCATGCGCATCAAACAACCCTTCGCGGGCACGGCCAGGCCCGACTCCGTCGTCCGCGCCGAATACCTGTCGCACGGCACGCTGGAATGCTACAGCCTGGAAGCGTCCCGCCGGTTCTACGAAGAGTTCCTCGGCCTCGAATGCGTGCGCCACGCCAAGCCGGCCATGGCCATCCGCTGCGGTTTGAAGTTCCACATCGTCTGCCTGGAAGTGGGCGACAAGCTCCACCCCGCGAACGTCGACAACCACTGGGGCCTGGACGTCGGCAGCGCGGAAGAAGTGGAGCGCATATGGAAAGCGGCGCACGACCTGCGCGACGAGTACCGGATCGGCCAGATCATGGATCTCGTCAAGCAGCACGGGACCTATTCCTTCTATTTCGAAGACCTGGACCACAACTGGTGGGAAATCCAGTACTACGACGGCATCCAGCACGACGACATGTTCGACTTCGGCGACCGGTACAGCGCCGCCGACCTGCACGAACCGAACGCCTGACCCGCCACGGAGCCGCGCGGCGGCATCCGGCATCCACGACGAAGGACATTCACGATGAGCTATCGCCTGCTGACGTATGAAATCGATGGGCGGCCGCGCGCCGGCCTGCTGACCGGCGACCGTATCCACGACCTGGCCGAAGCCACGCGCCGCGCGGAATGGAGCACCGTACTGGGCGCGCTGCAGCAATGGGAACAGGCGCGGCACGCGTGCCGCGAGGCCGCCGGCCGGCTGGCGCCGACGGCCGGCGGCCTCGCCCTGGACGATGCGGTGCTTCGGGCGCCCATTCTTTACCCCGGCACCATTTATTGCGCCGGCGCCAACTATACGGATCACGTCGCGGAGATGTTCGCCGCCCAGGGCCTGCCCATGGGGCCGACGATGAAGGAGCTGGGCGACCAGCCCTGGCATTTCATCAAGACCTCGCGCAGCGCCGTGGTCGGACCGGGCGCGGCCGTCGCCATCCCGAACGATACCCGCTGGCTGGACTGGGAAATAGAACTGGCGGCGGTCATCGGCCAGCCGGCGAAGAACGTGTCCGCCGCCGAGGCGCTGGACCACGTGGCCGGATTCACCATCGCCAACGACCTGTCCGCGCGCGACCACATGAAGCGCGCCGCGCAGGACCCCATGTCGCCGTTCTACTACGACTGGATCGGGCAGAAATGCTTCGACGGCGCCTGCCCCATCGGGCCCTGGATCGTTCCCGCCGACGACATCGGCGACCCGCATGAGCTCGGCATGAAGCTCTGGGTGGGAGACGAGCTCATGCAGGATTCGAACTCGAACAAGCTCATCTTCGATATCGCCGAACAGATCGCGGCGCTGTCCGCCCGCGTCACGCTGCAGCCCGGCGACCTGGTGCTGACCGGCACGCCGGCCGGCGTCGGCATGGGGCGCAAGCGCTTCCTGCAGAGCGGAGAACAGGTCCGGCTCTGGATCGAAGGCATAGGCGAGCTGCGCCACAGCATCGCGTAATCGCCGCCGAGGACGGGCGGTCCATCACACAACAACGGCCGCCCCGGTTCATTTTCCCCCAAGGAGGAGCATCATCATGCACGCACGCGTGGCAGCAGCCATCGGGGCGAGTCTCGCCTTGCTGGCCAACCAACCCGCCGGCGCCGCCGACGCCTGGCCCGCCAAACCCGTACGCATCATCGTGCCGCAAGCGCCAGGCGGCCAGAGCGACATCTTCGTCAGGCTGTTCGGCAACGAACTCAGCCAGCGGCTGGGCGTCCCGGTGGTCGTCGAGAACCGGGCGGGCGGCAACACGTTCATCGCGGTCAGGGGCTGCACGTCGGCCAAGGACGACCATACCTTCTGTGTGTTCTACACTGACACCACCATGGTGGCCAACCCGCTGCTGCTCAAGGACATTCCGTACGATCCCGACAAGGACCTGATGCCCATCACGCCCTTGTTCGTATCGACCCAGGTCGTCGCGGTCAACGCCAAACTGGGCGTCAACAGCATGCAGGAACTGGTGCAGGCCTCGCGCCGCCAGTCCGGCGGCCTGAGCTATGCCACGCCCAGCCATTCCCTGGCCATCATGTACATGGAGAAATTCAAGCGCGAAGCCGGCGCCGACCTGACCTACATCCCGTACAAGGGCGGCGGCGAAGTGGTTCAAGCCGTGGTGGGCGGGACGACGCCGGTCGGCTTCGTCAGCTACGTCAACGTCATTCCCCACGTGAAGAGCGGACAGCTGAAAGTGCTCGCCGTCGACAGCGAACAGCGCTTTGCCTCGCTGCCCGACGTGCCGACGCTCAAGGAAGCCGGCTATCACTACGACCGGCCGCGCACCGTGCTGGGATTGTTCGCGCCGGAAGGCACGCCCGCGGCCGTGGTCGAGCGCATGTACCGGGATTCGCGCGCCATACTGGATGATGCGGCCTTCAACCGCCAGCACATGGTCCCCGCCGGGCTCGAGGTCAAGGACATGGCGCCCTCGGCCTTCGCAAGCCACATCCGCAACGACAGGAGCTATGCGCAGGTTCTCGTGAAGGAAGCCGGCGTGCAGCCCCAATGAGCCATCCCATGACCGACGCGACCCCCACCCCATCGCTCATCGTCCGTATCCCCGCCAGGGACGGCGCGCTGCTGACGGCGGCCGTGTACCTCCCGCCGGGCGCCGGCCGATTTCCCGCGCTGTTCGCCGCTTCGCCCTACCGCTTCGACAACAACCGCCTGCCCCCCACGAACATGTTCATGTGGAGCGGAGAAACCGGGCCCATCGCCTACTACCTTTCCCATGGCTACGCGTTCGTCCACATGGACGTGCGGGGCACCGGGCGTTCGGAGGGGGAGTATCGCTACCATGACGAGCTCGAGCAGACCGATCTGTACGACGCCATAGAATGGATAGCCGCGCAGGCATGGTGCACCGGCAAGGTGGGAGGAATCGGCCAGTCCTACTATGCCCGCATGCAATGGTTCATGGGCATACAGAATCCGCCTTCGCTGGCCTGCATCGCGCCCTACGACGGCAACATCGACACCTACCGCGCGGCCGCCTACAGCGGAGGCATTCCGGGATTGTTCCCGGTGCACTGGTACAACAATTCCCTGCGCGCGATCAATGAATGCCCTTACGAGGGAGAACCGCGCCGGATCGACTGGGACTTCATCGGCGAGATCCGCGCCCACCCGCTGTACGACGAGTTCTGGCGGATCCGCGCCGCGGCCGAACGGCTGGCCGAAATCACCGTGCCGGTATTCTCGATCGGCGCGTGGAGCAAGGTGGACTACCACCTGAACGGCAACATCGTGGGGTACCAGCGCCTGCGGTCGCCCAGGAAGCTGCTCGTTCTGGGAGGCAAGGACATGTTCAAGGCCCTGGCCGATTTCACCAGCACGGCTTTCCATGAGACCTATCTGCGGCCGTTCTACGATCATTATCTGAAAGGCGAGCGAACCGGCTACCTCGAACAGCCGGAGGTGCGGTACTTCCTGTCCGGCGCGGACCGGATGCGCAGCGCCGAGGCCTGGCCGCCGCCCCAGGCGGGCTATCGACGGCTGTACCTCGATGCGGCGCACAGCGGGTCGGTGTCCTCGCTGAACGACGGCATGCTGTCGGAGCAGCCGCCGGCCGGCGCCTCCTCCGCCACCTCTTATCGTTACCCGGACCCCCAGTGGCGCGGCGGCGTCGTCAGCATGGACGAACAGGGGCGCCTGGATCCCGTGCGGCGCACGCTGACATTCACCAGCGCGCCGCTGGCAGCGGATCTCGAAGTGACCGGGCCGGTCAGGCTGGTTCTGTTCCTGTCGTCGTCCAACTCCGACACCGACGTCGTCGTCAAACTCGCCGATCAATTCCCCAACGACTCGGCCGGCCAGCCGGTTGCCCGCGTACTGACCAAGGGATGGCTGCGCGCCTCGCACCGCCAATTGGACGACCGGCTGTCCCGGGAAAACGCGCCGTGGTACACCCATGCGGACCCGGAGCCTCTTCTTCCCGGCCAGGTCTATCGGCTCGACATCGCCATCATGCCGATGGCGCACGTCTTCAAGGCCGGGCACCGGATACGGATTTCGATCGCCAACGGCGACGCGCACGCTACCGATTTTCCCTACGACCACCTCTACACACCCGACAAGGTGGGAGAAGACGCCATTCACCATGACAAGGTCCATGCTTCGCACCTGGTGCTGCCGGTCATGCATGGATGAACGGCCTTATTGCCCTGGAGAAAGAAGATGAAAGGAAAGATCGCGCTGGAGGAGCATTTCGCGATTGAAGACACGTTGATGGACTCGGCGGGCTTCGTGCCGGAGAAGGACTGGCCCGAACTGAAGTCGCGGCTGCTGGACATCCAGGATCGGCGGCTGCGGCTGATGGACGAGCACGGCATCGAGCTGATGATCCTGTCGCTGAACGCTCCGGCGGTACAGGCGATCGCCGACCACCGCAAGGCGCATGCCATCGCGCAACGGGCGAATGATTTTCTGGCGGAGCAAGTGGCCAAGCGCCCCGACCGGTTCCGCGGTTTCGCCGCGCTGGCGATGCAGGAGCCGGAACTGGCGGCGGCGGAGCTGGAGCGCTGCGTGACAGACCTGGGCTTCGTCGGCGCGCTGGTGAACGGCTTTTCCCAGGACGAGCGGCATGGCAAGCCCTTGTACTACGACATGCCGCAATACTGGCCGTTCTGGGAAACCGTGGAAAAACTCGACGTGCCGTTCTACCTGCATCCGCGCAATCCGCTGCCCGCCGATTCCGGCATCTACGACGGCCATGGCTGGCTGATGGGGCCGACCTGGGCCTTCGGCCAGGAAACGGCCGTGCACGCCCTGCGCCTGATGGGTTCGGGCCTGTTCGACGCGTATCCGGCGCTGCGCATCATCCTAGGCCATCTGGGCGAAGGGCTGCCGTACAGCATGTGGCGCATCGACCATCGCAACGCCTGGGTCGAGACGACGCCCAAGTATGCGGCCAAGAAACAGATCGCCGCCTATTTCAACGAGAACTTCTACCTGACCACGTCGGGCAATTTCCGCACCCAGACGCTGATCGACGCCATGCTCGAAATCGGCGCCGACCGCATCCTGTTCTCGACCGACTGGCCTTTCGAGAACATCGACCACGCCGCCGACTGGTTCGACGCCGCCAGCATCAGCGAGGCCGACCGGCTCAAGATCGGCAGCCTGAACGCCGCCCGCCTGTTCAAGCTGGGCTAGGGCCCGCCTGCTTGCCATCGAGCAGCGCCAGCACCGCGCGGTGCAGGTCGCTGGATGCATCGCACAGGTCGAGGATCACGTCGAAGTGGTTGCGCTGCTCGATCAGGCGCTCCTCGGCCAGCAGCCCGCGGTCGCGCCAGTATTGCGCGACCGCGTGGCTCTGCCGGCGGAATTCGTCGGTGTCGCCCTGCGCCACCGCGACCGCCACCCGCGTCTTGCCGCCAGGCTCGTTGGCCAGCAGCGAGAACGCCTCGACCTGCTCGGGCGTCAGGTGCAGCCGCTTGTTGCGATAGCTCAGCCGCACCGGTTCCAGATCGCCCAGGCCGCTGACCAGCACCGCCCCGGCGAAATCGTTGGACGGCAGGCCGCGCGCCTTCCAGTCGTGGATCAGGCACTGCGTGACAAGATGGCTGCCGGAGGAATGTCCGATCAGCACGATGCGCGCGGGGTCGCCGCCATACCCGGCGATGTTGCGCACGATCCAGGCGATGCCGTCGCGCACCGCCCCGACCATGTCGGCGAACGGCACTTGCGAGGCGCGCGGAAAGCCCAGCACCACGGCCATGCACCCGGCGCGCAGGAAGGCCGGCACGGCGAAGGCGCTTTCTTCCTTGCTCTGCCCCAGCCACGCGCCGCCGTGGACGTAGACGACGACGGGCAGCGGCCCCGCGCCCCCGGGGCGATAGATGTCGAGTCTGGCATCGGAGTGCTCGCCCCAGCGTACGTCGCGATGCGTGCACAGCGGCGAGGCGTCGCGGCTGAGCTGCGCGGTGCGGTCCAGGATTTCCTGGAAGCCGGGGCAATAGCGCTGGTTGTCGTATTGCAGGTCCAGCGCGTCCTGGTCGTAGTCTCCGAATACCGGTGTGGTCATGCAGGCGATTCCTGTAGCTGTCATGCCGACAACTTAGCAAAGGCCTTTCTTTTTAGGAATTGAATTGTTTGCATGGATTGATATGCAAACCCGATAGGTCGGCCGCGCGGCGCTAGCCATCCAGCCACGCCGGCGCGTAGTGCTGCAGCACCCACAGCAGCGCCATGGGGCCCGCGTTGAACATCGCATGCAGCGCAATCGACGCGAGTATGCCGAAGCGCACCCGCATCCAGCCCAGCACCAGGCCCGACGCCCATTGAGGCAGGACCAGCAGCGGCAGGATCAGCCAGCCCGACTCGCCGAGCCGGAAATTGGCCAGGTGCAGGAAGGCAAAGGCCAGCGTAACCAGGTGGAAGGTCCAGGGAAACAGGCTGCGATAACGCCGCAGCACGCTCCACGGCCAGCGCTGGCGCCGCCAGGCCAGCACGCCGGCCACCGCCGCGCAGGCGAACGCGATGCTGGCGCCCGCTGCCAGGCCGGGCCGCATGAACATGGCCGCGATCAGGATGGGCAGCAGCCACAGCGCGGCGGCCGGCCGGCGCAGGCCGAAGCGGAAAAGCATTTCTTCCAGCACCGGCGCCCATACCACCGCGTGGAACCAGGAAATGTGCAGCACGTCGAGCCGGCGCTCGGCTCCCGAGGCGAACGCCACCGATGCCGCCAGGGGGCCGAGCACCAGCAGATTGATGCCCCAGAGCACCAGCAGCCATTGGAAGAAATGCGGGCCCTTCAGGCCGCCCAGCCACTCCTGCGTCCCCAGGAAGCGCCATCCGCCCGGCCCGCGCACGGACGCGGGCGCGCGCGGCAGCCGCGGCCCCAGCCGGGGGCGCCTGACGAAGGCGAGGAAATCGGTGAATTCGCGGAAGAACCCGGGCGGCCCCGCCGCGGCAGGCGCATCCGGCAGGGGACGCTCCCGGGGCGCGCCAGACTCAGGCATTCCCGCTGTGCAGCTGCTGCATCGCCTGTTCGAACTCGCCGTCCAGCACCGCCGGCACGATGGCGCGCGCGCGGTCGATGGTTTCGTCGATGCGGGCCTGCTCTTCCTTGCGAGGCGGATGCAGCACGAAATCCACCACTTGCTGCGCCAGGCCGAGCGAACGCGGGTGCCCGATCCCCAGACGCAGCCGCCAGAATGCCGGCGAACCGAGCGCGGCCTGGATGTCCTTCAAGCCATTGTGCCCCGCATGGCTGCCGCCCTGCTTGAGCTTGGCCTGCCCCGGCAGCAGGTCCAGTTCATCGTGCGCCACCAGAATCTGCTCGGGCGCCAGCTTGTAGAACCGGGCCAGCGCCCCGACCGACTGCCCGGAGCGGTTCATATAGGTCATCGGCTTGACCAGCAGGACGATCTCCCCCGCCACCCGCGCCTTGGCCACGTGCCCGAAGAACTGTTTCTCGTTGGCGAAGGAAACACGCAGGTCGTCCGCGATCTGGTCCAACAGCCAGAACCCCGCATTGTGTCGGGTACGTTCGTAGTCGGGACCGGGATTGCCGAGGCCGGCGATGAGACGGATAGGGTCGGGCATGGAAACAAGGGGAAGAGAACCAACAGCCGCCATCCTACCGGCAAAGCCAGCCGCGCGCCGCGCCGCCGCCGGATCCACCCGGAATCGCCGGCTTGGCGCCGCTCCGAACCCGTGAACGCGGAAGCCTGCGGTTAACCCCTATTTTTAAATCGTATACGAAATATAGAATCCGTTATTACACAAACCCGATCCCGCCGTGCGCGCACCGTAAAGATGCGCGCCAGCCAACCCTCAAGACTCAAGACGCTGCATCCATGTTTCCCTGGCATTCGAATACGACCGAAGACTATTTCGCCACGGTGCGCGAAACCAAGCTGTCCAAGCTGGTCCGCGACGACCTGCTGCAGCAGATCCTGGGCGGGCAGCTGCCGCCCGGCGCCCGTATCAACGAGCCCGACGTCGCGGCGCGCCTGGGCGTGTCGCGCGTGCCGGTGCGCGAGGCATTGCGCGAACTCGAAAGCTCGGGACTGGTGGTGGCGCGCAAGCATGCCGGCGTATTCGTGCGGGAACTCGACGCCGACGAAATCCGCGGACTGTACGACTTGCGCTCGCTGCTGGACGGCTACGCGGGACGCCGCACCGCACAGCTCACGCTGCCGCAGCGCCTGGACCTCGCCGATGCGCTCGACGAGTCGATCGCCGTCATGCGCGCCGCCGCCGATGTGCACGACGTCAGCAGCTATTACGCCGAGAACCTGCGTTTCCACTGGTTGCTGGTAGAGGCCGCCGACAACCTGCCGGTGGTCGAGACTTATCGCGGCGTGGTGCAGAAGCTGCACCTGTCGCGCCTGAAGAACCTGTCGCAGGACACCGGCATGCGCGTGTCCATCGCGGAACACGTAGAGATCGCCCAGGCGCTGCGCGACGGCGACGCGGCGCGCTGCGAAGCCTTGCTGGCCAGCCACGTCCACCGCGCCTTCGGACGGCTGGGCGACACCACGGATCCCTGAGCCCCCCGGGTCCCGGCGGCCGCCGCAGAGCGGCCGCTTCATTCGAAAAAAGAGGAGACATGCCATGCAACGACGTACGTTCCTTCAGGCAGCCCCCGTGCTGCTCGCCCCCGGTCTCGCGGGCCTGCCCGGCCTTGCCGGCGCGCAGGGCTATCCCGACAAGCCGATCCGCTACATCGTGCCGGTGGCGCCCGGCGGCGGCAGCGACATGGTCGGCCGCACGGTCTGCGAACGCTGGAGCCGCGCGCTCGGCCAGCAGATCGTCGTCGAGAACCAGGGCGGGGGCGGCGGCGTCATTGCCTGCCAGAACACCGCGCGCGCGCCGGCCGACGGCTATACCTTGATGCAAGGCTACGTGGCCACGCACGGCACCAGCCCGGCCACCCGCAAAGTGCCTTACGACGCGGTCAAAGAATTCACCCCCATCGGCATGATAGGCGCCACGCCGAACATCCTGGTGATCGACCCCAAGCTGCCGATCAAGAACCTCAAGGAATTCGTCGAGTACGTGAAAGCCCATCCGGGACAGATCAGCTACGGCTCGGCCGGCGCCGGTTCGCTGACCCACCTGACCATGGAACTGATGGCCCAGCAGCTCGGCATTCCCATGACCCACGCCCCCTACCGCGGCGTGGCCCCGGCGCTCACCGACACCATCGGCAGCCAGACCCAGGCGGTCTTCCCGGGCCTGGCCGCCGCCCTGCAGCACATCCGCTCCGGCCGCCTGCGCGCGCTGGCGATCACGGGCAACAGCCGGGCGCCTCAAGTGCCCGACGTGCCGACGCTGGACGAGCTCGGCCTGAAGAACTTCGACGCCGTGCAATGGTACGGCGTGGTCGGCCCGGCCGGCATTCCGGACAACGTGGTGACCAGGCTCAACGAGACCCTGAACACCGTGCTGAAGGCGCCCGACATGCGCGAAAAGCTCGGCGGCGAAGCCGTCGAGCCCATGCCCATGTCGGCCCCCGAATTCAGCGACTACCTGCAGAAGGATCTGGCGCGCTGGACCGCGCTGGCCAAGGCGCAAAACATTTCCCTCGACTGACGTTCTTCATCCTATCTATCCCATGGCACGCAACACCCAGGTCCAGGCCGACCATAACGCCCCTCCCGTCACCCGCATCCTCGCCGAGTACGTCGCGACCCATTCTTCGCGCGGCTGGAGCGACGCGGTGGACCACGAAGCCCACCGCACCTTTCTCAACTGGCTGGGCTGCGCAGTGGGCGCGGCCCATCACGAGGCCGCGGCGGCGGCGCTGGCCGCCGTCGGCGTGCTGCAGCCGGCGCCGCAGGCAACAGTGGCGGGCCGGCGCGAAAAAGTCGACATCGCCAGCGCGGCGCTGATCAACGGCATCACCTCGCACACCTTCGATTTCGACGACACCCACCTCAAGACCATCATTCACCCCGCCGGCCCCGTCGCCTCGGCGCTGCTGGCGCTGGCCGAACTCAAGGGAGCCAGCGGCCGCGAGCTGATCGATGCGCTGGTGCTGGGCATCGACGTCGCCTGCCGCATGGGCAACGTGGTCTATCCCGAGCACTACGACCGCGGCTGGCACATCACCGGCACCACCGGCATGCTCGGCGCGGCCGCCGGCTGCGCGCGCCTGCTCGGGCTGAATGCCGACCAGACGCAGATGGCGCTGGGCATCGCGGCCTCGCAGCCGATCGGCCTGCGCGAACAATTCGGCACCATGACCAAACCCTTCCATCCGGGCGCCGCGGCGCGCGCGGGCCTGATGTCGGCGCTGCTGGCGCAGCAGGGATTCACCGCCAGCCCCCGCGCGCTCGAGGCCCCGCGCGGCTTCGCCCAGGTCGTGTCGACCAAGACGGCGTGGAACGAGGCCACCGATGAACTGGGCCGGCGCTTCGAGATCTCGTTCAACAGCTACAAGCCGTTCGCCTGCGGCATCGTGATCCATCCCAGCATCGACGCCTGCGTGCAGTTGCGCGCCCAGGGCGTGGCCGCCGACCAGGTCGAACGCATCGAGCTGAAGGTGCATTCGCTGGTGCTGGAACTGACCGGCAAAAAGGAGCCGGCCGATGGCCTGCAAGGCAAATTCAGCGTCTACCATGGCTGCGCCGCGGGATTGATCTTCGGCAAGGCAACCGAGGACGAGTACGCCGACGACATCGTCAACCGCGCCGACATGGTGGCGCTGCGCCGCAAGGTCGTGGCGACGGTGGACGACGGCATCGACGAGGCCAGCGCCGACGTCACGGCGGTGCTGGCCGATGGGCGCCGGGTCCATGTTTTCGTGGAACATGCGATCGGCTCGCTGCAGCGCCCCATGAGCGATGCCGACCTGGAAAGGAAGTTCAGCGGCATGTCGGATCCGGTGCTGGGCGCACAGCGCACGGCTGCGCTGATCGCGGCCTGCTGGGAGCTGGGCGGCGCCGCCGACGTGCGCGCGCTTGCGGCATTGGCCCGGCCGGCGTAGCGGCCCACGGAACCGGCCGGCCGTATCCGGGCCGGACGCCCGGGTAGCCAGGCGGCCGGGAGCGCAGGCGCTGCGCTCCCGGCGCGATTCAATCGACCGTGATGTTCGCGCCCTTGGCGAGCTTGACCCAGAACTCGCCGTCTTCCACCAGGAAGGTCTCGAACGCTTCCGGCGAGGCCGACAATGCGACTTCGGTGCCTTCCTTGGCCAGCGCGGCCTTGACGTTGGGCTGGTTCATCGCCGCCGACGTGGCCTCGTAGATTTTCTTCACGACGTTGGCCGGCGTCTGCGCGGGGACGAAAACCCCATACCAGAATTCCAGGTTGTACTCGGGCAGCCCGGCTTCGCGCATGCCCGGCAGATCGGGCACGAGAGAGGATTTTTCGCGGGTGCTGACGGCAATGGCGCGCAGCCTGCCGCCCTTGGCGAACGGCAGCACGGAAGGCGACGTGCCGAAGGTCAGCTGGGTGTCTCCCGCCATGACGGACTGCACCGCCGGGGCGCCGCCGCGATAGGGGACATGCGTCATGTCGGTGCCGGTCAGCAGCGTGAACAGCGCCGCCCCCAGGTGCGGCGCCGAGCCGTTGCCGGAGGTGGAATAGTTCAGCGCGCCGGGCTTGGCCTTGGCCTCCTTGATGAGGTCGCCCAGGCTATGGATGTCGGTCTTGGGATTGACCGCCAGCACGAGCGGCGAGGTGGTGATCTTGGTGACCGCCTTGAAATCCTTGGGGGTGTAGGTGAGCTTGGGATTCAAGGCGGGATTGATGGAAATGCTGCTGGGGCTGGCGATCAGGATGGTGTAGCCGTCCGCAGGCGCCTTGGCGACGTAGTCGGCGGCGATGCTGGAGCCCGCGCCCGGCTTGTTGTCGATGACGACGGTCTGCCCCAGCGCTTTGCTGAAGGCCTCGTTCATCGCGCGGGCGACGAAGTCCGCGGCGCCGCCCGGGGCGAAGCCGACGACGACGCGCACCGTGCGCGAGGGGTAGTCGTTCGATTGGGCCATGGCATGCATGGCCGGCGCGCTCAGGCAGAGCGCCAGGATGAAGCGGGTGGTGCGCATGGGGTGTCTCCTCGATCTTTTTTGTTTGGATGGACTGTTCAGACTGCAGGCATGCGTAGCACGATCTTGCCTGCATGGCCGCCCGACTCCATGCAGGCCTTGGCCGCGGCCAGTTCCTCGAATTCGAATCGCTTGTCGACCTGGGGCACGATGCGTCCCGAGGCGAAGTAAGGCAACACCTCGGAACGGAACCGCGGCACAGCGGCGGCCCGTTGTTCCTTGGTGCGCAGTTTGTTGGACACGCCGAAGAGGGTGAGCCGCCTGGCATGCACGGCCTCGAGGTCGATCGGCGCCTCGAGCACGCCGTCCACGTAGCCGACGATGGCAAGCCGCCCCTGGAAGGCGGCGGCGCGGATGTTCTCGGCGAACACGCTGCCGCCCACCGCGTTGACGACCACGTCGGCGCCGCGCTGTCCGGTGGCGTCGAGCACGGCGGCGGCGAAGCCGGCGCCGCGGGTATGCAGCGCCACGTCGAGCCCGAGCGGCGCGAGCAAATCCAGCTTGTCCGCCGACCCCGAGGTGCCGATGACGCGGGCGCCCATCGCCTTGCCGAGCTGCAGCGACGCGACGCCGACGCCGGACGACACGCCGTTGATCAGCAGCCACTCCCCCGCCTGCAGCCGGCCTTGCAGGACCAGCATGTCGAAAGCGACGAGGAAGGTCAGGGGCAGGCATGCCGCCTGTTCCCACGACAGGGCGGCGGGCTTGGGCATGGCCTCGGCGGCGTCCATGAGGCAATACTCGGAGAACGCGCCCGCGCATCGGCCCATGACCGGATCGCCCACCTTGAACTCGGCCACTTCACTGCCGGCCGCGACGACCTCGCCGGCGCCCTCGCCGCCGATCTGCTTCCAGCTTCCGGGCTGTCCATGCAAACCGTGTCCCGGCACGAACTCGCCCCGGTTCAGCCCGGCGGCATGCATGCGCACCAGCACCTGCTTCGGGCCGGGTTCCGGCATGGGCGATTCGCGGCATGCCAGCGTGGTGTCCGCGTCGGTCATCTGCATCCAGTAGCTTTTCATTGTCCCCCCTGGCCGGCTCATCGGCCGACGAATACCGGCTTGCGCTTCTGCATGAAGGCGGTGCGTCCTTCGGCGTAGTCTTCGCTGTCGAAGCAGCCGCGGATGAGCGCGGTGCAACGGTCCAGGTCGAGCTCCGGCGAAGGCTTGAGAATCTCGGTGGTGATCGCCTTGGCGGCGGCCACGGTCAGCGGCGCGTTCTCGGCGATGGCCTGCGTGTACTCGGCCAGCAGCGCCGGCAGTTCGTCCACCGTGCTGCTGCGGCTGATGAGCCCCAGCGCCCGGGCCTCGCCGGCGCCGATGCGCCGGGCGGTGAAGAACAGGTCCTTCGCCGCTCCCGGCCCAATCAGGTCGATCAGGTTCTTCATGGCCGAATAGCGGTAGCCCAGCCCCAGGCGGGCCGCGGGGATGGAGAAAACCGAGTTGTCGGAGGCGATCCGGATGTCGCAGCTGATGGCGACGTTCACGCCGCCGCCTATGCAATAGCCGCTGATGCATGCCAGCGTGGGCTTGGGAAAATCGTGGATGGCCATGAGCGTGCCCTCGGCCATGGCCTCGTAGCGGGTGACGGCCTCTCGCGCCGCGCGCATGTCTTCGAACTGGGAAATGTCGGCGCCCGAAACGAAGGCCTTGCCTCCGGCTCCGGAGAAGACGACCAGGCGCACGCGGTCGTCGCCGCGCGCGGCGTCGAGCAGCGGCGGCACCGCTTCCCACATGTCCGCCGACAGCGCGTTGTGGCGCGAAGGATTGTTGAACCGGATGTGCAGCGTGGCGCCATCGAGCCACGTCAGGACACGCTCGGTGGACGATCGGTAGTCGGGATGGGACATCAGTAGACTCCCTGGGATTTCATGCGGGCCATATCGTCGGCGTGGTATCCCAGCTCCTGCAGGATCTCCTCGGTGTGCTCGCCCCGCCGCGGCGCGGCGCGCGCGATGGTGCTGGGCGTGCGCGTCAGTTGCACCGGCTGGCCGACCAGGCGCTGCCTGCCGAGCCGCTGCGATACGACTTCCTTGACCATGCCCAGATGCCGGACCTGCGGTTCGTCGAAGACCTCGGCCAGGTCGTTGATGAGCCCGCAGGCGACGCCGCCCTCGTTGAAGCGGGTGATCCAGTAGCCGCGGTCCTGCTCGGCCAGCCGGCGGTCGATCTCGGCGTTGAGCGTGTCGCGGTTCGCCGAGCGCGAGGCCTTGTCGTGATAGCGCTCGTCGGTGATCCATTCGGGCGCGCCCAGGATGGCGCAGAAGCGCTCCCAGATCTTGGAGCCGAACACGGCGATATTCATATAGCCGTCGCGCGCCTTGTAGACGCCGGTGGGGATGCTGGTGGGATGGAAGTTGCCGGCCTGGGTGGCCACTTCGCCATCGATCAGATAGCGCGAGGTCTGGAAATCCATCATGTAGACCATGGACTCCAGGAGCGAGGTGTGCAGCCACTGCCCCTTGCCCGAGGACGCGCGCTCGAGCAGCGCAACCAGGATGCCCTGCGCGGCGAAGATGCCCGCGCACAGATCGCCGATGGGAATGCCCACCCGCACCGGGCCGCCGCCCGGCAGGCCGGTCACCGACATCAGGCCGCTCATGCCCTGGGCGATCTGGTCGAAACCGGGACGCTGGGCATACGGGCCCGTTTGCCCGAAGCCGGAAATGCTGGCGTACACCAGCCCGGGGTTGGCCTCGGCCAGCGTTTCATAGTCGATGCCCAGGCGGAATTTCACGTCGGGGCGAAAATTCTCCACCACCACGTCGGCGGTCGCGATCAGCCGCTTGAGCGTGGCGATGCCGTCGGCCTCCTTCAGGTTGAGCGTGATGGAGCGCTTGTTGCGGTGGGTGTACTGATAGTCCGAACCGTCCTGTCCGCCCAGGGTGTCGTCGCCGCGCATGTGTTCGGGCATCTGCACCTGGATCACGTCTGCGCCCCAGTCCGCCAGTTGGCGGCACGCGGTGGGGCCGGCGCGCACCTGGGTGAGGTCGATGACGCGGAAGCGCTTGAGCGCGTCGGAAGCCGGAAGATGGGGCATGAGTCTCTCTTTCGCTGTTATTTCGGCATAGTGTTGCCACATCATAGAATATTGTCAACACTTTGCGATATTCGTAGACACATTTCAGCGATATGTACACCGCTGGCTGCCTCGGACGAGGTTTGCCCGCAGGCTTTCAGGTAGGATTGCCCGATGGACGACTCTCCCTCCCCCACCCGCAGCGCGGTCCTGTCCCAAACCGTCGCCGAAGAGCTGAAGCGCTTGATCTATTCGGGCGAATTCCAGCCGGGCGAACGCCTCAACGAGGCCGCGCTCGCCATCCGCATGGGCACCAGCCGCGGCCCCATCCGCGAGGCCATGAAAGTGCTGGCCGGTCTCGGACTGGTCACGCCGGTGCCCAACAAAGGGGTATTCGTGCGGCAGTTGTCCGTGCGCGAGATGATCGAGGTCTACGAATTGCGCGCGCTGGTGTTCGGCTACGCCGCGGAGCGGGCCTGCGAACATTTCTCCCCTGAGGCCGGAGCGCGCTTCGAGCGGCTGCTGGCCGGCATGGACGAAGCCTGCGAGGCCAGCGACGGCACGCGCTACTACGAGTTGAACCTGGCCTACCACGAGCTGATCCTGGATCTGTGCGGCAACCGGCGGGCGCGGCAAGCCTACGACGACTACGTCAAAGAGCTGCATTTGTTCCGGCGCAGGTACTTCAATGTGCGCAGCAACATGCGCAAGTCGAACGTGGAGCACCGCAAAATCTACGAGGCGATCGCCTCCGGAAGCGCGGCCAAGGCGCGCGCGGCGGCCGAACGGCACGTGCTCGACGGCCGGTCCAGGCTGCTGGCCACGCTCGAAGAACCGCTGGCGGGATAGCCGCCGCGCCGGGCCGAGGCGGCGGCCGGGTCTGAGCGAAAACCGCGCGTCGCGCCTGCCCATGCCGGGCGCAGCACTCCGGCGCGCACAGCAGGTTTGCGGCAAACACAAAGCAAATACCGCGCGAGCGTCCTACAGTCCTGGGTTTCAGGAGATATTGCCATGACGCTTACGGGTGAAATGCTGATCGGCGCCCAAGCCGTTCGAGGTACCGAGGGCAGCCAGCGCGCCGCCAATCCCGCCACCGGCCGCTTCATCGACGCGCCCGAATTCGGCCTGGGAGGCGCCGCCGAAGTCGATCGCGCAGCGCGGCTCGCTCAGGCCGCCTTCGACCCTTATCGCAGCCTGCCTCCGGCGCGGCGCGGCGCATTCCTCGAGGCCGTGGCGGACAACATCCTCGCACTGGGGGACACCCTGATCGCCCGGGCGCATGAGGAAACGGCCCTGCCGCGCGCCCGCCTGGAAGGCGAGCGCGGGCGCACGGTGGGCCAGTTGCGTTTGTTCGCGCAGGTGGTGCGCGACGGACACTTTCTGCGCGCCGCCATCGACCCGGCCCAGCCTGCGCGGCAGCCGCTGCCCCGTCCCGACCTGCGCCTGGCCAGGATTCCGCTGGGGCCGGTGGCCGTATTCGGCGCCAGCAATTTCCCGCTCGCATTCTCGGTGGCCGGCGGCGATACCGCTTCCGCGTTCGCGGCCGGCTGCCCCGTGGTCGTGAAAGCCCATGGCGCGCATTTGGGAACGTCCGAATTGGTCGGGCGCGCGATCCAGCAGGCAGTGCGCGACCAGGGCCTGCCCGAAGGCGTGTTCTCGATGGTGATGGGCGGCGGCAATGCCATCGGCGAAGCGCTGGTCGCCCATCCTGCCATCAAGGCCGTGGGCTTCACTGGCTCTCGCCCCGGCGGGCTGGCCTTGCTGAAAATCGCGAACGCGCGCCCCGAGCCCATTCCCGTCTACGCGGAAATGAGCAGCATCAATCCGGTGTTCCTGATGCCCGCCGCCCTGGCGGAACGGGCCGAGGCCATCGCCCGGGGATTCGTGGATTCGCTCACGCTGGGGGCCGGACAATTCTGCACGAATCCGGGGCTCGTCCTGGCGGCCGAGGGAGCGGCGCTGCAGCGCTTCATTGCGGCGGCCTCGGCGGCGCTGGCGGACAAACCCGCAGCGGCCATGCTGACCGAAGGCATCCACCAGGCCTATGCACGAGGTGTAGCTAACCTGGAGCAGGCGGCCGGGGTGGAGCCTGCCGGCATCGGCCTACCGGCGGCGGACCGGCCGAATGCGGCCCAGGCACGGCTGTACGTGGTCGATGCACGGCAGTGGCTGGCCACGCCCGCGCTGGCCGAAGAGGTCTTCGGCCCGTCGTCGATAATCGTCAAGGTGCGCGACGTGCAGGAGATGGCCGAGCTGGCCGAGCGGCTCGAAGGACAACTGACGGCGACGCTGCAGATCGACGCGGCCGATCACGACCACGCGCGCCATTTGCTACCGGTGCTCGAACGCAAGGCCGGCCGCATCCTGGTCAACGGATTCCCCACCGGCGTCGAAGTCGGCCACGCACAGGTGCACGGCGGACCGTTCCCCGCCACATCGAACAGCGCCCACACCTCCGTCGGCGCCAGCGCCATCGACCGCTTCCTGCGTCCAGTGGCTTACCAGGACATGCCCGCGGACCTGCTGCCCGAAGCCTTGCAGGACGGCAATCCCCTGAAGCTGTGGCGCCTGATCGACGGACAACCGCAGCCGCCGGCCTGATCCGCGAATCCGACACACCTACCACATAAAGCTCCAGCTAAAAGGCCTGAGCCCGGTGCAATACCGGGCTCAGGCCTTCGGGCTTTAGCTTCTGACCGTCCACAACTTCTGGGGGTCAGTTCGATTCCGTCGGGGGTTTTAACCCAGGGCACAGCGGATCCGGCTTTGCCGGTCCGCCGGTGCCGCCCCTTGAGGGGAGCGGCGCAGCCGCATGGGGTGGGTTTCCCTTCCAGTCCGCCAGTGCCGCCCCCTGGGGGGCGCGCGAAGCGCGTAGGGGGGGGCCTTACCCCTCAGCAGCCTCTTCCGTCGCGCCGCCCGGCTTGGCCAGCGCGTTGGCCAGCACGGTGTCGCCGCCGGCCACGAAGGTCACGCCCTTGGGCGGCTTGATGTCCGACAGGTGCAGCGAAGCGCCGGCGATCATGTTGCCCAGATCGACTTCGATGAACTGCGGCAGATCGCCCGGCAGGCAAGTCACTTCGACTTCGTTCTGCACGTGGGTGATCACGGCGCTACTCAGCTTAACGGCAGGCGAGATCTCGGCGTTGATGAAGTGCAGGGGCACCTTGGTGTGCAGGGCCTGGCCGGCGGCGATGCGCTGGAAGTCCACGTGCAGCACTTGGGGCTTGTAGGGATGCCATTGAACGGCGCGCAGCAGGACCTGGGTGGCCTTGCCGTCGAACTGCATGCTCAGGATGGACGAGTGGAACTCTTCCTTGCGCAGGGCATGGTAGATCTCGTTGTGATCGAGTTCGATGGACAAGGGGGCTGCGTCGCCGCCGTAAACGATGGCGGGAACACGGCCGGCGCGGCGCAGGCGGCGGCTCGCACTCGAACCCTGGACGCTACGCGAAGTGGCGTTGAATTGCATGGTTTTCTCCAAAATGCGCCAGGCGGCATGCCTGCGCGATACACGGGACGCGACCATCGCATCCCGTCCGCAAGCGCCGCGACCAGCGCCTGCGGTTCGCCCGCCGCTCCCGCTCGAGGCGGAGGCGGCCGGCAGAAACTTATTCGACGAACAGCGAGCTGACCGAGTCGGCGCGCGAAATGCGCAGCATGGTCTCGCCGATCAGGGCCGCGCACGACAATTGGCGGATGCGGCTGCAGGCCTTGACTTCTTCGCTGGCGGGAATGGTGTCGGTCACGACCAGTTCGTCCAGGTCGGACTCGGCGATGCGGCCCACCGCGCCGCCCGACAGCACGGCGTGCGTGCAATAGGCGTAGACGGCCAGCGCGCCGCGCTGCTTCAGGACCTGGGCCGCCTTGCACAGCGTGCCGGCGGTATCGACCATGTCGTCCATGATGATGCAGGTGCGGCCGTCGACGTCGCCGATGATGTTCATCACTTCGGAGACGTTGGCGCGCGGACGGCGCTTGTCGATGATGGCCAGGTCCACTTCCAGGCGCTTGGCCAGCGCGCGGGCGCGGACCACGCCGCCGACGTCGGGCGAGACCACCATCAGGTTGGACAGGTTGCGCTTCCAGATGTCGCTGAGCAGGATGGGCGCGGCGTAGATGTTGTCGACCGGGATATCGAAGAATCCCTGGATCTGGTCGGCGTGCAGGTCCATGGTCAGGATGCGGTCGACGCCGACCACCTGCAGCATGTTGGCCACCACCTTGGCCGAGATCGCCACGCGCGCCGAACGGGGGCGGCGGTCCTGGCGGGCATAGCCGAAGTACGGCATGGCGGCGGTGATGCGGCCGGCCGAAGCCCTGCGCAGCGCATCGACCATCACCATGGTTTCCATCAGGTTGTCATTGGTCGGAGCACAGGTAGGCTGGAGCACGAAGACGTCTTTACCACGGACGTTCTCGTTGATTTCCACCATGACTTCGCCGTCGGAGAAACGCCCGACGCTCATTTTGCCCAGTGGTATGCCGAGATGGCTTGCGACGTCCGCCGCCAGCTTGGGGTTGGCTGTCCCCGTGAAGATCATGAAGCTTTCTTGCGCCATGACACGTTGCCCGTGGCTGTGGCCCGGGTTGACCTGTCACCGGGGCCGATCGACAAAACAACAAAGCTGTTGACCCTGTGGTATTCGAACAGGCATCAACAGCTTCTAGGTCAAAGTATTTGGCTGGGGAGGAAGGATTCGAACCTTCGCATGCCGGAATCAAAATCCGGTGCCTTAACCAACTTGGCGACTCCCCAACTCGTTACCCTCGCAGGCGACTGCGCGGGCATCGAAACTTGCTGCGCGAACATCCGGCTGTAACGGACATTCCCGACTTGCGATTGCTTATGCGGCCCAGTCCAACAGCGGATGCGCATCGAGGCCGGCTGACGCCATACTTAACCTCAACGCCGGCATGACGCCCGGCTGGCCCTGCATTGTAGCGGTGATTTTAACCACCGCGCCATTGGCTTGTGCTTGCGTGTCGTATTCGACAAATAAGCAGGCGCCCGACCCGGACATCCTGACCTTGGCGCCATCGAGCACCTTGGCTAGGCCTGCCGCTGCCGCACCGACTTCGGAAAACCGGGCAAAAACGACAGGTTCCAGATCGTTCCTGAAGCCGCAACCAAATGAGCTACCAGGAAAGTCCGCTATTTTGACGCGTGCAGAATCTCTTGTCAATTCAGGTGCGCGAAAAGCCTCTGCCGTCGGCACGCTCGCGTCAGGCTGCGCCACCACGTACCAGCGCCGCGGCAACGCCAGCGCGCTCAGTTCCTCGCCCACGCCTTCGGCGAAGGCATTGCGCCCGAAAACGAATACCGGCACGTCGGCGCCCAGCGGCAGCGCCAGCTGCATCAACTGGCGGCGCGACAAGCCGGTGTTCCAGAGACGGTTCAAGGCCAGCAGCACCGAGGCCGCGTCGCTCGACCCTCCCCCCAGCCCGCCGCCGGCGGGAATGCGCTTTTCAAGCTCGATGTCCGCGCCCAGCGTACAACCCGTGGCCTGCTGCAGCGCGCGCGCCGCGCGCACGGTCAGGTCGGCGTCTTCCGGCACGCCGGGCAGCTCGCGCACGCGCCGGATCCTGCCATCGCCGCGCGCCCGGAAATGCAGGGTGTCCTGCAGATCGATGAAGCGGAACACGGTCTGCAGCAAATGGTAGCCGTCGGCCCGGCGCCCGACCACGTGCAGGAACAAGTTGAGCTTGGCGGGCGCGGGAACGTCGCGCAATTCTGCTGTCATGCGCAGGCGGCCTTCAGGGGTTGATGACCAGGCGCAGGTCGACTTCCTGCCCGCCGCTGTCGCTGCGCGCCATCTGCAGGCGCGTGGGGCCCAGCGCGTCGTACTGGCGCGCGCTGACGCGCCAGCCCGCCTGCTCGAACGCGAGCGGACGGCCCTGCTCGTCGCGCTCGGCCACCTCGGCCGCCGGCTGCTCGGCCACGCGGCCGCGCAGCCAGTCGCGCAATCCCGATACCGGAATGTCGCTGCCCAGCGCGATCCCGACCAGTTCGTCCGGATTGCGGGCCAGGGTCTCCTTGCCGTTGGATTCGCGCAGCACCGCCCGGCCCGGGCCGGCCTCGACGCGCGCCAGGGTCGCGCCCAGCGGCGATGCGAGATCAAGCACCAGATGGCTGCCGTCGTCCCGCCACGCGAAGCTGCCCTGCACGGCATTCTGCTTGCCGCCGACCTCTTCCACGCGCAAGGCGAAACGCCCCACCCGCGACAGCGAACGGTTTTCATCGGCGCCGGCAGGCACCGGAATAGGCACGGGCACCGCGCAGGCGGACAACAGCGCCAGCGCAAGCATGGCCGCGGCCATGCGCAGCCGGTTCGGGCCGGCGCTCACAGCGTGACGTCGAGACGGGCCAGCGTGCCGCGCAGCAGGCCGTTGCCGGGATCCTTGGCCTGTACCTCGCGCCAGAGCTGACGGGCGCGCTGCTGCTGCCCCGACGCCCAAAGAACTTCGCCCAGGTGCACGCCGATCTCGGCATCGGGACGCAGCTTGTAGGCGCGTTCGAGATAGGACAGCGCGCGCGCATGGTCGCCCATGCGGTAATAGACCCAGCCCATGCTGTCGATGATGAAGGGATCGTCGGGCGACAGGTTGACGGCGCGCTCGACCAGGCGCTTGGCTTCGGCCAGGCGCACATTGCGGTCGGCCAGCGAATAGCCCAGTGCGTTATAGGCGTGGGCATGGTCGGGCTTGACCGCGATGACCTGCCGCAACTGCTTTTCCATGTCCTCGATCCGGTTCTGCTGCTCGTACAGCATCGCCAGGTCGTACATCAGTTCCGGCGTATCCGGATAGCGCTCGGTGGCGGCCTCGAGCACCTTGACGGCCTCGTCGCGGCGGTCGGCCGAACGCAGGATCTGCGCCTCGGTCAGCGCCACCTGCGCGCCTTCGCGGGTCGAACGCGGATCGAGGATGGAGATGATCTTACGTGCGTCGTCCACGCGCCCCTGCTTGCCGCGCAGCACGGCCTGCCGCAGGCGCGCCGCAAGCGCGGCATTCGGGTCGTCCACCTTGTCGAGCAGGTCGAAGGCATCGTCGTAGCGGCGCTGGTCCTCGGCGATCTGCACGCGCAGGAACAGGGCGTTGTCGGCTTCGGGCAGCGGCGCGGCGCCGGCGGAGGCCGAGCGCTGTTCGTGGATGTCGAGATAGCGCCTGAGGTATTCGTCGGCATCGTCCAGGCGTTCGGACTGGTACGCCAGCACGCCTTGCATGTAGATGATCTCGAAGTCCTCGGGGTTGGCGCGCGCCATGGCTTCCAGCTCGGAACGCGCGCCGTCGAAATCCTTGACCGAGGCGAGCGCGCGGGCCAGCAGCACGCGCAGGCTGCGCGCCTCGGCATGCGTGGCGACGAAGGCCCGGGCCCGGGCCACCGCCCGCTCGGGATCGCTTTCTATGCCGATCTGCAGGGCCAGCATGGCCGCCGTCTCGGAATCGGGCTGCGCCTGGAGAGCGGCCTCCGCTTCGCGCAGCGCGCGCGCGTTGTCGCCGGCCGCGCCGGCCGTGCGCGCCAGGGCGATGTGCGCCTCGGGCATGGTGCGGACGTCGGCCAGGGCTTCGTCGAGAATGCCGAGCGCGCGGCGGCGGTCTTCCAGCCGCGCCACCACACGCCGCGCCTCGACGATGGCGATGGCCTTGTCGGGCGCCGCGGCAATGCGCGCGCGCAGCGCCGGCCCCATGCCGTCCACGCGCCCCGCCGCGGCCGCCAGCGACAGCGCAGTCTGGCGCGCCTCGACGTCGGACGGGTCCAGCTCGGCCCAGATCTGCGCAGCTTCCAGCGCCCGCACCAGATCGCCGCCGGCCAGCGAGAACTCGACGGCGCGGCGCGCCAGCCTGGGGTCGCCAGTGGCGCGCGCGAGCTCCACGGATGTCCCGGCGGCGGGGGTGAAGGCGCCGCGCTGTGCGGCGATCTCCGAGGCCAGGATCTGGAACAGCACTTCGGCGGACAGATCCACGTCGGGCAGCGTCTTGGGCACCACCGCCCGGCCGCCCAATGGCGATAGATTCAAGCCGGGAACCAGCAGCTCGTCGGACGACGACGGCGCGCCGGACTGGGCCCACGCGGCCGACATGGCCGCCGCCAGCCCCATTCCCGCAACCGCCTGCTTCCAACGATGAACGTTAAACAACATGGCACAATTCCTTGGCGTATCGCCGACGCCACCGACATCCGGTGATCTTAGCACTGCGCCCCGAGCCCATCCGTGGGCGCGGCAGCCGATCCGGCGTTCGTATCCTTCATACGACCGCCAATCGCGCCAACGGTTCACCCCTCGTTTCAGCAAGCATCATGCCTGAACTACCCGAAGTCGAAACCACCCGCCGCGGCATCGCCCCCACGGTAGAGGGCAGCGCATTGCGCCGCCTGGTCGTGCGCGAACGGCGGATGCGCTGGCCTATTCCGGACGGGCTGGAAGCCCTGGTCGCCGGACGCCGCATCCATGCCGCGGGCCGCCGCGGCAAATACCTGCTGCTGGAGTTCGACCACGGCTGGCTCATCGTGCACCTGGGCATGTCGGGGTCGCTGCGCCACGTCCATCCCGACGAGCCGCCGCGCAAGCACGACCACGTCGATTGGGTGTTCGACCATGCCACCCTGCGCATGCACGATCCGCGCCGCTTCGGCGCTGTCCTGTGGCATCCCGCCGAGGCCGGGCCCGTCGAAGCGCATCCGCTGCTGGCCAGCCTCGGCATCGAACCCTTCGACGAACGCTTCGACGGCGCCTGGCTGCACCGCCACACCCGCGGCCGCAGCACCGCCGTCAAGCAAGCTCTGCTGATGGGCGACATCGTCGTCGGCGTGGGCAACATCTACGCCTCGGAGAGCCTGTTCCGCGCCGGCATCAATCCCCGCACCCAGGCCGGCCGCATCGCGCTTCCGCGCTACGACCGCCTCGCGCAAGCCGTGCGCGACACCCTGGGAGACGCCATCGAAGCCGGCGGCAGTTCGCTGCGCGACTACGTCGGGGCCGGCGGCGAATCCGGCTATTTCCAGATCAGCGCCCGCGTCTACGACCGCGCCGGCCTGCCGTGCCGCATTTGCGAAACGCCGATAAGACGCCTGATCCAGGGCCAGCGGGCGACGTACTTCTGCCCGCGCTGCCAAAAATAGCCCCCCCCTACGCGCTTCGCGCGCCCCCCAGGGGCGGCACTGGCGGACCGGCGGAGCCGGATCCGCTGTGCCCTGGGGAGAACGCCCGTACCGCGCCCTCCCCGCCTATCCGCCCAGCTCTTGCGTGTGGCGTTTGACGCGGGAGAGGTAGGGAACGAGGATCTCGCGCACGTGTTCGCTGTCGCGGGCCCGCATGGCTGCCAGCACGGACCGGTGGTGTTCGACGACGCCTTTGGCGCGCTCGGTCGACGTGCCTTTCAGCAGCGCGCGGTACAGCACGGCGATGACGGCGCGCATGGTGGCGGACAGGACGTGGTTGTGGGCGGCATCCACCATGGCCTGGTGGACTTCCAGCGACGCGCGGGTGAAGCGTCCGTCGGCTTCCCGGGTCCAGCGTTCGGCCTCGGCGATGGCCGCTTCGATGGCCGCCAGGTCGTCCTCGGTCGCCACCTGGGCCGCCAGCGGCAGCGCCGCCGTTTCGAGCACGAACTGGGCCTCGAACACCTCGGCGGCCGTCACGCCCGCCAGTTGCAGCTGCAGTGCCAGCGCCTCGACCGCGGGCGTGGGATTGCCAGAACTGGCGATGCGCGCCCCGCCGCCGGCGCCTGTGCGGATCTCGACCACGCCCAGGGCCCGCAGCCGGCTCAACGCTTCGCGGATGGGCAGCCGGCTGACGCCGAACTGCGCCGCCAGGTCGTTTTCCGACCCGAGCGCATCGCCCGGCTTGAGCCGGCCGTCCAGCACGGCTTCCTTGATCTGCCGCTCCACGCGCACCGCCGTGGCTTCCGGTTTTTCCTCGAGCCACACGGGGGGAGTATTTGCCTTGGTGTTTCGTTTCATCGCGAGTCGGGCGCCGGGATGCCCGGACAGCGGCTGCATCCTCTTGCAGGAGAAGCGCGCATTATAGGGCGGCGCGCCAGCGCGCCCGGCAGGGACGGACGAAATCCGGCAATGGGATTTACCGTCGCAAAAAACACGCATATAGTATGCGAATAAGCGTGTAATAAATCCCATCCGAAATCAGGAGACACCATGACCCCCAGCCTCTGTTTCCTCCGGCGCCGCTTCCTGGCGCTGGCAGCCGCCCCGCTCGCCCTGGCCGTCCAGGCACAGTTCGCCTTCGCCGCCGACGGCGCGTATCCGAACCGGCCGATCAAGATCATCGTCCCCTATACGCCCGGCACCAGCGCCGACACCTTCGCCCGCATGCTGTCGGAGCCGCTGGGGCAGCGCCTCGGCCAGACCGTCGTGGTGGAGAACAAGGCGGGCGCGGCAACGGCCATCGGCACGGCCTTCGTGGCCAAGGCGCCGCCCGACGGCTACACGCTGATGATGTCGCTGAATTCGCACGTCATCACGCCGGCGTCGCGCAAGTCGCCCTACGATCCGGTCAAGGATTTCGACGCCATCGGGCAGATCGTCGACGGCCAGCTCGCCGTGCTGGTCCATCCCTCCAATCCGGCCGACACCTTTCCCCAACTGGTCGAGCATCTGCGCAAGCAGGGCGATGCGGCGTCGTACAGTTCGCCCGGCACGGGTTCCACCACGCATCTCTACACGCTGGTGCTGCAGGACATGCTGGGCACGAAGATGCGCCACATCCCGGCCAACGGCATGAACGTCGCCACCATGGACGTGATGCAGAACAATTCCACGATGATCATCGGAACGGTCGAGAACGCGCGGACGCTGGTGGCGTCCGGCAAGCTGAAGGCCATCGCGCAGACCGGCAAGACCCCGTCGCCGTCCCTGCCCGGGGTGCCCAGCATCGCCCAGTCCGGCTATCCCGATTTCGACTTCTCGACCTACCTCGGCCTGTACGCGCCGGCCGGCACCCCGCGGGAAATCATCCTGCGGCTGAACAAGGAAGTCGGCGCGGTCATGGATACGCCGCAGATGCGCCGCAGCGCCAGCGAGAAGGGCTACGACGTCGTGCTGACCTCGCCCGAGGCATTCGCCGAGCTGACCCGGCGCGAGTTCGAGCAGTGGAAGCGCGTCATCAAAGATCACGGGCTGCAAGCCGATTGAGATGGAGATGCCGACATGCTGAGCGAAGAAAAGAACCGCGCCCTGACCCAGGTCGGCGCCGATACGCCCGGCGGAGAACTGCTGCGCCGCTACTGGCACCCGATCGGCGCGGTGGACCAGCTGGCGAGCGATCCAGTCAGGCCGGTGCGCCTGCTGGGCGAAGACCTGGTCCTGTACCGCGACCTGGGCGGCAACTACGGGCTATTGGCCCGCCACTGCTCGCATCGCAATGCCGACCTGGCCTACGGCTTCGTCGAAGAACGGGGGCTGCGCTGCAATTACCACGGCTGGCAGTTCGACCATGAAGGCAAGGGGGTGCATTTTCCCTACGAGGACATGGTCGATGCGGACAGCAAGCTGCGCAACAAGATCCGCCACACCGCCTATCCGGTACGGGCCAAGGGCGGCTTGCTCTGGGCCTATCTGGGCCCCCAGCCGGCGCCCGAACTGCCCGACTGGGAGCCGTTCAGCTGGAACAACGGCTTCGTCCAGATCGTATTCGCCGACGTGCCCTGCAACTGGGTGCAAGCCCAGGAGAATTCGATCGACCCCGTCCATTTCGAGTGGATGCACGCCAACTGGAGCCGGCGGCTGCGGGGCGACACCGGTCCCTATGCCCCCGCGCACACCAAGCTGCACTTCGAGGAATTCGACTTCGGTTTCGTCTACAAGCGCGTGCGCGAAGACACCGACGAAAGCCATCCGCTGTGGACGGTTGGACGCGTCTGCCTGTGGCCCCATGGCTTCTTCCTGGGCGACCACTTCGAATGGCGCGTGCCGGTCGACGACGAAAACACGCTGAGCGTGACCTGGTCTTTCATCCGCGTGCCCAACGAGGCCGAGCCCTACCGGCAAGAAACGATTCCATCCTGGCAAAGCCCGATCGTCGATGCCAAGACCGGCCGCTGGATCTGCAGCCACGTGATCAACCAGGACATCGTCGCCTGGGTCGGCCAGGGCCGCATCACCAACCGCAGCCACGAGAACCTGGGCGCGAGCGACCGCGGCGTGGCATTGATACGCCGCCGCCTGTTCGAGGACATGGACCGGGTCGCCCGGGGCCAGGACCCCAAGGGCGTGATCCGCGACCCGGCCCTGAACCGGCGCATCGAATTGCCCATGTCCGAGCGCGAGCTGATGCTCAACGGGATGCCGCTCGAGCAATACGAACGGCATCCGGTGTGGGGCAAGCATCTGCACCACTTCCCTTTCCATGCCGGGCAGCCCGATCACATCAAGCGTGCCTATGAAGACGCGATGGGCCTGAAGACCGTCGAAGTCGGCATCGTCAACATCTAGCGACGGGACTCAGACATGGCGTCCTGTCATTCCCACTGAACAAAGGAGCAGTATGGCCCGCATAGTATTCGGCCTCGCGACATCCCACGGTCCGATGCTGTCCACGCCGCCCGACCTGTGGCGCTTGCGCGCGTCGGCCGACCAGAAGAACCAGGCCCATTGGTACCGCGGCGAATCGCTGGACTATGACAGCCTGCTCGCCCGGCGCGCGCCCGGATTCGCCGCGCAGCTCGAACCGGCGGCGCAGCAGTCCAGTTTCGACCGCTGCCAGCGCGCGCTGGACCGGCTCGCCGACCGTTTCGCGCAGGCGGCGCCCGACGTCGTGCTCGTCCTCGGCAACGACCAGAGCGAGGTGTTCACGGAAGAACTGGTCCCGGCGTTCACCATTTATACCGGCGCCGCGATCGAGAACATTCCGCTCTCCGAAGAAGCGGTCGCGCGGCTGCCGCCCGGCATCGCCATCGCCGAGGAAAGCCATTGCCCGCCGGGCGGAGCGACCTATGCCGGCGCGCCGGAGCTGGCCGGACACCTGGTGTCCTCGCTGATCGACCAGGAGTTCGACGTCGCCACGTCGACCGGCATGCCGCGCAGCCTCAAAGCGCAGGAAGGCATCCCCCACGCGTTCGGCTACATCTACCGGCGCATCATGCGCGACGCGCCTCCGCCCAGCGTGCCGATCTTCACCAACGTGGGCGTCGGTCTGAACCGGCCCAGGCTGCGCCGCTGCCTGGCGTTCGGACATGCGCTGAAACGCGCCATCGACATCTTGCCCGCGGATCTGCGCGTCGCCGTCGTGGCGTCTGGCGGCCTCACCCATTTCTGCGTCGACGAGGAGCTCGACCGGCAGGTGCTCGATGCGCTGATGCGCCGCGACGAGGCCGCGCTCGCGGCGATCCCGGAAGCCATGTTCAACGGCAATACGGCCGAGATCCGCAGCTGGTACCCGCTTGCCGCCGCGATGCACGACAGCGGCCTGCGCATGGAGCTGCTGGACTACGTCGCCTGCTACCGTACGCCGGCGGGCACCGGCAGTGCGATGGGCTTTGCCGTCTGGGAATAGAACGAGAGGCGAGGCAGGAATCCGCGGATTCCTGCACGCGGCTTATGCCGTAGAGAAAGGCGGCCGCAGCGCCTGCTCGTCCAGGCCGTCGGTAATGAATACCAGGCGCGAGCTGCGGTCGTCGTCGGGCCAGCGCTCCATCGGGGTCGGCGGATGGAAAAGATGCTGGACGCCATGAACCGCCAGCGGCCGGTCTTCCCCCGCCACGTTCAGGATGCCTTTCATGCGCAACAGCCGGGCGCCATGGAAAAAGGCCAGGCCGCCCAGCCAGTCGCATACTTCGTCCCATTCCAGGGGGCGATCGAAGCGCAGGCTGCTGGTGCGGAAGCGTCCGTCGTGCGCATGTGCGTGCGGGCCGCA
Source organism: Pigmentiphaga humi (assembly GCF_900606115.1). GTDB lineage: Bacteria > Pseudomonadota > Gammaproteobacteria > Burkholderiales > Burkholderiaceae_B > Pigmentiphaga > Pigmentiphaga humi. The sequence continues at coordinate 207,739 of NZ_UWPJ01000008.1, forward strand.
GCCGGCGCCGCAGACATGGCCGGTCGGCCCCGCTTGGCATAATCCGCGCAGCATCGCCTCGGGCTCATCGCCGCTTGCCGCGGAAGGCGTCTGCGCCAGTAGTTCGGCCGCGTCGACCGCACCCTCGCAGACATGCAGCATCCGCGCATGAGGGTTGATCTTGCGCACGCGCGCCGCCAGGCTCGCCGGCGCGGTGAACGGCGCCAGATCCGTCTTGGTCATGACGACGCAGTCCGCCAGTGCCAACTGGCGCACCGATTCGACGTGCGCATCCAGTTGCGACTGCGCGTGCACCGCGTCCAGCGTCGTCCACACGCCGCCCAGCGCGAAGCGTTCGAGCAGGTCGCCATGTTTGAGCAGCACCTGCAGCACGGGTCCGGGATCGGCCAGACCCGTGCTTTCGATGATCACGCGCTCGAACGGCGGCACTTCGCCCTGCGCCCGCCGCCGGTCCAGGTCGGCCAGCGTACGCGCGAGGTCGTCGCGGACGGTGCAGCACATGCAGCCTCCGGGAAGCAGCACGGTTTCGCCGTCCACGGCCTCGACCAGTTCGTGGTCCAGGCCGATCTCGCCGAATTCGTTGATGACGACCGCGGTGGAGGCCATCGCCGGCTGGCGCAGCAATGCCCTGAGCAGGGTGGTCTTGCCGCTGCCCAGAAAGCCCGTCAGCAGATAGACGGGCGTCGCGCCGCGCGCGGCGGATGAATGGTCCACGACGGCCCCCTGCGGCTCAAGCGGCGGGCAGCCGGAAAACCTTGCGGGCGTTGCCTTCGAAGATCTTCCCGCGGTCATCGGCCGACAGCCAGTCCAGTCCTTCGATCATGGTCTTCACGTCGTCGAAGGAACGGCCGGTCTTCGGATCGACGGCGGAACCGACGCCCGGGCACTCGGTGCCGAACAGGCAGCGGTCCACGCCCGCCGTCTTGATCAGCAGGCGCAGGGCTTCTTCCGTATACAGCACCGTATCGAAATAGAGCTTGGCGAAGCCGTCCGAAAAACGGTTGCCCGTGCCGCGGCGGATCGACGGCGCCTCGAAGCGGCCGAACTGGTAGGGCGCGGCGCCGCCGCCATGGCTCACCACCACTTTGAGATCGGGGAAGTCCTTGAATACGCTGGAGTTGACCAGCCCCACCACGGCGATGGTTTCTTCGTTCACGAAGTGCAGCGAGTACGGCACGCGCTCGGACCGCGAGCCGGTCGCGTGGATATGCGCGGGCACGTCGAGTTCGCACAGCTTCTCGTACAGGGGATACCAGTAGCTGTCGCCCAGCGGCGGCGCCTCGTCCACGCCGTTCTCGAAGGGATCGGGGTTGAGCAGGCAGCCGGCGAAGCCGAGCTCGTTGATGCAGCGCTCGAGCTCGGGCAGCACATGCGCTATCGGCGCCCCGGCCACCTGGGGCAGCCCGGCAATGCCGGTGAAGGTACCCGGGAAGAGCTTCATCTGGCGATGGATGATGTCGTTGCACTCCTGCGTGTACCAATCGATGATGCGCGCCGGCTTCTCGGAATGCATCATGTGGAACGGCCGGGGCGACACCAATTGCATATCGGTGCCGTGGTCGCGGATGTAGTCCAGGTGCCCCTTGGGCCAAGTCTCCGCCTTGTTCGCTGCCAGCCGGATCTCGTCATCGCTGACTTTCACGCCGCCCCGGCCATGGGTGCCGCGCGATGCCAGCAGCGTCGCCTTGTATGCCCAAAGCTCGGCCGGAGCGCTGACGTGGGCGTGGCAATCGATGATCATTTTTCCTGTCTCCTCGAACTATCCATTTAACACGCATACAGTATGAGTGAATCAAGCTACTGTCAAGCGTGCCGCCGCGACGCGTGGAATCGTCCTACACTGCCACGGCAACAGAGTTCTCCAGCCTGGCCCGGCCAAGAGGCGGGCCACGGGGAACAGCAAGGATTCCATCCCACCATGCAGCCTTTCTCCCACCGCATCGCCGAATGGCAGCGCGCCAGCGGCCGGCACACCCTGCCCTGGCAGAACACCCACGATCCGTACCGCATCTGGCTCTCGGAGATCATGCTCCAGCAGACCCAGGTCGCCACGGTCATCCCGTACTACACGCGCTTCCTGGCCAGCTTCCCGACCGTCGCCGATCTCGCCGCGGCGGACGAAGAACAAGTCATGGCGCTCTGGGCCGGGCTCGGCTACTACACGCGCGCGCGCAATCTGCACGCCTGTGCGCGGCAGGTGGTGTCGGACTGGGGCGGCCGGTTTCCGCCTGCAGCAGCGGATATCAAAACCCTGCCCGGCATCGGCCGTTCGACGGCGGCGGCGATCGCCGCGTTTGCCTATGGAGAACGCAGTCCCATCCTGGACGGCAACGTGAAGCGGGTCTTTGCGCGCCATTTCGGCATCGAGGGCGACCCGACCAAGCGCGCGGTGGAACAGCGCATGTGGGCCATTGCGCAGGCCGAAGTGCCGGCCGACGGACCGGATGCGGCCGAGCAAATGCGGCGCTATACGCAAGGGCTGATGGACCTGGGCGCGACGCTGTGCACGCGCGGGGATCCGGCCTGCGGCGCCTGTCCGGTGCGGGCCACCTGCATGGCCCTGCGCGAAGCGCGCCAGCACGAATTGCCGACGCCGCGCGAACGCAAGGCGGTGCCGCAGCGGCAGACCGGCATGCTGGTGATCGAGAAGAACAGCGAGATCCTGCTCCAGCGCCGGCCCTCGCCCGGCATCTGGGGCGGCCTGTGGAGCCTGCCCGAATTCGCCGACGGCGACGCCGCGCTGGCCTGCCGGCAACTGGGCATAGAAGCCGCCGAGGCCGTCCGCCTGCCCGAGTTCTTGCACACGTTCACGCACTTCAAGCTGCAGATCGCGCCCTGGCACGTACGCGCGGGCGCGCTGGCGCTGCGCGACGCGCAGGCGCCGCAGGTATGGCTGCCCACCGGCGAAGTGGCACAGGCCGCGCTGCCCGCGCCGGTCAAGAAACTGCTGCAGGGCCTGTTCGTGCGCGGCACGCTGCTGTAGCGGCGCCGGCCCCACGAGCGCCTGCTGGTCACTCATCGAGAGCCAGTGCCGCCACCTAAACGTGCTTTCGCGCATCCTTCAAGAGCAGCACCAACTGACTCTCTTGCGCAAAGGTCGGTTCGAACCCGAATTTGCGATAGAACGCATCCGCCTGCGTGTCGATGGGGTGGGTCAGCAAGGCGCGTATCCCAGCCCGCTCGGAAATGAAGAGGGTGCGTCGGATGGCATCTTGCAGCATGCCTATCCCGATACCCTGCCCTTGGTAGGCTGTATCGACGGCCAGCCGGGCTAGCAGTATCACAGGAATGGGATACTGACCCATGCCGCGGCGAACCCGATCCGGCACGTCGCTCGTGTCGACCTGGCCAACCGTCAGACTGAAATACCCCGCTACACGCCGCTCATCACAAACAACGAAGGTTCTGGCAGAACCACTGCCATGGGCTTGTCGAGCATGGCGCACCAGCCAATCGGTCAATGCCGGCTTGCCGCAGTCGAATCCTTCGAGATTGTGATGGGCGTCGAGCGCTGTGGGCGCCGACAGGCTCATCGAGCCTCCCAAGGGGCCTTCCTGGCAAAGAGCTCGGCCAATCCCGGATTGGGCCGTTCCGGGCGGTCAAGCAATTCCAGCAAAGCTTGGTACTCGGCGCCAGACACCATGAACAGCCGCTGGTCGAGCAAAGTCTGCTCTGCGGCCCGAGTGGCGGCGTCCAGAATGAATTCGGTCAAGGATTTATGCGCGACATCTGCTGCGCGCCGTAGTACGGCTTCCTGTTCGGGCGTGGTGCGCAGCCCCAAGCGGGAAGATTTCAGTGCGCTGCCCGGGGAAGATAGAGCATGCGTAGGCATGACGTTCGCCTAAAGTTAGTTACGTACGAACAATGTTAGCACAAGCGCTCTATGGGCGAGCAAACACCCGAAGTGGCCGGCGGACGTCAGCTCTGCACCAGCGTCCGGTGCCGCTGCACTCCCATCAGGATCCCCGCCGCGCACCCGAGCGTCAGCAGCGCGGTGCCGCCGTAGCTCATGAACGGCAGGGGCACGCCCACCACCGGCAGGATGCCGCTGACCATGCCCATGTTCACGAAGGCGTAGACGAAGAACACCATGGTCAGCGCGCCTGCCAGCAGGCGGGCGAAAACGGTGGGCGCGTTGGCCGCTATGGTCAGGCCGCGCGCCAGCAGCAGCAGGTACAACAGCAGCAGCAGCAGGTTGCCGACCAGGCCGAACTCTTCGGCGAAGACGGCGAAGATGAAGTCGGTGGTGCGCTCGGGGATGAAATCGAGATGGGTCTGGGTGCCCTGCATGTACCCTTTGCCCAGCAGCCCGCCGGAGCCTACCGCGATGGCCGACTGGATGGTGTGGAAGCCCTTGCCCAGCGGATCCGAACTCGGATCCAGCAGCGTGCAGACGCGATGCTTCTGGTAGCCGTGCAGGATCACCCAGTCCAGCCCGTCCGCGCACAGCCGGTCTTCCAGCATGACGATGGTGCCGATGGCGACGACGGCCACGAGCGTGACCGGCGCCAGCAGGCGGAACGACAGCCCGGCGAAGAACAGCACGAAAAAGCCCGCGCCGAACACCAGCAGGGCCGTGCCCAGGTCGGGCTGCAGCACGATGAGGGAAAAAGGCGCCAGCATCAGCACCGCGGCCACGATGAAATCGCGCACGCGCAGGGCGCCCTGGTGCTTGTGGAAGTACCAGGCCAGCATCATGGGCACGGCGATCTTCATCATTTCGGAGGGCTGGATCCGCGTGAACCCGAGGTTGAGCCAGCGGGTGGCGCCCTTGCTGGTTTCGCCGGCCACTTCCACGCCGAGCAGCAGCACCATGCCCACCAGGTAGACGGGCACCGCCACCCGCATCAGGGTATGGGGAGAAAGCTGCGCGAGCAGCCACATCGCCAGCAAGGCGATGCCGTAGTTGCGCAACTGGTCGGCAAAGCGGCCGTCGAAGCCGCCGCCGGCCGAATACATGGACATCAGGCCGACGCCCGCCAGCGCGATCAGCACCAGCAGCAGCGGCGCGTCGAACACCGAGAACGTGCGCAGCAGAAGCGTCCGCCACGTGATGCGGCCGAACAGGCCGGAACGGTCAATCACCCGAGACCTCCGTGGAAGGCGGCGTGTCCGGCACGGGCCCGCCCGGGCGCTTGCCCAGCAGCCAGTAGTCGAAAACCTGCCGCGCCATCGGTGCGGCCACGGTCGCGCCCCAGCCCGCATTTTCGACGATCAGCGCCAGCGCGATGCGAGGCCGGTCGAGCGGCGCGAAGGCCATGAACAGCGCATGGTCGCGCAGCCGCTCGTCGAGCCGGCTGGCGTTGTATTTCTCGCCGCTGCGCAGGCTGTAGACCTGCGCCGTGCCGGTCTTGCCCGCCGCGACGTAGGGCGCGCCGGCGAACGCGCGCGCCGCGGTACCGCTTTTCGTGACCGACACCATGGCCTGTTTGATCATCTGCACGTTCTCGCGCTTGAGCGGAATGCGGTAGCTTTCGTGCGGCACGGTCAGGGTCTGCCCGCCCGTGGCGCTGTCCTGCAGCGCCTTGACCAGGTGCGGCTTCATGTAGACGCCGTCGTTGGCCAGCACCGAGGTGGCCTGGGCCAGTTGCAGCAGCGTGAAAGCGTTGTAGCCCTGGCCCACGCCGACGGAGATGGTCTCGCCCGCATACCAGCGCTGCTGCTCGGGCTTGGAATACGCTTTGCGCTTCCATGCGGTCGAGGGCAGGATGCCGGTGCGCTCGCCGCCCAGATCGATGCCGGTGATCTGGCCGAACCCGAAGGGCTTCATGAAATCGTGGATGGCGTCCACGCCCAGGTCGGCGGCGAGCGAATAGAAATAGGTATCCGACGACACCTGCAGCGCCCGCTGCATGTCTATCGTGCCGTACGCGGCCTCGCCCGAGTTGCGGTAGCGCCGGCCGCCGAACTCGAAGTAGCCGGGATCGTACATGGTGCCGGTGAAGGTGCGCTTGCCCAGCTCCAGCCCGGCCAGCGCCATGAAAGGCTTGTAGGTCGAGCCGATGGGATAGGTGCCGTAGAGCGGCCGGTTGATCAGCGGCCGGTCGGGCGATTCGTTCAAGGCCTTCCAGCTCTCGACGTCGATGCCGTCGACGAACAGATTGGGATCGAAGGACGGGCGCGACACGAAGGCCAGGATGTCGCCCGTGGCCGGTTCGATCGCCACCAGCGCGCCGCGCCGGTTGCCGAAGGCCGCCTCGGCGATGCGCTGCAGCTCCACGTCCATGGACAGGATCAGGTTCTTGCCCGAGACCGGCGGCGTGCGCGACAGGGTGCGGACCGCGCGGCCCGAGGCCGTGACTTCGACCTCTTCGACGCCGGTCTTGCCATGCAGCACTTCTTCGTAGGATTTCTCCAGCCCTTCCTTGCCGATGTAGTCGGTGCCGCGGTAGTTGGAGAGATTCCCTTCTTCTTCGAGCCGGTTGATGTCGCGCTGCGAAATGCGCCCGATGTAGCCGATCACGTGGGCGGCGGCATCGCCCTGCGGATAGGTGCGCAGCAGCCGGGCACGGATCTCCACGCCGGGAAAACGGTAGGCCTGCGCCGCGAAGCGCGCCACTTCCTCGTCGGTCAGCCGGCTGCGTATGGGCAGGCTCTCGAAACGGCGCGATTCGCCGAGCAACTGCTTGAAGCGGCGCCGGTCGCGGTTGTCGATGGGCATCACGCCCGCCAGCTGCTCGATCAGGTCGTCCAGCTTGCCCACCGTCTTGGACGGCGTGATCTCGAGGGTATAGGCCGAATAATTGCGCGCCAGCAGCGCGCCGTTGCGGTCCACCACGATGCCGCGGTGGGGCGTCGCCGGCACCAGCGAGATGCGGTTCTGCTCGGCCCGCGCGGCATACGCATCGTGGTTGGCCACCTGCAGATACCAGAAGCGCGACGCCAGCAAACCGAAGCAGACCAGCACGAAACCGACCGCCACCAGCAGGCGCAAGCGGAAGTGCTGCAGTTCTCGCTCGGTATTCTTGAGTTCGGTCATGTGCTGCGGAAAATGACGGCTCAAATGGGCCGCGTATCGTCGGGATCGACCGGCCGGCGCTGCGGCGCCTGCAGGATCCAGCCCGCCAGCGGCCACAATAGCGCCGAAATGACGCTGTTCATCGCCCACCACCAGCCGGGCCAGGACCCGTCGAGCCAGCCGCGGATCGCATACACGGTCAGCTCCGACACGAAAAACACCGGCAGCACGTGCAGGGCCTGCAGCCATGGCGAGAACCACGACAGGCGCCTGTGCATGAGCAAGGCCAGGTAGACCATGAGGGTATAGGACAGCGCGTGCTCGCCCAGGCGGGCCGAGCCATGGACGTCCATCAGGATGCCGAACACGAAGGCGGCCAGCATGCCCACCCGGCGCGGTTCGTGCACGCTCCAGAATACCAGGCAGATAGCCAGCACGTCGGGGATGCCGCCGACCTGTCCCCACGGCAGCAGGTTGAGGAGCCAGGCCACGAACAGCGTCATCCAGAGGAAGCGCGGCTGCACCGGCAGGAGCAGATGCTCGGCCGGGATCTTGGAGCGAGGCAGGGTGGAGGGCGCTTTCATGGGGAATTGTCGGACGCCGGCGTCGACGATTCGTCGCCCGCCGTTGCGGGAGGTTGTGCAGCCTGCCCGGGCTCGACAGTCTGCAGCACCAGGAAATGGCGATAGCGCTCCAGGCCCGCCACCGGCTTGCACAGGATGCGCGCGAAACCCGCGCTGGCATCGCGCTCGACCGATTCGACCGTGGCCACGGGCAGGCCCTCCGGGTAGATGCCGTCCAGGCCGCTGGTCACCAGCGCGTCGCCGACCTGGATGTCCGCATCGGCGGCCATGAAGCGCAGCCCCAGCCGGCCGCCGATCTCGCCGCCATAGGTGATGCCGCGCAGGCCGGTGCGCAGCACCTGGATGGGTATGGACTGCGCCTTGTCGGTCAGCAGCGCGACCTCGGCGGTCATCGGCGAAACACGCACGACCTGCCCCACCACACCGCCGTCGTCGATCACGGGCATGCCGGCGGCGATGCCCTGGCGCGTTCCCTTGTCGACGATCAGCCGGCGCGAAAAGGCGTCGCGCGCCTCGAACAGCACCTGCACCAGCACCGTGGGCGCCTGTACGCGCGCATTCGCCCCCAGCAGCCGCCGCAACTGCGCATTCTCGGCCGCCATCTGCGCCGCCTGCGTGGTCAGCTGCGCCATCTCGATGCGCTCGCGCCGCATGGCCTCGATCTCCTGCTGGACGCTGCTGTTGACCTCGAAGAAATCGGCCAGGTACTGCATGCCTTCGCGCGGCAGCAGCATGACCCGCTGGAACGGATAAAGCACCACGCCCACGGCCTGGCGCACGGCATCGAGCGCGCGCATGCGCGAATCGACCACCAGCAGGGTCAGCGACAGGAAGACAAAGAACCCCAGCCTGACCCAGGCCGGCGGACCTTGCTTGAAAAACGACGGTGGACTGGTTTGCATGGGAAGGAGTGTCCAGCCTCCGCAGGAGAGAGGATCGCCCCCGCCTGGGAAAAACACCGGGGCGAACCGCAGCTCGCCCCCGCTCCAAAACTACACGACGCACGGGAAACCGGCTCGACCTACCGATCTCAGATTCCCGCCAAGCACCAGGTTTTAACCCAGGGCACAGCGGATCCGGCTCCGCCGGTCCGCCAGTGCCGCCCCCTGGGGGGCGCGCGTCAGCGCGTAGGGGGGGGTCTACTACTCATTAGTGAAGATCGCGCCCAGCTTGTCCATCCGCTCCAGCGCCTGGCCGCAGCCGCGCACCACGCAGGTCAGCGGATCCTCGGCGACGAGAACGGGCAGGCCGGTTTCTTCCTGCAGCAGGCGATCCAGGTCGCGCAGCAGCGCGCCGCCGCCGGTCAGCATGATGCCCTTCTCGGTGATGTCGGCGCCCAGTTCGGGCGGCGTCTGCTCCAGCGCGATCTTGACTGCCGAGACGATCTGGTTGAGCGGATCGGTCAGGGCTTCCAGGATCTCGTTGGACGAAACCGTGAAGCTGCGCGGGATGCCTTCGGACAGGTTGCGGCCCTTGACTTCCATCTCCTTGACCTCGGAGCCGGGGAAAGCCGAGCCGATGGCCTTCTTGATCAGTTCGGCGGTGGGTTCGCCGATCAGCATGCCGTAGTTGCGGCGGATGTAGTTGACGATGGCCTCGTCGAACTTGTCGCCGCCCACGCGCACCGAGCCCTTGTAGACCATGCCGCCCAGCGAGATCACCGCCACCTCGGTCGTGCCGCCGCCGATGTCCACCACCATCGAACCGCTGGCATCCGACACCGACAGGCCCGCGCCGATCGCCGCCGCCATGGGTTCCTCGATCAGGAACACCTGGCTGGCGCCGGCGCCCAGGGCGGATTCGCGGATGGCCCGGCGTTCAACCTGCGTGGAGCCGCAGGGAACGCAGATGATGATGCGCGGGCTGGGCGCGAACAGGCCCTTGGGATGGACCATGCGGATGAACTGCTTGAGCATCTGCTCGGTCACGGTGAAGTCGGCGATGACGCCGTCCTTCATGGGACGGATGGCTTCGATATTGCCGGGCACGCGTCCCAGCATCTGCTTGGCTTCCTTGCCGACCGCCTGGATCGTCTTCTTGCCGCTGGGGCCGCCTTCCTGTCGGATGGCCACCACCGAGGGTTCGTTCAGAACGATGCCCTTGCTGCGGACGTAGATCAGCGTATTGGCAGTGCCAAGGTCGATCGCCAGATCATTGGAAAAGTAACTGCGCAGGAAACTGAACATCGGGAATCTTTATGAAGAACGGGTGCGGAAGGGGGCGGTTCCGGTGAACGCAAAATGATAACTTATAATCCACGGGCGGGACTCCGGGACCGCATTAAGTTACTTGAATTTGCAGCGATCCTGCGGCCTTCGCACGCCTGCGGCGATCACCTGGCGGGAAACGTGCGGCAAGCACCGCTCAACCCGTTCCACAGCCTTTCCATCTCTCATCAGCCATGGCGCTTACCGAAAACGACGTCGCGCGCATCGCGCGTCTGGCCCGTCTGGATCTCGCGGGCGAAACGCAGGCCCGCGTCCTGAACGACCTCAACGGCATCTTCGGCCTGATCGAACAGCTTCAGGCGGTCGACACCCAGGGCGTGGAGCCGCTCACCCACCCGATCTCGGCCATCGAGGACGTCACCCTGCGCCTGCGCCAGGACGCGGTCACCGAAACCTCATCGGAAGCGGCGCGCCAGGCCCTGCTGGCCAACGCCCCCGCCGTCCAGGACGGCCTGTTCCTGGTGCCCAAGGTCATCGAGTAAGCCATGTCATTGCCCCTGCATACCGAATTCTCCGGCATCGCCGGCTTGCGCCAGGCGCTGGACGAGCGCCGCATTTCGGCCGCCGAACTGGCGCAGAGCGCGCTCGACGCGATCGCCGCCCGCCATGAGCTGAACGCCTTCCTGCACGTGGACGCCGAACTGACGCTGGCGCAGGCGCGCGCCGCCGACGCCGCCCGCGCGGCCGGCCAGGCCGGCCCGCTGGCCGGCATCCCGATCGCCCACAAAGACGTATTCGTCACGCGCGGCTGGCGCACCACGGCCGCCAGCGCCATGCTCAAGGGCTATGCAAGCCCCTTCGACGCCACCGTGGTCGAGCGGCTGGGCGCCGCCGGCGCGGTGACGCTGGGCAAGCTCAACTGCGACGAATTTGCCATGGGCTCGTCCAACGAGAACTCGGCCTACGGCCCGGTGCTCAACCCCTGGGACACCTCGGCCGTGCCGGGCGGCTCCTCGGGCGGCTCGGCCGCGGCAGTCGCCGCCGGCCTGGCCGTGGGCGCCACCGCCACCGACACCGGCGGCTCGATCCGCCAGCCCGCCGCGCTGTGCGGCGTCAGCGGCATCAAGCCCACCTACGGCACCGTGTCGCGCTACGGCATGATCGCCTACGGCTCCAGCCTGGACCAGGGCGGCCCGATCGCGCGCCACGCGCGCGACCTGGTCGAGCTGCTCGACCCCATGACCGGTTTCGACGAACGCGACGCCACCAGCCTGGAGCGCTGCGGCGAGCAACCCAACGCCGCCGGCCGCGTGCGCGCCGCCTTCGACGCCTGGACGGCGCAAGCCCAGGCCCGCGGCAGCAAGCCGCTCGCCGGCCTGCGCATCGGCATCCCGCGCGAGTTCTTCGGCGCCGGCCTGGCCGACGACGTGCGCATGGCCATCGACGACGCGCTGGCGCAATTCGAGGCGCTGGGCGCCGAGCGCGTGGACATTTCGCTGCCGCGCACCGAACTGTCCATTCCGGCCTACTATGTGATCGCGCCGGCCGAGGCGTCGAGCAACCTGTCGCGCTACGACGGCGTGCGCTACGGACACCGCGCCGCCGAGTACCGCGACCTGGCCGAGATGACCAGCCGCTCGCGCGCCGAAGGCTTCGGCCTGGAAGTACAGCGCCGCATCCTGACCGGCACCTACGTGCTGTCGCACGGCTATTACGACGCCTATTACCTGCAGGCGCAGAAAGTGCGCCGCCTGGTGGCCGACGATTTCCAGAAGGCCTTGCGCGGCCAGTGCGACGTCATCGTCGGGCCGGTGTCGCCCACCGTGGCGTGGAACCTGGGCGAGAAGACCGACGACCCGGTGGCGATGTACCTCGCCGACATCTACACGCTGAGCCTGAACCTGGCCGGCCTGCCCGGCGTATCGATCCCCTGCGGCTTCGGCCAGGGACCGGTCAACGGCAGGCGCCCGGTCGGCCTGCAGATCATCGGCAATTATTTCGACGAAGGCAGGCTGCTGGGAATCGCCGACGTTTTCCAACAGGCCACCGATTGGCACAAAAAATCGCCCCCCCCTACGCGCTGACGCGCGCCCCCCAGGGGGCGATGCGGGTGGACCGGCAAAGCCGGATCCACCGCATCCTGGGTTTTGGATGTCTTGGTTTGCGGCGGCTTTTGTTGCTGTTTTTTTTGGATAGAAAGCATGGTTGGCACAACCTGGGAAGTCGTCATCGGTCTGGAAACGCACGTGCAGTTGTCCACGTCGTCCAAGATCTTTTCCGGCAGCAGCACTCGCTTCGGCGCGCCGGCGAACATGCAGGCCAACGCGGTGGACCTGGCGCTGCCGGGCACGCTGCCGGTGATGAACCGCGGCGCAGTGGAACGCGCGATCAAGCTCGGCCTGGCGCTGGGCTCGCACATCGCCCCCCGCTCGATCTTCGCGCGCAAGAATTACTTCTACCCCGATCTGCCCAAGAACTACCAGATCAGCCAGTACGAAATCCCGGTGGTGCTGGGCGGGACGCTGAGCTTCTTCGTCGGCGACCAGGAAAAAACCATCAACCTGACCCGCGCGCACCTGGAAGAAGATGCCGGCAAGTCGCTGCATGACGACTTCATCGGCCCGCACGGGGAAAAATCGACCGGCATCGATTTGAACCGCGCCGGCACGCCGCTGCTGGAGGTCGTCTCCGAACCGGAACTGCGCTCGGCCGAAGAGGCCGTCGGCTACGCCAAGGCGCTGCACGCGCTGGTGGTCTGGCTCGGCATCTGCGACGGCAACATGCAGGAAGGCTCGTTCCGCATCGACGCCAACGTATCGGTGCGCCCGGCCGGCCAGAAGGAATTCGGCACCCGCACCGAGACCAAGAACGTCAACTCGTTCCGCTTCCTGGAGCGCGCGATCCAGTACGAGATCCGCCGCCAGATCGAACTGATCGAGGACGGCGGCAAGGTCGTGCAGGAAACCCGCCTGTACGACCCCGACCGCGACGAAACCCGCAGCATGCGTTCCAAGGAAGACGCGCACGATTACCGCTACTTCCCCGATCCCGACCTGCCGCCGCTGGTCATCGCGCCGGACTGGATAGAGCGCGTGCGCGCCGGGATGCCGGAATTGCCCGGCGCCAAGCGTGCCCGCTTCGAATCGGCCTACGGCCTGCCCGCCTACGATGCCGCCCAGCTCACCATGAGCCGCGACACTTCCGACTTCTTCGAAGCCACGGCCCAGGCCCTGCCGGCCGGCCAGGCCAAGCTGGCCGCCAACTGGATCATGGGCGAACTGGCCGCCGCGCTCAACCGCGAGGAAAAAGACATTTCGCAAAGCCCGGTCGGCAGCGCGCAACTGGGCAAGCTGCTGGCGCGCATCGCCGACGGCACCATCTCCAACAAGCTCGCCCGCGACGTGTTCGCCGCCATCTGGCAGGGCGAGCACGGCGGCGATGCCGACGCCATCATCGAGGCGCGCGGCCTGAAGCAGATCAGCGACACGGGCGCGATCGGCAAGATGATCGACGACGTGCTGGCGGCCAATCCCGCCATCGTCGCCGAATACCGCGCCGGCAAGGAAAAGGCGTTCAACTCGCTGGTCGGCCAGGTGATGAAGGCCGCCAAGGGCAAGGCCAACCCGCAGCAGGTCAACGAATTGCTCAGGCAGAAGCTGGCCTGAGCCGGCACCGGCCGCCTCGTCCGACCATGCCCCTCCACTCGCTCTGGTTGCTCCGCCACGGGCAAAGCGCCGCCAATGCCGGCGCGGTCACGGCCGAGGCGGGCGCCAGCCCGCTGACCGAGCTCGGGCGCCAGCAGGCGTCCCGCGCGGCGCTGGAAGTCGGCCGGCCCCCGGACCTGGTGGTGGCTTCGCCCTTCCTGCGCGCCCGTGAAACCGCCGAGCCCATCCTCCGTAAATGGCCGGACACGCCGGTCGAGACATGGCCGATACATGAGTTCACCTACCTGTCGGCCGCCAAATGCGCCGGGCTCGATGTATTCCAGCGCCGCCCCTTGGCCGATGCCTATTGGCAGCGCGCCGATCCTCACTACTGCGACGGCGACGACGCCGAATCCTTCGCCGAATTCGCCCAGCGGCTGCGTGACTTCGATGCGCGCGTGCGCGCGCTGAGCGGGTTCGTGGTCGCGGTGGGCCACGGACAGTTCTTCCACGCCTACCGGCGCGCCCTCGCGCACGGGCTCGCTACCACGCCGCAGTGGATGCGGGATTTCCGCCAGGCCGACCTGGCCCGCCCCATCGAGAATGGGCAGATCGTGCGCATCGGCCCGGCATCCCTGGCGCACGGCTGAGCCGCCGGCCACACAGCGCTTCCCGATCGGCCTTGGCGCGGCCAAGGCCGCAGCGGCCCGCCTTGCTTCTTTCTTCCTCCCTCCCGTGCCGCGGCACACGCCGGCGCGCACTTTTTCGCATAGCCGGGATTTCCCCCATCTCTAAAAAATATATGATTTTAGATAAGTATCTAAAATATATTCAATGAATCGGCTTGGCCATACCCTGTCATTGGCGCCTTGTCCCTCAACCACTCCTGGAATGGTCGGTAAGTCCTTCTGGAAAATCGATGGTTGTGCCGAGGTGTCGAAGGCCTGGTTCCTGCGATGAATAATATATTTTCCTTTGTCGGCCCCGCTTTGGAACGCAGCGCGGCCGGGCCCCCCATACAGCCGCGGTACTGCCGGAACGCTTTGCCGGCGACACGCGAAAGACCGATAACGACACAGGAGACGACTCATGACCATGACGACAGACAGACGCTCGTTCCTCGCCATGCTGGCGGCAGCGGCGCTTCCCCCGGCCGCCCATGCCCAGGACTTGCAGCGCCAGCTCCGCATCCTGGTCGGCTTTCCGCCGGGCGGCACGCCCGACCTGGTCGCGCGCCTCTATGCCGAGGCCATGCGCCCGGATACGGGCGCGCCGATCATCGTGGAGAACCGCAGCGGAGCGAGCGGCCAGATCGCCGCGGAGGTGGTCTCCCAGCAGCCGCCCGACGGCGGCACGCTGCTCATGGCCAACAATCACATGATGTCCACGGCGCCCTTGACCATGCGCTCGATCAAGTACGATCCGCTCAAGGATTTCGAACCCGTCTCGATGGTGGCGGCTTTCGAAGTGGTGCTGATCGTCGGCGGCAAGCTGGGCGCGAAGACCTTCCGCGACTACGTCGAAACCGTGCGGCGCCAGCCGCAGAACGCAGCTACGGCATCCCCGCGCCGGGCAGCCTGCCGCAATTCATCGGCTTCTCGATCGGCCGCAAAGAGAACATCTCCACGCTGGCCGTCCCCTATCAGGGCGCAGGCCGCATCGTCACGGACATCCTGGGCAACAACCTGCCGGCCGCGGTGGTGACCTACGCCACCGACATCCTGGAACACCACCGGGCGGGCAAGCTGCGCATCCTCGCATCCAGCGGCCCGAAGCGCCTGGAGACGCTGCCCGACGTGCCGACGTTCGCAGAGCTGGGATATTCCGGCATGGACCGGTCGAGCTGGATGGGGCTGTTCGCGCCCAAGGGCACGCCGCGCCCCATCGTCGACTCCCTCAACCGCGCCATTGCAGCAGCGGCCTCGACCGCCAAGCTGCAGGATGCCCTCAAGACGCTCGGCCTGTCGGCCGCGACCAGCACCCCCGACCAATTGCGCCAGGCCATACGCGACGAACTGGCCATCTGGGCGCCGGTCGTCAAGGAATCCGGCTATTCCGCGGACTGATCCACGGGTTCCCATCCATTCTCCAGGAGACGCTCCGATATGTCCGAACGCGAAGCCTTCTCTCGCGACACTCGCACGCCGAACCCGCCGGTCCCCGCGGGCGCATGGGATTGCCAGTTGCACATCTACGCGGACCCCGCGCGCTTTCCTCCGCGCCGCCAGGCGGCCTACCCGCCGCCCAGGGCCTGGTTCGCCGACGCGCACGCCATGTCCAAGGCAATCGGCATGAGCCATGTTTCGATCGTGCAGGCGACCATCTACAGTTCCGACCACGGCGCCCTGCTCGATGTCCTGGGCCAATGCAAGGACGGGGTATACGACGGCATCCGCTACCACGGCGTGGCCATCGTCAATGACGAACTGAGCGATGCGGCCTTGCTCGAACTGCACGAAGCCGGCGTGCGAGCTGCCCGCTTCAACTTCTGGAAGCGATTGAACGTCGCTCCCACCATCCCGGAATTCCACCGCTCGCTGGCCCGCATCGGCGAACTGGGCTGGCATGCCCGCATCCACGCGACCGCCGTGGAACTGCTGGAGCTGGAGGACCTTTTCGCGTCCGCCAAGGCCACACTGCTCCTGGACCACATGAAGGCCGCCGAGGGCCTCGAGCAACCCGGCAGGCAAGTCGTCCGCCGGCTGATGGAACGCGAGAACTGGTGGATGATGCTGTCCTGCGGCGAACGCGAATCCGCCATGGACCGGCCCTGGGACGACATCGTGCCCTTCGGCGCCTCGTGCTATGCCATGGCGCCCGAGCGCTGCGTCTGGGCCACCGACTGGCCCCATGCGGAATATCCCAAGACCCCCATCAACGACGCCGACCTGGTCGAACTGCTGTATCGCTACCTGCCCGACCGGGAAGCGGTCCAGCGCGTGCTGGTCGACAATCCCGCACGCTTGCACGGCCTGCCCGCCAACCGATAGGAAACCGATCATGCCTACGCCGTCCGCCTCCCTGCGCCTATGGTGCCCGGTCTGCCTGGACTTCCATGCGCACTTCGTCCATCCCCGGGTATACGAACGCACTGCGCCGCACAGCGTCTCGACCGGCTTCGGCACCAGGCAGTCCGCCTCCGCCGGCGCCCGCTTCGAGCGCCTGCTGAAACCCGAGATACAGATCGACGACATGCCCGCGGCATCGATGCCTGCGTGATAACTTCCGCCGACATACTGCAGTCGCGCTCCTGGGCGCCGCCGCAGGAAGAAGCGGAACTGGCCCGGATGGTCAACGACATGGCGGCCGACTGGGCCGGCCGCTTCCCGCGCCGCTTCATCGGCAGCTTCGTGCTGCCGCTGGGCGATCCGGCCATGATGCTGCGCGAACTCGAACGCGCCCTGTCGCTCGGACTGCGCGTGGCCAACCTGCCCAGCAATTACCGCGGCGACTATCTCGGCCACGAACGCTACGAGGAACTGTGGGCCGCCCTCCACCAGCACGGCCTGGCCGCCTTCATCCACCCCGACGGCATCCGCGATCCGTGGTTCCAGGACTACGCCATGTGGAACTCCATCGGGCAGTCGATCGAGGAAGTCAAAGTCATGTCCTCGCTCATCTACCAGGGCGTCATGGAACGGCATCCCGGCCTCAAGATCGCCATGGCCCACGGCGGCGGCTACATGCCGCACTACATGGGCAGGCTGGACCGCAACGCCACCTTCCGGCCGGACACCATGCGCAACCTGAGCAAACTGCCCAGCGCCTACCTGCGCGACTTCTACTACGACAGCTGCGTCTACGACGCCCGCACGCTCGAGATACTGGTCGAACGCGTCGGCGCCGACCGCATCGTGCTCGGCGGCGACTATCCGTTCGCGGACATCGCGCCGCTGGACCTGCTCCGGCAGGCCAGCCGGCTGACGGACGAACAGCGGGGCATGATCGCGGGCGGGACGGCCATGCGCTTGCTCGAGCTCGATCCCGCCGCCTACAGCTCCCAGTAGCGGTTCACGCTCCGGTTTTTCCTCATTGACGTAACAGAAAATTAAATAGAAAATAAAAATGAAATTGATAACCACTATCAATACGTAAGAACGCCAGGGCATGGCACGAGCCCCCGCTGGCGCTCTGGTCCCACATCAGCAATTGGTTTGCCCATGCCCCGTTTCCCATGCAAGCCGAGCGTGCGCCTGACTCTGTGCGCCGTTCTCGGCGCTCCGGTCCTTGCCGCCCCGACCCATGCGGCCGAGCCGGCACACGAGCTCGCTCCCGTCGTCGTCACCGGCACGCGTACCGAGAAAACGCTCGACGACACCCCCATCCGCACCGAAGTCGTCACCCGCGAAGAGATCGAGCGCACCCACGCCCGCACGCTGACCCAGGCGCTCGAGAACATCCCGGGCCTGCAATTGCGGGAAATCCACGGCAAATCGGGCTACGAACTGTCGCTGCAGGGCCTGAGCAGCGATCAGGTCCTGGTATTGATCGACGGCCTGCCCATCTCCGCCAGCACCGGCTCCACGGTGGACCTGAGCCAGTACCTGCTGACCGACATCGACCACATCGAGGTGGTCAAGGGTGCAACGTCCGCACAGTACGGCAGTTCGGCCATGGGCGGCGTGATCAACGTCATCACCCGCAAGGCGCAGCCCGGCCTGTCGGGCACCGCCACGCTGGATGCCGGCAGCTACGGCGACCAGAACGCCAAGGGCGGCTCGTGGCGGCCGGCCAACCGCCACGGCCAGCTCACGCTGCAGGGCGGCAACGAACGGCTGCGAGCACGCATCGCCGCCGACATCATCGACGACGACGGCTTTGCCGTCGATCCGGACTCCTGGAGCCGCCAGCAGTACACCGCGCGGGTCGACTGGCTGCCCAGCGCCGCGCAGAGCTACTGGCTGGACGGCAGCGTCTATCGCGAAGACGACACGCAGCGCTACACCACCTTCGTGCCGCCCAACCTGCTGCCCCAGCGCAAGACCGAGAACATCACGCGCGACCGCCTCGCCGGCGGCGGCCAGTGGGACCTCTCCAACGGCACCCGGCTCCAGCTCAAGGGCGTGGGCGAGCGCTACGACAGCACCTCGCAGGCCTATTCCAACGAATTCCCCACCACTCACCGCACCGCCAAGCAGCAGATGGGCCACCTGACGGCGCAGGTGGACCTGCCCGCCTGGCGCAACCAGCTCTGGCAATTCGGCGCCGACTATCACTACGAAGAGCTCAAGCAGGACAACAACGGCGTCTCCGAATTCCTGAACAAGGGCACCGTCGACCGTTCCAGCAAGGAAGTCTTCGCGCAGAACGACATCATCTTCAACGACACCTGGGAGCTGCTGCTCGGCGCGCGCTACCAGGACGACTCCGACTTCGGCGGCCACTTCGCTCCCAAGGCCAGCCTGCGCGGCAAATTGCTCGAGACGCGCGACTGGAGCGGCGTGCTGCGCGCCAGCGTCGGCCAGGGCTACCGCGTTCCCAACCTGAAGGAACGTTACTACCTGTTCGACCACAGCGCGCTGGGCTACATGGTGCTGGGCAATCCCAACCTCAAGCCCGAATCGTCCAACAGCTTCCAGCTGGGCGGCACGCTGACCTTCCGCCAGAACCTCACGCTCGAAGTCAACGCCTTCCTGAACCGGGTCAAGGACCTGATCCAGACCGACATGAGCAACACCACCGTCGTCAACGGCGTGACGGCCTACACCTACCGCAACATCGCGCGGGCGCGCACCTAGGGCATCGAGACCGGCCTGCGCTGGCAGGCCACTCCGGCGCTGGCGCTCACCGCCGGCTATACCTTCACCAACGCGAAGAACCTGGACACCAGCAGCGAACTGACCCGCCGGCCGCGCCACATCGGCCGCCTGGGCGCCGATTGGCGCGTGCTGCCCGACACCCAGCTCACCGCGCGCGTGCGCATGCAGAGCGACGAACTGGTGTCGTCCGACGACGTCGCGCAATCGAACGGGGGCTCTTCCAGCGGCGGCCGCTCGCCCGGCTGGACCACGGTGGACCTGATGGTCAACCAGAAGGTCGGACGCCAGCTCACCCTGTTCGCCGGCATCAACAACCTGCTCGACCGCCAGCGGGACTTTTCCAACCCCACCGATTTCGGACCGCTGCGCGGCCGCTTCGTCTACGTCGGGGCGCGCTACGCCTTCGGCTCCACCCAATAACACAAGCACCCAAGGAGAGGGAAACCGCCATGCAAACCAAGAACCTATTCGCACTCACCGCCCTGTGCGCGGCGCTGGCCGCCTGCGGAGGCGGCGACGGTGGCAGCGACCCCGCCCCCGCGCCCACCGACAAATTCACCCAGAAGAACGGCACCTGGACGTTCCAGCTGCCGGCCGCCGGCGTCTCCGTCTGCTACGACTTCGACACCAAGAAGGAAGTGGCCGGCTGCACCGGCACGGCCTGGGACCTGAAGGTCACTTCCGCCTCGCGCACCGCCACGCTGTGGACCAACAGCGGCACCAGCAGCAGCCCCAGCGACACCGGCAAGGGCGGCGCCTTCGGCGGCCCGTTCGACCACACCTGGACCGAACTGCAGACGTACAAGGACGCCACGGTCGATCCGGCCAGCGGCTCCGCGCTGCCGGCGGCCGTCTACACGGCCGATGCCGCGTCCGGCGCATTCAGCGGCACTAATGACATTCAATCGGCTGCTTTCGAATACGACCTCAACGGCGACCACCGCCTGTCGCCCAACTTCCGCGTATTCCTGATCACCAGCAACAGCGCCAACGCCGCGGCCACCGGCGCCGGCGTATTCGCGCTGCAGGTCACGGGCTATTACGGCGGCGGTGGCGGTACCACGTCCGGCTATCCCTCGTTCCGCTGGATCGAGCGCACCAGTGGCGCGGTCGTCAAGACCGCCCAGGTCAACGCCAGCGCCGGCTGGGTCTACTATGACCTGGTCAACAACAAGGAAGTCGCCGAGACCGGCGCATGGCAGATCGCTTTCAACCGCTATACGGTCAAGCTCAACGGCGGCGGGTCGGGATCGGGCACCGTCGCCGGCTACGTGGGCAAGACCCCGGCGGGCTTCTACAACACCGACGGCACTCCCATCACCAGCAAGTTCAACGTCACGACCAACGTCAGCGATACCTTGCCCGATCTGACGGCGGGCGACATCGCCACCCCCGCCTCGGCGTCGGCCTGGGTCAAGGACAAGCTTGCCTCGGTGCTGAACCCTGCCTATCGCGGCACTTACGGTGTAGATCCGCTGGACTACGGCTGGTTCAAGTACTACTCCACCGCGGAACTGGCCGTGAAGGCCGGCCTGCCAGACGTGCCCCACATCATCGCCGCCAATCCGGCCAACGGCTCGCTGATCCGCGGCGGCGAAGGCAACAGCTACGCGCGCGTGCACCTGAACAGCATTACCTACGCCGACCCGCGCGACAATTCCAGCGCCCAGACCTGGACCTTCGGCTACGACCTCCAGCCAGCCTCCAACTGATTGTTTGGAGTGGTTGTAACTTCGGCGCTGCCTTCGGGCAGCGCTTTTTTTGCGCAGGCGCGGCGCATCCCGGGCGCAATGCGGCAGCAGCCTCGGCCGTCGCTTCCGGGGCCGCGCAGAGCGCGTAGGGGCGGCTCCCTAGAGCGCCGACGAGCCTCGGTCTGATAACATTCAGCGGATTTTCCGCCGCACCGTCCAGCCATCCCACCCATCCTCCCCGCAGGAGCTCCCATGCGCAAGCTCATAGGCCTGTTGAGCGTCGTCCTCGTCCTGGCGGCATGTTCCGCCAAAGACTCCCAGAAGGAAATCAAGGTCGCGGTATCGCCCGCCTCGCCGCCCAACCTGTTCGAAGAGAACGGCACGACCAAGGGTCTGGATCTGGACATCATGGAGGGCTATTGCAAGGCCCGGGGCTGCAAGCTGAAGATCACCGCCTACGACTGGCAGGGCATGCTGGGCGCCGTCGTGAGCAAGCAGGCCGACGTGGCGTTCTCTGGCATTTCCATCACCAAGCAGCGCGAGGAAGTGATGGATTTCTCCAAGCCCTACATGGAGAACACCTGGAACCTGGTCAGCCTGAAGAGCCGCAACATCCAGTTCTCCGACCTGGCCCAGATGAAGAAGTACACCATCGGTTATCCGCGCGGCATGGCCTACAGCGATTTCATCAAGAACGAGCTGGAACCCAAGGGCGTCTACAAGCTCTCGCAGGTCAAGATGTATCCCACCTACAACGAGGTCATGGCCGATCTGAAGAACGGCAACCTGGATCTCGCCTTCCTGGACGGCACGGTGGCTTCGGTCTACCGCAAGACTCAGCCCATCCAGGATGCCTACGTCTTCACCGGCTTCGACCGCTTCGGCTTCGCCTTCCCCAAGGGGTCGGAAATGCGCGACGACTTCAATCGCTATCTGGATGAAGACCTGAAGCCGGAAGGCCTGAAAGCCGTCATCGACAAATGGATGCAATAAGCCCCCCCTACGCGCTGACGCGCGCCCAGCATGGTGGACCCCCAGCCGCGGCGCGGCAGCCCCCCGAGGGGGCCTGGGCCCGCCTTGGGGCGGCCCGGCGCCGGGCCCAGAGGGCGGCGCTGGCGGACCGGCAAAGCCGGATCCGCGGCGCCCTTGGTTTGACCCTGCGTATCGGCTAGCGGCGTATGGGGCAGATTCTGAGTTTGCTGGCGACCGGGGCCGGCTATACGGTGCTGGTGACGCTGGCGTGCAGCGCGACGGGGATCGCGGTGGGGCTGGCGATCGCGGTGCTGGGACGGCTCGGTTGGCGGACGGTGGATGCCGCGCTGGCGGTGTTCACCTATGTGTTCCGTGGGATCCCGGTGCTGGTGCTGCTGTTCATCGTATTCTTCGGGCTGCCGGGCATCGGCGTGGGCGTGCCGCCGCTGGTATCGATGATGCTGAGCCTGGGACTGATCGCCGGCGCCTACCTGGGCGAGGTGTTCCGCGGCGCGTTGGATTCGGTCGATGCCGGCGAGATCCTGGCGGCCGAGGCGATGGGCATGAGCCGCCTGCAGGTGTTCGCGTATATCGAACTGCCGCAGATGCTGCGCTTTTCGGTGCCGGGCATGATCAACGAGTTCACCACCATTCTGAAGTATTCGCCCTTCGGCTATACGGTGGGCATTCCGGAAGTGATGAAGCAGGCGATGGCGCTGTCGGCCACCACGCTGCGCGGCGTGGAAATCTACTGCGCCGTGGGACTGCTGTATTTCGCGATCTACAAAGTACTGGTGACGGGGATCTGGGCGCTGGAAAAGCGCTACCGCGTGCCGGGCCTGACGGGGCATTGAGGAAGGCATGGCGCTGCTGACGGTACGCAAGCTGACGATGAGCTACGACGGCAGGACCGTCCTGAACGGCATCGACCTGGACCTGGAGGAAGGTGAACTCAAGGTGGTGATGGGCCCCTCGGGCTGCGGCAAGTCCACCCTGCTGCGCTGCCTGAACCGCCTCGTCACGCCGACCTCGGGGCAGATCCTGTTCCGCGGCGAAGACGTTACCCGCCCCGATACCGACGTGCGCGCGCTGCGGCAACGCATCGGCTTCGTGTTCCAGAATTTCGCGCTGTATCGCCACCTGACGGCGCTCGAGAACGTGACGCTGGGCCTGCGCAAGCTGCGCGGCATGCCGACCGCCGCCGCCAACGAGCGCGGCCTGCACGAACTGGCGCGCATGGACCTGGCCGAGCATGCGCACAAGTATCCCGCCCAACTCTCCGGCGGGCAGAAGCAGCGCGTGGCCATCGCCCGCGCACTGGCGATGGATCCGGCAGTGCTGTTCTTCGACGAGCCGACCTCGGCGCTCGATCCGTTGATGGCGCGCGAGATCATCAGCGTCATCACACAGCTGCGCCGCGACAACGTCACCATGCTGTGCGTCACGCACGATCTGTTCCTCGCTCGTTCGGTGCGCGGCCGGGTGATGTTCCTGGACCAGGGCGTGATCCGCGCCGAAGGCGAAGCCGACGAGTTGTTCGGCGAGCATGCCGACCCGCGCATCCGGGCGTTCTTCAGCCAGGACGCCCACGGCGGCGCGGCGGGCGCCGCATGAACGGGCTGGAAACCTTCCTGCGACAGTTGCTGGATTTCGGCCCGCAGATCCTGTCGGGCCTGGGCCACACCGTGCTGCTGGCCTCGATCATCACGGTGACGGGGCTGCTCGGCGGGATCCTGGTGTTCTACCTGACGCTCAGCCCCAGCCGGCTGTGCCGGCGCCTGACCGAAGGCTACATCTCGTTCTTCATCGGCACGCCGCTGATCGCGCTGCTGTTCCTGATGTACTACGGGCTGCCGCAATGGGGCCTCAAGCTGACGCCGCTCGCCGTCGCGGTGATCGGCTTCACGATGAACGTGGCCGCCTACAACGCGCGCTACCTCGCCACCGCCTATCGGGGCCTGGATCAGGACGAATTGCAGGCCGCGCGGGCGCAAGGCTTCACGGAGCCGCAGATATTCCGGCTTATCACGCTGCCGCAGGTGCTGCGCCTGTCGGTGCCGGCCCTGTCCAACCAGGTGATCCTGAACCTCAAGGACAGCTCGGTGGCCTTCCTGATCCAATACACCGAGTTCTTCGCGCAGATGCAGGATCTCGCGATCCGCAACTTCCAGTTCTTCAAGGCCTATGTGACGGCCGGGCTGGTGTACCTGGCGATGGTGTCCGTCATCGTGATCGCGGCGCGCTGGGTGGAGCGGCGCGTGGTGCTGCCGGGGACGCGGCGGGTGTAGCTTGCGCCCGCCGGGTGGCCGTTCCCGCCGGAATCAACTCACCCCGTAGCGCGCCCGATATGCCAGCACGGCCTCGCGGTGCTGCTCGAACTCGCCGCCGCCCCCGCCCTGCCGGATCATGTTCAGGATGTCGTCCAGCGAGGCGATGCTGACCACCGGACAGCCGTTGGTGCGCTCGACGTCCTGCACGGCCGAGTGGGCGGACAAGGCGTCGTCCGGACCGACGCGCTCCATGCGGTCGAGCGCGATCAGCACGGCGGCGGGGCGGGCCTGGGCGGCCTGGATCATGCGGACGGATTCGCGCACCGAGGTGCCGGCCGAGATCACGTCGTCGATGATGACCACGCGGCCGCGCAGCGGCGCGCCCACCAGCGAACCTCCTTCGCCGTGGTCCTTGGCTTCCTTGCGGTTGAACGCGAAGGGCACGTCGCGCCCGCGCACGGCCAGCGCCACCGAGGTGGCCGTGACCAGCGGGATGCCCTTGTAGGCCGGGCCGTACAGCATGTCGAACTCGACGCCCGAGGCCAGCAGCGCCTGGGCGTAGAAATCCGCCAGGCGGCCCACCGCCGCGCCGCTGTTGAACAGGCCGGCGTTGAAGAAATAAGGGCTCAGGCGGCCCGCCTTGGTCGTGAACGCGCCGAACCGCAACACGCCCTGCTCAGTGGCGAAGCGGACGAATTCGGTGCGGAAACGGTTCGCATCGGACGCGGGATCGAGGTCGGCGGAGCGGGGAGCGGTAGAGGTCTGGGGCACGGCGGTCACGGTACGAAATCACAACGGCGCGCGGGAAGGGTTTCCCGCGGCGGCACGGTCGGCCGGGGTGATTGTAAAACGGCTGAGGCTCCCAGAGCCAACGGCGGAAAAAATGTCTTGGCGGGAACCCCGCTGGCCCGCGTCAAGGCGTCGAGGGAGGCAATAGGGTTTTCAGCCACGCCGCGCATTCGGCCGACCCCTCCACGGGCCAGTCCACGACCATCGAGACATCGCCCCGGCGCAACTCGATGTGGATGTTGCGGGCCGGACCGGCGCGCCTGGCCAGGCGCGACCACCAGCCGCCGCCGGATACCGGGGCAGAGGTGGCGTCGACGCCATTGATGCTGGCCTGGCGAGGCGGCGCCGCGGCAGCCTGGGCGGGGGCGACTGGCGGCGCAGCGGTGGTAGCGGGAGCCGCGGCGGGACTGGCCGGACCGGCAGCCACGGCCGGCCTGGCGGCCGCGCCGGATCCGGGCCGCTCGCCCGCCGCCTCGCCCTCCTGCGTAATGACGATGCCCGCCGCGCCCGGCACCTCGCCGCCGTTCAGGCGGGTCGCCAGGTTCTGGCTGAACTCGTCCCACATGCGGTCGGCCTTGGTCTTCATGATGCTCAGGCCGAAGGTTCCCAGGCGGCCCAGCACGTCCACCGTGACCTTGGTGCGCAGTTCGGTCCGGCCATCGGGCAGTCCGGTCAGGAAGATCTCGCTCTGCTGCTTGAGCGAGCTGGCCACCGAGGCGTCCTCGCCGGTACCCTCGACGCGCAGATAATCGGGCGCGCGCTGCTCGACGATCCGGGTCTTGAGCCTGAACTTGGCGCTGATGAAGCTGATCTTGACGTGGATGACGGCGTTGTACTCGGTGTCGCTGACCACTTCGATGGATTTCATGCCGGGTACGCAGCTTCCCATCACCGTGGGATCCAGCAGCATCTCCCATACTTTGGCGACCGGGGCCGCCGCTGTCAGAACTTTTTCAATTTCCACGCATTTTCTCCGAAGCGTCGAGGATGGACTCGACGATCTGGGTGTATCCGGTGCAGCGGCACAGGTTGCCGTTCAGGCCCTCGCGGACCTCGTGCTCGGTGGGGTTGGGATTCCTGGCCAGCATGTGGCAGGCGGTCATCAGCATGCCGGGGGTGCAGTAGCCGCACTGCAGGCCGCCGCATTCCATGAAGCTCTGCTGCAGCGGGTGCAGTTCGTCGTTCGTGGCCAGGCCCTCGACCGTGGTGATGCTGCGGCCGTGAGCCTGTACCGCCAGCGACAGGCAGGACTTGACCACCTCGCCGTCCACCAGCACCGAGCAGGCGCCGCAGATGCCGGTCTCGCAGCCGCGCTTGGTGCCGGTCAGGCACAAGTCGTCGCGCAGGAAGTCCGACAGCATCCGGCGCGCCGGCACTTCGACGCTGTGCCGCTCGCCGTTGACGGTCACTTCGATCAGGTGTTTGCTCATGATGCTTGCCTCAGTTCACGTCCACGCCGTACAGGCCGGCGATGGTGCGCCGGGCGACCGCGCGCACCATGTCGCGGCGGAATTCGGCCGAGCCGCGGTGGTCCGAGACCGGCTCGATGCCGGCCGCGACGATGTCGGCGGCCTCGGCGGCGATCTCGGCGGTGATGGTCTTGCCGGCCAGGAAGTTCTCGGCGGCCTGCACGCGGCACGGGATGGGCGTCGAAGCGCCGACCGCCAGGATGGCCTCGCGGCACTGGCCGCCGCTGCGGCGCGTGGCCAGCGAAACGCTGACCAGCGGACGGTGCTCGGCAGCGGTGCGCAGGAAGCGCGTGTAGCGGCCCGAGAAATCGCCGGCCGGCGCGGGCACGCGGATCTCGATCACCACCTCGTCGGGTTCGATGGCGGTCACGTAGTAGTCCACCAGGAACTCCTCGATGGACAGCACGCGCTCGCCGCGCGAGCTGCCCAGCACTACTTGCGCGTTCAGAGACAGCAGGCAGGTCGGAGGATCCGTGGAGGGGTCCGCATAGCAGAGGTTCCCGCCCAGCGTGCCCTGGTGGCGCACCTGCGGATTGGCCACGCGCGCGGCCATCGAGGCCAGCATGGGGTAGTGCTGCTTGACCGCCGGGGATTCGGCCACGTCCACGTGGCGCGCCAGCGCGCCGATGCGCAGGCCATCGCGCGGATCGAAGCCGATGCCGCGCAGCGCCTCGATGCGCGCCACCGAGACGATATGGGTGGGCACCAGCATGCGCTGGCGCATGGCCAGCATCAAGGCGGTGCCGCCGGCCATGACGCGGCAGTCCTCGCCCAGGTCTGCCAGCATGCGGCTGGCCTCGGCCACCGAGGCGGGCTCGAGGAAATCGAAATCACGCATGGGAGCCTCCTCGCTCGCGCAGGGCGCGCAGGCCCGCCAGCACCTTCTCGGGTGTGATGGGCAGTTCGGCGATGCGCACGCCGACGGCGTCGTAGACGGCATTGGCGATGGCCGGCGCGCCCGGCAGGATCGCGCACTCGCTCGCGCCCTTGGCGCCGTAGGGACCGTTGGGATCGATGGATTCGACGATGCCCGAGCGCAGCATCGGCACCGCGTCCGCCGTGGGCATGGTGTAGTCGGCGAAGTTGCCGTTGGCCAAGCGGCCGTTCTCCAATTGCAACTGCTCGTACAAGACCCAGCCCATGGCCTGCACCGCGGCGCCGTTGCTCTGGCCGTGCACGGCGAGCAGGTTGAACGCCTTGCCGCAGTCGTCCGAGACATAGCTGTCGAGAATCTCGACCTGGCCGGTCTCGGTATCGACTTCGACCTCGACCGCCTGGGCCGCGTACGAATGCGCGGGCGCGATGTTGCCGTGCACGTCGCCGTGCATGACGGTCTTGGCGTCCCACGTCGCGCTGACCTGCAAGCCTTCGCCGTCGTGGCGCCAGATGTGCAGCTTGGCGATGTCGGCGATGCCGGCCTGTTTATCGGGATGGAGCTTGCTGCGGATGAAGCCGTCGGCGATCTCCAGATCCTCGGCCGGCAGCTCCAGTTTCTGCGCGGCCAGGCCGATCAGGGCCTCGCGCGCCTTGCGGCCGGCAAGGATGGCGGCGTTGCCGGCGGCGATGGTTACGCGCGAAGCCAGCGTGCCGATGGCATAGGGCGACACGTCGGTATCCGGCGGCGCCACGTGCACGTGGGCCAGCGGGATGTTCAGTTCGTGGGCCACGATCTGCGCCAGCATGGTCATGGCGCCCTGGCCCATGTCGCATTCGCCGCTGTGGACGATCACGCGGCCGTCTTCGTTGACCTTGAGCACCACGGTGGAGCCGTCCCAATTGCCGATGGTGCGGTTGCCGCTGACGTGCATGGCGGCGGCCATGCCCACGCCGCGAGCCTTGACGCCGGACCGCGCGGCGCCGGCCTGCCTGCGCGCGCGCTTCTCCTTCCATGCCAGCGCCTCGGTGGCCTGGTCTATGCATTCGCGCAAACCCGTGCTGCCTATCTTCCAGCCATGGACGGAGGTGTCGCCCGCTTCGTGCGCATTGCGCTTGTGGATGTCCGCCGGATCCAGGCCGAGCGTCTCGGCCATCATGTGGATGTGGCTGTTGAGCGCGAACTGCATCTGCGAGCCGCCGAAGCCGCGGAACGCGCCGTGCGGGGGATTGTTGGTGTAGACCAGCATGGCGTTCGAGCGCACGTTCTCCAGGCGGTGCATGTTGTCGCTGCGCATCGCGGTCACGTGCATCACTTCGGCCGACAGGCCGCTGTAGGCGCCGCACTCGGCAACGATGCGCACGTCCTTGGCGACGATGATGCCGTCCCGGGTCATGCCCAGCTTGAGCGTGATGCGCTCGGGCACGCTGGAGCAGCAGGCCAGGAAGTCCTCGAGCCGGTTGTTGACCAGGCGCACCGGCTTGCCGGTCTTGATCGCCAGCAGGCCGGCGATCAGGCTATTGGCATCCTCAACGATCTTGCCGCCGAAGCCGCCTCCCGTGGTGGCCTGCATCACGCGTATGCGAGACACCGGCATCTCCAGCGCGGCCGCCAGGCGCATGCGCGCCTGGAATACCGACTGGGTCGAGGTCCATACCTGCAGTCGGCCGTCGGCGTCGATGGCCGCCACCGTGCCCATGGGCTCCAGGTAGCCGGGATACTGCGCATGGGTGCTGTAGGTGGCCTCGTAGACCAGGTCGGCCCGGGCGAAGCCGGCGGCCACGTCGCCGATGTGGAAGTCGATCCGGTGCGAGACGTTGCCGCGCCCGGGATGGACGCCGGGCGCTTCTTCGTCGAGCGCCTCCTCCACCGTCAGGATGGCGGGCAGCTCTTCGTACTCGACTTCGATCAGGTCGAGCGCGTCGCGCGCGATCTCTTCGGTCGCGGCCGCTACGGCCGCGACTTCCTCTCCCGCGAAGCGCACCACGCCCTCGGCCAGGATGCGGCGCTCCTTGTGGTGGACGCCCCACATCGCGCGCGGCGCATCGGCGCCCGTCAGCACGGCCTTGACGCCCGGCAGCGCGCGCGCCGCCGCGGTGTCGATGCGGACGATGCGCGCGTGTGGATAGGGGCTGCGCAGCACTTTGCCGTGCAGCATGCCGGCGACCTTGACGTCGCCCGCGTACCGGGCGCGGCCCAGCACCTTGGCGCGCGCGGTCACTTGGGGCACGGCCGTGCCCAGAGTCGATGCGTTCATGCCGATTCCTTGCCTGGCTCTCGCTTCCCGGCGGTCATTGCGCCTTGATGCCGAGAGACTGGATGATGCCGCCGACCACTTCGTATTCGCGGGCGTTGGCGTCGGCCAGTTCAGAGGGGGCGCCGCCATGCGGGAAGGCGCCGTAGGTCGCGAGTTTTTCCACGACCTCGGCATCCTTCAGGATGGCATTGAGGTGGGTGTTGAGCAGCTTGACCACCTCGGCGGGCGTGCCCTTGGGCGCGAAGAAGCCATTCCAGGCGCCGACCACGATGTCCTTGTAACCGGCCTCGACCAGGGTGGGAACCTTGGGCGTCAGCGGCGAGCGCTTGGCGTCGCCGATGGCCAGCGGCACCAGGCGGCCGGCCGCGAAATATTGCGTCACCGGCCCCAGCGTGACCCAGGCCGTATCGACGTGGCCGGCGACCACGTCGGTCACCGACGGGCCGACGCCCCGGTACGGCACGTGCTGGATGGACACCTTGGCCTCGCGGTTGAGCCACTCGGCGATCACGTGCATGGGCGAGCCAGCGCCGGGGCTGGCGTAGGAGACCGTCTTGCCGGCACGCACCGCGTCGATCATGTCCTTGATGGACTTGAAGCCGGTCTTGGGATTGGCCACCAGGACCAGCGGCTGCGTGGCGGTCTCGATAACGGGCTCGAAGCCGTTGAGCACGTCGTAGCTCTGGGCCGGCGCGAGGCCCAGCACCATGGGAGCGGTGGTGAAAGGATTGGGCGTGAACAGCAGCGTATAGCCGTCCGGCGCCGCGCGGCCCACATAGGCGTTGCCCACCGTGCCGCCCGCGCCGCCCTTGTTCTCGACGATCACGGTGCTCTTGAGCCGTTCGCCGAGTTTGTCGGCGAACAGGCGGGCGATGGCGTCCGTCTCTCCGCCGGGCGGATAGGACACGATGACCATAATCGGCTTGGACGGGTAGGCGCCTGCGGCGTGGGCGGCGCCCACGCCGGCACAGCAGGCGAGCGCCGCGGCGGCGGCGAGGATCTGGCGGCGGTTGAATGTCATCAGTGGCTCCGGAAGGATGGCCGTTGGGCAGGGCTGTGAGGAAATGCGATCTTCTGCTTTTACTGTTGATGCATCAACAGTAAAATTGTACGGATTGACAAACAGAAGTCGAAACACGTCGTTTTTTCGAAATATTCCTATGTGGAATAATCCTCCAGACGCCGTCCGACCCTGGCCCTATGCGCCCGCCCGCCATGTCCACGAAGAAGAAAATCCCCTTGCCCGATCCCTCCGCAGACGATTGCCCATGGATCGGCCTCGACGAGAACGGCACCGGCCTGTCTGTGGACGACTTCATCACCACGCTGGTCGTGCGCGCCGCCAACTCGCTCAGGCGAGTGGTCACCCTGCCTTATTCGGACCAATTCGGGCTCACCATGGCCGAATGGCGCATGCTCTCGGTAGTCGCCGAGGCGCAATCGCTGCCATTCTCCGAACTGGTCAGGCGTTCCGAAACGGACAAGTCGCTGGTGAGCCGGGCGATGCGCCAACTGGAAGCGCGCGGCCTGGTGGTGCTCGACGCCGTGGATGCCGCCTCGCTCAAGCGCGGCCTGACCTGCCGGCTCTCCAGGCAGGGGCAGGCCCTCTACGACCGGGCCATGCCGGTCGCGCAGCGCGCCCAGGCCGACATGATCCGCGTCCTGGACGACGAGGAAAGGCGCGTGCTGTTCCGCACCCTGCACAAGCTGCGCCGCGCCTGCCGCGACGAAGAAGGATAGGGCCCGCGCTGCGTAGGCTTCCGGATGCGTGCAGGCCTTGACGAGCGGCAGGGGCAGCGCTCCCGTTCATTCCGAATACGGCTTCGTCAGCAATTCCACGGATCGATCACCTGGATGCCGCAGCCGGCGAAATCCTTCACATTGCGCGTTGCCAGACTAGCTCCGCGTGATTTGGCGATCGCGGCGATCATGGCATCGAACTGGCTGATCGGCCTCCCGGCCACTTTGCGCGACGCAGCGATCTCCGCATAAGCATCGGCGGCCTCGTCATCGAATCCAAGTACTTGCCCCGCCAAATCGAAAACGAGAATTGTCCGAATGGCTTCCAGCAACATCGTTTTGCGCTGGCCCTCCGGCAACAGACAAGCGCCATAGAACAATTCTCCGCGGGTGATCGTGGTAGTGAACAGCGCGGCTCGGGATTGCCCCGCCAGCCACGCCAAGGCAGCGGGCCAGGGGTACCCTAAAATGCGGCCAATCCCCCTCACGCAAGGAGCCCGGTTTTGCTGCGCATCGTTTCCCTCAACCTGAACGGCATCCGTTCGGCGGCCCGCAAGGGCTTCTACCCCTGGCTGGCAGCCTCGCAAGCCGACGTCGTCTGCCTGCAGGAACTCAAGGCCCAGGACACCGACATCACCGAGGAAATGCGCCGCCCGGCCGGCTACGAAGGCCATTTCTTCCCGGCGCAGAAAAAAGGCTACAGCGGTGTCGGCGCCTACGTGAAGCGCGCCTGCGAAGCCGTGGTCTGCGGTTTCGACAAGGAAGAATTCGATGCCGAAGGGCGCATCCTGCGCATCGACTGGCCCGGCCTGACCGTGGTCAGCGCCTACCTCCCTTCCGGCAGTAGCGGTGACGAACGCCAGCAGGCCAAGTACCGCTTCCTCGACCGCTTCGCGCCCTGGCTCGCCGGCATGATGGACGAACATCGCGCTACTGGCCGCGAGTTCGTCGTCTGCGGCGACTGGAACATCGCCCACAAAGAGATCGACCTGAAGAACTGGAAGGGCAACCGGAAGAACAGCGGCTTCCTGCCCGAGGAACGCGCCTGGCTCAGCAAGGTGTTCGACGAGATCGGCTGGGTGGATGTCTACCGCCGCCTGCATCCCGAGACCACCGAGGAGGCCTATACCTGGTGGAGCAACCGCGGCCAGGCCTGGGCCAAGAACGTCGGCTGGCGCATCGATTACCAGATCGCCACGCCGGGCATCGCGGCCACCGCGCATGGGGCAGCCGTCTACAAGGAAGAACGCTTCTCCGACCATGCGCCGCTGACGGTGGACTACGACTGGAAGCTGGCCTGAGGCGGTGCGGTTGCCTACGCGAAAGATCAGGCTGCCTGCGATATCGTCAGGGTTTCCATGCTTGGTTCGACAGGTCAGCAACAGGTCCGAACGTCTTAGCCTCCGGCCTCTCTGCTCCTAAAAAGGAAATCGCATACTAGCCTGTTGAAATCGTCCCTCTTTTCGATTTGGGTCCAATGGCCGCAGTGGGGATAGAGATGAAGCTGGGAATCGGGAATCAGTCCCGACAGCTTGATCGAATTCGAGACGGGGATCACCCTGTCTTCTCGGCCATGGATGATCAAGGTTTCGTGGGGGATTCTTGCGATATCCGCTTCGTCGCTTGCAAGCGCCTCCAGATGCCGCTGGCGTGGAGCGTGCCCGAATGCGTCGGCATAGGCTTCTTGCACCCCGGGTCGGATACTGGCCCGATAACGCAGCTCTGCCAGTTCGTCACTGACGAGACTTCGATCGTAGGCAAAAATATCCAGGATGGCGCGCATGTTCTCCAAGCTGGGGGTATAGCCCCAGACTGCGTCCAGACCGGGAGTGATCGGAAAGCTGGTCCCTACGCTGCCCATCAGCACCAATTTCCTCACCCGGCCGGGGTGCCGGATGGCGACAGCAAGCGCCAAGGCGCCGCCAAAGGAGTTGCCGACCAAGTCGGCCTGCTCGATGTCCAGCGCATCCAGCAGACCCACCAGATGTTCCACCCAGCTATCAAGGTCCAATCTTTTTCCAACTGGCCCGCGATCGGTATAGCCGAATCCGACGAGATCGGGCACGACCACTCTGCCGCGCTGTGCAAACGCCGGAATGCTGAGCCGCCAGTTAGCCCAGCCGGTCACTCCCGGCCCCGAGCCGTGAATCATCAGAACTGGAAATCCGCTTCCTTGATCGTGATAGTTGGTCTGTATACCGCCTACATCGATGCGCCGACCGATTTCCGGATTCTCTATGCTCACTGTTGCGTCTCCTTTGCTTCACGTTCTGCGATATTCGCCAGAAGCTCCGCGCCTCGGTTAGCTGCCGAAAGCCCTCTGAACAGATAGGTCAGATTCACCACGGCCTGCATTTCTTCCCAACTGGCTCCGGCGCGGCGAGCGGCAATGCCATGCAAGAGTGCCGCATCGCTCAGCTCGATAAGCAACATCCCGAACAGCATCAATTGAACTGTCTTGACATCGAAGCAGCTGGGGTACATCGCCCACTCGCGTATGGCCTCCTGCATGGCCAGCGTCTTTGGATCCAATGCACCTGTGACCTGCAGGCGAGCCTCGATGCGGGGAGGCAAGAACCCCACGAGATCGTCATATATTTTGGTTCGCTCATCGAACGACATACTGTCGTCCGCGTACTCTCCCATCGCCCCTTTCACCAGATCGACATTGACTCGTTGAGGCAGCATCACAAAGCTCCTTTTCGTTCGGGCCAATAAGCAAACCCAAGCCCTGTTTTCGTATGGTGAGCCGGAATGTATTCCACGATTTCGGCGTTCCAGGCGCATGCGCCGGCAGCTACGATCCACGCGCGTGTTTCACCCGTTCCGCCGCGCATCGAAGCCGAGTCCATGGTGAAAAGATGCTGGAGGCGCTCGCCACGGTTCGAGGCGATAGTGTCCAGGACCCATCTGTCGAGCGGTTCGTCGATCCACCCAGCCCGGGGGCCGACCGGATCGTGCGACAAGCCACCGGAGGCGTAGATGGCGATGCGCTCTGGTCGGTCGGCAAGTATTTGAGCCAGCGCCTGGCCTAGCTGCCAACAGCGTTTCGCGCTCGGCAAAGGCGGGAAATAGCAGTTCAGGAAAAGCGGGATGAT
This sequence comes from Pigmentiphaga humi, assembly GCF_900606115.1. GTDB lineage: Bacteria > Pseudomonadota > Gammaproteobacteria > Burkholderiales > Burkholderiaceae_B > Pigmentiphaga > Pigmentiphaga humi. Next base: position 242,012 of record NZ_UWPJ01000008.1, read on the forward strand.
CGGCACATCCAGCTTTGGAAGCAGGCGCCTGGCTGGGTAGACGATCATGTGGGAAGTCCCTCGTTCGGGGTGCGGTCCCATGGGGTTCATGACGGACGTATTGGCCATGTCGAACCCGGCGTCGAGCAAGCGTTCCAGCAGAAATTTCGAGAGATCGCTGTGGACTTTCATGCGGATTCGAGAGTCCGACGAGGGCTGATCGACATAAAACGGCGCCGATGACCCCCATACCTCCTCCCCGGTGAATAGACACATCGCGGGATTGCAGCGGGCATCGAACATGTCTTCCTGGTCGTCACCCACAAAAATGACGGCGTCCGGGCGATAGGCTTCCAGTTTTCCGCGAAGAACCTCGAACGCTGCGTCGATTCGACTCACGTAACCGCGAATGACATCCATCGTTTCCAACTGCGCGGTATGAGGCTGCGACGCTTTCATGTAATCGGGAATTGCTGCGTACACCTTCGGCCAAAGTTCTGGGGGGCAGAACATTCCTGGCGCGTGGGAAGACGCGAGTCCAAAACCAATCATCGGGATCTCCAGCTATTGATAGACGTGAAAGTGCAATCCGAGTCTTTCGGGCGGTCGCATCAGGGCTGTCCTGCTGCTTCGCTCATGAACGTTTCCACTGTCGAACCGGTCGTCCGGATATGGTCGAGCAGCAAATCACATGCTTTATCGGCGTCACGTGCGATGACTGCCTGGATGATCGATGCGTGTTCGTGGGCAACATTCCTCTGGGGCGGACGCTGCTTGAGAAACAGGCGGCGGTATCGATCGGACTGGTCATGCAGCATGCTGCAGAACTGAATCAGCATGGGCATCCCGCACCCCGAAAGAAGCGCGAGATGAAAGTCGCGATGAGTCTTTTCCCATTCATCGAGGAATGGGACGTAACCTTCTTTTTCCTCAATGCGGGTCAGGCGATGAAACGTCACGACCAGGTTCTCTTCCCACTTCTGGTCGCCATTACCAATCGCCAGCCTGAGCGCGAAAGGCTCGAGATGAGCGCGAAGCGCGGTGACTTCTTCCAAATTCTTGGGCGTGGCGTCAGCCACGCGAAAGCCCCGCTGGGCCTCGCTGACCACAAAGCCTTCCCCTGAGAGGCGAAGCAGCGCCTCGCGGATCGGGCTCATGCTGACGCCATAGCTGGCGCTCAACTCTTCCAATCGGATCTTGCTGTTGGGCACGAATGCCCCACTGAGAATGGCTTCGCGCAGTTGTTCGGTCAATGTGTTGGCGATGCTTGTCGACATAGCGTCCCTCCAGGCTTGTCGAAATATACCATGACAAACGACAAAGACTAATAATATCGAAATTTTATTGACAAAAATTTTTTTGGCCATAGAATTTGCAGGTAGCGGGGGTGGCCCGGCGGGTAGCCGTCCATCTCCAGCTTTGCCGCAACGCTCCTTGCGACTGCCCTTCAAACTCCGAGGCAACAGAAGAGCGCCATACCCAAATGAGGAAGACATGGTGGTAGAAGCCCCAGTGCGTTGGCCGCGAAAGGTCAACGAAATCCCCAAAGAAGTTTTTGTGCGAGAAGACCTCTTCGAACAGGAGATGGAAAAGATCTTCAAGGGGCCTGAATGGCATCCTGTTGCACACGAATCGGAACTCCCCAACCGTCGGGACTTCAAGACGGTGGTATTGGCGCGTATTCCTTTGCTGATCACACGCGACGATTCAGACCAGATCCAGGTCTTCTTCAATTCGTGCACGCATCGAGGCACGCAGCTCGAACCCTCGCGCAAGGGAAACAAGAAACTGTTCGAGTGCCCGTACCACCGCTGGGTATTCAATGGTTCGGGAGAACTTATCAGTTGCCCCAAGCGAGCAGAAGGCTACGCGCCCAGCTTTTCGATGAACCGCTACAGTCTTGGTCGGCCACGCGTTGCAAACTTCAAGGGACTGATCTTCGTGTCGTTCAGCGAAGCAGCGCCAGCGCTGGAGGACTATCTGGGAGAGATCTCTGACACGCTCGCCGCCATCATGGCAAACGATGGTCGGCTTCGATTACTCGGCTACCAGAAAATAGTTTTCGACTCGAACTGGAAAGGCTACAACGACAGCGACAGCTACCACGCGGCGCTGTTGCACGGCGCGTTTCGGGCCTTGAACTGGCAGGGCGGCAAAGGCACGCAGGTCGTCAGCAAACTGCGTGGCCACATAGGCGCCACATCGGAACTCAGCATTCCCAAAGACGGCGGAAGCAGCCTGCTGAAAGACCCCTCGTTGCTGGAGTTCCGGGACGAAGACCCCAAGGTCGGCTCGCGCGTCGTCAAGATGTTCCCCCTCTTCGTTGCCGTCAAGCACCTGGACGTCATCAATCTGCGATTCGCAACGCCCATCTCGGTCGACAAGACCGAAGTTCACTACGCCTATTTCGCCCATGTGGACGACGACGAGGCCATGGTCAGACATCGCATACGGCAAGCTTCCAATTTCACCGGCCCCTCGGGTTTCGTATCCATGGAAGATGCCTCAGTCTTCCAACGCATTCACATCGGCAACCAAACCCCCGGGGTCGCGGCATTCCAGCGGGGCGTTACGGACGAGGATGAAATTTCGTTTGACTATAAGCAGAACGACGAAGCCTCGAATTTAGTGAAGTGGGACTACTACCGCCGCATCATGGGCTTTGCTCGGGAGGGTGAGCAATGACGGCCGACATTCTCGGTGCGATAGACGAGCTCCAGCTACGCTACGCAGCCGCGTTGGATGAAAAAGACATGGCCGCCTGGCTGGCCACCTTTTCGCAAACCCCAACGGCAAGCTACATATGCACGAGCCTTGAAGCGGAAACATCGGGCCAGTTACTCGCAATGATGCTCGATGATTGCCATGCGCGACTAGAAGACCGGGTGACGTTCGTGACGAAGGTGTGGGCTGGGACCTTCCAGGATTACCAGACGCGCCACATAGTCCAGCGGGTCAAAGCGATGGCGGAAGGAAGCCTTATCAGCGTCCGCAGCAATTTCATCGCGTCGTATACCCCCGAGGAGACCGGCCAGAGCGGAATCCTGGCATCGGGCTACTACGATGACCTGGTCGAGGTCACGGGCAACACTGCCCGGTTTCTTTCCAAGAAGGCCGTGATGGATGCAAGCGTTCTTCCGCATTACCTGGTCTATCCGCTCTGAGCAGCCACCACCCCAAGCTGACGACAAGTAAAAATCGGAGACTTAAAGCAATGATCTCACGACGCACTTTTTCGCTTCTCGCGGCAGTTGGCGCGGCAAGCCTTGCGCTATCGGCCCAAGCTACCGAGGCCTGGCCGTCCAGGCCCGTATCCATCGTTGTCGCGTATCCGCCCGGCAGCACCATGGATATTCTCGCCCGCCTGGTGGCTCAAAATCTGCAAGAAGAACTGAAAGCGAGCTTCCTCGTAGAAAATCGTCCAGGCGCGTCCGGCCGAATTGGCGCCGAGTATGTGGCGCGGGCTGCCAAGGATGGCTACACGCTATTCATCAGCGGGAATTCGACCCATTCGGCCAATCCCAGCCTGTTCAAAAAGCTTGGCTACGACCCCGTCAAGGATTTCACCCCGATCATTCGCATCGCCACCATGCCCTATGCCCTGGCCGTTCGCGAAAAATCGAACATCAAGACGCTGGCGGAATTCGTCAAGCAGGCACAACAGTCCAAAGGCCGATTCGCCTACGCTTATGGATCGCCGTCGGCGCAAGTCGCGTCCGTAGCTTTCGCAGCAAGCGAGGGGTTCGACGCCTTGGGAGTACCGTACAAAGGGCAGCCTCCCGCCCTGACCGATCTGATCGGTGGCCAAGTCGATTTCATCATGGCGGATCTGCCGGTGCTGGTGCCGTATGTGCACGCGGGGACGCTGCGCGTTCTCACTGTCTTTTCCGACAAACGTTCGCCTCTCTTGCCCCAGGTCCCCACGATGCTCGAAGGCGGCGTGAAGGGCTATGACCTGGCAGCCTGGATCGGCGTATCCGGGCCAGCGGGGTTGCCCCCCGAGATCACATCGAAGCTGTCGGACGCCTTGAGCCGCATTCTTGTCAAACCCGAAGTCACCGCGCGGCTACAGACGCTCGGCATGCAACATTCGCCGAATACACCCAACCAATTTGCCAAGTATGTCGACGAACAATTGCTTAGTTGGGGTCAACGCGTACGCGAGGCCGGCATTCCAGCAGAATAGGGAAATTCGACATGCGTTTTGCAAACAAGGCAGCCATTATCACCGGCGGCGCACAAGGTATCGGGCGCGCCGTCGCCCTGCGGCTGGCGCGTGAAGGCGCGTTTGTCATCGTGGTAGACAGGGCGCGAGAAGGTTGCGAATCCGTCCAGGCCGAAATTGAGTCGTTTGGGCAGAAGGCCGGTGCAATCTGCACCGATCTTCAGACTGCCGATGGTGCGCGCGAAATGGTCTCTCGGGCACTTGAAATGACGGACAGGATCGACGTCTCTGTGCACAATGTCGGGGGCACGATCTGGATGAAGCCCTTCTGGGAATACGCCGACGACGAAATCGAACAGGAGGTGGCCCGCTCGTTATGGCCTACGATATGGTCGTGCCGAGCGGTCATTCCCCAGATGCTCAAGCAGAATTCCGGCGCTATCGTCAACGTCGGATCGTTCGCCTCGCGGGGAATCTACCGGGTGCCCTATTCCGCATCAAAAGGCGGTGTGCATGCTTTGACATCGTCCCTGGCTCTCGAACTCGCGCCCCACGGCATTCGCATCAACTGCGTAGCCCCGGGCGGCGTCGATGTTGGCCCACGGGCCACACCACGCAACCCGATGCCGCTGTCGGCACAAGAGCAGACCTGGAAAGCAGAGGTGACCGCTCAGACCCTGAGCAGCACTCCCTTGAAGAGGTACGGAACCCCAGACGAGCAAGCTTCGGCTATCTGCTACCTGGCCGCCGACGAGTCAAGCTATATCACCGGCCAGACAGTATTTGTCGCAGGCGGAGGCGTTGGATAACGGCCGTTCCGGCCGATTGCCGTAGCGATAGCGTCACTGCTTTTCTCGAGCGCCTTCGTCAAGATCTCTGCCGCGAGCACATGGAGACGTGTGCAAGTACCGCGATGGCCGTTCAAATCACCATGACGAAGAAGTAGGCGAAACTTCTCCATCGAACTTATCGCGTCGAATGCCGAGCCAGCCAGACTTCGGCCCTTGCAGCGATCTCTCCGGTTTCCCGCTCGCTGACAAACATGTGCCCGTGTCCCGGCAGGCCCCAATCCCGGCCGAGGAAGACAACCGGCACCCCCATCGCCTCGGCGGTTTCCTCGGCCCGGTCCGGAGGAACCGTCTTGTCATCTTCGGCAGTCACGAAAAAACCGGTACGTCCCGGTTCCAGATCGCGCGCCGAGCCGGGGCCGATCTTCAGCTCGCCGGTCAAACCGACTGCTGCATTACGTATCTTCGGTCCGTAGGGGACAAGCGACGTGGAGTACACCGCCGTCGGACGCGGTACCCACCGCCCCGAAGTGCTCTTCTCTAGATCAGCGCGACACCCAGCATGCCGCCAAGCGCGTCCATGAATTCGCCATAGTTCTCCGCTTGGAACTGATGCGCGGCACCCGCTATCACATGGGTAGCCAATCGCGGGTTCATCCGGAGGAACTCCTGGATATCCTCTGCCGAGACCACCCCGCTCCCGCCGGCCACGAGCAGCGTTACGTCCGCGCTCGTGCGCCGCAGATCGTCGAAAGGGTCGTGCTCGTAGAAATCACGATAGGCCGCTTCCACGGCCCGCGTATCGCAGGTCGCCACCCATTCTGCGCGCTGAAGCAACAACGGCTCCGGCCAGGGCGCGACACCGGGAGCTCTCAGATAGGCGACACCTTCGCCCCGTTTCGACGCTTCGACTAGGCGGATCGAGCGCTCCATCGGTATCGGATACGGCCGTCTTCCCGGCCCGCTCGCTGGCGGATCCAGCAGGAGCACCCGCCGTACCGCCAGGCTGGGACGCCGCGTCAGGCGCAAGGCTATGCGCGCGCCCATGGAGTGGCCCACGAGCGTGACGCCATCGAGCTTCATGGCCTCGATGAACGCGGCCAGATCGTCGGCGCGCGTATCCAGGCCATAGTCGAGGTGCGTTCCGCTCTCGGACAGCCCACGCCCGCGTACGTCGAGTACGTAGGTGTCGAAAAACCGTCCGAGGTTCTCGGCAACGTGTTGCCACAGCGCCGCCGGGGTCACCACTCCTGGAATCACGATCAGCGGCGCGCCCATCCCGCCGAAACGCAGGTAGTGCTGGCGGATGCCATTGGCTCGCACATGCGCGCCATACAGAAAACTTGACATATTGATCACCGACGAACGAGGTGCCCCGCAGGCCTCGCCCACCACGGCGGGGAGAACTGCAACAGCCTTCCTGCGTTCGATTCGGCCTGCTCCTTCTACAAGAGATCGGCGACGCCATCCCGCGGAATCGAGGTCTGCGTCATGTTCAGGACGTTCGTGAACAATGCGGTAAAGCCGGCAACCGCGACAAGCTCGAGGGCAGCTTCCCGCCCCAATCGATCGACCAGAACGCGGTAGGTTTCCTCGCTGGCACGCCCAGAGCGCGCAAGCTCTACACTGAACGCATAAACCGCCGCTTCATCGTCTCGCATACCCTGCGGCCGCTCGCGCCGCGCCAGCGCCTGGACCTTGCCCGTTTCCAGCCCCGACTCGCTGACTGTTCTGAGCGGCAGAAATGCTTCCACATCGCTGCCGCGATGCCTGCCCGCCGCCACAAGAACCGCCAGCACCCGCAAGCGCTCGGGAATTCGCAACCCGCAACGGACGAACTCACCCAGGCTATGAGTTCGATCGGCCATTTCCGGGGAATACAGCATCGCCTGATAAGGGCCGGCGAGTCCGCCAGGACTGCGTTGCTCGATGGCCTGGGCGACCTCGCGTTGGCGGGAGGTCATGTCCCGGGCTGTCAAATTCGGATAGCGCATGATGTTTCTCAATCGTTGGGAACAGAAAAGGCCGGCTCGAAACCCTCGAGAAACGCAGGGGCGGACGCTTTGGAGACGTTCAGCACCATTCCCAGCGTGGCGTAATACCCGCAGGTGACGATGAGATCGATCGCTTCGGCCTTGCCGAATGCTTCTTCGAATTGCTTGAAAAGCTCGTCCGAAACTCTGCCTTCGGCATACAAGGCGGTGCAAAACCGATAGACCAACGTTTCCTCGTCATCCATGCCTGCCGGTACGCGACGTTCAGCCACTGCGTCGATAACCTCTTGCGCAAGCCCGAACTCCCTGGCTTCCATCGCATGCACATGGAACTCGAGCTGCGCCGCCACGTGCCTGGCCGTGATGATGATGGCCAGTTCACGCAGCTTTGGCGAGAACGACGTATTGAAACGGCAGTACTCGCCCAGGTACTGGAGACGATCCAGGATCCCCGGCACATAGACCAGCGGAACGAACGGCCCGGAAACGCCTCCTTGCGAGGACACGGAGGGCTTGCGGCGCTCCGATACGGCGCGCATGACGCGCCGCTGCTCCCAGGACATGTCCTCCGGGGCGATAGGGGGATATCTCTTCATGACATTACCTGTTTTTATCTGTCGGCATCGGCACTCGATCGGTTCGCACGAAACCTAGTCGAGCTGGATGTTGGCTTCCTGGGCAATCTTCTTGTACACAGGCGCTTCGTTCTCGATGTGCTTGGCCAATTGCTCGGGCGTGCCGCCATAGACCTTGAAACCGGCGCGCAGCAGCCGTTCCCGGACGGACTGGTCTTCGAGCGCCTGGTTGAAGGCTTCATTGAGCCGCTTGACCGCATACGCAGGAGATCCCGACCTCAGCACGATTCCATACCAGGATCCGCCCCAAACCCCTTTGTATCCCTGCTCGATCAAGGTTGGAATGTTAGGTAGCTGCGGAATACGCTCGTCGTCCGTCACGCCCAGGATGACCACGCCCTGCTTCTGCCCAATTAGGTGCTCGACCGTCGACAAAGGCGTGAAAACGAAGTCGACTTCGCCCACGAGGATGTCCTTGGTTGCCTGCGCGACGTCTTTGTACGGGATAGGCATGAACTCGACCCCGGCTGCCGATCCGAGCATGAGCCCGGCGAAATGAGACGGCGATCCGACACTCATCCCGTACTTGATTCTTCCGGGGTTTTTCCTCGCCAGCTCCTTGAGCTCCGAAACATTGCTCACACCCAAGGAGGTGCGCGCGGCCAGCACATAGCGGCTGGATGCGACCAGCACGACCGGGGCGAAATCCTTCATGCTGTAGGACAGATTCTTGCGCGTCGCGGGATTCAGCGAAACGGTGGACGCCGATACCAGGAACAACGTATATCCGTCCGGATCCGATCGCGCGGTGCGCGCTGCCGCGATCATGGTGTTCGCCCCCGGCACGTTGTCGACCACGACCTGCTGGCCGAGGATCTCACTCACTTTTTCCGCGATGGGGCGAGCCAGCACGTCGGTCGGGCCGCCGGGGCTGCTGGTCACGATCAACTTCAAGGCTCGATTCGGATAGTTCTGCGCACCAGCACTGGCGGGGGCCAGCAAGCAGCCTAGCACCAAAAGCCCCCCCATAAGCCTGCTCGCCAGGCGCGTCCGCGTCGCGCCTTCCGCCACATATTCTTCGAACATCGCATGCTCCATTCAAATTCTCCCGCCACCCAGCAACGATCAACTGTCAAAACCAACAGCGCGTGTGCGCTAAAGAAGACTCCTGCCTTTCATCGCTGCACTGTTCTACGCCGAACGCCATCTCGCTCAGGATGGATCGCCTCCTTTCAGCCGCCGAAGCATTCCTCGAAAGCCGGAGACTTGGGCCTTTGTCGATCGATCGTCATTGGACGAATCCACCCCCTCTTCCGAAGCCCCTGCATCTTGAAGCGCTTTGACAAATGCGTCGAAGAACCGGTCGGCCATCACGCGGGCAGCCGAGTCGACGAGACGCGCGCCGATCTGAGCGAGCTTGCCGCCGACGGTCGCTTCGCTGCGGTACTGCAGCAAGGTGTTGTTCGTATCGATCTCCGCCAGATCGACGTGCGCCCCGCCACGCGCGAAGCCCGCCGCGCCCCCCGCTCCCTCGAACGCCAACGAGTAACCCTTCGGGGCCACCGCATCGGAAATTTGCATCGTGCCCTTGAACCTGGCCTTGATCGGGCCGATCGCGGCCTGCATCACGACCTCGTATTTCCTTTCGCCGACTTCATTGATACTCTCGCATCCCGGCACGCATGCCTTGAGCACGTCGACATCGTTCAACGCGGCCCAGACCACTTCACGCGGCACGGGCAGCTGCCTCTCCCCAACCATCTGCACTTCGCTTCTCCCTGTATTGCCGCCTTGTTCCGAACGGAATCCGGCGGTGTTCCTTCAGTCGGCCGCATCGAGCCCGGCGATCAAATCTCGCGTAGCCAGGACGTCGGCGTATTTGCTTGCCATGTCGAACAGGTTCATCGCATGCGATACCTGGATCCGGTCGAAGACAGCGTCATGCGGGACGGCGACCCGATAGTTCAAAAAGGAGGCGTCGACCACGGTCGCACGCACGCAACCGCTGGTCGAGCATCCGGTCACGACCAGCGAGTCGACCCCCAGATGCACGAGGTAGCCAGCCAGCGGCGTACCGGCAAACGCGCTCGCGTGGACCTTGGAGAGCAGCAGCTCTCCTGGTTCGGGGGCAACTTCCTGAACGATTTCGTAACCCCGCGCATCGACCTCGAGCAGCGCTGGCATTTTCGAGGCCAGCCCCCCCACGTCGTGCCCAGTCTTCCTGGCGACGTGCGGATAGATCACGGGAAACGACCTGGCGCGGAACGCCCGGACCAGTTCGGCGATGTGAGGAATGGCCGCCCAGGCGTGCGTGCCGCACGCTGTGCGATATTCCTTCATTGCTTCCAGGATGGGCACGTCGGCCGAGCCGCTGGTGCGATACTGGACATCGATGACAAGCAGCGCGGGACGTTTTCCCAGCCCCGTCGTCCGGCCGAACCCGGCGGCCTCGTAGATCTCAAGATCCGCTTCCGAGAGCAGTCCGCTCCAAGGCCGGCTCATGATTTGCTCCCGTGCATGGCCTGGTCGGCCGGCGCCCGCAGCCCGGGCAGGACTACACGCCCTTCATCCAGGATCTGGGTGTCATCGAGCCACAGGCTGCAGCCGCGCATCGGCAAATCCATATGGCAGGGCGTATCGTTGTCGCCCCCGAACTCGGAATTCGGTCCCGTGGAGAACAGCACGTTTCCATAGAAGGAAAGTGCATTCATGATGTACTCCTTGCTAAGATCCTTCGATGCCGCGAACTGATCCCACCTGGCGCGCTCATTCAGGCCGAAACCTATGTGCGCAATGGCGAACCCCCTTGGATCATCGAAGCTTTCGATATAGCCGCGGATCAGCTCGGCGCCGCTCCCCTCTCCGCTGATGCGCGTGATGTAGCCGTTCTCGATAGTGAAAGTCACCGGCGATTCGACGTACCGCTTGAACGCGCAGATGATGTCTCCCGGAGCCAGCACCACCTTGCCGTTGACTTGGCCATCGTTTCCCTGGGTGAAGACGAAACCCGACGGGAAGTGGTCCCACCTGCCCGGCTCGTCGGTATAGCCGTACTCGGCGATCACGGTGTGTTGCGAAAGCCCATAGCTGACGTCCGTCCCGTGCTTCGACGTAATACGCATGCGCTTCGACCTCAACATGAGATCGCGCGCCAGTTCGCACCGCCGGCGTAGATCGGTCGTCGGCGCCATCTGCTTGAGGATGTGCAGGGGCTCCGCGATGCGGAGAATCCGCGTCCCCGCCGCCTGGATGTCGAGTTGCTCGGCGGAGAACAGGAGTCCCATCAGATCGACGACCATATCGGCCTGCTTGCAGGTATCGATGGCCAATTCGTGCCCCACCAAGGGGTGGCGCCCCATCACCGCCGTGGCCACCGCATGCGCGCGCGGCACGCTCAGGTGCATCGCCTTTGCCCCAAGCCGGGTGACCGCCAGCATGAGCGCATTGACATGGCCGACCAATTCGCCGGGCGCATTCAGTATCACCACTGTTTCGCCCGGCTTGACCTTGCACAAGCGCATCTGCTCTTCGAATATGGCCAGAGCCTCGGCATCCACGCTCAAATCCGACACCATTCACCTCCTGAAATCGTTGTGCCTGCCGCAGTCTTGGGACACGAAGACGCCTGAGCAGCAAGAATCAATGCATGTGACGGGAAGATGCTTCCCGAATGAGGGCGGATACCTTGTCGGGCGACAGCGGCAGATCCCGGATGCATACACCCAAGGACCGCAGTGCGTCTTCGACAGCGTTCGCAACGGCCCCCGCCACGGCGGCGATACCCCCCTCGCCAGCCCCTTTCACACCCAGCGGATTGTTCAATGCGGGCGACTGTTCCAGGCTGATGGCTTCCACACACGGAAAATCGGTGGCGGTCGGCAGGAGGTAATCGGCGAAACTTCCTGTCAGAAGTTGCCCGTTCTCGTCATAAACCAGATGATCCAGCAAGGTACCGCCCAAGCCCTGGACCGCCGCCCCGATTGTCTGCCCATGCACCACCGACGGGTTGAGCACTCGGCCGACATCTTCTACCGTCAGGAATCGAAGCACCTCGACAACGGCGGTCTCGGGATCCACCGCCACGTGAGCGAGCTGAACGCCGAACGTGTAAGTCAGCTCATTACTGGAATAGATCGAATCCGCCTCGAGCGCCAGTTGCATCTCCGGATCCGAGACCGCGGAAACGCCGAGGTCCAGCAGCGACGCAAGGATCTGCTTGCCACCTTCGTTCGCCTCGACAAGCGCACCCGCCTTCCACCTGAGAGACTCCGGATCGAGACCCTGCCGGCGAGAAATCAGACCGGCCACCTGATCGCGCAGCGTGCGGCTCGCAAGGACGATGGCGCTTCCCCCCATGACCGCCGACCGGCTGTGATAGGTTCCCCAACCCTTCTTTACGTAGGTGGTGGATCCGTGGAAGACGTCGATGGCATCCATCGGCACGCCAAGTTCGTCTGCCAGAATCTGGGCGTAAACCGTCTCGTGCCCTTGCCCCATGGACGACGTTCCCGTGTACAAATGCACTCGGCCATTCCCGGTCACGACCAGCCGGGCCGACTCGCTCGGGCCGCCGCCACTGGATTCGACAAAGCAGCCGATGCCCACGCCATGGAGCCGACCATCGACCTTCTTGCCGCGCACCGGCATCAGCGAGTCATATGCAAACTCGTCGAGAGACTGCTGCATGACGCGGGGATAGTCGCCGGTGTCATAGTGGGCAACAGGACCACCGGGAACCATGGCCCCGGCATTCCACGGCATCTGGTCTGGCCGGATGAGATTGCGCATTCTGAACGCCGCCGGATCGATACCCAGATCGCTGGCGGCCAGATCCACAATGCGCTCGCGGAAATAGCTGGACTCATAGCGCCCCGGCCCCCGGTACGACCCGAACGGGGTCTTGTTCGTCACCAAGGTCCGAAGCTCGAACTCGGCGTTCTCGATTTGATAGGGACCGCACATGAACTGCAGGCCCTTGCCTGGCGCAACGCCTCCATTGGGCCGGGCATATGCGCCAAGATCCACCATTACGTCACCGCGCAACGCAAGAATGAAGCCGTCCTTGTCGACCGCGATCTCCAGGCTGCATTGCATCTCCCGGGAATGATTGGTCGCGACCAGATGTTCGGCGCGATCTTCGATCCACTTCACCGGACGGCCGCACCATCTCGCGGCGAACGGGACCAGGAAGTCTTCCGGGTAAAACTCCCCCCGGACGCCGAACCCGCCGCCGACATCGACTTCGATCATTTCGACGTCGGTTTCCGGCATGTCGAGCATTCCGGCGAGAACCTCGCGATTTCTGAAGGTCAGCTTGGTGGCCCCCCAGACCCGCATCCGGCCGGACTGCTCTTCCCACTCCGCGACCAGCCCCCGGGTTTCCATCGGCGCCGCCGTGTGACGATGCACGTAGAAGGTCTCCCTGCGCGTGTAGGCCGCGCGAGCGAACGCAGCCTCGACGTCACCCTTCCGTACAACGTCCTGGCTGGCCACGTTCGTTCCGACGCCCGGATGGACCAAGCGCTCTCCCTTCAGAGCCGTGGCTGCGTCCACGACCGGATCCTGATACTCGTAGTCGACCTCCACGAGACCGGCCGCATCCTCGGCCAGGTATCTCGACTCTGCGAGCACGATCGCAATTGGCTCGCCGACATAGACCGTGCGGTCCAGAGCAAGCGGTTGCTGCAAGAATCTCTCTTGACCCCGCAACCGCGTGAATTCCGACATGGGAATCGGCTTCAACCGGCCCCTGAGTTCTTCAGGACCGAGAACTGCGAAAACACCGATAGGACTCCGAGCAGCCGTGCGGCTGCCATGGAAGGACGAGAAGTGTTGGGATTGCCGCCGCGGATGGGTTTGGACTACGACTGGAAGCTGGCCGGATGCGGCAGCGAGCGCCAGCCAGGGGTAGCGCCGGGCGGAGTTGTTCGAGGACGGCGGTACCGGGCTGGGGCTGTTCGAGGATGCGGCACCAGCGCCCCGATCCCGCCGCCGGTTCTCGTCGAGCTACCGGCGCCTTGCGCCGATGTTCTCTGTGAAGAAGTCGATAAAGGCCCGCACCCTGCCGGGGACCGAGGGGCGGCCGGCGAACACGGCCTGGATGATTTCGCTTTCGGATGATCGGTAGTCGTCGAGAACGGAAACCAGCGCACCGGACGCGAGCTGGTCCGCGACATGGAACCGGCCGACCTGAGCGATGCCGAACCCCGCGATCGCCAGCTGCACGAGAGCCTCGCCGTTATCCACGACGATCGAGCCGTGCGGGGAAATCTCCAGCGGCGCATGGCCGTCGAGAAACAACCACGGCGCATTCCTGTCGGACGTGCGTAGCCGCAGGCACGAATGCGCTTCCAGCTCGCTCGGATGCTTCGGCGCGCCCGGCCGCTTGAGATAGGCCGGCGCGGCAACCAGGATGCGCCTGGCGCCGCTGTAACAGGACTGTCCCTCCCGAGTCAGCCGGAACACGCGCCCTTCGCGCACGATCAGCCTTGCGCCTACGCGCTCTTCGAAGCGCTTGAGCATCCGGGATGCCGTCGAAGGGACGAGTCCGAGCGCGCGTGCTCCGGCCGAGACGCCGCCTGCTTCAACAATGGAGACGAATACGAGCAGCTCACCGCTCCGGCCGCCAAGATCGTTCATCGTTGCCTCCTGTGCAACATACCTTGCCGAAAAGGGGGCTGATTCCCCGCCAGATAGCCGCTATCGTTGCACGAAATGCAAGGAGTTTGAAATGAACGTCTTTATTACTGGCGCGAGCGGTTTCATCGGCGGGGCAGTAGCCCAGAAATTCGTCACTGCGGGGCATCGGGTGCGCGGGCTCATCCGCAATGCCGACAAGGCCGATGCGCTACGCGCCTTCGGCATCGAGCCAGTGGTGGGAACATTGGCGGATCTGGCGTTGCTGACGACAGAAGCGCGCCGCGCGGATGCCGTGGTCAACGCGGCGAGCAGCGATAATCGGCCCGCCGTCGATGCGTTGATCGCCGCACTGGCCGGCAGCGGCAAGACCTTTATCCATACCAGCGGTTCGAGCATCGTCGCGGACGAGGCGCGGGGCGACCCTTCCGATGCGGTCTACGACGAAGACACGCTACCCGCGCCGGAGCCGGACAAGGCAGCCCGGGTCGCACTGGATCGCGCCGTCCTCGATGCTCCGGGCGTGCGTTCGATCGTGCTCTGCAATTCCCTCATCTATGGCGACGCGCTGGGGCCCGACGCCCGCAGCGTCCAGCTTCCCCGACTGATCGACCTGGCCCGGGAAAGCGGAACGGCGCGCTACATCGGGCGCGGATCGAACCGCTGGTCAACGGTTCACATCGCCGATGTCGCCGAACTCTATCTTTTGGCGCTGCAGAAGGCGCCGGAAAAACTGTTCGCCTTCGTCGAAAGCGGCGAGGCCAGTTTCGGGGATATGGCGCAGGCGATCGCGGATGCTCTCAAGTTGGGCGAGGCCAAGAGCTTGTCCAGCGAGGAGGCCGAGGCGAGATGGGGACGCGAAATGGCCGTCTTCGCACTCGGGTCCAATAGCCGGGTCAGAAGCAAGCGGACGCGGGAACTGGGTTGGTCGCCGCGCCATGGATCCGTGTTGGACTGGATACGCACGTCGCTTGTCTGATCCGCTGGGCGCCGCGCCGCTGGCGGGCGGCGCGGGACTCTACCCTCCCGCCACCACGCCGGCCACCGTGGCCGCCGCGCCCAGCGCGAACGCCACGAGCAGCCACCAGGCCGGCACCCGGGCGGTGGCTTCCGGCGGCGCAGTCCCGGTCAACGGCGACGCGGGCGGACCAGCAACCGGAGCGGACGGGACGACAACCGGCGCCGTCCGCGTCTGGCTCGCCACCGGCGGAGCTTCAGGCGGCGCAGATGGTGCCGACGCCTCAGATGGTGCCGACGCCTCAGATGGTGCCGGCGCCTTGGACAGCGCGGGCGGAGCCGGCTTTTCCGCTTCCGGCGCGAACTGCTTGCGGAAGGCCTTGAAGAAATCGTCGGATATTTTCTTGGCCACGCTGTCGATCAGGCGCGCCCCCACCTGCGCCAGCTTGCCGCCCACCTGCGCCTGCGCCGCGTAGCTCAGCTCGGTGCCGCCGTCGGCATCCTTCAGTTCGACCGAGGCCGAACCCTTGCCGAAGCCCAGGGCACCGCCCTGGCCTTCGAACACCATCACGCAAGACGCCGGCGGCACCGCTTCGGTCAGGCGCAGCGATCCGTTGAAACGCGGGCGCAAAGGCCCTACCGCCGCCGTGATGATGATCTTGAACGCGTCGGGGCCGTCCTGTTCGACCGACTCGCAGCCGGGCAGGCAGCGCTTGAGCGTATCGGGGTCGTTCAACGCCTTCCAGACGTCCGCGCGCGGCGCGGCGATGAGCTGAGTGCCAGTGATTTCCATGACGGCCCCGAACTCAGTGCTTGCGCTTCATGGCCGCGGCGGTATTGACCATGGAGTGCAGGGCGCGCGCGTAGTCGATCGCGCCCAGTTCGTCCATGCGCGGCGCGACGTGCAGATACTCCTTCAGGCCGAGGATGGCGGGACGCGGCCGGCTCAGCAGCAGTTCGCAGAAACGCTCCAGCTCGGCATCCAGCTTGTCCGCCGGCACCACGTGACTGACCAGTCCGTAGGCCATGGCGCGCTCGGCGTCGATGAAATCGGTCGAGTAGGCCATCCACAGGATGGCATTGCGGTTGACGCGGTCGTACAAGGCCGACATGACCATGGTGGGCATGACGTTGTGCGCGATCTCGGGAATGTTGAAGGTCGCGGCGTCGCTGGCGAACGAGACGTCGCACAGCGCGGCGATGGCCGTGCCGAAGCCCATGGCCCGCCCTTCGATGGCGGCGATGACCGGCACCTGGGCATTGCGGATGGCCTTGTAGCTGTTGAAGATGGCGTCGTACTCGGGCCGCCGGGCATAGGCCTCGGGGTTGGGCGCGGGCGAGCCGGGATCGCGCGCCCGGCCGGTGCAGAAGTCGGGCCCGGTGCTGCGCAGCACGACGCAGTCCGAGGTCTTGTGCGCGTTCAGGATCGCGTCGGAGAACGCCTCCGCCATCGCATCGGTCACGCCGTTGTCCTGCGGACGGTTGAAGGTGATGCGCAGGACGCGCCCGTCTTGTTCGATAGACAGCTGTTCACTCATGAATTGCCTCCTGGGGAAAATTAGACCGGCTCCACTTCCTGCGTCCGGCTGAAAGACTGCGTGCGCGCCTCCTGCCTGGCCTTGCGCAGCGCGCTCCAGATCGCCTGCGGCGTCATCGGCAGTTCGTCGATGCTCGCGCCGGCCGGGGCGAGCGCATCGTTGATCGCGCTCGCGATCGCGGCCGGGCTGCCGAGATAGCCCGCCTCGCCCGATCCTTTCTGGCCGAACTCGGTCAGCGGAGACGGCGTGCAGTGGTCGACGATGGTTACCGATGGGACTTCCAGCGCGCTGGGCAGCAGGTAGTCCATGAAGGTGCCGGCCAGCAGCTGCCCTTCTTCCGAGAACGCGAACTTCTCCATCATCGAGGCGCCCAGCCCGTGCGCGATG
The DNA here is from genome assembly GCF_900606115.1 of Pigmentiphaga humi. Classification (GTDB taxonomy): domain Bacteria; phylum Pseudomonadota; class Gammaproteobacteria; order Burkholderiales; family Burkholderiaceae_B; genus Pigmentiphaga; species Pigmentiphaga humi. The sequence goes on from NZ_UWPJ01000008.1 coordinate 259,031, forward strand.
CCGCCGTAGGTCATGCCGTGCACCACGTCGGGACTGATCATCACGCCGCAGTCGTGGCCGCACACGTAGCGGTGGAAAGCCGTCTTGCCCGTCTCGGGGTCGATGCTGACCAGCACCACGTGGGACTCGAAGGAATGGCAGGGGTACATCTGCACCCTGCCGTCTTCGGTAGGCAGCTTGCCGCCGGTCGGCACCTCCCAGACGAATTTTTCCTGCAGGCCGGGCTCCATGCCCTCGGGCAGCTTGTGGTACATGCGATGCGCGATCTCGACCAGGCTGTCCCAGGACATGCTGCGCCCGGGTTCGGCCGCGACCGCGACGTTCCCGCCCTCGTAGGCCAGTTGGTCTTCGGCCACGCCGAGGTTGTGGGCCGCGATGCGCAACAGCTTGGCGCGCAGCTTCTTGGCCGCGCCCGCGGCCGCGCCGCCCAGCATGATGGCCATGCGGCTGCCGACCGGGCTGTTCGACGGCAGGGCGTTGAGCGAATCGGCGTGCAGCACGCGGATGCCGTCCGGTTCGCGGTGCAGGATCTCGCCCACCACGGTCGACACCAGGGTCTCGTGCGCCTGGCCCGAGGTCGACGTGCCCATCAGCGCGGTGATCGATCCCGACAAGTCGATGCGCACCAGGCAGGAATCCATCCACGTCGTCGTGGGATTCTTGGCGTTGAACAAAGGCTCGAACGCCGAGTTGCCGCCCGAAGGCTCCAGGCAGGTCGATATACCGATGCCCGCCAGCAGCCCGCGCCGCCGCAGTTCCTCGCGCTGGCGCAGCAGATCGTCGAAGGGCGCGGCATCCATCGCCTTGCCGAGCACGGCGGCGTAGTCGCCGGAATCGTAGTGGGTGCCGCTGGGTATGAGATACGGGAACTCGTCCTTGCCGATCAGGTTGCGCAGGCGCAGTTCGACCCGGTCCATCTTCAGGAAGCGCGCCACCTTGTCGATGCCCGTCTCGATGGCGTAGTTGGTGGGCGCCTGGCCGAAGCCGCGCACGGCTTCCTGGGGCGTCTTGTTGGTCATGACCGACACCGCGTCGTACTGCACGCTCGCGATGCGGTAAGGACCGACGATGGCGCCGACCGGCTTGCCCAGCTGCAGGGGCGAACGGCCCGAGTAGGCGCCGATGTCGTCCACCGCGCGCATGCGCATCGACTTGATGATGCCCTCGGCATCGAAGGCCAGCGTGACGTCGAAGATGCGGTCCGGCCCCTGCATGTCGCCGCCGCGCATGTTCTCGAGGCGGTCTTCGATGAAGCGCACCGGGCGGCCGAGCTTCCTGGCCAGGTAGCCCACCAGCACGGTGTGCTTGATACCGCGCTTGACGCCGTAGCTGCCGCCCACGTCCACGTCGTAGTGCACGCGCACCGCGTTGCCGGGCAGCCTCAGCGCCTTGGCGAGCTGGTCGGGATACTTGGGCATCTGGATCGAGGCCCAGACGTCGAGGATGCCGGTGGCGTCGTTCCACCAGCAGCTGACTGCGAAGGTCTCGATCGGCACGGTCGAGCTGCGCGCCCAGCGCACGCGGTACGAGAGTTTGTGCGGCGCCTGCGCGAAATGGTCGTCGACCTCGCCCCAATCGAAGACGCGCCGGAAGATCACGTTCGAGCCGTGGCGGGGATGCACCTGCGGCGCGCTGTCCTCCATGGCGGCGAGCGGGTCCACCACGTGGGGCATGGGCTCGTAATCGACCGCTACCGCTTCGGCCGCATCCTCGGCCAGCGCGCGCGACTCGGCCACCACGGCGGCCACCCATTCGCCGGAATAGCGCGCCACGCCGTCGGCCAGCGCATAGCGCTTGACCTCGGGAGCGTCCACGCCCGGTAGCATCGCATCGGTATTGGCGCACAGCTCCTCGCCGGTCAACACCGCATGCACGCCCGGCATCGCCAGGGCCTCCGATGCGTCGATGGCGCGGATCCTGGCATGCGCATGGGGGCTGGCGACGATGGCCACGTGCAGCACGTCGGGCAGTTGGATGTCGGCCGCGTAGCGGCCCCGGCCCGACACGAAGCGGCGATGCTCGACCGCGCGCCGGTGCTTGCCGATATAGCGGAACTTGCCTGCTTCAGCCATGGGAGGTCTCCTGCGCCGTCGCGTGCAGGACGGCATCGACGATCTGCTGGTAGCCGGTGCAGCGGCACAGGTTGCCGCTGATGGCCACGCGTATCTGCTTCTCGTCGGGGTGGGGATGGCGCTCGACCAGCGCATGGCAGGCGACCAGCATGCCGGGGGTACAGTAGCCGCACTGCATCGCATGCTTCTCGCAGAAAGCGTCCTGGATGGCGGACAATTGGCCGCGCTCCGGAGCCAGCCCTTCGACCGTGGTAACCGACAGCCCGTCGGCCTGTACGGCGAACATGCAGCAGGACCGCACCGGCAGGCCGTCGAGCAGCACGGAACACGCGCCGCACACGCCGTGCTCGCACCCGATGTGGGTGCCGGTCAGCTTCAGCGTGTCGCGCAGGAAATCCACCAGTGTCGTGCGCGGCTCGACGCGCGCCTGCCGCACCACGCCGTTGACGGTAATGGCGACGTTCATGGGTTCGGGATTGGCCATGGATCAGTTCCTCGATATCGATGATTGCGCGGCATCCGCGGCCTGGCGCAGTACGCGCGCCGCCAGCACGCGCGCGAGGTCGCGCCGGTATTCGGCGCTGGCGTGCAGGTCGCTGCCGGGATCGCAGTCCGCCGCGGCCTCGGAGGCCACGTCGCGCAGCAGCGCATCGTCCAGCCGCTGGCCTTCCAGCCGGCGCGCCAGTTCGGGGAAACTGCGCGGCACGCCGTCCACGCCTCCCAGGCCGAATGCGGCGCGGCGACAGACGCCGGCCGCATCGACGGTCAATTGCGCGGCGGCGGACGCCATCGCGAAGTCGCCATGGCGGATCGCGATTTCGTCGAAGGCACAGCCGGTGCCGCGGGCGCCCCAGACCGGCCACTCGATCGCAGCCAGGCATTCGGTGTCGCGCGTTTCGGTGAACATGGGCCCGAGGAAGAAATCGGCCGCCTCGACGCTGCGGCGTCCCTCGTCGCGGCTGCACAGGTGCAGCCGCGCCTGCAGCACCAGCGCCGCCAGCGGCAATTCCGCCGAGGGATCGGCATGCACCAGGCTGCCCCCCACCGTGCCGCGATTGCGCGTCTGGTCATGGCCGACCCAGCGCAAGGCCTTGGCCACCAGCGGCAGTTTCTCGTGCAGGGCGAGGTCGTATTCCAGGGTGCGCTGGCGCACGGCCGCGCCGGTCTCGACCCGGTCGTCCATGACGGACAGCGACTGCAGCGCGGAGACGCGGTGGATGTCCACCAGCAGGGCGGGACGCGCCAGGCGCATGGCCATCATCGGCACCAGGCTTTGCCCGCCGGCCAGCAGCTTGGCGTCGTAGCCGTGCTGGTGGAGCAATTCCAGCGCGTGGTCCAGGCCCTCGGCACGCACATAATCGAATGGAGCGGCTTTCACGATAGTATGCAGAATGTGGCCGAGCGAGAGAAAAGCTGGCGCCCGGCGAGGTTGGCGCAAGCGCGCCGCGCCTGCGTTGCGGAAGCTCTTCCGCATGGGCTTGCAGTGTGAGCGCGCCGGATATGCGCGGCAAAGCAATAATCTTCACGTGGCGTGAGTTATAGTCACGCTCGCCCGAGCAGCAACAGGAGACGACATGAGAAAGCTGCCCCCCCTCAACGCGGTGCGCGCGTTCGAGGTGGCCGCGCGTCACGTCAGCTTCACCAAGGCGGCGGCGGAGTTGAACGTCACCCATGGCGCGGTCAGCCGCCAGGTCGCTCTGCTGGAGGAATGGCTGGGCGTGTCGCTGTTCCACCGAGCACCATCCCAGCTCACGCTGACCGAAGCGGGACGCGGCTACCTGAACGAGGTATCGGCGGTGTTCGACCGCCTGGTCACGGCTTCGATGTACGTAATGCAGCAGGCGGCCCCGATCGTGCTGCGCGTCAACGCGCCGCCCACCTTCACGATGCGCTGGCTGATCGCCCGCCTGTCGGTGTTCCAGCGCAAGCGGCCGGACGTCGAGGTGCGGCTCACGACCTCGCTGACGCCGCCCAATTTCCAGGAGAACTCCTACGACATGGCCATACGCGGACAATACGGCCCGCTGGACGACTGTCGTTCGATTCCCTTCATGACCGAGATCATCGCGCCGGTCTGCCACGTCGACCTGCGCGAGACGCTGCGGCTCGACCGGCCGCAAGACCTCGAGGCGCATACGCTCATCAGCTATGCCACCGAGCCCTACGAATGGAGCGCGTGGCTGGAGGCGGTCGGCGTGCCCGGCCTGAAACCGGCCAACACGCTGAGCTTCGAACAGATGTACTTCGCCTTCCAGGCGGCCTCCGAAGGGCTGGGCCTGGCGATGGTGCCGCTGTTCCTGGCCATCGACGAAATCCTGGCGGGACGCCTGTGCGTGCCCTTCGGCCCGCTGGGCGTCCAGCGCCGCACGTATTACGCCAACAGCGCGCCCACCTCCAAGGCCCATACGCTGACCAGCGACTTCTGCGACTGGCTGCAGCGGGAGGGCCGCGATACCGAACAATCGATCACGGCCTGGGCGGCAAGCGAAGGCTGGACGCTATAGCGACGGCAAACGCCGGCTACTGCGGCTCGACGCCGGCGTCCTTGACGATCTGGCCATAGCGCCGCACCTCTTGCCGCACGAATTCGGCGAACTCGGCGGGCGGACGTCCGTCCGGCTCGAAGCCGCCCTTCACGAGCACGTCCACCACTTCCGGCGCCTTGAGCGCCTTCGCCACTTCCGCCGCGATGCGGTCCACCACCTGGGGCGGCGTGCCGGCCGGCGCGAACCAGCCCGCCCAGGTGCCCATCACGACGAAGTCGTCGATACCCGCTTCCTTCATCGTGGGCACGTCGGGGAACTCCTTGGAGCGGCCCTCGCCGGTAAAGGCGATCGGCCGGATCTTGCCGGACTGCACATAGGGCGTGACCGTGGGCGGCGACAGCATCATCACGTCGACTTGCCCCGCGGCGATGGCATTGAGGGAACTGGCGCTGCCCTTGAACGGGATGTGCAGCATGTCGATCTTGGCCTTCTTGGCGAAGCCGGCCGCCGCCAGGTGCAGGGCATTGCCGATGCCCGGCGAGCCATAGGTCAGCTCCTTGGTCCTTGCCAGCGCGAGCAGCTCGGAAACGTTGCGCACCGGCAGGCCCTGGCGCACCACCAGCAGGTAGCCCGTGCCGACCGCGAGGTTGGTAATCGGCACGAAGGTTTTTTCCAGGTCGTACGGAATCTTCTTGTGGATGAAGGAATTGATGACGAAGGACGGCGACGTATGAAGAATGGTGTGTCCGTCGGGCGCCGCCTTGGCCGCGTCGGCAGTGCCGATCAGCGCATTGGCGCCGGCCTTGTTGTCGACCACGATGCCCCATTCCGACTGCCTGTCGATCTGGGCCGCCACCACGCGGCCAAGCGTGTCGATGGTGCCGCCCGCCTCGAAAGGCACGACCAGCCGTATCGGCCTGCTCGGAAAATCGGCCGCGGCGGCCGGGGCGCCAAGCGCCGCCAGCAGCGCCGCCATCATGAACGTACGTATCGCATGCATTTCCGTCGTCTCCATATAGGGTATGTGCCGGCCGGCGCCGATGCGCGGCCGTCTCGGCTCTTTGGCCTCGACGAAATATAGGCAGCCGCGCCCGGCGGCGCCCTACCCCCCAGTGCGGAAACCTACCCCGGCGTCGGTTTATTTTCAGGCGAGCAGGGACACGCCGCGCCGGTACTGGCTGGGAGGAATGCCCAGGTTGCGGCGGAAGAAGCGCGTGAAGTGATGGGGCTCGGAAAAGCCCAGGTTGTCGGCCAGCGCGTTCACCGAGGTCGAGCATTCGACCAGCGACTTGAACGCGCTTTCCATGCGCAGCGTATTCATATAGAGAATGGGCGACATGCTGGTGCATTGGCGGAACAGCGAAAAGAAATGCTGCCGCGACAGGCTGTGCATGCTCGCCAGTTCCTCACAGGTGATCGCCTGGTCCAGGTGGTCGCCGATATAGCGGATCGCCCGTGCGATGCGCGCGTCCGGCCGGTTGCCCATCTTGATGCGGTAGGTATCGATCCAGTTGCGTCGCAGCGCGAACAAGTGGGTGACGGCGAGCATGAAATCGGACAGCGCGGCCTCCACTGCGCGGTTCGGCAGGCCGGTGGGCGCCGCGCCCAGCACTTCCATGATGAGCCGGTCCACCAGCCTGCGCAGGGAAAGCGGCTGGGCGACCTGCGCTGCCGGAAAGAAATCGGGCATGCCGCTGCCCGACAGCAGCGGATCGTGCTCGGCCAGCCAGGCCGGCTCCATACAGAGCACGAGCACCACCGTACGCTCGCCGGGCAGCGGCTGCAGCTTGGCATGCGGCTCCCAGGCATTGACGAGCACCAGGGAATCCGACGTCAGCCGCACGGTGCGGCCACGTACCGTATACGACGCGTCGGCGCCGCCGGCCTTGACCAGCACGTGGCACTGCGGATGAGCATGGGTTACCAGGTCATGATCGGAATCGAGCAGGGATGCCCGTCCGAACGCACCCTGATAAAGCCTCACGGCCTTGGTCATTCCTGTCTCCGCTGTTCGAGATGCGTTTTCGCGAATTCTTTTCCGCCGCGGAAAGGCCGGCGTCATGCGTGAGGGTTTCGAGAATATCCATAAACGCGGCCCCGATCCAGCCACGTCCGCGAGCCCGGCCGGCCCGCGTCAGTTTTTTTCACGAGGAGGGGGCAGCCGGTGATTTTTCTTATCGCCGGGCAGCGCCGGCGCCCGGTCGCACTGGGAGTATCCCGCCCCTGTTCGCGCCATCCGCGAGATTCAGACTGGAGGGTATGGCGAGAACGCGCAATGGATTCCTATCATCGCGCCAGCCCGGTTCCGCGGCGAACTCATCAGCGAGGCGGCGAAGACATCCATGCAACACTCCCCCAGCGACCAGACCCAGATAACGGCCGGCTTCCTGCTGGAAGGCCTGGCCGAGATCGGCGTCGACTACCTGTTCTGCAACATGGGCACCGACCATGCCCCCATCATCGAAGAGCTGGCGCGCCGGCGGGAACGCGGCTCGAAGTCGCCCGCCGTCATACGCTGTCCCCACGAGAATACGGCGGCGCACATGGCGGCCGGCTATGCGCTGGTAACCGGGCGCGGCCAGGGCGTGCTGGTGCACGTCGACGTGGGCACGGCCAACTGCGCGATGGCGATGCACAACCTGTTCCGCAGCCGGCTGCCCGTGCTGCTGATGGCAGGCAAGGCGCCGTTCACCGCGGCCGGCGAATTGCCGGGCTCGCGCGACAACTACGTGCACTACATCCAGGAACCGTTCGACCAGGGCAGCCTGGTGCGCCCCTTCGTGAAGTGGGAGTGGACGCTGCCGTCCGGCGTAGTGGCGAAAGAAGCGCTGCGGCGCGCGCACACCTTCATGCACAGCGAGCCGCAGGGGCCGGTCTACCTGATGCTGCCGCGCGAAACGCTGGCCGAGTCCTGGCCGGCGGACAGCGCCCGCTCCTATCCGGAATCCCAGTACGGTCCGCTGGCATCCACGGGCGCGGACCCCGTGCAGCTGGAGAAAACGGCAACGCGCCTGCTGGCCGCGGAACGGCCGGTGCTGGTCACCTCGTTCGGCGGGCGCAACCGCGCCACCTCGGCCGCCATCGAACGGCTCGCCCGGCTGGCCGGCATTCGCGTCTTCGAGTCGAATCCGGTCAACAACATTTCGCACGAAGGGCCGAACTTCTGCGGTTTCCAGCCCGGCGGCGCGGTCGAATCGGCAGACGTCGGCCTGCTGGTCGATACCGACGTGCCCTGGTTCTCGCGCGATGTCCGCCCCGACCCCGAGACCTTCTGGGCGCAGATCGACGTGGACGTGCTCAAGTCCGCCTCGCCGATGTGGAGCTTTCCCGCCAACGCCCGCTTCCCGGGCGACAGCGCCCGCATCCTCGAACAGCTTGCCGACGCCGTCGAAGCACGCGCGGATCCGTCGTTCTCGGCGCGCGTGGCATCGCGCAACGCGAAGATCGCCGAAGAAATCGAACGCCGGCGCGACAAGGCGCTCGGCCTGGCGGCCGACCCCGGCAGCGCCGGCCGAATCAATCCGCACTTCCTGTTCGCCGAGCTCGGCCGCAGGCTCGCGCCCGAAGACATCGTCTTCAACGAGGCCATCCGCAACTCGCCGGCCCTGAATATGCAGTTGCGCCGTCCGCTGCCCGGCACGCTGGTGCGGGTCGGCGGCGGCGGCCTGGGGGCATCGGGCGGCATGGCGCTGGGCGCGCGCCTGGCCGCTCCCCACATCATGGCCGTGCAGGTGGTCGGCGACGGCAGCATGTACTTCAACAACCCCAGTTCGGTGCTCGCGGTGTCGGCCAGCCAGGGGCTGCCGATACTGGTCGTCGTGGTCGACAACGGCGGCTGGTCGGCGGTGAAGGAATCGACCTTGCGGGTCTACCCGGACGGCAGCGCCAGGCGGCTCGACGCCTACGAGGCCGAACTGCCGGCGCAGGCCGACTTCGCCAAGCTGGGCGAGGCGTTCGGCGCCTATGGAGAACGCCTCGACGACCCCAGCCAGGTCGGCGCGGCGCTCGACCGCTGCATCGAGCAGGTCGAGGCGGGACGCTCGGCCGTCCTGCACGTCAACGTCACCAGAATCTGAAACGACAAAACGAGGAGACCACCATGCATACGCAGAATCGGCGCAAGACGACCATCCTGGCCACGCTGGGCATCCTGGCCGCATGGGCTTCGCCGGCCTGGCCGGCCGCGGCCTATCCTTCCAAGCCGATCCAGATCGTCGTGCCCTATGCGCCCGGCGGTTCGACCGATTTCGCCGCCCGCAATCTCGCGGTGGGGCTGGAGCGCAGGCTGGGCCAGACGGTGGTGGTGGTCAACCGCCCCGGCGCCAGCGGCACCATAGGCGTCATGTCGGTAGCGCGCGCCGAAGCCGACGGCCATACCCTGCTGCTGGGCCTGAATACCGAGATGGTCATCATCCCGCAGATACGCAAGGTCTCGTACACGCTGGATGATTTCGAGCCCATCGCGATGGTGGGTTCCACCGCGCTGGTCCTGATCGGCCGCAAGAACTTCAAGTCCAACGATTTCGCCGGCCTGCGCCGGGAGATCGCCCTGCAGCCGGGCAACTACAGCTTCGGCGGCGCGGTCGGCAGTCCCGCGCACCTGGCCGGGGAATGGCTCAAGCGGTCCACCTCCCTGGACATCCGGCACGTCCCGTACAAAGGCGGGGCCCAGGCGGCCAACGACGTGGCGGGCGGACACCTGGACCTGTACTTCTCGGGCATCCTGCCGTCCAAGGCCCTGATCGACGCCGGCGAGATCAAGGCCTACGCGGTGACCAGCGAGAAGCGGTCGCCCGTGCTGGCGGCCGTGCCCACTTTCAAGGAGGCCGGCCTGGACGACTTCGTCATGGCGAACTGGAGCGGCCTGTTCGCGCCGCGCGGCACGCCGCCCGCGGTGCTCGACCGCCTGACGCGGGCCGTGCGCGAAACGATGCAGGAACCCGCGTTCCGCGCCGCCATGGAGAAAGAAGGCATCGACATTCCCGACACGGACGCGCCGGCCGCCTTCCTCCAGCAGGAGCAAAGCAAGTTCGGACAACTGATCAAGTCGCTGAACCTGGCGCTCTAGGACAAAAATCCGACTCTGGGGTAGGTCGCAGGACTGGACGGTAGGGTGTCGGCGGGGATGCATCCCTATCATTTTCGCTATCGATTCCGACACCATAGATAGCGGCGTGCTGACCCTTCCCCACCTCTTGCAGAACACAGTCCAGGCCTACGGCAGGCGCCGGGCGATCATCGACCCGGCGGGCGAGCTGTCCTGGAACGAATACCTCGAACGCGTCGCGCGCACCGCCGGCCTGCTGCGCGGCCTGGGCCTCGCGCCCGGCCACCGTTTCGCCACCCTGTGCCGGAACTCGGTGCGCCATGCGCAGCTGCTGCTGGCGGGGTTCTGGGCCGGCGTCGTTCCCGCCCCGCTGAACTTCCGGCTGGCCCCGGCCGAACTCGACGCCATGCTCGAAGACGCCGGCTGCGGCGCCATCATGGCCGACGAGGAATTCGCGCCGCTGTTCGAGCGCGCGCCCTTGTCGCGCTGGCGCGATCGCGTGGTGCTGGTCGCGGCTGCCCCCGCTTCGGGCGCCTTGCCCGCCATGGATGCCCTGCTGGAGGCGAGTCCGCGCCTGGCGGCGCATGAAAGCCGCGAGAACGACGTGGCGCTGCTGCTGTACACCGGGGGAACCACCGGCCGCGGCAAGGGCGTACGGCTCACCCACCGCAACATCGTGGCCAATGCGCTGCAGCTGGCGCGGGTCATGGCGCCCGGACCGGACGACGTCTACCTGCACGTATCGCCCATGTTCCACTCCACCGACCTGAAGGCCACGGTGGTGACCATGTTCGGCGGCGGCCACGTCTATCTGAACGAATTCTCGCCGCGCAGCGTGCTCGAAGCGATCGAGCGCAACGGCGTGACGATCGCCAGCCTGGTTCCCACCATGATCGTCGGCATCCTGAAAGAGGCCGACCCGCGCAGCCACGACCTGTCCCGGCTGCGGCTGATCAGCTATGGCACGGCTCCCATGGACGAGCAATGGCTGCGCAAGGCCATGGCCAGCTTCGGGCACGTCGGCTTCCACCAATGCTACGGACTGACCGAGACCTCTCCCTATCTGGCCATCCTGGACGAGGCCGGGCACCGGCTCGGCCTGGACGCGCGCCCCGATCTGCTGCGGTCGGCCGGCAGGCTGCTGCCGGGCACCATGGTCCGCTTCGTCGACGACGAAGGCCGCGACGCCGCCCCTGGCGAGCCCGGCGAGATTCTCGTCGGCGGCCCGCAGGTGGCCGACGGCTATCACAACCGCCCGCAGGAAAACGCGACGGCCTTCCGCGACGGGTGGCTGCACACCGGCGACGTCGGCCGCCTGGACCAGGACGGCTACCTGCACATTCTCGACCGCAAGAAGGACATGGTCATCACCGGCGGCGAGAACGTCTACACGCGCGAAGTGGAAGCCGTGCTGCAGCGTTTTCCCGGCATCGCCGACGCGGCGGTGCTGGGCGTGCCCGACGCGAAATACGGCGAGGCGCTGCTGGCCGCGATCGTGCCCGCCGGCGCGCCGCCCGCGCCGGAAGACATCATCCGCTTCTGCCGCGACCACCTGGGCGGATACAAGATCCCGCGCCGGTTCATGTTCGTGGAGGCGTTCCCGCGCTCGCCGCTGGGCAAGATCCGCAAGCACGAACTGCGCGACATCTACCTGGCCTCCGGGCCGGCATGACCGCCCCCCACGCACACAAGACGAGACAAGACAACGAGGAGACCATCATGCATGCATTCCGCCATGGCCGGCGCCTCGCCGCCCTCCTGCTCACGCTCGCCGCATCGGCCCCGCTCGCGCAAGCCGCGGAGCCCGCCTGGCCGCAGCGCCCCGTGCGCCTGCTGGTGCCCTACGCGGCCGGCGGCTCGACCGACATCGCCAGCCGGTTGATCGCCCAGCGGCTGGCGCAGACGCTGGGCCAGCCGGTCGTGGTCGAGAACCGCGCCGGCGCGGCCGGATCGGTGGGCGCGGCCTATTTCGCCAAGGCATCGCCCGACGACCACTTCTTCATGATGATCACGCCGTCGCAATTGTCGATCAACCCCTACCTGTACAAGACCGACCTCGGCTACGACGCCGACAAGGACTTCGTGGCGATCGGCCTGGCCACCCAGACCCCGAACGCCATCGTGGTATCGCCCTCGCTCAACGTGAAGTCGCTGGGCGAACTGGTCGAATACGCACGCGCCAACCCGCGCAAGGTGGCCTACTCCAGCGCCGGCATCGGCAGCACCGGCCACCTGCTCAACGAGCTGATCAAGACCCTGACCAAGATCGACATCCTGCACGTTCCCTATCGCGGCAACGGCCCGGCCATGCAGGCGCTGCTGGCCGGCGAAGTCCAGTTCAACACCGACAACCTGCCCCAGCTGCTGCCGCAGATCCAGGCCGGCAAGGTGCGGCCCATCGCCGTCACCACGCGCGAACGCTGGTTCCAGCTTCCCGACGTGCCCACCGTGGCCGAGGCCGGCTACCCGAGCCTGGCCACCAGCGTGTGGTTCGGCATGGTCGGGCAGGCCAGCCTGCCCAAGCCGGTGGTGGCGCGCATGAACCAGGCGCTCAATACCGTGCTGACCGATCCGGCCTTCGTCGAGAAGCTCAAGGAAGTCAGCCTGGAAGCCACGCCCAGCACGCCCGAGGAGATGGCCGCCCACGTCCGCGCCGAGGCGCAGCGGTGGGCCAAGGTCATCAAGGAATCCGGCGCCACCGCCGACTAGGAGCCAGCAGATGATTCCCACCCCTTCCCTGCGCACAGGCGGACAGATCCTGGTCGATGCGCTGAAAATCCACGGCGTCGATCACGCGTTCTGCGTGCCCGGCGAAAGTTTCCTGCCGGCGCTCGACGCGCTGCATGCCGCCCGCGACAGCATCCGCACCGTCGTCTGCCGCCAGGAAGGCGCGGCGGCGCATATGGCGGAAGCCTACGGCAAGCTGACCGGCAAACCCGGCGTATGCCTGGTCACGCGCGGGCCGGGCGCCACCAACGCCAGCATAGGCGTGCATACCGCCAGCCAGGACTCCACGCCCATGGTGCTGCTGGTGGGACAAGTCGGCACGGGCCTGCTCGAACGGCAGGCCTGGCAGGAGATCGACGTACGCGCCATGTTCGGCTCGCTGGCCAAGTGGGCCACCCAGGTCGATCACCTGGAGCGCCTGCCCGAAATGATGAACCGCGCCTTCCAGACCGCCGTATCGGGCCGGCCCGGGCCGGTCGTGGTGGGGCTGCCCGAGGATGTGCTCTACCAGCACCTGGACGTGGCCGATACGCGGCCATTCGTGCCGGTGCAGCCGCAGCCCGGCACGGAAGACATGGAGCGATTGCGCGGCCTGATCGAACGATCGCGCCGCCCGCTGCTGGTGCTCGGGGGCGGCGGCTGGTCCGCCGACGCCTGCGACGACATGCGCGCCTTCGCCCAAGCCTTCCAGCTGCCCGTGGGGACCGCCTTCCGCCGCCAGGACCTGTTCGACAACACCCATCCCAACTATGCGGGAGACATCGGCGTCGGCGTGGCAGACACCCTGGCGCAGCGGGTCCGCCAGGCCGACCTGGTGATCGCCGTCGGCGCCCGCCTGGGCGAGACCACCACGGCCGGCTACACCCTGCTCGGCGTACCCGACATGGAAGCGCGCTTCGTGCACGTCCACCCGGCCATCGACGAGCTGGGCAAGGTCTATCGGCCCGACCTGGCCATCAACGCCGGCATGGCGGCGTTCGCTGCGGCCGCCAGCCGGCTGGCGCCGCCCGCCGATCCCGTATGGAGCGACTGGACCCGGTCGGCCAACGCCGACTACCTCGCCACCCTGGCGCCGCCCGCCATGCCGGGCACGCTGAACCTGGGCGAAGTCGTCCGGCACCTGCGCGAGCGCCTGCCGGCCGACGCCATCGTCACCAACGGCGCCGGCAACTACACGGGCTGGATCCACCGCTTCTTCCAATACCCGGGTTTCCGCACCCAGCTTGCGCCGGCCAGCGGCGTCATGGGCTATGGAACGCCGGCCGCGTGCGCGGCGGCGCTGCTGCATCCGGACCGGACAGTGGTCTGCTTCGCCGGCGACGGATGCTTCCTGATGAACAGTCAGGAGCTGGCCACCGCGCGGCAGTACGGGCTGCGCGTGGTGTTCATCGTCGTCAACAACGGCATGTACGGCAGCATCCGCATGCACCAGGAGATCCACTATCCCGGCCGGGTGTTCGGCACCTCGCTGGAGAACCCCGACTTCCCGGCACTGGCTGCCGCCTATGGCATCGAGGGCCACCTCGTCGAACGCACCGCCGATTTCGCGGCGTGCTTCGAGCGCGCGCTGGCCGCGCCGCACGGCGCGCTGATCGAACTGCGCATCGACCCCGAGGCCATCACGCCGCGCACCACGCTGTCGGCACTGCGCCGCAAGAGCGAACAGGGCCGGTAAGGCCCATCCCCCCATTCCTTGTACGGAGCCCCATCATGATCGAGCACATCCCACCCAACGACCGGCAACCCCGCCTGGACGCCGCGGCGCTGCCGCGCGAGAAAACCGCCGCCTTCCTGGAAGCCGTCGCGGGCTGGGAAAAGCACGCGGCGGCTTCCGGACTGGACAGCGACCTGCAGGCGGTCGGCGCCATCTGCCGGCAAGGCCGCCAGCTGCTGGCGGCGCTGCCCTTGAAATCCGCCCGCGACGCCGTCCAGAAAGATGCCGGCCATGTGGTGTTCCATCTGATGGCCGAGGCCTCGTGGCGCTTCTTCCGCTACCACGCCCACGCCCTGTACCGGGACTTGACGGACCACGGCAGGCGGCCGCTGCGCGCGGACGAGCTCGCGTGGCGCGCGGCCGAGCGCGTACCCGGCGTGCTGCCCACCGAAGCGGAACTGCGCGAGGAAGCCGAGCTGCTGCAAAGAGACAAGGACGGCCTGGAGATCAATCAGGGATTGTTCTTCAGCCACCTGTTCACCGACCGCGCCATCGGCTCGCACCTGCTGCGCACGATGCTGCGGCCGCTCCCGCAGTCGTATGAATACCTGGACGAGTTCCGCAAGACCGGACGCGTGCAGCTCGACAAGGCGCTGCTCGAGGCCCGCGGCCAGGCCGGTTTCCTGACCTTCCAGAACCTACGCTACCTGAACGCCGAGGACGACACCACCATGGTGCCGTTCGAAGTGGCCACCGACCTCATTCTGCTGCACCCCGACCTGCGGCTGGGCGTCATGCGCGGCGGCGTGGTCGACCATCCCAAGTACGCGGGCCGACGCGTGTTCTCGGCCGGCATCAACCTGACCCACATCTACCACGGCAAGAAATCCTACCTGGGCTTCCTGACCAAGAACCTGGGCTTCTTCAACAAGGTGCACCGGGGCATCCAGCCACCCGGGCCCGACAGCCTGGACGTTCCGCTGGACGAACCCGAGTCCACCATCGAGAAACCCTGGGTGGCGGTGATCGAGACCTTCGCCATCGGCGGCGGGTGCCAGCTGCTGCTGGTGGCCGACTACGTCATCGCGGAGGCCGGCTCGTTCTTCAGCCTGCCGGCGCGCAAGGAAGGCATCATTCCGGGCCTGGCCAACCTGCGGCTGCCGCGCTTCACGGGCGAGGCGCTGGCCCGCCAGGCCATCATGTTCGACAAGCTGTTCAAGGTCGAATCCCCCGAAGGCCGCACGCTCGTCAGCGAAGTGGCCGACCGCGCCGACATCGACGCCGCCGTGGAGCGCTGCGCGGTCAATGCGCTGGGCGCCGGCATGGTCAGCATCAGCGCCAACCGCAAGGCGCTGCGCGCCCAGGCAGAACCGATGGAAGCGCTGCGCCAGTACATGGTCACCTACGCGCGGGAGCAGGCCTTCTGCCACCTGAGCGACGACCTCATCAACAACCTCGAGAAAAACTGGAACGCCAAAGAGCGCAAGCTCTGAGGCATCCGGCAACCTCCACGGAGCACGCATGCCTGCCGAACGAACCGATCCCAAACTCTATATCGACGGCCAATGGATAGGCGGCAACGGCCGCGATACCATTCCCGTCATCGACCCCGCCACGGGCGAAGCCATCGGCGACCTGCCCGTCGCGACGGCCGCGGACCTGGATCGCGCATTGCAGTCGGCGGCCTCGGCCTGGCCGACGTGGAGCGCCACGCCCGCGGTGGAACGGGGCCGCCTGCTGCGCCGCGCCGCCGAGAACTTCCGGTCGCGCCGCGAATCCATTGCCCGGATGCTGACGCAGGAGGAAGGCAAGCCGTTGTCCGAAGCGCTGGTCGAGGTCGATGGCGCCGCCGGCCACATCGAGTGGATGGCCGAAGAAGGCCGGCGCGGCTACGGCCGCGTCGTCGCGGGCCCCGCGGGTATCCGCCAGACCGTGCTGAAGCGGCCGTTCGGCGTGGCGGCGGCGTTCGCGCCGTGGAATTTCCCCGCAACCACGCCGGCCCGCAAGCTCAGCGCCTCGCTGGCGGCCGGATGCTGCTGCATCTTGAAAGCCCCCGAAGAAACACCGCTCACCGCCATGGAAATGGTCCGCTCCTTTGTCGAGGCTGGCGTGCCACGGGGCGTAATCAACCTGGTGTGGGGCGTGCCCGCCGACATCTCCACGCACCTGATCGCCTCTCCGGTGGTGCGCAAGGTGTCGTTCACCGGTTCGACCGCGGTCGGCCGGCAGCTGGCGGCGCTGGCTGCCGCAGCCGTCAAGCCCATCACCATGGAACTGGGCGGGCACGCGCCCGTCCTGGTGTTCGACGACGTCGACGTCGAGCAGGTCGTGCGGCTGTGCATCGCCAGCAAGTATCGCAACGCCGGCCAGGTCTGCGTCTCGCCGACCCGCTTCTACGTGCACGAGCGCATCTACGACCGGTTCGTCTCGGCATTCGCCCAGGCCGTATCCGGCCTGAAGCTCGGCAACGGGCTGGACGACGGCACGCAGATGGGCCCGCTCGCCAATACGCGCAGGCTTGCCGCGGTGGAGAACACCGTGGCCGACCTGCGCTACGCCGGCGCGCGGCTGGTCGTGGGCGGCGAACGCCTGGACCGCGCCGGCAATTTCTTCAGTCCCACCGTGTTCGCCGACGTGCCGCCGACGGCCCGCGCCATGCGCGAAGAACCTTTCGGCCCGATCGCGCTGCTGCTACCCTTTCGCGACGAAGAGGCCGTCATCGAGCAGGCCAACGCCCTGCCCTACGGACTGGCCGCCTATGCCTTCACCCGCGACGCCGGACGCCAGTTGCGGCTTTCCGAAAAACTGGACACCGGCATGCTGGGCCTCAACACCTTCTTCATCAACGGCCCCGAGACGCCGTGGGGCGGGGTGAAAGAAAGCGGCTACGGCAGCGAAGGCGCCACCGAAGGGCTCGAAGCCTATCAAACCACCCGCCTGGTCGTACAGACCTCGCAGTTCTGATCCATCCGTCAGGAGTCTCCATGGCACACGCCGCACCCATCACCACCCTTCGCGACTGGCTGGACCGCCTGGCCGGCGACGGCCGCCTCGCACTGATCGAGCCGCGCAAATCGCTGCGCTTCGAGATCGCGGCCATCGCCTCGCGGCTGGACGGGCAGCAGGCCACCTTCTTCCCCATGCCGGAAGGACACGGCATCCCCGTCCTGTCCGGCATCGTGTCGCGCCGAGAATGGATCGCCGAAGCCATGGGCGTGCCGCAGGCCGAGCTGCTCGGCCGCTATCAACAGGCGGTCGGCAATCCCGTGCCATGCCGGGAAGTGGCCGAGGCGCCGGTGCAAGAGGTCGTGCACCGCGACGCCATCGACATCGGCGCGCTGCTGCCGGCGCCCGTCCACAACGAACACGACGGCGGCGCGTACCTGACGGCCGGCCTGCTCGTCAGCGCCAATCCGGAGACCGGCCGGCAGAACGTATCGATCAACCGCTGCCACCTGAAGGGCGGCAACCGCATGGGCGTATCGGTATCGTCGCGCGACACCGGGACCTTCCTCAACCAGTGCGAGAAGGCCGGCAAGCCCTTGCCGATCGCCATCGCCATCGGCGTCGACCCCTTGACGCTGATGGCTTCGCAAGCCCTGGTAGCCATGGACCAGGACGAGCTGGAGGTGGCCGGCGCGCTGCGCGGCGAGGCGGTGCGGGTCGTCAAATGCCTGACCAACGACCTGCGCGTGCCGGCCGACGCCGAAATCGTGCTGGAAGGCCGCATCCTGCCCAACGTGCGCGAACCCGAAGGCCCCTTCGGCGAATTCACCCAGTACTACGGCCCGCGCGGCGACCGCTTCGTCATCGAGATCGACGCCATCACGCACCGGCGCTCGCCCATCTTCCATACCATCATCGGCGGCGGCACCGAGCACATCCTGCTGGGCGCCGTCGCGCGCGAGGCCAGTTTCCTCACCACCATGCAGCGCACCTTCCCCAACGTGACGAACGTGCACCTGGCCCCCGGCGGCGTCGGACGCTACCACCTGTACGTGCAGATGAAGAAGGTGCACGAAGGCAGCGCCAAGAACGTGATCTTCAGCGCCTTTGCCATGCATCACGACGTCAAGCAGGTCATCGTGGTGGACGAGGACATCGACCTGTACAACCCGCAGGAAGTCGAATGGGCCGTGGCCACGCGCTTCCAGGCGGACCGCGACCTCGTCCTGGTGGACAACTGCCGGGCTTCGCGGCTGGACCCCACCTCGCGCGGCGGGGTGGGGTCGAAGCTGGGGATGGACGCCACCAAGCCCGTCAATGCCCCGCCCGAGCAGTTCCTGCGCATCGGCGTGCCGGGCAGGAATACGCTCGACCTCGAAGCGGTAAGATCGACACTCGCGCCCAGTGCATGGCGCGAGACGTGCCGGGACTAGCCCGGCCCGTTTGCATCATTTCTCGGGAGCCCACGCTTGCTGACTCTTCCCGACCTGCTGCGCAGCACCGTCCAGGCTCACGGCCGCCGTCCGGCCATCGTCGGCGACGGCAGCGGCCTGAACTGGGCGCAATATGCCGACAGCGTGGCCCGCACGGCGCACATGCTGCAGGCGCTGGGGCTGCGCGCGGGCGACCGCTTCGCCACGCTGTGCCGCAACTCCGTGCGCCATGCCCAGTTGCTGCAAGGCGGCTATTGGGCCGGCATCGTGCCGATTCCGATGAACTTCCGCCTGACCGGCGCCGACATCGCGTGGATGCTGGACAACGCGGCATGCCGCGCGCTGTTCGTCGATGCGGACCTCCTCTACCTGCTGGACCAGGCGCATCTTGCGCCATGGCACGGCCGCGCGGTATGCGTCGGCGCGGCGCCGGACGCCTGCGGCCTTCCCGCCACGGATGCCCTGCTGGACGGCGCGCCGCCGGCCGCGCCGCATCCGTCCGCCGAAGACGACCTCGCGCTGTGCCTCTATACCGGCGGCACTACCGGGCGCGGCAAGGGCGTGCGGCTCAGCCATCGCAACATCGTCGCCAACGCGCTCCAGCTGGCGCGGGTCATGGCGCCCTGCGCCGACGACATCTACCTCCACGTGTCGCCGATGTTCCACTCCACCGACCTGAAAGCCACGGTGGTCAGCATGTTCGGCGGCGGGCACGTATACATGAAAGAGGCCTCGCCCGAAGAAGTGCTGGAAACCATCGAACGCCACCGCGTCACCATCGCCAGCCTGCTGCCCAGCCTGATCGCGCGCATCCTCGCGGAAACCCGGGTCGAGCGCTACGACCTGCGCAGCCTGCGCCTGATCAGCTACGGCACCTCGCCGCTGGACGAAGACTGCCTGCGGGCGGCGATGAAGGCGTTCTCCCACGTCGGCTTCCACCAGTGCTACGGCCTGACCGAGACGTCGCCCTTCATCGCCATCCTCGACGAAACCGCGCATCGTCTCGCCGCGACCGACCGGCCGGAACTGTTCAAGGCGGCCGGCCGCGTCCTGCCCGGGACGCGCCTGGCCCTGCTCGACGACGAAGGCAGGGAAGTGCCGCCGGGCGCCACGGGAGAGATCGTCGTATCCGGGCCGCAGGTGGGCCTGGGCTACCTGGGCCTGCCTGGCGAGGACGCGCGCGCGTTCCGCGACGGCGTCTTCCACACCGGCGATGCGGGCCGCCTCGACGAAGACGGCTACCTCTACATCCTGGACCGCAAGCAAGAGGTGATCGCCGCCCGTGGCGCCTGCGTCTACACGCGGGCAGTCGAAGACGTGCTGCACCACTGCCCCGGCGTCGCCGAGGCCGCCGTCATCGGCGTGCCCGATGCCGACGACGGCGAGGCGCTGCTGGCGGTCGTGGTGGCCGACGGCGCCGTTCCCCCCGCGCCAGGCGCCATCGTCGGATTCTGCGAAAGCCACCTGGCCCCCGGCCTGGTGCCCCGCCAGTTCATGTTCGTGGACGGCCTGCCGCGCACGCCGATGGGAAAGGTCAAGAAGCAGGAACTGCAGGAAGCCTATCGTTCGCTGATGCAGGCGGGCGGCGCGGCGGCCCCGGCGGTACGGCCGCGCACGCGCGCAAAAAGCCTCTGAGGCATGCCGGCAACCCCGATCACATTCCTGCCGAGGGAATCTCCGTAAGAAATCCGGCGCATCCGGCCAGGTCGGGCTCGGCTCCCAGTCCGGGACGGTCGGATAGCCGCACGGCGCCTTCCTCCACCACGAACGCAGGCTGCGCCAGCCCGTCGCGCAGGGGGTTGGGATTCGCGTCGACCTCCACATAGCCGGGTCCGCCTACGGCGGCCTTCAGGTGCAATGCCGCCAACAGGCCGATGCCCCCGCCCAGCCAATGAGGGCAGAACCACAGACCGTGTTCGGCCGCGATGCGCGCCACGGCCAGGCTGCCGGACAGTCCGCCCCACTTGCCGATGTCGGGCTGGAGAATCGCCAGGGCGCCGGACTGCGCATGCGAGGCGAAGGCCTCCAGCCCGGCCAGGTTTTCGCCGGCGGCGAGCCGCAGCGGTTGGCGGGCAGCGAGCTCGGTCCATCGTTCGATCGGCGCATCCGCGCGCAACGGCTCTTCCAGCCAGAGCAGGTCGTACCGCGCCATGCGCTCGCCGGCCCTGCACGCCTCATCGAAATCCCACCCCTGGTTGGCATCGACCATCAGCGCGGACGCCGGGCCGATCGCGTCGCGCATGGCGCGCAGATTGGCGTCGTCCCGTTCCGCGCCGAAACCCACCTTGAGCTTGAAGGCCCGGTAGCCTTCTTCGTAGCGTGCGCGTGCGATTTTTTCCGGCGCGGTCGGATTGATTCCCGAGGCGTATACCGGCACCGGCCCGGACGTCAGGCCGCCCAGCATGCGCCACAGCGGCATTCCGGCGCGCTTGGCCGCGATGTCCCAGAGGGCCTGCTCCACGCCGGCGATCGCATTGTGGATCGGGCCAGGCTCGCCGGTCTGGAGGACCAGCACCGCCATGCGATCGGCCAGCTGCCGCCAGCAGGCCGCGGGGTCGGGCCATGCCTCGGCAAGCACCAGGGGCTTCAGGTAGGCCAGCGCCAGGCGGGCGCGGTGCTCCGCTCCCACGCTCGGAAAGTTGCACCAGATCTCGCCCCAGCCGGTGATGCCGTCGGCGTCGGTCAGCTTGACCAGCACGGCGGGACGATCGTTCATGATGCCGAAAGAGGTCTGCACCGGCGGCACGGCAGGCGCCCTGAAGAGCAGGATCTCGAAATCGCGTATGGCCAATGCATCGCCGGGGTCGCCGAGGGAATTCAATTCCGGATCTCCTTGCAGGGGTGCGGATCAGGCATATTTCGGCGCATGGCCGGGAGGCGGGGTCGCGCCGAAGCCGCCGCGGCCAACGACCGCGTCGCGTCCGCCATGGCGAGCCACCAGCGCCTGCTGTTGCGCACGAGCGCGCCGGTCCACTTCGACCGGATCGACCTGCCGCAGCAGTTCGCCATGCAAGGCTTGCAGGACGGAGGCATGCTCGGGACGGCCGGCAAGGTCGTCGAGCTCCTCGGGATCGGCGGCGAGATCGAACAACTGCGGCGGCATGCCGACGTAGTGCACGTACTTGTAGCGGTCCTGGCGAATCATGAACGCAGCGCTGGCCGCTCCCGCCGCGTGATACTCGGCGAACGCCGCGCGCCGTGTATCGCGAGGCGCGTCGCGGGCCGTCCCGATCAGCGATGCGCCGCGCAAGCCCGGCCTGGACGCAAGCCCGTACGCATGCAGGAGAGTCGGATAGACATCGACCAGCGACACCGGCGTCGTCGCGGTTGCCGACGGAATGCCGCCACCGCTCAGGATCATGGGGATGCCGGCCGACTCCTCGTACATCGTCGATTTGCCCCACAATCCCCGCGCGCCCATGTTGTCGCCATGGTCGCTCGCATAGATCACCAGGGTATCGGCCGCTGCGCCGCTATGGTCGAGCGCGGCAAGCACCCTGCCCACGTGATCGTCCATGAACGACACCAGGCCCAGGTACGAGGCCAGCGCGATGCGCCGCGTCTCGTCGGTGTGGAAGCGATCCGTAATGAAGCACTCGCGCAGGGCATCGAGCCAAGGATGGGCCGGCCACGCTTCCGGAGCGCTGGCCTTGGGCA
Source organism: Pigmentiphaga humi (assembly GCF_900606115.1). Classification (GTDB taxonomy): domain Bacteria; phylum Pseudomonadota; class Gammaproteobacteria; order Burkholderiales; family Burkholderiaceae_B; genus Pigmentiphaga; species Pigmentiphaga humi. The sequence continues at coordinate 281,053 of NZ_UWPJ01000008.1, forward strand.
GCGGGATCGAGGCGGGATCGTAGAGGTCGTAGAAGGCGCGCGGCGCAATCAGCGGGAAATGCGGAGCGACCCACCCCACGAAGAGCGTCCACGGGCCGCCCCGGCCCCGGTTTTTCAGCCAGCCGCACGCCGCGTCGGTGACCCGCCGGTCGTATTCGGTATAGCTGCTTTCTCCCGGACCGATCTCGGTCGCGACCGCCTTGCTCTTGGTGCGCACGGGCAAGGGGTCCCGCACCGACCCGAGGACATCGCCGACGCCGTCGACCACGTGCATGGGCAGTATCTGTTCGGTGAATCCCGTGTCGTCCTCGGCATTGCGGTAGTGGAGCTTGCCGATCGAGAAGGAAGGAATGCCGGCTTCGCGCAGCGCATGGCCCCACGACGGCGGGTGCCCGCCATACGGCGTGGCGTTGTCCCAGCAATCGATGTCCGAGGGGTAGCGGCCGGTGGCGAACGCGGCGCGTGCGGGAATGCAGATGGGCGAGTTGGTATAGGCCGCGCTGAAACGCGTGCCCGATGCCGCCAGCCGGTCGATATTCGGCGTCCTGACCAGCGGATGCCCGGCGCAGCCGAGCACGCGGCCGGCATGCTCGTCCGACATCAATATCAGTACGTTCTTGAAACTCATTCGAACTTCATCCCGGTGCGCTTGGCGACCTCGGTCCACTTCGCCGTCTCGTCCTTGAAGGCCGCGGCAAAGGCTTGCGGCGTGGAGCCGACGATCTCCGCGCCTTCGTTGGCGAGGAGCGCGCGCACCTGCGGCTGCGCCAATGCGTCGGTTATCGCCCCATGCAGGCGCTCGACGATGGCGGGAGGCGTTTTCGCCGGAACGAAAAACCCTTGCCATTGCAGCGCCTCGTAGTTCGCGTAGCCGAGTTCATGCAGGCTCGGCACGTCGGGGAGCACGGACGAACGTTCCAGCGAGGAAACCGCCAGGGCGCGGAGCTTGCCCGACTTGATGTACTGCTGCGCCAAGGGCGGCACGAGGAACGCTAGCTGGACCTCGCCTCCCAGCACCGCATTCAGCGCCGGCGCAGCGCCGCGATAGGGGATGTGGCGAGCGTCGATGCCGGATTGCTGCCTGAGCAGTTCGAATGCGAAGTGGCCCGCCGACCCGTGGCCTCCGGAACTGAACGTCAGCTCGCCGGGCCGCTTCTTCGACTCCACAACCAGCTCTTTCACGGTCGCGGCCGCCACCGACGGATGCACGACGAGCACCTGCGGGATCGACACCGTCATGGTGACGGGGGCCAGGTCCCGCTGCGGATCGAACCGCAGATTGGGCGCCAGCAACCGGCTCAGCGCGAGCACCGATGTGGCGTATAGCAGCGTATGGCCATCCGGCTCGGCGCGGGCGACGGCTTCCGCGCCGATATTGCCGCTGGCGCCGCTGCGGTTGTCGATCACCACAGGCTGTCCCAGCGACTTCGACAACTGCTGTCCGAGTGCGCGCGCGAACGTATCGGCCCCGCCGCCCGGTGCATACGGGACGATGATCTTGATGGGGGCCGAAGGATAGTCTGCCGGCGCGGCGAAGGCCGGGCCGAACGGCAACACCCCCGCTAGCGCGACAACCCAAAGCCTGGCGAATCCGCTCGTTGACTTGCGACCGATGAACACTGGCGTCTCCCGATCCCGGATGGTTTCCGGTGTATGCATGAATTCTAGGGACGACGGTTCATGCTGTCGTGTTCAAATATTCGATATGTTCAGTCAAAAAGAGAATGCCCCCCCTACGCGCTTACGCGCGCCCCGAATGGTGGGCCCCCAGCCGCTGCGCGGTGGAGGAATGATATGAAACTCGATCTCAGGCTGCTCCAGGCGATGCAGGCGGTCATGACGGAAGGAACAGTCACGGCGGCCGCGCGGCGTCTGCATCGCACCCAGTCGGTGGTCAGCCGCATGATCGCCGAACTGGAAGGAAGGCTGCAGTTCGCGCTGTTCCGGCGCGAGCGGCAGCGCCTGATTCCCACCGAGGCCGGCCTGGCCTTCTATCGGGAAACCGAACGCGCGTTCGCGGCCTTGAACGATATCGAGGAGGCTGCTCGCCGGGTACGCGAGGGGCATTCGCTGCCGCTGCGCCTGCTCGCGACCTCCCACATCGTGCATGGGCTGCTGCCCACCGCGCTCAGCAGGCTCGACCGCGAGTACGCCGGCTTTCGCTTCGTACTGGAGATCCGGCAGCGCGAGTACGTCAGCCATTGGGTGCGCAATCGCCAGTTCGACCTGGGGATCGTGGCGCAATGGGAGGACATGCCGGGCGTGGATGCTCATCCCTTGCTCGAAATGCCCTTGTTCGTCGCCATGAACGAGTCCGATCCGCTGGCGCGCAAGCGCCGGATCGGCATGGCGGACCTGGCCGCGGCGCCCTTCATCGCGGTCCGGCCCGGCACGCCGATGCGCGCGCTGTGCGACGAGGCTTTCGCCGCGGCCGGACTGCGGCCCTCGCCGAGGGGCGAAACCGCCTCGGTATTGTCGGCGGGGCAGCTTGCCGCGCAAGGATTGGGCGCAACGGTAGTCGATCCGTTCGTGGCCCACGCCCTGATCGCGGATTCCGGTGCGGCCGTCAGGCCATTGGCGCCGCGCATGACGATGGTCTATCACGCGCTGAAACCGCCAGGCGACGCCCCCAGTCCCGTGGAGGCCAGGCTGATCGAGCACATGCGGGCAATCGCCCGCGACACCGTGGCACGGGTGAAACGCGCGGCCGGAGAGAAATGACCCGGAGCGCGCAATACGGGCGCGCTCAGCCCAGCCTGGGCAGCGCGCGGTACAGCACATCCACCCCCGCCATGAAATCGTCGATTTCCATGGCTTCGGCCGGATTGTGCGAGCCGTTCTCGTTGCGGATGAAGATCATGCCGGACGGGATGCCGGCGTTGGCGAACAGGGCCGCGTCATGGCCGGCGCCGCTGGGGATGCGCTCCACGGGCTCGCCGGCTTCTTTCGAGGCCTCGAGCAGCACCTTTACCACCTCGGGATCCATCGTGGCCGGCGCCGACTCGATCCGGCGATCGAATTCGAAACGCACGCCGCGCTGGCGCGCGACGGCATCGCATTCGGCGCGCATGACGCGGTAGAACTCCTCCAGTGTCTCGGTGCTCTCGCTGCGCACCTCGAAACTGAAATCGACCTTGCCCGGAATGCGCGAGACGGCGTGCTCGGCCGGATCGGTGCCCATGACGCCGGCGGTGACGACGAGGTCGTTGCCGCGTTCGAGCAGCACGCGCCAGTGTTCGTCGAGACGCATCAGCAGGTCGGAGACGGCGAACACGGCATCGTTGCGCAGCCAGCGCGGCACCGCGCCGGAGTGGCCCGGCTCGCCCAGGCATTGCACGTGGTTGTGGCGGATGTTGCCGCGTATGCCGGAGACGATGGCGGTGGGCCACTTGCGCGCCACCATCAGCGGCCCTTGTTCGATATGCAGTTCCAGGTAGTTCCTGACGCCGCCCACCCACGGCACCGGCTTGCCGGCGGCGATGGCGTCCACGTCGGCGCCGACGCTGGCCATGGCCTGCGCCAGCGTGCGGCCGCTGCGCTTGTTCTTCAGTTCCAGGTCTTCGGGCTTGAGCTTGCCCAGGATCGCGCCGGATCCCATGTAGGCCTTGCCGAACCAGGCGCTTTCTTCGCCGCGCATGGCCGCGACCCAGAGCGGATGGGGCAGCCGCACCCCTTCGTCCTTGAGCCGCTTCAGGCACAGCAGCCCGGCGATGACGCCGGCCAGCCCGTCGTAGTTGCCGCCCTGCGGCACCGAATCGACGTGCGACCCGCACACCACGGGCGCCTGCGCGCCGCCGTCCGGCAGGCGGAAGATGACGTTGGCGGCGGGGTCGGTGTCGGCAACGATGCCGTGGCGGCCGGCCCACTCGACGAGGGCTTCCAGGCACGCCGTTTCCGACGGCCCATAGCTCTCGCGCGAGACGCCCACGCCGTCGAAGCTGAGCGCGCGGATGCGTTCGAACAGGTCGAGCGCATCCTGCCGGCCGGGCACGTTCTTTTCGACGGGTATCTCGGTTGCGCTCATACCGGCCTCACGCCATGGCCTCGAAAGGTTCGAAACCCGTGTCCTCCACCGCGCCCACCAGGCCCTGCAGATTGGGCAGGCCGTGGCGCTGGCAGTAGCGCACCAGGCCGTCGAGAACGTCGATCATCGCGGTAGGGCGGACGAAGGTCGCGGTGCCGACCTGGACCGCCCGCGCACCGGCGAGCATGAATTCGATCGCGTCCTCGGCGGTGGAGATGCCGCCGCAGCCGATGACGGGAATGCTGACCGCGCGATGGCATTGGTAGACCATGCGCACGACGATGGGCTTGACCGCCGGGCCCGACATCCCGCCCATCACGTTGCCGAGCTTGGGCCGGCGCGTCTCGATGTCGATCGCCATGCCCAGGATGGTGTTGGCGACCACCAGGGCATCCGCTCCTTCCTCCTGGGCGGCGCGCGCCACGTTGGCGATCTCGCCGGTATTGGGGGTGAGCTTGACCCACAGCGGCAGCGAGGTCGAGGCGCGCAGGGCTTTCACCACCGCAGCGGTGGAGCGTGCGTGCATGGCGAAGGCCTTGCCGTCTTCCTCGATGTTGGGGCAGGAGATGTTGGCTTCGATCCCGGCCACGCCCTCGACCTGGGACAACTCGGCGGCCAGCCGGGCGAAACCGTCGCTGGATGGCGCCGAGATGCTCACCACCAGCGGCGGCGCGTAGCGCCGGTAAAAAGGCACGGTCTCGCGGATGAAGTATTCCGAACCCTTGCTGGGAATGCCGATGGCATTGAGCATGCCGCTGTGCACCTCGGCCACGCGCGGCACCGGATTGCCCGTGCGCTTCTCGTGCGTGATCGTCTTGGTGACGAAGGCGCCCAGCCGGTTCAGGTCTATGGTGTGGCCCAGGCCCTCGGCGAACGTGCCCGAGGCCGGCATCACCGGATTGGACAGGCGCAGCCCGCCCACGTCCAGAGAAAGATCGACCATCACGCCACCTCCGCCAGGGCGAACACCGGGCCGTCCCAGCAGACGCGCTTGCTCACCAGCTTGCCGTCTTCGCGGAAGGCGCGCACGCAGCAATAGCACATGCCTATGCCACAGGCCATCTGCTGCTCCATGGCCACTTCGCCCGGCACCGACAGCTCGGCGCCCAGCCGCTGCATCAGCAGCGTCAGGCGCGACGAGCCACAGGTGTAGAAGGCATCCGCGCGCCCGGCCGCATGCAGCTCGCGCAGCAGGCGCTCGACGTTCTCGACCGAGCTCGTTCCGGCCTGGTCGGTGACTTCGATGATGGCCGCGCCGATCGCGGCGAAGCGCTGCTGCGACATCAAGTTGTCGGCATCGCGCGCGCTCAGGATGGCCGTGACGCCCACGCCCGCGGCCGCCGCCAGCTCGGCCAGCGGCGCGAGCGTCGCCAGGCCCACGCCGCGCCCCAGCACGACGATGTTGCGCGCGCCCGGCGGCAGCGTGAAACCCACGCCCAGCGGGCCGAGCATGGGCAGCTCGTCGCCCGGCGCCAGCGTCGCCAGGCCGCGCGTGCCGGCGCCCGTGACCTTGTACAGGAACTCGACCCGCCCCGTTGCCGGATCGGCCTTGTAGGTGCTCATCGGCCGCCGGAAGAACGGCGCGTCGCGCTCCGTGGCCGGGCACAGCAGGTGGAAGAACTGCCCCGCCTCGGCGCCCGCCGCCACCGCGCCCGCATCCAGCACCAGATGCTTGTAGTCGCGGTTGACCCATTCATTGCCGACTACCACGCCATGGGTATCCGGCGCGTACGGTCCGGCGCAACTGCTGACATGCGATTCGGACGATACAACTTTCATTCTGATTCCTCTGCCCGGGGAAATGCCCCCAGCACTCGATACCTCTTACTCAGGGCACGGCGGATCCGGCTTTGCCGGTCCGCCAGTGCCGCCCCCAAGGGGGACGCGCGTCAGCGCGCAGAGAGGGTTACTCCAACTTTGCACCCTTGCGTTCGGGGATCAGGAAGAGCGTGGCAATGATGTCCAGCACATAGATCGACGCCAGCAGCGCGATCGCATGGCTGAAGGAATACTGCGCGGCGATCGCGCCGACCGCCAGCGGGCCGAAGCCGCCGACCGCGCGGCCGATGTTGAACAGCACGTTCTGCGCGGTGGCGCGCGCCTGGGTGGGATACAGCTCAGAGATCAGCGCGCCGTAGCCGCCCAGCATGCCGTTGACGAAAACGCCCATGATGGCGCCGCCGATCAGCAGCGCATATTCCGAGTTGAGCTGCGAATAGGCGAGTACGGACAGGACCGCACCGACCTGGTAGAGCAGGAAAATGGGCCGGCGGCCGATGCGGTCGGCCAGTTGGCCGAACAGCCAGATGCCGAAGGCCATGCCCAGGATGGTCACGGCGGTCCAGGCGGCCGACTTGGTCAGCGAGTAGCCGAACTGCTTGCTCAGGTAGGACGGCATCCAGATCATCACGCCGTAATAGCCGAAGTTCTGCACCGAGGTCAGGATGACCACGCCCAGGCTGGTGCGGGTGGTCTTGGCATCGGCCACCAGCAGCTTGAACGAGTTTTCCTTGGGCGCCGTGGACTTCTGGGCTTCGACGAAGATCTTGGGCTCGCCGATGAAATGACGGATCACGAAGGCGACGACGGCGGGCAGCACGCCGACCGCGAACATGCCGCGCCAGCCGATGATGGGCAGCAGCACGGGCGTGATCAGGGCCGCGGCCAGCACGCCGGCTTGCCAGCCCAGGCCGACATAGGAACTCATGCGCGCGCGCTGCTCGGGACGGCAGGCCTCGGCGGCGAGCGCCATGCCGATGCCGAATTCGCCGCCCAGGCCCAGGCCGGCGATGGTCCGGTACGCCAGCAGGTCCCAGTAGCCCTGGGCGAAGGCGCACAGGCCGGTGAAGATGGCGAACAGCAGGATGGTCCAGTTCAGAACGCGCACACGGCCGTACTTGTCGCTGAGCCAGCCGAACAGGATGCCGCCGACCACGGCGCCTATCAGCGTCCAGGTCACCAGCGATCCGCCCTGCGTACTGGTCAGCCCGAGGTCGGCCGAGATGGCCGCCAGGATGAAACCGAGGATCAGCAGGTCGAAACCGTCGAGCGCGTAGCCCACGGTCGAAGCGATGACGGCCTTGCGGGCGTAGTCGTCGCCTTCATTCGCCTGGACGGCGGGGATGTCCCCGGGACGCGCGGCGGTCTTGTCTGTCATTTCCTATCTCCGAAAGGAAGTACTGCAACGGTCAACAAAGAATGGTTGCCCGCGCCCGGATACCCGGTACGCGAATGCAGACAGGCACAAAGGCTGCCGGCGCGGTTCCCCCCACGACACCTGAGCGCTCGTGGCAAACGTAGACGACGCATTTGCATTTACGCCGCACGTCTTTTTTTTTAGACTATGACACTTTTCCTTACCTTACAAGCGGAATTTCACTAAGCTTTCATGGTGAATCGCAGCCCTTGTCCGGACCGCGCAAAATTGGTGCAAAGCCGCATCGAATAAGGAGAAGAAAAGGAGGTACATCCCCGGTTTGGTGCATTCCCGTACGTTCACCAGGAAAGTTTTTTCTCATTTTTTAGACCTTCGATGACCTGTTCCCCTTCCCGCCAGCCCTCTGTCGATTTCCTCGCCATCGGCGAGCGCCTGCGCGCCTACCGGATGGGAGCATCGCTGCGGGCCGAGGAAGTGGCAGACCAGTTGGGCGTGTCGCGGGCGGCGGTCTACCGGATGGAAAAGGGCGACATCGTCAAGATCGAGACCCTGGAGCGCCTGGCGCACATCCTCGATACCTCGCTGGCCTCGCTGCTCGGCGTGGGCGCGGAGTACTACACGTCGCCGGTGGCCTATATCGAACGCATGCGCCAGCTCGAAACCGATGCGACGCGGATCATGGCGCATTTCGAGCCGATCTCCTTCCTGCTGACCTCGGACGCGTACGGCGGCTACCTTCGGCAAATGCTGCGCGAAGCCCACCCGGACTTGCCCGCCGCTCGCAGCGAGGCCCTGCTCAAGATACTGGAAGAGCGCAAGCGCGCCTTCGCGCGGCGGCGGCCGCCCATCACCAGCCTGATCGGCCTGCGCGAGATCGAGCGGTTCGTCCACTTCGGCCTGGTGGGCCGCATCGACCTGCCGCCTGCGGTACGGATGGAACGCTCGCTGGCCGCGCGGCGCGAAGTCGAGCGGATGGTCTCGCTGCTGCAGGAGCACCCCATGGGCACGCAGATCGGCATCGTCGACGACAGCATGCCCAACGCCACGTTCCAGGTCTTCGAACGCCCGAGCGGCTCGTTCGTCGCCATCAGTCCGTTCCGCTTCGGCGAACTGCCCAACGTGGCGACCGGCATCGCGCAGGTCACCGCGGCACCCGAGGCGGTGCAGCTTTACACGAAAATGGTGGACGATCTCTGGCAACGCGCCTACAAAGGCCAGGAAGCCGCAGACCTGCTGAACGAAATGCTGAAGGTGGTGTAGAGACCACCGACTAGGATACGAAATGGACGAATCTTCTATCGGGCCGACGGTTGCGCGGCTATTGCTCGAATCGGGGGCGGTGCACGTCAGTGCGGGCAAGCCGTTCCTGCTGCGCTCGGGATGGGCCAGCCCGGTCTACGTGGACGTGCGCCGGCTGATTTCCTCGGTCGCGGGGCGCAACGTGCTGATCGAGGCGGCGCTCTCGGTGGTGCGCAACCGCATCGGGCTGGACGACATCGACGCCATCGCCGGCGCCGAGACGGCCGGCGTGCCTTACGCCGCGTGGCTGGCCGACCGGCTGGCGCTGCCGCTGCTGATCGTGCGCAAGAAGTCGCTGGGCTTCGGCCGCAATGCGCAGATCGAAGGCATGATGGAGCCCGGCGCGCGCGTGCTGCTGGTGGACGACCTGACCACCGACGGCCAGAGCAAGCGCAATTTCTGCCAGGCCGTGCGCGGCTCGGGCCTGCGGCTGGAACACGTCCTTAGCATCTTCTATTACGATACGTTTGTGGAAAGCCGGCGCACCATGGAGGAAATCGGCGTTTCCATGCATGCGCTGGCCACCTGGCAGGACATCATCGGGCAAGCCCGCGACGGCCAGACGCTGTCGGCCGCCGATATAGAAAAAGTAGAAGGGTTCCTGCGCCATACTTCCGAATGGTCCAAGGCCCATGGCGGCATTGCCCGTCTTCCGTGATTCTCTTCGCTACCCGTTTATGAACTTCAACGACCTGATCCAACGCTTCGCCGCCCAAGCCCCGGGTACCGACAGTTTCCTCAAAGTCAAGGAAGGCGCGCTGGCGCTGGTCTCCAGCGATTCGCGCCATGCCGCCGCGTATTTCCTGATCTACGGCTTTGCGCGCTCGTACGTGATCCTGTATGAAGACCAGGGCATCGATCCGGCCTTCGCCGAGACCGCCAAATCCCAGCTGCTGTCCTACATGACGCGGCTGCAGGAAGCATTCAAATCCGACGCGCCGGCCGACATCGTCGACGCGATGAACTGGATCGTCCTCGATTACGGCCTGAGCGGAAAGATATTTTGAACGCCCGCCCGGAAGCCCCGGCGGCCGCTTCGTCGCTGTACACCAACCGGCGCGTCGCGCCGCTGCTGGCGCTGGGCTTCGCCAGCGGGCTGCCGCTGGCGCTGACCACCGGCACGCTGCAGGCCTGGGCCACGGTGGACGGCGTCTCGCTGCAGGCCATCGGCTTCCTGACCCTGGTCGGCTCGGCCTATACGCTCAAGTTCCTGTGGGCGCCGCTGATGGACCGCTACACGCCGCCGCTGCTGGGCCGGCGGCGCGGCTGGATGGCGGTGACGCAGCTGCTGCTGGCGCTGTCCATCATGGCCATGGGCCTGCTCTCGCCCGGCCAGGCGCTGCTGCCGCTGGCGCTGATCGCCGTGTTCGTGGCGTTCTGCTCGGCGTCGCAGGACATCGCCTTCGACGCCTATCGCACCGACGTGCTGCGCAAGGAAGAGCGCGGCGCGGGCGCGGCGGTATCGGTGCTGGGCTACCGGCTGGCGATGCTGGTGTCGGGCGGACTGGCGCTGGTGATCGCCGACAGCTGGCTGGGCTGGGGCAATACCTACATCCTGATGGGCGTGCTGATGGCGCTGGCCATCCTGGCCACACTGTGGGCCCCCGAGCCCGAGGCGCCCGCGGCCGCGCCCGCCACGCTGGGCGAGGCCGTCGCCGGCCCGCTGCTGGAATTTTTCCGCCGGCCCGGCGCCATCGTGCTGCTGGTGCTGATCGTGCTGTACAAGCTCGGCGACGCCTTCGCGGGCAGCCTGTCCACCGCCTTCCTGATCCGCGGCGCCGGATTCTCGGCCACCGAGGTCGGCACCATCAACAAGGTGCTCGGGCTGGGCGCGACCATCATCGGCGCGCTGGCCGGCGGCGCGCTGCTGGCCAAGCTGCGGCTTTACGGCTCGCTGATGCTGTTCGGATTGCTGCAGGCGGTCTCCAACCTGGGCTTCTGGCTGATCGCGGTCAGCCCCAAGAGCATCGTGCTAATGGCCGCAGCCGTCGGCGTCGAGAACCTGTGCGGCGGCATGGGCACGGCGGCCTTCGTCGCGCTGCTGATGGCGCTGTGCAATCATCGCTTCTCGGCCACGCAGTTCGCGCTGCTGTCGGCGCTGTCGGCGGTCGGGCGCACCTACCTGGCCGGGCCGCTCGCTCCGCCCATGGTCGAGGCCTACGGCTGGCCGTCCTTCTTCCTGGTGACGGTGCTGATCGGCCTGCCGGGCATGGCGCTGCTATGGTGGCGGCGGGCCGACATCCGGGCGCTGGACCGGGCCTGAGTCTACTCCGGGCAGGCGCCGCGCCGTCGCGCGGCAATCCAGCGTGCCCGGATGCGGTCGTAGGCAAGGTTGTACACATAGGTGTAGGGCAGGAAGAACAGCAGCAGGCCGATGTCCAGCACCAGGGCCTCCCAGAGGCTGATGTGCAGCCACCAAGCCACGAAAGGCACGACCAGGAGCACGAGCCCCCCTTCGAAGCCGAAGGCATGGGCCATCCGCATCGGCGGCGTGCGCTGCCAGCCGTAGCGGCGCTCCAGGCGCTCGAATCCGGCGTTGTAGACCATGTTCCAGGCCATCGCGATCAGCGAGATCGCCAGGGTGAGCGCGCCCATCTGGGCCAGCGGCTTGTCCATGGCCCATGCCAGCGCAGGCGCGCACAGCACGAGGGCGATGAATTCGTAGCAGACCGCGTACAGCACGCGTTCCCACAGTTTTTTCTCCGGTACCACGTTCCAGCCTCGAATCGACGATGTATTGCCGACATTGTCTGCGATACATCCGTTGGTGAAAAACCAATTACCATCGGAATTTCCGATACATTGATGGCGGGCATTCCATGGCCTATTCCCTCGAAGCCCTGGCCGCCTTCACCCAGGCCGCCGCGCTCGGTTCCTTCTCGGCCGCCGCGCGCAAGCTGGGCAAGCGGCAATCCAGCATCAGCGAAAGCATCGCCAACCTGGAAATCGACCTGGGCGTGCAGTTGTTCGACCGCGGCACCCGCCAGCCCACCCTGACCCCGGCGGGGCAGGCGCTTCTGGTCGAAGCCGCCCAGGTGCTCTCCAGCGCCGAGCGGCTGGGCCGCGCCGCCGGCCGTTTCGCCGCCGGGCAGGAATCGCGGCTCACGCTGGCGCTGTCGGACACTTATCAATCGGAACGCTTCGAAGTCGTCCTGACCGCGCTCGACCGCCGGTATCCCGGCCTGGAATTCGAATGCATGATGTCCGAGGATTGGGACACCGTGGCGACAGTCCAGCGGGGCCGTGCCGATCTCGGCCTGCTGCGCGCCCAGGAAAGCTATCCGCCCGACATCGAGCACACCACGCTGCCGGAACTGTCGGAAATGGTGCTGGCCGTGGGCCGCAGTCATCCGCTGGCCCGGCTCGACCGGGTCACCCAGGCCGACTTGCGCGCCGCGCGCGAATTGCGCATCGCCCCCTACGAGGAAGACGGCCGGCGCATCGCCCGCGGACACTCCTGGAGCGCGCCGTACTACTTGATGCTGCTGGAGATGGCGGCCATGGGCTTCGGCTGGGCGCGGCTGCCGCGCTGGCTGCTCACGCGCTTCGCCGCCGACACCCTGGTGGAGCTGGACGTACCGGGCCAGCGGCGCCTGCTGCCACTGGACCTGGTGTGGTCCAACCGGCGCCCGCTCGGTCCGGCCGGCGCCTGGCTGCTCGAGGAATTCCTCAAGGCCTAGACGGCGCTGGCCCGCAGGCGCTGGATCGCTTCGCGCTCGGTGCGGAACACCTGCTCGGGCGGCAGCAGACCCGTCACGCCGGACGCCTCGAACACCTCTTCCACCTGCTTCTTGACGCCGGCCAGATAGACTTCCACGCCCTGGTCGCGCAGCGTGCCGATCAGGTAGATCAGGGTATCGACGCCGGTCACGTCTATGCTGTTGATCGGCCCCGCATAGATCAGCACGCGCTTGATCCCGGGGTGGGCGCGGCAGTACTCGGTAATGAAGTGCTCGAGCGGATTGGCGGTGACGAAGCTGAGCGCGGCATCCATGCGCACGGCGAACAGATCGGGCGCCAGCGGCGGCAGGCGGAAGCGCGCCCGGTCGCGCAGCGTGCCGTCGGCATGCACGCCGACCTCGACGATGCGCGGGTGCGAGCGCTGGTACAGGAAATAGCCCAGCGACATGACGAAGCCCGCGAGGATGCCCCATTGCAGCTGGGGCGCGGCGATCAGCGTGGCGACCGCCGTGGAGATGGCGATCACCGCCTCGGCGCGCGACGCCTTCCAGAGGCGCACGAAAAAGCGCGGCGCGATCAGGTTGGTGACCGGCACGATGATGACCGCGGCGAGAAAGGCCCGCGGCAGATAGGCGATGGCAGGCGTCAGGAACAGCAGGCTGGCCAGCACGCAGACGAAGGCGAACAGCGCCGACCATCCCGTGCGCGCGCCCACGAACAGGTTCAGGGCCGAACGGGAAAAAGAGGCGCTGACCGGGAACGCCCCGCTCAGGCCGCTGGTGATCTTGGCCAGGCCCTGGCCGATGAATTCCTGGTTCTCGTTCCAGCGCCGGCGCGTGCTGCGCGAGATCGTCTTGGCGCTGGACAGCGCCTCGACGAAGCTGACCAGCGCGATCACCGCCGCCGCGGGCAGCAGGCTGCGGTAGTCCTCCCACGACAAGAGCGAGGGCACTGCCAGCACCGGCAGGCCCGCGGGCAGTTCGCCCACCACCGAACCGCCGCGCGCACCGTAGCCGAAAGCCCAGCTCAACAAACCCGTCGCCAGGGCCGCGGCCAGCACGACGGGCAGGCGCTTGCTCTGCTTTTTCAGCACGAACAGGAAAGTCAGCGTGCCGAGTCCGAAGGCGCACCCGGTCCAATCGACGGCCGCCAGCACGGCTCGCGCATCCCAGGCGGCGAGCGCGGTGCGCGCGGCGGCGCCGTCCAGGCCCAGCATGGCCGGCAACTGCGACAGCACGATCAGCAGCGCGGCCGCCTGCGTAAAGGCGCCCACCACCGAGCCCGGCAGGAAATTGACCACCATGCCCAGCCGCAGCGCGCCGATCAGGATCTGGATGGCCCCGGACATCAGCGCCAGCCAGATGGCCAGTTCGACCCAGCGCGCCGATTCCTGGGCCGCCAGCCCCGCCAGCGAACCGGCCACCAGCATGCTGGTCAGCGCCACCGGCCCGGCGCCCAGCAACTGGCACGACCCCCACAACACGCTCACCACCGGCGGGATCAGCGCGGCATACAGCCCGGCGATGGGCGGCATGCCGGCCAGCATCGCATACGCCACCGCCTGCGGCACCAGGATCAACCCCAGCGTGAAGCCGGCGCGGGCATCGGCGGCCAGATCGGACGAATTCGGCCGAGGCCAGTCGAGAAAGGGGAAATAGCGGCGGAGCAAGGCAGGCATGGGATGGACGATATGAAAGACTCAGGACTGGCGGGGCTTGCGCGGCGCGCGCACGGCGAAGTGGTCGTAGACGGCGTCGGGCAGCAGCCGCATCAGCTTGGCGACCACGCCCATCTGCCAGGGAATGACGGCATAGGACGCGGACCGGTCCAGGGCCCGCGCGGCCTTGCCGGCAAAGACGTCGGCATCCATCAGGAAAGGCATGGCATAGGGATTGTGCGCGGTCATGGGCGTGCGGATGTAGCCCGGCGCGATCGTCGAGACGCGTATGCCGTGGGGCGAGAGTTCATTTCGCAGGCTTTCGCAATAGGCGATGACGGCCGCCTTGGAGGCGCTGTAGGCGCCCGCGCCCGGCAGGCCCCGTATCCCCGCCACGCTGGCGATGCCCGCCAATTGCCCGCGGCGCGCCTGCTTCATGGCCGGGATGAACGGCTCGAAAGTGGCCACCATGGCGGTCAGGTTGGTGTCGATCACGGCGCGGAAGGCCTCGAAGTCGCCGGTTTCCTCGGTCAGCGTGCCGACGCTGATGCCGGCATTCGCCACCACCAGGTCGATCCCGCCCGCGGCGAGGAAATCGCGACCGGCGGCATGCAGCGCCGCGCGGTCGCGCACGTCCAGGGCATAGTGGCGATGGCCGCCGCCCGGCAGGCCGGCGGCCAGGTCGCGCAAGGCCTCCTCGCGCCGGCCCACCAGGCCCAGGGTGGCGCCGCGCGTCGCGTAGTGCCGGGCCAGCGCCTGGCCGATGCCGCTGCTCGCGCCGGTAATGAAAACTCTCATGCACGCCCTCTCGAAACAGCCGCCATTATCCTCTGCCATACACGGTGCCGGCGACAGGCGCGGTATAGTCGTAGACCTTTCCGTGGAAATGACGATGAGCGCCCCTACCGATCCCGAGCTGCGCAATGCCCTGGCCGCCCTGGTGGGCGAGGCCAATCTCTACGCCGATCCGGCCGACAAGGCCCGCTACGAAACCGGCGCCCGCTACGGCAACGGCAAGGCCGCCCTGATCGTGCGGCCCGCCTCGACCGCCGAGGTCGCCGCCGTGGTGCGCCACTGCGTGGCCACCGCCACGCCGCTGATCGCCCAGGGCGCCAATACCGGTCTTGTCGCCGCCAGCACGCCCGACGAAAGCGGCACCCAGGTGGTGCTGAGCCTGGAGCGCCTGCGCAGCGAACTCGTGATCGACCGCGCCAACCGCACCGCCACCGTCGGCGCCGGCGTCACGCTGCAGGAGCTCAACGACAAACTCGCCGAGCACGGCCTGTGCTTTCCCATCGACCTGGGCGCCAACCCGTCGATCGGCGGCATGATCGCCACCAACACCGGCGGCGCGCGGCTGATCCGCTATGGCGACGTGCGCCACAATCTGCTGGGCGTGGAAGTGGTGCTGGCCGACCCGCCCGGGCAGGTGCTCGACCTGATGAGCGGCCTGCGCAAGAACAATACTGGCTACGACTTGAAGCAGCTATTCGTGGGCGTGGGCGGCGCCGGCGGCGTCATCACCCGCGCGGTCGTCCAGGTGCATCCGCTGCCCCGCCAGACCGCCACCGCGCTCATCGTTCCCACGACCCAGCAGGCCACGCTGGACCTGCTGATCGAACTGGAAAGCGAGTTCGGCGATTTCCTCACGGCCTACGAAGGCATGTCGCGCTCCACCGTGCAATCGGTGATCGACCATGTGCCCGGCGTGGCCAACCCGTTCGCGCCCGAGCCCATTCCCGATTACTGCCTGCTGGTGGAACTGGCCGCCACCTCCTCGCGCGAAGTGCTGGGCGTGGACCTGCAGGGCGCGCTCAACGATTTCCTCGAGCGCCAGTTCGACGTGCTGGTGTCCAACGCCGTGCTGGACGGCGGCCCCGACCTCTGGAAGATCCGCCACTCCATCAGCGAATCCATCCGCCACCAGGGCAAGCTGATCGCCTTCGACATCGCCGTGCCGCGCTCGTCCATGATCGCCTTCCGCGAAACCGCCCAGCGCATGCTCGACCAGGGCTTCCCGTGGCTGCGCCTGTTCGACTTCGGCCACTGGGCAGACGGCGGCACCCACTTCAACATCGTCTGGCCCCACGACGCCACCCCCGCCTACGACGCCGACACCGTCGAACGGCTGCGCGTGGCGCTCTACGACCTGGTCGTGCGCGACTTCGGCGGCAGCTTCAGCGCCGAACACGGCGTCGGCCCCTACAACGCCCGCTTCTACCACCGCTACGCCTCGGCCGAATCGCAAGCACTGGCCGGACGCGTACAACGCGCGCTGGACCCCGCGCGCGCACTCGGACAAGTGGATTTCGGGCCGGTTTGAGGGGCAACGCCGGAATTCGGCACCTCGCCCCCGCGAACACACTATTTCTTCGAAAGCGCGGGCGCCAGGGCCTCCATCAAGGCAGGAACCAAGCGCTGCATGCATGCCAGCGCAAGCGCCACGTCGCCTTCGCTGGGAGGCACGCCATTGTATTGACTGTTGCGCACACCCGCACCGCATCCATCTGATCAAACACGGACTGCGTCACACCGATGTACGAGCAGGCCGCTTCCAGCGCCTGCACATGATGTCCATCTGCCGCCGTGCAACGCCACCCGCGCGAAGAAAGAACCGCCAGGCTCAAATTGAGCACTGAGTCATAGGCTGCTCCCAATCTCGTGCTGGTCGAATTGTCTTGGTTCAACGCATCTTTTGCCTTGTCCCTGGAAATCAAAACCCATCCCCGCATGGACTCCAGGTTCACAGGCGCTTTTCGAAAAACCTTGCTGCCACCAGCCACGAAGTCTTCTGGCTTACGCAATGGCATGCAGGTCTCCCTTCAGGACAATGAGCGCGCCGTCCAGTATTTCACTCACGAACGGGTTGCCATCGGCCACAGCTTCTTTCCAACGATCCGTTTCATAGGTCAGCACGTTGATCGAACGTTGAAGCTCACGCCCTACGGGCTTGAAGAACGCTTGTGCCTCGACCCCGGGCATAGTCGTCAGCAACAGAAGATCGATATCGCTATCGACCCCGTCCGTGCCTTTCGCCACAGATCCGAAAATCGCTGCCGCGTCCACGCGCTCTCCTAGGTCGGCGATTCGCTCGCCGATCCGCCGGACCAACTGGCTTTCTCGTTGGAAAAACAGCCTGAGGTGTTCCAGGTTCGGATCTCGTGAAGCGGAATAACGCGGCCGATTGAAGACTTCTTTCTTTTCCAATAAACCTACCGCGGCCCAGCGCCTCAACCAGCGCGATGCATTGCCAGGATCGACTTGCGCTTCGCCGGCCAGTTCGCGCGCCCCGAAATCGCGGGAAGGATGCGCGAACAGGCATTTCAGCGCCTTGTATCGCTCCATCCCTCCGAACAACTCGGCAAGCATCTGAGTATTCATTGCGCCTCCACTCGATGTTGTTTATCGCACATCATTTGATGTGCGATAAACAACACATAGACGCATCCCCCCGATCCCATACCGTGAGTGTCCTATCCAGGGCACAGCGGATCCGGCTTCGCCGGTCCGCCAGTGCCGCCCCCTTGAGGGGGCCCGCGTAAGCGGGTAGGGGGTGGGCCTCCCCCTCAGCGCGTAGGGGGGGTCCTTCCCGTCCTTTCCTTCCCGATCAGGAAGTCCGCCACCTGCAGCGCGCCGAGGTTGCTGCCCGTCATCGAGGGCGAGGTCAGGTAGCGGCCGTTGACGGCCAGCGAAGGCACGCCGTCGATCTTGTAGGCCTCGGCCAGCTTGCCGGCCCGCTGCACCTTGGATTGCACGCCGAAGGAGTTGTAGGTGTCCATGAACTGCTTGCGGTCCAGGCCCTGCTTCTGCGCCCAGTCGACGATGCGGTCGGCGGTGTTGAGCGGCTGGCGCTGCTCGTGGATGGCCTTGAAGACCAGGGGATGCAACTGGTCGACTTTGCCGAGCGCTTCCAGGGTGTAGTAGAGGCGCTGCTGCGGCTCCATGCCGGCATTGAAGCGCACCGGCACGCGGCGCACGACGACGTCCTGCGGCAGTTGCTTGATCCACGACTCCAGGGCCGGCTCGAGCGCGCTGCAGTGGGGGCAGCTGTACCAGAAGAATTCGGTGACCTCGATCTTGCCCGGGGAATCGGTGGGCTGGGGCTGCTGCAGGCGAGCGTATTCCGTTCCTTCGCGCGGCTGCTGCGCCTGCGCCAGGCCCGGAAGGGCGGCAACGAAACCGGCGGCGAGCGCCATGCCTGCGAACATGCGGCGAAGAGAAAAGCGACCGATCATAGGATTCCTCTGCTTTGCGAGGCCCGGCCGCAACATGGGCCGGGCACGATGGAGATTCGGACTGCTGGCGGAACGGCGAAGTTCCGCGATGCAGGAAGGCCCCGGCCTCCGGCGCGGAAGCAACCTACGCCGGAGGCCGGGAGCGGCCAGGCCTATTTCTTGACGACGGCGGCCTCGATGCCGTTCTCCGCCAGCCGCGCACGCGTACGATTCATGTCGTCCAGCTTGCTGAACGGACCCACGCGCACGCGATGCACGGTGCCGGCGGCTACGTCGGCGGTTTCCAGCCTGGCCTGGAAGCCCATGAAGGCGAGCTTGGCCTTGAGCGCCTCGGCATCTTCGATGACGCGATACGCTCCGACCTGCAGGAAATACGTGCCGCTGGCGGCCGCCCCGGCCCCGCCGGAAGGAGCGGGCGCGGCAGCACCGGCTGGCGGCTGCGGCGCCGCCGCGCCCGGCTTGCCGCCTGTCGTTCCCTTATTGGCCAGGAAGTCGCCCAGCGGATCGCGCGTGGCTTCGGGCACCGGCGCGGGCGCGGGCTGCGTCGCCGAAGGCCCGGAAGCCGACGGCGCGCCGGCCGGCCCATCCCGGCCGTACAGGCTGCGGTTGGGGTCGGGCGCGCTGGCCGGATCGGACTGCGCCGGGGCCGGCCGGGCGCCGCGGCTGACGAAGGGCACGGGTGCCTTGGTGATGTAGAACGCCACCAGCACGGCCACCAGCAGGCCGACGAGCAGTCCGGCCAGCAAGCCGAACATGGTCCCCCCCTGTTGGGAAGC